>NZ_JAPEPM010000004.1:0-488990 GCF_026340105.1 Streptomyces sp. NBC_01433 | reverse complement strand
CCGGCGCATGGCGTCGGCGGCCCAGGGCGCGAACGCGTCCAGAAGGTGAGGATTCATCTCGCGGGCAAAGCCCAGGACCAGCTCGCCGCGGTCCTCGCCGTCCGCGGCCAGTGCATGGTCTTCCGCGACCATCACGCTGTCGTGGGGCCAGCCGTCGAGCGGCCGGACCGCAATCCGCCGGTCGCGCGGAACGGCTCCGGCCTTGTCGAGTGCCTCGCGGGCCACGGTGCTGCACGGTCCGTCGGCGAAGACTCTCTGCAGTGCGGCGTCGCTGTGGGCGGCGACCGCGATGAGCAGGCGGCTCTTCTCCGCCGTCACCGCGAGATGGATAGCGGGGTTGTCGACCACGGGGTGGTGGGCAGCCTGGACGCTGTGCCATCCGCCGAAGGGGGCCACGCGCGCTGCTCCGTCGCTGCCGACGGCCGCGTTGTCGTAGTCGAGGTAGGCGGTCTTCACCGACGCCTCGGCGGCTTCCTCGGGCGTCTGGCAGGTGGGGCACACCAGCCCGTGGCCCCGGCCCTGGCGCCAGTCGGCGTTCCATCCGCCGTCGCCTTCGGTGTGGGGATCTCCGCAGCGCAGACATCGTGCAGGACTGGTCTTCAGGGACATAACGCCATCCTGCCCGACGCGATGACCGCCCCGGGCCGAATCTGACGTACCCGCAGAGGGCCATCAAGTGCGCGGAGTTGACATCGGCCGCCTGGGGTTCGCTCCGAGCGCGGAGCCGGCCCTGCCGTCTGCGGTCGCAGCTGCCCTGCGGAGAGCCAACGCCGCTGTTCACGGCCGACACCCACGGTGCGGCTGGCCTACCATCGACGAACCACAAGGGAGGGGCGAGCAAGCATGGATCACACGGCACACGCGCCCGTGGCCGTCGTCGGCAGCGCGCCGGCCGCGCAGCCGTGGCGTCGCAGGATCCGGCGGGTTGCGGCGGTGCCCGTCCTCGCCGCGGGTGTACTCGTGGCGGTGGTGGTAGCTGCCGACTGGGCGTTGAGCGGGAGCGCCGCTTTCCGGGGGTGGCTGTTCAGCCCGTGGGCCGGTCTGGTGGCCGTTGCCGTCGTGGTGCGTGGGCATCGCCTCGTCCGACGCGCGTGCACCGCTGTCGGCCGTCCGTTGCCCGGGCTGCTGCGGCACGGCGCCTACCCCGAAGAGCTGGAGGCGGCGCGCGTCGGGGAAGAGCAGGATGTGGCCGAGCTCGATCGTGCTCTGCACGTCCGCATGTTCGCCGTGATCGACCTCTACCCGCGCTCTGCGGCCGCCGAGCTCATCGCGGCGCTGCGCCGTGCCGTTGACAGCACCGAGCCGCTGCCCACCGAGCTGCGCGCCGCTCTGGACGACCTGGCCGACGGTTCCCGCCGCTGGCACGACACCCTGGCCTGACAGGGCCCCACGCGGCGTGCGGGTCAGGCCGTTGAGCGGTCCGCTCTCCCGGCGATCTGACAGAATCCGGGCCGACGTGTACGGATGAGGAGAAGGCGATGGCCACCCCTGGGAACGATCTGATCAGCATGCGCAACTTCTGTCAGGATCCGGCCAACCACGCGCCGCGACCAGCGCCTCCTGCCCGGCCGGTACAAGCTGGCCCCTCGGATACTGCGGCCCCGTCCGTCTTCGACCCGGAGACCGGGAAGACACGCGTCATGAGCGGCAAGTGCACTACGTGCATCGGGCGCCGCAGCAACCCTGCCGGGCTCAGCGATGAGCGGCGCCGTGAACTTCTCGGGCTGCGGCCGGACGGGTCGTACGACGAGGGGTGGACCGTCTGCCACTCGACGCTGCCCGACAACCCGGAGAACACCGCTGACCTGCCGCCCTCAGTGTGCGCGTGGATCGCCCAGCACCCCCAGGCCGCCGCAAGGTCCCTGGTCATGCGCATCGGAGCGTCCCAGGGATTCGACTACATCGACCCACAGCCGAAGCACTGACTCACGACCGGGCGCCGGCCATGCTCCGACGCCCGGTGCGAGTCGATCAGGGCCGGGGCCGAATCGGGTGCCCGTGGGCCGGCCGGCTGCCACGCTGAGCCCCATGGACTCCGTCGACGTCGCCCTGGACAGCGTCTGGCCCGCCGAGCTGCGTGCCGACCGGCGACCGGTCACTTCCGAAGACGCGCTCTTAGTCCGCGCGTTGCTTACCGACGGGCAGGTCCGGGCCTACCTGGGTGGCCCCGCTGGTTCGGTGGTCAACTGGCGAGCGGTGGGGCCTTCGGGTGGCCCGGACCTTCGCGGAGGACCTCGGCCGGGGGGCGGTAGGCCCAGTCGGTTCGGTGCAGGGCTTGTGCCTGGTCCGCCAGCACCTTGCGGGCGATCCGGCGTTCCCCGGCCGGGCGGAACAGGGTCGCCTGGCCGGGGTGCTGGCGGTAGAGCTCGCCCGGCTGCTCCTGCATCCAGCCGGCGGACACCGCTTCCGCGTTGAGGCTGAGGGCGACGTCCTGGCCATAGGGCAGGGCGGGCCAGGCGCCCAGTGCGCGGGCCAGTTCGGTGTAAAGGGTGATCGTGGTCCCCATGACCGGAAGTCGCTCGGCGAGCAGCCCGTCGAGCAGTGTGCGCGGCGGAAGGAGACCGGGAGCGGGGTCGTAGGGGCCCAGGGCGGTGGAGCCGTCCGCGCGGAGATCCAAGCAGGGTGAGACGACCCAGGCGATGGTCGGATTGTCGATCAGGGTGTGGATGTCGCGTGCCAGGGTGAGCGGGTCGGGAAGCAGGTCGTCGGCGTCGAGCTGACGCAGCAGCACTCCCCTGGCCCGGGCCAGGGCGAGAGTCCGTGCCCGTGCGGCACCGCCGGGGCGTCCGGTGCCGGTGGAGATCCACGGCTCGTCCGGCAGGTGTTTCAGGTCGACGGGGCCATCGGCCTGCACCAGCCACTGCAAGGACCAGCCGGCAGGCAGCCTTTGACCGGCGAGGCAGTGGTAGGTCTCGTCGACGAATCCAGCGGCGGCGGGATGGACGGGCGTGATGACGCTGATCACCGGCATGAGCGGGCCCTTCTGTGTCGATCGTGCCGGGCAGTGTGCGCAGCCTTCCTCGGCCGTGGACGGCGCGTACTGCGCAGCTCCCGCCGTCCGGGAAGGGTGGGCCGACGCCTTGTGTTCCTGGGCCGTCGCACGGGATCGGCCGGGCGTCACGCTCAGGCGGCGAGGGGCCGGATCCTGTCGTGGGTATCGGGCAGCGCGGCGAGGGGGTGGGGCTTAGGGGCGGCGGGTGCGCTGAGGTGCTGGGCCCACCAGATGCGCAGCCGGACCGGGGGATGGGTGGAGGCCGAACGTAGGCTGTGCCACAGGCGCGTGGGCCGCGGGAGAGTGCGCAGCAGCTCGGTGTTGCGCCTCCACAGGAGGATCACGGAGTCGCGGCCGCAGGCACGTGCCGCGCGTGCGTCGCAGGCGAGCTCGCTGCGCCACGACCACCCGATGTACAGCAGCCGGAGTGCTGCTGCGGTCAGGACGGCGACGGGCAGGGGAAGCCACGCGGTCGCCATGACCACCAGGAGCACCCCGACGGCCTGGAGTACGGTCGCGCGCTGGTTGTCACGGCGCAGGATGTGGCCGAGTTCGTGCTCAAGGACGACTGGCAGGTGGACGGTCTCCTCGGGCCCGAACCAGTTGCTGCCCAGCCACAAGTGACTCCGGCGCCCGTCGCTGATGGAGGCGGCGTCGTTTCCATCGCCGTCGGGGTGCCAGCCGTCGGTGAACGCGATACTCAGGCGCTGCAGGCGGTATTGGCGGGCCACGGCGCGCAGGTGCTGCTCGGCATGGCTCATCCGCTGTACGAACTCGCGGTAGAGGGGGCTGGGATCGTGTGGGGGTGGGAGCGCAGGAGGCTGTTCCAGGTGTGGTGCTGGGCCCGGAAGCCGTCGGCCACCTGGACGCGGCGGTCACGAACGCAGTGCAGTGTCCAGGCCCAGCTTGCGATCACGGCCAGGGGGATGGCGTGGAGACCTAGATCCGGCCCGCTTCCCCACCGCGTGAGGACGGCGGTCGTCAGCACCCAGCAGACGACGAAGTGGCTCCAGAACCGGTCCCGTATCCAGCTCATCGTCTGCATCACCGCTCTGCGCGGTCGGGCAGCGCCCTGCGCTGCGTGAAGGGCCGGTGCCCGCGGCGGGCGGCGCGCAGTTCGCCGGGCCCCGCGGCGCGGGGGCGTGCGGAACGGGCGCGGCGGGCGCACTGAGCCGGATCAGTGTGGTGTGCATGGAAACTCCCAGGTTCAGGCGGCGTGCGGCCAGGACGCGGCGGGGGCGTCGTGTGCGGGCGTGTCGGGGATCGGCTGCGGACGTTGGGGGGTGCACGGCCGGTCGAGGCAGTCCATCCAGCCGTCGCCGGTGCGGATCGAGACATGCGCGCCGTAGGAGGCCAGGACGTCGGCGAGGCGACCGCCGCACACCGCGCAGCGCGGCCGGACGGTGCGCGGCGCGACGGCGGGGCGTGGCCGGGGGGCCGGTCCGATGGACGAGAGCGGGGCGGTGTCCGGGCTGCTGGCCGCCTGCGCGGCCAGACGGCGGCGCTGCTGCTCTTCGGCACTCCTGCGGTCGTCGGCCTCGCGACGCGCCCTGCGGCGTTCGTCGGCAAGGCGGCGCATGAGGCTCTCCGGCAGAATCAACCCCGCGGCACTCAGGCCGAGTTCGGCCAAGTCGACGGTCTCCTCGTGGAGATCATCTCCTGGGCACGGCGGGTGGTGCAGGGCGTAGACGGCCGGGTCCTCGCTCTCCCACCAGCGGCCGGAGCGTGTGTGGGGCCGGCCCACACGACGCGGACCGCGCGGTCGGACAGGTCGAGGAAGCACACCGGGGTCTGCTCGGCGAGCAGGACGTGGGGCAGTGCCGTGCCCGGGCGCATGAACCAGAGGTCGCGGATGCCGGCTTCGGCGTAGTCCCGATGGCGGTGCTGCCACAACTGGTCGGTGATCAGGCCGCTCTGGGCCTCCAGAGCGATCCGGTTTTTGTCGGCGAGCTGGACATCGACGTCGGCGCGGCGCTCGCGGCCAGGGGTCCACTGTTCCTGACGGACCTGGACGACGCCCGGCAGTGAGCGCGCCCACCGTTCGAGCTGGGCCTTGGCCTCCAGGTGCCAGAGGGTCTCGGGGCGGTGGCCGCCGGGCGGGGCCATGTGCGGCGGATGTGCGAAGTGGTGGCGCCGGGCACCGCCGATCTTCCCTTTCGGAATCAGCGGAACGTGTGTGCCGGGCACCGTCCCGTCCAGGCCGTGGAAGCACGCCGCGCACACCAGGCTCTCTCGGTGGCGGTAGCCCAGCGTGCGCCACTGGTCCATCGGGCGGTCCTCGATGTGGACTTCCCGCCCGGTGTCCAGGTCGAGCCCGACCACCAGCAGATCGTCCGCTGCCATGCGCTGCCCCCGGTTGTCCTCAAGCCCGCTCGGTGCTGGCAGTTTTCGGCACCCGGGTACTGGTGAACGCCGTGAGGACCCGGCGTCCCGCCCGGCGGACCGCGTACGCGGAGCACCTTCTGTCGCGTTCCGCCGGGCGGGATGCGGAGCGCCATCGGGGACAGGTGGGGCGGGATGTGCCACAGGCTGCGGGGGCGAGGGGCCGCCCTCGTCGTCCAGGCCGTAGGGCCAGGTGCCCGTAGGAGGTCAGCCCCGGTGAGCCGTACGATCCCCGTTCTTCTCTCGCTCTTGGCGACGATGACGCTGCTGGTCGCCGCGCTGAGCACGCTGAGAGCGTGCGCGCGGTCGTCCTCAACGTATGAGGGGCGCGAGGCCTGGCAGCGTGCCGTGGCCCACTGGGTGGGCGCGGTCCTCGTGACCGTGGTCACCGTGGTCGTCCAGGCGCGGCTGCCCGACGCGGACGGTGGTGCGGACCGGCAGTCGTCGGTGTCCATACCATGGCGGGCCATCGGGCTCGTGGTCGGCGGACTCGCCGCCGCCGTGGTGGTCGGGGTCGTCCTCGCGGTGAGTGTCCGTGCGTGGCGCCGCCGGCAGGCCCGCCACAGGAAGGCTCAGCAGGCTGAGAGAGCGGTGCAGGAGCGCATCGAGTCCGTTGTGGCACGGCACGATGCGGTGCTTGAGGAGTTCGGTGAGCATCTCGTGGACTTCCTGTCGGCGCTGGAGTGTCCCGCGCTGAACGATCCGTCCATCAGTGAGACCGAGCGGTTCGACCGGGCGAGGATCGACACCGACGATGCCCGCATCGCCGTGCGCCACGGCGCGGGCGAGGATCTGGCTGCTGCGTACCACGCGGCGGTGGCCGAGCTGGAGGTGTCCTGGCGTATCGCCCGCGCTCACGCGCGGCGCCTGGGCACGTCGTATCTCGAGCCCGAGGTTTCCCGCCGTCTGGCGAAGGCCGCGGACCTGATGGCTGTCGTGCGCGGGGGCGACACCGAGCACGAGAGGGCCCTGGCCTACCAGCGGGTCCGCCAGCTGGTCGGCACCTCGGTACGCGTGCCGCAGCTCGCCAAGGTGGCCGTCGAGTGCTTGGTCCGCCCCGCCTTGAAGGCAGGTGGCCTGGACGCTCTGGTGCGCGCCAACCGGGCGATGGCCATCGAGCCGTTGGAGATGGGCCCGGTGTGACCGGCTCAGCCTCACCGGCAGGACCTGCAAGTTCACGAGCGGCGAAGAAAACGGGGCACCCGCATCCGGACACGTTCTCCATATTCGGCCGCGCGGCGGGCATCGGTGCGTACGCTGGAGGAAGCCGTCCCAGTGGATGCCCCCGTACCGCTGGGACGGCTTTGCCGTAGCGGCAGCCTTCGCCGGTAGGGGCTGTAGGCCGGGCTGCGCCGCGTCCGTACCGTCCAGTTCGCGCGCGCCCGACTGGCCCGGGCCGGCTGCGCCTGCGTTGCCGACGCAGCCAGTACCCGGGTTCGCCCGTCTTCTCCCCCAGACCCCCTGGGTGCCGGCGATCGCGTCACGCGGTGCGATTGCTGCCCTGTATCGTCGTGGCGGCGTATGTCGCTCCTGCGGCTGCGCCCTTTCGCCTCTGCTGCCGGACACGAGGGCTGATCCATGACCCGGTCCCTTTCGGCGATCTCCGCCCAGGGCTTCTCTGCTCTGGGCATTCAGCTGCCCGCGCTCGCCGCGATCCGCATCGCCTTGACCGGCGGAGGCAGCGGGAAGTACCACGTCCCCCACTCCGATCTGCGCCGCTACTCCTACGACGGCTGCCGCTACGCCCGGCCCGCGGCAGACGCGGCCACCTATCCCTTGTTCGAGGTCTTCGGCGAGATCTGCAAGAAGTGCTCCGTCACCCTGCCCGGCGCGCCGGATGCCCTGTGGCGGGCCGCCGCGTTCACCGCCGAGAAGGCGGCGGCCCTGCAGCGCGCCTGCGGGGACCGGGCGGCGCGCACCTGGCTCGGCTACGCCCGCTACACCGCCCAGCAACAGCCCCGTGACGAGGAGCAGTTCGAGGCCTGGCTCAAGCAGGCGCGTACCGACCGCAAGCTCGCCAAGGACGCCCGGACGCTGGCCGCGGCCCGCAAGGAACTGGCCGCCGGGTTCGCCGAGTTCCTGACCGGGTACGCGGCCGACTGCCCGGAGGTGGACGCCTACAACGGCGCCCGCGATGCGGTGCGCCGCACGGCCGGCAGCCAGGAGCGGCGGGTGCTGGACGAGGTGACGGCCGCGGTCGCGGGGAAGTCCGCCCGGCGCGCACGGCAGTACGAGTTGGAGCCGGAGGTCGAGGTGTGGCAGCTGGTGAGCGGGGTGTGGCTGGCGGCCCGTTCGCGCGGCCTGGACGCCGCCCGGACCGCCGAGCTGGTGCAGGACACTGTGTCCCGGGAGCTGGCCGGGGCGCGCGTCGTGGACGTGGCCCGTCTCCCGGCGCCGCAGACCGAGGGCGGCGGGTACGACAGCCCCTCGGCCTGGGCGGATGCCGAGCTGGCGGTGTGGTGGCCGCGCGCGGTCGCCGAGGCGTGTGCGCGGATGGAGACGGAGTTCGAGGCCGACTCGGCCCACACAGGGCCGCGGCTGCTACTCGTCCACGACTGGCCGCTCACCAACACCCGGGACACGCCCGTCGCCTATCTCGCCGCCTCCCCGGTGATCGGCCCGCTGGTGCCCTTCGGCTACCGGCGCACCGGCTACTTCAGCGGGGCCGGGGATGCCGCCGGGCCGTCCTACTCAGCGGTCATCGCCGCGCCCGGGCACATCGTCGCCAAGCTGGAGAGGGAGCAGGCCGCAGTCCAGGACCGGCACAACCCGCCCCGGTTCGTGGCCGCCGGGCCCGTCACCGGCCGCCGCCGAACCGATACGGCGGCAGCTCTCACGCTGCTGCGCACCGCCTTCCCCGTGCTGCCCACGGACGCCGACAGCGCCCCGGACGCCGTGCCGGAGCCGGTCGAGGAGCAGCGCCGCGCCCGCGCCGCGTCGAGCTACCGGCATGAGCCCGGCGACGACGGCGAGCGGGCCTCGCGGATCGCGTCCTCCCTCGCCGACGGCCACGGCTGCTGGATCCCGGGCGGGAGCGAGCAGACCGCGTTCCTCAAGGAACTTCGGCGCTGGCTGCGCTGGCAGGTTCTGCGCCTGGACATGTGGTGCGGGCCCACGGACGGTGACGGGGTGTGGGCGAGCCTGTACGGCAGTCTCGACGAGGTCGGTGACGGGATGCTGGCGCTCAAGCCAGGCGGAGAGCACCACGCGGTCCGGATTCCGCTGAGCCGGGTGGTAGCGCTGGCCGGTGCGCCCCGCTGGGACCAGAACCACCCCTACCGGGATGCTCCGTTGTGGACGCCGTACGAGCCGGCTTCCGCTGGCGGCACGGCGGCCGTTGCCGTACCGCAGCGCCATATCCGCGTCCTGCCCGGTGCCGGGACGGAGTAGTCGAGGGCCGCGCCTGACGCTGTGCGGGGTGGTTCAGCCGTCCCGGACCTGGTGGCCGCCGTCCACGGGATCGGAGTCGGCACGGATCTGGTCGCGCCACGGTGCGGGCCACTGGGTGGCGGAATTCCAGCGCAGTCCGCCGAGGTAGAGGTATGTGAGGTCCGCTGTTCTCAGGTCGGCGCCCCGCACGTCGTTGCAGGCGTGCTCGAGGAGTACCTCTGCCTGTATGAGGTCGTCGGTCAGGTGGGTGAGCGTGCGCCGGGCAGCGCGGGGCGTTGCGGCGGCCAGGTGCCCGGCGGTGCGGCGGGCGGCGCGCAGGGCGTCGGTGAGCTGCTGTGCACCGGCAGGCATGTGGTCGGCGTACAGCTGGGGCGCAAGGGTGAGGTCGAGAACAGCCAGCAGCGAGTGCGGGCGGCCCCGGGCGCTGTGGGCTGTGGTGCGGGCTTCGGTGAGCTGCTGGGCGAGCCACAGCAGGTGCGCGCGAGACTGCAGGCGGACGGCCGGGTCCCAGGAGGCGATCGTGCGGGCAGCCGTCGTGAGGGGGCGCCGCCACGGCATCCACCGGGCCGTATCCACCCTGCCCCCCCCTTTGTTCGCCGTGCACCGCTTGTTCGCCGTGCACCGCATCTGGGCTGCACTCTATGGCCCGCGCGCGGGCGGCGGCCCAGCCGCGGTGGGGGACGGCCGGGCTTCTATGTGAGACCGGGGCTCTGGCGCTGCTGCTGGTGGTGGTGGTGGTGTGCGGCGGACTGCTCCTGGGTGTGCTGGCGGGTGGTCTCCTGCGGGAAGCCGGGGGCAGGGTGATCCTCAGCGCGCTGCCTCTGCTGCTGGGCCAACTGCGCGATCCGCTCTTGCAGTTCATCGGGGTCCACGTTGCTCAGCAGTTCTGCGAGTTCGGACCCGTCGCCCTGCGGTCCCTGGCTGAGCTGGTCGACGAACCGCTCCTTGGAGGCGGCGATGTCGCCTTCCCAGGCCCCGGCGTCGATTCGGTGCTCGTCCCCGCGGCCCATGAAGCCTGGTTCGGGCAGACCGGCGTCAAGGGCGTCATGCCTGGGCACGGCCCCGTCCTGCTCCTGGAGGCTGGAAGGCAGGGCGGCGCTTGCCCGCTCTGCGGCCCGTTGCCGCTGCTGTTCCTCGGCCCCCCCGGTGTTCTGCCTGTGTTGGCCGAGGACCGCGTTCTGCATCGCCTCGGCGAGCTCCTCGAACTCCTCGAAGCTGACCGTCTCGGGGACCTCCTCCAGGTACTGGCCCCTCCCGCCCGGTGCTCCCTGCCTGATCTGCCTGATCAATCGCTCCTTGCGCTCCTTCAGCCCGGCGAGCGGATCCACGTTCGCAACAGCCTCGAAGTGCAGGTCGATGCCCGGCGTGCGATCGACGCGGCCAGGCCGCTGCATCAGCTCGGGGGCGCTCGCCACGAAGCGGGGGCCGGGAAGAGAGTTGAGCACGGATTGGTCGACGTCGGCGAGGGCGGCCACGATAACGCTGTCGGCTGTCCCGGCCAGTGCGAGGAGGGCCTTGCGGGTGTCGGCGTCGTTCAGGAGGCCGCTGTGGAGGACCAGGATGCCGCCGGTGAAACGCTCCGGGTGTTCGATCGCCTCTCCGAGCGGAAGGAGGGTGCAGGGCAGGTCCGGGGCCAGCTCGGCGACGGTGACGCGGATCTGGGGAAGCATGTGGCGGAAGTCGACCACCGTCAGCGATCTGCCGCTCTCTGATGCCAGTTGCACACCTGCCGCGAGGGCGATCTCCCGGCCAGGGGCTCCGAGTTCGTAGGAGACGAGGCCCCCGCCGGAGGCCACCAGCGAGTCGACGAGCTGTGCGGCCTCAGCGTTGAAGGCCTCGTTCATGTGGGCACCTTTCCGCGTTGTCATCGGGAGTGGCGGACGGTGAATCCGTGCCGTGTCCGTCGCCGTACGAGGGTCCAGAGGGCGCGGCCACCGCGGGAAACGGTCCCCTACTGGAGTTGTCAGGTGAGGCCCGGGCGCTGCGTGTCCTGCTGTTGGTGTGCGGCGGACTGCTCCGGCCCGTGCTCGCGGGCATCCCGGAGGCGGGGGGCGGGGCAGGAGTCCGGGGGCTGCTGGCGCATCAGCTCTCTAAGCCCCACGTGCTTCTCCCGCATCTGCGCGAGGCGGCTCCTGACCTCGTCAGGGTCCACGTTCTGCATCGCCTCAGTCCACGTCCACCCCTCGAAGCTCGCCACGTCGTGCTCGGACAGCGCGATGAGCTCGAAATTCAGCTTTCGCTCCTCCATGTCGGGGGGCGCCCAGCGCACCGCGACCGGGTCCGGGCGGTGAGCGGGAGGCGTCAGGTCGCGAAGCCTGACAACGAGCCCGGGAGTGGCGAGGGCATCGAGCGTGGTGTCGCTGTAGTCGTGGCGCGCCACGATGAGGTTGTCGGCGCTGTGCGCCATCGCGAGCAGCGGCTGGCGGACGTCCACGTCGCGCAGGACGTCGGCGTGTACGGCCAGGACGCCGTTGATGCTGCCGGCCGGCTGGAGGGCCGCCTCGGCAGCGGAGATGACCGCGCAGCGGATGTCGGGCTGCAGCTCGCGCACGAAGGCCCGGGTTTCGGAGTGCAGGACCCGGGCCTCCACAATCGTCAGCGGGGCGCGGGTCTCGGCCGCCAGCTGAGCCCCGGCGGCGATAAGCATTTCCCGTCCGCCGCCGCCGGTGTCGTAGGTGACGCGCCCTCCCCCGGCGGAGACGAGGGTGTCGACGATCTCCGCGATCCGCGGGTGATTCAGCACGCTGGGCTCCATGTGTGCCCCTCCCCTTCGCGTGATCAGTGGTCGTGGTGGAAACCGCGGCGGCCGTGCAGACCGCCGCTGTTCCCCGGGACTGGCGCTGTCCAGCTGGTGTCGGACGTTGTCCGGGGGCCGGGGCGCGGGCGGTTCATCCAGTCCTCCTTGGCGGCGGGACCGCCCGGGGCTCGGGCCGCCGGCGTGGTCTTGTGCGAGCCAAGCAGGTGCGCCGGCATGGATGGCAGCGCGGACGGGGCCTGTCCCGTCACGTGCGTCGGTGTCCTGCCCGGCGCTCCCGCCTGGCGGGATTTGCTTTCGGGCCCGGGTCCCGGCACAGGGCGCGCAGGCAGCGAGCGGTGCTGCCTGCGTGGATCCGGGGCGTCATGCCGGTTGTCTCCCGCCCGACGGCGGCGGACCGCTACCCTGAGGGGAGGAGACGACGTAGAGGCGGTTGTGATGTTGGGTAGCGACGGGTGGACCCCGGACTCCATCGCCCATGCCCTGCCCGTAGCGGACATGCGCCAGGAGTTCTGGAAGCAGTTCAACCTGACCCCGATCGGTGAGCTCCCGGAGCTTGGCGAGCGATGGGTCAAGGTCATCGAGAGCCTTGAGGCTGGTGTCGAGCGCGGCCTTGAGCTGCACCTCTACCAGCACGAGCACGGCGGGGATCTGCCCCCCGAGTACAGCGACGTCACCGGTCTGATCACGGAGAGCCAGGCCGCCTGATTCATGTACCGGCTCTACATGGACTCCACCCTTCACGGGGTGTACCGGGATCTTCCGGACAAGGCGCGGGCGAAGGTCGCGCAGTTCCTTCTCGACTCGGTCAGCGACCCCCGGGCGGCCACATTCCCGTACGGGGATGTCGATGACGGTGTGATGCGGTTGTGGGCCGCGGGCGACCTCGCCGTGGTGCTGCTGATCGGCGACCAGACCCGGACGATCACGATCTTGAGCATCGCGTACGCCGGGCTGGAGTAGGCCCGGCGCGGGCCGCCTTTTCGCCTCGCTACGCGGCCGCTCCTCGGGGAGCGCCGCACAGCGGGCAGCGGCAGGGGTCGGCCTCGCAGGGGGCTCCGAGTGCCCGGCAGCGGGGGCAGTCGCAGAGAGCCGCTTCGCCCCGGGCCCGCCGACGTGCACCGTCCAGCGGTGTGGCGGAGGGCCAGGCGCCGATCATGTGACCGGCGGGCGCGGGGAAGCGTTGCCACAGCGCCACGACCTGGACGGGAGTGCGGGCCGGGCGGATCCGTAGGCGCATGAAGGCCGGCAGGTCGCCCTCCTCACGCATGGCCGCGATGTCCTCGGCCTCGATATCCTCCACGGCGCTCCCCCTCTCCTCGATCCGCGTGGCGGACCTGGTCGCAGTCAGTGTCGGCACGGCGGAGGGGCCGGGGGGCAGCTGGTGCGGGCCGTTCCGCCCGGCGGGAGGCAGCGTTGCGATTTCCGGCCGGGCGTCCCGCCAGGCGGCCCGGGCCCTGATGGCGTAGGGGTGGAGGGGTGCGCTTGTCCCCTCCTCTGGAGCCGATGCTGGCCCGATCCGTGAGCGCGCTGCCCACGGGCGGGCGCCAGGCCGTGTTCGAGCAGAAGACCGACGGATTCCGGGTCGTCGTCTTCGCCCGGCCGATGCCGTTCCTGCAGTCCAGGCGGGGCGCCGCCTTGGCGGGGGCGTTCCCGGAGCTGGCCCGGGCAGCGGCGGGGCTCGGTGTCGAAGCGGTCCTGGACGCCGAGCTCGTCGTGAGCGGTGACGGGCGGCTGGACTTCGCGGCGCTTCAGCAGCGCTCCCGCCGCCGGGGAGCCTCGGCGGAGCGGGCGGCCGCGCAGCAGCCGGCACATCTGGTGGTGTTCGATCTCCTGGAGATCGAGGGGGCCGTTTTGCTTCAGGAGCCCTTGCACCGGCGCCGGGCGGCGCTGGAGGAGCTGTTCGCCATCCACAGACTGTCTGCACCGTGGACGTTGTGCCCGCAGACCACCGACGCCGAGGTCGCCCGTACCTGGCTGGATTCGGCCTGGGGGGCGGTCGGGGTCGAAGGGATCATGATCAAGGATCCGGCGTCCCGGTACCGGCCTGGCGTGCGCGGCTGGGACAAGCTGCGGGCCCGCACAACGACCGAGGCGGTCATCGGCGCCGTGACCGGTACCCTCCGCTTCCCCACGAGCCTGTTGCTGGGCCGGTTCGACGCCGGGGGCCGTCTGCGCATGATCGGCCGCACCTCACCGCTGCACCGTGCCGCCTCCTCCGAGCTGGGCGGCGTCCTGCGTCCTGCCGGGCGGAATCATCCCTGGCACGGCAGGCGGTTCTCCGCCGGATGGCACACCTCCGACCCGCTGGTCTTCCAGCCCGTCGTGCCCGAGTTCGTTGCCGAGATCGTTGCCGACACCGCCGTGGACGCAGGCCGCTACCGCCATCCGGTCCGCTACCTTCGCCTGCGCGATGACATGACCGCCCAGGACATCCGCAGGTGAGCGGCGGGTGCGGGCGCGATCTCAGGGAGCGCCGAGCCGTGGCACACACGCTTTCAGCTCGGCGAGCTGGGGTAGAAAAGGCATCAGGAGAGGGGGAGTTGAGGTGTGGAGTTCGCGGAGGGCCGGGGCCAGACCGCTCCGGCGTTTGCTGGCCGGGGTCGAGGCGGGCTCGGCCGACGGCCCTTCCACCGCTGCGCCGGGGTGGTGACGCACTCGGTGGCCGGGGTGACGAGCAGGTGACGCACTCGGTGACGCACCCTGATCCCACCGCACCCCACCTGAGCTGCCGTTTTGTTGCCGCAGCGAGGATCGGTGACGCGGGTGACGCACTTTCCCGGTATCTCTCTACACCCCTTTCGTCTCTTTTTTCTCCCACAGAGAGATAGGTGAAAAGTGCGTCACCCACGTCACCACTCGCGGATGGGTGGAGGAAAGCACAGGTCAGAGGAGATTCGAGGCGGCGTAAGTGCGTCACCGAGTGCGTCACCCGGTGCGTCACCGCACCCGGAGTGCGTCACCACCGACCGCCCCCGGCGCCGGTGCGAATGACCGGGAGAGGAGGGTTCACGCCCCGGGCCCGGCCTTCCCTGCGTGCCCTCAGGGCATGACGCCGGCGGCCTGCCATACCGCGAGCAGCTGCTTGTAGGAGGCGTCGAAGTCGAAGCCCGGCATGTGCTCCAGGGCGAAGGCCGTGGCGATGTCCCGTCCGGCCGGGATGTCGAGGGTGAGGACCGTCAGCACGCGCTCGAAGTCGGTGGCGAAGACCGTGACGGTGCGGGAAGGCGAGAAGCACTGGCCGAACCCTTCGACCAGCTCTACGACCTCGGCGGTGCCCTCCTCGGCGTCTCGTGCTTGATACGGCCGAGTGCGCGCTCCGTGATGCGGTAGGTGAGGTGGGGCAGGACGTACCGATCCGCCTCACCTCTCGGCAACCTCGGCGGCTCGGCAGAGCAGGCCGACCGCATCTTCGAGGTAGTCGGCTACCTCGAAGATGCGGTTTCACCGGGCAGCACACACACGCGGTCAGGCTGCTGTCGCTTCGTCACGTCGGCAGCATGCCCACTCGCAGCAGGACATACCTGGCGGCATGCCTCACCCTGCCTGGCCGCGGCGCCGCGGCGCAGGACACAGGCCGCGGCCGTGCTGGGGTCCCGCGCACCACGGCGCGGGACCCCAGCACGAGTCAGCCGTTCATCGTGCCCGGCCCGGTGGAGATCTGCAGGGGACGGCCGCTCTTGGTACGCGGCAACTTGCGGACGTCGACCCCGCGGCGGCGCAGCGCGGGGGCTGCGCGTTGCAGGCGGGCGGACAGGACGGCCGGGGTCCTGGGCCAGTCTTTCTCCTTGTCGGTGTTGGGCGGCACCTTAAGCTCGGTGAGGAGTTGGGCCGCCTGGCCTTCCCATGTCCAGGGCGAGAGCTGGCTGGTGGCCCAGCGCAGGACGGAGGTGGCCACCGGGTCGCCTTCGATGACGTCGTCGACGAGGTCCTCCTGTGCACCGGTGTAGGTGTCCAGGGTGTGCCAGCCGGTGACCTCGTCCAGTGCCCAGAGCATCTCGGCCCAGTCGGCCATGCGCGGGCGCTCAGCGAGCTTGTCGGCAGCCTCCGGGATCTTGGCCCACACCAGGGCGGCCAGGTCGAGCAGCCCTCCGAGGATCTCGGGGTGGGATTCGTTGTACGCCTCCCACAGACGGCGCTCGGTGCGCCGGTTCTTCCCGGTGATGGGTTCGAGCTGGATGGGAAGCATCCGCTCGGCCAAGTCGCCCTGCAGGACGCCGATTTCGATGCTGGTCAGCAGCACCGGACGCTGGTAGATCAGGATCACCACGTCATCGTCGGAGTACAGTTCTCGCTTGGTCAGGGCGTCTCCGGTGACCGTGCGCGAGAGGAAGTCGCTGAGCCAGCCCGGCATGCCCGAGAGGTTGTCCAGCGCCAGACACCACCCGGCCGCTGTGGTCACCGCGAGGTCGTCCTCGCTCTTGGGCACGGACCGCAAGTGGGCCTTGGTGCCGTCGACCAGGCGCACCATCATCCGGCACAGGGTGCTCTTGCCCGTGCCCTGCTCGCCCAGGATCCCGGCGAGCGGGCGCGGCATGTCCGGGCGCAGCGCTGCCAGGCACCAGGCGACGACCATCGGGTAGGAGTCAGTGCTCACCGGCAGGATTCGGCGCAGCAGTTCGACTCCGTGCTGCCAGCCGGCGGAAGACCGTTCGGGTACGGGCAGCTCGTGTACCAGACGGCTGCGCCGCCACAGCGGGCCCTCGCCGTGCTGGGGAATGAGCACTGCCCAGCTGCCGCGTTCGATGCACACCGAGAGTCCGTCACTGCGGCCCAGGTCGAGCCAGGTCGTCCACCGGTCGACCTGGTCGGCTGCGACCCGCAGGTGTACGTCCTGGGTCTCGCTGTCCATCGCCATCGCCTCCAGCGCGGCGATCGCGTCAGCGATGCTGCCTTGGGCGGGGGTGCGTCCGGTGCTCTGGACGTACTCGCGGATCAGGCACTGGCGCAGGGATCCGGTGCCTCCGCCCCCGCCCTTGGAGCGGATGGGCCGGGCGATGGGGCCGCCGTCGATCTGTACGGCGTAGATGGTCTGATCGCTGCGGACGAAGCGGAATCCGGTCTCGCCGATCGTCCGCAGGATGTCGGCCTGCCGGGGGCGGCCGGTGTCGGATTCGCGTTCCTCTCTCTGCGGCAGGTGCGCGGTCAGCGAGGCCGCGGTCTGGGCGGCACTGGGGTAGGCGGCGGGCTCGGAGCGCTGGTGTCCCTCGCGTTCGGGGCTGGGGGCAGGCACGGTGCGCTGGGTGGTCATCTCGCTCACGTCGGGGCCCCGATCCGTCGCGGCACCCGGGAGCCGGCCTCGAGAGCCCGGCGGATCGTGGACTGGGCTTTGGTCTCGCTCGGGTCCACGCCGGCGGCCTGGGCCGCCTCGGTGAGGGCCTGGTGCACGTCGTCGCGGTTCACCAGTCCGGCCCCGACCAGTTGTCCGAGGCTGAACGCGCTCTGGTTGAGCTGGTCGTTGCGGCCGCTGCGGCATGCGGCGACGGCTTCGAGTTCCTTTCGTACGGCGGCGGCGACGTAACCGCGTCCGGCCGCGAAGTCCGGGAGGTTCAGGGGGGCGAGCGGCCGGCGCAGGGGGGCACGGTGCTTGAGCCCGGCCCGCGCGAGGTCGTTGGCGAGCCAGCGCGGCAGCGGCGCAGGCTTGCGGCAGGGTCCCTCGGGCACATAGAGGCCGTCGCGGGTACAGGTGCCGGGGGCGACCGCGTAGGAGCGGTCGGCTCGGATGTCGACCTGCCAGCCCAGATGCCCGCGGCTGTCCATGCGCCACTGGCTGCCGTCCTCAACGGCGTACCACAAGTGGAGGCCGCCGGAGGGGGTACGGACGCTGAACGTCTCGGGCGACTCGGTCAGCCGCGGAGCCCGGCGCAGTGAGCACAGCAGGTCGAGTACGGCGAGCCCGGAGCAGATCGTGGCAGGGTCGAGGTCGTCGGGCAGGGAAAGGCCCGGCAAGATCTTCTCCGCCTCCGGCGGCGTCGACTGGTGCATGTCGAGATCGAGGATCAGCAGGTTGGAGGGCCCGGCGGCGACGCCGATCCCGTACTCAGGGTTCTCACCCCACCACTGGTCGATCAGGGCCAGGTCCGTGGTGGCGGCCCGCACACCGTGGCAGTGGCGGCCCGCTTCGATGCACCGGCACTCCTCGATCTCGTGCTGGATGTAGCGAGGGTTGGGTCGCTTGGCGATGGTCTCGCGACAGGACAGGCAGCTCGCCGGCGGGATCTTCAGGCCCGGGGCGAGCGGGTGGACGTACCAGCCCTGCTCGGCGCACCAGCGGGCGATGTGGCGGGGGGAGGCGCGGCCGGGGCCCCCGGGGTGGGGGGATTCGGTTCTGGCCAGCACAGTGTCCTTTTTCCGCCGTGTTGCGTGCTGCTCCACCCTCTCGCCCCGTACGCCGACATTCCGCAGGCGACGCCTCCCCAGTACAGTGGAGGACGCGCCCGGGGGAACCTGGGCCGGGGTGATGCAGGCGGAGCACAGCATCACGGCTAGTTCGGGAAGGCCCCGCGCGGCCTTTAGCGAGGGAGAGCGCGAGACCTTCTGGTGGCCCGGGACTACGGTCCCGGGCCGCTTCCATGTCATGCCGCGACCGGGGTCTTGGTCCTGGTGGTCGCGGTCAGGCCCTTGGGAGCGCGCAGCTGCACGATCCGCTTGGGGGGCAATGCGGCGAGAACGTCAGCGGTCCGCCGGGAGAACATCAGAGATGCCTCGATGCGCCAGTGCCTGGCCAGTCGCCCGAGCTCGGCCACCGACCATGGGGTGACCCCGCGCTGGCGACGACCGACCACAGCGACCGACAGGTCCAGGACCGTGCCGATGTCAGTGAAGGTCTCATCCGTCACTGCAAGAACTGCCTTGATGTTGTCGCGGACCCAGTCCTCGAGTTCCTCGACTGTGGGTGGCTCGTGGGGCGCACCCTTAGCCGGATGCGTGTCCTCGGGCATGACCCCTCCCGGGCTGATGGCCTCAAAACGTCCTGTCGCTATACTTCTCGTATAGCGTGGCTGACCATACATCACGGAAAGCTACTTTTTACGTATCGCACCCCTGTGCGTGTGACCTGGGCATTCGCTCAGTCCGCCGCCTGGTTGAGCGGCGCTCTACACGGCCGGCGAGCCGCAGGGGTCGACCATCTGCGCCGCCGAGCGACCGGTCAGCTCGTGCGCGGCTGTTCCTGCTCGCGACGGGCGCTCTCCAGGGCCTGCCGCCAGGAGGCGACGTTGGGTCTGCGGCGCAGCAGAGCCCGGCGCTCGCGCTCGGTCATGCCGCCCCACACGCCGAACTCGACGCGGTTGTCGAGCGCTTCCGCCAGGCACTCGGTCCGTACCGGGCAGCCCGTACAGACCGCCTTGGCCCGGTTCTGCCGGGTGCTGTCCGCGAACAGCTCGTCCGGGTCAGCGCTGCGGCAGGCCGCATCCTCGTGCCAGTAGGCCCTCGCACTGATCATGGCTTCCCTCCCCCGTCGCGGTTCGGCGACAGCACCGAGCCTATTGCGCAGGTCACGGCCACTGCGGCGCGGGACGCAGCGGCCCGTCGCGGCAGGAGGTGAGCGGTGGCCTGGTCATGCCCTGCGCCACCAGCGCTGCCACCACGGCACCTTGGCGGGCAACGGTGGATTGGACTGCTCAAACAGAAACGGGTACTGCTCAGTCAGCGGCATCTTCTGCCGGGCCTCGGCGGCAGCCTGTTCCTGCTCGTTCTTCTTGCGCGCAGCCTCCTCCCGCTTCTCGAACTCAGCGTGCTCGGCGGCGGCCCGGGCCGCCGCCTCGTGTTTCCTGGCCTGCTCGTCGCCCAGTAGCCGCTGAGTTTCGTCATGATGCACAAGCCGGGACGGGGTGATCAGTTCACGGGTATCCAGGTTCACATGGCACTGTTCCAGCGCATCGGCGGCAATGTGGCAGGCCGGGAAGCTCTTGTTCGGCGGAAGGTCGTAGGCGGTGGATTCCAGGCGGTGTTCGCCGGGCCGGGCGGGCGCGGGGTGGAAGCGGGCCGTCGGGGTCCCGACCGTCTGAGTAGTCGGATCGAGCCACAGCGGGACCACTCCCTCACGCAGCATCTTCTGGCGCAGCCCGCCGAGCTGGACGGTGGCCACCCAGCCGGGATCGCTCCAGGCGAGTTCCCGGCGCCGGCGCTGTCGGGCATTTGCGGGTTTCCAGTGGGGGCCGTGGTGTGCGAACAGCCAGATGTCGATCACTCCGGCCTCGCGGTAGAAGGAGTGGCGGGCCATCCAGTCGGTGCCCTTGAGTTCGGAGTACTGGACCTCGAAGGCCACCTTGGCCGTGCCGTCCGGGGATACGGCCAACACGTCGGGGCGCCGCCAGCCGTCCGGCAGGGTGATGGGGGCGTCATCGATGTGCAGGGTCCAGTCCGCGAAGTGCGGGTGGGATTGGACCCATCGGTACAGGACGTCCTTCGCGCTCAGGTGCCACAGCGTCTCCGGGCCGGTTCCGTGTTCGTGGCTGCCTCCCCCCTTGGGGTGGGCGAAGTGATGGCGCCGGTCACCACCAGCGACGACCTTGCCGAACCGGCCGCAGCCGGGTATCGGGCACAGCAGCATGCCCTTGGCCAGGTGTTCTCGCCAGGTCACGCCCGGTTCCATCTCCTCATCGCCGTGCTTGTCCGGCAGGTAGCGCAGTTGCCCTGTCATCCCGTCGATCGCCAGGACCTGGGCCTTTTCCTGAGCGAAGGCCCGCGACCGGCGCGAGATCGACGGCTGGGCATTCATACGGCCCGCTCGCCGCATCGCCGCGTACTGCCCCGTCTGTCTGTGCCCATGGCCATGCCTCTCCGCCATCCGCTGAACGTCAACACCACTGTCACCGCCGCGAGGTGGTGGGTGCTGCGACGTGGATTCTTCGTTCCGCAGGGCGGGCCGGTAAGGCCCTTCGGCTGTTCACCGGGTCGCGCGGCACGGGACGTCCGGGATCGCGACACGCGGCGACGTCAGGGCACGGCCAGGTGGCCTCCGCGCACGTCCCGCGCACCTTGTCGGACCAGGAGTGGGAGGCCGCGCTGCACTCACTGGGCTGCCAAGGCAGCCGACCACCTGGATGCCCGCCGAGGTAGTGCTGACTCGCACTTCCGTGCTCGAGAAGTTCTTGCTCCGGTGTCCCCAGCTACAGGCTCTACGCGGCCCTTCCTCGGCACATGGTGAGACGGCTGACGGACGTCTCGTGAGAAACCCCAGCGCAGCGAAGCGAGAGTCAGCACAGTTCGCCTCCGGCTCGGCGAGCGCCGTCTCCTTCGCGCCCTTCGGGGCGCGACACCACTACGGAATCTCATCGATCGGTCACCGGATGCCTTCGCTGTCGCCCCCTTCTACGCTACCGCCGCCGTCTCACAGGCGGTCGTGGAGGCCGCGCCGAGAGCGGTCTCCACGGTGCCCGCAAGGGTGGTGATCAACGAGAGAGCAACCATCGGACCGGTTCGGTGAGTAGCATCCGGCAGCAACAACCAGGTACAAGGAGCGTTGCCGTGGCCGACGAGCCCGAGAAGACCCCCATCCAGAACAAGTACGCCCAGCAATACGCCAATGACCTCGCGGCCAACCGCAAGGAGCAGGGCGACATCACCACGCAGATCACTGGTCTCCAGGAGCGCCTTGAACAACTCAAGGTGGAGGAAAGCTGGTTGGGCCAAGCGCAGGGGAGTTTGCCCGGGACGGCCGCCCTGAACGAGTCCGAGGCCGCCGCTGCGGTAGCCGAGGAGCCGCCGGCGGCCAAGGCCGAGCAGCCGGAGATCTCCGCACCGGCCGCTGCTGTCACCGATGCACCCACGACCGTTCCCCAGCCGCGGCAGGACCAGTCGGTGAAGGTGGCCAAGCAACCCGCGAAGAAGTCGGCAGCCAAGAAGACCCCGGCGAAGAAGGTGGCGGCCAAGAAGACCCCGGCGAAGAAGGTGGCGGCCAAGGAGGCGACGACGGCGAAGAAGGCCGCCGCGAAGAAGTCGGTGGCCGATCAGGCTCCGGCGCCGGAGGCCGCCACCACGGAGGCGCCGGCGGATAAGGCAGCGGGCGAGGAGAAGTCGGGGCCGCCGCTGTGGCAGCTCATTCTGGACATCCTCCTCAAGACCCCCGGCCAGCCGTGCATGGCCCGTGAGGTCACCGATCAGCTCGCGCAGGAACACCCCAAGCGGGCAACGACCATTCAGACGGTGCGCAACAACCTGGAGGGCCTCGTCAAGAAGAACCGTGCAGAGAAGTCGCGCCAGCAAGGGAACGCGATGTACATCGCGCACGCCGATGCGGACGTCACCGCGGGCGGCGAGGGCGAGCAGGCTCCCGAGGCGGCGGCCGAGAAGGTTCCGGCGGAGGTCTAGCGTCCGCTGCGGCCCGCCCGGGCACTCGCGGCGGCCCGTCGGGCCGTGCGCCGCAGGTGCCCGGGCAGCAGTATGCCGCCGACGAGGAGTTGAAGGGCCGCCAGCGCGTAGCCGAACGGGTAGTCCTCCCCCAGGCCCCAGCTCAGGATGCCCGCGACACCCCCGGCTCCCAGCCAGGCGATGGCCGCGCACGGCAGACCGGCCCGCACTCTGGCCGTCCCGTAGGCGGCGACGGCTCCCAGGCTCAGCCCGGCGGCCAGGACACTCAGCACGGCGCGGGCGCCCAGGAGAGCGGCGGCGAGTACGCAGGCCACCGCACCGACGGTGAGCGCGGTCCACGGGGGCATTGCGGGGGTGGGTCGGGTCACGGTCTCTCCGGGGAGTACGGGGCACCGAGCCAACCACGCCTCGGCCCGACAGTGCAATGAGATGCCCGGCCCGCCCGGCGGGCCGTTGCCCCTTCCCGAGTGCACCCCAGGCGGGGGCTGGCCCGCACCCCGGTGCCCGCCCTGCGGGACGCCGCTGGCGGCGTGCTGGTGGGGCGTTGAAGGATCAGACCCAGCCCGCATCCGGCGGGCGGCGGCTCAAGGAGGTTCTGGGGTGGGGCGTTGGTGTGGCTGGCCGTCTGTGCCGCGGTGATGGCAGTGGTGGGAACCCGGGCCTGGGCGGTGTGGCAGCGGGGGCCGGACGTGCCGTGGGCGAAGCGGTGGGAGGCCGAGGGGGCTGCCCGTGGAGTCGCGGATGTGGGCCCCGCGCACCGTGTGGATCGTCTGGGTCGTGGGCGGGTGCCTGCTGGGCGACCGGTGGCCTGGCAGCGTGAGTAACGCAGATCCGGCTCGGTCCCGCCGCTGCGCGTCCCGAGGAGCTCGTGGAGCAGGCGCAGAAGCTGTCCGCCTCAGCGGCCATTGTGATGAGTACCGCCCTGGTGGTGTCGGTGGTGTGCGGTGGTGTGCACGCTCTGGCCCGGCGGCGGCGCCGGGATGCGGAATGCGCTCTGGCCCTGGACGCCGGGCAGGAGCTCACGGCTTCTGCGGACTGCGGATGACCGGCAGCGCAGTCTCGTGCCGGGCCGGGCCTCACCCTGCGCAAGGCGGGCGGAGTCAGTCCGGGCCGGACGGGGGTGCGCGGGGCCCGCCCGTCCGGCCCGGCGGTCACTGGCTGTCAGATGTGTTCGTGTGGCGCCGGCGGCGGGATCCGGCCCAGACCGCGCCGCCTCCGGCCGCTACCAGGACGCCGACCGCGCCGATGAGCCAGGTGGTGCTGCCCGCGCCGGTGTGGGCGAGCTGCGCGGTGGGCGCGGGCGGCTGGTGGGTGGCGGGTGAGGGCGGTGCGGTGGTGGGCGGGCTGGTGGGGGCGGGGGTCTTGGAGTCGGCGAGGGTGATGGTGACCTGGGCACCCGGGGTAGCGGTGAAGCGCTGGGGCGCGGCGTCGGCCTGGTATCCGGCGGGGGCGGTGGTTTCGCTCGCCCAGTACGAGGTGCCGTTCTTGAGCGTCACGTCGAGCTTGAGTTTGGCTGTGCCGTCCTTGCCGGTGGTCAGCCGGGCGAGCTCCTTGCCCCTGGTGTGCTTGCCCGAGGCGTCGAGGGTGTCGGCGTTGATCGTGATGACCGCGCCGGGCAGGGGCTTCCCGGTGGCCTTGTCGGTCTTCTTCAGCAGCAGGTCGCCCTGCTTGAACGGGTCGACGATGGTGATCGGGTTGGCGGCCGCAGTCTTGCCTTCGGTGATGGTGATGTTCTGGTCCGGCACGCGTTCGTGCAGGCGGCTGCCGGTGTCGGTCTCGCGCAGCCGGTAGGTGCCCGGTGCAAGGTCGTCGAAGGCGAGGGTGCCGTCGGCGCCGGTTTTTCCCTCGGCGACGACTCGGCCGTCGTCGGGGTCGGTGAGCTGGAAGGCGGCGCCGACCAGACGGTCGCCGCCCGGGTCCTTCTTGTGGATGGTCACGCCCCCGGGGGCTGCGGTGACCTTGATGGCGGCGTCCGCACTCGCGGTGGTGGTGTCCCCGGCCAGCAGCATCCGCTGCGCCTTGCTGTCGCGAGGCGTGAGGATCTTCAGCTGGGTGCCGGGCAGGCCCGCGGCGGTGGCGTGGACGGTGGTGGTGCCCTTGGTGTCGGCGGTGAAGTCCCAGTTGGCGGTGCCGTCCTGGCCGGTGGTGACCTGGCCGCGCTCGCCCTCCTTGCCGGACTCGGCGAGCGCGATCTTCACCCCGGGCACCTTGGCGCCCGAGAGCTGGGCGGTAGCCGAGACGGTGACCGTCACCTTCTTCCCGGCCGGTGTCTCGGTCACCTTCGGGGTGAGGGTCAGCCGGTAGGGGCCCGCGTACTTCTTCGCCTCGCTCAGGTAGCCGAGCGCAAGGGTCCGGGCGGACGGGGAGACCCCGGGATAGGCCAGGCGCTGCTTGCCGCGGGCGCCGTCGATGCCGTAGGTGCCGCCGGCCAGCCATTCGTATACGGCGGCATCGACCGCGGCGGCCTGGGGCGCGTTGCGGGTCTGGCCGTACTTGCCCACGACGTAGGAGGCGTAGGCGAGATGGGTGTCGGGGACGGGACGGCCGGTGACCGAGGAGGTCCAGTGCTCGACGGTGGTCGGGCCGGTGTAGCCGTCCGCCGCGTCGGGGCCCTTGCGAGACGGATCGGCGCAGAACGTCTCGTAGTTGCCGTACACCGTCATGCCGGGTGGTCCGTACGCGCCGATGTGGGAGCTGGCGGCGTGGCCGTCGCTGTCGGGGATCGCATATCCCGGTCCGAATTTGTCGTGGTTGTCCGCCGAGCCCGGGGCCGCCGCGTGGGCGGGTGCCCAGGCGAGGGTGCCGGCCGCCGCGGCGGCGATAGTGATGGCGGCCAGGCGCGCCGAGGCGCGGACGAGAGGTGCCTGCATGACGGGGTTGGTCTCCTTGGTCAGGATGGGCGGGCCCGGATACGGCAGCGCCCGCCCGGGATGAATGGATAAGGAGGCCCGGGCGGGCGCTTGGGTGGGAGTGCGCCGTATTAGTACGGGCGCGCCGCGAGCGGGCGGGTGGCGAGGTCCTCGTCAGGCCGGGCGGAGACGAGCGGGCGGAAGGCGGCGAGCGGACGGGACTTGAGCGGGCGCTGGTTCATCGAAAGCTCCTCGGAGAAGGCGGTGAAGCGTCGGTTGGACAGAGGTGATCTCAGCAGGAGCAGCCCGGCACCGCCAGGGATAAAAGGGATGAACTCCACTAATTCCTTTGGGTGGGATACGAGTTCATGCGGCGGTCGAGAGTGCGGGACGAATCTCCTCCTACGTCGTGGTCCCGGTCCGTCCGGCGGACTGCCTACCGGGCGGCCGAAGGGTGACGGCTGTCACGTCCGGTGTGCTCCGGTGGAGCCGACAGCAGGCTCCCTTTCGGCCAGGCTCAGTTGACGACACAGCAACGAAGGGAAGACCCGGATGCCTGTACTGCGCCAGCTCACCGCTTGCTCCGCGCCCGCCACGCACGTGGTCGAGTCGCGCTGCCGGAAGAAGGGACGTGCCCTGGAGTACCGGGTGGAGGTGTGCGAGCGCCACCGGTGGATTGCCGGGCACTGGCCCGGCCGGCGCACGAGGCGGGAGCCGGGCGGGCAGTGCGGGACGATGGCCGATCACCGGGCCTACACGCAGGTGGTGCAGTCGCACGTCGACATGTGGATCGGGCCGCTGACCACCCAGGACCTGGAGAGGCACGGCGGGGATGCCGCTGCCGCGCTGCGGGCCGCCCATCAGTGGCTGCAGGACGCGTACGGCGACTGCTCGACAGCGCGAGGCGATATCTGGCACGCCGTGGCGGCCGCGCTCGGCCACGCAGCATGGTTGGCCGAGGCGGTCGCCGCCGGGCTGGTCGACGCGGCGGAGGGTGAGCAGCAGGTACTGGCGGCGCTCAGCTCTGCCGAGACGATCGACAGCACGGCCCGCGGGGTGTAACAGCGCGCCTCGCACCATCGCCAGGACCGAACGCGTACCGAAGGACTGCCCTCACAGTGCAGGCCACCGATGCTGGGGGCACAGAGTCTTCAATGGCCCCAGGCCCGCATCGCGTGCTCCTGGAGGCCGGTGTGCATCGCCTGCAGTCGGCCGGCGGCGGCGGGGTCCGGCTGCGTGAGATAGATGGCGGAGGTGAGCGGGATCGTGCCGAACCCGAGGCGGGACTTGTATTCGTAGTTGCCGCGGCCCGCGTCGAGGACCTGGGTGCCGGTGGCAACGGCATACGCGATGCTCTCGGCCATCAGCCAGCCGTAGGTGTGCAGAACGGCCTTCCGGTCTTGGTCGATGGCGGCCGCCCAGAGATACAGCACGCCGTTGTGCCGGAAGCACAGGAGTCCGCCGGCCAGGCCGTCGTCGTGCTCGGCCAGCAGCGCGACCGCTCCGGGTGCGTGCATGAGCGGGGTGAGCATGTCGAGGCCGTACAGGGCCGGACCGTGCTGCTGGGACGTGGCACAGGCCTGGGCGACGAAATCAGGCAGCGCGTCGCGCATGGCCGTGCCGGGCGCGATCCGCAGTCGCAGGCCTGCCTCCGTGCCGCGGCGGTGCTGGCGCCGGAAGTCCGAACGGCACTTGCTGCTGCTGAAGTTGGCGACGAACTTCTCCAGCGAGGAGGCGACGGGGGCCCGGTGTGCCCAGTAGAGGCAGACCTGCGCGTCGGGCGGACGTATCGCTGTCCACTGCTCCAGGTCTGCAGGCGGCAGGTTGGGCACCACGAGCGCGGGTGCGCCCCACTCCCGGGCAAGTTCCATGCCTCGGTCGACGGCCTCGGCCAGGACCAGAGGGGACGCGCCGGGCAGGCCTCCGTACTCGCCGTAGATGCTCGGGGCATACAGCACGGGCTCCTGCCAGACCGGTTCAGGCAGTCCCGCGTCGCCCTCCACCGCCGTCCACATGGGGCTGGATTCGATGAGCTGGTACGACAGGCGGTAGCGGCGTGAGCCGTCGTACAGAGCGAGGTGCCGGCTGGCGAGCACCGGCTCGGAACTGATGCTCTGCCAGGCGTGCGCCCAGGCACGGGAGTGGTAGGGAGTGGCGGCCGGTTCCTCACCGGGCAGGGTGTTGATGGTGGAGTGCCAGGAGGACTGCCCGGTGGGGCGGGCGGGGGCGGTGGTCATGACGGGAATCTCCAGGACGAGCGGGTCAGGAAACGGGGTGCGACAGAGGGGCGGGCGCGTCGGGCGCGTGGCTTCGCAGTGCGGCGTGGAGCGGCAGGCACAGGGCGGCGCCGAGAGCGCCGGCGAGGAACGTCGTCACCGCGACGAGGACGTCGCCGCCAGTGTTGAGGGCCCAGGCGGTCAGGACCGGGGCGGTGATGACCGACAGGGCCAGGGTGGTTCCCCACAGCCCCGCGTAACGGCCCCGCGCGTGCGGGGGTGCGATGCGGTTGACGATGTCGGTCGCGCCGACGAACAGCAGGATCTCCCCGGGGACCGCCGCCGCCACGCACAGGCTGAACCCGAGGGTGCTGGTGGCGAGACCCGCTGCTCCCATGCCCGCGCCGAGGAAGAGGGAACTCGCGGCCACCACCCCGGTCATGGGACGGCCCGAGGAGGCGCGTCGGCCGAGCCAGGGAGTCACCAGCGGCGACAAGAAGAGAACTGCGGCCGCGTTGGCGGCCTGTGTCCAGCCGTACGCAGTGGCGTCCAGGTGGTGAGCCGTCATGAGCATCGGCAGCGCGGTGAACATCCCGCTCGCGCAGGTGAGGGCACACCAGCTGGCCAGGGACACCAGCCACAGCCGTCCGTCCTTCAGTGCCTGACGGTAGCCGCCGCGTTCGACGGTCCCGGGAGTATGGCCCGGGCGCAGGAACCGCCAAGCCGCGATGCCGAACACCGCACAGGCGACCGCATTGATCCAGAACAGCAGGGGCAGACCTGCCTGGCCGGCGAGCAGGCCGCCCAGCGAACCAGTCAGGGCCGCCCCGACATTGACAGCAAAGTGCCGCCATCCGTTGACAACTGCGCGGCCCCCCTCGCTGGGGACGAGGTCCGCAATCAGCGCGGAGACAATCGGCCTGGAGGCGTCGTACACCACCCCGGCGAGGAACGACGTGGTCAGCAGGGCGAGGGGCGAGCGGACCTCCCCCAGCACCGGCAGGATGACAGCGGCGGCCAGCATGGTGCACACCAGAGTGGTGCGGCGCCCGAGCCGGTCGGCGAGCCAGCCGAACAGCACCTGTCCGGTGAGCCAGCCGCCCCCGAAAGCGGCCAGCACCCACGCGACGAGCGAGGCCGAGAAACCGAGCGAGGACAGGCGGTAGGAGAGGAACGGGTAGGCGAAGCCCGCTCCCCGTACGACGAGCGTGCCGCCCAGCAGGAGCCAGACCTCCATAGGCCAGCGCTTCACAGCACCTGCGGGCGGGGCGGTCGTCGCCGCGAGGGACTCGGATACTGGAGGCTCGTCGTGACGAGGATCCTGTGTCTGTCCGGCGGGACGGGTGCCCTCGGTGAGAGGTGTGTGGGTCACGGTGGCTCCGGGGTGTGCGGCAACAGGTCAGGGTCGGTTGTCCGGCCCGAGGCACTTCCCCGGGCCGGACCCGCGACCGGAGGCGGATGCGGGCGCTCGCCCGTGATTCAGGGAGCGGAAATCCAGGTGGACGCCGCTACGGCATCCGGAGCGCGCCCTCCGGGAGGGACGCGGGATCTCGCAAATCAGCGGCCCTGGGCCCTCTTGGCAGCATCTACACGGCCGGGGAGGCGCTGAAGAGAATGGGGGCCTTGTAGTCCTTGCCGTCGCCCGACCAGTCCAGCTGGATGTAGCCGTCGGCGAGGTAGCTGGCGCTGGTGGCCTTGGTCTTGATCGTTCCCGTCTTGTACGAGCCGTTGCCCGTGGCGCTGCTGTTTTCGAGCGCGTTCTCAAGGCCGGTGTAGTTGGCGTACTTCACGACAGGGTCGGTGCCGCTGGTGCTCTTCTTGGTCTGGAGGTGGAAGCGCGCCTTGTTGAAGGTGAAGTGGTTGTTCGTGCCGGAGGAGTAGGGGCCGTCCCAGTAGACCGTGGCCGTGGTGTAGATGTAGCCGCCGGACCGCTTGGCGCAGAGCTTGACGTCGAACGACCAGTTGTCGGAGTCGGGGCCGTTGTACGACGGGTCGTCGAACGTGGGGCTGCTGCTGGTCTTGCAGTGGTAGCTCGTTGCCGCCGAGGCCGTGGTGGCGGTGGCGAGCGTGGTGCCGGCAACGGCAACGGCGGCGAGCAGGGTGAGGGCGGTGCGCTTGAACGCGGGCATGCGGATGCTTCCTCCAGGTCAACGAGGCGCGGCGGGCCCTTGTGGCCATGCCGGTGACTGGGAGCCTGCAGGCCCGAGGGGACTTCATCGCCGCGTGCAGCCGGGGCGTGCCGGGGTCTGGCTCGGCGATCGTGGTCGGCGTGCCGGGAGGCGGGAGCGGGCGCCGGTGGGCTGCTTCGGCTCACACGGCTGTAGCTGCCGGGGCGGGCGCCGGGCGAGCCGAGAGCAGGAGCGCGCACAGGGCGGCGGCCATCAGCGGGACGGCGAAGTGACCGTCGAGGGGGCCGGCCAGGGCGGTGCCGCCGGCCAGGCCGAGGCGGATCGCGCTGGACATCCAGCCGACCGTCTCGGTCGATGTGCCCGGCGGGGCGACTGAGGTGAGGGTCAGGCTGGCCACGGTCAGCAGGGGCACGAACAAGGCACCCGGCAGCATCGCCAGCACAAGGATCGCGGGGGCCGGGAGCGGGGCGAGCAGGGGGAGCCATCCCGCCGTGAAAGCGGCGCCCAGCAGCATCAGATGACGAGACCTCGGGGCGGTGGCGGGCTGGAAGCGGGCGTACAGGACACCGCCGAGCAGCCCCGCCGCGGAGAACGCCGCGGGCAGCGCGCCCGCGAACCAGGAGGCGTCCTGCCGTTCGGCTACGGCGATCCCGGCGACGTCGAGGGCACCGATTGTGGCGCCGAGGAAGACCAGGGAGATCAGCAGGGGGCGCATGGCGGGCGGGCGCAGCACGCCGCGCCGGTCGGGGCGTCGGGGCGCGGCCCGCCATGTGCGGGCGGGGCGGGCTGTGGCGAAGGCGAGGGAGCCGGCCAGGGTGACGGCGGCCGCCAGGGCGAGGGCTGCGGCCGGGGAGAGCCAGGTGGCTATCGCGATGGACAGGGCGGGGCCGGTGACGTAGACGATCTGCTGGGTGGAGGAGTCCAGGGTGTAGGCGGTGCGAACGTGCGCGTCATCGGGCAGTACGGCGTGCCACAGCGATCGGAGACCGCCCTCCAGTGGCGGGCATCCGGCTCCGGCCAGGGCGACGCATATGGCGGTGAGCGGCAGGTGGGAGGTGCCTGTCAGGGCAAGGGTGCCCAGCGCGGCGGCGACCAGGGCGGCTCCCGTGTGGCAGGGCAGGGGCAGGCCTCGCAGGTCGGCCAGCCGTCCCAGCAGCGGCAGTCCCAGGGCCGGGGCGATGCCGTAGAGCGCGGCCAGGAGACTGGCGGTCGCCAGGGAGTGGCCGTCCGCCTGCGCTGCCAGGATCAGGGCCACGGGCACCATGCCCAGCGACAGGCGGCCGGTCACCGAGGAGACCAGCAGGCGGCTGCAATATCGGTGGCGCAGCACGTCGCGGAAGGTCGGAGGGGTGCGCGGGGGCGCCGGGTCGCCGGCCGGCGCGGCCAGAGGTGACGGCTGCGGCGCGGGGCCCGGCGCCGGGGTGGTGCGGGGGACGTCGCGGACCTGCGCCTGGGCCATCGCCTGCCTGCCTCTGCAAGGGGTGTTGGAGTGGGAGAGAAAGGGGTCGCCGCCCATGCACCGCGGCCCAGGGGGCAGGCGGCGGTCCACGGGCGGCGCGAGCGGCGAAGGGGGGGGCATCGGCCGCTGCGCCGAGTAGCCCAGCAGGCCGTGGAGGCGCTCTCAATGGCGCTTCCACGCTGGCGGGCGCCGGTATCGGCTTCTCCCGCCCGGTGATGCGGCAACCGGCCGGGGCGGTCCGTCAGGCGACGCCCACCGTTGCGTAGAGGATCTTCCTTCGGTGTCCGGCAGGCAGGTACCGGTGCCGTCGGCGCAACTGTGTTTGGTGCACGGGCGCGTGTGTCCGGATCAGCCGGCCAGGTTGACCAGGCCGTCGCTGCGCACCCACCCCTGGGTGCCCTTGCGGATCCCGGACTTCGAGCTGGTGATCTTGGCATAGTCCCAGCTGCCCTTGCTGCACATCACGGTGAGCTTGTCGCCGCGGTACAGGTACCCCAGGCTCTTGTAGCCCGTGGAGGGACCGGAGCGGTAGTTCCAGGCGTTCTTGCTCACGGTGGCACCAAAGTTGGACCAGTTGTGCGTGCACTGGCTGTTCTCGCCGACGGCGTAGGCGGACGGTGCGGTGGTGACGGTCAGGGCGGCTGCGGCTGCCACCGCCATGACGGCGGGGACAACGGCGGCGCGGGTCGCGATGCGGCGGATCATTGAGGAGCCTTTCGAGGAACGTGGCGCGGAAGTGGCGTGGCAGGGTCGATGCTGCGCGCCCGGGAGCAGTCGGTGACCGACTTGGCCGCCCGGCTCCCGCGGCCTGCGACGGCGAGCTGAGGTGCTGGCCCGCAGGGCGGGAACAGCCGTGCGGCCGGCTGCGCAAGGAGGCGCAGCCGGCCGCTTCGAGGTATCCCGGCCGGGACAACCACGGCGCTCTTGGCGCTACTTAGGGATCGGCGGGGTGGGCGCGGGCCAGGTGTTGTACGGGTTCGCGCACTGGTAGACGACGTATCCGCGGATCTTCTTGTGGTCCGACTTACGGGTGACCGTGCCGTTCACCCACCACGTCTTCGCTGAACGCTGGTACACCCACTGCTTGTAGGTGATCTTGTCGCCCTTGTAGGCGACGCCGACCGTCGTCGAGCCCGTGGAGTAGGACGCGTGCACCTTGACGGCCGAGCAGGAGATCGTGTCGGTTCCGGTGTCGGCGGCCTGCGCCGTCGAGGCGGTGGCGATGCCTCCCGTGGCAACGGCCAGACCCAGGGTGCCGGCCACGACGGCACGTTTGACGCGCTGGCGAACTATCACGCAGGACTCCTTGATGTGGGAGGAAATCGGGCCGGGCGGCCCGGGACTTGCCAGCGGGTCCGCCCGGCCCCGGCAGGGGTGCGCACCCTCGTGTCCGGACGTCACCGATCCTTGGGGCCCGGCGGCGATGATGGGGCCTGTCGGCGGCCGCGGTCCCACCTGCTGGCTCCGCGACTTGCCCCGCTCTCCCCGCAGGCGGAATCGGCCGGGAGGCGCCGGTGCCCGGCGTGGCGGCAGCGCCCGGGCCGTCCAGTCCGTGAGGCGGGAGGCGCAGCCGGGTTGTTCGCTGCATCCTCCCGCCCCACGGCGTGCCCGGCGGCCGGGGCGCCCGAGGCGGCCGCGGGCGGGCGTAGATGGGGTGGCACCTGTTGCTTGAGCGACCCGTATGGAGCCGATGACGTGAGCCCCCGCACCGCCCCGAACCTGCCCGATGAGGGCCTGGCCATCGGCTTCCAGCCGTCTCCGCCCGCGGCCGACACCCGCAAGCTGCATCGGCTGTACCGCGCCCTGGACCGTGACGAGCGGCCGTTCCTGAGCTTTCCGGGCCACCTTGGCCAGGTGATGGCAGAACTCGCCCCGCTGCTGGGCATGTTCGTCGATCAGAGGCGCGGCCCGTACTCCCCCACCGTGTTCGACACCGGCACCGGGGAGTACGAGAAGGCGGTGCTCACCTACTTCGCCGCGCTCGCCGGAGCCTCACCCCAGGAAGCCCACGGTTTCGTGACGGCCTCACCGCGCGAGGCGCTTCTGCACGGTCTGGTCATGGCCCGCCGCGGTTTGCCGGAGCCGTCGGTGTACGTCAGCGAGCAGGCCCACTTCGATGTCGTGCGGGCCTGCGAGCTGCTGGGGATGAACACGGTGCGCGTGAACGCGCTGCCCGACGACACGATGGATCCCGACGATCTGCTCCTTCAGACACGGATGCGGCGCGGGGCGGGGGCTCTGGTGGTGGCCACCTGTGGCACCCCCTTGCGCGGTGCCATCGACAACGTGGCCGAGCTGCGCGCTGCGGCCGCCGTGTCCGGACCGGTCCGTGTCCATGTCGATGCGAGCGCGGGCGGGCTGATGGCCGCGCACAGCAACCAGGTGCCGCCGTGGTCGCTCGCGCATGGGGCGCACTCCATCACCCTGTCCGGGCACCGGCTTCTGGGCCTGCCCGCCCCGGCGGGCATCTCACTGGTACGCCGCGAGCAGGACCCGTCTTCTGGGGCCCTGGGGATCCGAATGCCCGACCGCCTGGTGGTCGGCTCCCGCAGCGGGCTGAGTGCGCTGCTGCTGTGGACGCGGCTGCGTTCCCTGGGACGGGCCGGTGTGGCCGCCATGATCGCCCGGTGCCAGGACGCCGCCGCCTACGCGGTCGAGCAGTTCGAGGCCGCAGGAGCATCGCCGGAACGTTTCCCCGACTCCCTGACCATCACCTTCGACCGGCCCCCGAACTGGGTGGCTGACAAGTGGCGCCTTGAGTGCTTCGGGGACCTGGCGCGGATCAGCACCACCGGGCCCATGACGCACACCACCGTCGACGAGCTCGCCACCGACCTGTCCGCCGCCCGCCTGGGGGCTGTCGCATGACCCCCGCCGTGCCGCTGTCCCACTCCCTGCTCACCCTGCCCGCCGAAGTCGGTGATCTGATGGACCACACCCCCGAGTCCGCGTACGCGCACCTGCGCGACACACGCCCCACGTGGTTCCTCAGCCCGCCCGGCGACGGCACGATCGGCATCAGGTGCTGGCCGATGACCGAGGGCCAGGTCCTGCACCGCGACGAGGAGCGGGTGGTGCTCGAGGACCCGGTGGTCCTGCCCGACGGTCAGCACGCACGACGCCTGCGGCTGCTCACCGCACGGCCGGAGCCGCCGGTGGCCGTGCTCCCGCTACTCGACGGCGACGTCGTACTCGTCAACCGGTTCCGGCACGCGGCCCGCACCTGGCAGTGGGAGATCCTCAGGAGCGCAGGAGCCAAGGGCGTGGCCGACGCGGACAACGCGGCTGGGCAGCTGAAGGACCAACTCGGCACGAGTGCCTCGGAAATGATCGGCCTGGGCCAGGTCCACCTCGACCCGGCGATCCTGGCCGAGGCAGTGCTGCTGTACACCGCGCGCATTGACGCGGTGGACGACCTCGCGCACGGCCCCGACATCCGCAGGGTGCGCACCGTCGCCTTCGCTGAGGCGGAGCAGATGGCCCTGACCGGTCAGATCACCGACGCGGTGACCATCACCGCGCTGTTCCGGGCCCGCCTGGCCGGTGTGAGCAGATGAGGGGCCCGATGCCCAAACCTGCTCCGGCAAGCAGCGAGTCTTGGGAGTTCTTTACGGAGTCCTGCCAGGCGTCGGCGGACGGTTTGCCGCGTGCCGCCGTTGAGAGTCCCACCCACCATTTGTTGGCCTTTGGCGGAAGCCGGTGTGGCCCCTGGCACGGCGTCTGCCGGTACCGGTGAACGCGTCTCCTGAGCGTGTAGCCGGGCAGTTGGACACCTCCCCCATCGACAACGACGACTTCCACGTAGCCGTCCACGCGGACTTCCTCTCCAGCCACCCGGATCCCGGCAACCTTCTGTCCTCAGGCGAGACGGACGGGGTGTGGTGCACGGCCTACTTACCCGATGACGTGTGGTGGCACTCGGCAGCGATTCACGAAAGCGCGCACGCGACATTGGCGTGGATGCTCGGCCTGTCCGTCCAGCACCTCGCTCTCGCCCAGGACCGGGCCCAACTCGAAGGCGGCGGGGCGTGGGTGGATGGACCTGCCGATGCCCAGTACTACACCGTCGAGAAACTCGGCCCGGCCATCGCGCAGGCCGACTGGTTGACCAGCCGCGGTTACATCCATCCAGAATTGCGCCGCTGCGTGGAGAAGCTGTCGGGCTCAGGTGACCAGGCCATCGTGGACGGATTCGCTGACCAGGGATTCGTCGTGGACCGAACCCAAGCGCTCGGGGATGCCCGCGAGCTTCTGACGCATCCCCGGGCACAGGCGGCCCTGCACGCCTTGGCCGAACTGCTCCTTGAGGAACGGGGCCTGGACGGCCGACAGATCGCGCGGGTCTTCCATAGCCACCGGCTCGAGCCACGCCCGCACACACGCGTGTGGCGTCCCGGACGCCGGCTGGCCTTGATCGCCGCCCCGACTTCGCCGGTATCTACCCAGCGCACCGAACCTCCCCGGCCTGCCGTACAGGCGCATCAGGAGGAGCCTGAGGTGCCACTGGATCGGCTGCTTGCCCTGGCTAAGCGCATCGATGCTGAATCCCAATCCCGGCAAAGCATTACCCGGACACTGCAGGAGTCCGACAGCACACACGGGACGACGGCCGCTCAGACCCACGCGGAACACCTGCTCAACCATGCACAGCACCAGGGCAGGCAGCCGCAGTGGTGACCGATCGGGTCCCGTCCTCGAGCGGACATCCCGAGCGTGACTCCTTCCCATCATGAATGCATGAATCCAGCATTGCGGCGTCTTTGCCCCGTGACGGGGGTTGGGCACGAAGTCGCCGCTGGAGTCGGCGAGGAAGTTGGCTATGCCCAGGTCGATGCCGGCCACGCGGCCGGTCGCGGGCAGCGGCGCGGGGGCGTCCAACTCAGCGGTGAGGATGACGTACCAGCGGCGGCCCTCGCGCTTCACCGAGATCGTCTTGACCTTGCCAACGACCGGCCGTTGCTGGTGGACCTTGATGTGGCCGATGCCCTGGAGGCTGACACGGGTGACGGGGTCGTGCGGGTGGCATCCCAGCGGCAACCGTCGCCGTCCTTGGGGAAGTCCACGGTGTCGAACCGCTTGGGCGACCGGACACTGATGCCCTGATCCGGCCAACCACCGCCCCCGTGCCTCTACGGGATCGTCGTGGAGTGCTCGTCACGTTCGGCGCCCGGTCGCCGGCTCAGGCAGTCGGCCGCGATGACCAGCGGCATAAGCAAGACCACCGCCACCAGGCCTACGGCCGCGGCCAGACGGACCACGGCTCCCAGCAGCCCGACCAGAACAGTTGCCAGCGGCCACCCCCCGGCCGCCGAGCACAGTGCTATGTAGAGGAGTCCGTGCCCGGCAACGAGGGCGCCGCCGCACACGAGCATGGCCATGGCTGCCATGGCGAGGTGGGGCAGACCGCGCCGGGTGAGCGGTCTGGCCGCGCGCAGCAGCACGGAGATCACGGTACTCAGAGCCCAGTTCACCGGTTCATTCCAGGGGTGGTGGAGCTGGCGGCCAGGGCCTGGGTGTGGGCCTCGTCGTGGGCGGCGGGCTCTGCCGGGTCGGAAGCGTCCGGGGAGGCGGGGCGCGCCATGGCCTCCTGCAGGCGGGCGCGGATGTGCTCCTCGTCGAGGGGAACAACGGCGGCCGCGGTGTGCTCTAGTGCGTCGCGGGTGCGGGTCAGCAGGTCGGTCTCGGTACCGGTGGTGGCCCGGCGGCGGGCGGGCACCGGCTGCTGGAGCTGGTAGTGGAGCTGGCCTTCCAGCACCTGAGCCGCTCGCTCCAGGGTGCCGAAGGCTTCGATGACGCGGCGCTGGGTCTGCGCGGCCGCGACCGGGACGAGTGCCTCGGGCAGGTCGCGAGGGGCCGCGGCGGGGAAGGACAGGCGGCCGAGCGCGTCGTGCATGAGGTGCAGTTGACCCTCGCGTGCGGCCAGGTAGGAGGTCTCGGCGTGCAGCAGTTCCGGGTCGGCGAAGTAGTCAGTGCTGTCCTCGGCCGTGGTCGCGGCGCGCTGCGCGCTCAGATCCTCGACGGCGTCCTGCGCGGTGGCCGAGCTCTGCCGCCAGGCGGCGGCCGGGCCGCTGGTGGCCAGGGGGCGGGCCGGGACCGGAAAGGCGTCCTGAAGCTGCCGCGCCTCCTGCAGGCGCCCCGCGTGCGCGGCCGCGGTGTAGGCACGGACGGTCTCGCGGGCCTGCGCCAGGTGCGCGGTGCGCGGTGCGTCGAGGGCGGGGACGGCGACACCCAGCAGGGCGCCGTCGGATCGCCGGTCGCGCAGGTAGTCGGTGATGTCCGGCTCGAGGACAGCCCGCAATTGCTGGGCGGGCGCATCCCGCAGGGAGATCTGGTCGAGCAGCCAGTCGGCCATCTCCGCGAGCGCGGGGACGTCGGCGGACAGGGATTCCACGACGCGCCAGTCCTCGATCAACTCGGTGCGGGGGCGGTAGACGCGCTCCAGCCGGTCGAGGAGGTCGACGATCTTCAGCCCGGTACTGACCACCAAGTCCGCGGTGGCCTGGTCCTGTTCGCCGTCGCGCTCCAGGGCCTGGGCGAGTACGGAGGGCGGAGGATAGCTGGCCAGGGCGCGCATGTGACAGGTCCAGGCGGCGGCCGCGGCGATCCACCCGAGTTCGAGACCCTGCGGCGCTTCGGCGTTGCGCCGGTAGAACCAGCTGGCCAGAAGGTCGGTGAGCCGGGCCTCATCGTGGGACGGGTCGTGCATCAGCTGGGCGGCCAGTTCGCCGGGGGTGTGCTCGCTCAGGCCGCCGGGATCGGCGGTGATGATGGCCAGGTGCCGTACTCCGTCGTCCAGGCGGAGCCAGCGGCGCAGTGTCTCCTGCCGGCCGTGGGTGACCTCCTGCCGCGCGATGCGCGTGAGGTCGGCACCCAGGCGGGCGATCCCGGTCTCCCCCACCCGGGGTGTCTCGGCCTCTGTCCAACCGGTCGGCTCGCTCCCCTCGGTCACCCATGCCAGGGCGTATGCGTCCTCTCCCCGCTCGGTCAGCCAGGTACGGAAATCGTCGGGGAGGGGAGTGTGCTGCTCGCTCATCGAGGGGACCTTCTGCTCGGCGGTGGCGCCGCGCAGTCCGTGGACGGCGGCTGGCGGCAGCTTGCCCGGACCGAGGATGCCTGCTGGCCTGCTCGCCTGGAGGGTTTCGTCAGGCGGGAGGCGGCAGCCAAGCATCAGCAGCAGCGTCCCGCGAGACGGGACGGGCATGGTGAAAGGGGCCGACGCGGAACGGCTCGGCGCCGTGTCGCGGGGATCCGGCGAAGGAGTTGCTTGTGCAGGTGCCACAGCCGTTTCCGGAGAGGCGGGTCCGGTACACGAGAGGAGAGAGGTTTCGGGGTGTGCTTGAGTAGTTGCAGTTGCACGGGATGCTTCAGCCAGGGGAGATGGCATGTTCGAGGACTGCACCGCTGCCGAGTTGGCCAACGCCCTGGACAGTGTGCGACACGGGTCGCCCGAGAACACCGGCATCCTCTCTCTGCTCGACCAGGCGACGCTCCGCTGGGCCATGCGGCACCCCGAACTCGTCCCCCGACAGCAGGCATTCGCCCAGGCCCGGCAGGCACAGTGGCCTCGCACCCGCAGCGAGACGACCTGGCAAACCGTCGTGGCCAGCGCGAGCAAGCTGGCCACGGCCCTGCGCGAACACGGCGATGCCGAGCTCCGCCTGTGCCAGGAGCGGACCGGCTGGGGCACCTGCCACCTGCCGCTCCCGAAGGACGGGCCGTGCCGATCCGCCGCTGAGCACCTGCCGGCCCCGGCTCACTGACCGGCCGTTGCCTGCCCGGCTGTTGCTCGTTGAACGCAGATGTGACTGTCCTTTTGCACCACCCCGTACAGGATCCGGCCGCTGTCGAGCAGCTGAGCGCGGCCCTGCGGGAGCTCGCCGAGCAAGATCCCGAGCGTGCGTACGGGCTTATCGAAGACCTGGTCTTGAAGATGGTCACCGAACTTCCCGACGCGACGGGAGCCTTCGGCAGGATCGAGCTGCGGGACTACGGGCGGGCGCACACCCTGCTGGACGATGCCGGAATTCTGATCAAGCAGGCAGCCGGTGTTCTCCTGGGACTCCCCGTTGCCGGGCGGAGGGCTGAGCGGGAGATGGTGGCCCAGGCCCTTGCCGCGCCGGACAGGGATCCGGCCGACCGTGCGGAACATCGCATCCACGTGTGGACGAGGCCCAGGGACGTGTCCGCGTAGTCGGGGCGGGAGCTGGTTTATGGGAGCGGCTCCAGCGCGGTCAGCGTCACTGCCCAGAGCGCCGGCGGCGGGGCCGTTGCGGTGCGCGACGGGAGCTCCGTACGGGGGCCGGGGCGCCCTCGGCGGGCGCTGCGGAGAAGCCGCCCGCGATGCTGGGCCGGGCGGGGGACGGCACCTGTCCGGTGGGCGTTCTGGGTGTCGTGGGCGGCTTGGTTGCGTGGTTCGGCCGCGCGGCGCGGGCCAGGACGGTGGCGTTCGGGATGAGCGGCGCGCACATCTCGCAGACCTCTTCGAGGCTCCACACCCGGCTCACGATCGGGTCGTGTCGCAGGATCATCACCACCGTGCCTGCGCAGGACGTCCTCGCGCCGGGATGGGCGCCGCATCGCTGGGCGCCGCAGTGGCAGTAGGCGTGGGGATTGACGGTGGCGACCTTCGCATGCGCGGCGGCGTGCGCTGCGGCGAACCTTCGCAGTGCGGTGAGGTCCGCGGAGCGGGGCGGCATCCGGCACGCTGCGGTGCTGCAGGTGACCGAGGCGACGCGGCCGCTGTGGCCGATGATCCGGACCGTCCAGGCCCGTCCGGGGATGCGCTCGGTGGATGATTCGCTGCTGTAGGCGGTCGTCACGGCCGTCCGTTTCTGGTTGATCGGTGAGGTTGCTCCACTATGTGCTACCCGCTGGGGCGTTGGGCAGCAGATTTCGGCCTGGGGCTGTGCGGGGTCCCAGGCGCTGAGTCGGGCACCTTCACCGGTGTCCCATCAGACGGCCGCCTCGGTCCGGGGACCAGGTGCAGCCCCGCGGGTACCCGGGCGAATGGCGGACTGTGGGCGCACCCTGTGATGCAGTGTCTCACTGGCAACGAACCCGGAGATGGCCTGGTTGGATGCCGTCCGGCTGCTGATGCAGGGTGGCCAGGTGACGCGGCAGGGGTACTCGGCACGACGAGCAGGCTCTGCGAGCAGGGCTCCACGCTGGCCGAGGTCACCGCGCATGTCGTGCGGTCGGCGATGTCCCAGTGGGAGGACGACGACTCCTCTTCACCCGTGCTGGATGAGCGTGCGTCAGTTGCTGGTCCGTCTCGACGCGCCGTTGGTGGACAGGCTGACGTCTTGAGTGGGCCTCCGCGCCCACCGGTGCTGTGCCCTCCGTCAGGCGTTCGGTCGGGAGCCGTGCTGGCCGGAACGCGTGAGTGCGGGGAGCGGCTGGGCGACGTCCCACTCGATGAGCTGCCCGCCTTGACGCTGGTAGAACTCCCGCTTCTCTGTCTTGCGCCGGTCGTAGGCTTCCCGGCCGTGGATGCCGTAGACCTCGACGTATGCCGCGGGTGTCATGTCAGTGAGGACGAAGTCGGGCAGGACAGCGTCGGCGGTGTCGTAGCGCAGGGGCTTGATGAAGGCGCGGCGGCAGGCGGCGAGGGCGTCGGCCATGACCACCTCGTAGGAGGAATCGGCGGGAATGTAGGCGGCGGTGGTGAGCATCGCGGCCAGGTCGACGGCGATGAGGTGTCCCTTGGGGCTCCGCTCTACGACGAACAGGGCGACCCGTGTGGCGCCGTGCCCGGCGGCTGTCTTGCCGAAGGCATGTCGGTAGGAGCGGATGGCCCTCGCGTGCAGAGCCGAGCGGGCGTAGAGCGGGGTGCGCTGGTGGGCGAGGCGGTAGGCGACGCCGTGTGGGGTGGGTGCCACCTCTTTGATCTGTCCGAGGATCAGGGCGCGCCGTTCGGTCGTGCCGTGACGCCCCAGGCGTGCGCGGAAGGCGTCCAGGGCTGCGGTGTTGGCGTCGGCCGCCGCGTGGGTGAAGGGCGGTACGACGTAGAGCGCCTCGTCCATGCCGTGGCCGTTGATGGTGGTCTCACGCAGTTGTTGGCGCAGCCGGGCGTGGCACGTGCGCCAGGTGAGGCGCCCTGTCTGTGGGTGCGAGACGTTGAGTCGGGCCTGTTCCCAGAGCCAGTGCAGCAGTCCGAGCAGGCCGACGGAGCGCCGCGAACCGGCGTCGTCGCCGGTCTCCTCCGGCGCGGCGTCGTGGGTTGCAGGCTGGGCCAGGGTGCTGGTGAGGGGTGTAGCCAGGCGGATGGACACGCCGTGGTCGGTCTCCCGGATGGCTTGTGTGCTGTAGCGGTCGCGGCCGGACAGGCCGGGCCCGAGTTTATGGAAGGGGCAGGTGGGGTCGTGTTGTTCGCCTTCGCCAGGCCAGCCCGCGACGTGGTAGCGGCCCGCCCGGGTACAGCGGATCACCAGGCGCAGGGCGGGACGGCGGCACAGGCACCGGGCGTGGCCGACCTCGGCCCGGGCACGGGCGAACAGCGGAGCTGCCTGGGTGGAGTGTTCGCGCAGCCAGGCCAGTTGTACGGTGCGGCCCGCCAGTTGGATACATCCGGGGCCGTTTGTGGGTGTCATGTTCATCTGCCTTCAGCCGAGGGGGAGCCCGCGCCATGGGCTGAACTTCAGGTGCGGGGGTGTCGGTGCAGTGCGTGTCCGGGCGGCGTTGAGGCCGCGCGGTGTGGTGTTCAGCGGGTCGGGGGCCGGTGGCCGGGGCCATGTGTGTCGGGCGGGGGCTGCTGGCGCAGCGGCGAGTTCGGCGGCAGGAGGGCCGCGCGGTCGGCGGCGGTGCGGGCCCGCATCTGCTCCAGGCGGCGCTCGACGCGGGCATGGGTGTACAGGTCGATCGCGTCGGTGAGGTGGTCCCATTCCTCGCCGTCGAGGCCCGCGGGGCGCGGGCCCAGGACGTCGGGGCCTGCGCGGTGGTGGCGGCGCCGGTAGTCGCCGATGCCGGTGAGGAGCTTGGTGTAGGCGCGCTGCTCGTCCTCGTCGTCGTCGCCGGGGGCTGTGATTTCCTCCATCCAGGATTCGGGCAGGGGCTCGCCGGCGAGGACGGCGGCCAGGGCACGCCGCGCGAGGCGTGCATCGAGCGCTCCGTAGGAGAGGGGGGCGACGCCGAAGGGGTCGCGCAGGGCCGGGTGGTCGGGCAGGGGCCCGGTGGGCGGCGGCGTGTCGAGGTGGCTGAGGGTTGCTTCGATCATGACCGAGGCGGGGGCGTCGGGTGGCGGGAGGTGCACTGGGCGGCGGCGTCCGGACAGGGCGCGCACCCGGGCGTCCAGGTCGTCCCAGGCCGCGGCGTCCTGCGAGTCGGCGGGGCGCGGGCCCAGTCCGGGGGTGCCGGTGATGGCGTGGCGGGTGCGCCACAGTTCCACCAGTGCGGCGGTTGTGGCCCACGCGTGGCGCCTGCGGGGGGCGCTGGCGGGTGGCGGCGGGCCAAGAAGGCGGGCCCAGGCGGGCGGGGATCCGGCCAGGGTGTGGCCGCGGTCGGCCAGGGAGCGGGCCAGGATGCGGTGGCGCTCGGCGAGGTGTGTGACCCAGTGCTCGGGGGTGTCGGCGTGGACCAGGGCATGGGAGTCGGCGACCCAGTCGGGTATTTCACCACGGTAGTTGGGGCGGTGTGGGGCGTGGTCGGGCAGGCGTTCGCGCCACCGCAGCTCGGCGTAGATCTTGTCGGAGACGGCGTCGGCGCGGGCCAGCGCGGCACGCGCGGAGCGCTGGCGATCGGCCGTGGCGGTACGCCGGGTCGACAGGGTCCGCCGGATCGCGGCCAGTGAGGTGGCGCCGGGGGCGGCGCTGCTGGTGGCCCGCTCGCGCTGGAAGTCCTCGCGGGCGGCGTCGCGCCAGTTCAGGGCGCGGCGCAGCTGGGACTCGCGGGTGAGGGTGGCGATGACGTGCCGGGCCGTGTCGGAGAGCGGGGTCCTGATTCTCTGGGCGCGGCGGATCTGGGTGCGTACAAGGGCCAGTTGGGCGGCGAGTTCGCGGCGGGACAGTTCTCCCATGGGGCGCTGGTCCCAGGGGGGGTGGGTGTGGCCGGCGCGGGTGGTGACGTCGGTGGGCAGGTGGGTGAAGGCGGCGTCGGCGGCCTTGAGCGCCTCGCGGGCGGTGGCGCGGTGGGAGGCGGCGAGCCGGGTCAGGGTATGCAGTTGGGTCAGCGTGAGCCCGGCCAGGGGACGGGGTCGGTCCTCCTGCTGGGCTTCGGCGGCGTCCTTCAGGCGCTCGCGCAGCCGCCAGGTGAGCACTGCGGAGGGGTCGTCCGCATCGGCGAAGCCGCGCCTGGGCACGGTGGCGGACAGCAGACGGGGCAGGTCGAATCCGGCCCGTTCGGCGTCGTGGAGCGCGCGGATCAGGGCCGGGTAGGCGTCGGCGGCCATGAACCAGGCCGCCCGGTCGGTGCCGAGGGTATGTGCGAGAAGGCCGGTCAGCCGGGCGGTGGTGGCGCGCTCGGCGACGTCGGCGAATTCGGCGGACAACTGCCCGGGTGCGGCGACTTCTTGCTGCAACGCGGCGATCGACTCGGTCGCCGACAGCTGGGCGCGGCGTCTGGCTGCTATCGAGGCGAGGACGTCGTCCAGGCGGTCGCCGTCCTCGATCGCGACGTAGAGGCGGTTGGTGCGCGCCCCGCGGGTCAGCTGGACGTAGACGCCTTCGCGGTTGGAGCGGGCGGAGGCCAGCGCGTGCGAGGTGTCGACCGTCATGCCCTGGGAGCGGTGGATGGTGGAGGCGTAGCCGAGCTCGCACTGGGCGGCCATGTAGTTCGCGGGCAGGCGGATGCGGCCGCCGTGCTGGGTGTGGCGGACCACCACGTCCCCGCTGGGCAGGATCTGCTGGATGGCCCAGGTGTCGCCGTTCTTCACGAAGTCGCGCCCGCCGCGCACGGTCATGCGCCGCCGGTTGAGGCGGGTGACGATGACGTCGCCGAGGTGCGCGTGCTGCCCGGCCCGCAGGGCGGCGGACCGGGTGGTGTCGACGGTCCCGGCCTCGATGTGCCAGGCCTGGGCGCGCAGGTTGAGCTCGGTCACGGTCGCCGTGTCGGCGGCCGTCATCAGCGAGGTGAGCCCCTTGCCCAGGTCCTTGGCCCAGGCGGCGAAGACCATGTCGCACATCGCTTCGTAGTTTCCTGCGACGATCCGGCCCTTGTCCCGGTACCAGTCGAAGGCGGCCCGGTGGTCTTCACCGTCGCGAAGGACAAGGGAGGCGTCGGCCTCCCCGGCCACCCGGAAGCGGTGCAGCTGGTCGAGTTCGACGGCGGCGCCCGCCCGGGAGATGAGCCGCAGGGCTCCCCCGGCCTCGACGGCGGCGAGCTGGTGCGGGTCGCCGAGCAGGCGCACTACCGCGCCGGCGGCAGCCGCATCCGCGAGGATCCGATCGAGCAGGAGGGTGCCGGCCATGCCCGCCTCGTCGACCAGGACGACGTCGCCAGGTCGTAGCTGGAAGTCCTTGCCGACCGTCTTTCCGTCGGTCGCCCGGCCGCGCTGGTGCAGCCAGGAGTGCAGGGTGTGGGCGCGCGCATCGAGGTCGCCGCCGAGGACTTTCGCCGCGCGGGAGGACGGGGCGAGCGGGATCAGCCGGCCGCCGGCCGCGTCCACGGCCTTCGCCACCAGACGCATCGCCGTCGTCTTTCCGGCCCCCGCCGGTCCAAGGCCGGCCAGCAGCAGCTTCTCCGACAGGACGAAGGAGGAGGCCAGCGCGCGCTGTCCGGCGTCCATCGGGCCGCGGTTCAAGGCGGCGATACGGGCGAAGGTGCCGCGCCCGACCGGCGGGATCACGCTTCGGCGCGCGGCGGCCAGGAGCCGGTTCTCGGCCGCCAGAAGGGAGTGGGTGGTGTAGGTCTGCGACCCGATCGGCCGGTAGAGGGATGTGCCGTCTGCGCGCTGCAGCTCCGGGTGCGGCGGGTTGATCTCGGGCGGGGTGATGTCCAGACAGTCGACGTGGGCGAGTACCCGGTCGGTGATCTGCTCGGCTGCCTGAGGTTCAGCGGTGGCCCCGGCCAGGGTCCGCATCAAGTAGCGGCGCGCCTCGGCCAGGACGTGGCGGCGTCGGAAGGTCGTACGGCGCTCGCAGACCGCTGCCAGGACTTCCTCGGCCGCGGCGGCGAGGTCGAATGCGGCTGGGGCGGGCCGGGCTTGGGCGGCGGCCTGCGCGGTAGCCAGCAGATTGTCCACGGTGGCGCGGTCGGTGGCCGCGATCGCCCGGCGCCGCCAGTCGCCGAGCAGCTCGTTCAGGGAGCGGGCCTGACGCTTGGGCGGGCGGGTCTTCACGGTCGCCTGCCACTGCAGCCGGGTACGTGCGGGCCGCCCCGGCTGGCGGCCGTGGCGGCGCCGGTAGTCGTCGAACAGGGTGTCCGCCATGGTGCGCACTGCGTGGGAGCGCTGCGCGAACGCGGCGCGCAGACGCCGGTCGATGCCGACGATTTGCATCACCGGCCGCTGGCCGGGGGTGACCTCGACCTCTTCGGCGGCCAGGCCCAGGCGGGAGCAGACGAGCTCGAGGGAGCGCTGGTTGAACAGCTCGCTGGCGACCACGACATCGCGCAGCAGGAGGCGGGAGTCCAGGTTGCGCCATCGGCCGTCCGGCCCTTTCACACGCGGGGATATGACCGCGTGCTCGTGCACCATCGGATCGCCCGCACGGGATTCGTAGTGGAGGTAGACGGTCGCGAGCAGGCCGGGCTCGGCCCGCTGCTGGGCCACGCCGCCCGGGCCGGTACGGACCGCGAGCGCATGGTTCTCCAGCCAGGACATGGCCTCGGAGCGTGCTTGGGCCAGGACCTCAAGGACGATCCGCCGCACCTCGGGGCCGCCGAGCGCGAACAGCAGCGACAGCTCCTCGGAGGAGAAGGTGAGGTCGTAGCCGGTCAGTGCACGGCGTTGCGGGCCGGTTCGCGCGGCCAGGTACCGGCCGAGCTCGGCGCCGTCGGACGGGGCCCGGTGGTACTCGGCCTCGAAGGCACGCGCCGCACACTGCATCCGCAGGTTCTTCGTCTCAGACTTCGTCAGCGGGCGGCACAGCTGCTCACTGACACGCGCGAGGGCCTCCTCGATCTCCTTGTCGAGCGGGGAGAGTTCAGCAAGGCGCGGTACGGCCGGCCCGAGCTTGGCCGCCTTCATGGCCCGCTTGAGGGAGGCTCCTTCGCTCAGTTCGCGGGCCGCGATCACCTCGGCGTCGGGGTGCATGCCGAGTCCGAACAGGGCCCGCATCTGCGTGTCGCTCACGATGCCGGACAGCCCCAGAGCGCGGGCGGCCTGCCCGTGCCACACGCCGGGCGGCACCCCGGGCACGCTGGAGGACACCGTCAGCTCGGTGCCCTGAGCACCGTCGCCGAGGGCGATGTTGCGCCGGTAATAGCGCTCCCGCCCCGCGGTGAACGCGTTCGCTGTCATCCCCACGACGCCAGAAGATCACCGCGTTACAGGTCGGTGCGGGCCATGACCGGTGCGGAGCTCCGAACCTCCCAGGGCTCGAAAAACAACCTTCGAACGCGTCCCGCCCCAAGGGAAATCGGCCCTTGAGCACGGTGGCGCGTCAAAAGTGCCAGAGGTGTACTGCGACCGACCTGCCACCGGCCGGCGGCCACACACCCTCACCGTCATCGGCCCTCACCACCGGCCCGGCACCCGTGGCACCCACACACCACCGGCACCCACCGGCACCCCGGTTCAGGCAGCCCCCTCACCAGGACCGCCCCCGGCCGGAGCCCTCTCCCCCGCCGGGTTCGGACGTCGTCCCGTGAGCAGGACCGGGCGCAGCGACGGGTGTGCTACGGCCTGGGACGTGAACGGCTCCAGCGGGTTGGCAGGTGTGCGGGCGGCTGAGACTGGCGTGACGCGGCCCGCCACGGGGGTGGGCCGGTCGGCCGGGAGGTGGCTGCGGTGGCGTCAAGCCGGACCAAGGGCAAGGGGAAGAACAGCGAGCTGCTGGCACGCCGGAAGGCGGCGTTGGAGCGTGCTGCGGAGCGGATGGCCGAGCGGCGGCGGGTGGCGGAGGAAGCGGAGGCCGAGCGGCTGCGCCAGGAGGCGGCGTTCGATGACCTGGTGGCGGACTTCGAGTTGGCAGTGGAGGACGAGGCTGTGGCGGCCTCCGAGGTGGAGGAGGAGGTGGCTCGGGTGCGTGAGCGCGGCCAGGTGCGGATCGACGCGGCGAAGGTGGCGGCGGCGCGGGTCGTGCTGGCGATGGGCAAGGCCGGGGAGACGGTGGCCGGGTGCGGGCACCGGCTGGGTGTGGGGGCAGAGCGGATCAAGGAGCTGCGGCGGCTGGGGCGTGAGGACTCGGCCGGGGAGGGCTCGGAGACGGCACTGGGGAAGGTGAAGGCGGACGCCTCGGAGAGGGCGAGGGTGCCGGAGAAGGCGAAGGCGGGCGGGCCGGGCGGGGAGCAGCAGCTTGATGGTGTGCGGGCGCCGGGGCAGGCGGGCGCGGTGTCGCGCGGCGAGGGTGCGGCTGCGGCCGCCGCTCCTGCGGTGACTGCTCCGGCTGCTCCTGCGGTTCCTCCGGTCGCTCCTGCCCAGGATGTTCTTCCGACCACTCCGCCGGCCGGGCCCTCGGGGGCGCCGGGAGGTGTGGGCGGGGCACGGCCGGGGTGGCCGGAGTCGTCGCGGTGAGGCGGGGTGCGGGTATGGAGCGGCCCCGGCTACCGCGGGGGCGGTGGCCGGGGCCGGGGGTCGGGGTTCAGCTGGGCTGGTTCGACCAGGGGGCGGCTGGCCGCTGGGGCGCGGCCGGCTGGGGGGCCGCCGGGGTCTGCTGCTGGGTGGGATAGGCGGTGGGCGCGGCGGGCTGCTGCTGTTGCCAGGTGCCGGGCGCGGGGGCCTGCTGTTGGGGGACGTGGCCGGTGAAGCGGCCGGGGTCGATGTCCTTGAGGTAGACGATGACGGTGGCCTGGTCGGCGACGAAGATGCGTTCGTGGATGCCGGGCGGGGTGAGGACCCACACGATGGTGTCGCGGCGCTGGGAGCGGCGGATGAGCGGCGGGGGGAGGGTGACCTCCTCGGTGTTGTCGGTGTCCGGGTTGGTCTCGGGGACCGTGATGTGGTCGACGGCGCTGAAGAGTCCGGCGTATTGGGCGAGTTCGTTGATGGTGGTCTCGTGCTTCACGGCGCTCCCCCCTTCTGGTTGTGGCCTGGCCTGCTGGTTCGTTCGGACGCTAGGCGGCCTGGGGGGCGTGTGGGGCGCGGGTGGGGTATGGGTGCCGGGAGGCGGGATACGGGTTGGGGTGGCGGGTGCCTCAGGCGGGAAACACGGGGGCGGCCCCGCGCCGGACGGGTGTCCGGCGCGGGGCCGCAGGGTGGTGCGGGGGTTACTTGGTGGTCATGGTGAGCTGCATGCCCTCGTCGTCGTAGGCGATGTGGAGCAGGAAGTGGGTGGCGTTGTCGGCGGTGGCGGTGCGCAGCATGTCGATCAGGGCCGGGCCGTCGCCGGGGGTGGTGGTGAGGTCGAGGGTTTCGTGGAGGTCGTCGCCGCCGAGGACGGTGGAGGGGTCGGAGCCCGGTCCCCAGGTGTCGGCGAAGGCGATGTGGCGCCAGTGGCCTTTCTCATCGCGGGCGTTGGGGGTGTTGTCGATGCCGTTGCTCATGAGGAAGGTGCCGTCGCCCTTGATCCACCACAGGCGGGGGTGTGCGTCGGTGTCGCCGGGGCCGAGGGCGTGCTTGGGTGCTGCGATGGCGTGCTCGGCGGCGGAGAGGACCTGGTCGAGGGGGAAGGTGAGGGTGCAGTCCTGTTTGGCGGTGGGCCGGTAGGCGTCGCCGAGGACTTCGCGGAGCAGGGCGTCGAAGTACTCGGGGGTGCCGGGCTGCGGGTCTGCTTCGGTGGTCGGGGTGTGCTGGTTCATGTCGGGGTCCCTGTCGGTCGAGCTGGATGGAGGTGTGCGGGGCCGCCTGTGGCGTGGTGCTGGGGCGGGCGCGGCAGGGGTGACGGTGGGATGCCGGGGGGTTAGCCGGGCAAGGCACGGCACTGTGGGGTGGGGTATGCGGGCGGCCCCGGGCCGGGGACAGGTGTCCGGCACGGGGCCGCTTCTGGGGCGGGCGGGTTACTTGTGGGGGGCGCGGTTGAGGCAGGCGTCGATGCTGGGAGCGGTGCAGCGGGGCGGGCAGGGGGACGGCGCCAGGTTGGTGAGGAGGTCGCGGACGTCGTTGGTGCCCTTGGCCGTCTTCGTGGTGAGGGGGTCCGACGGGTAGGTGAGCGTGGCGCGCAGCACCTTGCCGGAGCGGGCCCCGATGATGACGTGGCCGTTCACGCCGTGCGGGCCGCGGGCGGCCAGGCGGAGCAGATGGACGGCCTTGCCTGTCTTCCAGGTCAGGCGTAGCTCCTTGGATGCGGCCAGGTCGACGATCCGTTGCGTGTATGTGGTGAGCCCGTGCGGGGCGATGGGAACGTCGGCGCGGAGGGTGTGCAGGTCTGTGGCGTCGTCGCCCAGGGTGATCGTCAGGGTGTTGTGGCCGTCGCGATGGGCGCGGATCAGATCGGAGTGCAGGCACTGCCTGGTGTTCGGGTCGTGCAGCGGGAATGCGTCGATCACGCGGTCGTCGGCGCCGAGAATGCCGGATGCGTCGTCACCGCCGGGCCCGTACCCCTGGGCGAACACATCGCGGGGTGCGCCTGGGTGGGTGGAGTTCCCGGTCAGGTACGTGCCGCTCCTGTCGCGTAGCCACCACAGGGCGGCGTGGACGTCTTCCTCGTTCTGGCACTGGTCGTAGGTGGCGCGCAGCGTGTGGCGTGGGGCGAGCATCGAATGGGTGGCGACGTCGAGGACCTCGTTGAGGGCAAACCTCAGGGTGAGCATGTGGTGTTGGCCTATCCGTTCGGGTGCTGCGGGATTCGTGGGCGGCGGAGCGGGGGCGGGAGCGCCGGGCGGACACGAGGGGCGGGTCACGGCGAGTTGGGCGTCTCGGCGTGAGGTGTCGCCGCCGTGTGCGCGGGGTGGCCCCGCCCGGCGGCGGGGTGCAGGACGGGGCCGTGGCGCGGGAGGGTCAGCGGCGGCGAGGAGCGGCGCGGGTTCCGGCGAGGTTGACCAGGGCGGTGGGCTCCGGGACGGCGGAGAAGCCGGTCGGGTCGACGCTGAGGTGGACGATCCAGTGGTCGGGGCCGGTGACCTTGATGACGTCGCCGGTGGAGACGGACCGGATGTCGTTGGGCCAGGTCTGGCCGTTGTCGTCGGGCCCCTGGTGATTGCCGACGGTGTAGGCGGCGTCGGCGGCGCCCTCGTGGGTGCGGATGCGGTCGCTGGCGTGGAAGACCAGGCGCAGGGGGCTGCCGTCTCGGCGGGTGGCCTCGGCGAGCGGGTGGCCCAGCTGGTAGCCGTCGAAGTTGTGGGGCGCGGTGTTCATGTAGACGGTGGCGGTGTACGCGGCCGGGGCGGGGGCGGTGTCGACGGGGGCGGCATCGACGGTGTCGATGCGGGCGGTGACGGTGAGAGGGCGAGTCACGGCGGTCGTCATGGGGGTGGTACTCCCATCGGGGTGGGGCTGGTTGATGGGGTGACGGTGCGGTGGCGGCCGGTTAGCCGGGCAAGCCGTGGCGGACCGACGGACGGACGGCGAGGGGGTATGGGTGCGGCCCCGTACCCGGGCTGTGGGGTCCGGGTACGGGGCCGTTGTGGGAGAGGGAGTCAGTCGTAGCAGGGGCCCGCGAGGGTGGGGCCGTAGCTGTCGCCGGGCTGGCCGGCTGCCTGGGGACCGCCTCCGGAGTGGCCAAGGACGATCCACTCGCGCACGGGGTAGTAGCCGGTGCAGTCCGGGAGGCACGGTTCTTCCTCGTGGCCGAGGAAGTTGCCGCCGCACGCGCAGGATTCGGACCACTCGGTGACGACCCGGCGAGGGGTGGGCGGCTTGAGCTCGGCGAGGTTGCGCTCGATGTGCTGCCGTATCGCGGGGTACGGGGTCTCGGCGGCGCGGCGCAGCATGCGCTGCCGCTTCTGGGTGTAGGTCACGGCCACGGGCTCTTTGTGGGCGGGGGCTTGAGGCGGCCCGAGGGGGCGGGAGGGGGGCACCGCTCCCCCGGGCCGGTGTGCTGACCATGGCCGGGTGTGGGGCAAGGGCCGCAACCAGGCGGCTGTTCGGGCACGGTCGGCCGCCGGGCCGGCGGTGCGGCGGTGGCCCCGTCCCCCGGCCAGCCGAACGGGCGGCGGGCGGCGGGCGGCCGGGGTACGGGAACGGGAACGGCCCCGCACCCGGGGACGTGGGCCGGGTGCGGGGCCGTTGCGGGAGAGGCATGGGGATGGCCCCGCCTCCGCAGGAGTACGCGGTGACGGGGCCGGGGGTGGAGAGTGAGGTGTCAGGTGAGGATTCCGGCAGCGGTCGCTGCGGCGAGCCATCCCGCGTACTCGTGGGTGAGGCCGTCGTAGAGCTGATCGTCGGTGACGGTGTGCGGGTTCGCGGCGTGGAAGAACGATGCGTTGTCGACCTTGCGTCCGCGGCGGAGGCCGTCGAGCTTCTCCAGGAACTCGACCCGCCCGCCGAAGCCGACGAACGCCCAGAAGATCGGGAGCTTGGAGGCGTCCTTCAGAGCGCGCTCGGTGGCTCGCCTGTCGTTGGGTGCGCCGTCGGTCTGGAAGATGACGAACGCGGGTCCGGCCTGTCCGCTGGCGCGGTAGTCGCTGATGACGGCATTCATCGCGGCGACGTAGTCGGTTGTCCCCCACGGGGTCCTGCTGTGAGTGCGGTCAACGATTCCCGCGTAGTTGTGGAGGTCTGTAGTGATGGGGGTGTGGGCCTGGGAGGCGAAGTAGATGAGGGGGACGTTGCCGTCGTCGTCGAGGTTCGCGGACAGTCCGAGAGCCTGCTCGGCGAGGCGCTGCACACTGCCGTCGGCGTAGAAGTTGCTCATGCTTCCGGAGTGGTCGAGGACCAGGTACACGGCGGCGCGCTGCCCGGTCAGTCCAGCCTTTTCCAGGGACACGGCGGCGGCCTTGGTGAGGTTGACGAGGCTGCCGGGGATCTTGTCGAGGCTGATTGCCGGGCCCCGGCCAGTGGGGGCCGGAAGCTGGGTGGTGGGTGCGGTGGTGTTCTTGCCGAACAGGTTCATGAATTCTCTCCGTACGTTGTTGGGCGGTGCGTCCCGCAGATGCGGGGCGCAGGGTGAAGATTCGGGCTGGGGGCTGCCGGGCCGTTGCGGGTGGTGACTGGCGGCGGGCTGATGTCAGCTTGAGGGCGCAGCGGGCTAGCGGCGCAAGGTCGTTGGCTGGAGGTCCGGTGGACGGGAGCAGGTGAACAGTTGTCAGCGCACCCGTCCCGCCAGGGGGCAGCGCCGGGGGGCAGGTGGCGGGGAGACCGACCGGTGAAGTGGGGGGCGACGAGAGGGGCGGCCTGGTCGGCGCGGGCGCGGAGGAAGCGGCGGGTGACTGGGCGGCGGGGGTAGTTACTACGGGATGGCGTCCCAGTCGATGCGGGGCGCGCCGCCCGCGAGTTGGGCGAGCGCGGCGAGCACTGTGCTTGCCCTGGTGCAGGAGGCGAAGAGCCGTCCGGCGTCATTGCCGGTCAGGTCCAGTTCCCGCTGGGCGACGATCCAGACGGGCAGGGGCTGGCTGCCGGGTGTGTGGGCGAGGGTCCGGGTGGCGCGGCTGCCGTGGGAGTCGGCGGGATCGTCGGCGACTTCGAGAGTGTGGCCGGTGAAGTGGGCGGCGTATCCGGCGGCGTCCAGGGTCGTCCTGCACGGGGAGTCGGCTTCGTGGGGCGGGGTGTTGGGGTGTAGGAGGGTGGTCCCGCGAAGCCAGGCAGTGGGGTCGTAGTGGTGGGGGTGGGTGAGGATCGCGGTCCGGATACGGGCTGCGAGCTCGGGGTTCGGCATGCTCGGGTTCCCTCTCATTTGGGCGGGGTGCGCTGAGGTACGTTGCCGCGCGGGGGCCTAGTCGCGTACCGCCGGGACCGTGCTGCGGACGGGCCAGGCCGCCGACTGCCGCGGTCGGAGCTGCGGCGGGCGGCGGTCTGGCGCCCCCGTGGGCTCGGGGCTGGAGTACCGGCGTGCTGAACGTCGACGGCGGGGGCGGGTCGGCAGTCCTGGCCGGAGTGGTTCGGCCGTGAGGGGCGGGGTCGGGGTGGGGCCGGTGTCTAGGTGGGGATGGCGGCGGCCTGGGTGCGGTCGAACGCGGCGGCGTTGAGGGCGTAGGCGTGCCAGTTGTGTTCGCCTGCGCGGCGGGAGCCGCGGGCCATGGCGAGGTGCTCACGGTGGCGGCGGATCCAGAAGGCGCGGGTCTTCATCTCCTGGGCGATGCGGGCGGCGGAGCGCTCGTCTTCCGCCCGGCGCTCGTCGATCACGTTCTGCACGTGTTGGAGGGAGGTGGTGTAGCTGGCCTGCCGGGTGCGCTCGGTGGCGGCGAGCAGTGCCGGGGCGTGGCCGAACATTGCCTGGTTGAACGCTGAGTCGGTGAGGTGGCGGCCGGCGTAGCTGTAGTACCGCTGGATGGTCAGGGGGTGTGAGGCCGCGACGTGGTCGGTGATGACCTCCAGCACGGCCGTCCCGTGCCGCAGGGCGGTGTCCAGGGTCTGGATGATCGGTGCGAGCTGGGTTTCGGCGTCACCGGCGAGGACCATGCCGTCCCCGGCGTAGAGGATCTCGGTGCTGTGGACCGTCTCGATGCCGTTCCAGACATGCTGGATGCTGATGAACTTGTTGCCGGGGGCGTCGTAGGCGATGGCCGTGTGGAGGTGGGTGCGTCCGGCGGTGGTCTTGGTAAGCGTGATGGCCATTGGCTTCCTCGGGTGGCGTGTGACCTGCGCGGGGGCTGGGCTTCGTGCCGGGCCGTGGGCGTCCTTGGTCGGGGGTGGGCGGCCGGTCGGAAGAGGGGGCGGGAGGGTGGTCACCGCTCCCCCGGGGCCGGTGGGCTGACTGTGGCCGGGCGTACGCCAATACCTGCAACTCCTGATGGCGCGGGCTCGGCGTCGGGGAGTCGGCGCATCAGGAAGCGACGGGCGCGAGCGGGGCGCGGCGAGGGTGCCGCGCCCCGGCGGGTGGGAGGGGTTACGCGGTGAGAACGGCGGCGCGGGCGGCGCACTTCTCGGCGGCCAGGCGGCGGGCGGTGGGGAGGTCCGGGGCGAGCGGCGAGCGGACGACGTAGCGGTCGTTGCGATGGGTGTTGACGTTGCGCTCCCAGTCGCGGACCTGCGTCCAGGCGTGGCCGCGCGGGTTCCGGCAGGGGTAGCGCTGCTGGTAATACGGGTCGGTCGCCCGGGGCGAGCACGCCTCGCACGGCCACCCCAGGGCCGATGCGTTCGAGCCGCTGAGCGTGCCGTCCGCGTTGAGGACACAGGCGAGGTAGACGCGCCCGATCTGCACGTCTGCGCCGTCGGGGAGCTGCGCTGCGAGGAGCTGCGCGGCCTCCAGTTCGGCGAGCGCTTCGCGGAATGCGCGGTGCGCGTCGTCCAGGCCGGGTTCCCACTGGCCCGGGTCGTCCATGACGGTGCGCGCCTCCACGTACCGCTCCCATGCGTCGGCGGGGTCGGGCAGGTAGGCCAGGTGTCCGGTCCGGGTCACGGCCCACACGGTCGCACCGTCCAGGTCGATGTCCCGGGCGGTGATCCAGCTGCCGCACGGGCAGCGGAACGTGTGGTCCGCAGCGGCGGTGAAGGGGTGGGTGCCGCACTCGGCGCAGATGATGACGGTCACGCACTCGGGGAGCGCGGGGGCAGGGGTGCTCGTGGGCATGGGCGTCTCCAGACGGGGTGAGCAAGACGGGAAGCGGACCGGGCCGGGGGGCGGGTTGGTGGTCACCGCTCCCCCAGGGGCCGATGCGCTGACCATGACCGGGAGCGCCCTTACAGCCGCAACCCGCACGGGCCGGGCCGGCGGGCTGGCCGAGGGCGGGCGGCGCGTTCAGCCCGCCTGGGGGGTGTAGGTGTGCGGGGCCAGGAGGGTAAGCACTTCTGCGATGGGCTCGATCATGTCCGAGGGCAGGAACGCCTTCTTGAGGGCGGCGAGGGCGTCGTGCGGGGCCATGTCCTGGATCTCGTATATGAGGTCGGAGTCGTCGGGGTCGTCGGATGCCACTTCCCGCGCATCCCGCAGGATCGCGTCGAACAGGGTGTGCGCGGCGTCGGCGGCGGTCTCGCCGGGGGCCGGGGGCGGGGTGCTGTTGGTGAGGGCGGTGATGTGCGGGGCGACGCGGGCGGCGGCCTGGTCGGCACGTGCGTGGAGTTCGGCGTCGCAGAGGCGGCGTACCAGGAGGTGGGTGCCCTGGTCGGTGACCTCGTAGCGGGGGTGGTTGTGGCGCAGGACGGTCTGCATGAGGCTGTGGTCGCGGTCGCGCTGGTAGTCGTCGGGGCCCAGGGCGGTGAGTTCGACGACCGGGCCGAGCTCGGGGTGCTCGGTTTCGCGGGCGGTGTAGCCGTGGCGGGGGGTGTCGGTCGGGGTGGTGTGGCGCAGGCGGGTCAGGTCGAACGGCTTGAAGTAGCGGGCGATGGTGTTCGCGCGGGCGGGGCGGGCGGTGGTGGAGTGGCGGATCGGTGTGCGGCGTTCGGCGTTGCCTTCGGCGTTGGTGTGGGGGGCGGTGAGGGGGGCGATCGTGTACGTCATGTACGGGGCGAGGTGGGCGGCGGCCCAGGCGCGGGCGTCGTCGGGGGTGGTGAACGGGCCGTAGGGGTGGAGGGCGACCTGGCTACCGGTGCGGTCGGGTTCGGTGGCCACGATCATGAACGTGCTGGTGAAGGCGCCGCCGACGAACTGGGCGTCGACGGTGCCTATCGGGTTCTGGTCGAGGTCGAGGAGGGTCGTCAGGTGCAGGAACATGCCGGGCTGCCTTCCAGAGGTGGGGGCCGCGGGGCTCCGAGGGCGGGCTGTGCGGCGGGGTGGTGACACTGTCAGGGCGCAGCCGGCAACACCGGCAACCCTGACGGGATACCGGGCGGGCGCCCCGACCAGCGCGGCGGAGGGGCAGCGGAGGCGCGGGGCGGCGGGATGTGGGGGCGGACGTGACATGACCCGCCCCCCGTGTGAGGGGGCGGGTCATGTCGGCGGCGTGCTGCGTGTGTCAGCTGGCGGAGCGTCCGGCGATCAGGCGGCTTCCATCCCCGCGAGAGGACGGGAGCCGGGCAAGACGGGGCTCGCGACGGTGCGGATACAGGCCGGGGCCGGAGGGGTCAGCAGACCTTGAAGCCGCCACGAGCCTTGGCGCGCTCCAGGTAGGCGATCCACTCGATCCAGTAGCTGGTGCAGTCGTCCTCGTCACCGAGTTCGGCGGCGAGGAGGGTCTTCACCCGGTCTGCGCCGTGGGTCCGGTAGGCCGCGAGCGCCGCTTCGATCTCCTGCGGGGTGACGAGCCACCCGTCGTTCGATCCGAGCTTGTGCACGGCGATCCCGGACGCGGGTTCCAGATACCAGGTGAGGTGAGCATTGAGCTCCATGACGTAGGTGGCAGCCGCCGTCTTGATCGGGAGTACGTCAGCCACCTCGGGGTTCGTCTCCTCTTCGGCGGCGTCGACGTCTTCCCATGTCACGCCGTCCGGCAGATCAGGGAAGCGGGGCTTCTGGTATCCGGTGACGAGCATGCCCAGCTCGTCCATGACGGTCCGGTACGCGCCCATGCCGTGGATGTTGAGACGGAAGTACGAGGTGTGAGCCGTCTGCATCGCCTCGTACGCCTCGTCGACCTTCTGCTGAGCGGCCCGATATCCGGGGTGCGACACCGCCAGGTGTCGCATCACCTCGCCCGCCTCGATCATGATCTTGGTCAGGGCGGCGGGCTGGTCTTCCTGCTTCATCCGCGCCTTCGCAGCGTCCAGGCGCTGTCTGGCCGCCTGGTACTCGGCCAGACCATGCGGGAGTTCGTCACGCTCGCGCACCGCTTCGTCAAACGCCGCACGTGCCGTCTGGTAGGCGGCCTCTTCCTTGGCGGTCATCGGATCGTGGATGTACATGTCGTAGCCCATGACGGGTCTCCTCAAAGGACGTGGAATTGGCTGTGTGCGCGGACGCCTCGGTCAGCGAGGGCTCTTCGTACGCGCGGTGCGTGCAGCCGGGTCGGCTGGCTGATGGCGGCCCGGCGGGCGGGTTGGTGATCACCGCTCCCCGGGCCGGCCGGTGTGCTGACCATGGCCCGGGGCCGGGCAAGGGCGGCAACCCGCAACCCTGCGGGGCGGGCGCGGGCGGGCGCGGGCGGGCGTGGCGGGGGTTCGCTGTGCCCGCGTGGGGCGGGGCTGCCGGGCAGGCCGACCCCAACTGCCCCAGCCCGCCTCACGGTCGGCGCGGGCACGGGCGCGGTCGGCGCCCGCGCGGTGCGGCGGGGTCAGGGCGCCGGGGGGCGCGGGCGGGACCGGGCCAGGGTGTGCGGCAGGACAACGGCCCCCTGCCTCTCGCAGAGGCAGGGGGCCGGGTTGGGGGGTCAGGCGAGGCGGGTGACGGTGATGTCGCCCGCGCGCCGGGAGTCGTCGAAGAGAGCGGTGGCGAGCGCCTTGGGGATGTCCGCCTCGGTGGTGTGGCCGGGGACGATCCGGACGGTGCGGCGGAGGACCTGTCCGGCGTGCTGCTCGGCGAGGCCGGGGCCGGTGGCGCGGAAGTACACGGTGCGGCTGTAGGGCTTGCTGTCGTCGGGGGCAGGGAAGAGCGCGTACCGGGCGCGGCCTGCCCGGTCGGTCAGGCGCAGTGCCGTGTGGGAGGCGAGCGCGAAGTCGGCCCACGTGGAGCGCGCGGCGGGGACGGTGGCGATGACGAACGTGTTGCGGGCGGCGGTGGTGGTGACGTCGGTGAACCCGGCGGTGGTAAGGCTCTTGAGGGCGGTCGCGCGCAGGTCGTCGAGCGTGGTCACGGTCATGGGGAGGCTCCGGGGAACTGGGCGGGGGCGGTGGCCCGCAGGCGGGTGGGGTGGGTGCCGGTCGCTGTGGTGGCCGGGCGGGTTCACCATCGGGGCGCGGCCGGCAAGAACGGCAACCCGGATGTGATATCGAACAGGCGCCTCGACCGGCGCGGCGGAGGCGCGGGGCGGGTGCGCGTACGACGGGGTACCGGCCGGGCGCGGAGCGGCGGTCAGTTGGTGGGGGCGTGGGTCTGCTCAGAGTTGTTGCCGTGCCGGTCAGTGCGAGTGAGATGTGCACCGATCAGGTCGTCAACTGCGGCCAGCAGGTCCGCTGTCGGCTTCGTCCCGTCCAGTACGAGCCCGGCCCGGTGCCGGGAGGGGGCGACGTGTTCTGCGTGGCGCTCGCGGCCGCTGAGCAGGTAGTTGCGCAGGGAGATCAGCGGGTCCTGGTGCTGTACCTCGATCTTGCGCACCAGCTTGCGGGCCAGGCGGATGTCGTCGGGGGCGTCGACGTAGACCTGCCAGGTGGCATGGCTGACGATCTTGGGCAGGGCAAGAGCGAACAGGCCCTCCACCACGACCAGCCGGTGGTCGCCGCTGGTGGCGGCCGCATCGACCGCGGCGGCCGCGGCGGTCTCGTCGATGGACCCGGGGTGGTTCCAATCCAGGATGTCGGCACCCGTGGCGCTCACGGTGCGCATCCCGCGCTGCGGGTCGTTGGCGGGCACGTAGAAGTCGTCCAGGTGGATGAGTGCCACGGCCTCGGGGCGGCGGCGTGCCAACGCCCGCGCGAGACTCGACTTGCCCGAGGCGGTGCCGCCGGCGACGGCCAGCACGGGCCGTCGGTGCCCTGCGCTTGGGGCCCACGTGTTCCGCACGGGTGTCCCTTCTGCCGGGCCGGGGTGTCCGGCGGCCGGGCCGCCGTGCTCGGCGGTTGTGGTGGTGTCGGATGCGGTCATGGCTGCTGCCCTCCGAGGGGTGGGGTGCGTCCGGCGCGGAGATGTCCGGCCGCTGGCGGGCAGCGTGTTCGGCACGCGGCCTAGACCTGCAACCCGCACCCCCCCTGGGGGCTGTCACCGGTTAGGGCAAACCCCGACGTCCCTGACGAGGGTCCTTAGGCCGGAGGAAACGCACGTGCGGTCTGCCCCGGGGGTGTTCCGGGGCAGACCGCACGGTGGTTGCTGGTATGGGGGTGCCAGGGGTCAGGTCGCCGACTTCGAGACCGTGCGCTTGGCCGCCTTGCGGCGCATGCTCTCCCGGCGCAGTGCCGGGAAGACGAAGCCCATCAGGCCGCCGTAGAAGGCGACGACGTACCAGGGCTTTTCCTGCCAGATGGCCGCGACGTTCAGCGCAAGGACCACGACCGACGCGGTCATCAGCTGGGTCATACGGCTCCCCAGGTCCAGCGCCCAAGTCAACGCGGTGAATACGAGAGCAGCGAGCAGGACGGCATCAACAATGTGCGCCATGACAGGTAACTCCTTCGGCTGTACCCGGTGTTCGGGCTGGTCGGGCCGGTGTGGCCCGATCCGGTGGGCACACCATGAAGTCGCGGCCGGTAAGCCGCGCAACACCAGCCGGGTAGCAGCCGTCACCCCCGGAAACCCGCCGGACCAGAGCAGACCGGACACCGACAACACGCACGGCACGCAGCGGGGCGACGGGGCGGCGGGAACGGCACGGACGGCGGGAACCAGCTCAGGAAAGGACCGCGCGCGGCGTGGACTGGGCACGGCGCCGGGCAGGACGTGAGTGTCCGCTGGCGGGTGTGCGGGGAGGGGTGCGGCTGAGGCCCGTACTGCCGGGTGGCGGTACGGGCCTCGGGGGCGGGGCTGGTCAGGCGGTGTGGAGCGGGGAGATGCCGGTCGGTTCAACGGCGAAGCGGGTGACGGTGCCCTGGGGGGTGGTGACGGTCAGGGCGTCATCGATATGCAGTGTCCGGGTGTCGGCGGGCCAGCCCTGCCCCGCGTCGTCCTGGCCGTGGCTGGTGCTGAGGGTGAACGCGGCCCGAGCCGCTTCCTCCGCGCTGGCAGCGCTGCGGGTGGTGAACACCAGACGCAGCGGCTTGCCCTCGGTGGTGACTTCGATGCCCTGGTCGATGTTGTCGAACCCGAAAGACGAGCCGTTCAGGTAGGCGGTGACGGTGAAGGCGTCCCGCAGGGCGGCGGGCTGGAGGCGGGCAAGGAGCCAGCGGAGCCAGGTGAGCACCATGGTCACGGCTGTGATGAGCGCGCAGAAGGCGGTGAACGCCGGGGAGACGCTGCGAGTGGCGCTGAGGACGGTGGCCGCCAGCAGCAGCGGAATGTGCACCACACCGGTCAGCGCGAGGACCCTGCTCACCTCTGGGCGGTGGAGAGCCTCGTTGGCGGCCCGGCCGCGTGAGACAGCCGGAGGCAAGGGGCTGGAGCGGTGGTAGTACCAGGGCACCACAACCGTAGGAACGATGATCACAGCGGCGGCCAGGGCGAACAGGACGAGAATCAGGTCCATGCGAGAGTCCTTTCCCATCAGGATGAGACACCGGGCGGTGTCCCCACAGCCCGCAGCATGCGAGCTGACATACCAAGCCCCACAACCCCCACAGCGGCCGGGGGCCGACGTACGACGCGGCCCGGATCGGGGCAGGGCGGGCAGGGGGCGTGCGATGCGGGGCGGATCGGGGCGGGGGGCGTGCGATGCGGGGCAAGTGCGGAAGGCGGGCACGTTGAGGAGACGGGCCCGAAAATGGTGCCGCCGGGGGCGTTCTCGGGGCCGGGTTACCGAGCGTCGATGGCCGCGCGCCAACCGTTCAGGACCGCGGTCTTCTGGTCGACCGCAGTGAGCACGGTGGTGATGCGCGTCTCGGCGCCGGACAGGTCACCCGGACCGAAGCCGCTGGGATGGACCCACGAGGGGCTGCGGTCGATGTGCAGCATGGCCACGGTGGTGTCTGCCGCGACGGTGCGGCGAGAGTCGTCGAAGAACCGGCAGGAACCGGCGGCGTCGGCGATGTGGAACGTGTCGAACTGGAAGTTGAGGAGCAGCCGGTCGGCGTGGTCGTCTCCGTAGAGGGCGCGGCGGGCCCGGTCGGGGACGAACCCGGCACGCAAATGCTCGATGCCGGAGACGGCGCAGCTGGTGAACAGGTCGTCGTTGTCGAAGAGGCCGGACAGCGCGTTGCCCATGAACCCGCCGGTGAAGCGGAGGGCGCCCAGGGTGGCGCCGGTGTGCTCCCACCACAGCGGGGCAAGTTCGAGCACGTGGGTGAGCATGTCCTTCAGGTTGCACAAGGTCCCGGTCCGGCTCATGGCGTGGGTGCGCAGGTAGGTGTCCAACTCGGTGTGGCCGTAGGTGATGTAGCCCATGAGAGCTCTCTCCGCTCGGTGACGTGGGGTGCGGCGCAGGAGCGGCCCGGGGGGGCCGGTGCGCGGTGACGGCACGGTGGCCTGGCGCGGGCCAAGCACGGCAACCAGCACGGACGGGGCCCAGCAGCGGAGGCGTCAGAGACACCCGCGCGGGACTGCGGGCATGACGCAGCCCCCGAACACCGGCCGTGTAGGCGGATTTCGGGAGCAGGTTGCCGTCCGGGCGGGGGTTGCGAGCACGACAGAGCAAAGGCCCACCCCGGGAACGGGATGGGCCCTGCAAAGAGACGGGACGGACAAGGGGGTGGATCACCGAGTTGCGGGGGGTCAGTCGTCAGCCTGTTGTGAGCGGGCGCCGACGACGAATCCGTCTCGCCACATCGCGGCCATGAGCCTGATGATTTCCTCGTGGTGTTCAAGCGGGAGGATCTTACGGAGCGTTCCGTGACCCTCGAACATCATTTTGGCGCGGACACCGGCCGCACCTAGGAGGGAGAAGCTGTCGTATCCGGCGAGTTTCCCGTCCGGACCGGGTTCGTTGCCATTGGACTGATCGTGGTCGCGGAGTAGGGCGATGAGGCGGAAGCTATCAGGGGGCGGTTGGGGCATTGACTCATCCTGTCGCATCGGGCGGGGCGTGGGTTCGGGGTTCAGCAGGCGGGCGCAGCGCGTCGCAAAGGTAACGCTCATGCTCGGCCCGGTGAGGTGTCGGCCGAGGACCGAGCCGGGTGGCGCGCACGCTGCCGTGCGGCCCGTGGGCGGGCTAGCGCAGGAGTCGGGCCCGCACGGCGTCGGGACCGCGGGTGAAGCCCAGCAGCGTGCGCCGGGTTCTTGCACTGGGCTGCGGTCTCCCGCAGTCCCTCCAGGACGTGCGGGAATTCGAGGACGTAGCCGCTGGGTGTCGCCTTCATCAACTCCTCCGGGGAGAGCGTGCGTCTGCCGTGCCGGGCCGCTGGGGAGAACATGGCTGAGGGCGGGGCAAGAGGCGCAACCGCCGGGCGGCGGCCCTACGCGTCGGAGGAGTCGGCGCTGGCGTGCTCGTCCGTCTCGGCCATCTCGGTATCGCTGTGGTCTCCGAAGGAGATGCCTTCGATCCGTACGCCGACCTTGCTGAGGGAGGCCAGGTCGTGCGTCTCGTGTTCGAGTCGCACGGACTGCGCCTGGGCCTCCTCGGCGGTCGCGGCGGTGAGGCTGAAGCGGAGGGAAGTGGGGAGCGAGGAGAAGGTGTAGCGGTGCATGGGCGCGAGCGGGCCGACCGTCCGATGCACGGGCCCGGGGCCGGCTGCGGGTTCGGGGGACGGGGCAGGAGCGAGATGCGAGGCGGCGTTGCCGTAGCAGGTGCAGGAGCGTTGCCGGTGGGCTTCAACGGCCCGGTCGTCGTTCTTGCTGTCGGGGACTTGATGGTGCGTGCCGTGGAGGTCGAACACGATGTGGCCACGGTCGTCGGCGGGGTCGGAGGGGCATCCGTCGCCCTGCCATCGCAGGTGGGCGGTGAGAGTGACCTGGTGGTCTCGCGCGAAGTCTTCGATGGCGACGAAGTCCTCCGACCAGGGCCACGATTTGGCCCAGTCGCTGTTCTCCTCATCCACCTGGAAGCCGGTGACGTAGCGCTTGGTGTCCGTGCCCTCGGTTCGCTCGAACAGCAGCGGGTTGAAGAACCGGGCGAGATCGCAGAGGTGCTCCTCTGCGCCGGGACGGTCCAGCCTCACCGGCCGGTCGAAGGTGATGCGGCCCTCGTAGTACAGCTCGTATCCCATAGCGGGTCTCCCTGGTGCAGTTCTGGTCAGGTGCCGTGGAGTGTGGGGCGGGAGAGGGCAAGCCGCACAAGACAACCCGGCGCGGCGGCCCGAGCGGCATGCGGGTGGCCCCGCGCCCGGGGAGCGGAGTCCGGGGCGCGGGCGGCGGTTCTCAGCGCCGGGGGCGGCCGATGCGTTCCTCGCGGGGCAGCATCGAGCGGTCGGGCTTCGGGAACGGGACGGCGCGGCCGTACGCGGCGCAGCGCCATGCCGTCGCCGCCGCCAGGCCCCCGCGGCGGATGGCGGCCTCCTGCACGCTGTGCCGCCATTCCCCTCTCGTCACACGCGTCTTGAGCCAGGGCGCGGCGCGGCGCAGCCCGGACGGGCACGAGCGGGCGAGACGGGAGCGGGCGGCGCCGACGGTGCGGCGCGTCGAGCGCGGGCCGGCCGGGCGGCGGTCGGCGTAGCTCGGCGAGCGGGCCTTGCGGGCACGGTGGGCGCGGAGCGTGGCGGTCATGACGACGTCCTCGAAGATCGTGTGGGCAACAGGGCACGGGAGCGGGACGCCGGGGCCCGGAGGCCCGGCGGCGCGGCGGCGCGGCGGCGCGGCGGTGGTCACCGCTCCCCCCGGGGGGGGCCGACCATGGCTGGCCAGGCCGCAACGGCCGCAAGCCGCCCGCCTGGTTGGCATTGGACCGGGCGGGCGCACTACGCGCCCGTGGCTGCGGGGCGGAGACCTATCCGACACGGGCCATGCGGTCGGCGGCGTCCTCGTTCGGGTCGGAGCGGAATCCGTACCGGGTGTACCAGGCGGCCAGTGCCTCGGTCGGCAGACCGGCGACCCCTCTGGGCCACTCCCCCAGGTCATCCACGGTGAAGGCGGAGCAGGAGAGCGCGATGTCCGCACCGGGGTTCTCGTGGATCACAGCGTTCAGCAGGCGGGAGGCCAACCCACGGCCGCGGTAGTCGGGATGCACGGCGATGTCCGTAATCCACAACTCGTGACCGCAGTCGATGATGTCAACGAACGCGGTCAACAGGTCTCCGTCGTGCAGCAAGAACCAGGTCTCGTTGGCCTCGTCATCGGTTTTGCGGGTGAGGACGCATGCATGCGCGGCGGCGGACTCGGTGTTCTGGGGCATGGCGAAGTTCCCCTCGGTGTGAGGCGGCTGGTGGGCGAAGAGCCGGGGTAGGGCGGCAGCGCATACGGAGGCGCCGGTGGGTGTCCGTCTCAGCGGGCGCGCGGACGGCGGCCCAGTGGGCGGGGCAGGTAGGTACTCATCGCTCGCCCGCTTCGCAACTCGGCGCCGACCCTGACCGACACGTGGGGCAACCGTCGCAATCTGCGGCCGGAGGCTGGCAGAACGCCGCCCGACGGGGCGGCTGAGCGGCCACCGCTCCCCCGAGGCCGGCCCTGTTCCAGCGCTGGAACAGGGCCGGGGAGCGGCCGGACGGCCGGAGCGCGCCGGTCAGGCGCACAGGGCCGGGGTGGCACCCGGGGTGTCGGGGTGGAAGAACACGTCACCAACCAGCCGGGAGTGGAGGGTGACGATGCCGGTGGGCAGCTCCAGGTGGACGCTCACCGTGCGGGTGCGGGCGGCCTGCCAGGCCAGTTGGCGCAGCCACGGGCCGGAGACCGCCTCGGCGTACGTGAACGCGCCGTCACGCACGCTCAGAACGCGGCTGCGGCTGGTGTAGCAGTCGCCGGTGATCAGGCTCGTCTCGGTAGGAGTGAGCCGGTGGACCAGGGCGAACTGGCTGCCCGGCCGGTGCCGGGTGTGCCACCAGCCGGTGACGGTCCGGTCGGTCAGGGTCAGGCCGCCCGTCCGGCCGGGGACGATCCACCGGCCGTCGTGGCGCATCCACTCGACGCCCACGGGGCAGCTGACGCTGTCGCCGTCGCGGAAGGGCGGCAGCGTGGTCTGCGCCCGGCCGGTCCGGGCGAGGGTGAAGAAGTCGGCGGCCGCGGCGCGGGGACCGTCGTAGAGGGCCGGGTGAGCGGGCACGGCCGGGACACTGCACGGAGCGGCGTACGGGGCGGCGTACGGGGCGGTGTACGGGGCGGCGGCCATCGGGTGGGCGGACGCGGGCATGGCAACTCCAGTGCAGGGGTGGCGGGAGAGTGCGAGAACGCGTCCGGCCCGGCGCTTTCACCGGCCTGGGGCTCCACCACCCCGACGGGGTGGGAACCGCGTTCTCGATGCCCGCACACTCACCCGGGAGCAACCAACCCCAGCAACCCCCGGGGACGGCAGAGAGCAGCAACCCGGCAGGGGGCAGGAACAACAACCCGCAGGGACCCTTGGAAGAACGGTTTAGAAAGGGCGAACACCCGCGAGACGCTCGGCAACGGGAATGGCCCGCCCCCGTACGCGGGCGCGGGCCATCCGATGGTGATGCGGGTCAGGTACGAGCGGCGGGCCGGGTCGCCTTGCTCAGGCGGCGGATGGTGGTGGTGCGGGCCGGGGCGCGGGAGAGCGAGATGCGGTCGGCGTACTCGTGTCCCTTGGTGTTGAAGTGGTCGGTGGGCCACGTGTGTGCAGCCTGCTCCGGCGCGGGCAGGTCGTTGAAGTCTCCGTCGAGCAGGGCCCGGCCGACCGGTCCGCGCTCTCCGCACGCCCGGCACCGGTAGAAGATGATCTCCGCGTACCGGTCGGGGTCGAAGCCGAAGGGGGTGAAGGGGTCGGCGAGAGCGAGAGCGGTCTCCGCGTTCATCGTGGTGGCGTCGGACGCGGCGGACGTGGTGGTGGTCATCGGTTCAGCTCCTGCCCGGGAGACGGCGAAAGCCGTCGACGGTGGTTGATGGGGCCGGGCCCGAAGAGCGGGGAAGCGATTCCCTTGGGTGCCCGGTGATCCGTACCGTGGGGCGGCGGCCGGCAAGGCGGTCAAGCAGCGTGCGCGACACGGCCATGGCATGGCGGGACGGCGCGGCCGGGGGCGGTCCCGCAGCGTGCGGCGGACATGGGACGGCGCGGCTGGGCAGAGGGCTGCGGGGCAGGCACACCGACGGCCCCCGGGCCCCGCCGTGGCAGCGGGGCCCGGGGGCCGGAGGAGACGGTCACGGTCGGTGGAAGACCTGAGCGGCCGGGTAGAGGGCGGACTTCCAGTCGGGTGCCATGCGTACGCAGATCAGGCCGTCCTCGCCCGGCTCGTGCCACCGGCCGCCATCGGCGAACTGGGAGATCCTGGCCTCGTGCGCGGGGCTGTCGGCCGGGCGGATGGTGACATGCTGGCCTCCGCGGACGCGTTCGGGGTCGACCGGCTTGCCGGTGAGCCACGGCAGCACGTTGTCCCGGTAGTAGGTCAGGCCGCCTGCGGCGTCGATCATCCGCTTGCCGATCAGGCACCGGTAGCAGGTACCCCACCAGGCGTGCTGACGCTGGCAGGAAGGGCATTCGGCCGTGTGCGCGTCAACGGAAGCGGCGAGTTGCGCGAACGACTCGTCGAGCTGGATGCGAGTTGGGCGCAGTTCCTCGTCGAGCCGGACCAGGTGGTGCGGGCTGGCGTTGCGTGTCGTCTCCTCTCCCTGGCGCTGGAGGACGACGACCGGTCGACGCCCGTCGGGGCCATAGGCGGTGCGCACGACGGTGGCAGGAGTGCGCCCGGCATCACGCGGCTCGAACACCTGCTGGCCAAGCTCGTATGTGAAGCAGGACGCCATGTGGAAGGTCTGCGGGCGGGTAGTCACGTGGTCATCTCCGGTGTGGGTGTACGGCGAACGGTCGCCTCGGTCGTGTGGCGCACTGTGGCCTGGCCCTCAACGGCTCGTCCGCATGGGACGGGGCAGAAAGGTCCCTGGCGGCATCAACACTCCCCCGGGCAAGGGCAAGCCCCGCAACTTCTGGCCGGGAGGCCGGAGCGCGAGGCGGCGCGCCGCGACGGCCGACAACCCGCACCGCCCTGCGGCGGGCGACGGCACGGCAGCACGGGCAGAGGCCACGCGTAGTCGGGGGCGGGCGGCTGCGCGGGCCCGGGCTGCGGCGGGTACGGCAGCAGCCCCGGCACGCGAACGCGCATGCCGGGGCTGCTCAGTTTCACGGGCTACAGGGCGGCTCGGGTCACGGCGACTGCCTCCGCGAAGCGACGGGAGGCGGGGTTGACCGGCCACAGTGGGATGTCGTAGTCGTGCTCCAGCCACCAGCCGGCCGCCGCCTTCAGTGCCGCCTGTGTCTGGGTGGCCATCTGCCCGGTAAGCGGCAGGTACGTGCCGCTGAGGTCGGCGCGTCCGGTGATCAGGGCAGGCCCGTGCAGGGTGTAGGGCAGGATGCGGTCGCGCCAGGCGCAGGCCAGGGTCCACAGGACCGGGTTGGGCTGCTGGCCGAGCACGATGGCGCTGCTGTTCACGTGCACGGACGCGTGGAGGTGGTAGGCGACTGCTCTGACCCCACCGCCAATCTGCCCCTCCAGCCAGTTCTGTTGCTTGTCGGTGGGCAGGTGAAGGGGCGTACTTCCCTCGGAGGGCGTGGTCTTGGTCGGGGTGAACGGGAGCGGGGTGACGTACAGAGCGGAAGGAAGGGTCATGGTCGGGGGCTCCGGGATGGTCGGCGGGCTCACCGGCGGCGCCGTGCCCGGCGCGGCCGATGAGGACTGATATGGGCCGGGGCGAGGGAGCGGGGAATGGGTGGACACTGCTCCCCCGGGCCGGTGCTCCGCACCATGACCAGGCGGTGGCCAACGACCGCAACACCCCACGACCGGCCCACGACCGGTCCGGGGCGGGGCACGGCGGCGCGGTACGGCGGCGGACGGGCGGGGATGACCAACGCGGAGGCCCACCCCGGCGACGGGATGGGCCTCGTGCACGCGGTGCGGGGGCGGTCAGTCCGCTGCCCGCTGCCCCTATGGCTCCGCTCGGCGTCGCGCAGGGCGTGCCGCCGCCCTTTCGACTGAAGCGGCCACCGCCAAGCCGAATCACAGAAACGCCAGGAAAGTTGGCGAACTTGCCATCTTTTATGGCGTTTGCACTATCGTGGTGACATGGACATCAATGAAGGACCGCGCTCGACTCTTGAGCACCTCGGAATGCTCGTACGGGATCGGCGCCTGGAGATCGGATGGAACAGAGACCAGGCCGCCCAGGAATGCCAGTTGTCACCCATGACGTACCGCCGAGTGGAAGGCGGGGAGCCGACCCGCAGCGCCACGTACGCGAAGATCGAGAACAAGTTCGGTTTCGTTACGGGTAGTTGTATCGCATTCCTCGACGGAGCCGACGGCATCCCCATGACTGGCGGAGCCGTGATGACCCCAGCCACGGCCTCGATTCCGTCCGCTCTCATGGAGTCGGAAATCCGCAAAGCGACGATCCTCGCTTCAGTCGCCACGTTGCCGGATCTGACGGTCAGTCAGGTACGGGATCTCAGCGAAGGGATCGTCAAAGAGCTGAAGGTGCGCGGATGTTTGTGAGCAAGCCGACCGTTGACCGCGCCTGGATCGTCAAGAAAGGGCAGGCATCTGCACCCTCGGGACTTCTCCAGAATCGGGAGCAGCAGTCCCTCGGCGGTCTCGGGTAGGCCGTGGACTCCAGGACAACCGTCCCGCTGAGGCGAAGGTCGCCTTTCATCGGGGTCGTCGCGCCTATGCGCGGCCCCGTGCCCTGCTCCGGCGCCGGAGCAGGGCACGGTCGGCCGTCCCGCCTGCTGGAGCCCGCTGGCCCGTGTCGCCTTGGCCCGCCACCCGCCGCGCTGGGGGCCGGCTCATGGCTGCGGTGCGCGGGCACCTGAGACCAGGTGGAGCAGGAGACTGCGGAGGAGTTGTGCCGCGAGTATGGCTCTGATCCGCAGGCCCTGGCGGATGCGCTGACCTCCGCCGCCGAAGCGGATGACGACGGCTACAGCAACGATGCCACAGCCGTGGTCCTGCTGCGACACACCGACTGACGAACCCCAGATCCCGGCTCCTGCCCGTGGGACAGTGCCGGGCCGTCGGCGGTCGTTGGTGGCCCGTACCGTGCGGCGGCGGCCAGCAAGCGCAAGAGGGAGCGGGCGGGGCGATCCAGCAGTGTGCGGCGGGCATGGGACGGCCCCGGCCGCCGTGAGGGCGGGCCGGGGCCGGGGTGAGGCGGGGGCTGGCCCTGCTACTTCCTGGACTTCTCGTCCTTGCGGGCCCGGACCCAGCGGACCAGGACCCGGGGCACCTGGCCCCAGGTGACCAGGAGCAGGGCGGTGAGGGCGGCGAACAGCGTCCCGGCGAGCATGTGGCCGCTCATCAGGTGGGCGACGGCGGCGAGCAGCGTCGCGGCGGTCATGACGCTGAACGCCCTGTGCCGGGTCCGCTCCGAGGTGCCGGGCTTGAAGACCGTGAACAGGGCGGCCAGGGCGGATACCACCTGGAGGGCGGTGATGAGCGTGAACAGGATGTCGGACAAGAGAACTCCTCGCAAAGACAGCAGGGTTCGGCCGTGCTGGCCGTGCACCGGGCGGGTGGCCCGGGTGCTGGGCGCACCGTGGAGCGGGGCCGGGCAAGCTCCGCAACTCGCTCCGCCCCGGGCCGTGATTCGGCCAGCCGGGGCGGGCAGTGCGGACGGCCCCGGCCCGCTGGTGCGGGCCGGGGCCGGTGAGAGATGGCAGCGTCAACGGCGCGGGGCCGAGCGGTGCGGCTGCGCCGACCGCCGCCGGACCAGACGGTGCACGCCCTCCACGAAGCCCGCGAGCAGGGCGGCGGCTGCCAGAACTGTGATGGCGAGCCAGTAGACGTGAGCCAGGGCGAACAGCAGTGCGGCGGGCACGAGCGGCACGGCGACCATCAGGAAGCGACGAGGGGAGGCAGTGCCGCGGACGCTGCGGACGAACCCGTGTACCGCGATGGCGTCCGCTGCCAGTACCAGCAGAACGCCGACGATCAGCATCGGATGGTCGAACACACAGACTCCTTGGAGCGTGAGGGGCGGGGCGGGTGGAGGCCGGGCCACGTGGGGGCGGGAGGGGGCCGCGTCCCGCGCAGCCCGGCCGAAGCCGGTCGCTCACGGCGCACGAGAGGGGGTTCGTGGCGGGCGTTCCGGCTGCGCCGACTCTGACCTGCGGACGACTTAGCCCCACAACCCCTTCCGCGCAGATGGTCCCGGCGGCCGGGGCGCAGCCGTCGTCCGGGTTGCCGGAGCGGCGGCGGTCGACGGTCCGTGCTCGGTTGCGGGCACGGGACGGCCCCGACGGGGCGGACGCGAAAGGCGCACCGCTGCGGTGGGGTGGGCCTCGTGCGGGCCGGGGGCGGAGGTGGGGGATGTGGTCAGCCCCGCAAGCCCCGGCAGGCCGCGGGCGGGGGCGGGATGGCGACGGCCCGCCCCCGGGGATCGGGAGCGGGCCGGGGATGCCTGGGCGCAGCGGAGCGGCGGACGGGCTCTACTTCGTGCGGGAGTCGAGGACGGCGGGGGCGTTGCGTACGGCTTGCCGAGCCATGTCCCGGACCATGCGGATGCCGAGGACGTCGGCGGCCAGGCGGAGGGTGACGTCGTTGAACAGGGCCAGTTCCGGCCAGTCGGCCTTGGCGACGGCGAGCTCGGCGTCGGTGAGACGCTCGATGCTCCACGCCGAGGGGGCGGCGCTGTCGATCACGCGGCGCTTGGACATCTCGGCGTCGATCGCGGTGAAGTCCTCCACGAGCTTCGCGGCGATGTCGTCGCGGTCCTCCATGAGCTGGACGTCGAAGGCGATGCCCTTGCCCTTGCGCCTTTCGGACAAGTGCCGCTCAAGGCTGGCCTGCCACGCGGTGATGTTCGTGCGCAGGGCGGCGAGCGGGGAGTCCAGGTCGGGCTTCTCGTACACGATGCGGTTCCTAACTTCGGGGTCAGACCGGTTGCCCGTGGTGGGTGCGTGCACTGTGAAGTGGCGGCCGACAAGCCGCGCAAGCGGCGGCTAGGGGATAGACACGTCGTCGGCCCGCCCCCAGGAATTGCGGGGCGGGCCGACGGTGGTTATCGGGGCGCGGGTGGGTCAGTGGCCGGTCGGGGCGATCAGGAGACGGCCGCTCCGGACGAGTTCATGCGTGCGCTGGGCGGTGTGCAGGCGGGACAGTTTGGTCCAGAACCGGTACAGGTGCGGCTGGTCCGGTCGGGAGTACTGCGGCGGCGGGGCGACGTAGCCGCCGGGCGCGGCCGTCCATCTCCACCCGGCGGGCTCCGTCTTTCTTCTTGATCATGGGGGCCGTTGGTTCCTGGTCACGGCGTCACCAGGAACCAACGGCCCTCATGGCGCAAACAGGACAACAACCCCCACGTCACCCCAATACCTGCACACCCCAACCGTCCGCACACAACCGGCACATTATCCCCGGCCCCGGCACCGGCACGTGCGGCGGCGCCCGGCACGAAGAGCGGAGCCAGGCACGGCGGCACCAACTGCTGTCCCCGGCCCGCGCACAGGGACGCGACCGGGGACAGAAGAGAAGGGGGTGGTGGTGGGGTTGGTCAGCGGTCGTCGAGCTCGCGCATCACGCCGTGCAGGGCACCGCCGTATCGGCATCGGCGCCGCCGCTGGTGAGGGCTTGAAGGAACCGTACTCCCTGGTCCCAAGCAGGTACGCAGTGTTCACGCGTGGAGGGAGCGATGCCCACGGTGGCGAGCAGAAAGGCGGGGTCGGAGTGGTTCTTGAAGTGGGTGGAGACATCGATCGGGCTGGGCAGGATCAGCTGGCCGCAGGTGGTGTTCGGCACGAAGGATTTCACCTTCTGCCAGCCAGGCACGCCGAGCGGGCCGAGGGAGTATGGGTTGCGCTTGGCGGGCTCGGAGGCGGGGCCGATGGCACCGAGCGCGGCCATCCACTGGTCATCGTGGACCCGACGTACCGTCACGGACAGGTTGCCCGTGCGCGCTCCGATGCGGACTGAGCCGCTCAGGCAGATGGAGCAGATGTTGCGGGGATGCTGGCAGGACGTGAAGTCGAAGCCTTCGCTGTAAGGACTATCGTGCGGGCGCGTCTCACAGTCGGCGAGGGCGGACTTCAGTCCGGTCCAGAGTCCCGATGCGACGAGTGTGGAGAGCAGAGACTGTTTGTGGTGGTAAGTCGGGGTGGCGGGCACGGCGGGCTCCTCTCAAGCGGTGAGCAAAGGGGCGCGTACAGCGCAGGGGAGGCGAGACTGATGGTCATCACTTCTCCCGGGGTCGGTGACCGCACTCTGAGGCGGCGGCCGGCAAGACCCGCAAGCGGGTGCCCTCACCGCACAGGCCGCGCCCCGCCCCACAACTTCGCACCGCGGCGGCCAGGAGCGGCGGACGGCGCAAGGGCACGGGCAAGAGGCCGCGTGGAGCGAGCGGCGGCGCGGGCCGCGCGGCCAGAGTGTTGACCGGCCACAGTGGGATGTCGTAGTCGTGCTCCAGCCACCAGCCGGCCGCCGCCTTCAGTGCCGCCTGTGTCTGGGTGGCCATCTGCCCGGTAAGCGGCAGGTACGTGCCGCTGAGGTAGGCGCGTCCGGTGATCAGGGCAGGCCCGTGCAGGGTGTAGGGCAGGATGCGGTCGCGCCAGGCGCAGGCCAGGGTCCACAGGACCGGGTTGGGCTGCTGGCCGAGCACGATGGCGCTGCTGTTCACGTGCACGGACGCGCGGAGGTGGTAGGCGACTGCCCTGACCCCACCGCCGATCCGCTCCTCCAGCCAGTCCTGTTGCCTGTCGGTGGGCAGGTGAGGGGGCGTAGAGAGTGAACTTTGTCGGCGCGAACGGGAGCGGGGTGATGTACAGGCCGGAAGGAAGGGTCATGGTCGGGGGCTCCGGGATGGTCGGCGGGCTCACCGGCGGCGCCGTGCCCGGCGCGGCCGATGAGGACTGATATGGGCCGGGGCGAGGGAGCGGGGAATGGGCGGGCACCGCTCCCCCGGGCCGATGTGCCGCACCATGACCGGGAGCCGACCAACGACCGCAACACCACCACGACCAGCCCACGACCGGCCCGGGGCACGGCGCGGCTGGGCACAGCGACGCGGTACGGCGGCGGACGGGCGGGGATGACCAACGCCAAGGCCCACCCCGGCGACGGGATGGGCCTCGTACAGGCGGTGCGGGCAGGGGCGGTCAGTCGGAGCTGTCCTGGTCGGGGCTGTTCCCACGCCGGTCGCCCCGGATGATGTCCCCCTCGATGTAGGTGATCATCGATCCATCAAGGGCGCGCATCGTGTAGTAGACCGGCGACTCCGCCCAGACGGCGGTCCAGCCCGCGGTACGCAGGGCAGCAGCAACGGTTCTGTCTCCCCCCGAACCCGCAAAGAAGCCGTCACCCGCAGCACCGTCCCAGTTGGGGCCGTAGGGGTTGCGGGCGTGGCTGAGGATGCGGAGGACGTCGTCGGCGGTGCGGGCCGACTCCAGCTCCTTGTGCTGTTGAGCGATCACCGTCCAGAAAGTGTCGGGCATGGTTTGTCTCCTGAATCCATTGGTGTGCCTCTTCGGCTGCGCCGACGATGCCGAGCAGGCAGCCAAGCCACGCAACCCTCTGCCTGGCGCGCCGGGGGCGGCCGGTGAGCGCGCCGGCGTCAACGGTGGCGGCGGGGGTAGACGATGCCAAGCCGGTGCCAGACGAGGGGCCTTCCTGCGAACTGCGGGTGTCGGGACGGCGCGCCGTGGGCTGGTGGCCGGGCGGGTGCGCCGTGAGAGCGAGGTGCCGGTGGCTCGACCGCAGGGTGGGGTAGTACGGGAACATCCCCTTCCGGCCACACCGACACGGCCGCGGGGCGGGGGCTCTGCCGCACAAGGCCCGGCGGCAGGCCGGGTGGTCAGCGGCCCGAATCCGGGTGGGTCGAGTGGCGGGGGGTTCGGGCATTCCCTTGATTCTCCGGCCGTCCAGGCCCAGCAACGCACGCCCGCGAACGAGGTGCAGGACGGTGAGAGCCGTGAAGCATGAGCAGCAGAGTCATCGGTTGGTTCTCGGTGGGTTGAGACCCGCCCCGTCTTCGGGGCGGGTCTCGGGCTGAGCGTTGGCCGTTCCCGTCGGTGCGTCAGCCTGCGATTACGGCCTGGACTGCGGTGACCACGAGGTTGGTGTCCGTGGCAAGGTCACTGTGGGAGGACCGGTAGATTTCGGTGAAGCGTCCGCCGTCCAGGCCGTCGGGGTAGAGTCCCGCTCCCCAGCCTCGGTGCTCGGCCGGACGGTAGTGGAGTTCGTTCTCCTTGGACTGGCCGCTGACTCCGGCGACCAGGATGACTCCGCCGTCCTCGACGGGAACGACGAAGTAGTCGCTGGTGCGGTCTCCGTCCGCGTGGGCGCGAATCTCCGCGCGGCTCAAGGCATTCAGCAGGAAACGTCCTGCGCAGAGAGCGAGATTGCACGTGGGCATGGTTAGTCCTTTCGTCGTGTGGAGAGGTACGGCAGGACCATGCGCGGCGTCGGGGCTAGTGCCACAACCGTGCCAGCCGAGCGGAGTCGGGAAGGTTGCAGACGGTGGAGGCCCACCCGGGTGGGGTGGGCCTCGTGTGAGCGGACGGTCACTGGGACGGGATGGTCAGTAGATGGCGCAGCCGGTCCAGGCCGGTGGCGCTTCGGATGCGGCGTTCGTGCTCTGCCCGGCGGTCCTGGGCGCGGCGGTGGCTGGTGTAGGGGAGCTGGAAGTCATGGGCCAGAGTGCTGTTTTGGTCCTCCATGCGGGTGGCTTGCTCGGTGGTGATGTACGCCTCGGTGACTTCCTCGAAGATCAGCCGGGCGGTGCGCTGGGGGCAGCCGTTCAGGATGGGCTCGGCGTCCGGGCCCTCCTCCTCGAACGAGGTGATCGCGGTGGTCACGAAGTCGAGGTGTGCCGGGTTCTTGCACTGGGCTGCCGTGGCCCGTAGCCGTTCCAGAACGTGCGGGAATTCGAGGACGTAGTCGCTGCGTGTCACCTTCATGAAGCCCTCCGGGAACGTGTGTCTGCCGCGCCGGGCGCTGCCGGGCAGGTGTTACCCGAGAGGGGGAAGGGGGGCCGTTCCCTCCGCGCCGCTGGCCCGAACATCGCTGAGGGCGAGGCAAGAGAGGCAACCACCGGAGAACCGAAGAGGCGGGTGCCCCTCAGTGCCGGGGCTCCGGGTTCTCGGCGGGGCGCTGCGGCACGTACCGGGCGTTCTCCACCACGATCGCCTGATCGTCCGGGTCCTGGATGAACACCTGCCGCTTGCCCCGCAGGTTCTCGACGATCTTTCGGATCTGGTCGGCGGGTACCCCTTCGTGGCGGAGCTCACCGGAGAGGTACAGGGTGTGCGGGACGTCGACCACGTTGTCGACGGTCGGAGGAACGGGGCGCAGCTCCCGCGCCTGGCACTGCCGGACTCCGTCCGCGCCGTGCTCGTCGGCCTCGACCGCACGGACGTTGTAGTGCCCGGCAGCCCAGTTCACTACGGCGCCCTCGTACTCAGGCAGGACGTATGTACGTCGTTCCTCGGGCTGGTAGTAGGTACCCCGGACGATCACCCGGTCGCCGGGCGCATACCGCTCCGCCTCTGGCTTCTGCTCCGTCGCGACCTGGGCGGCCGTCGCCGGGGTCAGCCACACCTCACCCCGGACGTCTCGGTACACGATCCGGGCGGTCCCGGCGGACTCCGACATCTCTCGTACGGCCTTGCGGCCCTCGCCCATCATGGCGTTGTTGATCTCCCGCAAAGCCTCCGGCGACGGGATGCGCTCCGGGGTGCCGCGGTTCATCATCCGCATGTGCCAGCGCAGCGGCCGCAAATCCGACAGCAGCGGCGCGTGCCGCTCCCCGCCCAGTCCCTCGACGGCGGCGCATGCCTGTCCGTCAGCAGCCCACACAACACGCAGATATCCGTACCCGCCCGGGACGAACTCCCGTCCCTCATCCGTCTCCACGGTCCAGCCCGGGAACTGGACCAGATCACCAAGGGACAGCCCCGAATCCTGAATCTGCTGCGCCGCGGGGTCGGTGCGTCGGGTGGCTGACAGTTCCATGAGGTACTCCTTCAGTTCGAGTGACCGGCGTTACTCTCGCCGGAGTCGGGGACCAGGACGTCTTACGTCGTGGTTTTTGCACTTGTCGGACCGGTCCATCGCGCGGGCACGTCAGGCGGTCGGGACTGTGCGCCCTGCGTAGCAGGAGGGCAGTGCGGGTGGTGAGGAAGCCTTCCGGCAGCACCGACACTGCCCCGGGCGAGGCCAAGCCCCGCAATCCCTAGAGGACTGACGCGGTTCCGGGCGGGGCGAACACGGGACGGGGGCCCGGCTGGATGAGGTCCCGGCGCCGGGGGAGCGCGAAGCCGCCCGTCCCGCCGGGAGGGCGGAACGGGCGGTACAGGATGCGGGGCGGGAACGGGAGTCGGGCCCCGTCGCCCTGCTCACAGCGGACCGTCGTAGGGCGGGCCTAGGCGTGACGGCGCTCAGGTCTACGACTGATCGGTGGCTTCCTCTGTGTCTGCGGCGTCAGCGTAGAGATAGAGCAGTTGGGCCTGGATACGCAGTCCCGTCGGTGACAGAAGGTAGCCATCATCGAAGTCCGCCTCATCCAGGACGCGCAGGTAGCCAGCTCGGCTGATCAGCTCGCGGAACTGCTCCCCGCGTTCACCGGCCGCGTTCTGTACTCCGCGGGACACCAGAGCTGCCAGGATTCCGCCTGGGCGCAGGAAGCGGTAAGCCTGCAGGACGTGCTTGATGGCCAGGTCTCGCCGGTGGGGCGGATACATGACGACGGCGTCGTAGGCGGGCTGGGCGGTCACCGTCAGGAAGTCCGTGGTGGTCACGTTGCGTGCGATCCCCGCGCGGGTGATGTCTGCGGCGCGGTGGATGTCGATCTCGTAACAGTCAACGGCGTGTCCTAGAGCCGTGCCTTCGGCTGCAAGGACTCCATGGCCCGCAGAGGGCTCAAGCACCTCCGACTCCGGTTGTACCTCATCGAGGCCGGCCCAGAGGGTTTCCGCGATCGACTGCGGACAGGACACCACGCCGCGGTCGGGCCGGTTCACCGCGCACCGGAGGTCGAGGATCTGACTGACCAGCGCAGCGGCCTGCCCGAACGGGAACAGGTCGGAAAACACGTAACTGCGGTGCCTCACGCTCCAGGTGGCCCCGGACCGAGTAAGGACCTTGTGAGCCCCCTCCGCGCCCACCGGGTCGGCGTTCGTACGCAGACGAACCATGGGGCCGTCACAGGCTGCGTGCTGAAGCTCTTTGAGCGTGGCCCTTGAGATCTGCATGACGATATTCCCTTTCTAGATAGTGGGCCGTGGCGGTCACCTCGGCTCCGGGGGCTGACTGTGGGGCAGGTTCGGGCAACCCCCGCAACCACCGGACCCGGCCGGCTGCGGTGCAACGGGCCGGTTGAGAGCTGCGTTCTCGATGTCCGCACACCGGCCTGGGTGCAGCCAAGCCGAAGCCGCACAACACGCAGGGCTGGCGCGGTGCCGGGTGTGGTGTGGAGCGAGGCGGACACGGGATCGGCTGGCTGGACGAGGGCCCGGCGCCGGGGCAACGCTGTGCAGGTGGATAGGGAGGGCTTCCGGGTCGTACAGGTCGACCTCCCAGTTGGCGGTGCGGATGGCGTCGGCAATCGCGCGGTGGCGGTCTTCTTCCGCCGCCTGGCGGTGGCGTCTTGAAGCGCGGCAGGCGGAGGCGGGCACGCAGCGGCCTCCGGCTCCTTGGAGGGCGAGACCGGAGGGCGCGGCGTCAACTGGCGGGCGCGGCACTGGGATACGGGATGAGGGCATCCGGGGCCGGGTTGTTTTTGTTCCAGGGGCGGCTGTGGGTGCGCCAGAGGTTCTCTTCGGGGTTCCAGTGTTTTACGCAGACGTTGCTTACGCCGTTGGCGGAGTCGTGGTAGCGGAAGATGGAGCGGAAGGAGACGCCTTCCTCGTTGGCGGCGTTGTCCCGGGCTTGGCGGGCCACCTTGTATGCCTCCTCCTCGGTGAGGCAGGGTGCGTGCGCGCTGAGGCCGGGACCTGCCAGTTCGATCTGCCAGGGGGCGTGGCGGAAGGAGTTGCCGGGGGTCGAGGCGAGGATTTCGGCGAGCGTCTGCGTGGTGGTGCAGTTGGCGATCCACTGACGGGCCTGCTCCTGAAGCCAGGGCAGCAGGGGGCCTGTGGCCTGCTCACGCGGATGGAGGAGGAACGTGGAGTCATAGAGGGTGGCGAGGCGGGGATTGTCAGGACAGGTGATGTGGACGCTATTGCCGCCGAGCCAAGAGAAGTTGAAGCGGGTCCCGTCGGCGGTGATGTCCTGGTACGTCCATGGTGCCCAGTCGGCGACTGGCCGTGTGACGATTCCGGCGTTGCGCCACTGCTCGGGCCCCTGCGGTGCGTTCCAGACCTCACGTGCGGTGGCGGCGAACCAGGTGGTCCAGGCGCCCCAGGTGCTGTCGGCCTTCACCTGGGTGGGCAGGTGGCGGATCGTCCAGGCGGTGACCGAGTCACCCGTGCCGTCGCCGTAGCGGGCCGAGTCCGGAACTTGCTGGGGTGCGTGAATGCCGAGGTGTTCCAGTACCCCGGTGGTCCAGCCGTTGGTGCGGCGGTACAGCCAGTCGGTGGTGACGTCGGTGGGGGTGCGGTCATCGGCGGCGAGGTCGATTATCGGCTGCCAGTCCATGCTGTTGGCGGGGAGAGGCTGGCAGTGCTCGGTGAGGACTGCCTCGATGAACGGGCCCCCCTGGTAGCGGATCTGCACTCGTCCGCTGAACTCGTAGGTGGTCCACGGGTGCTCTGCGAAGTTCCGGCCGGTGGTGATCTCCCTTCCTTCCCACCAGGCGTCACATGCGTCGCGTAGTGCGCTGAGGGTAAAGGGCAGCTCGCCGACGCTGATCCGGTCGGGGTAGACACCCCAGTGCGGGACCGTGCTCCCGGCGCGGATCGTGATCTGGGTGCTGCTGTTCCAGGTGAAGGTGAGATCGGCGCGGTCATGGTGGTACATCAGGGTGGCAGACACAGCAAATTCCTTAAGGCCGGTGGACACGGGTGGCGGGCGGGTCCCGGGAGAGGTTGGTGGTCACCGCGCCCCCGGGCCGGTGGCCGCACCATGGCCTGGCGGCCGGCAAGGCCCACAAGCGGGAGTCAGCACCGCAGACGCCGCGCCCGCGCGCCTCACAGGTCAGGGAGTCGGGTGGAAGACAAGCGCGGGAGTTGGGGCGTTCGGGGACGGGCTGGTCGGGAGAGCGCGAAGCGGCCCGCCCCGGTGGGGGCGGGCCGCTTCGGGTGCCGGTATAGGGTGTTCAGCTGTTCAGCTGTTCAGCACCGACAGTCAGCCGAGAATGGGGCGTTGCAGCCAGGTTGGCAGGTGGACCGGCGAACGCTGCTGAGCAGGACGCGGACGGCGTTGGTGCCCTTGGCGTGGCAGGGATGTCTGGCGTCGTTGCCGTGGATGACTTCGGCGCGCAGGACCTTGCCGCTGGTGCGGCCGATGACGATGGAGCCGAACGCGCCGTGGGGTCCGACTGAGTTGAGGACGATGCGGCGGGTGCGACCGTGCGGCTGGCCCCAGGTGGGACGCAGACCCTTCTCTTCAGCGAGGCGCACGATCGCGGCCGTGTAAATGGTGAGTCCGGTGAGATCCATCGTGGTTTCGGCTGCGACGGGGATGGGCTCGGGGACAGGGGCGAGGGCGGTGCTCAAAGCGGTTGACTCCGAGTTGTAGGGGTGGCTGTGTCGGGGGGCGGCCGGGCGCCGCTGGTCAGGAAGAGGCGCGGGCGGGGCAGCTGCACAAGGCGTCGTGGATGGCGCCGCCTTGGGTCAGGTGTTCGGGGCTCGTGGTGGCCCGAGCCCGGCCGAGGTCGTCACGGGAGCGGGTGCCCGCGGACACTTCTGCTTCGACGAGATAGAGGCATGCGCAGTCGCCCCAGCGGGCAGCGCTGCGGGCAAAGGCGAGTGCCTCGGCGACACTGCGCCGGTAGTCGGGGCCGAAGCGGGTGAACGCGGTGAGGGCGTCGATGCGGGCTTGTGCGGCTGTCGAGAATGGCACGGCAGAGGCTCCGGAGGGTCGGTGGCATTCGGCGGCACCGGCAGGGAATGGTTGTCACCCGCCGGTTGGCCGTACTCTCACCCGGCGTCTGGCAACACCCGCAAGGGCCCCTCCCTGCATTCACTGGCCCGCGCGCCGAGCCCGGTGCCAGTGCACGGGACCGGGCCCGGAGGCGAGCGGGGAGGAGACAGCGATCCGGCCCCGCTCCCGGAGGAGGCGGGGCCGGAAGCGGGGTGAGTAGGGTCAGCGTTCGCGGATCTGCTTGGTTTCCGTAACGGACAGGAGGTAGGCGGGCAGCGTCGGCCGGTTCTCGACCATTGCGCGGTATATGCGGTGGACGCCATCGATCAGGAGGACCGCCTCAGCGCCGTCGAACTCCATCGTGGCGATGATCACTGGTCTGGCGAGGTCGGTCTGCATCGCGTGCTCGACGTTGAAGTGCGACTGGTCCGGACCGAAGACTGGGCACCAGGACGCGCCCTGATAGTCCGGGCCCAGCTGGTTCAGGTGGTAGGCGTCCGCCCAGGCGGCGACGGAGGTCGGCAGGGGGGTGTGGTGAGGCTGTTTCACGATGGTCAGGGCGCTGTCGATGTTGAACACCCAGCCTCCGTAGCGGAATGTCTGGACGTGGGTGGAAGTGGTCACGCGCGGTCTCCTCGACTCGGCTGAACGACTGGGGCGGTGCGGCAGGTATTGGCTGGTCACGGCATCCCCCGGCGCTTGTAGGTGGTCGAACCGTGGCCCGGTGGCCAGCAAGCAGCGCAAGGACCGGTTCCGGGCGGGTGGCGGGGCGCGGCGGGCATGGGACGGCCCCTGCCTCCCTGCGCGGGAGACGGGGGCCGGGGATGTACAGCGGGCTGCTGCTGGTCAGCGCGCGGCCCCTTAGCCCCTACTTCGCGAGTGACTTGAGGATGGCGGGCCCCGTTGCCAAGCGGGTGGTGGAGACGGGCCTAAGGGGCGGAGCTCCGCGGGCGGTCAGGCGCCGGGCTGGCCGAGGAGAACGCGGCCGCTGCGGACGAGCAGGTGCGTGCAGTCGCTCGTGTCCACGTCGGTGGGGTGGGTGATGTGGGCGGTGTGGAGACGGGACAGGCGGGTCCAGAACCGGTACAGCTGGGGCTGGTCCGGGCGCGAGTAGCGCGGCGGCCGGGCGGCGTGACCGGTGGGAGCGGCGGCGTTAGGAGTCATCTCGGCTTCGACCGCGACCCAGGCGCGCTGGTACTCCTCGTCGATGCCGAAGATCCGGTAAACCGTGTAGACACCCCAGTCGTCGGCGTGATCGCGGCCTGTGCCGATCTGGTCGGCCAGGGTCTGATCGTGGCCGTCGGGGTCGAACGGCCAGTCGGTGAACGAGCAGTGGAGGGTGCAGGCGGGCAGGTCGGGACGCAGATCGATGCCCTGGCGGCCGCGTCGGCTGACTGGGGCCTTCGAGCACTTGAGGTACTCGCGCACCCTGCTCGCGTCACGGTCACGGCCACGGTCAGGGGTGGCGGTGGTGGTGAGGGGCTGTCCGCTGGCAGGGTGGATACCCTGGCCGAGCAGGGCGCGGACGTTCGCGTTGCCCGCCTTGGCGGGGATGTGCGGGTACCGGGGCGTCCTCCTCGGGGTGGTAGCGGGCGCCGTGACAGTGGCTGTGGCGAGGGCGGGCGTGGCGATGGACGGGACGGCGGCCGGGGCGGTCGTGGATATGGACATACGGGGTCTCTCCTTCGAACACGCGGGCGGGGCGGGTTGGGGAGTTGGTTGTTGTGGGCCGGGGTGGGGGTTGAGTGGCCACCGCCACCCCGGCCCACCGCACACTGACCGCCGGCGCGGCTACCCCCACAACCCCCCGCCAATCAGCGGCACGGGGTGGCGGGGGCGTCTCACCGACCATCGGTGTCGTGGACCAGGCCGCAAGAGCAGCCCGCAGGGGTGCGTCAGGAATCGGCTGGAGGCGTTACGTCCACCCGGAGGGCGCGCCGTGTCGCCGTGTTCCTGCTCTCAACTCGCCACACCGTCCAGCCCTCCTCGGCGAATGTGGCGGCGATGGTGTCGAGGGCCGAATTCCGGGCGGATCGCACGCTCCGGGAATCACGGGACCGCATGCCCCGCTCGTCCTGGGCGCCGTTGATGAACCAGGTGATTTCCAGCGTCCGGCCCAATACGGGCCACATGAATGCGCCCTGGGGACCTTCCTGGCTGTGCCATTCCCGGTACAGCATCTTGCGGCCTGGGACCGTGGCTACTCCCACTTCAGCGGCTCGCAGGATATTGAGGGCCTTGACCAACATCGGGTGCTGTGCGTCCTCGGGCATGGCTCCAACCGCGTCCAGCTGCGGTCCGTCGTCACTCGGCTTCAGCGTAGGGCTGCTCACAATGGGTGTTCCTCTCTAGCGTCAACGAATTCCGGCGTGCTCACGCCCGTGCTCGGCGCCGTGAAGTTGCGGGCAGGTCGGGCATGGCCTGGATGGTGTCGGCGTGATGCGACCTCCGGTCCGGCAACCACACTCTGACGGTGCGCAGGGCAAGGCGTGCCACCCCGCATCGGCCGGCGGGACGTCGGGGCTCGGGCGGGCGGCGGGGCGTGGCATGGGGCAGCCCCCGGCTGCCTCTGGGGGCGGCCGGGGGCCAGACATGAGGGATGTAGTTGGTCAGGACGGGGTGGTGGCAGGCAGGCGGGGAGCGATGTATGTGCGGCCGCGTTGGTAGTGCGGGATGGGGTCCCCTGCCGGTACCAACACCCGGTGCGTAGGTTCGAGTTCGCTTCCGTCTTGGTGGTAGACAGGTCCGTCCGGGTCTTCGTGTTGGGCTTCCCACTCGCGCAGTTCATCGTCGGTCAGGCCCTTGGGCGGGGTTGTGCCTCGGAACCGGTCCTCGGTGATGCCGAGCAGTGTCTTCTGGGTGGTCGTCAGTTCCAGAATCTCGTGCACGGTCGCCGCCTCCACCTTGAAGGCTTCGGGCTGCTCAATGTGTGCGAATGCGGTCTCCAGCTCCTCAAGGCATGCGCGGAGGCGATATTGCCAGTCCGTCGGCATGGACTGCATCAGTGTCCTGTGTAGCACCAGGTAGTTGCTGTAGCTCAGGCTGAACCACTCGTGGACGGGGCCATCGGTCGGGTTCTGGGCAGGGTGGACGTTGACGGGGGCTGCGGCTTCGGCGTCGGGGGTGCTCATGGGCGGGCCTCTGGATGCTGGGCGGGTTGGGTTCGGCTTCAGGGAGCCGGGTTGAGTGGCGCCGCTCCCCGGGGCCATCGGAACCGTGATGCGTGCCGAGGTAACCGCCGCAACCCCCTGGGGGCGAGGCCGAGCTGGGAACGCGGCACGGCCCGCCCCTTGTGGTTCGGGGCGGGCCGTCAGGGACGCTTCCCAGAGGACTCCACGGTCAGGCTGCCGCTGCGCCAGTGCGGGCGGCCAGTTCTCGGGCCATCGCCCGCCGGATTACTGCATCCGCCAGCGCAGGCGGCATTGCGTTGCCGATCTGCTCGTACTGTTTGGTCTTGGGGCCCTGGAAGGGGTGGTCTGGCGGGAAGGTCTGGAGCGCGGCGGCGTCGGCGACGGACACTCGGATCATGTCCTTGCGGCCTCCGCGGTAGGCGGGTAGCGAGTCGGCGTCCACCAGGCGGGTGTCCGCGATCCAGCGGCCTGCGTCACGTTCTCCGTACAGGGTGGCCCGGCTTCCGGAGCCGCCTACGCAGGAGGGATCCGGGCCGCCCGCCGCTGTGCCCACCGCGACGGTGAGCGCCGGGCGGTGCGTCATTCCCCAGCCGATTCCCTGTGCCATCGACACCCAGGGGCGCAGGGCCAGGTCCCCGCCGTTCTGCTCGGTAGTGCGGCTGTAGCGGCGGTGGGTGGGGGTGGGTAGCGCCGCCTCGTCTCCCAGTCGGGCCACCAGCACGGCGCGCGAACGGGTCTGCCAGACGCCGTGCTCCTCCGCGTGCAGGCGGGTCGTCACCACCGTGTAGCCCTCGGCTCGCAGGATGTGCGCCACCGCCTCCCACACCGGCAGCACAGTGGGTACCTGCTCCAGCATCACGGTTCGGTAGGGGCGTCCGATGTCCAGGGCTTCAAGGGCCCACCGCAGGGGCTCCAGAACCAGGCCGGTACGTTCGTCGTCCAGGGTGGCGAGGCCGGAGCGGATGTCCTTCCTGGCAGCGAGCAGTGAAGCGAAGTGCAGCACCGTGTCCAGGGCCCGGCGCCCGGCGCCCTTACCGCCGATGGAGTACGGCTGGCACGGAGGTGAACCGATCAGATCGGTGGCGGTGGGGAAGTCGGCGGGGCCGTACGCGCGGACGTCGCCCTCCACGGTGCCCAGCCCGGCGGCCCGGCGGGTCTCGCAAGCGGAATGGTCGTTCTCGATGCCCGTCACTGGGAGGCCGAGCCGCTGTGCGCTGACGTCCCATCCTCCCGGGCCTCCGAACAGGTCGACTATGTCGACCACTGGCTCATCAGGCATGGCTGGTTCCTCGCTTCCTGGTTCTCTGTCACCGGAAGCGGAACCCCCAGGTGAGCTGACGGAGCCAGGAAGTCACGAACGGGGACAAGCGCCGCAAACAAGCAAGTGCGGTTGTGATAGGAGGAGTTTGCGGGCTGTCCACGCGCCGACACCCGCAACTGCCACGCGCAGCTGAATGGCGGACCGACGACGTGGTCGGCCTCGACCGGGCCGCTGGGGAGGCCGTTGACCCCGGCTCCCCCGTGCCGCGGGTGCACTGGGGAGTCGGGGTCCAGGGGTGGGGCGAAGAGGGTTAGATGTCGATCTCTCCGTGCTTGTCCATGACGTCGAACAGGGCGCTCATCCGCAGCGCGTCGTACTCGCTGTGGATGGTGTGCATGCTCTCGTCCTCGCGCTGGCCGGGCGTGAGGGTTTCGGCCCGGGTGCGGGCTTCGGCGTACACGATGTCGTCGGCCGTGCGGCCGACGGCGCCGGGGTTGGTGTAAGCGAGACGGGCGTGGACGAGGGTGAGGTGGCGATTGGCGATGCGGAGCGCGGCGGCCGGTCCGGTGGTGGTGTAGACGATGACCTGGGTGGGGTTCTGCGCGTCATCGACGGCCGAGTCCTGGCAGTCGCCGACGGCGGGAGGCTCGGAGGTGAGATTCGCGGCCTGGGCAGTGAACTTGTGGACGCGCAGCGTGTACTTGAGCATGAGGAGATGGGCCCTTTCCGGGCTTGGGAGCAGTGGAGGTGCGGCGCTCGGCCGCGATGCGGGCACCATGGCGGTGTGACGGGTTAGCTGGGCAACCACAGAGGCGCGGGGCCTCAACAAGGGGCGCTGGGTTGGCTGAGCGTGAGCGGCACACGGGCGTGGGTGGGGCGACAGAACGCGATGGCCCCGGCCGTCCGCGTGAGGCGGACGGCCGGGGCCGGATGGGGCGCTGGAGGTTAGACGGGGTCAGCGATGGGTTCGAGGTAGGGCCAGAAGGGCATGTCGCGGGCGCCTTCGCAGGTCAGGACGTCGATGGTCTCGCCGCTCTCCAGGCGGCCGCCGCTGAATCCGGTGGGGCTCCGGGTGCCCTGCCACCAGGAGTGGGCCAGGTCGTACGCGGCCTCCTGGGAGGGGGCGCGGACCAGGAACCGGTAGGTGCGCTCCTCGCTGGTCTGCATCCATAGCCGGTAGACCCGGCGTGGTCCGGGAACACCCCGGTCTCCCCCGGCGGTGAATGCTGTCTTGATGGCGTGGCGGCAATGGTCGGTGTGCAGGGCGGTGACGTCACCGCGGTTTCGGCGGTGGATGAGTCGCAGTTCGTCCAGGTCGCCTACCGCGATCGTGCGGCGGGTGCGCTGCGCGTCGGCAACGGGGCGCACCACGCCCGCGCGGTCCTCCCTCTGCTCTGGGGCGATGAGCGCAGTGCGGGTGTGCGGGTCGTATCCGTGGACGGTGTAGCGGGTGGTCAGTCCAGTCCGGGGCTCGACGGTCGCGGCTGTGCCGATGCCGGATGGGGTGGTGCCGGTGACGGGCTGCTCGGCCCAGGAACAGTCGGGGTACATGTCCGGCGGAGGGGTCAGCATGTGGGTGGGTGTCCTTCCGTGAGGGGCGGCCGGCCTGGATACCGGCGCGGGATCACGGTCAGGGCCCGGCAGGCAAGCCGGGCAATTCCTGGAGGTGATTGCGGCAGGCGCGGGGCGATGTGAGGGCGGGCCAGGCGTGCGGCCCCGACACCGCGCGCGGGCGGGGGCCGGGGCCGAGAGAATTCGCGGTCAGTCGCTGATCTTGATGGCTTCGCTCGCGTTCGTGCGATCGTCGGTCACGGGGCGCCAGTCGTCCCCGATGTCCAGGGAGTTGTTGAGGTCGCTGGCGCACTGGCGGCACAGGCTGATTGCTTCGGCCTCGGCCTTCTCGACGGCCAGGGTGGCAATCTTGTTCGGATCTGTTTCGTCAGTGGTGACCGTGACGGTGATGTTCGCGATGCCGGTCAGCGGCACGTTGTATGTCGCCATGAACGCTTCCTTCGGCTGGGCTGGGATCGGGTGGAGGAGTGTGGCGGGCCTGTGCGTTACACCCGCAAGCGGTGGCAGGCACCGGCCCTGGCGCTGTTGGAGTGCGAGGCAGACAGGGACAGGACACGGTGGTGGGGTTCAGGAGTCATCGGCGCGGAAGGCGGCGACGGATGGGGCGCTCGCTGCCGAAGCCTTGCCGAGGCGGAGCGCCGCATCAGAGTTGAGGGCATGCACGTGGCGGACCCAGCCGGTCAGCTCGTCCGAGACGTCATTGTCGGCGGGTTGCTGTCTTCCGGGCAGGGCCGTCAGGGCGACGACGCTGTCGGGGGATTCGTTCCACCGCACACCGATGACGGTCCATTCAGGGACAGCCGTCTCATCGGGGCTGCCGTCGCGCTCGACTTCGCTGGCCTCGGCGAGGCCCTCGGTGAAGCTGTAGCCGGGGCGCGCGGTGGTGGGTACAACGGCCTCATCGGACTGCGTCGCTGGCTGCTCCCCAGTGGCACGTGATGCGGGGACGAGCATGCCGAGGAGATCGCGGGCGTCGACCCGGTAGTCGGCCTCGCGTTTCGCCTCCTTGGTGATCGACCTCAGCCAGCTGACAAGTTCGGCGAGTTTGGTGTGGGCCACTGTGTCTCGATTCGTCGGGCACCTGGTGGCTCTTGTCGGGTCGCACAAGGCACCGGTGCTGAGGAAGCGCGGCGATCAGCCGCGACGCGGAGCACCGTGCCGGCATCATGGGCTAGGTCGGCAAGACCGGCGTCCATACCGCCCGCGCGGAAATGCGCGCTTGCTCCCGGCACCGTGAGCGAGCCGGGGCCGGGGCTGAACGGGAGAGAGAGCGGGGTCGGGAATCAGCGAGGCGGCACCGACCCGACCTGGTCAAGGCCCCCGAGGGCGGCTGTTACCGGCCGCACGCCTCGCACAGCACGGGGCGCTGGCGAGCGGCACACGCGGCTTCCACGTCGTTGGTCTCGACGGCTGCCCACGCGCCGCGCTGGGCGGCTTCGTTGGCGGCGGGTCGCTTGGCCATGAGACGGATCTCCGTTCAGCGGGTTGGTGGTGGGGCACGGTCAGGGGGATGAGGGTGGCGCGGCATCCAGCCGGATCACGGGCGGGCAGCGGGTACAGGGCGGCCGGTCCCCGGCACCACAGGCGGGTGCCGGGGGCGGGCTGGCTAGTTGGTGGGCCAGAGCAAGACGGCGGGCACTGCGTTGTCCGGGGCCTTGTCGTAGTCGTCGGGATCGGCCTGGGCCTGGCGTGCTGCGTCGGTCATATAGCGCTCGCCGCTCCACTCGGTCTCGGCGTGGTACATCGACGGGTCGACTTCGTCGAGCGGCGAGAAGGCGTTGCCTTCTGCGTCCTTGGCGAGGACCACAGTCGTGTCGCCGGGCAGGTGGTCGAGCTCGGCGAGCGCTGTACGGAGTTCGGCGAGTGTCATCAGGGGCTCCGTTTGGAGTGGATGCAGGGTTCGGCCGGGGTGGGAGTCACGGCCGGAGGTCGGGCTCAACGGGGGCGGCAGGAGATAACTGCCTGCTCCTGCGCGGTCCGGTCGCCTCCAGGCACGGGCGTTCGGGCCGGGGCTCACACTCAGGGACGGCGCCGTTAGACCCACAACCCCCGGGGCGGCGGCCGGCGGGCGGCCGTCGAAGCAACGGGGAACGCGGGCACGGCGGCGGTGGGGCTCCGCGACATGAGAGGCCCACTCCGGTCGTCTGGCCGGAGCGGGCATCAAGCTGGTCAGTGAGAGGGCGTGGTCGGGAAGGTGATCCGGTAGAGGGCGGTGGACTTCTCGTCGGGGATGCGCTCCCAGCCGGATGCGGCGAGGTCCTCGGTGGCGGCTTCATCCATGGCCATGCGCAGTACCTCGTCGGCCCAGCCGAGCGTCTCCGTGTCGAAGGGGCCGGTGTCGTCGGCCGTGTCGATTTCGCTGTTTCCGGCGAACACCGCGCACACGCGGGCGAGGTCGGTGAGGTCCACGAGGGCCGACGTGGCCCCGGGCGCCGGGATGCGCAGAATCTGCCCGATCTTGACGCCTGCGGTTCCCAGCGGGGTCTTCGGCTGGCTGTCGCGGGTCAGGCCACACAGGCACTCGGTCTCGTGCCAGTAGGAGTCACTGCCGCACGCACACCACCAAGAGGCGAAGTGCCATGTCCACTCCCATCCACCGATCGAGTACAGGCCCTCGTCGTTGGGGCGGACGATGTTGGCAGCCGTGACGCTGCCTTCGTCCAGGTACTGCCAGCGGATGTGTACGACGACGACACGGCGTGCGCTCCTGCCGGTGACCTTGCGCTTGCGGGCTGCCTTGCGGGCCTGCGGGGTTGCGTTGGTGATCAAGGCGTTCGCGCCTCGGCTCATGGCTCGCCATGGGACATGCACGGCGACGGCCACGTTCTCCTCGCCTTCTTCGCAGTACCGGCTGGGGCCGCCCTCGATGATGTGGACGGTGTCCTGGCTGTCCGCGCGGGCCTCGATGACGTGGATGGTCTCAACGCAGTCGTAGCCATCCTCGTCGGCAAGGCGGAGGGTCTGCGCAGACAGCTCGCGGACTGCGTCCAGGGCGAAATTGGGGCTCAGCCAGCCGTTCCACCGGTTCGCCGGGTTCAGCGTGCAGTCGAGCGGGCCGAGCATGTCGTCGATGCAGACGCGGGTGTTGATCATTTGGCAGGTGTGGTTCACGGGTCCTTCTCTCCGTTCGGATGGATCGCCCTGAGAGCCGCGCCCCCGAGCCAAGGGCTTGGGATCGGCGGCTTCGCTGCTGGGGCGGGGGATGAAAGCTGGGGCCCGGCTGTGGCTGCCAGGCGGCGGCCGTGGGGCCGCCGGGCCGCGCGGGGCGTGACTCCGCTCGACGCGCAGACCGACTGGTGCCGGACGCCGTCGGCACGGAGGGGATCGTGCGGGGCGTTCCGGCCGACCACACGGTGCGGCCGGGCAGAGTTAGGTCCGCAACCCTGGTGCGATGCCGCCGCCCGGGTTGGCGCGGGGCGGCGGCAGGGGCTTGCTATCTCCCGAGGCGGTCAGGTCAGTGGGGAAGGACGGCCTTGACGCGCCGGGCAAGCCAGGCTGCGACGTTGACGGGGACCGCGTTGCCGACCTGGAGGCGCTGGTCTTCCTCATCCCCGCTGAAGATGTGATGGTCGGGGAATCCCTGGGCTCGGGCCTTCTCGCGGATGTTCAGCGGCCGGTACTCGCACTCGTCGATGCTCAACTCGTCGGTCGGGCGTACCAGGTAGTGGTGGCCGCCGCCTTTCGCAGTCAGGGTGCCGATCGGCTCGTCCAGCGAGCTGGCCGAGCAGTGGTTGCGCAGGGTGACGATGAACGGTTTGCCGCAGTACCGCTCCAGGCCGATGGCGACGCGGTCGCGGGTTGCCTGCTCGTAGGGCATGACAGTGCGGTAGAAGTGATTGAAGTAGCCGTCGCCGAACCGTGCGCCGCGCACGCTCGTGTCGATGACCTCGCCGATGCCGCGGGTGATGGGCTCAACAGCCGCTCCACAGCGCGTGTTCGGGCATACGTAGTAATACTGGCGGTTCTTGCGGCCGTACTCGCCGACCTGAAGGTCGGGGTTCTTTTTCCAGTACTGGACGCCTTCGACGGGGCCGCAGGTGGGGCACATCGCGTCGCAGGTTGGCCGAAGATCGGGCAGGCCGTGCGCCTCGGCAATGTCGTTGCGCAGGAAGCACCACACGACTCGGTCCCGTGACTGCGGCAGTGGAGGAATGCCGTCGGCCTTCAGGTGCGCGGCGTTCACCGAAGCGACGGCAGGGGTGTAGCCGAGGGCGTCCCATACGTGTAGCCATGCCTTGAACAGCGGAGAGGTGCCGAATTGTGCGACGTTCTCGCCGACGTAAGCCATGGGGCGGTGGACTTCGGCGTAACGGACGGGCTCCCACATGGTGATGCGGGTTTGCGGCCAGTCCGGGCCCGGCGTCGGGCGGCCGTTCTCGTCGAGCTGCACTGCCTTCCGTGGGGCGGCCTTGCCGCCTGCCGGAGACGCCTCGGTACAGATGGGCGATGCAACCAGGACGTCGGCGGTGGGTACGCAGCGCATGTCGATGGTCTGCACGTCGGCCGAGTTCACGAACAGGCCGGGCCAGTTGGTGCGGGCGGTCTCTACTGAGGCCGGGTGGTGGTTCGCGGCGTACAGGGACAGGTATCCGGAGTCGGTGAAGCCACGCATGTCACCGAGGCCACCGGTGAAGAAGTGCACCGAAGTTGGGCCGTCGAACAGGGCCGTCATCGCAGCATTCCCTTTCCAGAAGCAGGGAGTCGAGTTGCGCGGCCAGGGAGTTGGCCGGGCGGTGACGGCACAATCGAGGCTGGGACGGCAAGCCTCACAACCTGCACCCAGTCGGGCGTCTGCCGGGAGCGCGCCGTCGATCAGGTGTGGGTAGACGTGACAGAGCCCCTGGCGCCACAGGAAGAGCGGGGCGCGAGGGGCTGGGGCGGTTTGTAGTCAACTGTCGTACTAGTGACGGCAGTTCTTGTGGTGGTGCAAGGACAGGCCACAGTGGTCGCCGTTGCCGTCGTAGCTGTCGCACCAGGTACCAGGGATGCCGCGCGGGGGCTGTGTCGTGGCCCGGTACACCTGTCCGAGTTCGATGACTGGCTTGGTCAGCACGATGTGCTGCTCGGTGGGCATCAGCGCCCGGCCATGTCGGCGGCACAGCACACCGGTGCCGTCCGCATGCCGGCCGACGGGTTCAATCACCGTCAGGTGCAGGGTCATGGTGTCGGTGTCGCCCAGCGGTTTGGTGAAGCGCAGCCACTGGCCGGGCGAGAGCGCGCGAGGGTCGGTGACGCGCTCGTAGTCGAGTCCGGCGACGGTGATCGTGGTGCCGTCCGCGAGGGGCTCCACGGCCGCGCAGGGCTGCGGCGGGGGACTGACCGGGTGGTTTGTCACAGGATTGTCACTTGCGTCGTGGACATGGTCGGGCGGACTGAGCTGGAGGAGGAACCGGTCGATGCGCAGCAGGTGCTCGAAGAGATGTCCGCTGCGATCCGCGGGGTCCTGTTGCTCATAGTCTTGGCGCTCGGTGTTCCACAGCTCGCCGTCGTCGACGACAGCACGCATGGAGGCGATCACGTCGGCGGAGACGCCACCGGCGGATGTGGGGGGTCGGTGGGCGTGGTGCCCGGCTCGGTGGTCATACTCAGGTCCTTCTGCGTTGAGTGGTGGTGACGGGCCGGATCGTGCAGAGGCCGGGGGCTAGCACCACAAGGAGGTTCAACGCAGTGGAGAAGGGCGCGCACCAGGTACGCCCCGGTCAGGTCAACGAGCGCGGGCCCCGCCCGTGGCTGAGTGCGCACGGGACGGGGCCGATGGTTGAAGGGCGGTGGGATGTCAGCCCAGGTCGCTCACCTGGGCAAGGGCGACAGACTCGCGATTCCCGTCACTGTGCTGGAGCTCCACGACGGCCATGCCCTTGTCGTTGCGGAGGGTGCGGGTGAGGCGGCCACTTCCGCTCCGGGTGGTGACCTGGGTAGGGGAGTTGGGGCAGAACTCCCAGGGGGTGGTGGGGGTCTCGTCGAGCCATTCAGCTGCCGCCAGGGTCACGTGCTCGTAGTGTGCGGCCAAGCCTTCGACCTGCGGGCAGGAGCAGCGGACGTGGACAACGCACGTGCCGGTGGCTGCGTGGCCGAGGCGGACGGGCGGGACTGGGTCCAGACCGAGTACGTGGATGCGGTTGTACTCGACCTGCCGGGCGTGGTCGCGCCGCCGCTCGGCGAGGGTGCTGAGGGCGTTACGGATGGCGATGTCCTGGTCAGGGGCGGGGGCTCCGAGGATGTGGCGCTGGCCGTTGACGTCGCGAACGGTGAACTCATGCGCTGCGTTGTTGGGGTTGGGAGTGCTGAGGACGGCGTAGACAGCCGTGACGAAACCGATGTGGTCGGGCAGGCCGTCAGGGAAGTTGCCCGGCACCGTGAAGAACTGGCCCTCGTGGCCGAACAGGTCCCGGGCGGTGCGCTGAGAGTCAGAGCGGTGACGAGGCCGGTCGGCGGTGAGGAGTGGGAGATCTCCGGCGTTCAGGTCGGGTGTGGTCATGGTCAGCATCCCTTCTCGTGGTGACCCTGCGTCTCCGCGGGGCGAGAGAACGGTGGCGGGGCAACCGGTTAGCAGGGCAAGGAAACTGGGAGGTTCTGCCGTGGCACGTCGGCCTGAACTGTTGGAGCGGGGTGCATAGAGCCGACGGCACCGGGCCTCGGGCACACCGCGAGGGTGCGCCCGAGGCCCGGTGAGTCGTCGTGTAGATCAGGTCAGTCGGAGATCCCGTAGAGATTCCGATGGGCGGCTGCCGGGTCCAGGTGGGTGGCGATCCGGTTCAGGTGGGTGGCGATGTGCTGCGCCTTGTCCTCGGGGTCCTGCTGGTCGTAGTCGCGCTGCTCTGTAGTCCAGTTGTAAGCGAGGACGTGGCGGATGCTGTCGATGACGTCGGCCGGGACCAGTTGCGGCTCTGCCGCTGGCTTCGGGGTCGGCTCGGCGGGCGGAGGGGTGGTGTGCAGGGTCTCGGTGCCGCGTACATCGACGCTCCAGCCGGCGTCGGTGAGGGTGGCGAAGACGGCGCGGGCGGTCTCTTCGCGGTCGTCGCGGCCAGTGGTGGGCAGGCTGATCACGTCGATCTGGACCCAGTCGGGGCGCCAGGGCACCGGAGCGGGGGCGGTGTAGGAGGGGATGTAGGCCTCGCGGGGGGTGTCAGCTCGGGAGAATCCTGCCTCTTGGAGCAGACGGTCAGCCCGGTCGGAGGTGGTGGCGTTGTCCTGGAGGGCATAGACGACGGAGGCCTGCACGTGGATGGTCCAGCCGCGGGGGTCGACGTCGGACGGGGCGGCGATGTATCCCGCGCGCCGCAGGACGGCAAGGGCGGCGCGCACGCGCACGTCGGAGGCGTATGGGAAGACCACAGTGGTGGCGCTGTCCTCGCCGATGGGGTCATCGTAGAAGCTGGGCTCATCGTAGTTGGCGTAGAAGAAGCCCTCGTCACCTACGGGAAGGCTCTGGAGGGTGAAGTCGGGCAGGGCCGAGAGAATTTCGGCGATGGTGTCGGGGTCCGCGCCGGGCGAGCATACCTGCGGCTGGATGGCGTCCACCTGGTAGCTCGGCCCGTCGGGGTCGATGCCGAGGTCGGCGAACCAATTGGAGAGCCACTCGACGATGTCGCCGCCGTTCCAGCTGCCGTCACTGTCCTCGATGTTCTTGCAGCCGCGGAACAGGCTGGCAATGGCTTCGCCTTCGGTGGTGGTCGGGTCGTACTTGAGGTTGTTCTCGGGCACGGTCGTGTCCTCACATGGCGGTGGGTGTTGGGGCGTCGGCGTGCCGCGGGTTGGTCTGCGGCGGGGCGGTTGCCGGGACCGTGACCGGCAGTGTGGTAAGCCCCGCAACATGCGTCGTGGCGGGGGGATCGGCAGGCGACTGGGAATGGCACCGCCCCGCCTCCGGGGGTGCGGGGGCGGGGCGGCGATGGCGGTCGTTGGGTCAGGTGGCGCTCAGGTCGGCTTCACGGGCGTGGGTGGCAGCGCCTTCGATGTAGGCGCTGGCCAGCTCGGCAGTTGCTGTGCGTTCCTCGGCTGTGGTGTCCTCGGCGCGATCGAGGGTCTCGGCTGCCTGACGGAGGTGGTGGGCGCAGTGGCGGTACTGGGAGGCGGCGGACTTGCCTCCCTTGTCGTCCTGCATGGCGGCGCGAGCGTCGGCGATGGGGGCCAGGACGTCCAGGGGAAGGGTGAGGCCGCCCCCGACCAGGAGGTCGGCGATCTCCCATACTTGGGCGCTGGTTGGGCCCTGGCTCCTCCGGTTAGTGCCTTCCGCTGCGATCGACGCGGCGGGTCCTGGGCGGGCGGGGACGAGTCCGGCGCGCTCGGCGAGCTTCCGCTCCGCTCTGCGGTCGGCGCTGTCGAGTTCCGGTCCGTCGTCTGCCGCCTCGTGTAGCTGGCCTGTGCTCCGGGGCTGGGTGTGGCGACTGCCCTTGGTGTCGGTCACGGTGCTGGTCCTTCCTGCGGTCGATGGCGGCCCGGTCGTTCGGGCCGGGCCGACCGTGGTCGGCTGCGGGGCAACGCGCGCAACCTCGGGTCGGTTCAGGGGGTGAGCGGGGCATGCGCGCCGCCCGCGCCGGAGTCCGGCGCGGGCGGTGTGTTCGTTCGGGGATCGGGACGAGAGCTTGTACTGGGTCTGGCAGTAGGGGCTTTCTGATTGGTCAGGCTCGGGGCCTCGTCCATGGCGTGGTGCCGCGTCGGGTGCAGGTGCCTTCCGTGCGCCAGAGCACGATCAAGGCACCGGCGTCTGCGATCTTTCGGCCGTCGCGGTCCCACAGGCGGGCTTCGGGCTCCTGGATTCCGCCGAGCCAGTTGGACGGCGGGGCCTGGCAAACGCAGGTCCGCAATTCCTCGGCCCCTTCCGCGTTGCGGTACAGGGCGGGCAAGACGTTCGAGAGAATCCAGTCGGCGGCTTCGGGGGTCACGGTCAGTTGCTCCAGTCCTGGGGGTGTGTGGGCTGCGCCGTGCCAAGGCCGGTGGGTGCCCGCGGCGCGGCGTTGTTCGGACCGTGACGTGGCACTGGGCTAGCGGAGCAACGTCAGGAAACGGCGACGGGCCCGCCCAGCCGCGGGTTCGGCGGCGGGACGGGCCTGGACGAAGCCGGCTGGGCGGCCTTGTTCAGCCGCTCTGGTTGAGGCGGTGGAGCTCCGGGAAGTCGCTGCGGATCTGTTCGTGGGCCACGGGCGGAACCTGTGGGAAAACCTGTGGGTAGCGGCGGAGCAAGGCGCGTTCGGCGCGGGTGACTGCGTACAGGAGTTTCAGGGCCTCGTCCCTGCTGGTGATGGGCTCGCTGTAGTGGTCGCTGCTCGTGCCGGAAACGATCCAGCCGGTGGTCCCCTGTCCATCGCTACGGGACGGGTAAAACTGGGCTGCCGCCAGGTCGGGGCCGTCTACGCCATCGCGGTCAGAAGCTGCGACGCGGGTTTCGTAGCGGTTGCGGCCCATCTGAACCCGGACGCAGGTCCCGTCGAACAGCGGAGTGCGCTCGGTGGTGTCGGTCATGATTCCTACTTCGGTGAGGGAGGAGGTCGGGGTGGGTGCCGGGCCTCTCCCGACGCGCGGAGGGGGTGCTGTGCGGGGTGCGACCTGGCAGGACGACGTTGACCGGTCCGGACGTAAGCCGGGCAAGGGCTGGCGGGTGGGCTGCATGCAACGAGCCCGCTCCCAACCGACGCGGCAGGGAACGGGCCCGGAAGCGGTGGAGCTGCCGATCAGAGCGACGGCTCACCATTGGGGTAGTAGGGCGGCTCGCTTCTGCGGGCCTGGTCCTGGTGACTGGTGAAGGTATCGGTGCCGTCGACAGGCCACACAGGCATGATCGACCGGATCGCGCACAGACCATCAAGGTCGCTGGACGGTTCGGCGGGCAGGACCAGGATGTACCGCGTGGGAGAGGGAAGGAATCGCGCCAGGTCGGCAAGGGTGCCGATCGCGTACCACACTCCCGCTCCCCCGGCTCGCTGCAACGTGGCGCACGTGACGACGAGTTCGGAATTGGTGGTGTCGTAAAGCTCGACCACCAACTGGTCCGCCGCGCGTGCGGGCCGGATGAGGTAGCTGGTGATCACGCGCTCACGCTCCCGTGCGAAGCGGCCGTACCGGGCGAGCAGTTCACGACGCTCCCGCTCGTACGGAGTCAGCGGACGGTCTGCGGGGTAGTCGAAGCGGCTTCCGAACGGAACCTGCTCGATGACGGGCTCCTGCTGAGCCATGGTTGTCCTTCCAGGAGAGAGTCGGGGCCCGTCGACGCTCGATGCGGTCTCAAGGGGCCCGTGAAGAGGGCCGCCCGGACGGAGAGGGTGGCGCGTGGTGCGCCGACCTACCGGGCGGGGCACTCGGGGTGCCTGGACGCACCGTGCGGGGCGCGGGGCCTAGCCGGGCAAGGCGACCCGGTGACTGCTTGGCTCAGGTGGAAACGGACAGGGCCCGCCCCGGCCGAGGTACGGCTGGCGCGGGCCTGGGAAGGGGCCGTGGTCGGTGGCGGCGCGATGAGGTCAGAGCGGCGGACGGTTCCGGAGGAGGCCGTGGCAGTGATGGTCATGTCGGGCCGGTGCGAGCCGTGCAGGGTGACCGATCCGGAAGCTGAGTGGATCTCCGGGCAGCAGTTGGCACGGACTTCGCTGGCTGGCGTTCGTGCGAGGGACGAGCCTCCTGCCGAACGCGCACGCCGTGGCACGGATGAGGTTGGGGTGCTGACGCGAGCGGGCCCGCCGGGCCGGTGTCGGCGGGGCGGGCCCGGCGGGGTGGCGGCTCGATCAGACGGCGGCCTTTGAGGGAAGGGAGCCGAGTGCGGCGAGTGCGGCCTCAGTGAGCAGGTCCAGTGCGGCGGCTTCAGCGGTGGACACTTCGAGGCGGGCGCGGGCATCGGCAAGAGCCTGACTGACCTGGGCACGGGTGTAGGTCAGCTCTGCCGGGAGGGCCGGGGTGGTGTGGCCGCACTGGTCGGGTACGCCGGCGGTGTGCACCAGGCGGTCCCAGTCCTCGCCGTCGGGCCAGTGCCCGACGGTGATCGTGCCGTCGGCGTACAGGTCGGCGCCCACATACAGAAGGTCAGGCCGGTCGGCCCGTTCGATGCCGATGGTTGAGGCGTCTCCGTCCGGGATGTCCGGTACGTCGATGGCGGTCAGGATACGGCGCGAGTCATCAGTGATCAGGAACTGCATGAAGTTCTCCAGCGGTCGGGCGCGGTCTCGTGCCGCGCCGGTCTGGCCGACGCTGGTCGAGGCTGGGGCTAGCCCGGCAACCGGCTCGACACCCGATGTCGGCTGGAGGGAAACGAAGGCGGCCCGCCCCGGCCGTGGTGACGGCGCAGGGCGGGCCTGGGGGGGGCAGCAGCTCAGCGGGAGGCGCGGGCCTTCGACTGCTGGCGCTCGCGGCGGGCGGCGGCCTCGGCATCTCGTTGCCGCTGAAGCTCCCCGAATGACGCGGTCAGGTCCTTGCGGGGACGGTTAACAGTCATGCCGACGCGGGGCGGCCCATGTACGGCCAGGAGGTCGGACGCAGCCTGGGACGAGTATCCCGCTGCCTCTAGATCGTCCTGCGTGGGGAACACATCCGCGTCCCGGTCCCGCGTCGGATCGATCAGAATGTCCTCCTTCCCGCCCCGCGAGAAGACGTACTTGAAGTTGGCGGGCGGGTTCGGCTCAACCAGACGGCGAAATAGGGAGACCTCCTTGGTGTACGCGTAGAAGGTCAAGCCCTTCGGTGCGCCACGGATGATCTGGAGCCACATGAGGGTGTAGGACTCGTCGAAGAAATCTCCGGCGTCATGAATCCTGATGTGACCCAACTTGCCCTTTTCGGCGTCGGGTTGGTAGCGAGGGTGCCGGAGTTCGGTGGCCATGCGCTCCTGCCACAGGAGCGGGGTGTCCAGCACCATGCGCAGGTTGCGCAGGTGGCGGGCGCGAGCGGCCGGGAAGCGGATGTATCCGGAGTCTGAGCCCAATGCGTAGCAATGTTTCAAGCAGACCGAGGCGGAGGGGCAGACGTTGACCGGTCGCACGGTGGTGGTTCCGTCTGGGCCTTCGTCCTCAAGGCGTACGGTTCCGGCGGGCAGTGTCCAGTTGAAGATGCCCTGCTTCTTCATTCGTTCGTTCTGCGAGAGCAGCCAGTCGGTGGCCATGATGGGGCACTCCACGAGTCCAGGGATGTCGGATGGGGTGGTGTGCGGTGTAGGAGGCAGTCGGTGAGACAGACCGGCCGCGGGCTACGGTGCTGTCTCGGTGCCATGCCAGCGCCCGAGCCCGTCGCGAAGGCCGGACTCCGGATCAAGGGCCCGGTGTCGGCGGGGAGAAGGCGGTGGGGGGTGGGCTGCGCAACGATCTGTACCGGTCCCCGCTGAGATGGAAGGGACGTGCCCGCGGCGCAGTGAGCCGGTCCAGTGCGCCCACATTCGCTCTCCCGACGGCAAGCCGCGCAACCCCGCCGTCCCAGGGCGGTGAGGGTTGCGGCTTGCCGGTGGTCCGGGCATGGGGTAGGGCCCGCGTCCGGCCGGGTCGACGGCTCGGGGCGGGCCCTGGTGGCCTGTGGAGTGGCCACGTCGCAGGGGAGCGGCCCGTGCTAGTGCTCCTCGGCGCGGCTCGGTGCCTGGGTGCGGGCGAAGCGGTAGCGGTCAACGGGCCAGATCCCGACCGTGTCCGCGTGGTGCAGCAACTCGGCCAGGTCGTCGTCGGGCTCACGGGGCAGGAGCAGTGCGCGATCAGGGTGGGTGTCCATGAACCGGGTGAGGTCCTGGAGTTCGCCCAGGGCGGACCAGATGGCGGTGCGCGCCAGCGTCGGACGGACGGCGAGGAGTTCGTTGCGGGCCGTGTCGTGGTGGGTGAACAGCTCGGTGAGTGCCCCCGCCGGCCGAACGCGGTAGTGGACGTCAACCCCACGCTGCCGTCTGTTCCTGGCAGCACCGCTGTCCGGGGATCGCCTGACAGCCGTGGTTGACGGCAAAGGCCCCGGCGCCCCCGGTCAGGAGACCGGTGGCGCCGGGGCGGTGGGCGACAGCTAGGCGGCGGGGGTCAGGCTGCCCTTGGGGGCCTTCTTCGCAGCGAGCGTGTTCTTCCTGAGCTTCTTCGAGCCGGAGACGAGGTCCTTGAAGCCCTGGCCCGCGCGGAAGCGGGGCACCGAGGTTTTCTTGACACGTACGCGCTCGCCCGTCTGGGGGTTCCGGGCGTAGCGGGCCGGACGGTCGACCTTCTCGAACGAGCCGAAGCCGGTGACCGAGACCCGGTCGCCCGCGACCACCGCGCGGACGATCGCGTCGAGTACCGCATCGACCGCGTCCGCGGCCTGCTGGCGGCCGCCCACCTTGTCGGAGATGGCCTCGATCAGATGAGCCTTGTTCATGGAGAGTTCCCGTCGTGGATTGTGTCAACGTGGTTGGAGCAAGGGGGCGTTGGGGGCCCCTCTGATGAGACTGTGCGGCGCGGCATAGTTAGTTCCGCAACCCTGATCAGCGGGCGGCTCAAGCGGCGGGGCCGAAGCGTTCGGGGTGCAGGAGTCGGATAGCGGTGATCAGTGTCTTGTTCTCGTCGGGACGCAGCGGCCCCTGCGCAAGGAGGTAGTCCAGGCCTTCCGGTTCGGATCGGGCGTGCACCTGGTGGGCAGTGCCGGACTGCCATTCGTCGGATTCGGAGACGAGGTAGCTGAAGAGGGCGTCGGCTGTCACATCTTCGAGTAGAGGGCCGTCCTGTTCGTCGTAGTCGCCGTTCTCGGCGGCGACCTCGTCGGGGTCTGACGGGTCGGTCAGCAGCAGGCCGAGTGCCTCACGCAGTTCGTCGTCGAGGCGGAGGGAATAGGCACTTTCTGTGGAGTCGATGAGGTGCACGACGGTCGGGCCGGGTTGCGTTCCTGGGGCCGTGACCTGCCCCGTCCAGGACAAGGCCAAGGGCGCGGGTGCCGTCCCGTCGGTCAGGGTGGCCTCCAGTTGTTCGCGCAGGATGGCGAGGACAGCGTCGTTCCTGCCGCCCTGGTCAGACATGGCAGTGGTGCAGCGGTCGAGGAAGTCGGTGAGGAGTTCTCGGTCGTGGGCGGCCATCTTCGCGCTGCTGGCGAGGGGTGCGTTCAATGCCATGGGGGTCCCTCCAGGGACTCGTGGTGAGTGGCCCGGGACGGGATGGTGGCCCGGGAGGCGCACCGTGCCGTGGCAATCGGCTAGGAGGGCAACTCAGGGCAACTCCCCTACGGACGCGTCTGGGGAGCGCTGCTCCGGCGTGGCCGCGACGGTGACGTGACGGCGGTCGGCGGTCGCTAGGATGCGCGCGGTCTCGTCGGGGTCGGCGTGGTCAGTGGGATCGAACCAGTAGTGGTGCGCGATTCCTGCGGCCAGGGGGTAGATCTGGTCCCAGGGTGGGATGCCGCCTGTGGCTTCGGGAACGGTGTCCGGAAGGTCGAGGAGGATGTTGACCACCACCTGGAACGCTGCGGCGCGGAAGTCGCGGGCGTGCGCTCGGCGTTGGTGGGGAGCCATGCCGGCCAGATGGGGGATGGCGGTGGAGTGGCGCTCCCAGCGTCCGTACAGGCGAGCGGCTTCGGAGGCCCGGATCTCGGTCCTTTCCAGAACCCGTGGCAGCGCGGACAGGAAGCGTGCGACGTCCCGGGGCGTGCCGTGTACGTCCAGGGTCCGGGTGTCGTCGGGTCGCCCAAGGACCTGGACGCGGTAGAGGGCGGCGAAGCGGCGGGTGGCACGGGCGCGCGCGTCACTCTTGGCGGTCTCGCCGGGGAAGGTGAGGCTTCCGTGTGCTCGGGCCGGGTGCGGGATGACGAGCTGTGAATGGGTGGCGTACCGCATACGGCGGCGGGCGGCCTTCTGCTCTTCCACTTCCTTGCGTGCGTCCGCTCGGGCCTCGATCTCCTCGATGATGCTTCGGCTTCCGGCGCTTGTGCTCGCGGTCAGGCGGGCAGGGGGTTGCGGTGCGTGGAGGTGGCGGCCGGGATCGTAGATGTCGGCGAGCTTGGCGAGCTGCTCGCCGATGCCTCGCGCGCCCGCGAGTGGGTTGGTCAACTGCGGCCACACGGTGCGGCTGACCTCGATGTATGCGCGGGGGCCGAGGACGGTGACGTCGGCGTCGAGGATGCCCCGGTCTACAGCCTGCTGGCGCAGCTGCTCGCTTGTTACCGAGCCCGTGTCGCCCATGCGCAGGTTGTAAGGGGCGATGAGGTCGTACAGCGTGAGCAATCCGTGAAGAGCCGACAGGATGAGTACGTGACCGGTGCGGCCGCCTTCTGTGATGGCGTCTGCCGCGCGGCGTAGCGCTTGGTGGTAGCTCCCGGTGTACCTCTGGCCTGCAGGGACCGGCTGTTTGGAAGTGTTCTTACGTCCCCCGCACGACACGATGATCACGCGCGGGCGGTCGGTGGGCGCGCCCATGATGGTTCAGCTCCAGGGAGTCGGTTGCTTGTGCGGAGCTGGCGGTCTGGCTTCGTGCGGAGCACCGTGGAGTCGCTCACTGCTATCCGCGCAACTTCCGCGTCTTTCCGGGGGCTGTGGTGGTGGGGTCGGCTATGCCGAAAGCCCGCCCCCGGTAGGAGGGACGGGCTGACGGGCTGACGGGCGCGGGGAGGATGGATCAGGTCGTCGTGTTCAGTCAAGCGTGGGCCGCGCGGTGACACGCAGGGTGTTGTCGCTCCTTGTGTCGCGGGTCATGGGGTAGCCGAGGGGGCGCAGCGCCTGGCGCGTTCGGTGGCAGATCGCCGCCTCTTCCTCAATGCCGGACGCCGTGCTGTAGCCGTCGTGGGCGAGGGCTACAGCGATGACCGCTCCGTCTGGGTCGGTCAGGAGAGAGACCCCGGAGGTGACGACGATGGCGCTGTTGCCGTCTGGGTCGTCCAGGACGTAGGCGAGCGGAATCCCAGCGGCTTCGAGGACGTCGGTGAGTTCTGCCTCAAGTCCAGTCGCTGCTTCACGAGCATGGTCGTGCATGAAGGCTTGCCTCCCTCCGTGGGGGCACGTGGTGCGCCCCTGGTCGCGGTCGAGCCACCTTAGCCAGAGCGGCGTCATCGGGTCAGCGGGTCAGCGAGGCGAGGACCGGGCGGAGCGGGTTCACTCGCTGGTTGATAGCGGCCGCGGTGACGACGGTGACCGCCAAGGCCGCCGTGATGCCGAGGGCCAGGGCACAACGGTGGGTGGGAATGGTCCGGGGAGAGGGGACGGAGACCCGGTCCCTCTCCGCCAGGCTGACGATTGAGGTCTGAGTGAAGGCGGGCCAGATCATGGCGTGCGGGTCGTATGCTCCGGGGCCGTCGTGGAAGGCGACGGCCTCGAAGGTGATCCCCGCGACTACGGCGGTGAGGCACTCGGTGTAGTGGAGGCGCGCGTCGTACGAGCTGGGGAAGCTGTCGCTGCTGCGGGCGCAGTTGCCCAGGACCTCCTCCCAGCGGGCGAGGTGTTCGAGGGCGTGCGTGCCGTGCAGGTGGATGGTCACCGTGCCGACTTTCATCTGCACCGTATCGAGATGCAGGTGGGGGTGATCGGCGGTGAATTCGGCGAAGGCGATCGCGGCGGGCTGGACGTTCTGGGTGGTGCGGCTGGGCCTGGCGCGGAAGTGCATGTCGGCTCCTTGCAGGGGGTTTAGTGGGTCGGGCTCGGCCGTGTACGACGAGGGGAATGGTGTTGAGCGAATGGGTAAGCGGCGCATTCGTGCTGGGGCCGAGCGGGCCCGGCACGAATGGGGGGCTCAGTCCTGCGGCCCGTGGACGGTCCACAGCTCCGTGTTCAGAGGACGGCCGGAGGGGGACATGACCTCCCCCTCCAGGTGGTACTTGCGGGCGCCGTGTCGCTGGAGCAGTTCCCGCAGGGCTACGGAGGGGTCCGGGGGCGCCTTGGCCGGTGAGGCACCGGGTGGGGCCGTTGGTCGGATGGACTATGCGGAGGCAGCGGGCAAGCGGCACAACCACCGGTTGCCTGGTCGTCCGCAGGGAGTCGCGGGGAGTGCGTCAGCCCCGGTCCGCCTCTGGGAGGGGCAGGCCGGGGCCGCTGGGTGAGGGGGCGCCGGCCGGATCAGCCGATGAGAGCCGGCGCTCCGTCGGGGAACATCGCCTGGTACGCCAGGCGCACCTGGTGTTCGTCGGTGATCTCGCTGTCGCTCGGTTTGACGCCGATTACTGCCGCAGCCTCGCGAGCGACGGCGAACCTGCCTTGCAGGACGGCCAGAGGGGTGCGGGGTGGCCAGTTCGCCGAGGGCCACGATCGCGGCCAGTCCTCGCCGTGCTCGGTAAGGGCTGTGGCGTAGGCGTGGAACTCCCGGAAGAGCAACTCTCCCAGGGTGTCGCGCTCAGTCTGGTTGGACATGCTCACTCCCCCGCGCGGATGTCGGCCCTCGGAGGCGCCGTGGGGTGACGGAGGGCGGGCAGGGACGGGACGGCGTGGGACACGAAGGCCTCCAGAAGAAACTCGGTGCTCAGGGAATCGCCGGGGCCGCTCCTCGTCGCCTGGCCGATGACGCTTCAGGACGGTCAGGGGGCACGGGCCCAGCGGGGGCACGGTGGCTGTGAAGCTGGCAAGCGGCGCAAGGACGCGGTGCTCGGCGGGGTGCGCCCGGCCCGCGCGAGGGGCGCGGGCCGAGCGGGCGGTGCACTGCGGAATGGTCTACGCGACCGGAGTACGGGGCTGGGACAGGAGCCGCCGCACGCTCCGGCCGTCGCTGCGCAGTTGTCCGGTCGCCTGGTGGCAGGCCGCACGCAGGTAGGCCGCGATGAGATAGGCGGTCAGCCGCTCCGGGCGATTCGGGTCCGGGATGTGCGGGAGGTACAGGACGTTGGCCGGGGGGACCAGGCCGAGGCGGACGTACGCCTCGATCAAGGACCAGCGGTCGTCACTGCCCCACATCACCTCGGTCCGCGCGAGTCCGCTCTCCATTTCCGCGTACAGGCCGCTGAGCAGTACGACGGGCAGGTGGGCGATGGCTTCCACTGCACGATCGAGGGCATTGTCGTCCTCGGGGTCGAAGAGGTCATCGGGGAGCCCGAAGTACTCGTTCTCGATGGGGTCTTTGCCTCCGTGCGCGGTGTAGGCCGATCGCCAGTCGGTGACCTTCTCGGCTCCGGCCTGCACCGCGCAGGGGTCCGTGTCCTCACCGGAGATGCGTACCTGGCCCAGCCAGCCCGGCTGCCGGAGCATCCGTACCGGCGGAAGTCCTTCCTCCGGACAACCCTGCCAAGTGGCGCTGGCGACAGCACCCGCGCGCCGCAGCATGCGGCCCACGTACGGAGGCATCCCGGGGGCGGGACGGCGAGTAGCGGTGGTTTTCGTCATGACTTCTTAGCTCCTTCAGGGGCGGCCTCCGGGCGCGGGTGGCGCCTGGGGTGCCGGGAGCGGTCCTGTTCAGGGCCTGGCTCGGTCGGCTGCCGGGATAATCGGTCACCTGTTACCAAGCGGCGCAACTGCTCGGCCCCAGTTGCTGGGGGATGGCGGCGGCCCACCCGGGCACTGAGCAAGCTCGTGTGGCGGGTGGGCCGAGGCCGCGGCGTGCCCTCCGGCTTCGCGAATGGCGGGCGGGTTGCGCATGGCGGCGCCGCGGTGGCTGACCGATCGGCTATACCGGGGCGGTCCAGCGGAATGTGGCGCGGAACTGGGTACACGCGCCCGAGGGAGCGTGGGCGGTGTGGTGCTGGCCACAGTGGCAACGGGCGACCGGCTGCTCGCCCATGGTGTCGCAGTCGGTCAACTGGCACACCGGGCAGCGGCTGGCCGACAGGTGAGCGAGGGCCCGCAGTACGGCCATGGCGTCCTTCTCGTAGGGGCGGATGGCGTCGTCGAGGATCGAGCAGTCCTCTGGCTGCTCGTCGGCGTCCAGGCCCTCGTCGTGCATGAGTTGCGCGCGCTCGTTCTCCCAGTCAGTGATGGACGCGGCCGCCTCAGCCCCCAGGCGCTGAAGCGCGAGATCGGTTCGGGCCAGGACTTCACCGGCCTCGCGGATGGCGGACAAGCTCCAGATGATCACGTCTCCCCAGGTGGCGTGGACCGTGGGCGGGCGGAAGAACTCCACGTCCTCGGATAGCGAGGCGCGGCGTGAGCCGTCGGGAAGGTCGTAGGTGATCAGTGCGTACCGGGCCTCTGCCGCATCGGGCCAGATGAGGAGTGGATCGGCCCAGGTGACCTCCGCGCTCCGAGCGGCGATCAGGAGCTGCTCCAGGTCGTCCCAGGTCAGCGGCGGCGCAAGGTCGAAAAGTTCGTCATACTCGTCGGGCGATGAATCGGGGTGCATGAAGGGCGTGTTGTACGCGGCGAAAGTGTGCAACACCCAGGGGGCGTACGGCATGGCGTCTCCACTCGGTCCGGGAAGCCGCGCTGCGTGCGCGGCGGGTGCGAGCGATCTTGGAGGTGCGGGCGCCTAGGTGGGCAAGCGCAACGGCCCGGAGCCATGGGGGTGATCTGGTTCGCTGTGCACTACCAAGTCCGACGAGCCCCCGGGCCTGGTCCGTGGGGACCGGGCCCGGGGCTGCGGACATAGATCTCAGGTACGGGCTGGTGAAGACCGCGCCGTGCCGGGGATGTCCTACCGGGTTCGCGCTTACTTGAACTTGTTGCGTGGGCCTTCATCCATCGTGACCTGACTCCGGAACCGTGGGACACGGGCGGGTTAGCCCCGCAACTTGCTGTGCAAGGCCGTGATGCGCCGCGCCTTCTCCGACCGTACGAACAGGAAAGCCCAGGTGAGGTTGCGTGCGCGCGTACGTCCCTCAGGGTGGCACCTCATTCCGCCTGCGCAGTCCGCGTAACGGGACGCGGAGGACAGAGGGCGTTGTTCTACCGCCTGATGAGCGTGCCTAGCATGCGTGGCGGGGGCACGCGAACGGCCCGCCTGCGGGTGCAGGCGGGCCGAATCGTCGGGTTGCCGCAGGATCCATCGGGCTACTGAAGGCGCGGGGTCGGGCCCCCTGCCCCGGCTGCCTGGAGGTCCTGGCGCCCGGGGCGGGGGCTGACGCGGATGTCAGCTCTTCCAGATGCTGACGATGGCCTCGACCACGCCGTCGATGAGGTCAGCGATCCAGGATCTATCGCGGCGGCGCTTTCGTGAGCGTCGGGTCACTTGGTGCACCTCGGGTCGTTCGCCACCACGGCGAGCGATCCGTACTTGTTCTCCCCGTGGTAGACGACGTAGACCCTGTTGGGCCCATCACACTTCGAGCCCAGGTTCGAGAAACCGTCGGCCATCCTGATGAGGTCCATCGGCGCGCCGTTCTCCTTGTGGGAGCGCGGAGCGTCCTTGAAGGGCTCCGTGAACTTGTCACCGCACCCGACCAGGACGAGAGCGAGGGTTGCGGCGATGGCAGCACTCAAGGCGATGCGGCGGCGGTTCCTTCGTGGCCCCGGGGTGGGGTTGGGCTTCGTCGTGGTGGGCTCGGTCGTTCGGGCAGCGGCCATCGTTGTGCTCCTCTGTCGATGTGGTGGGATGCTTACTCGGCCGCCGGTCGGCGGCTCGACTCCCTGAGTTGGGCTGAGTGAGCTCACCGTGACGGGCCATGGCGTTAGCGCCGCAACCCGAACCTGACCTGCCTTTTGATGGAGTGGCGTACGCCGGCTGCGCGCGCTTGCCCGGGGCGGTGCCGGGCAGTGCCGGGCCGAGCGAAACGTTCCGGTGGCACGTCATCTGGTCTCGTTTGTAGGGACGTTGGTTGTCGGGTCATGGGCGAGGCGAGCTTGCTATGCCGCAGTGCGGGTTGGCGCCCGCGTCGGCGTCGAGTTCCGCAGGGGGGCTTTCCGATCGAGGCAGGCGTCCCGCGTCCCGGGATTCGTCGCCGGGCGCGCCGCGCCGTCGATGCCGGTCGCCGACCGAGCTACCGGACAGAGCGACTGAAGCGACTGTTCTACGGGGGCGGCTGCGAGGCCCGGCAACAGCGGTCCTCGCACGCAAGTGCCCCCTGTGGTGCACCGGTGTCGGGTGCACCACAGGGGGCGTGGGGGCGGTGAGGCCACCTGTTCTCGGTCTCTAGGCGAAGGGGGCTTCGCGTCGGATTTCCTCCAGGTGGAGGTGGTAGCGGCCCAACTGGCTGGGCTTGGTGTCCGGCTTGAGTTCGAGGAGACCGCCGCAGGTGCAGGCGAGGGCGCTTTCCGGTCCCTCGGGCGGCTCGAGGATCGGGCTGTGGCCGGGGTGGAGGTCGGTCTTCTGCGGGGCGGTCGGGGCTGCGGTCAAGGAGCTGGTCATCAGAGGGCTCGTTTCGTGGGGTAGGAAGTGAGGAACGGGGTGGGTTGGAGGTGCTAGGTGAAGGTTGCGAGGTACCGGTCGGCGACGGCCGGCCCGAGGTGCTGGCGCAGGGCGTCGCCCCGGCGCCAGGTGACGGGCCCGTCGAGTGCGTCAAGCATGCGGGAGGCGGCGATGATGGCGTTGAGGGTGAAGTCCTGCTTGAAGCTGTGGCCGATCCGTCGTTCCAGGGCGGCATAAGTTTCCGGGAGCGGCAGTTCGAGGGCGAAACAAACCCGGGTGGCCAGGATCAGCCAGTCCGGTCCGGCGAGGACGCAGTAGACACAGGAGAGTCGGGGCAGCCCGGTGTCGTAGATGGGGTGGTACTCCAGGCCGTTGGCAGCGATGTCCTGCCAGACCTCCTGCTCGGACAGCTCGTGGATAATGTTCCAGGTCAGTACGAGCCGGTTGGCGCTCGTCGTGCGGGTGTCGAGGGCTAGTCGTGGCTTCCGGGCGCGAAGGGTGGATTCGGCGCCGCGGACGCCCATGACGTTGACCACGATGGCCTGGCGGTTAAGACCGAGTTCCTCCACCCAGGCGGTGATGACTGGGCCCGTGGGGTCGCGTTTCAGTGTGGAGGTGCAGAGTCGCCGCTTGGCGTCCGGCCACTGCCGACGGTTCTCGACCATGCCCAGGAAGCCGCCGCCTGGGGTCACGACGAGGAACGGAATTCCGTAGCGCTCGGCTTGACGGCGGGCCAGTTCTCGAACGCCCGGCCACTCGGCGGATCCGAGATCGCAGTGCATGGCTCGCACCTTGTGCAGGCAGCCCGCGGCCTTGGCCGCGGCCACCGTGCGGTGCATGGCAACAATCGAATCTTTGCCCGCCGAAGTCTGGATGATGATCAAATCCGCTGCCCGTGCCAGGTCGACTTGATGATCGGCCAGGCGGTCGAGGAGCAGGGTGGTGACGTGTGTCCGGTTGCGGTGGGTCGGGTACCGGTTGAACGCCGGCCGGTGCGCCTGGAGCCTCGCGGAGGCGCGCCGGAGCCTGGCTTCCGCTTTGCGGACTTTCTGCTCTGCCTCCTGGAACACATGGTCGGCGGCGAGGAGTGCTGAGTGCCCCGGGGAAGCGCGGTCTGTGCCTCCCATCGCGTAGATGTGGTCGTTCCAGTGGTTGAGCTGCACCTGAGCGGCGTCGTGTTCGTCTTGTGCCTTTCGAACGGCATGCTGGGCCGCGCGCCAGGCGGTTGCGGCGTTGCTGGCACAGCGGATCATCTCGATGGTGCGCAGTGCGTTGTTCGTGTTCACGTAGGTCTCCTCGGTGGTGAATGCGGTTGGTGGCCGAGCGGGGCCGTCCGATGGCCGGGCCTGATCGACCCGGCCGTGGATGGGCGTTGCCGGAGGTGCTAGGAGCTGCGCCCGGGCAGATGGGCCCCGGGAAGGTCGATGACCTGGACGGTGGCGTCGGGATCCCGATCGCCGCGGGTCGCGTCGAAGTGCGCGCGGACAGCGGCTGCGGCGTCGCCCGGGTTGTTGGCGGTGACCTCGTAGGAGGTCAGGGCCGTTTCGTACAGGGCGTTGAAGAGGGCGTCCGCTACGTGTGGGGCCGTCTTGGGCGAGGGGGTCGCGAGAACGTGGATGACCTTCGCTCGCCATCCGTGATCGGCGGTGATGACGGTCCAGGAGTTGGCTTCGTGCTCGTACTTCCAGCGGATGGTCTGGACGAGTTCGGTCACTGGTGCGACATCGCGGTCGGTGTACTCGGTCCAGGGCCAGTGGAACGCCCCGGTTCGGTAGTGGCCGTCCTCGTCTGGGCGAACCTCAGCGCGGCCGGACGGCGTCACGATCACCACGGTGCTGCCTTCGAAGTGGGCCGGTGCGTTCCAGACGCCCGCGCGGTGGGCGGCCTGCGTATCGGCGCAGATCTGTCGCATCACTGCAGGTGTGAAGCGCGGTGCGCAGTATGCGTCCCAGTGCTCAGAGCGGGTCTGGCAGCGGTAGCGGCCCGCCATGCCTTCGAGGGCCACTTCGTTGCGGGTCCACTGGGTGCTGGCGCCGTTGCACCAGTCGCGGATGGCACGCGCGCAGCCGGCGCTGTCGTGCGCCATGTCGGCGAGCGTCGGGTTCTCCAGGGAGAGCTCGCTGTTGTACAGCTCGTTGTCGGCGTGGCCGTCGAATTCTGGGCCGTGCCGGATGGCGAGCCACCCGGTGTGCTCGGCGATGGGGTGGTCCACCGAGGCGTCATCCGTAATGGCGATGTGGAGCTGGTGTTCGGAGAACTCGCCGTCGGGTGTGAAGGAGACGTATCGGGCGGTGCAGCCCCCACCGGTATGCCAGAACTCGGAGGGGATGCCGTAGGCGTCGAGGACGGTTTTGAGGGCGAGGTCGGCCCTGATGTCCTCCGTGGTGCCGGTCTGTGAGGCGAGCATGTGTGTGACGGCTCCGCGGGCTTTGAGGAAACGGGGGTCGACCAGCGCAATACTTGTTGAGGGCATGTCATTCCCTGGGGTGAGTGAGTTTCAGGCGGTGGCGCGGGCGCCCGGCCGCCGAAGGCGTGACTTCGCCGCGAGGAAGCGGGTCGGTGACGATGGGGAAGGTAGAAGGTGCCGGGGTTAGCCCGGCAAGCGCGACGGGGCGCGGATGGGGCCCGGGCATCCACGGCAGAGGTATGGCACGCCCGCGGCACCTGGCGGGACTCGGTCTGCGGGGAGGGCCGGCACTCACGGTCCGGGCCGTGGCTGTGAATGTGCTCCGTGGCCCGTATCGCAGCAGGTCGCATCGCTGTCGAATGGATTTGGCTGGAATCCATCGGCATGATCGAAGGATGTTCGCCAAGTTCCGCAGTCGCCGATCACGCCCCGTCGCCGATCACGCCCCGTCGCCGATCGCGCCCCGTCGCCGATCCCGAGCCGATGCCGGCCACACCAGTTGCTGTGTCTCCCATCGTGGTTGACACCGAGGTCGTCGGCCGGGTAGGTCGCCTGCGGGTAGCGCTTCGGGCTGCCGGGTTCGATGTCGACGAGGTGTCGGTGCCGGAGCCTGCGTTCTTCGACGAGCTGCGTCGCGGGTGCTCCGTCGAGCTGGGCGCCGGTGAACTGGAGGCGATATCAAGCCACGTGGGAGGGATCCCGGCCTCGTATGTACTCGCCGATGCTCCTGACGCCGAGCTACTGCGCCGGATCGGGGCCGAGGGTGCCCGGATGGAGCTGCGGCGGGACGGCTTCGAACTTCACGCGTGCCAGGGCAGCCTGCCGGACGATCCCGACGCCATGCGCACGCTGTCCGTCTACATCCGTGAGGAGATGGCCATCGCTGTTGCGTCGATCGAGGCCGGTGAGACGTCGTCGAGGCGGGAGTCGCCCTCTTCCTGATCTCCTGAGCTGTGGCCTCCGTGCCGGTGGCGGGCGCAGTTCGCGGCTGGCTCCTGGCCCGCGGACGCCCGGCGCTCGCTGCGAGGATCGCGCCCTTTGGTTCCCTGCGGCCCCTGCGGCTTCCCGCCTGGCGGGATGCCTGATCGGATCGTCGGTGCGGGCGGTGGCACGTTCTCCGGCACGGCGCGTATCAGGGGCCCCGGAGCCGCCAGGATCGAGCCTGATGAGCCACCTGGCGCGAAGGGGACACGTGAGCAGTCTGCTGGAGTCCGTACGTGGGCTTGGCCGGGACGTGGCCATGCCGGAGGGGCTGCCGGCCCGGGTCGCGGTGGTGACGGCGACCTACCGGTCATGGTCCAACTTCACGCCCGAAACCAGCGTGGTGGCGAAATTCGCCGTGCTGCGCGCTCGGCTGGGGCCCGAGGGGTACCAGACCGAGGGATTTTCCATATGGGATGCAGAGGCCGAAGGACGCCGCGCGCTCGCCCGCCGGGTCACCGACGCGGACCTCGTCGTCGGTAGCGACCTGCTGGGCTCGCACTTCCGGGCCTGGGACCGCGTCGTCGACGTCGAGCCGATCATGGGCCGGACCGCCGACATCTTCCTCTCGCTGTACGAGCTGCGCGGGGGAGGCTCCGCCAAGGGCTTGGGTCTGTCCGACCTGGTCGGCGAGGCACTCGGACATCAACGGGAGCGTTCGAAGGAGGGGTCTGGGCTCTTCCCCGCCCAGGTGCTGTGGGACGACGCGACGTTGACCCTCACGCTGTGGGAGATGGCCGTGCGGCTCCGGACGGTGTCGGTTTCCGGGCGGCCGGTATTCATCGACGATGCCGCCTTGGCCGAACTCACCGGTCGGAAAGCCCGGTTCACCGCCCGGGCCGACTGGGCGGAGCATGCGGCGGACCTAGTCCTGGATCTGGTCGAGCGCGACAGTGAGTTCATGCTCCGCGAGGGGAGCACGTTGGCACGCGGGGCGCTCTTGTCCCGCGCCGAGTACGCGATTCCGGCTCGGGACGTGCCGGTCACGAACGCCTCAGCGCGCAACCCCGCCATGGCGTGGCTACTGGCAGAAGAGGACTTCGTTTCGGCGGCCCAGGTGCTGGGCCCGAGGGGGCCCGGTACCCAAGCGCTCGACATCGCTGCCTCGTGGTCGGCCCATCGCCTTCTGTGGGCGAACTTCGGGCAGAGCAGTATGCCTGGGCTCGCCGGGCTGTCCCTCTCGGCAGAGCTGGGGCCCGTCCGGTTCCTCGTCCCGCACGGGCAACGGTCTATCAAGGCGCTCGCCCTGGCAGGCTCCAGCGACGGTGATCTGGTGCTGGTACCTGACTCCCGCGCGCTTCGCCGCGTGTTGAAGAGCGGCGCCGATCCGGCGCAAGCGGTCCAGGTGCTCGCGGAGGCCGGCGGGCTGCCCATCCCCCTACAAGCATCGGCCGCGATCGCGGCGCGGGACGCGATCGTCCGGTGGGATGGGGAGCAGGTTCTGGACACCGAGGCGTGGGTTGCCGCCCAGGCTGCCGCCGAGTAGGTCGAGTGGCCCGCAGGGGGCTCGCGCCGTGCTGCGGCGGCGAGCGGTCGGTGCCGGGCGCCTGACTGACCCTTCAGCCATGTGCCCTGCCCGGCCGCGGCGGGTCCGCGACCATGTGGGTAAGGAACAGTTGGTCATCGGGCGCGACGATGGTTGCCCAGACCTCTTCGCCGCTCAGGCGGCGCCCGATGAGGAGCAGGGTGGGGTCGCAGAGGCTGGGGCGACCTTCACCGATCGTTTCTGCGCCCGGTGGCTCCTTCGGGTTCCTCGGGTTCATCGGTTTCCTCATGTGGCGTGGACCGATCGGGCTCGCTTTCGCGTCTGGTGGTCCTCGGCCCATGGTGCGCTGGAAGAAAGCACTAGCTGTCTGGCCACCTGACGTCACCGCGTGCAGCCTCGACCTCGAATCTCCCGCGTGAGCTCGAAGGGCATGCTGCGGTACACGGTGTCGGTTCGGCGTCCTCAGGTACCTCCGTCAGAGTCTGCGTCGAAGTCGGCGAGTTCGAACGCGTCGTACGCGTACGGGTCGTCATCGTCCAGACCCGTGTCGAGGAGATTGTTCTGGCCGGTGAGGTGGGCCAACAGAGCGGCAGGCGTGGCAACCGCGGCGCGGGTGCCGTTGTCGTCCAGAACGAAGGTCGCGTAGCGCCAGTCATCTGGATACATCTCGGCCTCGGCGGGGCTGCGGGGTTCGAAGTGCAGGGTGCAGCCGGCGACCAGCGGCAAGCTGGCCGTTCCGTCGGGGTGGCCCTGCCAGTGCTTCCTGGAGGACAGGAGGTTCTCGTCGATGGTCCGGCACCACCCGTGGTTCGCGGCTCGGATGGCGGCGTCGGATGCGACGGACCGCTCAAGCTGTTGGAGTACCTCCGCGTCGGAGAGCTCGGGTGCCACGTTGCCCTGTTCGGGGCTCGGGGCCTCTGAGGATGCTCCCGCTTTGATGTCCGAGGGGAGGCTGTCTGGAGGAGTGCTGTGGCCGAGGCCGTTGAGGCGGCGGCGAATTCGGAACGTGGGGACGTCGAGCAAGGCGTCAACGAGGGTCCCGCCGGTGATGGCGGCGGCGAAGGCGGCGGCGAGGCGGACGTAGTGACCATAGTGTGCGGGGACGCGTCGGTAGGCCGCGGTGCCGCTTGTGGTCGCCGCGGCGAGTGCGGTCGCCGTCACTGCGGACTCCATGACTGCCAGGGCAAGTTCTCGGGCCAGGCGCTGTGCGGTGGTACCTCGGTCGTCGTAGAGCATGGGCAGGTGCTCCTCCATGGTGTCGGCGCGTCTCCCGGGCTGGGGCCTGGGTGCTGACGCAATGCGTGGGTGGTCGGCGGGCGTCATGCAGCGGCCCGCGGGGGGTCTGCGCGACGGAGTCCGGCGCGGAGGGCGCGCGCGAGGTCGACGGTGGCGTCGGCCTGTTGCCTGGGGCCGTGTGCCGCGTCCATGGTGCGGATGAGGGCGGATCCCACGATGGTGACGTCGGCGATGCGGCTGACCTCCTGAGCCTGGGCCGGGGTCGAGATACCGATGCCGACGCCGACTGGCAAGTCGGTCGCGGCCCGCAGTCGCTGCACGAAGGCGGGAAGCGCGCCGTGCAGGGGGCCTGTCGAGCCGGTGACTCCGGCGACGGCGGGGGCGTAGATCATGCCGCTGGCGGCGGCGCAGATTCGGGCGAGACGGGCGTCGGTTGTCGAGGGGGCGACGACGAACACCGTGTGCAGACCGACGTGTTGGGCAGCGGCGAGCCACGCGTCGGCTTCCTCGATCGGCAGGTCGGGCAGGATCACTCCTGCGGCGCCTGCCTGGGCAAGTTCACGCGCGGCTCGGTCGAGGCCGTACTTGAACAGCGGAGGGAAGTACGCCATCACGAGCACGCTCGCTGGTGACGCGGCCAGGGACCGGATGCTCGCCAGAAGGTGACGGACGCGAAATCCGGCGGCGAGGGCCTGCGCGCCGGCACGCTGGATGACCGGGCCGTCGAGCGTAGGTTCGCTGTATGGCCAGCCGAGTTCAATCACGTCGCTGACCTCGGCGAGGCGGTGCAGGATCCGCAGACTCTGGGTCTGGTTGGGATAGCCCGCGGGCAGGTAGGTGGCCAGGGCCGCCCGGTTGTCAGCACGGGCGCGCGCGAGCACTTGGTCGAATCGCGCGGATGCGCCGGGCGCGGACCCTGCCGGTGGACGGCTTGTGCCGCGCCAAGTCGCGTTCATGAAATGAGGCAACCAGACCGCACAGCCTCGGAACGGGGCTCGGGCCTTCGTGTCTCACCTCTCGGCTCCGCGATCGGGGGTGCTGTTCCGCGTGACGGAACAGCACCCCTGTTAAGCGACGGTGGTCAGTCGGGCATGCAGGGCTGCAGTGCGTGGACAGACCGGGTGATCAGTTCGAATTGCTCGGGCAGCGGGGCACAGATGCCCCAGTCGCCCAGGTCCGCGAGAGCCTCACCGATCAGAAGAGCGAGAGAAGGGGTGTCCATGTCCGGTGACGGCTGCTGGACGGCACTGATGTAGAGCGCGAGCGTGAGCGGGCCGGCCACGTCGTGGAGATAGCAGCTGAGGAGGCGCAGCTGCGTGATCGCCTGCTGCCGGAGCGGTGGGATTCGCCCCCTCATCGGCTTGGCCAGCGGGCTGTCCACGGCGTGCAGGAGAAGTTGGCGGCCGGTGTTCCAGCCGTGGTGCACGGCGCCGGGTTGTTGTAGGTCGGGGTGGCTGTCGGGCGGGAAGATGACATGGGACGGGGGGATGTGGTCGATGCGTGTAATGGCTGACATGTCTTCCTCGGTGTCAGTGCCGCCGGTCGATCCGGCGCGGGCGAGGAGACGGTAGGGAGTGCCTTCGTTAGGCGGGCAACGGATCACGCACGGGTGGGCGCGAGGTCCAGGTCGGCAGGGTCGGGGGTCGTGGGGGTGAAGGTGATGTCGGTGTTCCGCTTGAGAGCGAGAAGGCCGACAGCGGCGAGGACGCCCAGGGCAAGGCACGTGGTCCACATGAGTTCCGGCCCCCCGGCATGGAGGGCGACGGAGCTGATCAGCGGGGCGATGAGAGCGGAAATGCCCATCGTGGAGGCCCAGATACCGGTGTAGCGGCCTCGGGCGTCGTCGGGTGCGAGGCGTTCGACCACCGTCATGACGCTGCTGAAGAACAGCACCTCGCCCAGGGTCCAGGCGGCAGCGGCGAGGCCGTAGCCGACGAGGGTCTGCTGGGCGCCGAGGTTGCCGCCCATGCCCAGGCCCAGGGTGATGGCGCCGGCGGCGCACACCACCAGGGGGGTACGGCGGTCGATCCAGGGCTGCAAGAGCGGCTGGAAGGCGACGACGCCGATCGCGTTGATGAGGCTGATGATCCCGTAGGCGGACGGATTCAGACCATCTCTGTCCATGGCCACGGGCAGTCCGAACAGGACCTGCTGGTAGGAGCAGAGATACAGGAGCGTGAAGCCGCACAGGGCGAGGAACCGTCCGTCGTGGAGCAGGGCCCGGTATCCGGTGGCTGAGGACGCTGCGCGACCGTGGTGTGTCTTCGCCGCAGGCCCTGCTCCGATCTTGCAGATGAGCACGGTGGCCGCGAAGGCGAGGTTGGATGTTGCGGCGATGTAGAACAGCGCGGTGATGTGGTTGTCGGCGAGGGCGGTTCCTACGGCCCCGGCCACTCCTGCGCCGATGTTGGACGCCCAGTAGAGGCGTGCGTACGCCCGTCCGCGGGCCTGCTCGGGCACCAAGTCGGCGACGAGGGCAAGAACTGCCGGGCGGGGAGCGTCGAAGAGGAGTCCGACGGCGAGCGCGGCAGCGGTCAGGGCGATGAGGGTCTGCAAGGCGGGGAGGGTGAGGTACATCGCGGCCACGGCGGTCAGAGCCACCAAGAGGGTGGGGCGTCGCCCGACGTGGTCGGCAAGCCAGCCCGCGACGGCGGGGCCGATGGCCCAGCCCGCGCCGAACGCGGCGCTGACCTGGGCTGCGTCGGCCGCGCTGAAGTGCTGCTGGCGCACCAGATACAGGGAGAGGAAGGGGACCACGACGCAGCCACTGCGGCAGATGGTGAAGCCTGCCACCAGCATCCAGTATGCGGCGGGCACCCGGAGTGGAGCAGGGTAGGACTGGACGGTGCGGTTGTCGCGGGCCACCGCTACTCCTTGGAATGCAAAGTGAAGAGGGGAGTTGGAGGCGCAGGCATGCGCTGCGCGGCCGACCGCGGCAGTGCCGGGTGGGCTCGGTCTGAGGATGCGGGGAACATGAGGGGGTTGGGGCGGACTGGCGCCGGCGGCGCCGCCCTGCGGGAGACGATCTTCATGCGGGTTCCGTGGCGTGGACCATGCCGCACGGGCGCCAGGGGAGCGGTCGGACCGCAGGCAGTGTGCCCGTCGCCGTCGGATCGGTGGTCGGGCGGCTGTGTCCCGTGAGGCGGAACGCAGCAGCAGATCGCGGCGCCAGGTGGTGGGACGTTCGCGACCGGCGGGCCCGTGCAGCGCGCGGCGGGGTGACGGTGGTGCCGCTACTCGGCCGACCCGCGCGAGAGATCGGACCCCACCTGATGGACCTGCTGGAGAAGTGCCGCGCCTATGTGCAGGCTGATGAGGCACGCGATGCTGGGCGCTACCCGTACTACCCGGCCTTTCAGGGCCCTGCCGACGGCGGGAAGGCGATATTGGAAGGCGTCGAGGTCTGCATGCTCGGCAGCAACAACTACCGGGCGCTGAACGTCAGTCCGCAGGTGATCGGTGCCGTACAGGATGCGATCGCCCTGTACGGGACGTCTGCGACCGGCTCGCGGCTACTGAGCGGGAACCTCGACCTGCACGAGGAGCTCGAGGCGGACCTCGCGGACTTCTTCGGCTATGAGGCGGCGCTGGTATTTGCCACCGGCTACATGACCAACCTCGGTGTCGTATCAGCGCTGGTCGGGCGCGGCGACGTGGTGTACCTGGACGACAAGGCGCACGCCTCACTGATCGACGGGTCGCAGCTGGCGACGGCCTCCGGCGCGGTGGTGCGCTGGTTCGGCCATAACAACCCCGATGATCTGGCCCGGCAGCTGGCTGCCACACCGACGCAGTCGGTCCTGGTCGCTACCGACGGGGTGTCCACCGTGGAGGGTGAACTGGCACCGGTGGCCGAGCTGGTCGCGGTCTGCGAGGAGTACGGCGCCACGCTGCTGGTCGACGACGCTCACGGGGTGGGCGTGCTCGGGCGCGGCCGCGGTGTGATCGAGCAGGCCGGGATGCAGGGCCGGGTGCCGTTGATGACCCTGTCATTCAGCACGTCTCTGGCCTCGCAGGGTGGCGCGGTCCTGGCCGACGCCAAGACGATCGACTTCCTGCGGCACACCTCGCGGCCGCAGATCTACTCGGCCGGGCTGAGTCCGGCCGACACTGCGGCTGCGCACGCGGCGCTGCGCGAGATCCGGCGGCGGGCCGGTTCCGAGCCTGACGCGCTGGCGGCGGCGGAGCACTTGCGCCGGGCGCTGGATGCGCTCGGGTACGACGTGGGCGGAAGCTCCAGTCCGGTCATCCCTGTGCGGTTTCCCGACCAGATCGCGATGCTGTCGGCGCAAAGCATCCTGATCGACCACGGGGTCTACACGAACGCCGTGCTCCCGCCCGCCTGCGAGGGTTACCAGTTGAGGATCGCGTGCACGGACGCGCACACCCCCTACGCGCTGGAGGGGGTGATAGGCGTCTTCGCGTCGCTGCGCGAGGACCTGCTCCCCCGTTACCGTCAGGCGGCTTGAAGCTTGTCGGCACCTGCGGACACCGGAATCGTCCGCGGGGGCGGGCAGCACTTCACCCGTGTGCCTCCCGTCCGAGACCGCCCAGGCAGGCGGCTTGCCCCATCCACAAAGGTCCGCGACAGCGCGAGACCCCACAGCCTAAGGAACACCATGGCCCTTCCCAACCTGACCAACGCCGACCGCGACGCGGCCCGCCAAAAGGCCATCCTCGCTCGTCAGGCTCGCAGCGCGGTCCGGGCGAGCCTCAAGGCCGGAACCCTCACACTCGCCCAGGTGCTGATCCGGTCCGATACCGTCGTCGGGCGCATGCCGGTACGACAGCTGCTGACCGCGCTGCCGGGCATTGGGCAGGTGCGCGCCACCCGTTCGATGAATGCACTGGGCATCCCGGAAGGGCGTCGTGTGCAGGGCCTGGGACCCACTCAGCGCAGCAAGCTCCTGCAAGAGTTCCCCTCCCCTATGTAGGCCATCAGCCGGTGAACCCGGCGACGGGTGCTGCTCGGCACGGAGACGCCACGTGGATCAGGGGGCCGGAATCGGCGACGGCGGCGCACATGCCGTCTGCCGTTCACCGGCCAGGCACTCGGTGCACCATCGCTGCCCGGGCTCGCTCAGTCTTTCGGGCACGTCCTGGATACCACCCGGCACGCTGATGCCGTCGTCACTGCAAGCCACGGTGTGGTAATCGCAGTTGCCGTCACACGAATCAGGATCCATCGGCCTGTGCCAGATGATCTCCCCGGAGCCCAGGGACCCTTCAGAATATACGCGTTCCGCGGTCGCGAGCATGGCTACTCCTCGTGGGTCTGATGGCTGGGCAGGGCGCCGGCCAGGGAGTTAGGCTCCAGGGGCCAGCCCTTTTGCGCTGCGGCCGGAAAGGGTGGATGCCATCGTGAGCGCAAGGTCAGGACGGCGTTTCCGGTCGGCACCCTGCCGCTGCGTGGCGAGCCGTGCGTTTCCGGCACCCAGGGACGGGGCGTGATCTTCGGGCGGTCGCCGACCGCCCGTGTCTGAGGCCTGTCCGCGGCACGGAACCCAACGACGCGTCACCCGCCTGCCCGGCGGGGTGGTCAGCTGCCTGAGGGAAGCTTGCCGACGGCGGTCTTCATCTGGCGGTCCACCAGAGCCGGTGCGCCCACAAGCATCACCGCGACGTTGCCCTTGCGGACCGCCATCGTCTTGAGCACCTGCGCTCCGGAGGGCAGTTCCATCGTCGAAGTGTAGGCGAACTGCTCGTCTCCGAGCTGCGGAGTGGCCGACTTGGCGACCTTCACCTCGATGGGGGTGGTGCCCGCCGTCATCGTGTAGGTGGGACATGACGTGTAGGCGCCGAACAACTTGCGCAGCTTGCTGGAGAGCACCGAGGGACGGTCGCTGTGCAGCTCTTCGCCGAGCGTAGCGTCCGTGTCGTAGGTGAAGCTGGTCTCCGCCTTCGCGGCGAACATGGTCTCGTCGCCGCTCTGTCCCAGTTTTTCGAGCGCGGAGCACCCCTGGACCGAGACATCGTCGAACTTCTCGCTGTCGGGCTTCTCCTGGACCTGGACGTATCCGGTGCCGAGGTCTGCCTGCGAGAGCAGCATGGGGCGCAGGGCGCCCACGGCGAGAGGTTTCGGTTCCGCCGCCGGCTTGGCCTGTGGCTTCGCGTCATCTCCTCCCCCGCTGCACCCTGTGATCAGTACGCCGCACAGAGCGGTGGCGAGCATCCACCGTCGTGTCCCGGACATTGAGATGCGCATCACGACTCAACTCCCTCCCCGATTCCCGGGACATGACACTACTGCCTCCGGTCGATCAGCGCCTCCCGCCCCACGGGTGTCGGTGTCCCGGAGCGCCGGGCGGGCCATGTCTCGATCCGCGGGAGGCATCCACCAAACCCACGCACCCCGCGCATGATGAGCAGCCCCTGGGTGCCGACCAGCCGTGCGCCAGGACCAGCGTCACGTCTGCTTCGGCCCGCGGCTCACGCCGGTAGACCTGAGCGCGCTCAAGTATCTGAACAGGCGGTGTCTGGGCGACTCACCGCCGCTCCTGGTGGTTCTCCCCCGGAATAAGTGCCCGGGCTGCGGTGGCGAGGTGAGACTGGAGGAGAGCGGCGCCGAGTTCCCCGCCGGTGAGGATCGCGTTCATGCCTGTCAGGATGAGCCCCGGGGCGCTGATCCGATTCCACAGGACGACGAAGGCCGCCGGGTCCGGGGGCGGCACGGCAGGCAGCTGGCCCCGCGCCTTGCGGCCCGGGCCGATGGCTGCGGTGAGCTCGGCGACGCTCAGGGCAAGGAACCCGTTGCCTTCGGCGGTGACACGGTGGTCCAGAAGTTCCTTCCTCGTCCCGTCGGCGTGCCTGGTTTCCGCCCGGTGGTGGCGCAGGGCCGGGGCTACGGTCAGCGCTTTGATGGTGCGGGCTTCGTGAGCTGTGCGCTCGGCGTCTTCCTGGTCTCCGGAGTCCAGGAAGCGTGCCGCAGCGTCGAGCAGGAAGCCAAACGTGCTCTGCAACCGGTAGGTGAGGACTTCGCGAGCTAGCTCTGTCGGGGTGCTTCGCGGGACGACCGAGCGGCCGGTTGCTTCCAGTTGGGCCAGGGCGTGGGTCCACGATACGTGGGTGAGGCCCCGCTCAGGGCGACCCAATAGATGCCCGGCCGGCTCGACCCGGATATCCGCGAGTGCCTCGTTCACGGAGTTCTGCATGGTGAGCCCTCTTCTGGGATGTGGGTGAGTAGGTGTCATCCTCTCGCTCAAGCGCGCCGAGTGGTGCGGTGGGGTCCCCGGCCGTCGGCGGGACGGGCGGGTGATGGTTGCCCGGAGAGGTCAGCCCACCGTGCTGGCGTGCTGACCCGGCAGCTCGCGCCGGTCGCTCCCGTCCTGCCCTGCCCCCGCACGAGCCGTCGCGTGGCCGAAGCCCTCGTGCACGGGGGATGCATCCCCGGACGAGGTCGGAGGTGGGGCAGGGGACGGCCCGTTGGCTGGGCTCATGGCATTGGGGAGTTCAGCAGTAAAGAACGAACGAGAACACATGGGCGGGTCTCCTTGGGGGTTACGCGGAAAGGCGCGCAGAGCGGATCTCGGCCGCAGCGCCACGCAAACGCGCGACGCATTGCGGGTAGTCGGTGCCGGAAACGAGTAGGTGACCGCTGCGCCGCAGGAGTCCCACACGGTGCTCGGCCGGATAGGGCTGAAGGGTGGCGTACGGGGTGACGTGGGGAAGCGTCGCCGCGTTCGGGGGCAACAACGGGGTGGTACCAGGGCTCTGGAGGTAGCGCACGGCTGTCGCTCCGAGGTGGTTCTCGTTGGTGAGGAAGGTTTGGCCACAGGCGTGGTGGCCGGCCTGGGAGATGAGGTCGATCCCCGTCACCTGCTCGATCAGCGTGCCCAGCAGGGGGTCCGTGAGGTGCGGCGTGACGCTGACGACCCGCGGACCGGTTGATGTGAGTCGCATGCGGATCTGCGCCGGGCCTGACCGATGCCCCAGGGCGGACAGTGCTCGGCTCGCCGTGTCCTCGACGGCGGGCACGCAGACGTCGTCCGCGTCGACCACGATTTCCAGCGGAAGCAGTGCGGGTTCAGCCTGCGGGTCGAAGGTGGCGTGGGAGATCGCCACGACCTTGGGGCCGGATGGGGAGTCGGCGGTGTAGGCCGTCGCTTCGATCCCGTCCAACAGTGGTTCGATCACCGTGCCGGTGCCGGGCCAGGTGGCGGCAGTGGCCGCCGACAGGGCTTCCGCGAGGCCGGGTATGCCGGTCACCCGGCGCGCGGCGTACCGCGTGCGGGGGGAGGCTGGCTTGCATACCAGCGGGAAGCCGACCTGATGCGCTGCTTCCAGGGCCTGGTCGTAGGAGTCCGCGTGGATGGCTCCGCTGTTGTCCACGCCAGCAGCGGTGAGGATTTGGGCCGCGCGGTGGCGCAACATGGTCGCTTCGGTCATCGCGGTGGATGGACCGGGCAGTGCGAATACCTGACGCAGCAGGGCGGCTGCGCGGACATGGGCGCGATGGAGGGTAAGCACGCCTGCGATGGGCTGGGTGGCGGCGAACTTTCTTGCCTCGTCAAGGACTCGGGGAGGGTCGAGGAGGTTGGCGGTCCGGGAGTCGGCAAGGTGGGGGCGCTGCCAGGCCGGGGCATCCGCATCGATGAGGAGCAGCGGCCCGACTGCTGCGAGGCGTTGCAGGGCGTGCTCCCACTCCGCCTGCGGTCCGCTGCCCAGGACGACAAGGTGCCCGGTGGGGCGGTCTTGCCGGTGGGGCGCGTGGGTGTTCACGGGCGGTGCTCCAGAGTCGAGGAAGTGGTGCGCTCGCTGGCGGTGCCAGGGGGTTTGTTCACTCTCGCCGGGTGGTTGGGACAGGGCAATGGCCGCTCTCTCAGATTCCCCGGCTGCGGTCGACATGAGGCTTGTGGTGTCGCACAGCGGGACGTGGACTGGATTTCCGGTCGCGGCTGGCGGGACGCGGTCCACGCGATGGGAGACAACGGCATTGCCGCAGGTCATATGGGGTGTGCGTGGAACGCGGGTCCACGGGGTGACACACCGCGGTCACATATCAGCATCCCGACGGCCGATGGATTCGCCAGGGTCCCCATCCCCGTCCACATGCATCCTGAACTGCGGTTTTCCTACTTCCTGGAAGTCAACTCTTGCTCTACACGGCACGTTTGGGTGCGTACTGGAAGACCCTCTTCCTGGAAGAGGTGGTTCCTCCACAAGATCCCGTTCTCACTGTAGAGATGTGCTTGGCGGGACCCGTGAGGCGGGATCAAGCCCCGCACGCGCTACCAGGAGGGACTGTCAGTGATCCACACCGAGCTTGTCGAGGCCGCCGGTACGGTGGACGACGGCATGACCGCCCACGCCCGGGTCTATCTCGTACTTCAGACCTTGAACGGCATGGGCCCCGGGCTGCACCCGCTTCGGCGCATCATCGACGAGTCCGGCGTCACCAAGTCGACCGTCCACCGCATCCTGCGCGCTGGGGTGGAGGCCAAGCACCTGATCTACCGGGCGCCGGGCCGCTACGGCATCGCTACCGATGTGGCCAACCACCGCCCGGATGCGAGCGTCCACCTCAACTTGCCGCACGACAGTGCCCTTGACCGCGAAACCACGGTGCTGCAGCGGCAAACAGCCCAGGTGGCGATGGCGTTCAGTGCGGTGCTGATCGACGACACCCCGGGCCGGCTGATGCTCGACCACACCTACGGCCGCCGCAGCGACTTCCAGGCTGCGTTCAACCACGCCGACGTCGACACCAAGGTGGCCCTGCGCTACGCCCCGCTCACCGCGGATGCGGCCGGGCTGGCGATCCTCTCGCACCTGGACGGGACTCCCCAGAGCCACCTAATGAGGGAGATACGCTCCGAGGGCTACGTGCTGACCCAGTCGCCGCTGCCGGACTGGAAGATGCTCGGCGTGCCACTCTGGCGCGGCTCGACCGTGTACGGATCGCTCGTGGTCATGGGGCTGCGCCCGCAGATGGAACGCAACCGTCGCGAGTACGCTGCGGCCGCGCTGGCCTGCGCCGCACGACTGAGCGCTCGCTGCGAGTTGGGGAGCGGCGCAATGCGCCTGGCGAGCTGAGGTAGCTGAGGTAACTGGCGTTGTACTTCGCCTACTGGGCCCGTCCCGCCGAGCAGCAGAGGGTCTCCCCGCGCGGTCGAAGCGACTCGGGTGCTTCGGCTTCTCCCGCTGGCTGCTCGTGACTGTACCCGGTTGCTCAGCACTCAACGGTGCCGTGGCAAGAGTCTTCTGGCACGGTTCTCCCCCCGTCCCCTTGTTGCGGACGCCGATCCGCCGCCGGCTGCGGTATTCAGTCGTCCTCTGGTGCGCTCCCGACCCACGCAACGGGCTGTCCTTCATTGTTGATGCCCCAATGCGGATCCACCGTCTCATGCCCCGCGTTGAGGACACAGATATGTCCCCACCGGCCGTGCTTGCCGAAGCAAGCCTGCGGGAGAGGGACGTGGTTGAGGTCCCTGACTGCCTGGTCGTGCCGATCCTGAAGGGCCTGGTACTTCGGGCGAAGTTGTAGCCCGAGCCGGATCTCTTCCAGACGAATCTCCTCGCCCAGGCGACGGATTTCCCGGTCGCCCAGCAGGGTCTGGATGACTGTCTCCGCCTTCTGCCGTGTCGCGCCGTGATCGGGGGCCGCGGGACGAAGGCTCATGTGTTCCTCCATGGTGCTGGTCTCCCTCTGCTCGGATTCTGCGGCAAGCCGCCCGCCGGGTGACCATCACTCTCTTCAGAATTCCTGGTGGTCTCGGAGGGGGCGCGATCAGCCTGCCAGCGTGGCCAGTGCCCGTAGCGGCTGCACGGCTGATGCCGGGAACGGTGCAGCGAGGGCATGTCACAGAGCTACCGGCCGGCTCCGGGCGGGGGTGCCCAGAGACCCGGCCTGGCGCTGCGGATCGCGGGGCACGCTCGGGCGGAGCAGAGATCGCGGCCTCGCGCGGCGTCCGTACGTTGTCGGCCGTGTCTGCGTACAGCCGTCACGGCAGACGGGGCCGCCGCGGTGCCGTGGCGTGCTGCGCCGCGTGGGTCAGGCCGCGTGATGGCCGTGCGAGCCGCAACTTGCAGGCATGAACCGCTCGTCGAGGTCGATGAGCACGAGGGTGAGGCGCATGAAGCCGAGGCGCTTCAGCGACCGCGGGGTCTCCTCGACCAGTCGGCATCCCTGGAGGCCGACGTGCGGGTCGGGGTGACGCAGTTCGCGGACCGCGCCTTCGTGGTGGACCAGGTCGGCGCCGCTGCCCAGGACCCAGTTGGGCATGTCGGTGAGGTAGGCGTCGAGGAGCGAGGGGTGGCGGTAGACGTCGCGGCGGATGGCCTGGAGCCCGTTGTCCTCACTGTGCCGTTCGAGGCTGGACGAGAGCTGCGCGAGGATGGCGAGCTGCCACTTGAGGTGGTCGACGAAGATCGACGGGGCATCCGGGTGGAAGAGGCCGAACCTCAGGAAGTTGCGAGAGGGCATCGCGGTCGGGTGGACGCGCACGTCACGGAACAGGTCGCGGTATGCCTTGTTCGCCATCTTGACGTCCCACCGCTGGTCGATGACGAAGGTGGGCAGCGACAGCGCATCCAGCATGACGGTGTAGTCGCCGAGGAAGGCGGCGACGTCGGGGTCTTGCGATTCGGTGCGGCGGGCGCGCAGGTCGGGTTGCGGTGCGCGGCCGACGGCGTACAGGAACAGGCGGGTGACTTGGTACTCGGACATCTCGAGGGCTTCCGCCAGGTCATACAGCTTCTCGTCGGCCCACTGCGTCACACGGCCCCTCTCCCAGTTCCCGTAGGAGCGGGTGCTGATGGCCAGCCGCTCGGCAACATCGTCCTGGCTCAGCTCAAGGTGATCACGGCGTCCCTTGAGGAAGTGTTGCAGCCGCTTGGCCTGAATCTCTGAGGCCAAGAACTCCGCCGTCTCCCCCCGGCCGGCGTCCGATTGAACGTCGGTGTGCATTGCGGTTCCCCCTTAACGATGCGGCTCTGTTCCCGGCCGCGCTGGCGACCGCTGCTGGGGCACCCCCAGAGACGTACGGTCGCTACCAGCTCCCGCCCGACGCGCCGTGCGCAGTCACAGCGCCTGGTTCGCCATGATGTGCGCGATCGTGGGCTTGCCGGTGCCGCCCGGCGCCAGCAAGCCGATGGCCCCACGTAGCCGCTGAACCCGCTCGTGACGCGGGCGGGTTGCCCGTGCCCAGTACCACTGGCCCAGGCGTGAACGGGTTCCGCGGTACGCAGTTACCGTCCGTGTCCGGCCTTGGTGGTGCGGGGCTCATGCAGGATCTCCAAGCGGGTCGTGGCGCCGGGCCTGGTGGCTCAAGGCGGCAAGACCTGTTCACCGGGCCCGGCACAAGACGCGATACCGCGGGGGTCGCGTCATGGCGTGGGTGGCCGAATCTGCACCCGCCGAAATGGAGCGGTAGACAGATCGCCCACAAACAGCGATCATGCTGCACCCCATCGAAAGTGTCAATGTTTGTAGCCCTCTTGACCGATCACATGCCAGAGTGGCTACAAAATTGATCGATGATGATGTGGGGTACATCGGGGAAGGGGTACCGTGACGCCCGCTGAACACCACAGATTTTAGAAGAGAGCAGGAGACCGCCCTTTTATGGACACTCCCGACAGGCCCGGGGGGCAGGACCTTGCGGTGGTTGTTGCTGCGCTCACGAAGCAGATCGAGGCTTTGGACCGCACTCCCGAAGACTTGATCGATTTCGATCACATCGAGTCGACGACGGGCATCCCGGCCGACGCTGTGGGGCGCCTGTTCGCTGGTGAGGCGGTGACGGCGGACGAACTCAACCATTCGTTCCCCGAACGGCTGAAGTTCCTGCGCCGCACCCGCCTGCGAGATGACGGCAAGCAGTACTCCGGTGAACAGCTCGCGCGGCGTGTGGGTATCGCCAAGCCGACGATGAGCGCCTTGATCCGCGGCGACCGCAAGCCCAACCTGGATGTGAACAGAGAGCTGGAGCGGATTTTTCACGTGTCGCCGGGCTTCTTCACCATGAGTGGAGAAGAAGCGCTGGTCAAAGCACTTGAGCGTGTCAGCGACCAGGTGCTGGTTCTCTCCCAGCTCAAGGGCGTTCAGATCCAGCACATGGCTCTGCGCGGGAGCATCGCGGCCGGCGACGACGAACTGGCTCAGGAGCTTCGGGCGGCCCTCATCAGTGGGCTCGCCCCTCCCCCGCCGGCGTCCGAGCCACAGCCCGAGGACTGCGAGTTGCGCGAGCTCACTGACACGATGCGCGCGCTGCCCGCCGGACGTCGGCACAGCGTCATGAATGTGGTGCGAGGGGTTCTGGGGCTGGCGCACGACGAGGCGCCCGAGGGGGCAAATTCTCCCAAGAGGTGACCGCGCCTGCCCCTCCCCTTACCGTGCCCGCAGTGCCGCTACGTACTGACGTGCCAGCACCCCTAGAAGTCCAGGGATGGAGGGACGTGCGCCTCCGTCGGCCAGGCCTCCGCCCTTCCGCCTGACCGCCTGCAGGCGCAGCTCCTGCACCCTCAGCATGGCGGTGATGAAGGGGCGTGTCTGGCGGGGCACCAGGCTGGCCAGCTGTCGGCTGACGGCCAGGCGCAGGTGCGCCAGTTCAGCCTGCTCCTCGACCAGTTGCTCAAGCCGCGCCCGGACTGCGCCGGTAGGTGTTCGCAGATCTGTGACGGACAGGGCGTGGCGGGCCAGGTCCTTGCTGGGGATGCCGACGTACCCCTGCTCCGCCGCGTCTTCCGCGAGATCGTCGAGGAAGTCGACGCGCTGCATCGCCTCGATGAGGTCGCGGCAGCGGTGCTCGAAGTCGTCAGCGGCCTTGGCGTTCTCTGCTGGATCCAGCAGGCAGGCCAAGAGCATGAAGGCGGGCAGCGAGTACCCGTCGATGTATGCCTGGAGTTCGTCCTCGGTTTCGAAGCCGGCGTAGTCCACTTCGTGCCGGGCTCCCTGGAGGAAGTCCTCGACACGCTGTTGGAGTTGTGGCTGGCGCGATACCGCGTCCCCGAGGACCTGGAGGGTTTGGTCGCTGGGCTGCGCTCCGCTGAGTACGTCTCGCGTGGCGGTTGCCCACTTGCTCAGGGCTCGCTTGCGGACGTCGGTCGCGCCGGTGTCGATGCGCTGGTCCGTCTCGTGCATGAAGGCGACGGCGGCGATGACCGGCGGGTGCAGGTGTGCTGGCAGCAGCAGCCGGACCGTCCAGTACTCCTCGGTCTTGAAGCGCTTGACGAGGGTGCGCTGGTGGCCGTACGCGGCCTGCAAGTTCGGCTCGGTGATTCCGGCCTGGCGCAGCGTGCGGATCCATGCGGGCATTTCGTGTTCCTTGCTGTGCAGGGGTGGTTATTTAGTCAGGAGCGTGCGGGTGGTGCGCAGCAGGACGCGCGGGCTCGTGAGGGCTCGCGGGTGGCGGCGCATGTGGACGACGTCCATGTAGGTGCTGTTGATGCGGGGGTCGATGATGGACGCGCGGGTGACCTGGTCGGCGGCCCAACGCAGGAGCGGGTAGCCGAACGGGTAGGGGCCGGTGACATGCGGCTGTGCGAGGTCGGCGGTGGTCGACAGCTGCCATGCGGCGGTGACGACCGTGGCTGAGCGCCGAAAGTACCGGTATGCGGGCCGGTGCGCGGGAGTCGCGGAGGTGAGGTAGCGGGCGAGGGCTGCCGCCTGGAGCGTGACCATGCTCATTCCCTGTCCGTATATCGGGTTGACGCTGGCGAGTGCGTCGCCGAGCACGACAAGTCCGCCGGGGAAGCGGGGAAGGCTGGTGAAGTGGCGGCGCTGGCTGTCGCGGACGTAGAAGGTGGTGGGGTCACCGTCCATCTCACAGCGCTGGGCGACCTGCTGGAGCGGCTCCACGCACCGCAGCATCCGTGTTCGGAAGGCGTCTGGGTCACCGCTGGGCCGGTAGCCGTCGTATCCGGCTATGACGACGTTCCATCGCTGGCCTTCCACCGCGCTGAGTGCGCCGGGCTCGCACAGGGTGGGAAGGTAGTTACTGGCCGGCCCGGGGGTAGCGTGGGCGATGACAGTCTCGGGGAGCTCGTCGCCGCGGTGGAAGCGGGCGGTTGCGTACCCAAGCGAGATACGCATCCGTTCGGTACGCGGCGCCGGCCAGCCTTCGCGTTCGAGCCACCGGCCGAGGCGGCTGGAGCGCCCCATGGCGTCGACGACAAAGTCGGCCGGCAGCGAGTCCAGCTGCCCGGTTTCGGGATTGCGGTACGGCACGCAGTACACACGCTCGGCCCGAAAGCGTATCCCCTGCGCCTGCCCAGTGAGCAGCCGCACGTTGTCCAGGGCGAGGACGCGCTGGCGTACGTGCTGTTCGATGAACGGGCGGGTCGCGCCGATCATGCGGGCGTGCGGAGTGGGGGCCTTGAGCTGGCCGTCAACATAGAACTGCACCTGATGGCCGACACCCAGGCGTGCGCCGTCGGTCACCATCTGCTCGGTGATTCCAGGGAAGAAGCGTTCCAGCTGATCGTGTCCCATGGACAGCAGTGCGTGGAGCTGTGAGCGCTGTGGTGCTCCGGCCGACGGTTGTGTGCAGGTGCCGTCCGGTTCGAGGATGATGACCTCATCGGCGTGTTCGTGCAGGACGCGGGCCGCGAGTAGTCCGGCGATCGAGCCCCCGAGTACGACTGCCCGCACAAGTACCCCCTTCGAGCCGATGGGCTCATGTCTGGCCTGAGTGGTCCTGAACTCTCCTGGCGGCGCGGCCCTTATGGGTGTGAGCTGGCTGATTCCTCGTACACGAAGTCGCCGGCCGCCGAGCTGCGCATGATCGCGGTGCGCTCGAGCGCAGCATCGACGAGCGGATGCGGCAGCGCTCGGGCGACGCGCACGAGCCGGGCGCGCTCGTCCTGCGCTGCCGTTCCCAATCCCGGCAGCACACCCGCGGCCTGAGCCGACGGGACTTGTTCGCCGTTGGGCCGCGCGGCCCTGGCAGATGCCTGGTGGCGGGCGGCGGCGTCACGCAGGACGGCCGCGGTGACGATCGCCTCCAGTTCGTACTCGGGCAGCGTGCGGTCGGCAAGGTCGTGGACTGCTCGCACGACCTCTGCGCTGGCCCAGGGCTGCACAGTACGGATGCCGTCGAGGATCTCGATGATCCTTCGGGTCAGCATGATGCGTACGACCCCCCAGACGTGGGGCTTCGCGCTGGTGGGGCTGTACATCAGGCCCGTGTCGACATCGCCCACCACGAGCTTCCACAGGGGCTGGAGCGCGGCGGAGTCCCGGCGTTCGCGCAGCCAGGCGGTGAAGGCGGCTCCGGTCATGCCGTAGCAGGTGCCTACGCAGCCCAGGATGCCGAAGTAGGAACCGATCACACCGAGCGTCTGCAGTTCCTGGTGCCCGAACGCGGCCAGGATGATGGCGGGCGCCGAGCACAGGACGTATCCGAACGTCACGAGCATGCTGCCGCCGAACCAGCGCAGGGCGTGGCGGACCTGCGGGCCGGTGCCCTCGGTGCGCCGTGACCTCTGCCAGGTGTTCAGTGTTCCGCAGGCGAGCACGACGAGCAGGATCGCCAGGAACACCAGCGCGTACGGGTCCTCGGCCTGCTGTGTGTTGAATCGCAGAGGATCCGCAGGACCATCGAAGTCGGCGTGCAGGAACACAACGGACATCGCCGTGACGGCCAGCCCGTAGGCGGCGGTCCAGAGCGCGACGGTGCGCCGCACTCGCGCGCGGGGGGTGTCGCGGGCGGGTGTCCACAGCAGCGTGAGGATGTGGGTGTCGGCATAGCAGAGCAGGATGCCGACGTAGATCGGCAGTGTGGCGATGCGGGCCTGGCCGAAGAGATCGCCCAGGAGCCGGTATCCGGCAGGTGAGGCCATCGCGTACACGACGCCACCGACGAAGAACGCGGCCGACATGAGCGCGAGGGGAAGGGTGGGGTCACGCAGGAAGACCAGCGCCTTCCAGCCGGCGATGATCAGGAAGAGGACCGTCATCAGCAGGTAGACGGCGGTCGTCGGGTCACACACCGGCGCTCCTGTGGGTGAAGGTCGACGTAACGAAGTCGGCGCCTCCTCGGAGCAGAATGTGCCGTGTGAGCATCACGGTGGCGAAGATTTCGACACGTCGCTCCTGCTGACTGTCGTAGCGCGAGCGTCTGAAGAAGCTGCTCACCTCGGCGGGTTTCAGGGCCGGGAACAGTTGCCGGGCGAGTTCCTCAGCCATCGGCTCGTGCGCCTCACCGGATCGCTGACATGCTGCGCGCGGTGCGTCGTACAGCAGGTGCCCCAACTCGTGCATGGTTGAGTGCAGTTGGGAAAGCTCGCCGGAACCAGAGTCGACGACGATTGAGTCAAGGTCGGCGCTGGAGCCGCATGCCGCACTCACCGGCAGAGGCTGCGCACGCACGGTGATCGGCCGTCCACGTCTGGCCGCCACAAGTTCGACCAAGTCATCGATGTCGCATACGCCCGACAGCCCTACGTCCTTGCGGATCGCGCGTGCCGTCCGGCGGGTGTCGCGGTAAATGGCGAAGCCGTCGAGAAGGTCCCGCCACCGGCGGGCGGTACGGCGGGCACGGGCATCTACGCAGCCGGGCCTCGCAGCACAGACGCCCCCGTCGAGTCTGACCTCGGATTCTCCCTCGCCCCTGCAGACCGCTCGCTGATGACCGCACACCCTCACCCCGTCCTCCTCGCCCCGGCCCCGCTCATCTCGGGAGTACCTCCACGCTGCGACCCAGATTGGGCAGGAGCGTCCGCCGAACTACGGAGCGGCCGGTCCCCCCCGGCCCACCGTATGCGCGTCACGCTGTGCCCTTAAAGTTCATTTATCTGGTCGCCGCCTCCGATCGAGGCCCCCAAGCGCTTACCAGGTGAACCTAACCCCCGGCCACCGCGTCGTCAACTATAGTTTAAGCACGTCGAGAGAGAGGCAGGGATCGTGGTCCGAGCAAACGAGACACCGGAGAGCGAGCCGCCGGAGCCGGCGCCGCCGGTTCCCGTTCCCGGCCCCGGGGCCAGCTTCGCCGAGCGTCTGAACTACCTGTTCGACCGCGTGAGGCCGCCCGGGGCAGAAGAGTTCAGCAACGCGCACGTTGCCCGAACGATCTCTTCGTATGGCGATAAGAGCATCACAGGTGCGTATATCGGGCAACTCCGCAGAGGCGTCAAGCAGCCCACTCTCAAGCTGATCCCGCTGTTCGCGAAGTTCTTCGGAGTCAAGGCCGCGTTCTTCGTCGAGGACGAGACAACCCGTAGGGTTACTGGGCAGTTCGAGCTGTTGCGCGAACTCAGTCAGGCTGGGGTGAAGCAGGTGGCACTCCGTGCGATCGGGCTCTCTCCGCAGAGTCTCAACGAGGTGATGAAGAAGATCGAGGCCGTACGGGAGCAGGAAGGCCTACCCCCCGCCCCGGACGAAGATCTTCCCTGACCGGCTACTACCCTTCGGCTCCATGGCTTTCGAGAGGAACACGCATGTGGCATGGCCGTCGCGCGCGCCGACCCGTGGACAACGCTACGCGAGTCGAACGGCGCAGCCGGGCCTTCGTTCAGGCACTGGGACTGCCCCCTGTCGACAGCGTCCTCGACCTTGTGCCGTTCATGGAGAAGTTCACCGGCCGCGAGATCCGGCTCATGCCGTTCACGCCGGATCTGTCGGACCCGGACTCCTTGGAGCCGGTGGCGGCGTGCGGTGCCTGGCTGGCCACAGCCACGGCTGACTACCTTTTCTACGACGAGGGAGTCAGCCCGGTGTACACGGACGTCGTCGCCGGCCACGAGTTCGCACACATGCTCAAGCACCGGGACTCGAAGCAGTCCCTGGACGTCTCCAGCCTCGGTGACCTCATCACGGACATCGATCCCGCCACCGCTCAAATGGTCCTCGGCCGCACCCGGTTCACCGAACCGGACGAGTTCGAAGCCGAGATGATCGGCTCCCTCCTGCAGGAGCACATCCGCAAGTCCCGCGCCGCGGCCGCCCGCGCGCCGGAGGCCGACGACCCCATAGCCCGCACGCTGCTGCGCTGACCGGAACAGGGCATCTTGAAAGACATACTTCACCCGCTGTGCCTGGCCATCGCCAGCATCGGGTTCCTCCTCCTGCTCCGCGACCTGCGCAAGGACCGGCGCAATCCCGCCTTGGTGGCCCTGGCCTTCACCTATGGGTTCTCGGCCCTCAGCTACGTCACGTCTATCACGTGGGTGTGGGTACGCATCGACGGGTTCTTCGGCATCACGAACGTCGCCGTGCCGATCGCCCAGGGCTGCGTCGTCCTGGTCCTGGCGCTCCAGGCCAGTGTCCTGGCTCACTGGTCCAGGCCCGTCGAAGCCGCCCGACGACGCACCCGGCACCTGCTCATCGGGGCCGCGCTCATCATCGTCGCGATGGCCGTGCTCTTCACCCTCCTCACCCCCACCGCGCAGCGCCCCACCGACTTCTCGCTCTACTACGCCCATGACCCGTACTTCCAGGCGTACCTGCTGCTCTACATGGGGGCGTACAGCGTTGCCGAGGTGTACCTGGCCTGGTCCTGCTGGAAGTACGCCCGCTCCACGTCGAACCGTTCGATCGCAACGGGCCTGCGGCTCGTCGCGATCGGCGCGACCATCACCCTCGGCTACAGCGGGATCCGCATCGCGGGCGTGTTCGGAGGCATGCTCGACTTCAGCGTGAAGGGCCTGGATCCCTACGCCTGGATCTGTGGTGACATCGGTGCCACCATCACCCAGATCGGGTATTTCCTGCCCACGCTGGCCCTGCGCTTGGCCTCGCTCAGGACGTGGACAAACACCCACCTCGCCTACTGGCGCCTACGGCACCTGTGGGCCGCGCTCACCCAGGCCAACCCCGGCATCACCCTGCTCCAGCCGAACCGGCAGCACGAGGCGATCCTGCAGGGCCGCAGCGTCAACTTCCCCCTGCTGCGGCGCAGCACCGAGATCCGCCACGGCCAGAAACTGCTCCGCCGATACCTGGACCCAGCGGTCCTCGCCGAATCGAAAGCACGGCGCGAGCGTGAAGGGCTCACCGTCGCCGAACTGGCCGCAGCCGTCACCGCCGACCAGATCGGCGCCGCCCTGATGCGCCTCTACGAGGACTCGCCGGTCGACGCCCCGGCCGACTATGCCGACTCGGACCTGCCTCTGCCCGCCTACGACGACGAACTGCACCACCTCGAACGTGTCGCTGGCTTCTTCACCGCGCCCCGCGCAGAGGCGGCCGCGACTGACCCTGCCAGCACCCCATCAGGAGCCCGTACGTGATACTCCGCCGAACCATGCTCACCGCTGCGACGGCCCTTGCCGCAGTCAGCGCCATGGCCGTCCCCGCCAGTGCACGTCACCGCTCCGCCAAGAGCCCGCGGCAGACCGCGCCGCTCCGTTTGGCATCCGCCGACGAGCAGCTCACCGCTCTGCGGGAAGGCAAAATCACCAGCCGCAGTCTGCTGGAACAGCACCTCGAGCACATCGCGAGATCGAACCCTGCCCTGAACGCCGTCATCACGCTCGATGCTGAAAGCGCGCGCGCCGCCGCAGACAAGGCCGACGCACACCTCGCCCGGACCGGCGAGGTCCTCGGAGCCCTCCACGGCCTGCCGATGACGGTGAAGGACGCCCTCGAAGTGGCGGGGATGCGCACGACCTGCGGCTCCCCCGATCTGTCGGACCACGTCCCCGACCGCGATGCCGACGCTGTCGCCCTGCTTCGCGCCGCCGGCGCGATCATCATCGGCCACACCAACGTCCCAACAATGTGCCAGGACCTCCAGACGTCCAACCCGCTCTTCGGTAAAACCCTGAACCCGTTCGACGCCGACCGGACCGCCGGCGGCTCCTCGGGCGGGCCGGCCGCCGCCGTCGCCGCGGGGTTCACGAGCCTGGAGATCGGCTCCGACCTGGCTGGCTCCCTGCGTCTTCCCGCTGCGTACTGCGGGGTCTACGCCCTGCGCACCTCCCGCGGGACCAGCCCGATCGTGCCCACCCGCGGCCACATCCCCCGTCTTCCCGGCTGGTCCACCAGCAGCGACATGATCACGCTCGGCCCGATCGCCCGCACCGTCGACGACCTCGCCCTCCTCCTGGACGTCATCGCCGCGCCTGCCCCCGCCGACCGGGTCGGCTGGAAGATCGACCTGCCTGCCCCGGCCAGGAGCAAGCTGAGCGAGTTCCGCGTCGGCGTCTGGGCCGACCACCCGTACTGCCCCGTCGACGCCGACACACGCGCCCTCCTCCAGCGCGTCACCGAACTCCTCCGCACCGCCGGCGCCGACATCGACGACTCCACCGAGCCCGTCGACTTCGCCGAGAGCGACAAGCTGTTCCAGCGCCTCATGTACGCCACCTCGTCCGCCACCGCGACCAACGCTGCCTTCGCCGCGGACGTCGAAGCAGCGGAGAAGATCCCGGCCGACGACCCGAGCGGGCTGTTCCTTCGCTCCCGGACCATGCGGCACCGCGACTGGTGCGTCGCCGACGAAGCCCGCCAGAAGCTGCGCGCCTCGTGGGACGCGTACTTCTCCGGGCGCGACATCCTCATCACGCCGGCCACGCCCACCGCGGCCGTCCCTGACCAGACGAGCACGCCACCCCCGAAGCGGTACATCACCGTCGACGGGCAGAAGCGCTCGTTCTACGACCAGACCGGCTGGCTCAACCTCACCAGCCCCGTCGGACTGCCCTCCCTTGTGCTCCCCGCCGGCAAGACCGAAACTGGGCTGCCGCTGGCTATTCAGATCATCGGCCCCTACCTCGCCGACCGCACCGTTCTCAGAGTCGCCAAGCAGCTCGCCAAGAGGCTGCCTAGTCCGGCTCGGCCGCCGGTCTTCTCTGCGTAGACCTACTCGACGGCCCCAGCCGATCCAGCCGCCGAGCACCCTCTGGTTCACGCGGCTCCTGCTGAGGAAGGATCGGGCTCGATTCCAGGCTCACCGCTAGCCGGGCCCTCAGCGTGTCCGCGTTCCTGCCACGGCGTCACTTGTCGCCGCATTGGCCCCTGCTCGGGCTGTTCCTCCAAGGGGTACAGCCGGCCCGGTTCCTGGCGAAGTCGTGAGCGGGTGCTGACATGCCCCGCCCTGTAGCCTTTCTGGCGACCAATGTTGGCGGCCGTGAGGAGATGCGATGCGGTCAGCCCAGACTCGTCCATCCCCGCCTACGGAACACCAGGACAAGGGCCGGCACGGGCGACGGCTGTGCGACAGGGCCGCAGCTCCAGTGACAGGATTGCCTCCGACATGTCCCGTCCGCTCGGCGGAAGGGACGATCCGCAGATATGGAGTGCAACATCATGAACCGCAGCGAGCTGGTTGCAGCGCTTTCCGAGCGCGCCGAGGTGACCCGTCAGGACGCCGACGCAGTCCTGACGGCCCTCGCGTCGACCATTGGCGATGTCGTGTCCAAAGGCGACGAGAAGGTCACCATTCCCGGGTTCCTCACCTTCGAGCGCATCCACCGCGCGGGCCGTACGGCCCGCAACCCCCAGACTGGCGAGCCGCTCGAGATCGCACCGGGATACGCCGTGAAGGTCTCGGCGGGATCCAAGCTCAAGGAAGCCGCGAAGGGCAAGTAGCCCGACCTTTCGGCCACGCCACGGCCAATCCAGACGCCGGCCCCGGCTTCGCCAGGCCGCACACGCGCTGCAGCACCCGATGCGGCGTGAAACCCGGGTAAATATGGCGCCGACGGGGTAGAACGGATGCCGGGCGCCCTGCGGCTACAGAGGGCTCCGACTCCAGACCAGCCGGGACACCTCGGCAAGATCGAAGGACAAGCAGTATGGCCAGCGGCATCGTGAAGTGGTTCAACTCGGAAAAGGGCTTCGGCTTCATCGCCCAGGACGGTGGCGGACCGGACGTCTTCGCCCACTACTCCAACATCTCCGGCAGCGGGTACCGCGAGCTGAACGAAAATGACGCGGTCACCTTCGACGTGACCCAGGGCCAGAAGGGCCCCCAAGCCGAGAACATTGTCCGGAGCTGACGGCTTCTACACGCACCGCCCCGCAAGAATCACTGTGTAGAGTGGTACTACCGACGCGGGGTGGAGCAGCTCGGTAGCTCGCTGGGCTCATAACCCAGAGGTCGCAGGTTCAAATCCTGTCCCCGCTACGAGACGAAGGGACCCGGCTCAGCCGGGTCCCTTCATTGCTTCTTGCTACGGTTCCCCGGACTCCGCGCTGCGCCCGACCCGTTGGCGCAGCGCGGCCGCGCTGGGTGCAGCCCGCCGGCCAGCGAGAAGGACCACGGCAGTGTGTCGTCCGGGGCAAGGGGTCCCACGGTGGCGGCCGCCGGGGCGGTGCGGGCCACACCATCGGCAGCGGCCCGGTGCGGAAGTCAACTGCCGGTCACCCCCTGGTTCGCGCGGGCCGCTGCTGCAGGGTGGCGCCCGTCCGAGCCGACCGTGCCAAGAGCTCGGGCCCCGCCTGCGCACGAGAACTGGCCGCCCCCTTCGGTCATCTCCGGTCAATTCCGGCCATCCGGCGATCCGCCGTCCGCGCGATGCTGTACTGGATCTTCCGGTCCGCCGTGGGAAGGGAATTGACGCCATGAACACCATCACCGGTCAGCCCGTGGACGGACTGGATGTGGAGCTTGCCGACACGATCAGCGCCAGTGCCTTGATGTCTGTCATCGGTGCGGACGGGACAACGGCGGAGGTCGCCGTGGAGGGCGCGGCCGATGGCCGGGAGCCGCTCGTGCGTCTCCGTCTGGGCGCGGTGTCGGCCTCGGTCACCCGGGCGAGCTTCGTGCGGGTCCTCGCGACCGAGCTGGGGCTGGGGCCGCGCGAGATGCAGCCGCGTCGCCTGGCCGATGTCGAAGACCAGCTTGAGGAAGAGCTCGCTCGCCGAGAGCCAGTCCTCATGATCCATGGCGCCGACCGGATGCTCACCGAGTCCTTGCAATACCTCTACAGCATCTAGCGCCGGGCTACCTCCCGCAACACACGACTGAGCGTCGTCCTCACCGCGGGCCCGCGCCTGAACCAGATCCTCGCGCGGCCCGCCCTCGCCAGCCTGAACAACTGCATCTTCATCCGTCACCGCCTCCCTGCGTGACAGGCCAGGGTCCGGCAGTGGTCCGCGCGTACGAAAGCCCATGCTGCCCACAGGGCAACCGCTGGTCACGTAGACGACCGGTCGGAGCGGGATATGGTCGCCTCAGCCCCTTGAGGACCATGCAGCTCACGGGTCTCGCGGAGCGAGGCAAAGGGGAAGTCAGGCCGCGCAAGCGGGTCGATGGAAAGGGGCATATGGCGTGGGCGGCTCCGGGCATGAAGCCGTGGACGTGGTTCTCCCCCGTCGTGCGGCGGGAGACGATCCCCGGCGGGAGTTGCTCAAACGGCGTGCCCAGGACGAGGAACGCCAGCTGCTACAGACCAGCGACGCTCCCGCCCTCGCTGCCCTCGGCTCCCAAGAGTTGCTGCGGGCGCTGACGCGGGCCTGCGCGGAGCGGGCGTTCAGCCTGGCCCTGTGTACTGAGGTCGCGCGGCGGGCCGCAGACGGGCGGCTGAACACGCGCGAGATCCGCCTGCTCCTGCTGGAGGCGGAAGCCGACGCGGTGGCGCGGGGCGTGCGGCGGGCCGTATGGGCCTCCCTGGTGCGGGCACCGGAGAAGGCGACTGCGGTACTGACCTCGCACGATCAGGCCAGCGACGGCGAGGCGTTGCTGGTGCGCGCCGGTCGGCGAGAAGTGGTGCACGAGGGCCAGGCATGCTGGAGCACCTCCGAGGGCGTGGTGCACGGCCAGGTGGTGCGCGCTGATCAGAAGAAGTCGGTCCTGCACCTGGCGGCCCTGAGTCTGCTGGGGCACCTCAGCGGGGTGGTGCCGGTGCCGCAGGAACCGGTGCCGGATGCGGGATGGGAGCCGGTCAACGGGTCTGCGGGACTGCCGGAGCAGCGGGCGGGCACTGGGCAGACGGATACGTCGGTCGCGTCTGCCTTCCACGACCAGCTCAAGAGGATGTGTGCCCTGCCGGTCGCGGCCCCGGCGGTGGTGGCCGAGGTGGCGGCGCGGGCCAGAGCCGGCACGCTGCAGCCGCGGGATGTGTACGTGGTGCTGTTCGACGCGTTGGCCGAGCAGTGGGCTCCGGCGCGGCAGGCCGTCATCGGGTGCGCGGCGCTGCCCGGGGTGGCGCGCAGCGTGCTCGGGCTGCACGCGGCCGCCGGCAAGCAGCCCGCTCCGCAGTACGCGTACCAGACGGAAGGCGTTTTCCAGCCGCCCCGTTTCTCCTGCACGGTGTCCTACAACCCCGGGGACGGGCCTCGGGTTTGGGGTTGCGAGGCGAAGCGAACGAAACACCAGGCCCGCGACAGTGCGGCCCTGGGGATGCTCGCGAAGCTCACCGGCCTGGAGGCGCCCGAGGCCGAGCTGGCGAGCGGGCCTGTCCCGGTGCACCAGCTGCCACCGGGCAAGAACCCCGTCAGCGCCCTGCACGAACTGGCGCAGATCGAGGTGATCACCGACCTCGACTTCCAGCTCTCGAACACCGTGAGCGGCAAGCAGCCGTTGTTCTCGTGTGTGGCATCGTGCACCGAGGCCGGACAGGTTCTGACGGCCACGGCCCAGGGGGTCGGCAAGAGCAGCGCCCGGGAGAAGGCCGCGGCGGAGTTGCTGCGTCAGCTCGCCGATGACGGTATGCCGTCCTCCCCCACCCCTGTGGCTCCGGCAGCGCGGGCGGGATCGGTGATCCCGGAGTACAAGCCGGGCAAGAACCCGGCCTCCGCCGTGCACGAACTGGTGCAGAAGGAAATCATCTCCGAACTCGACTTCGCCTATGAAGAGGTGGGCAAGCCGTTCTTCGCGTGTACGGCCTCCTGCCGTCGCGCCGAGGAGATGATCGAGGGGGCGGGCCGCGGCCGGAGCAAGAAGGATGCCCGTGAGAACGCCTGCCGCGACCTGCTGGCCCAGCTCAGCCTGATCACGGCCCCGCCGGCGGAGAGCGCCGCCGAGGCGGAGGACACCGAGCAGGCGCCGCTGCCCGCATGGCCGGTCCTGACCGGCCCCGAGGCGGCCGAGGTGACCGGCGCGGTGGTGAGGATGCTGGGCCAGGGCGCGGCGCTGACCGCGGACCTTGGGCACGACGGGGCCCGCATGCTGCTGTTCCGACCTGACGGGGCACCGCTGCCTGAGCCGTGCCACGCCGCGCTGGCAGGCACGATGGATCTGATCCTGCCCGGCGGAGCCGGGGTTGCGGTGCGCCGGTTGCCGACCGAGGTGTGGCAGGTGCCCTGGCGGCTGCTCGTCAATGCCCTCGCCGTAGTGGACCGGGCCGGGGGGCAGGTGCATCCCACCGCGAGGGTGTGGTGGCAGGTGGTGCGGCTGGGCCTGGAGGCGGTTGCGGACGAGCAGGTCTATCCGGGCACGGACGCGGCGGGCCGCGACATGTGGCGGCTCGGTCCGCTGACGACTGGGCAGAAGGAGCGGGCCCGGCTCCTGGCGGGAGCGCTGCCGACGCACGCCCACTGCGTCCCCCTGCCATTCCCGAAGCCCCCCTACCGGCTGTGGGCGCCGCGCGTCGTGCTGCGCCAGGCCCTGGACGCGCTGGCGGATGCGCTGGTGCGCTCGCCAGGGGCGACGGCCGTTCACGGCCCCGGCCCCTATGCCACCGCCGTGCCCCGGCCCCAGGGCACGGCGCTGCGGGACTGGGCGGATGGTGTCGAGCAGCTCGCCGAGACCGGTGGCCCCGCATTGGTGCTGAGCATCAAGCCGCCGCCGGCGAACTCGCCCGCCGACACCGAGCTGCTGTGGGCCGTGCTGCGGCTGAAGACCGGCGGCGCCGACGGCCAGCCGCGCGTGCTGGACGCCGCCGTCGCCCTTCCGGAGACCGGTGCCGACCCCGGCCTGCTGGAGCACGTACGCCGCACTGTGCGGTCCGGGGCCCGGGCCTGGCCGCCGTTGCAGCGGCTTCTGGAGAGCGATGTTCCTGGCCGGTGCACGGTCCGGGCGGTGGAGGCCGCGCTGCTGCTGGGCGAGATGGGCGCCGAACTGGACCGCCTGGGCATCGAGATCTCCTGGCCCAACCGGTGGCCGCAGGCTCTCGGTGTACGGACCCTGATCGGCTCCCGCTCCGCGCCCGCCGCAGCGGACCGCGACCGCGCGCCACACCGGTTCGCCCTCGACAACGTCCTCGACTTTCGCTGGCAGTTGACGATCGACGGCGAGAACCTCACCGACGCGGAGATGGACGCCATCGCCAGCAGCGGGCACGCCTCCCTGGTCCAGGTCCGCCAACGCTGGCTGCTGGTCACCGACCAGACCGCGCAACGCGCCACCCACCGGCAGCTCGACCCGCTCCCAGCCACCGAAGCACTCACGGCAGCCCTGTCCGGCAGCATCCACATCGACGGAGTGCTGCACCCTTGCGAGCCCGCCGACGCCCTGGCCGACCTGGTGGAGTTCCTGCGGGTGGGCACACACCAGCCCGTCCCCGTACCTTCCGCGCTGCGGGGAGAACTGCGGGACTACCAAGTCAGGGGCCTGGCCTGGCTGGCGAACACCACGAGAATGGGCTTCGGCGCCCTGTACGCCGACGACATGGGCACCGGCAAGTCCCTGGCCGCGCTCGCCCTGCACCTGCACCGCCGCGAATCTGCCCCCCGCGCCGCTCCCACGCTCATCATCTGCCCCGCCTCGATGATCACTGGATGGGAGCGGGAGATCGGCCGCTTCGCGCCCGCCACTGCGGTGCGCCGCTACCACGGCGCCGAGCGCACCCTGGAGGACCTCGCCGACGACACGGTGGTGATCACCACCTATCAGACGCTGCTGCGCGACGGCGAGATCCTGGCCGCGCAGCCCTTCGACCTCGTCGTCGCGGACGAGGCACAGCAGGTCAAGAACCACCTCTCGGCGACCGCCCGCGTCCTGCGCGGCCTGACCTGTCACGCACGGGTGGCACTGACCGGGACCCCGCTGGAGAACCAGCTCGAAGACATCTGGGCACTCATGGACTGGCTGAACCCCGGCCTGTTCGGCACCCTGCGCCTGTTCAACGAGCGTTACGGCATCCCTGTCGAGCAGGACCCCGTGCACTCGGCGGCCACCGCCCGCCTGGCCCGCCTGCTGGGGCCGTTCATGCTGCGCCGCAAAAAGAGCGATGCCCACATCCTCCAGGAACTCCCCGAGAAGGTCACCACCCATCGTTTCGTCCGGCTCAGCAGTGAACAGGTCGCCCTGTACGAGGCGGTGGCTCGCGACACCATGGAACGGATCCGCTCCAGCGAGGCCATCCAGCGCCGCGGGCTCGTGCTGACCCTGCTGCAGCAGCTGCGGCAGATCTGCAACACCCCCGCCCACTACCTGCGGGAAAGCCCCTCCCCGGAGGGATATGACCCGGAGGCTGCCGCAGCCCGCTCAGGCAAGCTCGCCGCGCTCGACGAACTGCTCGCCCAGATCCGCGAGAGCGGCGAGTCGGCTCTGCTGTTCACCAACTACGCGGCCATGGGCCGGCTCCTGGTCACCCATCTCGCCGCCCGGGGCATCGCCAGTCCACTGTTCTTCCACGGCCAGATCCCGCCAGGCCGGGCACGTCAGCGCCTCGTCGATGCCTTCCAGAACCGGCACAGCCCCGTCATGGTCCTCACCATCAAGGCCGCCGGCACCGGCCTGACCCTCACCGAGGCCTCGCACGTCGTCCTCTTCGACCGCCCGTGGAACCCCGCCGTCGAGCTCCAGGCCATCGACCGCGCGCACCGGATCGGCCAGACCAAGAGCCTCCAAGTCCACTACCTCACAAGCGAGTTCAGCATCGAGGACCGGATCGATGCCCTGCTCCAGCACAAGCGTGCACTGGCCGAGGCGGTCTTGTCCGGCGGGGAGACGGCACTGACGGAACTGACCAACGCCGAGCTCGCCGACCTGATCACCCTGGGAGCTCGCGCATGACCACCAACTCGTCCGACGCATGGGCTGAGGCCTTCGAAGACGCGCACCGACAGGCCACCGCCAGCCACACCGTCCTGCTCCAGGGCTACGCCGCCCGCCTCTCGGGGGCCCTTGGCCCCCTGGACGTCGCCGAGGGGCGGGCCAGCGCACTCGTCACACCCCGCCACGAGGAACCCTGTCAGGCCCACCTCCACGTCGCCGTCCTCTCCGACGCCGAGCGGGACGCGTTCACCGACGCGCTATCCACCAGCCGCTACCGCGCGACCGTCGAACGCGGCCATCTTCCACCCGCCCTGCTGTCCCCCGACGCCGTCGGCGATGTCGCGCTGGCCCCCGGATCCGACCAGATCTCCTTTACCTGCGCCTGCCGGCAGGCTCCCTGCCAGCACACCGCGGCCCTCGGCCATGCCCTCACACAGCACCTGCGCGCCCAGCCCGCGGACTGGCTCATCCTGCGTGGCCTGCCCCCCGGCCGCCTGATCCCGGCCCTGAGCCCACGCGACAACGCCGCTGCGCCATCGGCACCTTCGCCCCCTGCAAAACCCTCCTCCGCCACGGCTGGAAGATCCCCTGCCGTGGTGGTCAGCCGGGCCTACCTCAACGCGCACCACGCCTACCAGGCGGAGTCCGCGCCTCTCCCCCGTACGGAGGCCGCCAAGGACGAGACAGTCCGACCGCTGTTGCACCGTCCCGGCCTCGCCCCGCCGCCCCAGGGGCCCAGCCTGGCCCAGCTGCGCGACCTCACCACCGAGGCCGCTCGCCAGGCGTCCGCGCTCCTGGCCGACGGCACCTTTCTGGAGGGCGATCCCGTCACCGACGCCGTCCGTCGCATCGCCGCACTCCCCGCGGCCCAGCGCACCGACGACTCCGCTTACCGGCTCGGCCTCGAACCCGCCACCCTGCGACGGCTACTGACCGCCTACAGCCACGGCGGCCCATCCGCCGTACACACCGCCCTCCACCCACAGCCGATCCCGCCCGAGGCGCTGAGCACCGCCATCACGGCCATCACCCCCCTTCGCCCGTCCTCCCGTACTCCCCTGGCCACGGACAACAGCCAGATCACCGACACGGCGCTCGGCATCGCACTGCGCTACGGACCCGACGCCCGCTGGTACCCCTTCGGCGCGGATGAGCATGACTGGGAATGCCTCGCAGCGTCCCGCGATGACGCGGCCACCGCCTACCGCGCTGCCCTCGCGGCGAAACGCTCGCGCGCCCGCGCCTCAGCCCGCTACTGATCAAGATTCTGCTCTTGAGTCCCTTCAGTCCCTTCGGGGCCCCATTCATCCGTGGTCCGCTGCGTGGGTACCGCGCTTCCGGGGCGCGTGGGCCGAGCCGATTCCGCCGCATGCGCGGGTTGTCGGGCCACTCCAGAGATTTCAGTAGCGCAGGGAAGATTTCAGCGGATGCTGCCGTGCCGCACGACAGATTTCAGTACGTGGCCCGACAGGGAGGAGAATCACGTCATGCCTGCTGCCGCTACAGTCCTCCCGGACCAAGACGAGTTCACCCGACGTCTGCAAGCTCTGGACGGTGAACCACATAAGGTCAAGGAGTTCTATCCCAAGCTCGTGAGGAAGGCCGGAACACGGGTGACTGGCGCCGGCTTCGTCATGGCGCTGCATCTCGCAGTCTCGGAACTGCCGCCGGTCATCGCTGGCACGCTCCTGCGAGAGCTGGACGCGTACGTCCGCGTCATCATCGATGATCCGGTCGTCCAGCGTGATGCGCTGAAAGCACTTGCGGACTTGACTAAATCCTAGGTGTCGCTGACCGCCGTACCTTTCGCCGACCATCACGTGGGTGGCGCCGCCGACGCGGGGTGGAGCAGCTCAGCAGCTCGCTGGGCTCATAACCCAGTAACCCAGAGGTCGCCCGCCACTTGAGGAAGGGACCAGGCATGAGCCGGGTCCCTTCCATGTCTCTGTCGGCCGGGGTTGTCTGCGCCCCCGTCCATGTATCGGGCCTCGGGAGTTCCCCAGGTGCCGAGAGCCGCGGTCACTCGTACGTCAGCAGGTCCCAGGGCTGGCAGTCCAGCTCACGGCAGATGGTGCCGAAGGTTGCGAACTTCATGCCGTCGATGTGGCCGTTCTTGATTCGCGAGACATTGTTCGGATGGATGCCGATCCGTTCCGCGAGCCCGGCCACGCCCAGTCCCCGCCGAGCCAGGAGTTCAGCACGGTGGACTCGTACCTCCGGTTCCGCGGTGGCATCGGCCACGGTCTCCTCCGGCTGAGCCTCCGTCATACGATGCCCTGCATCTCGTTGTACGCCGACCGGCCCTTGCGGTAAGTGCGGGCGAAGGAACCAACGAGGACCGAAAGGCCCAGGACCACGATCGAGCCCGAGGTCAGTGACCCGGCGAGGCTGATCGCCGTCGACGGCCCACGCGGGATCCGGCAAGAGCACCTTCGCCGCCCGGCTCGCGGCGGTGCTCGACGACGCACCCGTACTGCACCTGGACGATCTGGCCACCCACGAGAAGTTCTTCGACTGCGGTGTGCCCATCGACCGTCGCGTCCCCCGTGCGCCAGCTGCTCCGGCGGCAGCGCGTCATCGCCTCGTGGGCCCGGCCGGCATCGGCCAGGCTGCGTACAGAAGCTGCGAAGGCCAGCTTTTGATTGGCCGTCATGTCGCTCTCTGAGCAGCCTTGTTGGGGTACAAGCGCGCATTCGCGGCTGACTGCTGGGACCACGGAGGCTGGAGGGGGTGGGCGGCGGCACGGCCAATAGCCCCAGCGGCGGCGAGGACCTCCGCCGAAGGGCGCGCGGTCAGCCGCTCAAGCCCAACGCCCCGTGTCGTGCCCGGCCTGCGGGCAACCCCGCTTCAGCACGTACGGGGCTCGGAGCAGCCTCGGTACGTGCGCCATCCTCGCCTGACGCACTCAGCGCGAATCAGTTTGGGCGTATCGGTAGTCCAGAATGTCCGGACGCCCCTTCTCGGGGAGGAGCATCAGGGTTTCGCCCTGGAAGACGTCGACCGTCACCGGGCGCGGCGACTTGTCGTATACCGAGCCGACCTTTCCCGGGGTGATCTGCAGGCCGGGCTGCAGGACGAGGCTTTCCTCGTTGTGCGCAAGGGGGGCGATCGCGAGAACTCCGTCGCGGGTGCGTAGGGTGTACACCTTCTTGTTGACCGGGGTCGCGGGGAAGAAGCTCACCTTGGCCTGCGGGCCCAGGCTTTTGCCGCGCTCCTTGTGGGTCTTGAGGATGCTCTTCGCGTTCTTGCCCGTTCGGGCCAGGGCGGCTCCCTGCTTGGTGCCGCCGGTGGCGAAGAGGTCCTCGACGGCCGCGGGGACGTCGTCCGGCGAGAGGGGACCCACGGCGTTGGCCGCCGGGGCGGTTCGCGCTACGCCGTCGGCGGTCTTCACCGGAGGCAGCGCCTTGGCAGGGAACAGCGAGACGACCTTCTTCCACGCGTTGGCGGTGGCGGGCGACTTCTCGAACACCATCACCGCGTGGTCCTTTCCGGTCCTGGCCTGGGCAGCGAACCAGTCGCCCCCGGCCGGCAGGTAGAAGGTGCGGTCGGTGAAGGTGAACGGCTTGCCGTAGTTCTTCTGCTCCTTCTCGCTCAGCGTCCTGAGCTGTTCGAACTCGGCCTTGCTGCGCGCATACAGCTGCCCGGCTTCCACGGTGGCCAGAAGCTTGGCGTCACGGGTCGCGTTCGCACGGTTGTTCACATTCTGGTAGGTGTCGAGAATCTTGTTGGCCTCACTGAGGCTCACGACGCTGCGCGGGGCAGGGCTCGCGGTGGCGGAGGGCTGATGGGAAGCGGGTGCGTGATTGCTCGTCGAGGGAGCGCTGCTCGCGCAGGCGGCCAGGCCCAGGGCGGCAGTCAGTCCGATGGCGGCGGCCGCGGCCCGCGCCGCGTAGGGGCGGGGTTCGGCAGTGTGGGACATGCGGATTCTCCTCGGTGACGACGGTGGCTCTGAGCAGCTTGCGGCCGCCAGGAACGCTCCCGACGTCGGAGCAGCGGGCATTCCCGCACGGTGGGAGACGGGCTGAAGTCTGCTCCCCCGAGGCGGACTTCACGCTCCCTTGCGCCCCTTCGCCCGTCCTGTCCTGCGCTTCCGAGATCAGCGCGGCCGCGGCGGGAACGGGTTGTGCTGAGATCCCGGTGGCATGCCGTAGCCGTGCTGCTCGGCCGGCGGCTGGGGCGGGAAGGGATAGGCGGCGGGCGGGGTGTTCCTACGCGTGGCGAAGCCCTCGGCGACGAGGGTGCACAGGTTCAGGTATGCCTCGCGGGTCTTGGGCCGCATCAGGTCCAGGTCCACCTCGGCACCGGCCGCCAGGTGCTCGTCGAAGGGCACCGAGACGACGCCGCGGCACCGGGCGGAGAAGTGAGCGACGATGTCCTCCACCTTGATCATCCGGCCCTTCTCGCGTACTCCGGAAACGACTGTCAGACCCCTGCTGACCAGGTCGGTGTATCCGTGCGCGTTGAGCCAGTCCAGGGTGGTGCTGGCGCTGGAAGCGCCGTCCACCGACGGGGTCGCGACAACGATCAGCTGATCGGCCAGGTCGAGGACTCCGCGCATCGCGCTGTAGAGCAGACCGGTACCGGAGTCGGTGAGGATGATCGGGTACTGGCGTCCCAGCACGTCGATGGCGCGGCGGTAGTCGTCGTCGTTGAAAGTGGTGGAGATGGCAGGGTCGACGTCGTTGGCGAGGATCTCAAGGCCCGAGGGAGCCTGCGAGGTGAAGGCGCGGATGTCCATGTAGGTGTTCAGGGTGGGGATCGCCTGAACGAGGTCGCGGATGGTCGCGCCTGTTTCGCGCCGCACCCGCCGTCCGAGTGTGCCGGCGTCCGGGTTGGCGTCGATGGCCAGGACCTTGTCCTGGCGCTCGCTGGCGAGCGTGGCACCAAGCGCCGTGGTGACGGTGGTCTTTCCGACGCCGCCCTTAAGACTGATCACGGCGATCCGGTAGCAGGAGTGGACCGGCGTGCGGATGAGTCCCAGCTTGCGCTGCAGCTCGGTGTCCTCGCGCCCACCGCCGATACGGAAGCGTGAGGGGCGGGTTCCGGGGCGGGCGCTGCGCGGCTTGGGCGGGCCCCCGCGCAGGAGCCGTTCGGAGGACAGCTCGGTCGCGGCGCTATGCCCCAGCTGCGTCTGCGCCGGGCCTGCAGACGCCTGGTGTGCCGGTGCGTACGGGGCTGCGGGGGCCAGTTGCGCGGGTGGCGTCTGCGCGACGGTGGGAACGGCGGTGGGCGCGGTGTACTGCGGCGGCCAGGCGGTGGCCGCTGGCGCGGGGCCACCGGTCGGGAACGCGGGCGCCGCGGGGGCGGGAGGGGAGGGGTGGGCGACTGCTGGAGGGTATCCGTGTCCGGCCGGCGCAGGCGGCGGCCCTTGCTGCGGGTAGGCGGACCCCGGAGGCGGAGTTGCGTAGTTCGCGGGCGGGGGCTGCGGGGTCTGCGTCGGCTCCGGGGGCACAGCGTGCTGGACGGGCTGGCCGATCCACGCCGCGGGCACCGCGGGGGCCGGGGCATGCTGCGGCGGGAGCGGGTCCGGCACCGGAGTCGGCGGTGCGGGGGCGGGACCGGGCTGGGGGACGGCCTGGCCGTACCAGGACGCTGCCGTGTAGGCGACGGCGAAGGTCCCGTGGTCGGGCGCCGCGTCGCCGCCGCTGGCCGGCTGGCTCTGCGCGCTCGGGGCCCAGCCCGCGTCTCCCCCAGCTGGCTGGCTGTGCATGCTTCCTCCTGATCTGAGCCACCCACCCGGTGGGCGGTGCTGTTCGCTGTGTCGGGCCTGGGTTTGATGCGGGACCAGGAGGTGCCCGGTGCTGCGGTTCCGGCGCCTTGGTCGGCCCCCTTGACCGCGGTTGCTCGCCCGCGCCCGCCTGCTGCGAGGTCTCTCCTTCTGGGGGCGGTTCGGTGTCTTCGCATCCAGCGTGCCCGAGGAACCACGGGTGATCGGCGTATCGGTACGCATCCTCCCGCGGGGAGGAACACCAGTTGCGTTCGGATCCCGCCCGCTGCCACCGGACGGGCCGGAGGGCCTTGGCGAGCGCCGAGCGCGTGAGTGAGTGGGGTGTAGGCGTGCCGTGCATGTCGGCAGCTGACGACGTCAGAGACGGGAGGCACGGGGTGGAGTGGGTGCGACGGCGCCGCAGATTGAAGGCCGCCGTGGGCATCGCGCGGATCGAGCTGGTGTGTGCGCCGTCTGTGTGGTCGGCGATGCTTACCCGATGTGCCCGCCGGTACGGCACCGCGCACTTCGCCGAGGGCATGCAGCAACTGGCCGACGCGGGGCTCGTACGAGTGGAGCTGTCCGGGCTGGAGCTGTCGGAGCTGATGGATGTGGCGGCTCGAAGGGGCCGTTGGTGGAGCCGGGAGGATTCTCCCGGCCGCGCGATGTGCCGCGCCGTCTACGGTGCGGCAGCCGCCATCGTCGATGAGGTGGGGCCCGGCCGACTCGGTGCTGTGACGATCCCGCCGATCGCCCTCTGCGCGGGCGCACATCCCTAGCATTGCGCGTATGGGGGCGTTTCCTTTGTTTCTTCTCAAAGAGGCTTGAAGCACCGGCAATTGCTTAGTCCCCCGGGGCAGTGAGTCCTACGCCACGGAAGGGCCGCACAGGCAGAGGACTACACCAGTGACGTTCCATTTTGGGATGAATGACGGATCCGTCGGGTGTATACCGGCCCCTGGCCGACGAAGGCACGTGGCGAACGACGACCTTTTGTCGACATTTCACTCTGGCGGAAACGTGAAAGTTTCCACACATCTGACTCACAGCAACAGCAGCGAATACGCCGATACCTGCGCACTATGCCGCAATCCCGCAAGCGCTGCTCACCTTCCGTCACAGGAAGGGGGTCTTCCGGAAGGGGGTGTTCCTGGCCAGCCCCACGTGTGCCCAGATAGAGATCTTCTAGACAGACCAACAGCACCAACTGCCCCGGCTGACGTGCTGATTTGGCGCGACGGGGAGGAATTGTGGACATCGGCTTGCGTAGCTCGCATCAGCGCAGAGAGCGTGACCGCACGAACGCAGTGCTCCATGCTCTTCTCCAGCTCGGCCCGGGTCCGCACAAGTCCGGCGAGATCACCGCGCGCACAACCATGGCCGAAGACGAAGTCCGCCGGCGGCTGCTCCAGCTCTTCAGGGCCAAGGTCTGCTATCGGCCGCGCTTCGGGTACTGGGAACTCCGCCCCACCCCGGCCCGTCCGACCGACACGCCGGGGCTCGTACATCCCAGCACTACTCCCCTGCTGGACGCCGCCCTCCTTCTCGACGACATTCACAGCCGCACCGAGCAGGCTGTGCTGCTGCACACATACTCCCCCGTCACCGGCGAGCGTCTGTGCATTGCCGCCGCCGGGGCCCACGACCTGCGCCTCCGCCGCGAACTGGCCTTCACCCCCGGAGCCGTGGACCGACTCCGCCAGGCCCCCCTCGACTCCGACGCGCCGGGGCTGGTCATGCTCGCCCATCTCGCCGGCCATGACACCCCGCTGCGCGAGGACCTGCGTCAGATCCGCTCCGCCCAGGTCGCGCTCACCCAGTCGCCGCTGCCCGGCTGGATCCTGGTCTCTGTCCCGGTCCGCCGCCTGCCAGGTGCCCCGGCCACTCCCGGTGCCGAGCCGCGCGTGGTCGCCGCCGTCAGCATCCTGGCCCCCGATCACGCGCAAGGCGACCCCTTGATCGCCTACGGGCGGCTGATGAGCAACACCGTGCAGGCGGCCATCGAGTCCAGCGTTGTCATCGCACACCACCGCTTCGCGGCCGCCCAGGCCGCGTGACCCGAACACCGGCCGCCTGCCCTTCACAAGGCATACGGCGGCCCCCCAGGCACCCGCACAGCGGTTCCCGCCGCCGGGCGCGTAAGCACGGTGGCCTCGAAGCAGGCCACACCCAGCCAAGGAGGACGACGTGTCAGTCAGGGACGGCAGACAACTGCGCAGGGACCATCCGATGACCTAACCCTGCGGCCCCGGTGCTGTCTGCCAATACACACCGGGCCCGGCCTCGTGCTCGATGCGGTGTGCCACCACCGCATCAGCCGCCGGCCCTTCGTCATCGCCCGACCTGCCAGTCGAGCGAGTCCCGGCTTCTCCTTTCCGAAGGAGCCGGGCGAAATCACTCCCACTCCGGAGCTCGCACCCCTGCCAAGGGGCCTCGACGTTCCACGACACCGGGAACGGATCGCCCTCATGATGCAGCAGCTCGCTGCCGCTTGTCACCCACCCCTGCCCCAATTCTCCCGTTCTGCCCGCCATCCGGGCGCCCTTCTTCACCCTGCCCAACGCCGCACTCAGGCCGGAGACGCGACGGTGCACCCGCATGGGTTCTCCCCCTCCCACTGCTGGATCTCGGCGGGAGTGCTGTGATCATGGCCAGTGCGATAGCGACCCTCCCTCCAGCCGGGGCACGGCCCCTCTCTTCGTCCCGCCACTCGCCCGTTGCGCCCGCACCGCACCCAGTGCACCCGACGCGACCGGCCAAGCAGAGCTCCCTCTATGCCCACATCGAGGGTCGGCCGCTGCACAGGACCGGGCTCCTCGCTCCGCTCCCGCCCCTGTCCGCCCGCATGCAGAAACTCCTCGTTCTCGGCGACCAGGACGACGCATACACGATGGGCAATCTCCAGCGCGGCGGGAAGAACACCGCCGCATCGGACCATGCCTGGGCGATGACACGGGCGTTGGCCGCCGACGCCGCCCGTGTGGGATGGAGCCGCGCCGCATTCCTCCAGGTCATGCTCGACGGCCCGTACAAGGCCGGACAGCACGCCCGAACCCTCCACCACCGCCGCGGCTACGACAAGGCCGCCGCCTGGCTCCAGCGGGCCTGGGACGGCGCACAGCAATACATCCGGTCCATCGACCCCATCAGCACCCGCCAGGACTTCCACGCCGCGCTCGCGGCCTTCCGCTCACGCATCGAGTGCACCCCCTGGAAAGGCGTCGCCGGCAAGACCGACCTGCGCAACCTCATCGCCCGCATGGAGATCTGCTCCCAGGCCGGAAGCTGGGACCACACCGTCTCCGAACGCGACCTCGCCGAACGGATGGGCTGCAGCCGCACCACCGCTCACAACTCCAACCAGCGACTCCTCCAGGCCAAGATGCTGCGCCAGCTCGACAACGGCTCCCCTACCGATGGCGCCCGCTGGATGCTCATATCCCGTCTTCCCTCCAGCACGTCTCACCACTGGTCCACCCCCAAAGGGCCGGAGGCTGGGGGGGCCATGAGTGGCCCAGGAGTGAGACAACAGGACACAGGTGCCGACCTCGACTCCCGCACCGCTGGCCGACTGATGCATCTCGATGCCTTCGCCCACCACGGCCTCGGAGGTAGCGGACTCGCCATCCTGGCGGCCCTCGCCGAACGAGACGGACAGAGCCTGACGGAACTCCGGGCGAGCGCCTCCATCTCCAGGCCAACCGCCTACCGACAGCTGGGGAAGCTCAAGGAACTCGGACTCATCCACCACGATGGTGAGCTGTACCAGCTCTCCCCCACCGCGCTCGAAGGCATCGGGACACCCACCCAGCACTGCTCCCATCCGGTCAACAGCTGGACGGAGACAGCTGAGCGCCTGGGAACGGCCGGAGCAGAAGAACGGCGTTGCCGCCACCACGAGGCCCAGCGAGTCCACTGGCGCCGCGAACAAGTACGGCTCGCCGAGCGCCGTAAGGCCTCGCAGCAGTCCCCTCTCCCCCACCCGGCCGTCGCACAGCCGCAGTACCTCCGCGCGGACGGCCGCGTCATCGACCCAACCACCGGCGAAGTCATCGCGGGACTTTGCATCGCATCCGATGGCCAATGGATCTGGGACGACGAAGCCTTTGAGCGCGGTGAGTGAGCGCCACGTCCAGGGGCACAGAGAAGTAAGAGTCGAAGCAGCAAATGCCTGTTACGGATACGCCAGTAGCCTCCAGGCTGCCTCTTCGCGAGGAATGGAAATCGCCTGAGCGGGCGCGTGCGGGCCCAGGGCGGCGTCGACGTCCGATCATCCCGACGTGACGCAAGCAGGCCACCTCGCGGGATTCCAGGCAAAAGCGCAGGTCAGGACTGCGACTAACTCCAAACTGACCGTCTTGCCGGAGTCCCAGGCGCGGCCCTTCCCCCCTCGCGAAGCAGAGTCCCCCACTCTGCGATTGCGCAGCCTGAATGTGTGCGAGCCGACGGCTGCGCCGTCGACCCACACACAGGGGAGGTCATCCGGGACCTGTAAAGGGCCTTGGATGAGCGCTGAATCTTCTGTGCAGGTACTGACGTTCGTGGACAGTAGGCCCGGATCACGGATTGAAGGCGCTCCACGGCAATGCGCTAGTAGTCACTGGTAGGTGGTCTCCGTGGTCCGGGCAAAGAATTCCTCCACGTGGGGCAGCTCGTTGGGAAGGCCGTTGAGGTAGTCGGCGACAACTGCGCTGATGATCTCAAACGGCTGGATCTTTATGGCCGGCATCGCGCCGAGGAGATCCATCATCCTGCTGACCTTCGCATCCACATCCTTGCGAAGAGTGCAGGAGAACCGCTGCTTCTCGAGGTTGGCGAGGTACTGGTTGTTGAGGATGTAGCCGCGGTACTTGTAGGCCATTTCCGCAAGACGTTCGACATGATCCTTCTCGTCCTCGATCAAATCCTCGTCGACACACGTGGGGTCGAGTGATCCCAATGCTGCTTCAAGGACGGCGTCGACGTAGTGAGCCGGAGTGAGCCTATGGCGCTGGCCAGTGAGGGTCATGAAAAGCGCCTTGTCACGGGTCCCCTGATTAGCGAGTTGCTCGAACGCAGCCCCATACAGGTGAATGTTCCTATTCACGCTCGGGACGGTACTGAGCTGGCCCACGCGATATGCGACTAGCAGAGATGAGTAGCGCGGGGCAGCTTCCTGGAGCTCGCGCAGAGCATCTTCGCGGCTCGTCTGCTGCTGGCTCGGGTCGAACCGCGCCACACGCGGTCGTCGCAGTCGTCGAGGCGCCGGGCTTCCCTGCTGAGCCGTAGCGATCACGTACCCGCCACCGCTGGTTGCAGAATGCCGCGCCATCTCGGTGCTAGTCCCTGTCGAGGGAGTCGAAGCGCGCCCCTCCCACCCGGATGAGGCAGCAACGCCAGGCGTCACCTCATTAAGCGAAGCCCCCGATGGGCTGTGGATCTTCCCACGCTCTGTGCCCGATTCTTCACCCATGTAGGGCTGCGTCCTCACCACATCCTCAGCTGGAGCTGGCTCAGCGGGCGAGACTGCATGGCGACGGCTGTCAGGGGTGTCATGGTCGACCTCCGCGGCGGAGGACTGAGGCAGCGGCTCCGCAGAGGCAGGCTCAGTCGTGCTGGCTTCCGCCGCTTCTCCTCCACTGCTCACCGGAGAGCTGTTGGGCTGAGGCGGAACCAGCGCCTCAGCCACGCCTCCGGCAGGTTCATCCGCCTTGTCCACCGTGAAGCCAGCGAAGAAGGATGCAGCATCCTTATCGAGACCCGCAGGTTGGGACTTCACTGCCCCGCCCTCCGACTCCTGGTCACCTCCGCCGTTCGATTCGACAGCCCCGGCCTTGAAGCCCTTGAGTGAGAAGTTGGGCATCTGGGCGGCGAGCCTCTTCTTCCTCTCTTCGGCCTCGCGAGCCTTCCGCTCCGCAGGGGTCTCCGCGGACTTGGACGGCGTGCCGGAGGCAGACCTTTTGGTGGATCCGTTGCGGCCCGTCATGCGGCTACTCCCTCAAGCTCGGCGGTACGGCTGACGACACGCTTGATCACATCGCCAGTAAACGTTGTCCAGTCCTCAGCCAGGTCGAGTGCCTTATCTGGCTCAACAAGACGACCATTGGCATAGCGCGGCCTCGGCACGGAAGCGCCCGACTCGTCGAGAAGTAGCTCGTTCGCGGCAAGCGCGAGCTCACGGGCTGGCAAGCCGTTGTTCCGACTCACAGTTGACAAGGCTCGAGCTTCTCGAATGTGGTCCTGCATGACCAAGCCTGCTTCGAGCCCAGCGGCCTCAAGAAGCAGCTCAATCTTGACCCGCACGATGTCGAGCTCGGCGGTCGCCTCACCAGCAACCTTCTTGAACCCCAGGAAGCCGATCGCTGCGATGCCGAGTTCAGGGTTGATGAGCCGGACCTCAGCCACGAGATTGGCGATCGTCTGAAGACCTCCGAGCATGGCGTCGTCGGCATTCTTCACGGGCAGCACAAGGTGTGTCACCGCTGCGAGACCAAGGCGCTGAACCGACACATCGCCGGGGGAGAAGTCCACGATGATCCACGCATAGTTGTGTGAAATCTGCGCCAGGAGCATCCCAAGCATGAGGTATGGAGCCTGAACGTGCTTACTCGCCAACCGACTGATCTCGGCAGCGAGTCCCGAGTTGGCTGACCCCGCTACGGTCATGTCCAGGTATGGCTTTACATTCCTGACGACCGTGAATGGCTTGTCCTCAGTGACGGCCCCAACAAAGCCATTGCCATCGTCATCAAACTCTCCACCGAGGATCTTCAGGTCGAGCCGACCATTCCCGTTACTGTCCAGCTCGATGTAGAGGATGGGCTTCGCCTCGTGCCCCTGCTGTGCAAGGTTCTGCTGCTCCTGCGCAAGCATGTGGCTGAGAGTCACACCAGTTGTGGTCTTCCCTTCACCCCCCTTGCCGATCGTTACGCCGATGACGTTGCGCAGTCGGGGCCTCAGCTGTGCCACCAAGTCCTGCAGCCCGTCAGGAGGGGTCATGGCGGTGAACTGGCTCACGATCCTGAGCCGCGACGCGAGTGATTCGAAGGTGTGAAGGTGCACTGATTCTCCGCTATGCCAAGTTTCGCGAGGGGGACGGTACGTTGCCGTGATATCCCACGCAGGCGCCGACAGGTCAGCCCGCGTACTCGTCACGGCACGCAGTGGATGCTACAGCCACAGCAGTGCCAAAGTCACGCACCATCACATCGGTATGCACAGCTGATAGTTGATCGAACTTCCGACCCCCTCGCCCACCGATAGGACGCTCGCTTAGCGAATGCCGATAGGCCAGCATTCCCACTTCCATTACCTCAAGTTGCATTGATATCAGGCTCCCTAGCACCATCCCTTACATGTCTAATCAATGCCCACCTGGGATTCTCGCATCCACGCGAGCTGTATCGGTGGCAGCACTGATGACCCGAGTGAGTAAATGATTAAAGTGTGTGACCTTGTGAAACATGCAGGTCAGAGGCGGTTTTTACTTTTCCTAGACCTTTAAGTCTGTCGAGTGCATGTCATTTGCTGTCACGGAATGTGACCCTGTGTGACTGCCGTTGCACCGTGAGAGGTCCATCGCGCGACGGTCCAGGAGGAGACCTGAACTCCGGGAGGCTTGATGGAAGTCACCTGCTGGTGGGGTAAACGACCATAGGTGGGCGTGCGCACGGAAACTCTTCCTTTGAATGGTCGCCCGTCGTCGATTTCCCTGCATATGACGCGCACAGTGTTCGCGACTGTAGATAGATGCTGAACGGGATGCAGCGTTCACAAGCTCACACACTTTCCTCACTTCCTCACCCGCCCATGTCTCGTGAGCCACGCAACGGATCGTGGACCGATCGACAAGCTCATGACGTCTCCCGACGCGCTCCTGCTACTGGCGGGAACCGCCTAACGGTTGCGACGAGACTGGTGGACTCAACGAGGCGGCGAGAACGACCGGGCCCAGCGAGCGGTCAGACGCCGAGAGAACGATGACGAGATGACGAGCTGCAGGGGTAGCGCTCCGGCTGGGGCTGCGCATAGGCGGCACCACAGCTATACACCTGGCCCTGCAACCTGGTGAGACGGCTACGCACTAAACAGGAAGGCAGGGGTGACAAGGCGAACGATGGAGGCGGGGGCGACCTCCTCAGATCATGAGGGGCAGAGGGCGCCAGTCCGAGGCGGGCGTCCGCCGCCTCTCATCGCATCGATAGAGAGACACGCAGGCCCGGGGCCTACTCATGGCGGCTGGCCGGCACTCACTCGTCGGGGTGAGGCCGGCAGCGGCACAGTTGCAGCGATCGATCGTGGTCAGTTCGGCGCCGTTCGGACCCAGCCAGTCGCCCTGTCCCGTTCCGTGGGTGCACGTCGGTGTGCCACGTCGCAGGCCCTGAGGCTGCTCCCACCTTGGGCGAATGGCTCCGCTGGCGCTCGGATCCAGTTCGGGGTAAGGTGATCAAGTGTCTTAGACACAGCGAGGCCCCACCTTCGGGTGGGGCCTCGCTGTTTCCGGGCTTCGAGATGTACTACTGACGTCCCCGGCGGCGCGCTGCGCTTAGGTCAGCCACACCCGGTGCTGTCGGAACCTTGCCGTGCTTCCGCTCCAGGGTGCGGAGCCGGACCTCCTCCTCGTGCCTTTCGAGGGCCTCGTCGTACCGCTCCTGGTAGTCCTCGACATCGAGCCAGTCGTCTTCGACCATGCCGTCGATGGCCGCCTTGTGCTCTGCGGGAGTGCGAAAGCCACTCAGCATTGGGTTGAGCTGGTAGAGACCTTTAGTCTTCCGGAAAACCATGCGGGCGAGCCCCAGATGAAGAAGCCCACGACCCGCTTGGGAACGATGTACTTTCAGCGCTTCGGCGATCTCAACCTCGGTGGTCTGGCACAGACCCCCGGGCCTCTGCTCGCCCAGAAGGTGGTGCAGTACCCGGTAGCTGATGCCCGGCATGCTCGGGGTGTACGCGAAGACGTTGAAGGAGCCCCAGGTGAGTTCCGCCGGCGCTTCGTCGACCATGGGTACCTCTGCCATCAACACTGCCCTCCGGGGGACTCTGAATCGGACTGCTTGGCCGCTCCTCGACGACGAGGAAGCTCCGGATCGGGCCGAGCCAGCTGTTTGAAAGCTTCGGAGACGTTCGGATCGTCCAGAAGATCCGCCAAGAGGCTCAGCTGGTCCACCCTCACCCGAACTTTCTCCGTCCGGGCCCCACTTCGCTCCCGTACTGGTCGCTCAAACGTCTGGGTACCGCCTCGAAGCGTCGCCGCGGGCTGGAGCTGATAGTGCCCTCGCTTAGGCATGTGAACCAGCCCGAGTGCGGTGAGCTTGGAAATGGACCTGGAGACTTGGCTTTGATCACGCCTCTTGCGCAGGTCTTCCCACATCTGCTCGGAAATGCCCTGAGCGATCTCGTTCTGAGTGACGCATGCAAGACCTCCCGGCTCCTGGCTGCCGATCAGGAAGAGGAGGACGCAGAGACTGACGTTGTCGTCGTAGAAGTAGGCGGAGGCCCAGCGCATGAAGGCGAGCGAATCCATCGCGAACCCGCCGCCGATGAAGCCATCACTTGTGAGGGGCGGCTCGACATGGGCCCTGTGGCCATCAGGGAGCTCAACAACGTTGGGACGAGGTGCGAGACTCCCCGGCTGTCGGTAGGGGCTGGCTCGGGGGCTCGGCTTCTTACGGGGAACTGGAGATGGCCCGAGGGACCCGTTAACGTCCGGGCCTCGGGCGGAACTTGCCGACATGGCGAAGAGCGCTCCTCAAGATCGAATCTTAGACAAGCGGCAGCCTACTAATTGCGCGCATACCGCGCAACGACGCGCTGTATTTGCGCGTTGGCGTGTCGTGTATGAGGTGTAGCGCATGAACCGGACCGCCGAGAGCTAGCCCGCTTGGCCCCTGCGGCACGTGGCGCTCACCCCTGAGGCCTCTCTAGTTCGCACGCGTGCGCATCGGGAAGCCGCGGTGGCTCTCCAGATCGCATGTCGTACATAAGTACGAACAAGTCATTCGCGTACGCGCGTTAGCCTCCGCTCGCGGGGCCCTCCTTGGTGGACTATCGCGACATCCACTTCGGGGGCGTGGTGCATTAAGGCGCGCACGATTGCGCACATAGCGCGCAATCGTCAAGGTAGGTAGGGTGCTCACTCCATACGGCAGCACCAGTTGTATGAGATACACGTCATGATCAAAGCGATCTATACCGCCTCTGACCTGCAGGAACGCGCATCTCTCTAACTTCTAGAGCGTGCGCGCGCGCGTGATATCTGCCCATCACGCATAACGCAAGCACCACGGCCCATCGCACGCCCAACTACCTCACCATCTACCCCGTTCTCGGCCCGCACCAGTTGCCCCCTAGCTCTGCCGCGCCATCTCTACCCGGTTCCGAATCTCCACCACCTCCCCGTCCACCCTCTTTGTCGGGCACCTGTAAGCGCTCCCGGATCACCACTCCCCACCCAATGCGAGGTATGGGAGGTTTGCAGTCCCGCTTGCCCAGGGAGGGCGCCCTGCGCCCGAGTGGTGCGTCGGCGACGTTAGGAGCTGACGCAGGGCATGCGGGCTGGGCTGGTCCAGGCCGCCAAGGGCCTGGCGCTGGGGGTCTGGGGGGCGAGCAGGCCCTCAGCAGGGGGTGCAGGGGGCAACGCCCCCTGACGGGGTCGGGGGTTGGCCCCCGCGGTGCGGGTCCAGGGGCCGCTTGCCCCTGGCGGGGTCCAGGGGCAGCGCCCCTGGGATGTACGGCGCTGAACTTTTTGCATGCGAGAGACCCATTGAATTACCCGCCCCGACACTGCGCTTCCTTCTCAGTGTCCGACGCCCTCCATTCCGTCTTGCGGACCGCAAGGAAAGATCCTTCTCTCATCGGTCCCGCCCCACGGAACTAAGCAGCTCAGACCCTCTATCAGCCCTCTCCGCCGCCAAATATCGGTTCCTGGCGGCGTGGGAGGAGCTTCTCAAAATCCTTGATCGTTCTGCGCTGCCCATCGGACGTGGGGAGTGGTGGACGTGAATCAGTACGGGCGGCTCGCGCAGCGGCACTGGCAGGAGTTCCGGCCCGGGCGCATCGCAGAGATCGATGACCCAGGGGCCTTCTTCGCCGAGCTGGGCGTTGATGTCCAGGACGAGGTGCGGGTCCGTTGGACCGCCGAGCGTCTGTCCGCACCCACCGTGGTGGGGGAGTCCTACCTCGAGCGCGCTGGCCGCCTGCAGCAGATGCGTCACGAGACAGAAGCCGAGGTCCTGCGTGAGCTCGTGCTGCTGCCCGATGATGACGACGCAGACCTGGCTGACGACCCGCACCTCACCGGCGCCGAGCTGGGGGAGGAGCAGTGGCGCGAGCAGCACCTCCACGATCTGCTGGCCGGCCGCAGTGGGCCGGGGGACTTCAGCGCGGCGGAGCGTGTTCGCCTCCGTATCGGCGCTCCGGCCCGGCTCTTGGAGCTGACGGGGCTCTCGGATGACGCTCTTGGCCGTCAGGGGCTGCTGTAAATGGCGGCGCAGGAGGGGGCGTTCCGCCCCGAAGACCAGAACGATCTTGCTCCGGCCATGCCGATGCCCCGCCTGGAGGCGAACCTCGCCGCCCTGCGGACGCTACGCCTCATCCAGGGAGAAAACCGGGACGCGACCGACGAGGAGCGGCGCATCTTGGCCCGGTGGTCGTCGTGGGGTGCACTGCCGAACCTCTTCGCCCCGTCGAAGGAGCGGACCAAGAGTCACCGACAAAAGTACGAGGCCGCGCACGCAGAGCTGAAGGAGCTGCTCAGCGAGACGGAGTACGCGGCCGCGAAGCGGACCACGCTGAACGCGCACTACACGGACGCGGCGTTCGTCCAGGTGATCTGGCGGGCCTTGCAGGCGCTCGGGTTCAAGGGCGGCCGGGTGCTGGAGCCTGGCTCCGGGGTGGGCACGTTCATCGGGATGGCGCCCGAGGGTGCCGAGATGACCGGTGTCGAGCTCGACCCGGTGACCGCGGCGATCAGCCAGGCACTGTATCCGCAGGCCCGCATCGTCAATGAGGGATTTGAGAAGTCACGGATCAAGCCGGGCGAGTACGACGCGGCGATCGGCAACGTGCCCTTCCACTCCGCCCGTCTGACCGACCCCCGGCACAACCCCGGCAACTTCCCCATGCACGACCACTTCATCATCAAGGCCCTGGAAGGTGTACGGGTCGGGGGAGTGGCCGCGTTCATCACCTCGACCGGCACCCTGGACAAGTCCTCCAAGGCTGCCCGTGCCGAGATGGGCGAACTCGCCGACCTCGTGTGCGCGATCCGGCTGCCCAACGGCGCCCACGCCGCGGCCGCCGGCACCGACGTCGCGACGGACCTGCTCGTGTTCCGCCGCAAAGCGCCCTCGCACAAAAAGCAGGGTGCCGTCTTCGCGAAGAGCGAAGAGGTCAAGACTGCGGCCGACGAGCGGATGGACGTCAACGAGTACTACCAGAAGCACCCGCGCAACGTGCTGGGCACTCTGAAGGCCGGCCGGGCCCGGGGCAGCAAGTACCGGCCGGAGGTCCGTGCGGGCAGCGGCGACACCGCCGCCCGTCTCGACAAGGAGCTGCAGCGGGAGATCGCGGCCGCCGTCGAGGCCGGTCTGGCGATGACCGAGAACCCGGCCAGGCGCGAGGAGGAGGTCCAGGGGCCCGGCGCGCAGGAGCTGTTCGGGGACAACGCCGAGCGGTTCGACGGTCGGATCATCGAGTTGCCCGACGGCAGTTTCTGGTCCGCGCGCCTGGACGACAGCGAGCCGCACCCCTGCCCCAAGACCCAGCGCGACGAGCTCAAGGCGCTGCTGCTGATACGTGATGCCGTCTCGGAACTGCTGGACGCTGAAACCTCTCCGGACGCCGACGACGCCTGGCTCATATTCCTGCGTTCGACCCTGAACGCGCACTACGAGGCGTATGTCAAGAAGTTCGGGCCGGTCAGCCGGTTCACCCGGCAGGAGCGGACCCGCAAGCTCACCTGGGACGACCTGCCCGAGGAACTGTCCGAGCAACTGATGGATGCGGCTCTGGATGTCTCGGGGCGGCTGGGATCCAAGCAGCAGGGTGCCATCGAAAACCTCGGCGACGGTGTCCTGACCGAAGCGGACCTGCAGGTGCTGCTCGGGTGGAACGCGGAGAAGGCCCCCACCGCACTGCGCGAGAGCCTGGCCGAACTCCAGTCGCTGCGCGATGAGCTGCGCGACGCGGGGAAGCTCAAGGTCTGGGCCCGCGTCCCTCCGCCGCAGGGCGGCTTCGCGGATGACCCGCACGCCCCTCTCGTCTACGCCCTGGAGGACTACGACGAGGAGGCGGGCACCGCCCGCAAGTCCGAGATCTTCACCCAACGCGTCTCCGCTCCTCGCACCCTGCCCGAGCGCGCGGAAACCGCTGAAGAAGCCGCCGCGATCAGCCTCGACCTGCACGGGGAGATACGCCTCGACGTCATCGCCCGCCTGCTGGATCTGGACGGGCAGCAGGCCGCGCGTACGGCGCTGTTCGGTGTGGTGTACGAGGAGCCCCACACCGAGCGTCTGGTGCCGGCCGCCGAGTACCTGTCGGGCAACGTGCGCCTCAAGCTCGCCCAGGCCCAGGACGCCGCAGCAGTCGATCAGCGGTTCGTCGCGAACGTCGCGGCGCTGGTCGAGGTGCAGCCCAAGGACGTGCCGCCGGGCGAGATCCGAGTGAAGCTCGGCGCCCCGTGGGTGGACGCCTCCTACGTGCAGGAGTTCCTGCGCGAGCTGCTGCGCGACGAGTCGATCAAGGTGGAGCGGGCCGCCGGCTCGACGTGGACGATCAACTGCCGCGCCGAGAAGAACGTCATGACCACCGCGGTGTGGGGCACCGAGGAGATGAACGCGGTCGACATCGCCCGCGCCCTGCTCAACCAGCGGCCCATCCGCATCACCGCCAACTTCCCCGAAGAGGCAACGGCCGCGGAGAAGGCGGCGCTCCGCGCCGAGGCGATGACCGCCACGACGATCGCCAACAAGTACGGCGAGAGGATCAACGACGAGTTCCGCAACTGGCTGTGGAAGGACGAGGAGCGGGCCGAGACCCTCGCAGGCGTCTACAACACCCGGTTCAACAGCTTCGTCCTGCGCAACTACGACGACGCCCCCAAGCTGTCCTTCCCGGGCCTGTCCAACGAGTTCAACCCCCGCGCCCACCAGCAGGCCGCGGTCTCCCGGATCCTCAACGAGCCCAGTGCGCTGCTCGCTCACGAGGTCGGCGCCGGCAAGACCCTCGAGATGTCCATGGGCGCCATGGAACTGCGGCGTCTGGGGCTGGCACGCAAGCCCGCGATCGTCGTCCCCAACCACATGGCCGAGCAGTGGACACGCGAGTTCCTGCAGGCCTACCCCGGTGCGAAGGTTCTGACAGCGTCCACCAAGGACCTCTCCAGCCGGCGCAAGCGCAAGCGGTTCGCGGCCAAGGCCGCCACCGGCGACTGGGACGCGATCATCATGACGTACGGCGTCATGAAGGCCATCCCTCTCTCCTCGGCCGAGCACGAGAACTACATCGCCAACCAGCTCGCCGACTTCGAACGCGACCTCCAGCGCCGCCGCGCCGCGATCATCGCCAAGGGCGAAGACCCCGAAAAAGACGACACCGTCAAGGAGGTCGAAGGCAAGAAACTGGTCCGCGAGCAGGCCCTGCGCGCCCGGATGCACTCCATCCGCGAAGGGGGCCTGTCCTGGGAGCAGTTGGGCATCGACTACCTGTTCGTCGACGAGATCCACAATTTTAAGAACCTGTACAACCCGTCCAACAACGCCGGGCTGAGCATTGCCGGGTCGATCCGCGCGACCGACCTGCACATGAAGCTCGAATACATGCGGGAGAAGTACGGCGCCCGCGTGATCACCGGAGCCTCCGCCACCCCGGTGGTCAACTCCATCGCCGAGGCGTACGTGTGGATGAAGCTGCTGCGCCCCGACATCCTCGCTGCCGAGGGCCTGGAGAACTTCGACGACTGGGTCGCCAACCACGCCGAGATCGACACCAAGATCGAGATCGCGCCCGAGGGCGGCCTGCAGACCAAGTCCCGCTTCGCACGCTTCACCAACATGCCCGAGTTGCTGACGGCATGGTGGGTGCCCACCGACGTCAAGACGGCCGAAGACCTCGGGCTGCCGGTCCCCGAGGTGTACGGGGGCGGCCCGCAGATGGTGAAGTGCCCGGCCACCAGCGTCCACGCCGAGATAGCCGAGATAGCCAAGGTCCGCGCCCGCGACATCCGCTCGCGCGCCGTGGACCCCAGCGAAGACAACATGCTCAAACTGGCGTCCTGGATGAGGCAGGCGGCCCTCGACCCGCGCCTGGTCGGCTACGCCGTCGAGCCCGACGAGCAGACCAAGATCTCGATCGCCGCCGACAAGATCGCCGAGCTGTACCTCAAGCACAAGGACGACGTCTACCAGGGCCCCAAGGACGACGCCCCCGACGAGCTCCCCGGCTCCTTGCAGCTGGTTTTCGCCGACCTGGGCACCCCCTCGGCGGACGCCCTCAAGCAGGGCAAATGGACCGCCTACGACGGGCTGTTCATGGAGCTTGCCGCCCGCGGCGTGCCCACCGACGGCATCCGCTTCATGCAGGAGGCCAAGAGCGACCGCGACAAGGCCGCCCTGTTCCGCGATGCCCGCAACGGCAAGATCAGCGTGCTCATCGGCTCGACCGAGACCATGGGAACCGGCACCAATGTGCAGCGCCGAGCGATCGCCGTGCACCACCTGGACTGCCCGTGGCGCCCCGTCGACCTGCACCAGCGCACCGGCCGCGTCGTCCGGCAGAAGAACCTGAACTACGACCTGGGCCGCGAGGTCTACGTCTACAACTACGTCACCGAGAACTCCTTCGACGCCTACGTGTGGCAGCTCGTGCTCGGCAAGGCGAAGTTCATCCAGCAGCTGATGAGCGGCAAGCTCACCGACCGCACCATCGACGACATCGCGATGGACCTCAACGAATACATGGTGGAAGCGGTCTCCATCGGTGCCGGCGACCCGCGCCTGCAGGAAGTGGGACGGCTCCAGAACGAGATCCTCGGCATGGAGGCCGAGAAGCACGCCCACAACGCCGCCCAGTACGGGCTGCGGCACACCATCGACACGGAGAACCAGCGCGCCGAACAGCTGGAGACCCGCATCGCCTGGCTCACCACCATCGTCGGTGACGCCACCACGCAGGGCACTCGCCGCTCCACCCGCGACACCGACTTCTCCATGACGGTCCTCGCGAGCAACGGCACCAAGCGCACCTACACCAAACGCAAGGACGCCGCAGCCGCCCTGCGCTTCCGCCTCGGCGAGGTGCTCGACGACCTGCGCGGCCAGCCCAACCACCCGCCCATCGAGGTCGCCGAACTCGGTGGCGTGCCCGTCTTCGCCCGCCGGGACTTCCTCGACCTCCACCTCGACTTCGGCGCCGGCCAGCCCGTCCCCGTCGACCCCAAGAAGATGGCCGCCGACCCCGCTTCCGTCTCCGGCACCATCCAGTCCCTCGAATACCGCCTCGCCCACCTCGAAGACGACCTGGCCATCGCCGAAGAGGGGCACACCGACGCCCTCAAAGAGGTCGCGAACGCGCAGTCCTACCTCGGCACCATCTACCACGACGACGACAGCCTGGTGCAGGCCAAGGCACAGGTCGCGGCCCTGATGGCCGAGCTGGAGACCGAGGCCCCCGCCCAGAACAGCGGTCCCGGCGGAGCTGTGCCCAGTTACGCCAGCGCGGGCGCCGAAGACAGCCCGGCCATGGCCCGCTCCGGCGGGGGAGGCGGCGGTGGCGGCCGCTCGCGCAGTCGCACCGGCGGCTCGGTGGGCGGCGCTTCCGCCACCGGCGGAGCGGACGCGGAGGAGGAGCGGGAGGAGTTCCTCCACTACACCGACCGGCTCGGCACGCTGATCGCCGAGCGGCTCCTGGCCGAAGCCCTGCGCGCAGTGGTCGAAACCCACCCCGAGGCCGCCAAGACCCCCGCCGGCCGCAAACTCGCCAGGGCTCTGGAGCAGCTGCACGAGGAGAGTGGCCTCCTGCGCCAGAAGCGGCTCGACGGCGAGGGGCTCTCGCCCGCCGCGTCGATCGTGGCACCGGAACTGTGGCGCACCGCCATCGAGGACGCCATCGAGGACGCCACCAAGGCCCTCGGCAAATCCAACCCCATGGCCACCGACCTCAGGCGCCTGAGCCGCCTGGCCACGCTGCACGAACAGCGCTGGACCGCCACCCTGAGCACCCCCTCAGCCCTGACGCAGTGGAGCGATTCCAACGAACCGCGCGTGGATGAGTCCGGCGCCGAGGAGGGCCGCGAGTACGTGCGCCTCGACAACCTGGGCCTGTCGGCCAAGTACACCGAGGGCGCCGACCCCGTCGCTGCCCACGCCCTGCTGCGACGGCTCATGGAGGATAGTCCCGCCCTGCACTCTGTCGTCAGCGCGGGCCGCCACCTGACCGCCCGCTACCGCGACGGTTCGCGCCTCGAAGCTGTCTCCAACGACGCCCGGCTCGCCGGACTGGCCCGACGGGCCACACCCCCCGCCGCCCCGGACTCCGCCACCCAGAACCCGGCTGAAGAAGCCGCCGAGGCGCCCGCCGCGCCCGTTGTGGACGCACCAGCAGCCGTCCCGGTCACTGCCGCTCCGACTCCGGCTGCACCGCAGCCGACCGCGGCAGCGCAGCCGGCTCCGCCCTCAGCGGCCGTCTTCACCACCCAGCGGGAGTGGGACCACGCCTTCGCCCAGGTGGAAGGCGCCGAGATCACGCTCAGCAGCGCCGCCGACCAGACGTGGGACCGCGAGAACATCCCCCACGCCTTCACCCAGCTCCGTCACGAGCTGTTCTCCGCAGTCGCCGCCCACGAAGACCGTGACGGCCACGACACCGAAGCCGCCCTCACCAACTCGCTGGCCCAGGCCGAGCGGCTCCTGAATTCCCTCAAGGGCCGCGACCGCACCACCATGCAAAAGCCTCTGAACGCCTTTGCCGAGCTCGCCCGCACCTTCCTGCAACGCCATCGCGCCACCCTCGACCAGCACGACGGCGAGAACGACCTCGCCCGCACCATCGAGGCGCGCGCCCGGGCCCAGTTCGAGCAGTTCATGGCCACCTGGAGCAAGAACAACCAGCCCCTCGTCCAGGCCATCCGTGACAACGACGAGGAGACGGTGCGCGAGCTCGCTGCGGCCGACCCCACCGTCAACGGCACTCCGCCCCCGGCACCGCGGCCCACCCGCGCCAAGCGTCAGCCTGCCCCCGCCCCGGGGGCCGTCTCCGTCCCTGAGACCGAGCCCGGCGAGGCCATGGGCACCAGTGGCTACCCGGTGGGCGAGGACCTCTGGGTGCTCGGCGAAGACCGGCCCGCTCCGTACTCGACGACCAACCAACACGACTCCGCCGCAGCCGCGCGCAAAGAGCTGCACGAGGCGCACGGCCAGTGGGCGGAGGACTTCGGACACCACCTGCCCGAAGAGCCGAGCGAAGAACTCGCCCAGATCCTTGAGGAGTTCGCCAACTCCTGGGAACAGGCGCAGCAGACGCCCGACGAGCAGTGGGCACTGCAGATCCAGGCATACACCCGTATCCGCATGGCCGCCAGCGCCCTGGCCGCGCAGCCGGAGTACGTGCGCGCCGACCACCGCAGCACTGGCCGGCTGCGCCACCTCGCCCGCACCGCAGCCCTGTACACCGATCGCCTCGCCCACACTCCGCCGCCCGAGCCGGACGAGGCGTGGCTCCGTGAGCGGGCGCAGCTGTGGAACGAGACCTACCCGAGCCCCGGCGAGATCCAGTGGGCCCTCGACCGCCTGGCCGTAAGCCTCGCGCAGGACCCTGCCCCCGATGACCCGCAGAGCACAGACGAACAGACCGCCCTGCTCAAGGCCCGCGTCGCCGCCGCGCTCATCCCACGCGGCGCGGCCGCCCACCTGCAGGCGATGGACGGCCTCTACACGCTCCTTGCCCAGGCTCCGCGCCTCGTTCGAGACGACGTCCGCCAGCATGTCGGACGCCTAGCACAGACCCTCCTGACCTACCCGGAGGCCGAGACCGGGCTGGCCGGACAGCCGCGCTCCCTCGAGGTCGCCTTCCGCGAACTCGATCCGGCGCCCCCGTACGCGGAAGTCGACGGACACCCCGATCACGAGGGCTTGGCGAGCGCGCACGAAAGGATCGTCACCGCGGCGAGCCGGGCACACGCGCAGAGCCGCCCGACCAAGGCGGTCACCGAGCGGCGCCTGTCCCGCCTCTTGGAGGAGATCGACAGCCGCCCGCTCATGCTGCCCGACGGCCAAGTCGACCCCGCGTGGCCGCACCTGCTGGATGCGGCAGCGCAGCTGGCCCGCCAGGTCGGCCGCGAGCACGAGGAGGAGGGCTACCGCGCCCACTGGGAGAGCTACTTCAAGGACTTCGCGGTCGCAGCAGTGCGTCACGCGGGCAGGGTGCACGCCACGCTCATCGAAACAGACGGGGCCCTGGAGGCCGAGCTGGAAGCCCTCACCCAGCAGGCACTGACCGACCCCGAACTGCTCGCCGCGATGGGCACCCCCGCGCACCCGTTCACCAGCAACGCACCCGTGCCGTACGCGCCGGCGCTGCTGGACTGGCTGAGCGCCCGCGCGGCGGGGATGAGCCCGCTGCTGCGCCACACCCTGCACGCGGACTTCACCCCGCGCGGCTTCACCGGCGCCTTCGCCCGCCTGGCGGCCAGCGCCGCCCGGCACGCCACGGGCACCGAGCCCGCCCGCACCGGCGGGCGCCTCCCGGTGCCGCCCCAGTGGCAGGAGCACGCCGAGCTCATCGACCAGCTGATGGACAAAGCCGCAACCGACCCCAGGACCGCCGCCCTCACGGTCAGCAACGATCCCATCGACCCGTTCCTTGTCGACCTGGTCCGTGAATGGATCCAGGACCAGGTCATGGACCAGGTGGGCTCGTCGCCCTACGACGCGCTGGACGTCGCGCGGATGGAGGCGTTCTTCGGTGACGGCGCGGAGATCGACCTCCTCGCCGTCCACGTCACCGCGCACACCGCGCAGAGCGCCCGCCTCGCCCAACTCCCGCACCCCATAGCCCTGTACGCCGTCCGCCGCGGTGGCGAGGTGCTCGTGTGCCGTGGTGAGGAGCTGTACGACCGGCTCGGTCAGGACCCCGGGCTGCGGATCTCCTGGCAGAACGACCAGGAGCCGTGGGCCCTGTGGTCCCGTGACAGCGGACGGGACGGCACGCTGGCGCTGCTGAGCGCCACGGGCGAAGCCGACCGGTTCGCCGAGGCCGCCCGCGGCCTGGCCCCCTCTGCGGCGCAAACTCTCCTCGCCGAGCGGGCCACCGACTGGCCGGGCCTGCTCGACCTGGACGAGGCGACCGGCAGGGCGCTCGTCGCCTACGCCGCCACCGGTCCGGAGCCCGCGGCACACGCACCGGGCTCGGGGACTCGCGTGCGTACCGCAGCCGAGGGGGAGTGGGCGCTGGAAGTCCTCCATGCCCCCTTCTTCACCCTCGGTGCGTCCGCCGTCGAGGCCGCCGACGTCCTGCTCACCGACATGAACCTGTGGCTGTCCGAGCACCGTGCCCTGCTGGAGGACTTCACACCGTGGCACGTCGAGGCCACCGAGGAGGCCATGGCGGATGCCGCCGTGAGCTTCCCCACCGAGGGCGGCAACGGCGGCCCCCCGGAGCACTGGCTGGCCATGTCCGCGGTCCACCAGCACCTGAAGCTCCTTCAGGTCGAGGCGTCCACCCGCGGTGAGGCCCGCCCGCTGCACCACGCTCTGACCCAGCTGGGCATCCTGCTGCGGCGCAGCGACAACTACCTGGCCCGGGCCGCCTCCCGAGACATGCCCACCCCCAGCCGCGCATTCTTGCGCTCGGCGGCCGGGAAGAGTACCTACGCGCGGCCCCGGGACGCGGTCGCGGCCCTGGCCGACCTGCAGTCCGCCTGGCAGACGTGGACCCAGGAGATCGGTCCGGTCGAGGCGCTGCCCGCAGCGGAGCGGCACGCCGTCATCGCCCTGTCCGCGCTGCTCGACCAGCCGCGCCCCGGTGCCACGCCGCAGGGCTGGGACGCCCTGCTGTCCCAGGTACTGGACATCACCCGGCTGCGGGCCGGAGAGGTCTCCGACCGGATGATGGGCTGGCAGGCCCTGGGCGATGTCGCAGAGGGCATGCGGCAGCGGTGGGCGGCCACGATGCTCACCGAGCCTGGTCTCGCCGCGGCCGCCGCCCGGCAGACCGGTGTGCTGCACCTGACGCGGCCTGAGCTGGATGCCGCGAATCCCCCCACCAGCCACGACGACTTCGCCTCCCGGCACACCTACGTCATCCGGCTCGCCCAGCGCGTCCTGGACGCGGGCGCCCTGCGCGCCGACGAGCGGCACAGCGAGCGGGTCCTGCGCCGGCTGCTTGAGACCCTGGTCGACGGACACGAAGACCTCTCGCAGGGCGTGTCCCCGGTACTGCCCGCCCTGTGCCACCAGATCGCAGGACGTGCCCAGCAGGTCTGGCACGAGCAGGCCGAAGAAGGAGAACTCGGCCACGGCGATCTGCTGACCACTCTGAACAGCACGGCGGCCCGGCACGCCGCTTTCACCCTGAGCCTGGTCGACGAGGCAGACCCGCAGCTCCAGCACGAGGTCGCCGCCCTCACCGAACAGGCCCGCGCCGACGAACAATTGCTGTCCACCATTCGCTACAGCGCCTCGTCCTCCGCCACGGTGCCCCAGGCACCGGCCCTGTGGGCGTGGCTGGAACAGCACAAGCAGGACATGTCTCCCCGCCTGCGGCGCGCCCTGCGCAGCGACATCGGCCAGATGGGCGACCTCGTCGGCCTCTTCGGCACCATGTGGCGCACCCTGCTCGACGCCGCCCCCGCCGCTGCGGCGCCGCAGCTGATCCCGCTGCCCGCCGCCGGCACCGAACTGCCCGGCGTATGGCAGCCGTGGGCCGAGGAGGTCGCCGAGATCGCCGACGCGGTCAGCAGCGACATCGACCTGCACCTGCGCCTTACCGGCAACCTCGGCGACGACGCGGACGACCTGGTCAGCAGCTTCACCGAAGGACACCTCGCCGCCGCCCAGGACGTCCTGCCCGCCGGGCTGCTCGAGTTGTACTTCGCCGAAGACAACGCGACCACCACCGCTGCCGACACCCTGCACACCTTCCTGCTCCGGGAAGCCACCGCGCGTCTGAACACCGCGACGATCCGCAACGACGCTCCCGCCCCCGGGGCGCCGGTCCCGGCTGCCGCGCTGGCCGCCTGGCACCTTCAGGACCCCCAAGGAATGGGAGAGGCGGAAGACCCGTACCCCGACCAGGCGGCCGCCCGCGCCGGAACACTGCAACTCCTGGCAGCGCTAGGTGAGTTCACCCGGACCTGGAGCGGGGCGCAGTACGCCAGCGAGAAGGCCCTCAAGACGATCGCCGACGAAACCGCCGCCGCACTGTGGCAGGACGCGACCGCCGAGCAGATCGGCACCCAGCCCGACGCCGCCCAGGGGTGCCGCACGCTCGTCGAACTCACCCACGCCTTCCAGCTCCGCCTCGAAGACGACGACATCAACGAACCCAGCATCAGCACACTGGCCTCGGCCGCCTACGAGCATGCTGCCCGCATGCACGCCACCACCGAAACCCTGGCCACCTCCCCACAGGAGCCCTGGCCGACCGGGGCCGAGGACGGCGAGCAGCAACGTGCCCGCACCCTCGCCCAGACCATCGACGCCCACCTGCCCGCCTCCCAGCTGATGCGCGCTGCCGGATCCGCGACCTGGGACCACGCCGTCACCTACACCGCACCCGAGCTGTACGCCCTCGCCCTGCGCACCGGCGTCGGCACCCCGGTCTGGGACAACGGAGTTCTCACCGTCACCGCTGGCGGCGAGGACGGCGAGCGGCGCGTGTTCACCCCGGTGGGCGAGGCGGCCGGCGACACCATGCGCATGAGGCTGCGCCGCCCCATCGGCGTCACGCTGGAAGAGCGTGCCCAGGCCTTCGAGACCACCGTCACCGAGCCGGTGACCACCGAGGCCGAACTCGACGCGGCGGGCGCGGCGCTCACCGCGCTGCACAAGGACGCGGTGCGCCACCTGCGCACCGTCCTTAACGACAACGAGCAGATCACCGCGCTCGAGGCGGCCCTGCCGTTCATCGGCGGTGCGAGCTCCTGGCAGCGGCAGGCAGGCGAGGCGCGGGAGTTGGCGAAGGCCGCCGCCCAGGCGATGCACACCGTCACGGAAGTGATCGGACGGCACAGCAGGCACCACACCGCGCAGCCCGCCCACCACGCCCTGCTCCTTCTGCAGCGGGCGGCGGACCGGCTCGGCGACCACCTGGTGCCGCAGCACCTCAGCGCCAGCGGCGAGACCTACCCGGCTGCGGACATGCAGCAGGACCATGACGGGATCACCGCACTCGCCTACCTCCTCGACCACCTGCCGTTCTCCGACCCCCTGCCGGCCGAAGCAGGCCGGGAACTGGAGGAGGCCCTGCGGCTGCGGGACGGGCACCGTGAGGTCGGCGGACTCGCCGGGGAGATGCACCGCCACCAACAGCTCGCGGACGCCGCCAAGACGGTGCTCAACCACAGCGGAGCCGACCGCGCCTTCTTCGCGCTGGCGCTGCACAACCTGGCACGCCACCACGTCGACCGGCTCACCCGCCATCTCGCCCTTCCCGCCGACGACGCCCACCGCGCACCCGTCACTGACACCCAGGCCGAGGTGGCGCCCGTCCCGCCCGGCGCCAAGCCCTACGCCGACGCCGCGGCGGGGCGCACCGCACAGGAAGACCTCCTGGAACTGGTGCGCGCTGCTGTCCTCGACGGCCGGCGGCCCCTGACGGCCGACCACGCGCCCATCGTGCTGGCCGCACTCATGCAGGCCCGCGACCACGGCACCGTCTACAGCGACCACGGCGCACTTACCGCGTTCGCTGAACAGGCACGAGGCCAGGCGCACCTCCACCGCCTCGATAAGGCCGACGGCGCCGACGCACTCGCGGCCGCGGCCCAGGCCGCCGCCGCGCACGCCGGGAATCTGGCCGCCAGCGCGCGGGACGCCGATCCTCGTCTGCACCTCGCGCTGCTCGAACTGCGCCGCCGGGCCGAGAAGGCCGGCGCGCTCGCGGCCCATGCCGAGCCCGGCGCCGAGCCGCAGGCAGCCCAGCAGGCCATGTCCGAGTGGCTGTACGGGAACGAGTGGCAGGAGGGGCTGCCCGCCGAGCAGATCACCCTGCTGACGGAGGTCATCACCCGCGGCGGGGGAGACGTCCTGAGCGGCGGGCCGCTCACCGCATGGTGGGAGGCGTTCAAGGCCACCCGGCCGGCCGCCGTCGCCACCGCACTGGACAGCGAGTTCCCCGGCGGAACGGTGCGCGGGTCGATCACCGCATTCCGCAACCGTCGCGTCCCGCTGCTGGACCAGATCGAACAGGTTCTGGCGCTGGACGCGGTACGTGAGAGGCTCTCCAGCCCGCATACCGACGACCTTGGTGCGGCGGCACTGCGCCGCCCGGCGCGCATCCTCGCCCGCGACGAGAAGCTGGACAGCCGCGCAGACGCCTACCGGGCCACCCTCGATGTGGCCCGGGCCGCCCGCTACATGGCCGAGCGCGCCGCATTCATGCAACTCCCGGCCGCCGACCAGGCGGTGATCGCCGCCCTGGCCGATACTGCACGGGACCAGGCAGCGGACTGGATCGCCTCTGCCGACGAGCACCGAATTTTCCCTGACGGTGCGCAGGCCCCGTTGTGCCCGCCGTCCCCGGCTACCGCGCCTATGGGCAGCGTTACCGCATCCGAGCGCCATATCGCACAGGTCCTGGACGACAGCGGGCTGGTGCCCGCGGCGTGGGGCGGCGGCGGATACACCCTGCGCCCGAACGTGGACGGCAGCGTCGCGATCACCATGACGATGCTTCCGTTCGAGGCACCCAACCGGCGCGATGAGCGCATCGGAAGCCTGCGAAGGCTGGGCTTCAGGCCCGTCACCGTTGCCGAGGACAACCCACGCAGTGCCCACCGCGGCGAGGCCCGTCAGGTCACCGTCACCGCGCCCCGCAGTCTGGACGCGGAACGTCATCAGCTCGCCGCCGAGGTCCGCGCCGTCCTGGACGCCCACCGCTCGCGCACCGAGACCTTCCAGGTGCACTTGGCCACCGAACGGGACTTCCCCGGCGCCGCCACCACCACAGCTGTCGTCGCGCGCGGGAGCTTCACCCTGGACTCCACTCTCCGGCGTGCCGGATACACCACCGAACGGCTCGCCGACCAGACCGTGGCGGTGCGCTGGCCGCAGGGCGCGGTGCCGATCGGCCCGAACACCCCTGCCCACGTCACCCGCCCTGCCGCGGTGCGCCTCGCCGCAGTCACCGCGGCCCTGCGCCCGGTCCACACCGAGCTCACCACCCTGCTGTCGGCCATACAGGACTCGCACCCCGGCCTCGTCAACCTCGACGAACTCGACGGCATGGGCGCGGAACTGGCCGTGCTCGATGAGGACTTCACCCTGGCCAGCAACCCTCCGGGCATCCTTGACGTGTCGCCGCGCCGCCACGCACTGGGGCGCACCAGTGTCTACGGCCTGCTCGACCTGCTCAAGAGGGACGGTGCGCGCCGCAACGAGGCTCTCGACCAGGCTCTGGTCGAGGTGCACGGGCAGGGGGCCGACCGCTTCGTCCATGGTCTCGCGGGCACCCTGCAGCGCCTGCTGCACGAGTACGCCAGCGGCCGGGACAACCTCACCCAGACCCGGCTCGCCGCCCCCTACAGCACGTGGGAGGAAGAACGGAGCCGCCTCGCGGCCCAGTCCACCCAGCCCCCCGCCCCCGCTCTCGCACCGGGACCGGAAATCTCCCCGACCACCCAGGCCCCGGCTGCGGACGTCCCGGCGCCGTCCGGCAACGCGGCGCGTACCGAACGCGATGCGGCCCCCGGACCGGCAGACGACCAGCAGAACAGCGTCCCGCCTGCCGCGGGCGGGGGCGCCGGACGTGACAACCCGCCGCCGCCCGCCCCCGGCGGCAACGATCAACCGGACCAGCCCGCCGAACAGCCCGGCCCCCAACCCGCCCCGGCCGAAGCCGCATCGACGCCGGCTCCTGTCTTCACCGCGCTCAAGGAGATCCGCGTTCCGCGCCGCGCCCTCAACCAGGCCGTACGGGACCTGGCCGCCACTGGCCACTTCAAGGCACGAGCCAGGCAGACGGGCCCCGAGACGCAACTGCGCCAGGCCCTGGACACCTTCAGGAACGTCTCCCTCAACAACCCCGGAGACTTCCACGCGGCCGTCGAAGGCATCGACGCAGCGGTCAGCGCCGTGCACCACGCCTGGGCGGATACCACGGTGCCGGGCGACGCCGCCCGCGCACTGGTCGCACTGGAGCAGGCCGCGAACACCTTCACCGGCTCCTGGCGGGCGACCGTCACCTCGGCGGCCTGGGACAGGCTCTTCCGCGGCACTCCCCGCCCCAGCCTTCCCGCACAGCCCGCCCCCATCGCAGCAGGCAGTCGCAGCCCGGCCGAACAGGACCGGCCGGAGGTCGTGGGCGCCGCCGTACCCGGCGTCACCCTGGCCGAGCAGCACGAGGCCATCCGCGCCATGATCAACGACTTCGGGACGCTGAACCCCGTTCCCAACCCCGCCGGGGCAGGACTGGCCGCATTCGTCCGCCGCATGCAGGACCCGGCCCAGATGGACGCGTGGCGCCAGGAACTGGTCGCCGCCGGAACCGGCATCTGGATCAACGCCCGTCACCGGAAACTGCACGGCATTTCGCGGCTGGACCCGGCCCCCGAAGGCATTCTGATCTCCACGCGGGGTAGTGCCGAGCGGCCCGTGACCAGCGTGGTGATGCGCTGGGAGGAGCTCCCCGCCTGGCTGAACCTCGGGCTGACCGAGCAAACGCGCGCCGCTCTCCTGGAAGCCGAAGAGGCCCTGGCCGCCGCCCCCGGCGACGGCCCGGCACGGGCGCGACTGGGAGACATCCAACTGACCATCTGGGACGCCCTGCAGGCCGCCGGCGCGCCCACTGGTGAGGCCCTCGCAGCCTCCTGGAACCGGTACAGCCCCGCCGGGGCGGAGCCGGACTCGCTGTTCGATGTGGACACCACCACGGTGGACACCCCCTACACCCGCCTTCAGGACTTCACCCGCGCCACCGCGGACCTCATCACCGACAGCTGGGCACTCATCGCCCACCCGGACTGGCCCGCCGACGACCCGCGCGCCCGGCAGTTGCACGAGGCGAGCGCAGCCGTTCGGGCCGCCACCTCCACCACCCCGACCGAAGCTGTCCGCGCGGTCCTGCTGCTGGCCCGGGCCATCCAGGACACTGACCTTCTCCAGGTCCTTGTACCACTGGATGTGAAGTACCTCTTCGAATCCTTCGCCGCCCGCGCCCGTCAACACGCTGACCGGTCGGCGGCCACCGCGTGGGGTACCCAGTGGCGCCAGGTGTTCCCCACCGCGGCCGAACCCTGGACTGAGGACCCGTTCCTCCTGCCCCGCCTCGGCTACCCGGACCCGCGCCCCACTGGCCCCCAGACGCAGGAGCCGCTGCACGCCTACGAGGCAGGCAGCAACCAGGCCTACGAGCAGATCACTCACCCCGGCCACCCCGACCGCCGGGCGTACGCAGTGGCCGGTGTCGAGGGGTTCACGGTGCTGGCCGCGCCGGACATCTTCCACGGCCCCGCCTACACCCTGCGCGCCCCCGACGACACGGTCGTGGCCACGCTCGTCAAGGAGGGGGAGAGCTGGCACACCGTGCTGGGGGAGCAGCTGCCCCACCCGGGCAACCCGGCGATCACCGTGCTGCCCCCACAGCCTCCGCAGCCCCACGGACAGGACAGCTTTCACCACGCAGTCCTGAACGCTCTGCGTGTCTGGGCCGAAGACCAGGCCATCGCGCTGCCCGGCCACCCCTCCTACCGCGACGCCATCCGCCTGTCGTGGGCCTTCGCCGAGCTCGAGCCGTTCACCGATGCGCTGCTCACTGCTGCCCTGCGCACCTGGCCCCTCACCCACACCCAGCAGCCAGCCCTCGATGGCGTCCTTCACGCACTGCACGCAGTGCACGCAGAGACGCGAGCCGAGCTGGACGACGCCCAGATCCGGGCCAAGGCCGACGCCATCGAACAACTCGCCCCTGCCGCACAGGCACTGCGCGTCCAGCTCGAAAACGAGCAACTGCATGGCAGCGACCTGTACGGGCTGATCCGCGTGCTCTCGGGCCGTGCTCTGGAGATGCCGGGGCGCCTGCGCGCCTTCGCCGACGAACGCACCATCCCCGCACCCGCGCCCGCGGCTGTCCCGTCGCCCCGAACGGCCGCCCCCGCACCGGAGGACGCCACGATCTCCACTCCCGCACCGGACGACGGACCGCCGATCACGGAAGGCGGTGAATGGGACCCCCAGTACCCCGTCCCCGAGACGATCGGCCAGCTGTGGCGTACCGCCCAGGCCCAGGGCTGGACCATGACCCGGAGCACCGACTCCGGTTTCGCCAGCCAGCGCCTCAACGTCGAGCTTGAAGCGCACACCGTGGTCGGCCTCCATCGGTTCAGTCTGGAGTGGCATCCGCGCAAGGGGCGGTTCGCCGCCGACAAGCAGCGGTCCTTCGCCCTGTGGCCCGACGGGCGCACCGGGCCGCGTGGCGGCACGACGCACCCCAGGGTCGAGGATGCCCTCCTGGCCATGCAGCGCTACGCAGCGATCCCCGCTCCTGTTCAGGAGAAGACCGAGGCACCTGCCGTACAGACGGTTGCGGCCGAGCGAGCAGCCACCCCCGCAGCTGTGCCCACGCAGCCGATGCTGGTCGAGGAGCCGGGCAGTGCACCCGCAGCGGACGAGAGCACCGCCATGCCGTTCGACGCGCTGGAAGTCGCAGGCATGCCCGGCTACTGGTGGCGGCTGGAGCCGCCGCGCGAAGGCTCCCGCGGCGACGTCGAGCACATCACCGTGGGCCACGGTGCCGAGCAGATCGGCCACGGGCACGGTCCCGTCGTCGGGGATGGCGCGGTCAAGTGGCGGATCACGGTCGGCGCCGACTACATGCCCGGCGAGCGCACCCCGTCCGCCAGCGCGAAGAAGATCGCCGAACGTCACCAGGCTCTGCAGGAGGCCGCTCTCGTCACCGGGCCCAGGCCTGCGGAAACCGTGTGGATCCATCACGAGCGGGACGACGGAAAGGAGACACGCACCTACGTATTCGGTGTCGCCGAGGGCGACAAGGATGCCCTGGCTGCTCTGGAAGCCGCAGACTTCATCCGTATGCGCAGCGTCGGCGCATGGGTCCAGAGCAAGGGCACCGGCCCCGAGACGCGGGCCTACAAGACCGGCCTGTTCGTCCGGCGCATGCTCAAGCACGGCCGCTCCATCGCCGTCCACTACAACCGTGACGGCGCGCCCGCCGACACCACCCTGCCCGAGCTTGACGACGCACGGCGCGGCGAGCTCGACGCCCTCCCCCAGGGGGAGCGCAGGGACTGGAGCCCGATCGAGTTCGAGACCGGGGACCAGGTCCTGCTCAAGGGCTCGCACCACTGGTGGCACACGGTCACCGATGTCCAGCCCAGGCAGCTGACCGTGGAGCTGGAGACCGTCGCCTACGCAGATGTCCTGGCCCGGCGCCGAGGCGAGGAGCTGCTCACCGCCGCCGACCCGGTCGGTGAGATCACCACGGCCCGCCCCGGCAGCGTCGGCCTGGTCGGCGAATCCCCCGAGATCCTCGAAGCCGAACATGCCCGGCTGGAACTGCCGTTGGCCGATGCCGCGCACGCTCCCTTCGTCGAAGCCCGCCGCAGGCAGATCGCCACCGAGCGGGAACGGGTGTCGGGCGGCCTCGCCCGCAGGGAGAAGCGTCGTGCCCAGTTGCAGGCAATCCTCGGCAAGCAGAAGGAGCTCAAGAAACTGAGCGGCCGACTCGTGCGCAACGAGGTCGGCGAGCTGCTCGGGGCTGTCGTCAGCCGGGACAAGATGCCCGACCCACCCCAGACCCGGAAACAGAGCCGGAAGTGGATCTTCGTCGACGTGGACGGCAACGCCATAGGCGAGCTGGACCGCAAGGGCGACGCGGAAAAGTACGCGATCAACCGCGAAGATCACCTTCACGCGGTCGCCCCCCTGGGCTGGCGAGGCGATGCCTGGAAGCAGATCGCACCCGGAGTATCCGTGCGCCTGCCCGCACCGCAGGGACCTCGACTCACGCAGGAGAGCTGGACCCCGGCATTCACCGTGACCAGCACCAACAGGGACGCCGACGGCTCGGTGACGGTGGACGGAACCCACCAGGGCACCCCCGTCAGCTACCACCTGAGCGCGGAGGAGGCCAAGACCCGGCCCCTGAGGGAGGCCGTAGGCGAGCACGCCCTGCTCCCCGAGACCGTCGTCACCCGCGCGGCAAGGCCCGCCCTGCTCACCGCACTGGCCCACCCCACCGGCAACGGCGTCTCCTACCCGATCTTCGGCGACAGCGAGCTGATGCGCAGCATCCAGGCCGTCAACGCCGGCGCCACGGCGATCAAGAGCCGGCCGACATCGGTGGCCAAGCTCCGTGAACAGATCCTCACGGCGCGCGATGCCCTTGCCCGTCTGGCTGAGGTGGCGAGCGCGGACGGCGTGGACGTGATGCCCGAGCGGGCCCGCGCCGCGGTCGAGGTGATGGAGTACTGGGCTGCGCAGCTCGGGGACCTCGCTCCTGCCGCCGCGCGCCTGACGGCGGCAGCAGTGCCGACAACCGACCTCCAGAGGCCCGTTGACACATCCACTGCCGAGCCGACCCCCACCGCAGCACCGGCCCCCGCACCGGAGGCCCAGAGCGATGCAACGGGCGGCAGGCCCTGGACGAAGATGAGCCGAGAGGACTTCGACAGCGCCCCCCAAGCAGCCGCACCGGACAGCGAGGCTCTGCTGGAGGACCAGCTGGACCTCGACAGCTCCCAGGACCGTCCGCAGGACAGCCCGGTCTCGATCCACGACGCTATGCGGCTCGGCGGCACGGAGGTGGCCCGTGCCCTGCTCGCACGGGCCACCACCGGGGAGCCGGTAGCCGACGGAGCATTCCTGCGTGCCCCCGTTCTTCTGGACGCCGAGGCCGTCGGCTCCGTCGTCACCCGCCCCGACGACAAGTACGCCGCCACCACCATCGAGAACCAGACGTCGCGGCAACCGTTCGAGACCATGTCCGGCGCGGTCGCTCAGGTCGTCCAGGCCTACGACGATTGGGTAGCAACCGGTGAGGAGCGCCACGCGCGTGCCCGCGAATTCGGGTTCGACCAGATGTCTGCCGTACCCGAGGGCGAACTGCCCGAGAACGCAACCCCGGTGCCCGACCGCCCCGGATACCACCAGGTCAGCGTCTTTCCCGGCACCGTGGTGTACGGGCCGGGCAACCGGAAGATCGGCTCGGTCGAGAGCCGCACCTACAACCAGGGCAAGCACAAGACGCTTTACGGCAACGACCGCCCCATCCGGGGCGAGAACACCATCGAGAGCTCCGTACGTCACCTCGTGGAAGTGCACGCCGAACTCAACGACGTCCCGAACCGCAACTCCCTGTTGAACAACTTGCCGGCACGCGACGTGTGGATCGAGCACCACCGCAACCACACCAACGTGTGGAACGCCAGCGACCGAGAGCATCGCTTTGCACTCGAAGTCGCTGGCGGACCCCGCGGCTTCAACCCGCGCAACCAGGACATGGCACGGCTCCAGCACGGTCGGTACCTGCATGCGATGCCGAAGAACCTGACGTACGAGACCCGCACCGAGAAGGTCAACGCGCTGGTGGCGCTTATGGCGGCACGCGGACTCGAGATACCCGTCTTCGAGAGCCTGGAGGCCAAGCAGGCTGCTGCAGCCCAGGGCACCACCGCGCCCATGGAGACGGCGATTGAGAGGGCGCCGGAGGCTGTCCAAACCCCGACCGGCGAGCCTGAGCCTTCCCAGGACGCCGCCCCCGAGGAGCCGACAGCGGCAGAGCCCACTGCGTCCGTGGCCCGCCCGCACGTCGCCCCGGCCGAGGACGGTACTGCACCGGCTGAAACGCCCGTGCCGGTGCTCACCGAGCTCGCCACAGTGCTGGTGGCCGACCCGGAGGCAGGACAGCACTGGGAGGAATCCAACCCGCGCCCCTCCCAGCGCCTGGCCGTCTTCCGCGACGCGGACCTGCGCACCAATGTGATCGTCACCGGCACCGAGCCGGGGGAGGGTGACGCCGAGCTGCGGGAGTGGCTCAAGAGCCAGCACTTCGGCTACCAGGGAGAAGGACGCTGGGAGTCAAACGAGGGTGGGTGGCGCAACCATCCGAAGACGGCAGTCATCGCGAGCCGCCTGGAGAAGACCGCTCTGACCCGGATCCAGGCCCTTGACACCGTCTGGCAGCAGACGCGGGACCGGCTCGGACAGGCGCTGACCCTGGAACTGCGCGCCCAGTACGAGCAGACGGCCCGGGAGGCCGAGGACTACCCGCTCACCGCCCAGCAGCGCGCCATCGTCGTGGCCGCCCAGAACGGCCTCAACGTGGCCGTCCAGGCCCTGGCCGGCACTGGCAAGACCAGCACGATGGTCGCCCTGGCCCGCCGGATGCTGAACCGGCGCATCACGTACCTCGCCTTCAACTCGGCCAACGCCGGGGACGCGCGGAAGAAATTCGCGGGTCTGCGGCACGTCAGCGTCTCCACCGCCCACTCCCTCGCGGCCCGCGACCTGCGCTCCACCGACCTCGCGCAGAAAGTCTCGGACGGACAGCAGGACGGCGGGGTGGGCACCAACGCGAACGCCGACTGGGCGGAGCTTCTCGGGGTGCGCTCGCATCCCCACATCGACGGCGGCGACGAACTGGCGCCTGAAGACATCGTCGTCCTGGTCAAGGAGGCCATCAAGAACTTCCGCAACAGCGATGCCGAGCTGATCGGCCCGGAGCACGTGCCCGACATCGAGCACCCCCTGCTCGATGTCGCGGCCCGACCCAGCCGTCTGCGCCGAGAGGTGCTCGGCTACGCGCGGGAGGCATGGGCCGACAAGACCGACCCGGAATCGCGGGAGCTGAACTTCCACCACGACGACTACCTCAAGCTCTGGGCGCTCTCGCGTCCGAAGATCCACGCGGACACGATCGTCTTCGACGAGGCACAGGACATCAATCCGGTGCTGCGCAAGGTCGTGTTCGACAACATGCGCCCCGCCCAGGGCGCGGCCGCGCAGGTCGTCATCGTCGGCGACCCCAACCAGGCGATCTACGGCTTCCGCGGCGCAGAGAACGCACTCGAGGACTGGCCGGCCGACATCGAACTCCCGCTCAACAAGAGCTGGCGGTTTGGCCCCGAGGTCGCCGACATCGCGAACGTGTTCCTCAAGCTGCTCGACTCTCCGTACCTGATGGAGGGCAACGACGCGATCGCCACGCCCATCGGACCCATCGACACCCCCAACGCCGTCCTGGGCCGCAACAACACCGGCGTGGTCGCCGCCGTCCTGGCCGCCCTGGAGGACGGCCGCTCCGTCCACATGGTCGGCGGCGGCGACGAACTGCAGCGCATGGCCGAGGGCGCCAAGGAACTCCAAGAGAAAAGCAAGACGCGCAAGCACCCCGAGCTGGTTCCCTTCCGGTCCTGGCAGCAGGTCCAGCGCTACGTCGACAAGCACGACAGTGCCAAGCAGCTCAAGTCGTTCGTGCGCCTGGTCGACGAGCACGGAGCCGACACGCTCATCGACATGGTCGGCCAGCTCACCGAGAACGCCGACGAGGCCGACCTCATCGTGTCCACCGCCCACAAGTCCAAGGGACTTGAGTGGCACCTGGTCCAGATCGGCACCGACTTCCGCGGACCCAAGACCAGCACCGATCCCGGCCAGCCCGTCGAACTGCCCGAAGATGAGGAACTGCGCCTGGCCTACGTCGCCGCCACCCGCGGTATGCGCGGACTCGACCTCGGATCCCTGCAGTACATCGAGGACCTGCGCGTCCTCGCCGAAGAGCGCCACGCTTCCCGAGGAGCCGCGATGACCGACGGCGTGCCCTCGCCGACCCCGCAGACCCCCGCGGCGCAGGACGTGCCCGCTGAGCCCGCTGTTGGCGCATTGGAGCCCGACGCGACGGAGCTGACTTCGTCCCCAGAAGGACCCGCGCCCGGACCGGTGGTTCCTGAGCGTTCCGCCTTCGCGGTGTTGAAGCCGGGCGAGGCCAGCGCCCTCGCTGCGGCCGACGGCACCTTGTGGTGGGGAGGCAAGGCAGCGAGTCGCAAGAACCCGATCAAGGAACCGGTCCTCGTCCGACTCCAGTTCGGGCGGAACGGCGTCGTCGACGTCGAAGAGGTCGCCACCGGCAAGAACATCGAACGCATCCGTACGGGGACGCCGCTTTTCGCCGCACCGGCGACGGCCGCTCCGCAGGCGGAGCCGCAAACGCGGGCCGCCGGTCACGAAGCGGCCCCTGAGCCCGTCGAGGAGAGCGCACCCGACGCGCAGGGCGACGTGTCCGGTACTGCGCCGGAAGTGACACCGGAGGCCGAACCCGCAGCCACGACGGTGCAGCCGCCTGCCGTGGAAGACCCGCCGTTCAAGGTCCGGGCCCGGGCAACCGATACCGGCCGCCGCTGGGCCGTGCTGGACGCCACCGGCGACATCGTCTGGATCCGCCGCCAAGGCGAAGCCTCCCTCGAAGCCCTCTTCGCGGACAAGGAAGAGGCCGAACGCACCCGCGACAGCCTCACCCTCGCCCCCGACCTGCGCGCCGCCGCGCCCGAACCGAGCACCGCAGAGGTGCAGCCTCACCGGCCGGGCCCCGCCCTGGCACCGGTCCTCGGCACGGTCATCGCCAAGGACAGCCGCGGCACCGACCAGCTCGTGAAGGTCCAGGTCGACGACGGCACCGGCACACAGATCTACGTGGCCTGGAACCCCGTCGGCGGCGACCAGGTGCAGCTCCAGCAGACCGTGTACCTCTCCGGCGCCCTGGGTGCAAAGCGCCCCTTCAACGGACGGATCGAAACGGCCGTCGAGGGCGGCACCGTGGAAGGCGAAGCCGCCCGCCACGACCGCCACAACCGCACCCATCCCGCCCCCCAGGGGTGGACGGCCGCCGACCCGAGCGCCCAACCCGACATCGAGGTCGGCCAGCAGGTCCGCATTCTCGATCCGCACCACCCCGCACACGCCGCCACGGGCCGCCAACAGGGGCCGCAGCAGCTCTACAGCACGGTCACCGTGGAGCTGGCCGACGCCGACTCGTACGCCGGCACCAGCGCGGACGGCCGCGTACTGGTCTTCACCCACAGCCAGGTCGTCGCGGTGCCGGGCACGGCTGCCCCGCAGCCGCAGCAGACCGCCCCGGCCCCGGCGCCAGCCGCAGAGCAGGACCTCGCCGCACGTGACGTCTCGCCTTCCCTCCTCACCAAGCTCAGGGACGACTTCTCCTGGGCCCAGCGGGCCGGCCGGTGGACGATCGCCGACCTTGAGCCGCGCCCTGACGGCTCCCTGGTCGACGTCCTGCTGCGCAAGAGCGGTGAGTGGGTTCAGGCCGTGGAGGTCGGGCCCCACACTCTGCGGGACGAGCGCGGCCACTTCCACGGGCTCGACGAGGTGGTGGCCTGGCGGGACGCCACTCAGCTCGTGACCCTCCTGGACCGCCGCGAGCGAGCACCGAGCCCCGGCGCGGCAGCCCCCGTTCTCGTGCAGGACCGAACACCCAAGCCCCCGCTGTTCTCCAGCCCGCCGCAGAGCATGGCATCCGCCCAGCTCGAAAGCCGGGCCAGCGCCCTGGACCAGTGGCTCAACGCGTACGCGGCACAGGGCGACACCAATGCCAGTGTCCGCGCCGTCGAACAGCGCGACACGCTGCGCGCAGAGCTGGAGCAGCGCCGCCTGCGCCGGACCGACGCCGAACAGCTCGGCGGCACAGACGGCTTCCGCCAGGATCTGGACGCCCTCACCCTGGAGACCGCCGACCCCAGCGGCGCCCAAGGCGTTCTGCGCAACGGCACTCGCCTGGGCACCGTCGTGGCGAGCGCCGAGGGCTACTACTTCGTCCCCGACGGCCAGTTGGCCCTGGGCGAGGGCACCCCTTACGCCAGCCCCGAGGGAGCCGCGGTCGCGCTCAGCCGCTTCCTGGCCGGTGTCCCCGAGAACCAGCCCCTCCGCCAGCCCGCAGGACCCGCATCGATACCGGCCCCGCGCTTCGTCCTCACCGATGAGGACAAGTTCGTCCATACCGCTGAGGGCGTGATCGCCCGCACAGCGGACGGGAAGCGGATCCCCACCGGGGCCGATTCCAACATGCTGCTCAAGGCCCATTTGAGCAGCGTCGTCCACCACAAGGCGGACCCGGACCAGCGCAGCCAAGAGTTCATCGTCAATTTCTGCCGCAAGCACGGAAAGGACGAGGCCGGAACCCACCTGAGTTCCGGAGGCCGGCTTGCGATCATCACCGTTGCCCCTGAGCGCTACGAAGTCCGGACCCCGGATCGGCTCACCGAGATATTTGGCCCCTGGGGCAACCAGATCAAGACGCGGGCGCGGGCCAACCAGATCGCGGACGCGGTGGAAAGCATCCGCGACGCGCAGGGCTTCCCCTTCCCCTGGGACATGCCCAATCCCACCCGCCGGGGCCTGCCCATAAAGGCTTTCCACTGGAGGGACCAGCACGGCCACGACATCAAGCAGGCGATCCTGCACGCCCTGGTCACCCAGGGCCTCGACGAGCGGGATCGGCGCTACGCCAAGGAATACTTCCAGAGCACCGGCCGCAGGCTGACCGCGCCCACCTCCCAGGCCACGCCCCGGCCCACGCCCCAACCGGCCGACCCCTCCATGCCGGCACCAGGCGACTTCGTGATCACCAACGTCAAGAAGGTGCTCGGCGAGGTGGCCGCAGCGGACGGCACCTTCTGGTGGAAGGGTGAAGTCAACAACCCCCAAGCGACCCAGCTTCGCTCAAACCTCGACCCTCTCGAGGTGCCGATTCTGGTGCGGATCGAGGAATCCCCGGATGAGAAGGGCGCGAGCATCGGGTGGGTCCGAGTCCTGGACGCAGCCACCGGCAACGAGATACAGAACACCCGCTCCACCAGCCACATCCTGGTGGCCACACCTCTCGCATCCGCGGCACCGGCGGGGCAGCGCGACGCGACTCAGCGCCGCTTCGTCTCCCTCGGCCAAGTCCGCACCCACCTGATCTCCGCGAAGATTCCCGGACTGAGCCCTGGGCGCCGCACCGAGATCCGCAAGATCGCCCAAGACCGCGAACTCGTGGAGCTCACCGACGACGGCCAGTTCGCCATACGCCGGACCGGCGACACCTTCGAGGTGATTCCCGCTGGCAGTGGCCTGCCCTTCGACGGGCTGCTGCCCGACCTCTACCTCACCTCCGAGACCTCCCGCGACCTCGCCGTCACCCCCCAGCCGCTGGAGGGCCTGTCCTCGCTGGAGGAAGCGCGAGCCTTCGCGGGCCGGCTCACCGAACTGGAGACCACCAGCGGTACGCCGATCGACTGGAGCGACCCCCAGCTGGGAACCCGGCTCAGCGCTGCGGACTTCATCCACTTCAACCACACGATCCTTGAGGAACGCGCCCACCACGACCGCGCGAACGACTACGCCAACTCTCCCAGCGACGCCATGTGGCAGCTCTTCGAGGAGCAGCCCCAGCGACCCGACCAGAGTGACGACACCCTTCGCTGGGCAGACACGCTCACGCCCGGCGACTGGGTCTGGCTGGGCATCAACGACGAGAACAGGGCCTGGGAAGTCATCCAGCGCACCGACACCCAGTTCGGCACGGTTGCCATCACTCTGGACGACGACGAAACCTGGCACCTGCCCCGCAACTTGTCCGTCCGGCACCCAGGTAGCGACATCGTCCTCGACGACGACGGCGAGCCCATCGGGCTGCGGCTGGAGGCCGAGCACGTCCTCAACGACGACGTCATCGAATTCGACCTCGCTCCCGACGGCACCCCGATCGCTCCGACCGGCGCCGCCGGAACGGCCGCGGCCGACACCATCCGCATCCGCGGCCGCGCCCTGGTGACTCACAACCACCCCCACGGCGGTGGCGAGCGCACTTACCTGATGGATGCCACGATCGTGAACGGCGCGGACATCCAACCGGCGTCCGTCGAGTTGGTTGCAACCGCCTTCGCACTACCCGAGCACGTCTACCGGCTATCCCTGCGCGCACCACTCACACCACAGGAGGCACAACCGCAACCCACCGCCCGGGCCCGGACGGTCGACACGCCAAAGCCCGAGGAAGACCGCGAATTTGTGGAGGACCTTGGCATTCGCTTCCCGATCCACTACGCCGGCGAACTCGAGCTCCTCGCCGAACTCAAAGCGGAACTGGAACCGGAGCTGGAAGCGGAGCTGGAAGCGGACCCCGACCTCGAGCTGGACATCGAATCGGAGCTCGAAGCAGATCTGGAAGGGGCGTCCGAACTTGGCACAATCGCCGATCCGGACGTCGATCTCGAGCCCGAGGAGTTGGAGCCGGAGGACGACCCGGAGATCGAAGCCGACGTCGCGCCGGGGTCCGAAAACGAAGCGGACGCTGACCCGGACGAGGGCCCCGAACTGCCGGAGGACGCAGCGCCGCAGAACGTGACGGCGCTTCCGACCCGGTTGTCCGAGGGCGAGGAACTGCGCCTGAGCCTGCTGCGCCTGCTCACCGCGCCAGACGCCCCCACTGCCCCCACCGAACACGCTGTCCTTGACGACGTCCCGCTCTACGTGCGGGTAGCGCACAGTCCCCGGCACGGCCGAGTCGTCCAATTCGGATTCGATCCCACCGCGAAACGTGCAGCCGCACAGTTCACCGCTGCGGAACTCGAAGGCGCCACCGGGGAACAGGTGCTGCGCGGCGTGCTGGCACGACGTCCCCAGCCCCAGCCTGCGGATTCCGGACCACTCGTCCCGGACCGCCTGCGTGAGGACCTCCTGAAGCTCATGGACAACCCGGCCGCACCTCGGGTGCCCACCTTCCAGCGCAAGATGAGCGCCTTGAACCTGTACGTGGCAGTCACGGGGCACCCGGAGCACGGGAGCGTGCTGCGCTTCGGCTTCGATTCCCAGACCGCGCCCGTCGGCCTGTTCACCCGAGACGACCTCCAGGGCGCCCCCAGTGACAAGGTCGTCCAGCTCGTGGAGCGCTACGGCGAAACCTTCGTGCAGGAGCGTATAGACGCCGAGCGAGCGCGCCGCGTCCGCGACCGTGTCAAGGCCGCGGCCCGGGAACGCCAGTCGCCACGCCTGCCGACCGCGGCACCTTCCGGACAGATGCGTCAGCCGCGTCCGGACGACCACGGACGACAGTCGGCCCCGGCTTCGACCCCGAACCGGTGAGGGGGCGGCGCGGACCGCCTGGGGGAACCGGCCACAAATCTTCTGGGCCGTCCTTCCCTCCAGGCGGGAGGTTCGCCAGCACACGGCACCTGTGAAGGGTGGCGATCCCTAGCGTCGAAAGGCACTTGATCTGCCCCAGGGAATGCAGGCGGCCCGGCCGCCACCCGTGATCATCAACGAGGTGACGAATTGGCCACCGCGCCTGAAGACCTCCCGCTTTCGTCCCGCAGCGCAGATGGCGCCTGGGAGGAGGAGGACGCACCGTCGGGGCTCGCTGCTACGGCGGCGGGGTGGGCGAGCGATGATGACGCCCCGCGCGTCTTGGCCCCTGACCCGGTTGCGGGCTGGTCCGCAGAGGACGAAGCCCCGCTGGTCGAACCTGAGCAGATCGCCGGGGAAGAACAGGGCGCTGCCCTGCCCCCCGGGGCGGGTGGCGTGTGGGGGGAGGATGACGCGCCGTCGGCTCTTGACGCGGTGGCCGAGGGATGGGGGAGCGAGGACGACGCGCCCCGTGTCCTGAACCCGCTCGCAGCGGAGCAGGCACCCGCAACTGCGCCCGATGCGGTCTGGGCGCAGGAGTCTCCATCCGAGGTAGCGGCATCGGCTCCGGGATGGGCTGCAACGGACACGGCTCCGCGCGTACTTGCACCTAAGCGGGAGGTCGGCGAAGGGGTCGGTTCAGCCGACACCACCCGTGCGGTCGGCGCGTGGGGGGAGGAGGACGCGCCGTCGGTGCTCGACGCCGTAGCCACAGGTTGGGGGAGCGAGGACGACGCGCCCCGTGCTTTGGCGCCCGGCTCAGGCTGGGATTCGGAAGAAGAGCTGGCGGTCCCCGGCCCCGTGGCGGGCTGGTCTGCAGCGGACGACCTCCCCCGCGTCATCGCACCTGACCAAAGTGCTGAGGAAGTAGACAGTGCAGCCGTCGTACCCAGCGTGGACGACGCGTGGGGGGAGGAGGACGCACCGTCGGGGCTCGCTGCTACGGCGGCGGGGTGGGCGAGCGATGATGACGCCCCGCGCGTCTTGGCGCCCGATGCGGGTTGGGCATCGGAGGAGGAGCCGCCGTCTGGGCTGACGTTTCCGGACGCGGTTGCCGGCTGGTCCGCAGAGGACGAAGCCCCGCGCGTCCTCGCCCCAGAGCAGGACGCGGGGCGAACCACCAGCGTGGACGACGCGTGGGGGGAGGAGGACGCACCGTCGGGGCTCGCTGCTACGGCGGCGGGGTGGGCGAGCGATGATGATGCCCCGCGCGTCTTGGCGCCCGATGCGGGTTGGGCATCGGAGGAGGAGCCGCCGTCTGGGCTGACGTTTCCGGACGCGGTTGCCGGCTGGTCCGCAGAGGACGAAGCCCCGCGCGTCCTCGCCCCAGAGCAGGACGCGGGGCGAACCACCAGCGTGGACGACGCGTGGGGGGAGGAGGACGCACCGTCGGGGCTCGCTGCTACGGCGGCGGGGTGGGCGAGCGATGATGATGCCCCGCGCGTCTTGGCGCCCGATGCGGGTTGGGCATCGGAGGAGGAGCCGCCGTCTGGGCTGACGTTTCCGGACGCGGTTGCCGGCTGGTCCGCAGAGGACGAAGCCCCGCGCGTCCTCGCCCCAGAGCAGGACGCGGGGCGAACCACCAGCGTGGACGACGCGTGGGGGGAGGAGGACGCACCGTCGGGGCTCGCTGCTACGGCGGCGGGGTGGGCGAGCGATGATGATGCCCCGCGCGTCTTGGCGCCCGATGCGGGTTGGGCATCGGAGGAGGAGCCGCCGTCTGGGCTGACGTTTCCGGACGCGGTTGCCGGCTGGTCCGCAGAGGACGAAGCCCCGCGCGTCCTCGCCCCAGAGCAGGACGCGGGGCGAACCACCAGCGTGGACGACGCGTGGGGGGAGGAGGACGCACCGTCGGGGCTCGCTGCTACGGCGGCGGGGTGGGCGAGCGATGATGATGCCCCGCGCGTCTTGGCGCCCGATGCGGGTTGGGCATCGGAGGAGGAGCCGCCGTCTGGGCTGACGTTTCCGGACGCGGTTGCCGGCTGGTCCGCAGAGGACGAAGCCCCGCGCGTCCTCGCCCCAGAGCAGGACGCGGGGCGAACCACCAGCGTGGACGACGCGTGGGGGGAGGAGGACGCACCGTCGGGGCTCGCTGCTACGGCGGCGGGGTGGGCGAGCGATGATGATGCCCCGCGCGTCTTGGCGCCCGATGCGGGTTGGGCATCGGAGGAGGAGCCGCCGTCTGGGCTGACGTTTCCGGACGCGGTTGCCGGCTGGTCCGCAGAGGACGAAGCCCCGCGCGTCCTCGCCCCAGAGCAGGACGCCGTGGAGGCAGACGGCTCAGCCGTCCGCACTAGCGCGTACGGGACGTGGGGGGACGAGGACGCACCCTCGGGCTTGGCCATTCCCGCTGAGGCCCCGGGCTGGTCTGCGGCGGACGACGTCCCGCGGGTCCTCGCACCCGCACACAGGCCTTCGGATGGCCCCGAGCGCCCCGACCTGCCGGGTCAGGACAGGCCCAGCAGCACCCGCACGGCAGCCCAGACAAACGGTCGTGCGGCCGCCGGGGCTCCTCGCACAGCGGCGCGCAGTCCGCGCAGCACCGGTAGCCAGGGGTCGGACGCCGACGCCCGCGGTGACCCAGACGCACTTACCCGGTCCACCGCACCCGGACCCGCCGACGACACCGCTCCCGAACGTTCAGTCTCCGAAAGGCGCCCGGCGCCGCACGGCACGGCCCCAGCAGGCACCCCGCCAACGGACGGGCTGAAGGAAGTCACCTCATCGGCGGTCGGGATGCCGCCAGGGCCTCCCAGGACGGCCACAGGCGATGCGACTCTCTCCGCTTCTGAGCCGAAAGGACCGGGCACCGCCGCGCAGCACAACACCGGCGTCCAGCAGACGCAGCAGACCACCCCCGCGGCCACAGGCCACGGGCAGGAGAACGACGTGCCCGCAGCGCCGGGCCAGGGGCCGGGGCAACTCGACCAGGAGGGCCACCTCGCAGCACTGATGGACGTGGCGGACCGGGCCTTTCAGGACGCGACGGTCGCTGACGACGGCGCGTTGCGTGCGGTGTTGCGCTCCTCGGCTCGCACCGAGGAGCGGCTGGAGGCGGTCATGCACGCCACCCGCGCCCACTGGCGCGACGCCGAACGCCACTACGGCCTCGCTCGGGAGGCGTTGGCAGAGGGACAGAAATCGCGCCTGGAGCACCACGCGTCTCAGGTGATCAGAGCAGCGGTGGAAGTCCAGCGGGCGGCTGGTGTCGCTACCAGCGCGGAGGCTCTGAACGCTGTCATCGAAGGGCTCAAGCCGGCCACGGAGCAGGCCCGGCTGGCGCAGGCACGCGCACAGCTGGAGGCGGATCTCGCCGAGCTCGCAGCTGAGCACGACAGGCAGCTGACCGCAGTGACACGCATGGACGAAGCCAACCGCGACCAGTTGCACAGGCATCAGTTCCACGCCAAGGAGAAGGTGCCCGAGCTGGGCTGGTGGCCAGCACTCGCCACAGACATGGCCCACGCGCTCGAGGACCGCCTGTGGCTGGACGAGACAGGTGCCGCGCGGCTGCTGAAGGAACCGGTCGGCGAGCGGATCACGCCGGGACGGAAGATCAACGCCGAGCGGGTTGCGATGCTGCGCGCGGCCGGGTTCCTGGTGACGGACACGGAGACCGACACCTCGACGCTCCTGCGTCCCTCGCTCATGGGGCGAGAAGCGCTCTACCTCGCGACGCTGTACCCGGAGGGGCTGTACGCGGATGCGCGCGCTGCCTACGAGGCGCGAAACGAACAGTCGCGTCGGCCGTGGATGACCAACGAGGACCGCAAATCGGCGGCGCGGCGTCTGCCGCCGTTGAGCCGCTACGAGATGCAGGCCGTCCGTGAGAAGCCGGTGCTGCTGGATGAGGACCAAGTCCCCCCGATCAGCGCGGAGGACGCGGCCCGGCATGCCGAAGAGGCGCAGTTGGCGCAGAGGTTCGCGCGATGGGTGGCAATGATCCGCGGTGAGCTGCCGGACGCCCCCCAAGACCCGCGTACGGCTCAGGGCCAGAGTACGGAAGCCGTGGACAGCACCGTGGGACAGGACGCACCCACCGGCGAAGTGCACGCAGATGAGCAGCCGTTGACTGAGATGTCGCCAACGACTTCGGACGACGACAGCCTCCCAGTAGGCCCAAGCGAGGACACCACGACTCCCGATGAGGAGCCCGAAGGCGCCATGGGCTCGCGCGCCGCAGATGGGACGTCCCCGCGACTGCTGCTCGCAGAGACCGGCGATGAGTCGCCTGAGACAGAAGGCTGGTCTGGCGACGCACCGTCGGCCCTGGCCGCGACGCTCACCCCTGCAGTTTGGGCTGACGACCAGGTGCCGGCAGCACTCGCCGAGTCACCCGGGCCTCAGGAGGAGTCGACCCCCAGTTCAACCGCGCAGCCGTCGCCTGCTGACGAGTCACGCAACGCGTCGCCCGCAACTGAGAGTGCGGGGAGCAGCACCGAGGACGACGGAAGCAGTAGCGAGCCCGACGCTGAGACACGGTGGCGCAAGCGGCTGGCCAGCAACGAGGCAGTCGGCGCATCCCTGGGGATCAACCCGGGTGCGGGGGAGAGCTACGAGGGGTACGCCGGCCGGTTCGACGGCGACTACGACATCACCCTGCCCAGCGGCCGCTACTGCTATCGCGCGCCCGGATTTGATCGCAAGAAGTACAGCGTCCGGTACATGCCCGATCCCACCTTCGAGACGAATTCCAAGAGGATCGGGGCGGTCAGCGACCCCAGCGAGATCATGCCCATGATCCGCAGGCACGCCGCCCGGCATGCCGACAAACGCGACCCACTCGCGGTCGAACTCAACGAGCACGAACAGAAGGCTCTCGACGACGTTGCCCGCGGGGTCATCTCCAGGTCCCGCGGCGAGTGGTACCGCCACAACGCGCAGGGCATCGCCACCCAGCAGACCTACGATTGGACCACCCACGCGCTGTGGACCCTGAGCGCGCTCGGCCTCATCCAGGTGCCGCCCGTGGGCCCCGACCGGCCCAAGGCCTTTGCGGCGCTCACAGAAGTTGGCGAGCAGCGGCTCGGCCTGCGCGGGGCACCGGTCGCCGCCGGGCCGCGCCCGGACACCCAGGAACAGACCGCCCTCTTCGACGAGCCGATATCCCCCACCGCGCCAGAGCCTGACGGCCAGGCCGCCAAGGCAGCGGAGTCCCAGTCCTCGACGGAAGAGGCGCAACCTGTACTGCCGCGGTTCTCCAGGGAGCGCCTGTCAGCTCTCGGCGACATCGCGCGCGGCACCATCAGCGTGGTCGACGGCGAGTTCATGCTGACCAACCCGCGCCGCCCCACCCGGCAAGCCCCTTCGCAGAGCCACCTCCGCATGGTGCTGAACGAGGGGCTGGCGGAAGTAGCAGGCGGGCAGGTCCACCTCTCCGAACGCGGCCTTGCCTGGTACGCCCACCACGATGCCACGCTCCCCAATGTCCCCCCGGACATCGAGACCGTCGATCGAGCGCCGCTGCCCCCGATCGACTACACACCGACGAGCGCCCTGCCGGCGCCTGAGCCGAGCGGAGAAGCTCCGCTGCCTCCAGCACCTGCGCCCCTGCCCGCGGCCTGGCACAGGAGGGGAGGCCGCCCCAGTGAGGAGAGCATCGAGGCCACCTACGCGGGTGCGGACCGAGCCGCTGCACGCGCCAGCCGCTCGACGGCACGCAACGTCGCCGACTTCGCGGCGGGCCCCGACCACACCTTCTGGACATACCAGCATCCGCTGGCTCAGTACGACGAGAACGCTGCCGCCGCATTGGAGCACGTGGCTGATCCGGTCACCCGCGAGTACGCGACCCGGGCCGTGCTGAACCTGCGCGCCGCCCTGGTAGAAGCGGGTGAGGACGCCACTGACTACTACGTCCAGAATGTACGGAACCCGCTGTGGAAGACGACGATGGGGGTGCAGGCGGACGACGTCCACCGGGGCCGTGTGAGTGGCACCGTCGTGACCTACCTTCGCTCGGTCGCAGAGCATGCCGAGCACCATGGTCTCGACGCGGTGACCATCGTCAACACGCTCGAGGATGCCGCAGGCTGGGCAGGGGAACTGCGTGCCCTGGGCAACGCTGATATGGAGTATCCGCGGCTGCCCGCTGCAGAGAATGTCGCGGAGGCCGCCCAGTACGTGGCCAACGCACTGCGCGCCTACGCGCTGGGACAGACCGACACGGTCGACACCGTCGCCGGGCGCCGAGAGGCCTGGCGCACGGTCGAGCCACGCCCGGCAACCAGTGCGCCCACCGGCCCTGCCCCGGAGGGTCCGCGCGCGCGGCCTGCCACAGACCAGGAGACACCGGGAGCGGGCACGAGCACAGCTCCTGCTCCGCCGCCGACTTTCCCCCGGCTCGCGCAGGCCCGCCGCAGGGCCCTCGTAGACATCGCCTACGGCAACCTCAGCGAGGTCGACGGCGTGTTCATGAAGCGCACCCCCCAGCTCACCGTCGAACGGGCCTACTCGCAGCACGCCGTCACCGAGGTCATCGAACACGGTTTGGCCGAACGCTCAGGCCAGCAGATCCACATCACCGAATACGGGTCCGCCTGGCTGGCCCACCACAACATCAAACTGACCAGTGGCAGCCAGCAGAACCCAGCGGCCCCCGGGAAGACGACGGCACCGCAGATCGATGCGCATGCCCCGGCCGCTCCTCCAGCCGCAGCGGCCGCGCCGAGTACTCCCCAACCCGCGGCCACGGCCTCCACTGCACCCGCCGTCACCGAACCGCCCGCCCCGACAGACGCCGACCAGGCGCAGACAGACGTCCAGGCCCCGCCCAGCCTCGACGGTGCTGAAGACGCAGCCACCGGGCCGACGCCGGCCGAAGACAGCGCCGGCGCCGTCGAAGCTGGAGCCACTGCCCCGACATCAGCCGACGACCAGAACCGCGCCGCGCAGGCCGCTGACCGCACGAACAGTGCCCGGGACCAGGTGACGCAGGCCCCGACCAGGGCCGCAGGACCGGCGTTGTCGCAGCCGGAAGAACTCAGTCCCAGCCAAGGCCCAGCCGAGGCGCCTTCCGCCGACCAGCCGATCCCGATGGTCCCGGCCAGCGAGGCTCCGCAACCCCAGCTCCCGGACATGCCGACATCCCGCCCGCCCGCGGCCACCGGCAACCCGCTAGCCGATCCGCGACCCATCACGGATTCCAGGGCGCAGGGCAACGTCGCCCCCGCCACGGCGATCCGCAGCGCGAGCACACCCACTCCCGCCGAGCAAGGAGGCGGCCTGCCCCAAGCGGGGTCGGCAGCGCCCGTACCCGAGGCGACTACCGCCGCATCCAGCAGCCCGCCGGGACCTGCCTCCCCCGGGCCGACCGGCCCTTCGCGTTCACCGGCCACCGCACGTGAGGAGAGCCCCATGGCCACCAACGGACCCTCGAACCAGGCGCCCGCCAATACGGCCACATCCTCCGGCCAAACAGCGGTCCGCCCGCAGCAGTCGGCCTCAGAAGCCGCGGCGTACGCGGACGCGGCGGCGTACACCACCGCCCACGAGGCACTGCTGACAGAGCTCGACCAGCACGAACTGTGGCTCGCCCACACTCCAGCAGCCGCCGCGGCGGCCGCATCGCTGGACAACACACGCACCCTGGGGATCCCGGGCCTGACGGCGCTTCTTGCTCTGCAGCGCGCTCTCCCGCCGGTCGCAGGGGACCGTACGCAGCTCACTGGCCTCACGCAGCTGCTCGGCCACCACATCCGGTGCGCGCAACTCAGCCTGGCGAAGGCCTTCTTCGGCCAGGCAGCACGCGCCAGCAGCAAGGATGCGTTGCGCCGTCTGTACGACGGGGCGCGGGAAGGGAGGTTCCTCGATCTCTCCCAGCAGACCCAGGACGGCGAGATGGAGCTCGGCCACTACCTCCATCACCGCTCCCAGCAGATTCCCCCGCAGCCGGCGGGCACCGAAGGCCCCGCCGAAGTGGTCGAGGAGGCCACCGCGATGGCTGCAGACCACGACGATGACAGCCAGATGCCTGTATTCGAGCGGCCCGGTGAGGTCCTCCTGAGCGCCGGGCAGGCTGCCCCGCGCCTGCACGCCCACGCCCAGAGCTACCTGGTCAACGGCACCACGGACATCGTGTTGCTCGCTCACATCCACGGCCGCCCGGTGTACGCGATGGTGGCCGAGGAGCCCGGATCGGGCTCCGCGCTCTACCTGGGACTCGCACTTCGCGGGGAGGAAGCGAACGCACGGACCGTACACATCGGGGCCGAACAGCTCGCACAGGTCACCCCGAACGAGCTGCTTGCAGCAGTGACCGAGTGGATGAACGCAAGCGATGGCGGCGACCGCCCATTGCTCGACTACCGGCCCTCCGCAACACCTCGATCAACGGCGGGCCCGGCCTCGGTGCAGGGTCAGATGGCCCCGGCCGAAGTGAAGGAGCCCGCACGGGCCGCCGCGCCCGACGGGTCGGCCGCAGTGAACACCGACACCACGACAGCACCCCAAGACACCGCGGACGAAACCGACGAGCCGCAGGCCACCCCCGTCGCCGCACAGACACCCGCTTCCGAGGCCGCCCCGGCGGTTAAGGCCGCGCCAGACGCCGAACCGGAGAAGAACGCCCCCGACACGGCAGCCACGCCGGCGCAGGAGGCCCAGCCCCCTACGGTGCCCGGGGCGGCCACCGGCGAGAAGCAGGCAGCGCCGCCGACGGTCACCGCTGCAGCCGCGCTCCGGACGGACTCCGCGACCGCCGAGCAGGAATCGCGGGCGCAGGGCACTACTCAACAGGGAGTGAGCCCAGCCGCCCCCACGAAGGCGCCCGCGCCCGGCACGGTCGCCCCTGTCGAGCAGCTCACGGCGCTGGCCCGCTCCGCCCTCACCGGCCTCGGCGTCACCCTGGAGGCAACGGGCGTCCTCACTGCGGACCGCACGGTCGTGATCACCTTGGAAACCAGTGGCACCGCGGAGCGGGACCGCGAGATCGCTGGCAACCTCCGTCCCGCACTCCACAAGGCGATCCGCGAGCACCCGGACCAGAGCCTCGCCGCCTACCGAGTCGACTTCCAGCACACCCCGCAGGCGGGCCAGGGGGCGCTGCAGGAAGCTCCCGGATCGACAACTATGCCGGTGCCGCGCGAGCGGCTTATCGCCGCCAACACGGCCGCCGCCAAGATCTTCACCGACCAGCTACAGAGCGACCCGAGCGGCCAACTGGCGCGGACGTACCTGACCGAGAAACGGCAGCTTCCCTCCGCCGTACAGCAGGAATGGGGTCTGGGCTACGCGCCCTCCGACACTCGCGCCGGACGCTGGGACGTTGTCGTACGTGCACTTCGCGACCAGGGCTTCACGGAGGAGGAACTCCTGCAGGCGGGCCTCGCCAAACGAAGCCAGCGCGACACCCTCATCGACCCGTTCCGGGACCGGCTGATGTTCCCGATCCACGACAAGCAGGGGGACATCGTCGGCTTCAGCGGGCGGCGCATCGACCGGCCCGGCGAGAGCGAGGCACAGGCCAAGGACCGCGGGGGACCGAAGTACCTCAACACCAGCAACGACGCCACCCTGTTCAGCAAGGGCGACCTGGTCTTCGGGCTTCACCACCCGGCACAGGCGCGAGCCCTGGCCAGCAGCAACGGACCGCGCGTCAGCGTCGAGGGCTACTTCGACGTGATCGCCGTCGCGCGAGCCACCGCATCCGTGTCGCTCGACCAGCGGCCGGTGGTCGGAGCCCCGATGGGCACCGCCTTCACCCAGCCCCAGCTCACCCTCCTGCGCGGCCTCGACACGGACACCCCCCACTCCCACATCGTGTTCCTGGACGCGGACGACAGCGGCCGCAAGGTACTGCTCGACAAGTGGGAGCTGCTGCTGCAGGCCGACGGAGAGACGACGGTCACCAGCGCCCCCGACTCCAAGGACGCGGCCAAGCTGTGGGAGGACGGCATCACGGCAGACGGCGACGGTGCGACTCCGGTGATGCAGGTCCTGGAGGCGCGTCAGCCGCTCCTCGACGCCGCTGTCGAGGCGGTCTTGGTGAAGAACGCCGATGAAGGCGAACGCGCCAACCACACCTTCGCCCCCACCAACTACCACTCCCGGACCAAGAACATCGCCACCCAGGCCGCGCGCTACATCCACCAGTGGGTACAGGCGCGGACCCCCGGCGACACAGCCGCACTCGAGCAGGCCGCCCTCACCTGGGCAAAGCGCCTCGACCAGGACTGGGGCATCCCCGGGCACCTGACCGCCACCGCGGTGCTACTCGGGCCCGGCACGCACCACGAGGACTACGAGAACGAGGTCTACCAGCAAGCACTGGACCTGCTCGCCGCAGACCCCGACGACTACTTCGCAAACGACTCCCACGTGGCGGGCCGCCAATCCGCCGCCGATTCAGCTTCCGCGACAGCACCGTCCTCCCCCAGCGGCACCGGGCGTACGGCTGCCCGGACCGGGCAGTGGCCCACCGGGACAAGGGCGAGCGGCCCCCTGACCCCCACCAGTACACCGATAGCAGAACCGGCAGCCGCAGGCGCCGACTTGGCGCTGAACATGGTGCTGCCCTCGGCCGTCGACGGCCAGCCGGTCAAGCACACTGACCGCACCACCGCCGCGTACGCTCTGCAGATCGCTGTGCACGAACGCCTGGGCCAGCACACCGCTGAGAGCCCCGAGCCTGACCGGCTGCCTCAGCCTCTGAAGCTGGGCACTGTCTACGGCGTCGACCTGAGCACATCGGGCGATGACCAGACCAGCGATGACCCCACCGTCGTGGTGTGGCTGGGCACTTCCCGCAACGACTCGCTGCGCATGTCCTACAGCCGTTTCGTCAAGATGACCGGACCCGAACTCCTCGCCGCAGTGGAGTGGCGCGCCGCCCAGTCCGCCGGACTGCTCGGAGCCCCCCTGAGCCAGACCTGGCGAAACGCGGTGCGCAGCATCCTCCCGACACAGTTCCCTGCCCAGCCGACCCCCGCCCAGCTCGCCGACCTCCTCGACACGATCGCCCAGGGCCCCGACGCAGAGACCGACGAGACGCGGCACCATGCCGAGCAGGCCCTCGCCGCGTACACCGCCGGACACCCGGACCTGGCCCTCAACGTTCTTGCGACTGATGACCACATCTGGGTCCTGCGCAACGATGACGGCACCTGGATCCAGGAGGAAGCGCCCGGAACCCCGGTGAGCTGGAAGGAAGTTGACAGCACGGTCGATCGAGAGGCTGTCGAGCTCCAGGACATCGCCGGGACCGCTGCGGAACTCCCCGGTGGTGATCCGGCGCCGATGCCGGCCGATCTCACGGTCGCCCACCACAGTGCGCACGAAGCCCTCGCCGCGCTCCGCCCGTACTCCATCGGCCTGCCCAACACCCGCTACGAGAAGATCACCGACCTCGTCGCCCAGATGGATACCACTGTGCCCGCCCTGCGCCGGCTGCACGGGCCGGACGGCGAACAGCTGATGAACCGGGCCCGGTCGTCGTTCATCCGGATCGTGGAAGGACTGGCAACGGTCGCCTCCAAGATCCACCTCAACGGCCTCAGCGCCCGCCTGGAGCGCACGGTCGCCCACTTGCGCGGTCAGGACACGGACAGCCTGCCCGTCCCCCGTGTGGTACGCACCGACCGGCGCATGCAGGACCTCGCTCATATCGAGCGCGACCTCGAGCGTCGTATGGCCGCTCCCACCACTTTGCTCGAAGAGCGCGGTGAACTTCAGGAACAGTGGATCATCAATCGCGCCCGCTGGAGGGCGCGTTACGAACAGCTCCACGGTCAGGCGCCGGACGCGGAGTTCCTCCCCGACAACGGTCTGGTCGCCGGCGCCCCGCCCGTCCCCAACTTGATCGCCGCGCACGATCTTTTGGTGGAGCGTCTGTCTTCCCGGGTCGTCGAACTGCGCGACGTCGACCCGCACACCGGAGAGGAGTCCAATCCCTACGAACCCACCGCCGACCTCTTCAACGGAGTGGCCTGGGCCTACCAGCAGCGCCTGGTCGGAATCATCCCGACCGGACAGGACCCGGAAGGCCCCATCCTCCCCGCTCAGCTACGAAACGCTGCGCTGACGGTCACCTCGCACCAGCAGGCTTCCCCACTCACCCTGCGGCGTGCCATGAACGTCACCGCCGAGCGGGCCGACCGCCTCCTGCACCGCCTGGAGGAGCAGCAGATCCTCGGCCCCTACCGTGCCGACGCCCCGCGGACCGTCCTGGCACGCCCCACCGACATCGACACTCTCCTTGCCCGGCCCGCTATCCCACGAGCCGTCCGCACACCTCCGGCAACATCAACGTCTGAGCCCGCACCAAACGCGAAGGGCGCCGGGCCCGACGCGGCGGAGTCCGAGGGGCCGGGCACCGGCGACCTCGAAGCCCGGATCACCGAGCTGGTCACCAAGCTCTTCGCCGACCAGCAAAAGCGCAATGAGACAAGAGCCGAGCCGGCCCCCGCCGACGTGGCTGCGCCTGCATCCCGCGTGCGCAAAAACCTGCGCAAGACCCAGGAAGCCGAGAACAACGCCCTCGCCGCCGGCCAGACCACCTCACTCGCACCGAGCCAGTCCTGATGCGGAGACCGTAATGACGACACCGACCCCACTTCAGACCGAACCGACCGCACCCGTACCCAAACTGTCCCCCGGAGCACCGCCGGGCATGAACGCGGAAGAACTCGCCCGCTACGCACGTAATCTGAACCTCCAGAGCGGTCCTCGCCGCGCACGGGCACTGGACAACGCGGCCGCGCCCCCCGAGGCGGGACCTCGGGATCTGGCTGGCATCGGCACCGCGATGACCGCCGCACGAAGCAACCAGGCCTACTACTTCAGCCACCCCGACTGGCAGGCCATCCTCAACATCCACCAGCAGGTCGACGACGTGCTCGCCCGCCTCAACGAACAAGCACAGACCACACCCCAGACCGCCATCCCGGCGGCCAAGATCACCACCCTGGCCGCGAGCCTCATCGCCCGGCACGCCGCCAAGATCAGCGCCCACCTCGACAAATGGGAACAGCGCGGCACACCGGGCGGGCAGGCCATGCGGGCCCTCACACGAGACGCCGAGGGTCACGCTGCCCGGGCCTCGGGCCTCGACTCAGTACAAGCACTCGACACCCCGCGACTCCTTGCCGCCCATGTCCTGAAGCTCAGCAGGGAGCTGCGGCGGGCCGAGCCGGGCGACCCCGAACAGGACCTCGGTCTTGACGACCCGGACGACCCGGAGCTGGACAGCGCGCTGTCCGCCGGCGCACAGGCTGACCCGGAGCTGGCGGAAGCCTCCCAGCTGATGTCCGCACTGATCGAGATGGGTGGCCGGGCTCGGCGCGCCGGACACCGCCTCACTCTCGACGTGCGTTTGCACGGCATGGTGGAGACGGCCCAGCTCCGCGGATTCGACATGATCTCCGGAATCGCGCAGGCCGTGATGCGGCGCTACGACAACCAGGACCGCGGCACCGACGGCCGCCGCAACATCGCCGCCATGATCTTCCACTACGCCGAGCAGCGCCTGGAGCGCATGCGCGGAAGCCTCGGCGCCGACGAGCAGCGCGACTTCGGCCACTACGAGACCGACCCTCCCGAGCGGTACATGGAGGCGCTCTACGAGGAGTCGCGCACCGTCCGCGCCGAGCTGAGCGCGAAGAACCTGCGGCCGCAGGACCGCCCGGAACTGCAGATCCGCTACCTCCTGGCCCAGAAGGAGATCGCAGCCGCCGGATCATCCGATGGCGAGCCAGAAATGGGCACCCAGGTCACCTTCCCGCCCAGCGACCTCGTGGCCGGAATGCAGACCGACAGCCCGGTGGAGACCCGCCTCGCCCTCATCAAGGCGCTGCGCCGGCAGGTGGAGAACAACCCCTTCCACCGGGACGCCCAGTTCCTCAACAAGGTTGCTGACCGCTTCGCGCAGGAGATCGCCGGGCCGCCCGAGCTCACCGCCCAGGCCCTGGCGGCCGACCTCAACGCCGATCAGATCCGCGCGGTAGCCACGCACATCGTCGAGCAGGGCACGGTCGCCTCACCGCTCGTGCTGAGCGAGAACGCCGAGCTGAACCTCACCCACGCGCAGGCAGAACGGGCCCTGGCCGTTCTCCAGACGCTCAACGTGGTCGGCCCGCCCAACGGCCTCAAGCCACGCGAAACCCTCACCCTCTCCCGCAAGGAGCTGCCCGCCCAACTGGAGTTGCTCGATCAGCGCCTGCCGAACCTGCTCGAACTGCAAAAGGGTGCCGCCCCCGACGCGGCACCCCCGGCATCCGAAGCCCCGGCCCCGCCAGCGCAGGCCGAGGCCGCACCCAAGCCCGAAACCCCCACCCCAGCCGAGCCCGCGCAGGCGCAGACACCGGCAGCGCCCGCACCTCCTGCCCCGGCCCCGGCCGCCCCTGCCCCGGCCCCGGCCGCCGGCGCGGAGGCCCCGACCGATCAGGACCTCGCTCAGCTGTTTGAGGGCCAGGAAGACCGGGTCAATGAAGCGACCCAGAAGCTGATCGCTGGCACAGAAGCCCGGGCCGCCGCCCACCCGGCACCCGCCGAGACCGCGCCTGCCAAGCCCACCAACGTGGACGAGGCACAGCACAACGCCCAGCAGAACCAGCAGACCGCCGGCGTCGGCGTGCACTGACCCAGCACCCACACATCTCCACACGAAAGGACGCTTCCGATGGAAGACACACGGCTCACGGAGCACCAGAGGAAGGCGAGGCTGCGCGAACAGCAGGAGGAAGAACGCCGTACGAGGAAGGTCGTCGCAGATCTGCGGCTGCAACAGCAAGAACGCCAAGCTCACGACGAAGCGCGCCAGGCCGAGGTGTCTTCCGCAGAAGAGCAGCACTACGCGCAGCTGCCTCGCCACTCCTACACCGGCATCCGCTGACCGGGCGGCCGGGCAGGGCCCTCACTGTGCGGGCCCCTGCACGGCCGCCCCGTCCCGGGCGCCGATCAGGCGCGGCCTTGCGCCCCCACCCAGCGGGCGATGCCCTCGTACGCGTCCAGCGTCCGCACATGGTGCCGGCCGAGCTGCTCGCGCAGATCCTTGCCAAGCTGGTCGTAGAGCGCGACCGCAGCACGCGGGTTGACCTGCTCCCCGGTCAGCTCAGCCAGCGCCATCCACTGATCGATGACCTCCGGGTGGCTCGTGGAGTCGTGCTGCGACAGCAGATCGTCCAGATGCTGCCGGGCAGCGCGGAGAGCCTCCTCGCCTCCTAGCGGCACCTCAGTCCACGTCTCATCCGTGATTCCTACCGGTGCGGCCGCAGGGCGGTCCGGGAGCTTCCCGCGCACCGCCGGCTCGCCGACATCGATCACGGAACGGAGTGCGTCGGTGACTTCGCCCAGGTCGAATGACGCGCCCTCGGCGATGACATCTTGAAGGCTTTCGACCTCGCTCAGTAGCAGCTTCAGGCGTCCGACGACCAGCCCTTCGCGGCGAAGACACCGGAGAGTGACCTGGGGCCAGTCGTCCCGCAGGGCGAAGGCCACCTGCGCCGGAGCACCGTCGGCACCGGTGAGCACCAGCAGCGGCGCCAGTCCCATCGGCTGAGGACACAGGACTTGGCGCACGGCATTTTCGAGGGCGGGCCACCACGTGGCCCGTGCCGTACGCCGCGGAGCCAGTGCCTCATCCGCCAGGACGCTGCCGTCCGCCAGCACGAGCCGGTCCCAAGAGCGGACCGCCTCACGGGCTTCGTACGGATCGAACCAGACCTGGGTCACCGCGCCATGCGCCGCGTTGGCATCCAGGACTCCGGTGTCCATCCGCAGCGCCGTACGGACCTCCTGCAGGAGGTGTGCCGCTGGATCCTGTTCCATGAGATGTCACCTTTCAAGGGTTGAAGGACGGTAACGCGCCCGCACAGCGGCCGGGGCAACAGGGCCCGGCCACCGGACGTCAATCGCAACAGCGCCCATGCCGGGAGGCCGCCGCAGCATCCCTGCAGCGGCCTTGACGGTGCAGCGGTGCAGCAAGGTGCCTCGATCGGGTGGGCCCCAGGCGTTCGGGCCCGGCGACTGATGGGTCGGCGCTACTCTCGGCGGGGCGCGGACCTGGTGGGCCGCGCCGTGGGGTCTGGGGAGGCGACTGCTCGTGGTGTCCGGTACGTCGGCCATGTCGACTGCGGAGGGTGGCCCGGCCGCTGCGTCCGCGATGACCGCGGCGCGGCCAGGCGAACTCGCCGCCTGTGCCGCGGTGTTCGTTCCGTCTGATCTTCCGCGCGCGGGACAGGTCGCGTTCTGGCGCCCTGACGGCCTGCCCGTACCGGAAGCGGCCGACCGACTGACGGTCGTGCGCCCGCACGGGGTGTCGGTTCGCCGCCGGGCGGTGGAGGCTCGTCTCGTGCCAATGAAGGACGCTTTGGCGTTCCTCGCGGAAGCCCGACGGACGCCTGGAGCGGATCCTGCGTCCGCGTTCTGGGGCGCGGCCACCGTCCTGGCCTTGCAACTGCTCGGCCGGGGCCGGCTGCTGCCCGGTGTCAGCCCGGGGGGATTTGACGCGTGGCGGATCGGCCCGCTGGACCGGGACGACGTATTGCGGATACAGGAGTTGGCGGCCGCCATGCCGCCCGAGGCCCGAGCTGAACCGCTTGCGGGCGAGGGACCCCTGGAACTGCCGCAGGCCGAGCCGCTGCTGCGGGCCTTTCTGGACGCGGTCGCCGATGCGCTGGCCCGCACCCCCGCAGGCGCGGTGGCTACGGGTGAGGAGACCTGGGCCGCTCACACCGCGCGCAAAGTGGAAGGACCGCCGCGGGAATGGGCGCAGGACATCGCCGCCGGGCTCGACGCGGGAATCGGCGTCTCCCTGCGCATCGAGCTTCCCAGCCCGGACGATACGTTGGGCAACCGGGCAGATCCGCACGCCCCAGAGCAGAACGGCCTCACCGCGAACACCCCATTCGCCGAAGACCGGTTGGCGGCTGTCGTCCAACTGCACCACCTGGCCGACGGCTCCCTCGCCGACGCGAAGGACATCTGGTCAGGTAGAGCAGCAGCAGGTCTGTCCGCACCGGAGGTGCGCTCCCAGGCGCTACTCGCGCTGCGCCGGGCCGTCCGGGCCTGGCCGCCGATGGGCCGACTGCTGAACATGGCGGCCCCGACCGCACTGGTCCTTTCCGACGACGAGGTCGGCGATCTGCTCGGCGACGCGGCGCAGACGTTGGCGGCAGCGGGCATCCAGATCCACTGGCCCAAGGAGCTGGCCAAAGAGATCCTGGCCCGCGCCGTCGTCGAACCGGCCGAGAAGACGTCATCCGACCTGCCCTCGCTGTTGTCGGCCGAAGCCCTGCTGTCGTTCCGCTGGCAGTTCACTCTCGGCGGCCGAGAACTCGACCAAGCGGAACTCGACAAGATCGCCGAGGCCACCCGGCCCCTGGTGCGGCTGCGCGACCAGTGGGTGATGATCGACCCGCTCCTCCTGGCCCGGGCCCGGAGCCGTGAACCCCGCGAGCTGACCCCCGTGGAAGCGCTCGGCACTGTGCTGGCAGGCAGCGCGAATATCGGGGACGAGCGCGTGCCCGTGACCGCCCGGGGCTGGCTGGCCGACCTCACAGAGCGCCTCGCCGACCCCGAAGCCACCGCCCGCCGCACCCCGCTGCCCGCCCCGGCAGCGCTGGCCGCAACCTTGCGGGACTACCAGGTGCGCGGCCTGACCTGGCTGCACCAGATGACCTCGCTAGGCCTGGGCGGCTGCCTTGCCGACGACATGGGCCTCGGCAAGACCATCACCCTCATCGCTCTGCACCTGCACCGCGCGACCATCCCGGGCATGGCCGGGCCGACCCTCGTGGTCTGCCCGACGTCCCTGATGGGCAACTGGCAGCGGGAGATCGAACGCTTCGCGCCCGGCACGTCCGTGCGCCGCTACCACAGCACGAAACGCAGTCTCGACCACCTCGACACCGACACCGGCTTCGTGCTGACCACGTACGCCACCATGCGCCTGCGTCAGGCCGAACTCGCCAAGCCCGCATGGTCGATGGTCGTGGCTGATGAGGCCCAGCACGTGAAGAACCCGTTCTCGGCTACTGCGAAGGCCTTGCGCACGCTGAACACCCGGGCCCGTGTTGCGCTCACCGGCACCCCCGTCGAGAACAACCTCTCGGAGCTGTGGGCCCTGCTCGACTGGACCACCCCCGGGCTCCTGGGCCCGCTGCGGGCCTTCCGCACCGCGTACGCGCGCGGGGCGGAGAGCGGCGAGGACCCTGAAGCCGCCGGCCGACTGGCCGCCCTGGTCGCCCCGTTCCTGCTGCGCCGCAAGAAGTCCGACCCCGGCATCGCCCCGGAACTGCCGCCGAAGACCGAGACCGACCACCCGGTCATCCTGACCAGGGAACAGGTCGGCCTGTACGAGGCGCAGGTCCGCGAGACCATGGCCCAGATCCAGCAGAGCGACGGCATCGCTCGGCGCGGCCTAGTCCTCAAGCTCCTGGCGGCACTGAAGCAGATCACCAACCATCCCGCGCAGTTCCTCAAAGAAGACGAGCCCACGAAGACCGCGGGCCGGTCCGGGAAGCTGGACCTCCTGGACGAACTCCTGGATACCATCCTCGCGGAGGATGAGGCCGTTCTGATCTTCACCCAGTACGTCGGCATGGGCCGCCTCATCCAGGACCACCTCGCGCGCCGCGGCATTCCGGTCCAGTTCCTGCACGGCGCCACCTCCGTGCCCCAGCGCGAGGAGATGGTGCGTCGTTTCCAGGACGGTCAGTCCCCGGTGTTCCTGCTCTCCCTGAAAGCTGCCGGCACCGGCCTCAACCTCACCCGCGCTGGGCATGTCATCCACTACGACCGGTGGTGGAACCCGGCGGTGGAGGAGCAGGCCACCGACCGCGCCTACCGCATCGGCCAGACCCACCCAGTCCAGGTGCACCGGCTCATCGCCGAGGGCACCGTCGAAGACCGCATCGCCGAACTCCTTCAGGCCAAGCGCGCACTGGCGGACGCCGTCCTCGGTGGCGGAGAAGCAGCGTTCACCGAACTGACCGACGCCGAGCTCGCCGACTTCGTCCAGCTGCGGGCGGTGCGCCGATGAATCGCACCCCCGGCAACGACCGTGACCGCCGCCGTGTCTTCCGCCCGCTGCCCCCCGCGCGCGGCCGCCGCTCCTTCGCCGACACCTGGTGGGGCAACGCCTGGGTCGATGCCCTGGAAGGCCCGAGCCGCTCCGTCACCGGACGCCTCGCCCGCGGACGCACCTACGCCCGCGCTGGAAACGTCCGCGAGATCACGATCACCCCCGGCCGTGTCACCGCACAGGTCAACGGCAGTCTCCCCACCCCCTACCGCACTTCCATGGAGATCCAGCAGCTCACCACCCCCCAGTGGGACGCACTGCTCGACGTGGCCGCAGGCAGGGCCGGGCACCTCGCTGCCCTTCTGGACCACGACATGCCCACCACCTTGGCCGAGGACGCCGCCCAGGCCGGCGTGCAGCTCCTGCCCAGCAGCCGAGAATTCGTTCCGTCCTGCTCGTGCCCCGATGACGGCTATCCCTGCAAACACGCTGCGGCCCTCTACTACCAGGTCGCCCGACTCCTCGACCAGGACCCCTTCGTTCTTCTGCTGTTGCGCGGACGCGGCGAAAGCGAGCTCATGGCCGAACTCCACCGGCGCAACGCCGCCCGGGCCGCCGCGACCACTATGCCCGCTGAGGCCGCGCCGCGCGGGGTCTCAGCCCGTCAAGTCTTCGCGGCCGCGCAAGCCGGACTCCCGCCGCTGCCCGCGCCACCGCCTGTTCTTCACCACTCGGCGCCGATAGCCCAGTGGGCGACCGTGACAGAACCCGTTCCCGGCGTGGATGCGGAGGCTCTCGAGTTCCTGGCCACCGACACGGCGGTCCGCGCGGTACAGCTGCTGCGCCAGGCCCTCCTGCCCCAGAGCGAGCCGGTGGCCCCGACCGCGCTCAGCGTCGCTGACGACGCCGCGCGGCTCGCTGCGGCCGACCCGCCCCTGGGGATCTCCCAACGTCTGGCCTGGGGCACCCGCCGCACCCCCACCGCGCTGGCCCGGGCTGCCCGGGCATGGCGGTACGGCGGTGTGGCTGCCCTCGCGGTGCTCGACGAACCGTGGGAGGCGGACCCGCTGTATCTGCGGGCCGTTCGCGAGGAGATCAGACGGGCCTGGGCCGGAGAACGCGTTCCCCGCCTGGGGGTCGACGAGTCGTGGGTCACGGTGCTCGGCCACGACGCACAACTGCGCCTGGGGCGCGACGGATACCTGTGGTACCCCTACCGGAAGAAGCACGGTGCCTGGTGGCCCGCGGGGTTCCCGCAGCGGGACGTTGGCGCCGTACTGAGCGAGCTGGTCGCGCCGGACCTTGAGTAGTAGGCCGCCGGCCCGCAGCTGGAAAGCTGTGGGGGTGGCAGCATGGCCGCCACGATCAAGACCCGGCTTCGGCACACCTTCCGGCTAGTAGTTGCCCGTCCGATCCTGTTCATCGGGTGATGGCTCGGGCTGGAGGGAGATCCTGTCCGCAGCCCTGAACGCCCGCCGGGTGGCGCTGAGTTCGGCGCTCAACGCCTCCAGGTTTGTCTGGGCGAGCGCGTGTCTGGCAGTGCTGGCGCGCAGGTCGAGCAAGGCGTCGTTCTCCGGATCGGGCTCTACCGGCCTCCGGAGTTCGCCGAACTCTCGATTCAGCGCGACGGCTTCCTCGCAGACCGTGACCAGCGCGCTCACGCGACGCTCGATGGCACCCCAAACTTCCTCAAGATCCTGGCTCCGCCCTGGCATCAGGGCTGGCCCGTTCGCGACGGACGCCTGTCCCTCGGCGTCCGGTCGTCCTCGACGCCTATCCAGCCGAGGCGTCTGCTGCTGCCGGGGGGCGCTGGTCGGGAACTCGTTGAGGTCGCGCAGTGCGACCGTGATCTCCCAGAGCTCGCGCCCCAGCCCTTCGATTCGGTCTCGTTCAACGGAATCATCTCCGGATGACACGGCCTGCTGGGCGGTGCACAGCGCGTGATCGGCTCGGCCGATCAGTGTGCGTGCGCGCTCGCCGAGACCGTCGGTGATCACGAAGTGGGCACGCGCCGCGCGCAACTGCCGGCTTTCCGCTCGCTGCTGGAAACGGTGCATGACCTGGGAAAGCGACCAGGCCGCGAGCAAAGCCGGGGCGATCGTCCAGTCCGACCACATGCCGGGTGCTCCCACGCCATCGAGGAGCGCCTTGAGCGTCAGCTCCGCGTACCTGCGTGCATCGGGCGCGAACACCAGGTAGGTCGAATAGAGCAGCAGCCCACAGCCTGTCTTGGTGGACAGTGGCGCGAGGAGCGCCTGCCAAGGGCTGGGGCCCCCAACGGATTCCGCGTGCCGCAGCACGGACGGCTCAGTCTGCTGAATCCGTCGGCGCAAGTTCGCGCTCAGGTCTGGGTCGATCACGAGCCGCGGAGCAATGACCTGCTTCGCGAGCGATGGATTCTTCTGGCTCCGCCCCGAGTGCTCGGCGCTCATGGCTGAAGCTCCTTTCTGTGGAGGGGCGTTCACTGGATGCAGTTGACGCGGAAGCGGGAGGGGCTGACCCGGCCCCGGCCCGTGGACCCGACGGCGGCGGGGGTTTCTGGGCTCGCCATTCTCGCGCGAAGGGATGAAGTGCCGCGCATCGGAGCCTGCCGCCCTGTCCCTGTCTTAAGGGGTGTGGCGCCTCAGATGTGGCATGGATCGGGCGGGGCGTGCGGGTGAAAGCTCAGGTCAGGATGCGGAGCAGGATCAGGGCGATGGCGAGGCCGATGATGTACGCCCAGATCGAGGTGTCTGTCGAGCCCGGCCCGTGGCCTTCAATCCGGTCGTCAGGGATGTCGCCGACCGTGTGCTGGCGAGCGCGGTGACGGACCCGATGATCTTTGGCATCCCGCTCGCGCTCGTACTCCTCGGAGTGAACCTTGCAACTGTCGCAGTGATAGACCCAGGGCACGGCCCTGTCCCCCTCGTAGGCGCATTGGCGTTGACCAAGCAGGTTAAGCCCACGGAGTGGTGGAGTGGGGCCGATTCCGGCCGGTGCGGGGGAGTTGGCCGGGAGATGCTGCGCGTAGACGGCCGGTAGATGCAGGGAGATGGAGCGGGAGATTCGCAGGTAGACGCGGGGGGGAGATGGCATCTACCTGCGAATCGGGTCGTTCAAGCTGCCCCTCCTGGGGAGGGGCCGGAGACAGCCCCCAGGTGCCGGGCAATCAGGGTGGTGGGCAGGGCCTCCTCCGCGGTGGTCTGCGGGCCGGCTGCGGGAGTGGTGACGGTGCCCTCCTCACCCCCCTTCCGTACCTCTTCTGCGGGGTGCGGAAGGGGGGTGTTTCGGAGGGATGCGATGGCCTCAGGGATGCCCATTTGGAGGGTGGTGGTCAGCTCGTCGTAGCGGATGCCCCAGGTGGGGTTGGACCCGTCGACTTTGACGCTGCGGTTGGTAGGAATTCCGGCACCGTCGCACCACTTGCGCAGGCGGGTGACGTCCCACTCATCGAACCCCCGGTGCTCCTCTCGCAGTTGGTCGAGGAGGTAGGCAATGTGGACCCCCTTGCGCTTCTTCTCGTGGGCATGCTGCACGCTCTGGAGGATGACGATGCACAGCTCGCGCTCGGCGCGGGCCCGCACGTCAGCCGGGTCGGCGGGCTCGGTTTCCTGCGGCCTCTCCCCCAAAATTTTTTCATGATCGTTTTGGGGTGCGGGCGTTCCCCAGGGGAGGGGCATCCGCGATCCCACGACTCCGGCCGCGATCAACCATGCGCACGGCAGCCCGTACGTGATCAGCGTGCTGTAAGGCGCAAGGATCGGCAGCAGATAGGCGATGACGCCCCCCAGCCCACCGAGGATCACGCCCGCACCGACGATGAAGGCCATCACGGCGGAGACGAACCGGTCCTGCCTGGCGTCGGCGGAGTCCTGGTCCTTCGTGCCCGCGCCGCCCGGGCTCCCTTCACCGCTCGGCGCGGCCCTGGCGCTGGCAGGTGGCCTGATCAGAGCCTGCCAGGCATCGGCGATCCCTTGCAGAGCAAGCCGGAGGACCAGGTAACCGATGATGACCGATCCCCGCAGCAGGGTCTTCAGGAGCGTCCCGAACCCATCGAACGGCGTGCGCACGGCCTTCCACGCGGAGGTGGGCTCAGTCGATTTCATGAGGCACCTGCCATGTTCAGCACACTGGTGCGGACCATCTCGGTGACGACACCGATGTAGCCGCCCGCGCTGCCTGCGGACACGCCTGCCGCGATCCCGAAGATCGCCGGAATCCACAGCTTCTTCCAGCCGGGGCCAAACCCCAGCAGCAGAAAGACCAGCGTGGCGATGCCAGTGCCCGGGTCGCCCATGGGGCCGTTGACGACGACCGACGCGGGCAGATCGTGCACACCCTTGACCAGGTCCGACCAGGACTTTCCAGCGGCCATGGCCATCATCCCGAACAGGAATGCGGTTGCGGCAACGTACTTCTTGTCGGAATTGATGAACTGAAGGTCAGTGCCTCGAATTGCGAGAATCAAGACGATGAAGATCAGCATCGCGATACCTGACGCGGTAGCGGAGCCGAGGATATGCACGGACGTGCCTTTCTATTAAGAGAGTGAGATGAGAAAAAGGTCAGGATGCGGTCGTGAACATCGCACAGGCGAGAATGGAGCTGCTCAGCAATGCGCATGCCAGCCATCGCCACAGCCAGAACTTTCGGCGGACCAGCCACATCCACCACGCCATTGGGCCGATCAGACCGATCGCATTGGCAAGCAGTTTGGTGTCGTATGGAGAGAGCCCGGCCTTCGCGGTGTGCGGGTAGACAAGAGGAAGCGCATCCGGCCCGTAAGTTGACCCGAGCCACGCGGCCAGAACGAGCAGGCCGAAGAGGGCGAAGGGACTGAACTTAGTGGCTCGGAAGATCAGGACACCGATGGTGAATGCCACGAGCGTAATAGCGTAGGCCAGCACGCCATCGACTTGGTGGATTGGGTCATTGGCCCAAGTAGAGAACCAGACGCGAATACCTGCATAACTTCCAGCCGCGGCGGCCGTTCCCCAGAACAGCAGGAACCTGCGCCACGGAGTGTCCAAGAATCCGGGGAGATACCTGCTGCCAGGAACGTCGGAACTGAAGGACCGGGGATTGCGCTTCCTCAGCGGTCGGCTCTTCCTCTGCTTCGGCTCGCGAGGCTGAGCAACGTCCACCTCCTCTTCCTCTCGGGCGTCAGGAGCGAGGTCGTCCGCCCGCGTCCTGTTCCCCGCTTCGCTCCGTCGGCCTCGGCTGACGTTCCGCCGGGAGCGATCCGCCGCGACGTCGTCGTTCGCGGGTGAGGTCACCCGGCCCGCGTCGTCCGGATCTGCCTTGGACTTGACCGGCATTGGGGCGTCCTCGGGCGCCGAAGTGTCGTCGGGCTGGCTGCCCACGAGATCCACCAGGCGCGTGCTGCTGAGGAGCTGAGCCTTCTGGGGAGGTGGACCGGACTGCGTCCTGGTCTCCACCGTGCTCAGCGCGGCCGCCTCTCCATCCCGGATGACAGCGCGCAGCGCGGCCGCAGAGATGACCCTGGTAGGCCTGATCACCCTGCCGTCCAGGGGGACCGCCACGGTCTTGCCACTCCTCCCCTGAGGGGCGACGGCTGCCCCATTTGTGCCGCTGACCTGCGTGTCTACCGCATCTCCCGTTCCATCTCCCGTCGGCTGGGCCGCGGTTCCGGTGTCGTCAGTGGTGGTCACGAGCGGCCCCCCGGGTGGACGCCCATCGCGAGCAGCTGCTCGCGGATCCGGTCCTCGGCCGGGTCGTACTCACCCAGATCCGGGACGAGGCGCAGAGGCCGCCGGCCACGGACGAAGCCGCGGGGCGGGTCTCCTTCGGGGACGCTCCTGTACGTCGTGCCGGGCTGTGCAGCTGAGCCTGGCGGGGTGGCGTGCGTGGGCATGGTGGTGCTCCCTTCTTCTCTTCGTGGATGGGACGGCACTGTTCGAGGGCGCGCCGGGCCGCTCGGCCGGGCATGAGGGCTCGGCGAGGCGCGGGCCCGTGGGCCGCAGTGGGTGCTGCGGCATGAGCCAGCGGCGGCGTGTGGTCCCGGCCCCTGCGAGGAGCCGGGATCGTGCGAGGCTCGTGAGCCTCGCACGATGATTACGGAGTGTGATGAGTCGCAGTGCTGGTGAGCATCTGCTCGAGCCTCAACTCCTCGGCTCGGTCCCGGAACTCGGCGTCGCGATCGAGTCGCTTCGATGCCTCGCGGAGGCGGTCGCCGCCCCAGGTCTCGGCTTGGCCGTAGAGGCCGCCGAAGTCTTTGGCAGTGGGCCGCCTGTCCGCGAGGATGAAGCTCGCGGCGTGCAGTTCGGCGTCCTCGCGCTGAGCCTTCCGGGCCTCGCGGCTCGGCGGCCCCCCGCCTTGCGAGGGCGCCGTCCGCGAGCCTCGCGAGGCCGTGGGGCGAGTATCGGCGAGGCCGCCGCGCGGTTCGCGAGGCTGCTCCTGACCGGTGCGCGAGGTAACAAGCACAGCCTCGCGTCGCTCCGCTTCATGAGCTTTGACCTGCTCTTTTTCCTTTCTGCGAGCCTCGTCGTGTGTGCGACGCTCAGCCTCGATGCGAGCCTCGCGTTCGAGGGCCTCGGCCTCGATACGGGCAGCTTCGCGAGCCTCGCGAACCCGGGCCTCGGACTCTGCCGCGAGCCTCGCCATTTCCTGCTCGTGCGCCTCGCGAGCCGCCTCGCGCCCGGCCTCGCGAGCCTCGCGCTGGGCGAAGTCGCGAGCCTCGCGGTCCTCGCGCTCGGCCTCGCGACGCTTTCGCTCCTCCGCTTCCTGGTCCTCGCGGTCTTGCCTCGCGCGAGCCTCACGCTTGGCCTCGCGAGCCTCAGCCGCAGCCTGCTCCGCTTCCTCCCGCTCGGTCAGTGGAGGTGCGGGGAGTAGCTCACCGTAATCAGCGAGCCTGAGCGGAAGCGCTACCTCGACGGGGGCTTTGCGCTTGGACCCGAACCGGGCCCGCAGGCGGTAGAGGTACACGAGGCGCTCCTTCTCCCGCAGAAGGGCCGTCGCATAAGAGGTGATCTCCCACAACCGCATTCGGCGCCAAAGGCCGAATGTCCGCAGCGGGTCGAGAACCCACCGAATCGTGCGGACCTTGTCCATGGAGTCGTCTTCGGCCAACTTGGCCAAGCGGAGTACCGCATGCCGGGCAGCCTCCACAATCGCGATGAACGAAAGCGGCAGCACGGAGTGCATCCCCACAGCGACCGGATCATCCCACAGTGATGGATAGGGATTCACTGTGGTGGGCTGCGGAACTCCAGCATTGGCGTTGAAATAGATTGTCGAGGCCGTGAGAACCCAAGCAGCCCGCCGCATTAGCGGCATTGGGATTCGCATTCTCGTGAGCCAGAGATCCAGAGAAAGAAGAGCCACGATTCCAGCGTCTACGCCGATGGGTAGGAAATAGGAGAATTTTCCGAATCCCTTGTGTTCTGCAAGTTCCTTGAGGGAATCGTACGAACCAGCGAATCCGATGGCGCCTACGATGGCTGCGCCTATGATGATGGCGGCCGTGAGGAATCGGAAGGCGATGACGCTTCCTCGGCCGGGGGCCTTCGTGGAATTCGCGGTGGTCACTTCTCTTTCTCCCTGGGCTTTTGGTTATTGTTGCCGGCCGGGCGACGCCGGCCAGGGGTGTCGAGGTCCTGGGCGACGTCGTTCGGCCGGTCAGTTGGGGGGTGCCTGGGCACCGCTGACGGGGGCGATGACGGGGCTGCGGTGGGTGGCGCGGTTGAGGCAGGGCTCCCAGTGCATGTGGTGCGTTGAGCCTCGAGTGGCTTCCTCGCAGTCGGTCTGGGCGCAGGACCGGGCGGTGATGCCGTCTCCCGAGCAGTCGCGGCACTCGTTGCTGAGGGCGATCTCGTAGAGGTAGATCCGGAGCCGTCCGACGAACGCGTGGGCTTGCGCGCGGCGGTAGTGGCCTGCGTTCAGCGCGAGGGTGGCGGCGTGTTCGGCGCCGTGAGCCTGGGCGAGCAACTCCGCGGCGCTGCGGTCGGATACGGGGGTGTGCTGCATGGTCGTTCCCTTCGGCCGATCAGCTCGGCCCTCGTACTGAGCAACTGGGGGATCGAGGCCGGGGCGCCGTGTGGAATGCACGGTGCCCCGGCGACCGCCGGGCCTAAGTGGCGGAGGGCGTGGAACGCGCCGCGCGGATGCGGGCCGGGGGGTCTTGTCCCTGGGCCGCCGGGCTCGACGCGCTGCCCGTGTTGAAGTAGGCGTCCCAGTTCATTTCCCGGACCAGCCGCAGGTGAGGAGTCCTGGGCGGAGTGGCCCGGTCATGGCGTTCCGGCCTCGGTCGCGCGCCGGAGTTGAAGTAGACGTCCCAGTCCCAGGCCATTAGTGGCCACCACCGGTACACGTGATCTGCTCGCTGCTGAGGCGGGGGCCCTGGGCGCTGGCGGCGGCCTTGCGGATGCGGTCGATTCGTCGGGATGCGTCGTCGGTAAGGTTCAGCACTGCTGCGTCCTCCAGGTTGGTCTGGTGGGTGCGTGGCATGCGGGCCGGTGTGTCCTCACCGATCCGCGCCGGTTGTCCGGGCGGTGTGCTTCCCTCCGGGGTGGCCTGCCGGCCCGGGCGGCCGGGACCGTGCCCGACCCCGCTTCCATCGGGGTCGGGCACGGCACCAGGCGGTCCGGGTCAGCGCGTCATCCGCCGCAGGGGATCGGGACGTTGTCCTCGGTGGTGGCGTAGGCGAAGCGGACGAAGCCTTCGTATGTGCCCCACCCGCCGTGGCCGTCGCCGCGCGAGGTCTGTACCACCCACGCCAAGGTGGGGTCGTTGGGGTGGCAGCCGAGCACGGACGCCTCGTCCTTCTCGCCCATGAGGCCCTTGATGGCACCTCCGGCGTCGCGGAAGTAGAGGCCACCGGTGCCCGGCTTCGGGTGGATGTCGACGGTGGCCCCCTCGTAGCCGACGTACGACGGGTCGGCGGAGGCCGGTGCGGCGAGCGTGACCCCCATGAGGCCGAGGGCCGCAGCGGTGCCGGTGGCGACCGCCACCCGCCGTCGGGTCCGCTGCGGCTTCGCGGTAGTGCCCTTGTCGGGCTCAGCGAAACCGAAGTAAGCGCGCACTGTCATGAGTTCGTCTCCCGGATTGGGTTGCTGGAAGCGGATGGGTGAGCAGGTGGACGGAACCGCTGCCTCGTGGCGAGGGGTTGGTTCGTCAGGGCCTGCGCTGATCGCGAGCCCCTTCGGTGCATCGCGCCTCCTCGCTCGCGAACGGGTTGAGCGAGGAAGCCAGGGCGGACCGCTCTGATGGGGGCGGCCCCCGGCTGCGCCCCCGGTAGGGGCGAGTGCCGCAGGCGGCCGCAGAGCCTTTCAGGACGATGCGTTTCGGGCTCGGTTTCGGGCGGCGCGGCGCTTCATCGCGCGGCGCTCGTCCTCGCTGAGACCGCCCCAGACGCCGGAGTCCTGGCCGGACTCGAGCGCCCACTGCAGGCACTGCTCCATGACGGGGCAGCGACGGCAGACGGCCTTGGCTTCCTCGATCTGCAGCGGCGCAGGGCCGGTGGTGCCGATGGGGAAGAACAACTCCGGGTCTTCCTCGCGGCAGACGGCGTTGTGTCGCCAGTCCATGGCGTACCTCCATAGGTTGGGCTTGGCGGGTGGTGTCCGGCGCGGTGAGGCGCCGGTCAGAGGTGAACGGGGTGGTGCGGTCGGCGGGGTGGCTGGGCCACCAGCAGCCGAGGCCGTCGGTGCACACCGAGTTGAGCGGCTCGTTGGGCATCGACGACGTTGATTGCTGGTTGGTGCACGGCGATGCCGCGCGGTGATCTCTGGACGCGAGGCCGACTTCCCCGGGGAGATCCGCCCGGGAGGGTTGAAGCGTTCGGTCGCGTCGTTCTGCTTTTTGAGCCGGTTGCACGATGCGTCGTGGGCGTGCGCCCTTTCTCGGCCGGCTGGTCCCCACTCGCCTCCGCCGGCGTGGTCACTGTCGTCGTGCTGCGGTGGGTCGCGCTCTGGAGTTGTTGATCAAGCTGATTGCGCCCGCTCCGTCGGCCCTTCGCCGGGCCGGGAAGCGGTGTTGCGCGGGGCGCTGGGCTGCAACGAATCGATCGCATGCAGAACCCGGTGCCTCGTATTCGTCTAGTCGTCTAGACGAATGCCAGTCTGCACGTGTGCCAGGTGCTCGTCAAGGGATTCGTCTAGTCGTATGCTCTTGGTGCCTCAGACACCCGCCAAGGAGCCGCCGTGGACCTCTCGACCCTTCCGCAGCACCAGAAGGCTGCGACCGTGGCCCGCATCCTGCACGCGGAGATCCTCGAAGGGCGATACGGCGCTGACGGCCAACTGCCCACCGAGCCTGAGTTGGTGAAGCGCTTCGGCGTAGCCAGGGAGACCGTTCGCCGAGCGCTGCAGCTCCTCAAGGAGTCGGGCGTGGTGATGTCCGTCCAGGGCAGCGGGACCTTCGTGCGCCGCCGGCCGCGGCGGACCACGCTGCACCGCGAGCTCCAGCCCCAGGGCGGGCCTGCGGACTGGATCGATCACGGCTCCGAGTCGTGGGTCCCGCTGGGCCCCCCCGCCTCCTGGAGCAGGGGAGAGGTGCCGGTCGAGCTCGCTGACAGCATCGGTCTTGAGGGCCAGGTAGCCATCTGGACCTGCGCGCTGGGCATCGACGCAGAACCCCGCGTGCCGCTCCGGCTGGTGCGAACGTACGTCCCCGTGGACGTCGTCGAGGGCCTGCCCAACCTCGGGTCGGCAGCTTCGGGAGGATCTGCCGTCCTGGAGCGTCTCGCACAGGCAGGGGCCGAACTGTTCTGGACCCTTTCCGATGGTGCACGCATGCCGGAGCTGAGCGAGGCCACCGCCCTGGACAGCCCGATCGGGATCCCCCTGATCCAGACCCTGCGCATTACGCGCCAGGGCGGCACCGTGATCGAGGCCACCGAGTACGTGGTGTCCTCCGAGCGTTTCTGCCTTACCTACCGCCCTGACCAGGACGCCAACGGCCTGAATCTTGACTGACCCCCGGGGTGCGCAGGGCGGGAGTCGTCCGGGCGGTACCCCGCGTCGGCCCCCGCTGCGGGAGTTGTAGGCATGCCCGGCGGGAGGACGGGGGCCCGGACTGCACCCAAAGTCCGGTCCCGTGGCCGGTCGGTGTACGTCATCCTCACCAGCTCCACGGGCCTCTCCTTTCGCTCTCGTCCTTTGGTCCGCAGTAGTAAGCAGCCTGACGAGAAGGAAGATCGCGCAACAAGGTCCACGTGAATACTCGCGGTGGGTACACCCAGCGATCGCCACCGGTGCAGGAGTGTGCCCATGCACGAGCAGGTCACGGTCCCGGAGCGAATCCTGCGTGATCCCGGCATGCAAGTCCCGTGGCTTCACAGCCTTGTTCAACATTGTGAGGCGAGCAGGGATCTATCCCTCGCAGATCGCCCGCGCATGCAAGCTGACACCCAGCCGCGTGGCCGACGGCCTCCGCCCTCATGGCCTTGGCCAGCCGACCGCTGCCCGAGGACGAACTCCCCGGGCGGACTCAACACGCGTCGAGTGGAGCCGCCGCGAGCATGCGTTCGTGAGCACTCACCGTGCAGTGTTCGAGCGAGCCTTGGTCTGACAAGCCGCGGCGTCAACGCACTGCTGCTTCATTCAGCCCTGGTGTCGGAAGCAGTTGGTTCGAAGGGGTTGAGGCGCAGCGCGACTTCGCCGTCCTGCTGGTGAGCCTGCGACGGCAGGCTCAGGGCCTTACTCATTGCCCGATTGATCTGCGGATCGCGGCCCCGGACGTAGGACTCCACCAAGGTGTATCCGCAGCGGGCGTAGAGGGCGAGCGCGGCATGGTTCCTGACGCCCGTCTCCAGAATCACCTTCGTCATGCCGTGTTGGCGCGCATCTCGTTCCAGGGCTTGCAGGAGCCGCCGCCCGAGACCCCATCCACGGGCGTCCGGAGCCACGTACATACGCTTGACCTCGGCGGTAGCTGGTCCTGCGGTTCGCCACCCGCCGCAACCCACGCCGGTTCCGTCTGTACGACCTGCGACAAGAAACACGCCGCTGGGCGGCTCGAACTCCGCGGTGTCGTTGGCTCCGGGGTCGTCGGCCCGCCCGTAGGTCGAGAACTGTTCGCGCTGAAGGGCCTGGGTCAGGGCGCGAGCGGCTGGGCAGTCGTAGGGGACGGCGGAGACTGTCCATGCTTGTGCCGCGATCGGGAGCAGTTGGCTCATACCCTGAGAGTGCCTTGTCGATGGAGTCGAGCGCATCAGTTCAGTGCGATCGGCGGCACACAGTCTCCTGACCAGGCATGCTGGGATCACGGATTCTGCGATGCTGCCTCGTGGCCGTGGACGGGCTACCGCCCCGACTCGGACCACCGGCTGTGCGGGATCTGCCCCGCCCTGCGGTACGCACGCGAATGTTTCGTGATCTATGACCGACCATGACGCGAAGTACCCACCCTTCGACCTCGTCGATGGACACCGGTACACCCAGGCAGGAGAGCCGGCCTGCGTCCACCCACACCAGATCGGCCTGACGCCAGACCGAAAGCGTACGAGTGGGCTGGGGGAGGAGGGCCGAGTGGAAGGTCCCCTCTCGCAGGACAGCCGCCCAGCGGGAAGGCGAGGCCCAAGGGCACCTCCCGGCCCCGCGTACCGAACCGGAGTACGGCGTCGTCATCCAGACCAAGGGCACTCAGAACCACTGTTTCGCCCCCGCGGTGAGCACCGACGCCATGTCGAAGCTGGAGTGCCCTGTCCCCACCACCGCCGCATCCCGCTGACCGCCGAGTATCGCAAGTACCCAGACCTGCCGATGCGCCCGACCCAGACCGTGCACAAACCCCCGGTAGGGCGGATCGCTAAGCGTCTCGAAGCTTGCCGGTTCGCGGGCTGCCTCGCCCGCGAACGGGGCCCTTCGCGGGTAATGGCGGTGGTGTAGTCGGCGAACTCGCCCTGCGCGTGGGTGCTCTATGCGTCGGCGAGGCTGGCCGGGCACGTCCGTATCGCGCATTTCGTCCGGCTTCGAACCGCCTGGTCTGGTCAGTCCGGTTCCCTCGTGCGGGCCAGGGTGAGAAGTCCGCAGCCGTAGGCCTTTCCGCGGCCGATGCCGTGGGTGAGGGCGTGGCGCAGGGCTTCGGGGTCGGTGACGTGGAGGTGGCCTTCGTAGGTGACGGTGCGGATCCGGACGTTTCTGCTGCGGTGCTCGGCGGGCGTGCGGGTGAAGTCGAGCATCTGGTTGGCGGTCAGGGTGAGCTGGGGTTGGTCGGGCTGCTCGATTCGCTGGGGGATGGTGAATCCGGCCTTGGGTGCCCGGTCGAGAAGCCATTGGACTTGCTCGGTGGGGGTGGTGAGGGCGGTGCGGACGCTTCGGCGCCGACTGGGGTGGACGACATCGCGTGTTGGGTTGGCGGTCAGGCGGAAGTACAGGCGCGTGCCGGGGCGGAGCGCTTCGAGGAGCGGGGTGTAGGGGCGGGTGTCCCAGCCGGGGTTGTCCGGGTTGGTGTGGTGGGGCCAGCCGGCCTGTTCGATGACGTGGGTGAGGTCGGGTGGCGTGGAGCTGACCATGAGGAGGGTGGACTGGCGGTGCGGGTGTCGGGTTTCGTCCAGGCGCCACAGAACCCGGTGGCCGGGGGCTGTTCCGCTCGGGGGTGGGGGGAAGGCGGAGGCGACGGCGGCGTGGAGTCGCTGGGGGGAGGCGGTCAGGTGGCGGGCGCGGGCGGGGTTGAGGGGGCAGCGGGTCAGGTGGGTCATGCGAAGTCGTCCAGGGCGTCGAAGAAGTCCAGTGGGCCGGGGCGGTCCGGGCCTGTGGCAGGGGGGAGGGTGCGGGTCGCGACCGGCCGGGTGTGGTGGCGGCGGTGGCCGGGGGTGAAGTCGGCGGGGTGGTCGGGGTGGAGGCGGGCCGCCGGATTGGCCTGATCGGTGTCGTGGTGGAGGGTCATCCGGTGGCGGGGGTGCTGGTGCTGGTACCAGTTGGCGGCCTGCCAGGGCAGGGTTTCCAGGACGGCGGCGGGGTCGGTGGCCTCGGGGTGGATGCTGTGGGCGGGGTGCCGGGCCGGAGGGCACGAGCGGCGGCCGAGGAACGGCGGGTGGGCCGGGTTGAGCAGTGCCTGGTGTACGCGGTCGATGAGGGGGGCGGGTCCGGCGAGGGCGGCGGTGAAGACGGCGTCGGCGAGGTAATACCGGTCGGACAGCGGCATCGCTTTGCCGGCGCGGGTGTGGGTGGTGTGGAAGTCGCGGATGCGGGTGCCGGGTTGGTCGGTGCGTACGGCGTAGGTGAGGGCGGCGAGTTCCGCCAGGGCGGTGGTGTCGGTGCGGGCCAGGCCGGTGGCGGAGGCGAGCATGCCGATCACGCCGGACTTGGTGGGGTGTGGGTCGGTGTCGCGGAGGGAGTGGCGGCCGCTGCTGCCCCAGGACTGCATGGGACCGGCGAGAACGAGGACGAGGACGCTCACACCTGCTCCCGGAGGGTGTTCTCCCGGGTCCGCTGGGAGAGTTCGGCCGCCGCCTGGTCGGCGAGAGCGGCGAGGCTGTCGACGCGGGTGGCTGTGGAGTGCAGGGGCGCGGTGGCGTGAGGGTTGAGGGTGAGGAGCCAGGAGCGGGCGGTGGGGTCGCCGTAGGCGGTGTCGGTGAGCATGATGTGTTCGGCCAGGCGCGCGGCGGCGGCTGTGAGGTGTCCTCCGGCCTCGGTCTCGATCGGGGTTTCGAACGCGCCGACGTGGTTGAGAGGGTTGCCGGTGACGGTGGCGATGAGGACGTCGGGCCGGGTGGTGTGGGCGTAGGAGGTGATGTGCCCGGAGGGGACGGCCTCCGCGAACACACGGATGAACGCGGTGGTCACCTGCCGTACGTCCATGGCTCCGGCGTAGTCGGAGAGGTTGGCGGCGAGGTCGGGGCCGGTGAGGACGGCGTGCCGGTAGAGGGTGGGGGATAGGAACTCCCGCTGCCCGACCATGCCCGCGCTGTTGTCGTCGGCGGCGGCGAGGTCGTCGACGGCGGTGAAGAAGTCGACCTCGGTGGGGGTGCGGTGTACCGCGAGGGCGTGGGCGACCTGGACGGAGGCGTCCAGGGTGAGGTCGTCGCCGGTGGCGATCATGCGTCCGAACAGGGCGAGGTCGACCGCGTCGCGGGAGGCCGCGGCGTCCTTGACCGCGGTTGCATTGGCCTTCTTCTTCAGGAACGCGGCGATGTCGTCGGCACCTTCGGCGGCCAGTTCGGCGAGCCGGTCGATCTGGCGGAGCCCGAGGAAGAGGATCTCCCGGGTGACCGGCGCGTTGGCGACGGTGGTCTTACGGCGGGCGGAGGCGGTGTCGGCGCTGGCGCCGGTGGCGAAGGTCAGGACCGTTTCGGCGAGTTCGGCCGCCTGGCCACCGTCCAGGCCGGGGCAGCGCTCGGCGATCGCCGTGGCCAGCTGGCCGATGCCCTGCCGGGTGCGGGCCGACAGGTCCTGGGCCGGGATCAGGTCTGCGGTGGAGAAGCGGGTGCGCATCGCCCGCTTCCAGGACTGGGAGGAGACCCGGGCCCGGGGCACCCCGCCGTAGAGGGCGGTCTTAGGTGAGCCGAGCTCGTCCCGGTTGACGTTGCTGGGCGGCAGGGTGTGCAGGGCGTGGAGGGCGAGGTGGATGGTCATGCCGGATCGGCCTTTCCGTGGGCGGGGAGCGGGGTGGTGCGGCGGGTGCGGGCCTTGGCCTGGGTGAAGGCGTGCGCCCACCTCTGGCCGACGGTGAGAGATCCGCCGGGGGACTGGAGGGCGTAGAAGTCGCAGGCCAGCAGGGCGTAGTCGAGGCTGAGCGTTTCGTTGCGGCCTTGGTGGAGAAGGGACCGTAGGCGGGGGAGTACCTCGTCGAGGGTGTGGGACCGCAGGATGCGGGCGAAATCCCGCTCGGTGGCGGGGCGGGTGCGGGCCAGCCGGGCGGCGAGGGCTCCCAGGCTGTTGTGCCGGTCCGCGGAGCTCTTGCGGTGGACGATGCCGGTGCGGGCCCACAGCTGCGCGGCGGCGGTGGTCGCTGTCGCGGCCCGGACGTACGTCGGTGCGTCGAGGCCGTCACCGTGCGGGTGGAGGCTGCTGAGGTCGAGGGTCAGCCACAGGGCTGGGTCGTCCGGTGGGGTGTTGCGGCGCAGTGCGGCCGGAAGGTGACGGTCCACACCGTGCGGCAGGCGGCTCTGCAGGCTGGCCAGCACGGTGTTGGCCACGGTCTGGACCTGGGCTGCAACCGGGTCCCGGGGCCGGGGGGTCTGGGTCATGGGCGGGCTTCTTCCGTTGCGGGGCCAGGGACAGGGAGGCCGGGGCGGGGCAGCGCGCGCAGAGCCGCGCTGCGGATACGGGCGGCGGCCATCAGATCGTTTCCGGCGCAGCCCGCGACCTGTTCCACAGCTGTGGCCAGGGCCTCGGCCCACCGGTCGGCGCCCTGGTCCGGGTCCTGGCTGAACTCTTCCCAGGCGTGGCCCAGGTGGGCGGCGAGGGAGAGGCCCGGACGTGTGGGGGCGGCCGTCGGCATCAGGGACAGGGTTTCGGCGGCGGTGCGGCTGACCTGCCGCTGCAGTTCCCAGGGCAGACCCGCCGCCGCGACGAACGCGGCCCGCCGGCCCGGATCCGCGAGAACGCCGACCGGGCCCAGTGCGGCGCGGACCGGGAGGATTCCCGACAGGGCGGCCCGGTGCGCGGTGGTGTGCTCGGCCCGCAGGACCACCGTCTCCATCCGGGTCTCGGGCGGCAGGACGCCGCGCTCTGCGGCGGCGAGAAGATGGCCGAGGACCGCGCAACTGCCTGTCTCCGGTCCACCGTCGAGGAGCCGCGCGGGCGCCCAGGGCAGCAGATGCCGTGCGGCGTCCACGGTCGCCAGCCGGGTGCCGCGCCCGTTCGTCGCGGCGCCCGGGTCCCATCGGGCCGCGGCCGCGCCGGGGTCGGCTGCGCGGTCGCCGTCGTGCAGTGCGACGGCGCTCACGTGACCGGACTCGTCCTGCAGGAGCCGAATTCGGCGTGTCGGCCACGTCCACACATCCAGGACACCCGCCGGCTCGCGGAGCAGCATCGGCGCAGGAGGGGAGCCGCGCTCCCACACCGGCCGGTCCTGCGGGGTGCGGGTGCCGGGCGGGCAGTTCAGCAGCAACTCGTCCTTCAGGCATGCCCCGGTGATCCTCAGGTGCGTCACCGTGCTGAGCGGGGCGGGTTTGCCGCCGTAGACCTTGCCGCTCCGGGTGGCCGGGTCGGCCGGGTGCCCGCTCTGGATTCCTCCGGGATGCCAGGACTGGAGCAGGACCAGGCGTACGGCGGCGTCCGCCGGGTCCATCGGCTCCGGCGGCATCAGCAGGTGGGCCGCGAACTGCGCGGTGCCGGAGCCCCAGGACTCGATCTCCAGCACATCGACCCCCCGGTTCGCCGCGGTCACATCGGCGGACTGCCAGAACGGGTGCGTGGCACAGAAGAGGTCGAAGCGGTCGGCGTGGGCATCGAGATAGCCACCGATCCTGCGCGTATCCAGTGCGGACGAGCGCCAGGCCGCGTCCCACTGGTCGGCATCGGCCGGTCGGGCCGCCGCCGCGTACACCGCGAGCAGCAGGCGCAGCAGCGCCGTGTGTTCTTCCGGCCGCCCGGCGAGGCTCACCTCGTGGGCGTCATCCAGCGCGTTGCGCAGCGATATCCGGCTCTGGCCGTCCCGGGTCAGGACGGGCAGCCAGGGCCGGTCGAGCAGATTGAACGACACCACCACACCTCCTCAGCGGCGCCTGTCACGCCGCGGTACGCAATTGGGTCCGAATACCGTGGCACGCCAAAAATCAAATCGCAACTCAAACCGGTTGCGATTTGATTTGCGGGATGGTTGGCTCCCGTGGAAGGCCCTATCGACGTAGCAGGAGGTCCCCGCGTTGCACCGTCTTCGTCATCCGTCCGTGTCCCGGCGGCCGGTCTCCGGGCGGGCGGTCACCGTCCTGTGTGCGGGACAGCGGTACCATCGGCCCGACCGCCGCCGATCCCAGTCAGGGCCCATGACCAGCCGCGAGACCCTCCCCGAGCTCATCCATCGCCTCGTTGAGGCGAAGGGCCGCGTCTGGGTGGAACGGGAACTCGACTACGGCCCGGACGTGATCGACCACCACCTCGGCGCGTTCGCACGTGCCAGCAGGGCACCCCGGCCGGGGCCCGCCGATCCGCCCTCCCAGGTCACCCGCGAACCCGTGCCTCAGCTGCTCATCGCCTACCACCTCAAAATTCGGCGCGAGACCCTGTCGCGGGCCCTGCGCAACGACCCCTCGGCCCCCGCCCCCGTCCCGGCCCCCGATGCGGACGGCAAACGCTGGCTCTACGCCGAGGTCCATGCCTGGTGGCCCAACCGCCGTAAGCGCGGCAGCTACCCGCGCCCCTCCCGCCAGGCGTCCGCGCCCCGACCCCCGGGCGAGGAACCCGCATGACCGCCTCCCGCACGACAGCCGCCGTCACGCCGACGCACGCGCGGATCACCGTCCCCGACCTCGCGCACGGCACAGCGAACGGATGGCGGCGCCTGATCACCGCCATACCCGCCGACGCCGCCGGCACCCCCGGCCTCGACGGCCCCTGGCTGCCCCCCCGCGCCGTCGTCGAGGTGCCCATCGGCGCCCTCGTCCTGGCCGTCGACCACCACCGCGCCGCCCAGCGGTGGGAAATCACCGCCCTGCTGGCCACCACCACCGGCCTTCAGGACACCGGCCGCTGGAGCCGGCGCAGCCCGCTCGGCCCCCGCGAAATCCGCCGCCTGCGTACCCTGCTGGCCGACAGCGCGCACCAGCACACCGCCCGCGTCCTGATCACACCGAACCGCGCCGACGCTTCCTGCCTGCGCTGCAGCCGCGACCTGGCCGCCGGCGAAGGCATGGTGCACCACACCGTCGACGGCCGCCTCCTGGTCTGCCAGACATGCCCGCCCCGGCCCGCAGAGTTGCCCACCAACCCCCGCGCCGGCCGGTGCGCCGTCTGCCAGGGCTGGGTCGCCACCGCAGAGGGCACCGCAACTCTGCTCGGCGGCCACGGGGACACAGGCCGCTACCGGCCCATCCACCGCGCCTGTCCTGAGCAGCCTCTCCCCGGGCCGCCGCTTGCCGCCGACGCCTGGTGTCTGGACTGCCGCACCACCGTTCCGGCCGGCACCGGCTACTGGAGGCGGGGCGCCCATCACGCCCCCGGCACCTGCGCCGCGCCCTCCGACGGGCTGCCCCGCTGGATCGTGGCCGCACCCGCCCGCGAGAACAGCCCCTGGCAGAGAGGCGCCGTACGGCGGATCCACTACACTCCCCGCCACGGCGAACCCCAGCTACCGGCCGGCCTCCCCGGCGGCCGGATCCTCTCCGACACCGGCCACATGAGCGTTCTCGCCTACATCCTCGGCACCCGCACCACCGGCTCCGGCCGGACACTGGCCCTTACCCGGGCCGCGACCTGGACGGAGGCCGCACCCGTCCTGGCCGCCGAGCTCGACGCCGCCCTCGCTACCCGCCCCGACGGCGGCACCTTCCTCGCCCGCGAAGTCATCGAACGGATCCACGGCGACAAGGGCTGGGTCGCCGAGCTGACCGGCCACGACCCACGCCACGGACTCGCCCGCACTTTCCTGCGCCCCCAGACCGACTACGACCAGGCCGACGCCCGCGGACACCGCGGCGTCCTGGACGCCTGGACCCTGCGCCCTCGCAGGGTCTACGAGGTCTCCCGCCCTCTCAACCCCCCAGTGCCCAACTGGCGCACGGTGCGCCGCACCCTGGGGCCCCGGGCCCGCGTCACCGGCGAGCAGCGGGCATACGTACGCGTCACCGCCGAAGGCGACATCATCGAGATCACCCGCGAGGAGGTGGACGCATGGCTCGGCACGGCCTTGGAATGGATGTACTGACCGCGGCCCGTCAGCGGATCGCCCGGATCTTCACCGACTTCCCCAACGTCTACGTCTCTTTTTCCGGCGGCAAGGACTCCGGGGTCCTGCTCGAACTCGCGGCGAACGAGGCCCGCGCCCGCGGCCGCCGGCTCGGCGTGCTGATCGTCGACCTGGAGGCCCAGTACCAGCTCACCGAGGACTACCTGCGCCTCATGCTGAAGCGGCACGCCGACGTGATCGACGCCTACTGGGTCGCCCTCCCGCTCAACCTGCGCAACGCCGTCTCCGCCTTCGAACCGCAGTGGATGTGCTGGGAGCCCGGAAAGGAAGACGCCTGGGTCCGCCCCCGCCCCGAAGAAGCCATCGGTGATGAGGTCTACTTCGACTTCTTCGAGCGCGGCATGGAATTCGAAGACTTCGTCCCGAAGTTCGGCGACTGGTACGCGCAGCAGAACGGCGGCCGGATGACCGCCTGCCTCGTCGGCATCCGCACCCAGGAATCCCTCAACCGCTACCGGACCATCGCCAGCACCCGCAAGACCCGTCACGACGGCCTCGCGTGGACCACGATGATCACCGCCAGAACATTCAACGCCTACCCGATCTACGACTGGCGCGTCGAGGACATCTGGATTTTCAACGGCCGCGACAATGTCCCCTACAACGTCGTCTACGACCGGATGCACCAAGCTGGCCTGACCCTGCACCAGATGCGGCTGTGCCAGCCCTACGGCGACGACCAGAAACGCGGACTGTGGCTCTACCAGCTGATCGAACCCCACACCTGGGGCAAGGTCGCCGCCCGCGTTCAGGGCGCCGAGTTCGGCGCCCGCACCGCCCGCGAGGTCGGTAACGTCTCGGGCCGGATCAAGGTCACCAAACCAGACACCATCACCTGGGAGCAGTTCGCCCAGAACCTCCTGGAGTCCATGCCCCCGCAGACCGGGGAGCACTTCCGCATCAAGATCGCCGTGTTCATCCGGTGGCACCAGAAGAACAACGGCTACACCGACGGTGTCATCCCCGACGACGGGCCCTTCGACAAGCAGACCCCGTCCTGGAAACGGATCGTCAAGATGATGCTGTCGTACGACTACTGGTGCAAGGAGTTCTCGATGGCGCCGCCGAAGAACAAGAACTCCTACGAGGCCTACAAGAAGCGCATGCAGATCAAGAGGCAGGAGTGGGGGCTCCGTGGCACCGTCTGACCAGCACGACACCTCAGCGACGTACCCGGCGGTGACCGACGACGGACCGTTCGCACCTGGGCAGACATCCGGAAGCGAGCAGACCGCCCTCGACATCCCCTTCACCTCCACCCAGGCGTCCGCGTCCGCACGCACGACAGCACCGCGTCGCCGTACCCCGCCGCCCCCTGAAACCGGCACGGGCGCGCAGATCGTGGACGCAGCACGGCCCCTGATCGACGCGCTGGCCGGCCTGCCGCTCGACGAGCGCGTCACCACACTCAACGCATTGCGCGGCCTCCTTCACGAGCAGAGCCCCTTCCAGGGCGAGCCCGTCGACCTGGTCCTTTGGGAAAAGGCCGAGAGCGTGGAGGGTAACTCCTACAACCCCAACGCGGTCGCTCCCCGGCAGATGGAGCTCCTGGAGCACTCCATCACCGCGGACGGCTTCACCCAGCCAATCGTGGCCTGGCGCCCCCAGCACGACGGCTCCACCGTGAACGACACCGCGGCGCCGATCGAAGTGGTCGACGGATTTCACCGCCATCTCATCGGCAAGCACGCCTCCGCGGTCTCCGCGCGCCTGCACGGCTACCTCCCCATCACCGTGATCAACACCGACCGTGAAGCCCTGGAGGACCGCCAGGCCGCGACCATCCGCCACAACGCCGCACGCGGAGTTCACACCATTGAGGGCCTGTCGGAGATGGTTCTGCAACTGCGCAGAGAGAGGAAGCCCTTCGCGTGGTTCGAGAAGAACCTCGGAATGCAGCCCGACGAGGTCACCCGCCTCTCCCAGGTCAGCGGGCTCGCCGAGGCCTTCGCCACAGCCGAGTTCTCCGAGGCGTGGGAGGCCGACACCGACCCCTTCACCACCAGTAGCGACACCTAAGTCCCAACACGTCCCGGGACCACCACGGCACGGCGGCGCCGGCAAGGCCCTGCGAGGACCCGGGACCCTGTGATCGGAGACCCCATGGCCACCCAGCCCGAGCCCGTACTCCTCACCAACGGTGATCCCGGCTTCTACCCCGCCCTCGGCCCCTTCCTCGCCAGCCACGAAGTCCACCGCTTCATCGACGGCGTCCCTTGGGACGAGGACACCAAGATCTGGTTCGTCCTCAAGGACACTGCTGGGCAGCTGCGCGGATTCTGCGCCGTCAACCAGACCGCCAGCCGCACCCGCCGCACCCTGCTGGAAAGCCTCTACGTCCTCCCCGCACAGGAGCAGGAGGAGGCTCTCGACACTCTCGTCCAGGCCGCCGTCCACGAGTTCGGCCACGACCGTGACCTCCACGCCACCGTCCGGCACCACATCGCCACCGCGCACAAGAAGGCCGGCTTCCGCGAGGTGAAGACCACCAAGAACATGACCTTCCTGGTACGCCCAGCGGACATCCGGAGCGACCGCTGAGTTGTTGTACCAGTGACGACCCCGGATCCTCCCCTGCGAAGGTGGAAGACGAGTTCGGGAATGAGGCGCTCACGTTCGCAACCCGTGACCGATGATGATCAGAGATCAGTCGGCGGCCATGGTGCTGACAGCTGGATCACGCGAGGGTGCCCCTCCTGGGCCAACTCCGGCAGCGCCGCTGCGATGGCCATGTCCTGACGCGTCACGTTCGCCACCGGGATAGGCCAGTCTCGACGGGCCTGCCGCTCCAGACGGACCGCAAGCAACACCCGCAGAACCAGACCTCCGCCCGCGCGGACTCCAGCGCTTGGTCGCCCACGCGGCTCCCCTCGCCGGCCCGTGAGGCGTTCTTGGTGTGCGTCGTACGAGACGACTACCACGTCGGCAGCAGATGAGGCCATGGCCCGTGCCAAGGTCGACTTGCCGGATCCGCTTGCGCCCATCATGAGCACGCACCAGCCCGGCGTGAGCACTTCGGAGAGGGGCGTCGCCTCCGGTGCAAGTTGGTACACGCCGGAGTCCTCCTGCGGGGCGCGCATGGTCGGTCGTAGCCCTGCCTTGGGACTGGTCGGATCAGCGCTCGTCGTCGGCATCCGGATCGAGCCGGGCCTGGCTGAGGGCGTCCATGAGCCAGTCGGCGTTCGTCGCATCAGGGGCGTCACCTAGTGCGTGCGCGGCGTCGATGACCTCTTGCCGGGCTGCGGGGTCGGCGTCCCGCCAGCGGGCGGACAGCTGGTCCAGTCGGGCGGTGTCCCCGGGCAGCGGAACGGGGAACTCGTCGTCACGGTCATGGGTCATGGCCACGGTGTCCGTTCGGCAGCGGGTCTCATACGGTGTCGGCTCTGGTACGGGCCGCGAACCAGCCCAACCCGGGACGCTGAGGTGTTCGGCGGCTGAGTGAGATCAAGCGCCGCCACATAAACGATCAGCCGGTAGCGACCCACAGCCAACGAACTCACCCTACCCACGCTGCCCTCGCGCAGTCAGGCAGCTGACAGATGTGATTTTGCCTTGCCGCAGGACTGAGCCGAGCTGTTGTCTGACGGCCCGATTCGATGTGCAGCCACTTCCAGTCCCATGCGCTCCGATAGCGTGTAGCGATGGGACGTCGGAAAGCCAACAAGCAGCGTCGGGTGCGCCCGCAGCAGGAGCATGCAGCTCGAGCGGATCCGTACGAGGACCGTAATCGAAGGGCGCTGTGCCAAATCTGCGGCGGTGACCTGATCCGCGCCAAGAACATCCGCCAAGGCGTTGCCACGGAGACGTTGATCAGACACCTCGATGCCGACCGCGACGAGGGCCATCGGCCCGACCTTGTGTGGGTGTGGGATGAGGTTCAGTGCGACTTCTGCGGCGGGCGAGGAGTCGTATGGTCCTATCAGGTGGCCCCGCTCGCAGCGGCACGCCCCGTCTGGATCTCCCCGGAGGGCAATCGGGTGCTGGACACAGACGGCGCTGCGAACGAAACGCCTTGGACCGCCTGTGGCGGGTGCGCGGATCTGATCGAGGCCGGGAAGTGGGAGGACCTGGTCCAGGCTTTCACCACCCGGCACCTGAAGGAGACCGGCGAGTCTATCGATCCCGCTGGTGCAGCGACGATCAGGGCCACACAGCACCAGTTCGTGGCCATGCGGACCGGTGCCCGGGTCCTGTATGCCACTTCCGCTTAGGCCGCGCACGGAGAGCCTCTTCATCAGGCGCGCAGATGACGTACCCCGCCGCTCGACAGCGTCGGATCAGCACGCGTCCGCGCAGGGGAACCAGCCAGGCCTGGCGGAGAACGGCCATGAGCTATTGGACGTTCGTCACGCAGCCCATGCGCAGCTTCGATTGCCTCTTGTCCCACTGCGGGGGTTGCATCCCGCAGTGGGTGGAGAGGTGGTCCACCGGGCGGTGGCCACGGTAAGCGGATCGAGCATCTCGTCGTCACATCATGCGTCATTGCCAGGGTGCTCTGTGCAGAGCTGCACCGCATTGCCGACTGGGGCACGTAGCTGTGCGCCGACGTCAGGTTGGAGAACCAGGTCGTCAGGGCGGGAGGGGTAGTGGCGGGGTTCGGTCAGCGCCGTCGCGGTCGAGGAACACGGCCTCGCTCTGAAGGCGGGCGGTGCCGAGCAGGAGGGGTAACGCGGGGGCGAGCGCCTGTATGTGCGTGTGGCCGGCAGGGTCACGAGCCAGCTCCCTCAAGATCACGAAGCAGGCGGAAGCGGTGGGCCGGGGCGACCGGCCGGTATCTGGCGAACATCGGCCCGTACGCGGCCAGCGCGGCGTCGCGCTCCAGGAGGGTGTAGTCCAGGAGATTTTCGACGATGCGGTGCTCGGCGAGGAGATGCTCGGCCTGCTGGAGCAGGACGGTGTCGCCGAGCGCGGTCAGGTGGACACCGTCGCTCCACAGGCCGACCGGGTCGCCGGTGAGCCGGGCGGCGGTTGTGAACGGGTTCCATACGTCCAGGAACAGCGCGCTGTGCGCGTCGGCGGCCTGGGCGGTTGCCGTGTTGTAGCGGGCGAGTTCCGCGTTCATGGCGGTGACGGTCTCGGGGTCCTCGATCGGTCCGAACGGGGTCTCGGAGACGACGACGATACTGCGCGGTGAGGTCTGGGACGCCTGGCACGCAGCTCACACACCGGCGGAAGCCGTCAGCTGACCGTGCACGTGGATCAGCTGAACCGACCGCTCTTGGGCGGCTGAGCCGCGACGACCGCACGAAATGACCGACGTCGGCACATGGTGCGTATCGGTTAGCGCTCACACGGCGTCCGGTGATCACTTCGGGCCAAGAAGCCGGGTCAGCCTCCGAGCGGGATCTCAGCGATGGGCTCCCACGACATGTGCCAGCCGCCGGAATCGGCCGCGATGTCGTAGCGGACATCGAGCAGGTGGAGGGTGTCGACCCGCAGGGGAGCCCGGCGCGGGGTGAGGGCTCGCAGTGCACTGTTGAGCCGGTCGGAGTTCGCCGTGTCCCAGCTGTAGCCCAGCGAGCAGTGGATCCGGCCGCCGTTGTGCTGCAGCGCGGCATCCCCTCGAGTCGCTCGGATCGCGGCGCGGACCCGGTCCTGCAGGGCCACCGCTTGGTCGTCGGGCCACACGTCGAGCACTGCACCGGCGATATTCCCGATGGGCGGCCCGACCTCGGTCACGAACGGGGACACCCCGGCCAGCTCGTGGTGCAGCGCCTTGACCAGGTCCGCGCGCTCGCTGGCGCTGATGTCGGCGGCGGGGGCGTCGGCGACCATTTCGATGGTCAGGTGCAGCGTCCCGGGGTCACCGGCCTCGGGCGGGCAGGCCAGGTCGATCGGGTAGTCCAGGAGCGCGGGGCGACAGGCGTGCGCGAGGGAGATCAGCTCGTCGTCGACGCCGACCCGAGGCAATACGTACGCGTGAACGACCCCCATTCCCTCAGTCCATGGCCCACCCTGGAATTTCGGGTTGAAACGCTCCACCGGAAGTACCTCCTCAAGCCAGGGCGTCACCACCCTGCAGCGACCGGATCGGCCCTGATGCCGCCCACGGGGGTGGGGCCACATCAGGGCCGTCAATGAGGGACATTAGCTGTCAACCTGACTGAGGACACGGCGAATTGGCAAGGTCATGCTTGCCGCCAACGGGGACCGGCCGACAGCCAGGGGTTGCAGAGTCAGCCGCGGCGGAGTTCGCCGCGGAGGATGCCGCCGATGAAGGCGTCGTATTCCGCGTCGGTGAACAGGTGTGGCGGGACCGTGCCGATGTTCTTGGAGTCGCGCAGTGCCACGATGCCGTCGTCGAGGAAGGCGATCTGGACGCAGGTCGTGCCGCCGCTGCTGCTGGTTTGCCACTGGGCGTCGCGCAGCTGGGACTCGACCCAGGAGGGGTCGAGGTCGTTCTTGTTCATGCAAGGTCCTTGGCGATGGTGGTGAGTAGTGGAACAGACGCCTTCTGGGAGAGAGCGTCGCCTTTGAGCAGGTCACTGGTGGTGCGGTAGACCTCTACCGCCTCCGGCTCGTTCAGGTGGAGCAGGGCCCGCATGGACTCGATGCACACGAGGTCGCGCCCGGTGGGGAAGGACATGAGCATGAACGACCCGTCCATCCCGGCGTGGGCGCCAGCCCGGAACGGCAGTACCTGGATGGTGATGCTGGGGTTGGTGCCGGCGAGGTTGATGAGGTGCTCTATCTGGGCGCGCATCACGGTGCGTCCGCCGACTTCCTGTCGCAGGAGCCCTTCCGGCAGGACAGCCCAGATCTTGAGCTCGGGTTCGCGCTCCAGCATGTTGGTCTGGTGCTCCTGGCGCATGGCCACGAAGCGGTCGGTGGCGTCGGGGGTCTTCCAGGCCCGACTGCCCCTGGTCACGGCCTCGGCGTATTCGGGGGTCTGGAGCAGGCCGTGGATGGCGACGGGGTTGAAGACGAACAGGCTGCTGGCGCTCTCCACCAGGGAGAGGTAGTCCCCGAGCGGGTCGTCGACCGCGCCCTCGTACCGCTGCCACCAGTCCGCTTCCCCGGCCCTGCGGACGAGGCTGCGGAGTTCTTCGCGCAGGGGGTTGTCGGTGATCCCGTATACCTCGAAGAAGTGCGGCAGTTGCTGGATCTTGAGCCCCTGGACCCCCTTCTCGATCTTGCTGACCGTCGAGAAGGAGCGGTAGCCGAGGCGCTTGGCCGCTTCTTCCTGCGTCCATCCGAGTGCCTCACGGATGCGCCGGAGTTCCGCGCCCAGGCGGCGGCGTCGCGGGGTTGGCTCGACGGGCATACCCACCTCCATGTGTTGCGCGAAAGAGTAGCGCCTTCGCCAGTTCGGGAATATGCCAGTTCCCCGAGAGGAAAGACTTTCCTCAAGGACTGCTTGCTTACAGGGTAGTTGGCGGTCCATTATCGAGGCTCGCCTATCGGACGGTGGCGTATCGGTTACACCGTGCCACCGCGTTCGAGTGCACGTCCGCGCCGTTTGGAGGGCCAGTGCCTGGGATGGTGATCAACCTGGTGCGGCAGCACCACATGGTGCTGCCGGGGATCGGCCCCGATGCGATGGAGCCGGTGCGCGAGATCGTGCGGGTCCTCCTGCGGATGTGGTGCAAGAGCGACCTGAGCTTCGTGGCCGAACTCGGCGTCACCGAGCTGCTGACGAACGTGTGGAAGCACACGCCGGGCGACTGCGAGCTCCTGATCCGCGAGATGCCCGACGGCGTCCTGGTCGGCGTCACCGACTTCAACAAGGCGCTCCCCGCGGTGAAAGAGCCGGCGGACGACGCCGAGTGCGGCCGGGGACTGTTCCTGCTGGCCGCGCTCGCCGAGGAACTGCAGACTCAGCCGCTCCTCACCGGGAAGCAGGTGTGGTTTCGCCTCGGCCTCACCCTCGCCGACAGCGAAGAAGGAGCGGGCCATTGCTGACCGATCGCGAAGGACCCGCTCGTCAGCAGCGGTCCCTCGTTGCCAGGAGTACATGTATGCACGCTGTTCCCGCCGTCCGGGCCGACCTTCCCGCGTGGCTGCGCCTCGCGAGCGAGGTCGAGGATCTGTTCGGCCCCATGGTCGACGATCCGCAGTTTCGGGCGGCCGTGGAACGCAACATGGAGCGCGGCACCGCCCTGTGCGTGCGCGCCGCAGGGGGCGAGCCCGGCGAGCTCGCCGGCGGACTGCTGATGTCGGTCCAGCCCCCTCGATACGAGATCAGCTGGCTGGCGGTCGGCCGCGCCTGGCGGGGCCGGGGCATCGGCGAACTCCTGGTCCGCACCGCCCTGCGCGACCTCACTGTTGCTCCGGGCACGGTCGAGGTGACGACGTTCGGGCCGGACCACCCTGGCCGCGGCGCCAGGGGCTTCTACGAACACCTCGGCTTCGCACCGGCTTCGCACCTGTCCGCGGACGGCACACGCCAGACCTACCGACTCCGCCTGCCGGATGTGTGACGTCCGTTCCCAGCCATGTTCCGCAGACCCGCCGTCTTCGTCAGCGCAAGAAGAGACCATGCCGATCATCCATCGTTTTCCGGCAGCTGCGCTGGGCGGCTACAGGCGCCGACAGAGTTCCGGCCGTGCGAGGAGGAGAGTGCCGTGAGGAACACCAGAGCCCATACCGCCGCCCCGGTGGTGATCGTGGGCGCGGGTCCGTGCGGGCTGGCATGCGCTCACGAACTCCAGCGCCTCGGTCACCGCGAGTGGGTACTGCTGGAGGCCGCCACGACAGTCGGGGGCTTGGGGTCCTCGGTCGTCGACGAGGCCGGCTTCACCTGGGATCTCGGCGGTCACGTGGTGTTCTCCACGATGAAGAGCTTCGACGCGTTACTGGAGGGGCTGTTCGCGCCCCATGAACTGCTGCACCACGAGCGCTCCTCATTCGTCCGGCACAGCGGGCGATGGGTGCCCTACCCCTTCCAGCAGCACCTTGACCACCTTCCCCGGGCACGGGCCCAGAAGTGCCTGGAGGGCCTCGTCGCGGCTCAGGCCCATGGGCCTGGCCCCGCGGGAGCGGACTTCGGTGCGTGGCTGGAAGCCACTTACGGCACGGCCCTGGTGGAGGAGTTCTTCGCCCCGTACAACCGCAAGATCTGGGCTACCGCCCTGAGCGAGATGTCCGCCTCGTGGATAGCGGAGCGGGTCGCCCCCGCAGACAGCGGTGCGCTGCGCCAGCGGCTGGTGTCGCCAACCGCGCCGACGAGACGGTGGGGCCCCAACGCACAGTTCGCCTTCCCTGCGTCGGGTGGTACCGGCGCGATCTGGAAGCGGCTGGCCTCCCGTCTGGAGGGAGATGTTCGGACCGGTCAGGCCGTCCTGCACATCGATGAAGTGACGAAGACCCTGCTGACCTCCGACGGCAGCGTCCTGTCCTACGGGAGCCTGGTGGCCACCGGCGCCCTCGACAAGCTCGTCGCGATGACGTCCGGCGCGCCCGCGCAGGTGCGCCAGGCCGCCACGGTCCTGAAACACACCACGGTGGTCATGGTGGGCATCGGCTACGAGTCGCCGACCACCGACGGGCGTTCGTGGCTGTACTTTCCCGGCCGCGAGACGCCGTTCTACCGGGCGACGAACTTCTCCCGGTACGCGCCGGCCAATGTCCCGGGTTCCGACCCGGGCCGGTACTCGGCCTGGATGACCGAGACGTCGCTGCCCGCCGGAACCCTCCTCGATGGGGCGGCCCTGGTCGAGGAGTGCGATACAGCCCTGCGGCGCTGCGGTCTGGTTCCCGATGGCGCCCGGCGCGTCAGCGGCCACCTGGAGCTGATCCCGTATGCCTACCCGATACCGACCACCGGCCGGGACGCGGCCCTGGGGCTCATCCAGCCCTGGCTGGAGAGCCACGAGATCTACGCGCGCGGACGCTTCGGCACCTGGCGCTACGAGATCGGCAACATGGACCACGCCGTCACCATGGGCCAGGACATCGCCCGGCGGCTCGTCCACGGCACCACCGAGAGGATCTACACCGCTCCCCGCCCGACGGCCCGCTCAGCGACGCGGGAGGCGGTCCATGGGGGATGAACTCCGCCTCGACGCCCATTCGGTGACGAACTGGCTTCTGCTCGGCGCCGCACCCGAGAGCACCCTCGCCGTGGACGAGCTCCTCGACCGGGGCGTCACGCACGTCCTGGACTGCCGGACACCGCGCCGGGTGCCGCCGCCCGCGGCCATCCGCCCTGGCCTGGTGTGGTGCTCGGCGCCCACCGCGGACGACGGCGCCTCGCGCGGCACCGACTGGTACACCGCCTGCGTGAGCTTCGCAGCACTGGCGGCACGCGAGAACAGCGCCCGGCTGTACGTGCACTGCGCGGCCGGCGTCAACCGCTCACCGGCTGCCGCGTACACGATTCTGCGTTCGCGCGGATGGGCAGCGTCCGCCGCGCGGGCCCGCATCCTGACCAGCCGCGTCCAGGCCCGCCCCCGTTACTTCGAGGACGCCGAACTGTGCCTGGCCGAGCTGGGCCTCGCCGAACAGGAGAGACCGTGATTCGTGTCAGCCGGCTGCTCGCCGCCGCCTACACCGCCCGCGCCCTCTATATGACGGCCTCCCTGGCCCTGTCCTACCGGTCTATGCGCGTCGAGGCCGACCGTCCCGAGGAGGAACTCCCCGAGGAGACGCCGGGCTTGACGGTGATCATTCCTGCGCTGCGGGAGCAGGCGGTGATGCCCCGCTCGCTTGAGCATTTCGCCGCGCTCGCCGCCCGCTGGCCCACGTTGAGGGTCCTCATCGTCTCCGCGGCACGCGAGGCCAGCGAAACCCCCAGCGGCACGTTGACCACGGAGGACGTCTGTCGGCGCCTTGCCGACCAGCACAACACCACGCTGGGCGGGGAGGTCTTCAGCGTCGTGTCCTACCCGGGAGGGGGCCGTCGGGCATCCCAGCTCAACTACGCCGTAGCGGCGCTGGACGACCTGTTCCCGCCCGCGGACGACTACGTTGCGGTGTTCGACGCCGACGCGGTCCCCGATGCCCGCCTCGCCTCCCAGTTCGCCCGCGCCGCGCATGGTCGGCCCGCGATGATCCAGCAGCCGATGCTGCCCGCCTTCCCCGGCAGTAGCAGCGGGCGGCGCTCGGCGGTGATGTCCGGCCAGGATCTTGCCGCGTTCCGCCGAACCCTGGGCATCGAGTACCGCCGTATCCAGGTGGCCCGCTGGTGTGGTCCGGGCCGGCGCCCGCGGCTGCTGGCCGCGCTCGCGCGCCCGATGGTCTACGGGGTGGGCTCCGGGCTCATCGTGCGCCGCGACAAGATCGAGGACATCGGGTACTTCCAGGAACCGCACGACGACCTCGCCGTCGGTCACCGCCTGAGCATGGCCGGCGAGCCGATCGCGGTCCTGCCCTCGGTCAACATCGTCGAGCCGTACCAGAGCGTGGGTGCCATGGCGCGCGCGTTCAGCAGCGTGGCCTTCGCGAACGCCGCGACCCGCCACGACTACCGCTTCGCCGCCGCGCACCCCACCCGGCTCTCCGCTACCGGGCAGCGGTTGCTGGCGGCCCGCGCCCTGGCCGATGGGGTGGCCTGGGCGCTGGGACCGGCGGTGATGGGGGCCGCCGCCGCCCACCTGGTGGTGAAACGGCAGTTCAAACCGTTGGTGGCCGCCGCTGTGGCAGCGGGCCTGCTCGAGCCGGTCGTGGCCTACCGGCTGCGCGGACGTGTCCTCGACGACTTCCGGGCGAGCGGGCCTGCCGGCGGCACCTGGCGGCAGCCGGCACCGGCTGCGGCCATCGCCACCTACATGCTGCAGCCCGCGGTGAGCGCGCTGGGTCCATGGCTGCTGGGCGTGCGCGCCTGTGCCGCCCGGCTCACCGGACGGGACCTGAGGTTCACCAAGACCGAGCACCTGGGCGAGATCGCCCCCGACACCCGAGGAGGCACCGTTCATGGGTGATCTGGATATCGGCTGGGCCGTGCCCACCGCGTTCCCCGAAACCGGCTGGAGCCGTGCGTCGATCGACGAGCACCTCGCGCAGGCCCGGGGCGAGATACCGGCCTGGGACGATCCCGAGCAGACCCGGCTCGGCTTCGCGATGGCCGCTCCGCATCCGGAGGCGGTCCGTGTCCTGGGCGACTGGTCGGCGGTCAACACGAACAACGTCGGCACCCACACCCGCTTCGGCGAGGGCAAGGCAGGCACCCGGCGGCTGGAGAAGGAATCCCTGGCAGTCCTCGCCGGCCTCTATCAGGGCGGTGCCCTCGACGGACACCTGACCAGCGGCGCCAGCGAAGCGACCCTCGCCGCCCTGCGCATCGCCCGCAATCTACTGCGCGCCGACGGCCACCAAGTCCGCGTGATCACCTCCGACCTGTGCCACGCCTCCGTCGGCAAGGCCGCCGAGATCCTCGACCTCGACCTGGTACGCCTGCCCGCCGGACCGGCCTGGACCCTGAACCGGGAGCAGGTCCGCCAGGCCGCCCACGAGGCGATGGCGGACGGGATCACCGGCATCATCGTGGTGGCCACCGCCGGCTACTACAACAGCGGCTTCGCCGACCCCGTCGACGAGCTCGCCGCTGAGCTGCGCGACCTCGCTTTCCAGCGCCCCGGACACACTCGCTGCTTCCTGCACGTCGACGCCGCGCACGGCGGCTTCATCTTCCCCTTCACCGCCCCGGAGCTGCCCTTCGACTTCCGCAGCCCCGGAGTGCACTCCATGGCCGTCGACCCCCACAAGGCCGGCCTCATGCCGTACGCATGCGGGGCCCTGCTCGTACGCAAGGGACTGCTCGAACACGTCACCCGCATCGACCCACACACCCGGATCCCTGACGACACCGTCCTGGGCTCCCGCCCCGGCGCCACCGCGGCAGCCCTGTGGGCCACGCTGCACACGCTGGGCCGCACCGGCTACACCGCCCTCACCACCCGCTGCCTCGAACGCCGCGACCAGCTCACCGCCGCCGTACGGGCCGCCGACCCCGACGCCTTGCTGGTGCCCGCGCCGCAGGCGCCCGTCGTCTCCGCCGCCTTCAGCCACCCCGGCGGGCGGCTGCCGACGGAGTTGTGCGACCGCTACCGGCTGGTCCCTCTCAGCCTCCCGGACCCGCACGGGGGCGGGACACGCCTCTTCTACCACTTCTACGCCTCCGGCTCCCTGACCGATGCCCAGATCACCGCGTTCACCGGGCACCTGGCCGATGCCACCGCCCAAGCCCGCACGACGGCTCCCGACGTGCGCGGCAGTGGCCGGAGCATCACCTCCGAGGTCGTCGCGGACACCCGCACCCACACCGACTGCTTCCGTCACTTCGTCGTCCACCCCGACGGACGGCGTGACCCGCAGGTGCCGGGCTACTCCTTCCACACCTTCGCCCACCGCCGTGCCACCGGCGAGCAGATGCAGGACCTGCGCTGGGGACAGGCACGGGCCGGCGGCGACCTGTGGGTCTACGCCCCCGACCTGAAGAATCCCTTCGCCCACGAGCTGATGGGCGTACGCACCGGGCACTACTTCCTCGAAGTCCTCGACCTCCACCAGCAGCAGCTGTCCCTGGTCGGCTCGATCCACGCCACGATGCTGCTGCCGGGCTCCCTGCGCGTCCTGCTGAACTTCGAAGCGGACGGCACCTTCCGCTCGGCCGAGTACAAGGCCCTCGGTGAGCACGGAGCCGACGAGCTGCAGATCTTCCCCGACGCCATCACCGCCAAGATCGGCAAGGACGCGGCGGGATTCCTCCGCCCCCACAGCGACGACTACTCCTTCTCCATCGACACCTCGGCCGAGATCCGCGTGCACCGCACGGACGGCGCCGCCGCGCCCGCCGTCCGGATGGCCCGCCACAACGCCGATGTGCTGCTGCCGCGCCGCCGGCACCTTCGGCGCGAGCAGTTCCGGCGCTTCCCGAACCGGTTCTTCGACACCGAACTGGAGATCGGCGTCGGCCAGACCTGGACGGGCACCGCCTACCTGGCCGAACTTCTCGCCCCCACCCCCATCGGCACGGTACTGGCGGCCCGCTCCGCGACCGCGGGACTGTGCACCGTGGACGGCCGGGTCACCGAAGGCGGCCTGCACCTGGCGCTCACCGCGCTGTCCGAGCCCAGAACCGACGCCGTCGAACTCGCCGCGCCCTTCGATCTCGGCCGCCAGCTGCACGACGCACTGCCCCGCCTGGACGTCCGCGACCCGGAGCAACTCGGCATGCAGCAGGTCATCGACTTCGCCGAGGACGTCCACGAGGCATTCACCCGCAGCGGACTGCCCACCGGCCTCCTCATCGCGGGAGCCGGCCGATGACCACAGCCACCCTCGACCGCACGGCCCTGGACCGCATCCTGCCCGGCTCCGGAACCCTCAGCGCCCGCCCGTTGCCCCACGGACGCTTCAACACCTGCTGGCACGTGGCCGACGCCGTCTCCGCCCATGCCTACCTCCTGAAGCTCAACGATCGTGAGGGCGAAGCACATCTGCAGCAGATGGCCGCGGCCATGCGGAGCGCGCGGGCAGGTGGGGTCGCGGTCCCGGAGGTCCTGCGCGTGGGATCCGACCCGGGCCTGGGCCCCTTCCTGCTCCAGGAATGGCTCGATGGCCGCACCTTCGCCGAAGCCCGCCAGGACCACGCCATCGAGGCGGACCTGTGGCCGCGGCTCGGACACCAGATCGCCCTGTTGCACTCCATCCGGCCGCCGCGTTCTCTCGTGGCGACACCGGCTTCCCGTGCCCGGCAGCTCTCCGACCTCATCGATGCCCTCATCCGGCACCGCCTGATTCCCGCCGCTCTCGCCGAGGCGGCCCACCGACATGGTCTGCTGCTGGCCGAACAGCTGGGCGACCTGGCCTGCGTGAATACCCATCAGGACATCCACCCCGATAACATCCTTATCCGTCCCGGCGGCACGATCGCCCTGCTCGACTTCGACCACGCCAACACCGCGGAATACGCCAGCGACTTCGTCAAACCCGACCGCTGGTGTCTGTCCTCCGCCGACGACCGGCAACGGATGCTGGACGCCTACTGGCAGCAACGCGGGGAACCGGCCGACCCGTTGTTCGAGCGGCGCCTCGCCTTTCACCGCCTGGTCATCACCCTGTCGTACTTCCTGTACTGGCACGGCCGTGACCCCACCCAGCTCCCCGGGTGCACCGCGGCCCTGCGAACCGAACTGGAGCGAACATGACCACCAACGAAACCGCCACCGCTGTCCCGGCTCCCGCACCGGTCACCGGGCCCGGCGTCCAGGTCGTAGCCGCGCTGCTGCGCCGCGGCGAGAACATCGTCCTGGTCCAGGAACAGCGCGACGGCCAGGAGATCTGGTCCATCCCCGGCGGCGGCGTCGAGCGCGGCGAACTCCTCACCGAGGCCCTGGTCCGCGAGGTCAGGGAAGAGACGGGTCTGAACCTGACGGCGGTGGGTCCGCTGGCCTACCTGGTCAACACCACGACCGACCGCTACCCCTCCACCGTCGTGCTGACCTTCGACTGCGCCGAGTGGGACGGCGAGATCGCCGTGCACGACCCGGACGGCAAAGTCACCGGCGCGGTCCTGCTGCCGCTGGACCAGGCCAGGGCCGTCCTGTCGTCTTCCACCGCGACCCGGCCCGAGATCGAACCCCTGCTGGACTACCTCGACCACCTTAGCGCCGGCCGCGTGTGGTCCTACCGGGACGACCTGCCCATCGAATGACCGCGCTCCCGGGGCCCCGGGAGCTGGGAGAGGACCTATGACGCTCACCCGTGACCTCGACTCGACCACGGCCGCGCTCGACCCGCTCGGCGCCGACGCGGTGATGAGGGCCCTGCCTCAGGCCAACATCGCGGCCGACACCGCCTGGCTGCGTACCCGAGCCGAACACCTCTCCCGCAACGCCGCCTCGATCCGTGACGTCGCCCCCGCCCGGGCGGCGTTACGGGACCTGGGCATGATCACCGCCTCCCTCGCCCGCCACACCGGGTGCCCGGTCCCGCCGCCCGCCGTCGAAGCGGCCATGCTCCACCTGGGCGCCACGGCCGACGAGGTCCCCCGGGAGACGGTGTACTCCTACGCGACCCGCAACCCCCGCGGTCCCCGCAGGCGTTCCTTCACCGACACCCCGGGCGAGCACGTATTCATCGACGAGGTCACCGCCGCCAGCCACGCCCTCGACGACGCGATCCGGCACTGCACCGGCCTGCCCGCCGCTGCCGGCCGGGAGGCGGCCGATGCGCTCGCCGCGGTCGTCCATGAGCGGCTGCGGGACTTCGCCGCCCATCTGCTGACGGTCAAACGCACGCTGACACCCCAGTACTTCACCGGTCTTTTGCGTCCGTACTACCCGCCTCTGGACATCGACGGGACCACGTACTTCGCGCCGGGCGGCGCCCAGATGCCGCTGCTCGTGCTCGACGTGATGCTTCTCAGCCAGGCGGCCACCGGCAACCTCGCCGCCTGGTACGAGAAGTACCTCACCGACAACGTCCTCTACCTGCCGCCGCACCACCGCGCCATGGTCGAGGACGCCCGCCGGACTCCGGGCCTGGCCCGCCTCGCCCGCCGCCAGCCGCACCTGCGGCCCGCCGTCGCTCTCCTCATCGACGACCTGCTGCGGTTCCGCCTGCCCCACCGCCAGCTCGCCCGAGACAACATGACCGTCCGTGATGACGGATCCCTCGGCAGCGGCGGCTACACCACCAGCGCCCTCGACCGTCTGCTCGGCGTCACCGACAGCGCCCGCGCCCTCCTCAGCCCCGGGAGCCCTCTATGAGCACCTCCATCGACAGCGACTTCCCCCCTTTCCCGCTCGGCGCCCCACGCTCCCCGCTCGCGCTCGACCCCATACCCAGCAACCCGCCACAGCCGGTTGCGGATCAGATACGCCTGGACTACCCCAGCCGCATCAACGCCATGGCCCTGGACTCCAGCAAGATCGTCCCCAGCCACGGTGCCTACCTCGCGGGCGAGCTCCTCTTCGCCTGTGACCTCATGCGCCGCGTCGAAGTCGAGATCGTCGGCGACGGACCAGCCGTCCAGACCACCCCCGACTGCGACCACCCGGTCCTGGCCCGGCACGCCGCGCTGCTGATGCGCACGGCCCTGGGTACCCGCGAGCGGCTGCGGGTGCGGGTGAGCGCCCCGGACCTGCCCGCGCACCTCGGGCTCGGCTCGAGCAGCGGGCAGATCGCTGCCGTGGCCGCTGCCGTCAACGAGCTCTACGGACGTCCCGTCCCCGCCCGCCGGCTCGTCAAGTTCCTGGCGCTCAACCACGGGGAGGAGATCGACCACGAGGACGGTCACCTTCTGCCAGTCCAGTGTCTGGGCGGGTCCGCGACGGCCGGGCTCATACCCGGCGCGGTCCAAGTGATCGCCGGCGCGCACGTGCCGCTGCTGCAGGCCGCCCTGCCAGAAGAGATGCACCTCGTGCTCGGCATGCCCCGCGAACCGGTGATCTGGGACGCCCGGGACAGCCTCGCCGCCGAGGCCCGCCACTTCGACGCCTTCGCCACCACCGGCCGCACGTACGGCCCCGAGATCGCCTACCGGCTCCTGCACGACGCCTGGCCCGCCCTCCTCGACGGCGACCTCCGGCCGCTCGGCAGCCTGCTGTTCGACTACCGCTTCCGGATGGGGAGCCTCACCAACTGCGCCTTCTCGCACCCCGATTTGCTGGCCACCGGCGAGAAGGTCGAGCACATCTTCACCGAGCACCTCGCCGAGATCCTCACCCTTTCCTCCGTCGGCCCCACCTTCGCCGCCCTCACCCGCACCCCCGAACGGTGCGAGCAGGCGTTCGCCGATGCGGGACTACGGACCGTGCGCTGCCGGCCGTGGAACAGCGGCTACACGCTCCACAGCCAGGAGGAACGGTGACCCACCCCGGACCGGCCCCCACCGGCACCTACTGGAACGACCGCGCCACGGTCGCCGCATTCGCCGAGCTGCCCGCACCGCCCTACCTGACGGAGCTGCTCGCCGCCCCAGTGCCCGAAGCCGTCCTCGCGCTCGACGCGGGGTGCGGCGCCGGCCGGAACCTGCCCGCCCTGGCCGCCGCGGGCTACCGAGTCCTCGCGATCGACCGGCACCCCGGCATGCTCGAAGCGGCCCGCCGCCACACCGGACCCCGGACCGTATGCGTCGAAGCCGACGTCACCAGCCTCCCGCTGGGCGACCGGCGCGCCTCCCTCGTCGTGTGCCACGGGGTCCTGCACAACCTCCACCACCGCGACGCTCTCGCTACGGCGCTGCGCGAGCTGTACCGGGTCCTTCTCCCCGGCGGAACACTGTCGCTGAACCTCTTCACCGCCGGCCACCTCGACCCGTGCCTCGCTCCCTTCGGCGACGACCGGTACACGCTGCCGAACGGCCAGCACATGACGCTCCTTCCCCCCGATGATCTGCTCGGCTTCATCCATGACTCAGGACTCGTCCCGAGCGGGGAACCCGTGCAGTATCTCCGCCCGGGAGACCCGGGGCAGCGCTCGGTATGGCGGGCCATTCTCACCCGGCCGTAGCACCTCCGAAGGGACCACTCGTGCTTCTCGTCGCGGCCACCACCGATTCGCCGACCGACCCGGGCGTCTCCTATGCCCACCTCAGCGCCCCGGTGTCCGGCACTGCCCTCGTCCTTGACGGGCCGACCCTGCGCCGTCAGATGTGGCACGGGCTCGACGGCGGTCGCCCCAAACCGGCCGTCCCCGGGGCGGTCCACGTCCCCTTGTGGGCCTGCCATATCGACGAATCCACCGGTGCGGCCGTCTTCTTCGTCACCGCGCAGTGGCGCCCAGACGCCGTCGTCCTGGCAGCCTTCCACCGCACCACCGTGCCCGCCGACGCATCCGGAGACATCACGGCGTGGGCCCGCGGCATCGCCGATGAGCGTGCTGCGGTGAACTTCCCGCTGCCCCGCACCGGCCATCGTTCCGGACAGGGCCCGGAGACCGAGGAGAAGATCACGCTCACCGTCCCGGCCAACTCTCCCGCTGTCGTACGTCTGTTGCGCGATCATCTGCCCGACACCGGTGTGGCGGTCTTCGGCCCCACCATCCACCGGCGGATCCTGCGCTCGGACATCTATCTGCCGCCCGGCTCAGGGCGGCGCGAGTACGCCGCCCTCACCCCCCGTTCCGATGGAACATGGTGGGCCAAGACCAAAGTCCTCAAGGACGGCCGTCTCCACAAGAGCATCCGCCCCGCCGCCACCCGTGACGAGGCCCTGGCCCAGGTGTCACAAGTCCTCGGCCACCCGCGCCTCGTTCATACCGGCACCCTCCACCGCGCCACCTGGGACCTACCCTCGCCGGCCGACGCGGACGGCCACTGGTCCACCGTCACCGTCGACACCACCACCCTCGCTCCGCACCCCGGCACCCTCCAGCAGGTCGAGATCGAGTACGGGGCCTGCTTCACCGCCACCCCCGTCACCGCGAGCGCCGCCCAGATCCGCCGGTCCGTGGCCGAGACCGCCGACTCGGTCGCCGCCGTCCTGACGGCTCACCACATCCCGCACGCCCGCAATGGCCAGAGCAAGATCGAACACTTCCTCGCCACCGGAGACGCCGATGCCCGCGCCTGATCAGCTCATACCCGTGCTCGACGCCTTCCTCGACGGCGACATCAACGCGGCCTCCCTCGACGCGTGGTGCCCCGAGAAGATCACCGTCCAGCTCGGCGGTCTCACGATCGAGGTCCTCGCGTCGACTGCCGCGCCAACGACATACGTACAGCGCCTGTTCACGCCGCCCAGCGAACTGTGGAACGTCGTCCACCCCGGCGCCCCAGCCACCGGCGTCACCGCGACGATGCGCTGTCTCGCCCTGCCCCGCGCCCGCGTCGCGGCCCTCGCCGAGCATGTCCGCTCACGGTGCACCGGAGCACCACGCCACGTCCGGATGCACGTCGGCGCCCCGGCAACATGGCACCAGATGCCCGGCGGCCCGGTGCTCCTGACCGATCCCGATGCCGGGATCGCGCCGCAAATCATCGCCCGACACCCAGGCGGCTTCACCGTCATCACCTGCGACGACACCGACGCCGCGATGAACACCGCCCGGCATCTGCGGGAGATCGGCTACCGCCTGGCCGAGGACGACGGCTGGGTGTGCCTGCACGCCTCGGCCGCCACCATGGAAGGCCGCGGCATCCTGGTCGTCGGCGACTCCGGCGCCGGCAAGTCCACCCTCGCACTCGCCCTGGCCTCAACCCCAACGGGCGCCTTCCTCTCCAACGACCGCACCATGATCACCGCCACCCCGGGCGAGGCTCCCCGGGCTGTCGCCATGCCCGGCCCGATCCGGCTCAACGGCGGCACCCTGCAAGCACTCGGCTACGCCAGCGCCGACCAGTGGGACCTCACCCGCCCCCAGCCCACGAACGACACCGACTGGCAGAGCTTCCACGGCGCCAACAAACTGCACATCCTCCCCTCCGAATGGCACGAGCGCACCGGCACCCCACTGGCAACGACCGCACCCGTGGACCTCATCGTCTTCCCGAAGGTCATCCAGGACTCCCGGGAACTCCATCTCCAGACGACGCACCCGGGGCCGGCGCACGAACTGCTGAGCACCCAGTGCATGTCGCCGGGCGACAACGTCTACGTCAGCGACTGGCTCGACATCCGCACACGCAGCGCCGACGACCTGACGGGCAACGGAGCCCGCGTCCTTGACGCCCTCTGCGATCTGCCAGCCGTAAGCCTGCGCTTCGGCACCCGCACCCCGTACACCGCCGTCACCGAGACCCTGCGCGCGGCCCTCGCCAGCCCCGCCTCACCTATATGAGCGCCCCAGCGATCCCCCCGACCAACCGGCTTCTCCACCTGACCGGCGCAGTGGTGAAGATCTACCGCGAACCGTGGCGCGCGCAGACCGAGAGAGCCGCTCTCCAGCGGCTGTCCGAAGCCGGTGTCCGAGCCCCGTCCGTACTCGCGGGCGGTTCCCTCCGGGGCCGCCAGATGCTGATCCTGCGACGTCTGCACGGCACAGCGCCGGGCGGTGGCGAGGAAGCGATGCGGCGCGTCATCCCCTACCTGCACCGCGTCCACCAGATCACCGGTCCCGGCTTCGGCCGGCTCTTCGCCCCGGCGTCCGCCACCTGGGGTGAGTACCTACGCAAGCGGCTGGTCGCCTACCAGGCCGCGCTCGCCCGCCACGGATACCACGAAGCCGCCGCGACAGCCGAGGCACTGACGGGTGCCCCCCTGCCCGAGCCGGACGCACCCTGCCTCCTGCACAACGATCCGGAGCCCGGGAACTTCCTGTTCGGGCCAGCCGCTACCGCGGGCCTCGACTGGGAGCTCGCGATCTACGGGGTTCCGGTCCTCGACTACGCGCGGGCCGCTCACGCCTTCTCAGTCCAGCCGGTCCGGATGAGCCGACTCCTTACCCGCCACGGCATCCCGCACTCCGAGGAGACCTTGGGCACCTACCGCTCCGTGCACCTGCTCGGACGTCTCATGTCAGCAGTCACCGCAACCCCGCCCGACCCCGTGGCTGCCCGACGCCACGAACGAGACCTGATCACGAAAACCACCTGACGACGGTAGCGAGGCCAACATGCAGGCACGTCACCCCCAGATCGACGCTCCGGCCGACCAGCACTCGGCCACCTCATCACGGGAACGAGGCCCTCGGGGAGGCGCTTCACCTCCCGACGCCAAATGCCCGGCACCCGGCGCCTGCGACCACCGGAGTCCTCCGGACCCGGACCGCTACGACGCAGTGCTCTTCGACTGGGACGGAACGCTCGCAAACAGCCATCCGCTCAACTTCCGCGGCCTCTCTCGCGCCTGCGCCAGCTGGGGCCTCACCATGGACGAGTCGTTCTACACGGCCAGGATCGGAACCTCCGGGGCAGAACTGATCACTGAACTGGCAGCCGCCTCGGGCACCCACGTGCCGGTCGACGAGGTCGTCGCCCAGTGCCTCGACCTGATCCTCGACGGGATCGCCGAACTGCAGACATACCGGCCGGTGGTTCACCTTGCCGAGACGCTGCACGGCCGCCTGCCCCTGGCCATCGCCTCGGGCGGTGCACGCCGAGCCGTCCACGCCGGCCTCCACGCCACCGGGCTACGCCCTCTGTTCACCGACGTCATCACCGGTGAAGACTCCCCTCGGGGTAAACCGGACCCCGGGCTGTTCCTCCTCGCCTCGGCCCGTCTCACCGTGGCACCAGCCCGCTGCCTGGTCTACGAAGACTCGACCGAGGGCGTGCAAGCGGCCAAGGCCGCCGGAATGGATGTCGTGGACGTGCGTTGTTTCCGCACGTAACGCAGCCGAACCTCAAAGAGCGCATGGGGCCGTGAAGGACGCCGTGTTGCGGATGGCCGGCGAGCAGATGGCCGCACCGTTGCGGTCCATGCCGCCCTGCACACCCAGGCGCCAGCCCCGCTCCTACACGGCCACAATCTCAGTGGAGGCGCTAATGACGTTGTCCCGAAGGGTGACGAGGCTTTGGAGATGCTCCTCGTGTTCCGCGGCCTCCAGCGTTCCGTCAGCCGGCAAAGCACGGGTCGCCGTATCTACCGCCTCCAACGCACGCTCAAAGAGAACGGTCGCTGCACCCGGATTACGTCCGGCCAGCTCCCACCGGGCGCAGCTGTGCAGTGCGCCAGCCAGCCTGCGGTAGCGGTCCATCTATTCCAGTTCGGGCTGGAGCGATCGATAGACTTCAGACATATCGGTCCTTTGCTATTCGCGGTCTGCTCCGACCCTCCCTGATCCGCAAATCCACCGGGCCGAGCAGGGGGATCAGGGTGATTGCGCGAGCAGATGCCAGGCCCGGCGCCAAGAATCGCACCGAACGACGCTGAGCGCAGCATCCGCCCGCCCTGAAGGGACAAGATCGTGAGACAAAGGTGCCATGTCCCTCAAATGAGACGGCCGGAAAGACCCAGGTCGTCACGACGGAACGGGACATTCCGATTGCGGGCCTACAGCAGGCGTCCGCGCAGCGACCGCGGGCGATCCGCTCACGCACGTCGGTATCGAGTGGTTTCACATCACGCTCTACCAGCTGAGCCAGAAGCCCGCCTCCGAGATCCCCGAGGAAGAACGGCAGGCCCTCGTCGCCGAACTCGCCCGGCAGATGCGGGCCATCGCCCCCTTCAGCGTCACGGTCGGCAGCCCCCTCCCGTACGGTACGGGGCTAATTTTTGATCTTGGACCGGACGAGCCGCTGAACGCGCTGCGCACAGCCGCCACCCGCGCCTTCGAGATCGTCCGAGGACGCGACGCCACCACGTACGACACTGGGGTCCTGCACCTGACCGAGTCCTACGCCACCGCCGAGGTCACCCTGGAGCATTTCCACCAGATCCACCGACGCGTCCGCCGAGTTCGTCCCAGCCACGCCCCTCTTCACATCGACTCAATCGAACTGGTCGACGTCTTCGCTGACCCCCAAGCCAAGACGATCACGTGGGATCACGTCGCGACGATCCCGCTCGGCGCCGGCCGCTGAGGTCGTCGCGGGGTTCAGTCCGCGGCGTGTCCGCTGCTTCGTACTTCTGCGTCCACCGCCATGTCCTGGCGGTAGGCGTGGCGGACGTACTCGCGGGGGTGGTCGTACCAGCGGGCGTGCTGGCAGTCGCCTTGTGGCGCGTCGGGCTGGGTGCGGTCCCATTCCAGCAGGTGCCTTGCGGACTGGTCGGCGGGGACGGCGAGTTCCCCCGGGGCCGGGTCCGGCCACAGCAGCGCGACGCGGTCGTCGAGGGCGGCACGGTGCAGCCGGTAGGTCCGCTCCTGGCGGGCCGGTCCGGTGGAGCCGGACTGCCGGTGGTGCAGGAGCGCGGCGGCGAGCAGGTCGACGTGCTCGCTCTGGTCGGCCAGGGGCCGGGCGTCGCGGTAGGGGCCGTGGGCGGGGCGGTGGTGCCACATCGTGCGGGTGACCTCCCACTGGGCGAGGGCCGGGAGGCGGTCGCCAAGCACGGCTCCCTCGTCAGCGTGGACGGCGAGCACCTGGCGGGCGACCCCGGCGGTGAACAGCGCGGCGGCCTGATGGTCGGCGTCCCCGGCGGCGAGGGCGCTGAGGTGCTGCGCGGTCTCGATGTAATGCGCCAGGGTGTCCGCGCTCCGGGTGAGCGCGGCCAGCGCGGTGCGCAGGTCGGTGAGGCGGGAGGCCAGCCGGTCCAGCCCCAGGCCAAGGAGGGCGCACGGCGCCAGGGCCGCGTCGCCGCGCTGCCAGCGTCCGGTCCGTGGATGGAGTGACTACCCGGGAGCCAGCGCCGAAGCGTCCGCCCTCGCGGCGGCTCCTCGGCGTGGGCACCCGGCCGGACCGTCGGGCGATCCTCCGGTCCGGCCCGGACGAACGGGCTCCGGACGAAGCCGGATGCCGTACGCCTCGAAGACATCGGCGGCGAGTTGCCGGAGTACGGCGATGAAGGCAGTCGCTGTGGCACCGTCACGGGCGGTCAACGTCAGGGTCCGGGCGGTGGAGCAGTACACCCCTGGCCCGATACGGCCTCCGGGACGGTAGCCGCATCGCTCCAGCAGCCACCCGGCGCTGGCGCGTGGGGATCCGTTCTGGTCACGGTGGACCGGGCCGCTGGCGCGGCGTACGGCGGCTTCCTGGGCGGGGGTGATGAGCGGGTTGAGGAGGACGGAACCCGCCTGCCGGGCATCGGGGCCGGAACCCGGCAGGGCGAGACCGCGCTGCTCCCGGTCGGTGATCACGGCCTGGGCGGCCTCGGCGAGCGGTGGCCGGGTCCCCAGGCGTACCGCCAAAGCGTCGGCGAGGTGCCGGTAGGCGACTGGGGCCGCGGATGTACTGCGGGCGAGAGACAAGGTGATGTCGAGGATCGTCCAGCGTCCGGGCTGGGACTTGAAGGCGCTGGCGCGGTAGCCGAAGCCGTAGTCGGTGGCGCGGAGTTCGACGATGCGTTCGAGGTGCCAGCTGACCGACGAGGCCGCCGCCATCGCCGAGGAACTCGGCGGCGTCACCCTGCTTCGCGACCACGGCGGGGGCTTCAGCTCCCTCACTGTGCAGCTCCACCGGATCAGCGCCGAGAACCATGCGGGTGATCCTCTCGCCGCGCTTGCTGCCGCCCGCACGATCTCGCTGAAGGCGCTGCCCAGCGTCGAGCGTCGCTCTCGCGCTCTCGGCGACATCGCCGTCACGTACGACCGCCTCGGCCGCCGCAGCGACTGCGTCCGAACCCTTCTGGCGGCAGAGCGCTGCGCTCCCGAGGAAACCCACGCCCGCCCGGCGACGAAGTCGCTGATCTCCAGCCTGCTGGTTTCCGGGCCAACATCGACCGAGTTCCGCGGCCTCGCCGAGCGCAGCGGCGTTCTCCTCTGAGAGATGTCTGGGCGAGGACCTTCATTGCGAAGGCCCTCGCCCGCGGCGGGCGATGAAGCGCCGAACCGGAGCCGCATGTCCGCTCCGAGGGATTTTCGTGGCGGCAGATAGAGTCCAGCGCCATGCCGATACCCAACGACTCTCCGCCGCCGCTGCTCGAGATCCGGACCGACGTCATCGCGCCGAGCCGAGGCGAACTGGAATGGGCCTGCGCCGATCCTCTGGATCCCGCCGCGCCCGCCGCTCTGCCCGCGGCGTCGGGCGTGTACTGCTGGGCCGCTCGCCGCAACGGCGGCATCTACTACACCGGCCGGGCGACCGGAAAGTACGGCCTGTGGGGGCGGCTGGGGCGCGACGAGATGCGTTGGGTCCGCACCGGTACCCGCTCTGTCCAGGAAGAAGGCACGGACGCCACCCACATGGCGGACAATTGGGAGAGCTTCAGCCGGGTCATGGTCACCGTGGATGCCGTGGTGTGGTGGGCGGCCGCCTCCAGCGTGGACGAAGCCAAGGCATGGGAGCAACGACTTCTCCAACAGGCGATCCGGTTGACGGGCGTCGTGCCAGCGGTCAATGGCGGCGCATGGTGGAACCGGTCGCAGGCTTGGGTGAACGCACGCAGGTGGGCCCACCAGGCGGACGGAGTAGTCCAGTTCGGGCCGGGCATCAACTACTTGCCCGGGACGACGGCAGCGATCGCGTAGCCGCGTCGGCATCCTGGACCGTCGGGTAAGACGCCGTCCCCGCCCCTGCGGGAGCAGCCCCGAGATGCCGCACGGTCACCGGTGTCCGGCTACGCGTTCTGCGGGTCGAGGTCGCCTGCCCGGACGATCACGCGCTCGCCGTGCGGCCCCAGGGACTCCACCCTGATCTCGCCGTCCAAGGTGGGCACCACCGCCCGCCGTACCCCGCCGCCATGGCCAGGAACCACGAGAACAACCTCGTAGCCCGGCGGTGGCCCCGGCAGCACGGTGCGGTGCTCGTCGTCCATCAACCAGGCCGGACGGACTACCTCGCCTTCTCGTCCCTCGTCCTCACCGCCGACCACCAGTACCCGTGTACGCGGCAGCAGGCCCGTCGGCCGCTCGGCAGCAAGTGCGTCCTGCGCCGCAGCGGCGGCCCAATGCGTAATCACGTCGACCGCGGGCTCCGACGAACCGCGCGCGATCCCTCGGGGCATCCCGTCGCTATTGGCCAGAGAAGGCGCGTTCGGCCAGCGGCGGATCAACCAGGCCCACCCGGACGCCGCTTCGGTCGGCTGCACGCCCTCGGCCGACAGCCCCAGCGTCTCCGCGAGCTCGCGCACCATCGCCGGTCCTTGATCGAGGTGCCACACGACGCTGCCGATGTCCACCTCTGCAGCGGGCAGTCCCTGCTGCTCGGCCAGACCCGCGAGCGTCACAGCGAGGACCCCGCGAGTCGCCCTCCCGTCCCACGTGTCCGCTGGGTGGAGGCTCAGGACCGCGATCTGATCGGAGCGCTCCACCGACTGAGCCCACTCGACCGGATGTCCTTCGGTCATATCGCGAGCCCCCAGGTCTCGAACGAGTAACGCTTGTCGGCGAAATCTGAGACACCCATGGGCCCAGCACGTCGTACGCCGCCTGAGCCGGGATCGGTGCCATCGTGAGACAGCAAGGGCCCTGAGGCACCCGAACTGTTCCTAAGAACTGCGGGATCGGGCAGTCTGCGGCCGATGCCCCGGCTCATGCCGCCCCACCGGGGCTCCGGTGCGTCCGGCACCCAGCTGTCCCGGGAGCCGTGAGAGAGGGCGGGTTGGACGAAACCCGACTTCACGGGGGCGTTCGGGTCCCAGGTCCGCGTCGGCCACCGCCAGCACTCGGTCACCGGGTAGCCGGGCGCCGCGGTGCGGGCCAGGTCGTGGTCGGCGCGAGGCAGGACGGCGGTGACCAGCTCGGTGACCCGTACGTCGTCGCGCAGCTGCCACAGCACCGACGGCGAGCCGATCGCATCGACCGGCTGGCGCTCAAGCAGGTGCAGGGCAAGAGGACCATGGCGACGATGGAGCGCATCGCCACGTCGTCCCAGCACTGCTCGTCCATCCCGCCGGGGCGGTCGGCCGCGGTGGCATCGGTGGCGCGCCGAACAGCGTCGTCCCAGGCGTTGGGCGCCACGGGCGCTGCTGCGGTCACCAGGTACTCCGATCTCGGTGAGCCGTTCTGCCGGAGACCTTCAAGACCGTGGTCGGCTCGGCTCCGGAGGGCCAGCACTACGTGTCTCTCGCCCAGCTCACAGGGTAGGGGTACGACGTGTCCTTGGCTTCGACAGGCCACACCACGCCGAAGCGCAGCATGATCGTCCCGATCCCAGTTCGGGTGGGCGACGAACTGCTCTGTCAGGACGACTGGTTGACCAGGCTAGGCTGCATGAAAGGGATGTCCCCGCACGACGAGGGTCGCACTGCTGCGGCGGCGACAGGTGGCGGTTCTCGGCGATGGTAGGACGTGCACTCGGTGGATACCGCGCCTCGGCGAGTTGATGAGGGGCAGGAGGCGTCGCGTGCAGATGGCACATCAAAGTGATCGGCCGTGGGGTGGCTTCGTTCGTATTGACGCCCGCGCCACCGTCGGCACCGAACCGGGATCGGTGCTGGTCGTCTGTCTGAGTCGGCACGATCCAGGGCCAGAGCCCGAACCCAGCGAGACGCTGTTGACGATGTTCCTCACCGCCGTTGACGCCAGCCCGTTCGAGGATTCGGGTGGGAAAGCCGCGTATCTGCGCGGTTCGCAGACATCGCCGGCTGTCGCAGCGTGGGTGCAAAAGGATGAGGCGCCGGAACTCGTCGTGGACAAGATCATGTCGAACCTGGTCGTGGTGAACACCGCAGGTGCCCTGATCGACGACCGGACGTGCCGTGTGGGGCTGCGATCGACATTCGAGCAGGTGGACAACAGGGACGGCGTGCTGCTGACCATGACGAGTGAGACGGCCGACGCTCCGGTGGAGCTGTTTCCAGCGCTCCTGTACTGCTGGCTCTCATGGTGGCGCCAGCAGGACCTCGCGCTGCGCGGCGGCTCGGAAGCACCGCCTCCGACCACCGGCAACGTGGAAGCCGACGCCGGACAACTCGCCGCGTGGATCCTCCGGGCCGCGGAGTTGCACCGTCGGCGTCCTCCCCAGCGGGTAAATGTCCCACTACCGCCAGAGCGCCTCGACTTGATCGAGAACGGACGTCGCTTCACCGTACGGCTGAGCGACTTCGAGTTCACCACTTGGCCAGATCTGCCGCCCAGGAGGAACCGTGACCGCTACTCCGACGACCCGGACATGTAGCAGGCAACTTGCGGCCGCCGGGACCCGTGGGCTCTCCGCGGCCCTCTGTTGAGCGCGTGCTTCAACCAGAGAGAATACGGTCCGATACAGGTTCTATTTCGTGTTCATACTTCGGCTTGTGGGTGGGGATGGCGTCAGGCGAGTTGTGGCCACATCAGGCCGAGGCGGTCGAATCGGTGACCCAGGCCATCGGCCGCGGGGGACGCACGAGTCTGATCGCCGCGTGCGGCACGGGCAAAACCCGGATCGGCCGGGCGGCCGCGGCCCGCCTCGGCGCCGTTCGGCGGGTGCTGGTTGTACTGCCCACGATCGAGCTACTGGTCCAGACGCTGCGGGCATACCGTGACGCCGGCGACGGTGCTCTCGGCACGGTGGCCGCCATCTGCTCGGACCCCAGCGTCGCGGAGCTGGAACTCCTCCACGGCGAACCCGACATCGTCGTCACGACAACCCCGGCGGTGCTGGCGGATTCCCTCCGCGACGAGAAGTGCGTCACCGCTCTGTCGACCTACGCCTCGTTGCCGGTGATCACGGAAGCGCACAGCCGCCACGACCTCCCCGGCTGGGACCTCGCCGTCATCGACGAGGCACACCGGACCACCGGCCGGGCGGACGGCCCGTGGAAAGCAGTGCACCGCGACGAGCAGGTGCCCGCGCGACGCCGTCTGTACATGACGGCCACCCCCCGGATCTCGGAACACGGGGGAGACTCCGTGGTGTCGATGCACGACACCACCATCTTCGGAGAGGTCTCCTACCGGCTGCCGTTCTCCAAGGCGATCGAGATGGGGCTGCTCGCCGACTACCGTGTCGTGGTCCCGGTCGTGACAGACGAAGAAGTGCACCGGCTCGCCGCCGACGAGACGCTCGCGATGACCCTGGGCGGCGCCAAACTGTCTCCGGGCACGCTAGCCGGACAGATCGCGGTCCTGCGCACCATGAAGGAATTCGGGGTACGGCGGGCCATCTCGTACCACCATCGCGTCGCCGAAGCGAAGAAGTGGGCGCAGACGCTGCCGGCTGCGGCAGCCCTGCTACCGGGCGGGATCGACCTGTGGGCCGGTCACGTCTCCGGGATGCAGGCGCCGCACCTGAGGCGCCGCGTCATCGAACGGCTGGCCGACCCGGGCGGGGACACTGTGATGGTCTCCAACGCCAGGGTTCTCGGCGAGGGCGTCGACGTCCCGGCCGTCGACGCCGTGGTCTTCACCCGGCCCCGCGGCTCCGCCGTGGACACGGTCCAGGCCGTCGGGCGGGCGCTGCGCACCGGCGGACGCAGCGACAAGATCGCCACCATCGTCGTTCCGCTGTTGCTGGCCGCCGCGGAGTCCCCCGAGGCAGCCCTGGAAGGCAGCGCCTGGGAGCCGGTGTGGCAGGTGATCCGGGCGCTGCGTGATCACGACGACCGGCTGGAGGACTTCCTTCGCCTCAACCGCGTCCAGCTCGGCGAAGGCACCTTGTTCGATGAGGGGGGACCGCGCGAGGCGAAACTGCCGCCCTGGCTGCACGTTCGCGGGGTGGACGTGCCGCCGGAGTTCGCCCAGGCCATCACCATCCGCGCGCTGCGGGCCAGTTCCCCGAGCTGGGACGAGTACTACGGGGCCGCTCGCGCATACGCGTATCTCCACGGGCATGTCAACGTTCCCAGCAAGTGGGTCAGCCCCGGCGGCTTGAAGGTCGGACAATGGATCGGTGACCAGCGCAAGGCGCGACGGGACGGCCGGCTGAGCGTCGAGCGCGAGACCGCGCTCGAGGCCTTCCAGATCGTGTGGAACACCAAGGACGACGGCTGGGCCAGCGCGCTGGAGCACGCGAAGAAGTTCCACGCCAAGCACGGTCACCTCGACATCTACCAGGATGCGCGCGCCGAGGACGGCTACCGGATCGGTCAGTGGATCGGCTGGCAGCGCGTGGCCTACCACCAGGGCAAGTTGACCGCCGACCGCATCGCCGCCCTCGACCAGTTGGGCATGATCTGGAACAAGGCCCTGACCGCCTGGCAGCGCAACTTCAGCGAAGCCCAGGCGTACTCCGAGGAACACGGCGACCTCCTCGTTCCGCACTCGCACACCACGTCGTCCGGGTGCAGCCTCGGGACCTGGATCGGGAAGCAGCGCAAGGAGCACGAGGCCGGCAAACTGTCTGCGGAGCAGATCGTTCTGCTCGACGAGATCGGCATGGTCTGGCGGCCCCTGGACGAGGCCTGGCAGCAGGCCTACCGGCACGCCTGCGCGTTCCGGGAACGCAACGGCCACCTCGACGTGCCCACCGTGTACGTCACCTCCGACGAGTTCCGGCTGGGCACCTGGATCGGCAACCAGCGCAAGGCCTGGCGGGAAGAGCGACTGTCGCAGGACAAGATCCGCGCCCTGGAGGACCTGGGCATCGTCTGGGACCCGCTGGAGGCTAAGTGGGAGCGCGGCCTGGCTGAGGCCCGCATGTACAAGGGCCGGTACATGGACCTGCGCGTCCACGCCAAGTACGTGTCCCCGTCTGGATACAAGCTCGGCGGCTGGATCGCCGACCAGCGCAAGGCCCGGGCTCGGAGCCGGCTGCCGGAGCGGCGCGTCGAAAAGCTGGATGCGCTCGGAATGGCCTGGGCCGTCCCGGACGACACGTGGAAGGTCGCCTACCGCGAACTGTGCGTGTATCGAGAGGAGTACGGAAACCTGGACCTGCCGCAGGACTTCATCTCGTCCTCGGCCATCAACCTCTACACATGGGCGGGGACCCAGCGGAGCGTGCGGGCCACCGGAAAGCTCTCCGAGGAACGGCAGCGGCTTCTCGACCGCATCGGCTTCCCGTGGGATCTGGAACGAGACCGGTGGATGCGCCGCTACCAGGAAGTGTCCGCAGCGATGGGGGAGGCCAAGAGCCCCCGGAGTCTTCCGGTCGGCTCTCCCGAGCGGATCTGGCTCGACAATCAAGCGGTGGCCTACCGAAAGAATCGACTGGACCCTGAGCGCAGAGAATTGCTCGAGGCCCTGGGAATCACGTCCGATCAGGTCTGGACGATGTGGCGCAATGCCTACGACGAAATCGCCGCATTCCATCGAGAGGAGGGAAACTTCCAGGTACCTGAGGAATACCGCACTATCGACGGGACGCTGCTGGCGACCTGGAAAAGCAATCAACGGACCGCGCGTAACCAGGGGAAGCTGTCTGAAGAGAAAGTCACGCTTCTCGATAAGATCGGATTCCCGTGGGACCCCTACGCTGAGAGCTGGAACGACCGGTACGACGAGGCGGTCGCTTTCAAGGAGCGCAATGGTCATCTCCGGCCTCCGCCTGGATCCAGGCTCGGCAAGTGGCTGGTGCGGCAACACCGCAACCGCGAACGCGGAATTCTCAACCGTACCCATCTCGGCTTGCTCGAGCGGTTGGACGCCGAGTGGGGCGCGGCGGCTACCGACACCGGTGACCCGAGTCCCGAATAGTCCGTGTGGTTACCTGAGGGAATCGACACTGACGGATAGTGCGTGACCGGTGGGCAGCAAGGCGCGGTAGCGGCGGCCCGGCTGGTGCCAGATCGAGTCGGTGTCGGGTACCAGGCCTTCCATCAGGCTCTGGGCGGCGTCATCGTCGGTGACGGTGGCGTGCACCGCGTGCGCCCGACTGTGGTCTCTGACCACCAGCTCGTCCATGTGCTGCTGTAGCTGCGGTGCCCATGCGGTCAGTGACCGCAGCAGGTCTGCCGTCTCAAGGGTGGTCGTCGTGCGCCGCGGTAGCTCGGGCATCCCGGGCAGGTGCGGGGCGGCGTTCGTGACGGCGACGATGAGAGTGTCCGCCCACCGTCCACGGACCGAGGCTCCGTAGCGACCCGTCAGTACCTCCCCGACCTTGGGCACGGACTGGATCCGGGTCGCGATCTGGTCGACCGCTAGGCGTTGGTCAGCCAGTTCCAGTTGATGCGGAGTGGCGACGATGACATACGGGCCGTCGTCCGGGTCGTGGGTAAAAGTGATCTCAAGCGGCGGCAGCGGCCCGACGTCGTCCAAGAGCCGAGCCACATCGCCGAGTTGCCGCATCAGGTTCCGCATGTGGGACAGCATGCCGCAACCATTGCTGATTGCCGCTGAGCGGGGTCGGCCCTCAGGCCTGCGGAGCACGGACTGGGTTCCCGAATCACGCCCCGTGTCTCCCGTGCGAAGGCGGGCGGCCCAGCAGGGAGCAGGTCCTGCCGGAGCGAACAGCAGAGGATCAAGCGGATCGAGCGCGGGCACGTAGTCGACCAGGCGGCATCGGCCCGCGGTCGAGGAGCTCCTCTCACCTACGCAACCCGTCGGCACCAAGCCAGCGGACACATGCCGGTCTGCCTTCGGCCGGATCGTGAAGGAACAGGCCCGATCGAGCGACAGACGTGCTACTGGGTGCCCGCCGACAGGGTAGTTGGCGTCCGGGCTCGAGGCGGAGCCGGCGGTGAACGTGTGCCCGTACCCGGCGTGCCTGTCGGCGCGCTTATGTCCGAGCTCGTCCGGGGGTGGGTGCCGCCGTCTCGACGGCGGCACCCACCCCCGGACGTCAGCGGTTCACAGACGCAGCCCGGAGACGCGGGTGAAGGTGGAGTTGCCGTGCTTCACGCCGACGTCTCCGCATCCGTACGGTCAAGACGGCGGCTGGCTCAGGGATGCCTGGTCGGACGATTCTGCCGCCCACCGGGGATTCATCAGGTAGGCCATCGCATGCCGATCTTTGTGAGGTCCTTGATGCGCCCCATGGAGAGCTTGCCCTTTTTGAAGTCAGCTCGCTGTCGGCTGATCCAGGCGCCGAGGCGCAATTCTTCTGGCGGCTTGGTGACGTATTTGAACGGGATCATCAGATGGCGGTGGGTGCGGTAGTACGCTTTGGCCGCAGCGAAATGATCAAGCCATGCGGCTTCGTTTACATCCCAGATCATTCCGAGCTTGTCCAGCTCTGTTATTCGATCGGCTGCCAATGTTCCGCGAATGCGACGGTCCCGTGTCTTTGATATCCAGGCCCCGAGTTTGAATTCCTCGCCGTCGGCGTCGGTGATCGTCTGCCGTGCTTGAACGTTGAGGTTGCCGAATTTCTTGTGATAGAGGCGTGCAAAGGTGAGGGCATGCTGCCAGGCCCGTTCGTGTGCTCGGATCAGCTTCACGCCCAGGCTTTCCAGTGCCGCACTGCGTTCGGCGCTGAGTGTGCCTGCTTCTATTTCAGCGTGTTGCCGATACAGCCACGCTCCAAGGTCAACCTCGCCCTCGGGAAGCTGCTCGATGTAGCGCGCCGGCATATCGAGATTGCCGTGGCGGGCGTGGTACGCCTGAGCTGCTTCGAAATTACGGCGCCAGGTGTCCTCGTACGGCCTCCAGGCAATTCCCAACGCGTCGAGTTCGGCGATCCTCTCCGGAGTCATCTTCTTGCGCTGTTCGCGCTTTCCTGCCAGCCACAGGCCCAGGGTGAAGCCCTCTGAACCGTCTGTGGATTCTTCGACGTGATCGCGAGGTACCCGGAGATGACCGTGCTGTTGCCGGTATGCGCGGGCCGCGTCGATGCCCTGCTTCCAGTCCTCCGCGAAGACGGCCCAGACCATGCCCAGCTCGTCCAACGCCTCCCGCTGCCGGGAGGACAGCTGCTCTCGCCGGGACCGGAGGCCGTTGATCCACGCGCCGAGGCGAAATGGGTCGGGCCCAGCGGTGACGTAGCTGCGTGGGACGCGCAAGTTGCCTTGCTCGGCACGGTATTTGGCCGCGATTTCGAGGCGCCGCGCGAAGTTCTCGTCGAGGACATCCCAGACCATGCCGATCTCTTCGAGCTGGGCATGCCGGGCAGGCGACAGGTTGCCGTCGTTGTGGAGTTGGCGGGCCCAGCGGATCCACTGGCCCAGGGCGAGCCCGGAGTCGGTGACGAAGTCGGTCCGGACCAGCAGGTCGCCGTGTTCGTCAGCGTAGGAGGCGGCAGCCCCGAGGTGCTCTTCCCATGAAGCGGTGGTGGAACGGACCGCCTGTACTGTGATCGCCTCAGCGAACCGGTGGGGTACCGGCACGCCGTTGATCTGGAGCCACTCCGGCAGTTCCGTGAGGGTCTCCCCGGAGGGTAAATAGCTTCTGCCCAACGCGCGGCGCCGGGCCTCCAGATCCGCTCCGAGGGCTTCGTCATGAGCGGCCAAGGCGCTCACCACCTGCCAGACCGGGGCGTACGCGGAGCCCTGGAGGGCACTGACGGGATCCTGGCCGGGCTCCATCAAGACCGGGACGAGGATGTAGGCAGTCTTGTCCTTCTGGCCGCCCAGGCGCAGGGCCCGGCCGACCGCCTGAACGGTGTCGATCGTGGACTTCCGGGCGTCGATGAAGGCGACACCGTCGACAGCCGGCGCGTCGTAGCCTTCCGAGAGGACCCGCGCGTTGGAGATGACCACCCGGCCCAGGCGGTCGTCCGACAGCTTCGCGAGTTCCTTGCGCCGCTGCACTCGCCGTTGAGAACCGTGGACGAAGCCGGTCGTCAACGTGTCCGCCAGCCCGAGCAACGCGTCCGCCCCGGGCAGCGTCTGGGAGAACCAGCGTGCGTCTGTCACCCGACGGTGATAGGTGAGCATGCGCTGAACCTTGAACTCGCGGGCCGCCCGCAGGACCGCGACCTGACGGGCCAGCATGGGTGCGGACACCGCGGACGGCCCGAGCTGAAGGAAAGTGCTGCTGTCACGCTCGGTGGCCAGCCGGTGCATCTCCTCGTCCGTGACCACCGAGACGATGACGCGGTAGTCGGCCAGGAGCTTACGCTCCCGGGCCTTCGCGAAACTCAGCCGGTGGGCGACGCGGCCGAACACCTTTTCGTCATCCATGCTGACAACCTCGGACAGATCGCCTTCACGCACGCTCACCAGGCGTGGCGTCGCCGTCATATAGAGGCGCTTGGAGGCGGGCACCAGCACATCGTCGTGGATCACTGACCACTGCCGGTCCTTGAGCCCGGCCGATCGGTGAGCTTCGTCGACAATGACCAGCTTCCACGGCTGCACACCCCTGATCCGGTGGGCTGCGACGAGCTTCGGCAGGCTCTGGTACGTGATGGCCACGGTACTGCGCCCCCGCCGCGTGCGCAGCAACTCCGCCAGCCGGTCGGAGTCGGAAGTGACCTCGATATGAAGGGCGGTCAGGTCTTCGGCTGCGTCGCGATCCATGACCTCTCTGTCGCCACACACAGCGATGATGTGGCCCAGCGCTTCACGACCCAGGGCCTCCAGCCAGCCGGTGAGCGTCTGGGCAACCAGGTCGAGCGTGGGCACCACGATCAGCACGGGCCCGGACGGCGACACCAGACCCGCTACTTCGGCTCCGACCCGAGTCTTCCCTGTGCCGCACGCCATGACATTGGTGGCGCGCCCCGCCGAGGAGAGTTCGGCTTTGAGGTCGCGCAATGCCTCGCGCTGGTGTTCCCACAGGGGTAATGCTGTCAACGCCACGTTCGCTCTCTCTGCTTTCGAGGTCGTAGGGGTGGCGGCGCCTTGCCGACGCCGTCCGTCGTGTGATCGAAATTCCGGGCACCTGACCTGCTGTGAGTGACCGTCTGGCCGGACACCGTTCGCGTCCCGGGACCAGAACTGAATGCCGCCGAAGCGGCACGGCGTCGTCGGCGACGCCGCCTGTGTCCGCCGGCCCGCGCCGACGGACACAAGGGCGGATCAGCGTCAACTCACGCGGCCTTGCCCAGATGCAGCTCGTGGACACGGGTGAACGTGTACGCGTTGCGGTCGGGTTCCTGCCGCTCCCACACCAGCCACAGGGTGGAGACGGTGGCTGAGGTGCGGATGCCGGGGCGAATGCTCTTGCCGATCTCCGAGGCGAACTGGTCTGACCGTGCAGCCAGTTCAGGCGTATCACTGTCCTGGGCCCCGTACCCGCACGAAATGTGGCACCAGAAATGCTCCTCGGCCGGCGGGAGGATCATTCCGGCCGACAGCAGGCCTTCGCGGACGCGCCGGTTAAGGTTCGCCAGCCCGTCCTCGGGCCAGATCTCTACGATGCCCGCGGAGCCGGATGCACGGGCCGGGCCGATCTGGATCTGGAAGGGGTCCACGTCATCGAGCTGTCTCTGCACCGTGACGGCGGCAGCTGCGAGCTGCTCGTCGTCCACGCGGACACCGGAGGTGTTGAGCTGCCGGACGGACTGGATTGTCATGTGCAGGTCCTCGTCCGCGATCGGCGTGATCACGTCCGGGAACCGGGCGGCGATCTCGCGCAGCCGGCCGAAGTAGTCGAGGACGTGCGGGTCGTCCTGCGGTAGCCACAGCACGTGCGGCTTGATCCAGTCCTCGTCCGGCCCCTCCACGCTGCCCCACAGCCGATTCGGGCCCATGAAGCGCCGCATCACCGCTCCTCGCTGATCTTGGACGGGTCGATCTCGCAGATCACGGGCAGATGATCCGAGGCCTCCCTCGCGGCCGGGCTCGTGTGCGTGCTGTAGCTGACCAGGGCTGGTACGACGGGCCGGGTGGCGTACACCAGGTCGATACGGCGCGCACCCCACGGGTCGGGATCACCCTGCCCGTCCTCCCAGTGCCCGACGGTCGCCTGCCACGGCACCCCGAGATGGGCGGCGGCGTCGACCATGAACCCGCGCCGCAAGAGGACCTCACTCTGGCGGCGGTCGGCCAGCTGCGTGTTGCCGATCGTCCCCTCCAACAGCTGGTACTCGAGGTCGTCGTGGTCATGGTCGAGGTAGGGCTCGGGGTCGTAGTACTGCTCGCCCTGCGGCCCGTCGACGTTCGCGGCCGACAGGGCGTTGAAGTCCCCCAGCGCCAGGCCGGGCTTGGCGCCGCCGGTGGTGCGGAAGGCGCTCTTGATGCGGAACGCCTCGTCCCGGCGCCAGTTCCCGCGGAACGGATCGCCGTGGTACGAGGCGACCGTGACCGGCTCGGCGGACCCGATGTCGAAGCGCACCGTGGTGAAGCCGTGCCAGAAGTCCGGGGCGCCGTACGGGCGGAAGCCTCCTGCGACCGGCTTGACGGTGCTGGGGTTCCACAGGAGCGCCGTGTACCAGCCGCGCGCCAGGTTGTTGGCCATCGCGGTGGGGCCCGGCGTGCCATCGGCGCGCAGGGTGGTCGCGCTCAGCCCGGTCTCGGCGGCGAGTTGCTGGATGACCGTCGATGCCTCGGTCGCCCACTCTTCGGACGGCCGGGTCTCGTCGACAATCACCTCCTGGAGGGCCAGGATGTCCGGGGCGATCTCGCCGATCGCGGTCACGCGCGCCTTCCACGACGAGGTGTCGATCGTGTCGCGGCCGAGCTTGTAGGCGTTGAGGTTGGCAAGACGTATGGTCCGCACGAAGTCCCCTCCTGCTATGGGCTGTTGATTGCTACTGGTGTGCTGGATCTGGACGAGCCGTCGGCACGGGCGGGGCGCGTGCCGGGGCGAACGGTGCGCTCATACGTGCGTCGCGCGGAGTTCGGTAACCGGGCCCGCTGCCGCGCGGGGGATACCCCACCGTTCATGCGCCCAGCGGGCGGCGAGTTCGGCCTGCTGATAGCCGCTCTCGCCCCAGCCCAGGAGCGCGGCCGCCTGGTCAGGGGTGGCGAGCAACCGGGCGAAGACGCGGCCGGTGGCCGGATCCACCCCGGCCGGCCCGACACCTGTGACGGGGGCCGCCAGGCGGAGGCGTGCGCACGGCCCGATGCCCCCGTAGACCTCCCCCGTCGCGTCATGGACCCAGCCGAGCCGGACGATGTCGTCGCCGATCGTCACCTGAGCCTCTTCGACCGCCTCGCGCCGCAGCGTCTCCTCGGGCGAGGCGTCCGTGGTCTCGACCGTTCCTCCCGGCAGCGCGGGGAGCCGGTTGCCGGGGTCCACGACGAGGATCACGCGGCCGTCCGGTACGAACAGCCACCCCCACGACTGCATCACCGGTAACCCCGCCGGCACCGGTTCCGGGCGCCAGGGCCACGTGCGACCGGCCCGGGGCCGGACATACACGTCGTGGCGGTCCAGCGGGGGGACCTCACCGACGTGCCGGCCGCTCTCCAAGTGCGCGGTCGTGCCGGACAGTCGGGCACGCAGCGCGGCGAGCATGATCTGCCCGTCGACCGGGATCATCCGTTCGCGGGCCTGCGTGGAGTCGACGAACTCGAATCCCAGCAACTCGTCGGCGGGCACGCGCAGCGCCGCCATCTCCTCTTCGGTGAGGGTGCCGCCGTCCAGGATGTACCGGACCTCACCGGGCACGGTCATGCCAGCATCGATGTCCGGATGATCCGGGGGCAGCCAGTGCACGGCCAGCAGCCGGCCCGGCGCCCGCTCCATACCGAGTTCCTCGCGGACCTCCCTCACCCACGCCTTCGCGGGGCTCTCCCCGGGCTCGGCGCCACCGCCGGGCAGAAGCCACTGCTCACGGTAGGTGGGCTTGACCAGCAGAACGCGGCCGAGCGGGTCGGTGAACAGGGCCGCGGCGCTCATCCAGACCGTATGCCGGGAGCGGGCGTACTCGGCCGCCGACATCTGCGGTTGCTCAGGGAGGGCGGGGGCGGTCTCGTGCTCTGTATTCATCAAGGACTCCTTAGTCCGCGCGCGGGCCTGGGGGTTCGGGAGTGTCGGCCGGGCCGGGGCACCGCTGCAGTCGGCGACGCCCTCGTGCCGGGTGCGCGACGCAGGGCAGCCAGGTGACGGTCAACAGATTTCGGTGGTCGGGCGGTTGAGCGGAGCAGGGGCGAGGGTGATGTTCATCCACGGCACGGCTTCCTCGCGGAAGGAGTGCCCAACGGGATCGGTGCCGCTGCGGTCGTCGAGGCTGAAGCCGGTCACCATGACCATGTCCGAGCCGTTCGCGACGGAGACGAGATGGGTCCCGCAGCGCGGACAGAAGCCCCGCTTCAGGGTGGGGTAGGTCGCGAACCAGGTGGGTTCACTGCCCGGACCGGTCCACTTCAGTCCGTCCTTGTGGAAGCCGACCCAGAGCACGGCGGGGCCGCCGGAGATGCGTGTTTCATGCTCGCAGGAACACAGGTGCGGGTCGTCCGGCGTGCCGAGCACCTCGTAGGCGATGTCACCGCACTGGCAGTGTCCCGTGCGGCGCTCCGGTTCCAGCCCTGCCGCCGCGGCACCCGGAGCGGGCGCGGGCCGGACCGGATCAGCCGCAGGCGGCAGAGCGGGGTCATCAGAGGCGGGCGTTGTCGTGCGGAGCGCGGGGTTCATGGGTTCCTCGGGAGGTTGGGGGAGCGGAAGCGGACGGGCTACCAGGTGATGGGGTCGGTGAGTTCGGTGACGGGCTGGCGGGTGGCCCGGGGGAGACCGAGTTGTCGGCGGGCCTGGTGGACCGCGGCGAGTTGGTGTGCGGTCGCCGGTCCCCAGTCGAAGAGTTCGGCGGCTTGTTCGGGAGTGGCCAGGATCCGGGTGTAGGTGTTGCCAGTGGCCGGGTCGGGCTGGGCGGGACCGATTTCGGTGACTGCGGCGGCGTAGCGCAGGTATCCGCGCTGGGCGGAGGGGTCGGTGACGTGTCCCAGGAGCAGCGGGTTGATGATCCGGGCGGCTGCTTCTTCTTCGGTCTCGCGGCGCAGAGTGGCTACAGGATCATCGTGGTCCTGCTCCTCGGGTGTGCCCCCGGGCAGGATGGCGACTGCGGTGTCGGGTTCAAGGAGGACCAGGACGCGTCCGTCCGGCGCGAACAGCCAGCCCCACACCTGCGTGACGGTGAGGTCGTGCGGGGCCGGTCCGGGGTGCCAGGGGTAGCGGTAGACCGGGCGGGCGGTCCGCAGAACGCCGAGGCGGTCCAGGACCCCGGGGGCGATGGGTTGGCCGTTCTCCAGGAGTGCCGTGCCGGCGGAGTTGATCCGGGCCCGCAGCGCGGACAGGGCGCGCCGGGCGTCGGCCGGGGAGAGCAGCTCGGGCAGCCGTGCGGGTTCGACGAACTCGACCGCGGTGATCTCGCTGGGCGGTAGACGGATTTCGCCGATCCGGTCGTCGTCCCAGACCCCGCCGTCGAAGACATGGAGGAGCTCGCCGGGAAACCGCATGGCCACTGGCGCGCTGGTGCTGCCGGCGGCGACCCAGTCGACGGCCAGGCCCTGGTTGGCGGCAGCGGTGATCCCGAGTTCCTCGCCCAGTTCACGGGCGGCGGCGTGAGCGGGGGACTCGCCCTGGTCGACGGCACCGCCGGGCAGGAGGCAGGTGTCGAGATAGTCGACGTGCTGGACCAGGACCTGCCCCAACTGGTTGGTGATCAGCACGGACGCCCCGACCCACAGGGCGGCCGAGGCCCGCAGAGCGCCGTACGCCTCGTCGGTCATGGCGCTGCCGGGCAACTCGCTGGGAATGGATGTGGTCGTCATGACTCTCCGATCAGGAACGGGCCGGTCCGGCCCGGAAGAGGGGGTAGTTGGCCGCCGTCAGGCGGTGAGCCGGTGGGGGCCACCCCGGACGGGCCCGGCCGCGAGCCGGGTGAAGTACTCGGTCGCGATGATGTCTCGCCGGGTCTCCTCGGGCAGGCGGGCGAGGATTCCGGGCAGCGGCCGTTCGCCGGCGACCTCCCCTCGGTGCGCAAGGATGGCCGTCCATTTCTGCTTCAGCCAGGGGGTGACGTCGACGGTGGTGGTGGCGTACGCGTCCGGGACCGCGAGCACGGTCTTGCCGACGGCCTCCAGAAGCGGACCGAGCTCGCCGACACCGGACTCCGGGTGTGTAGCGCAGTACACGGCGCGCGGTTGCCAGGGTTGCCCGGCTTCGGGGTGAAGGTGCGCGAGACCCGCGTCCTGGACGGCGTGCAGAGTGGCCTGGTGAGTGCGGCGGTGGTCTGGGTGGCCGGTCAGCTGGCCCAGCGCGTCATGCGTCACCACGATGTCGGGGCGGAACGAGCGGATCTGGTGGACGAGAGCGCCGATCACTTCGTCCAGCGGTGCATCGACGAGCCGGGAACGGCCGGGGGCGGCGTGCGGGTTGCGGGCGTCGCCGTATCCGAGCATGCGCGGTGGGCCCGCGCCGAGTGCGACCAGCGCGTCCGCGAGTTCGGCGGCCCGCGCGCTGTCGGATGCCCAGGTCATGGTGACGACAGCGGTACGCGCCCGCGCGGCGGCGTGCTGGGCGAGTACGCCGCCGGCGAGGAGGCTCTCGTCGTCGGGGTGAGCAAAAACGCCCAGCACGCTGCACATCTCGCTCACGCGACCTCCACCGCCAGGACAGCATCGGCGCCCTCAGCGGGAGCCGGGAGGTGCCCGGTACGGCCCGGCCACTGGAACACCAGGCGGCAGTGCTCCTTGTCCAGCACATCACCTGCGGGCAGGGCATCATCGGGAGTGCCGGCCGGGTAGACGGTCAGGACCGGGTCGATGTGCTCGTTGTTGTCGTCGGCGCGCACGTGGCGGTCCCACGCTCGCACCGTCGCTACCAGCTGCTCGGCGAGCCAAGGGGCCTGCTCGCCGAAGCCGTGGACGAACCACTCCCATTCCTTGTCCTCGGGGCGCTCGCCGTGCCGCGTCTGGACAGCAGTCAGGTAGGCCAGGGAGGCGTCGCCGACGATCGCGGGCACGTCCCTGCCCTTCGCGATCTCGGTGACGCCCTCGTCCGGGTCGCGGTAGGCGGCCAGCCGGCAGAAGCCGGGCAAGGTGGTGGCCGCGTACAGCTGCAGTGAGCCGAAGTAGACGCCCGATCCCATGGTCAGGCCGGTGGCGACCTCGTGCCGCGGCCCGCGCAGGGCCTCCTCCAGCCCTTGCGTGGGGGCAGCCTCGCCGTGCTCGAAGCGGAGCGCCAGCTCACCGTCGAGGAGGTCGACGACCGGAATGGCGCGGGCCTGCTGCCCCTGATCGCGGACGAAGCCGCAGTATGTGAAGCCGCGCGCGTGCAGCACCTGATCGCGCCGCTCGAAGGTGATGGCCCGGGTGTAGCCGCCGATCTCGAGCGGCAGGACCAGGCGGGCGCCCTGGGCCAGCTGCTCCCGCCAGGCCGGGGCGATGTCCCAGCAGTTGTAGGTGATCATGCTGGCGTCGAAGCCTCCGCGCGGCACGAGTGCTGCGGGTGCACCGAGGGCTGCGTCGGCCTGGACGACGCTGACGCGTCCGCTGCCGGCCTCCGTGGTGAAGCGGCGGGTGCGGTGTGCCACCCACGGGTCGATGTCCACGGTGACCACGCGCCCCGCAGGACCGGTGACGTGAGCGATCAGCTCGGCGTTGTAGCCGCCCGAGCCGGCCTCGTACACGATCGCGCCCGGAGTCAGGCGCAGGCTCTCGATCATGTCGGCTTGCAGCCAGGCCGCGGACACCGAGCTGATCGCCGTTCCCGTCCCATCGCGCCGGGTGATGACGGCCCGGTCACCGCCGTCGTAGGCGTCCGTGAGGGGGAACTCTGGCGCGTAGCGGTGGCGGGGCACGGTCCGCAGCGCCTCCTGGACCCGCTCGGAGGGAGCCCAGCCCCCGTCGATGACCGTCTCGGCCATCTGCTGGCGCAGCCGGGTCGCTTCGGCCGGCTCACCCGCTACGGCCGGCTGGTCGGCGGCCAGGGGGTAGGAGGTCACGGGCGGCAGGTCGGGAAGGACCCCGGGCCACACAGCGTTGAGTGCCTGGGCGCTGGGCGCGAAGATTTTTCCGAGCGAGGCCAACGTGGACAGCGCGTGCCACTCCCACCTCAGGAAGCGGTGCGGCTCGGGCAGAGCGAGTTCGCCGCCCCAGCTGGTGACACGGAGCACGGCGGTGATACGGCGTACGTCCAGCCGGTCGTCGTGGAGCACGGTAATGAAGTGGGCGTCCTCCGCTCGCGCGGTCAGCCCGCACTCCTCCTCCAACTCCCTTACAGCCGCCGACGGTGCGGCCTCACCTGTCTCGATCCGGCCGCCTGGCAGCTCCCACATGCCCCGGGTCGAGCGGCCCAGCAGAACCCGCCCGAAAGCGTCGGTGACCAGCACTGCGGCACCGAACACGGCCTGCGGATCGGGCCGCAACTTCTCTTCCGCGCTGAACGACCCGTCCCCACCGCGCAGAACCAGGACCGCCAGGCCCTCCGCGTCGAATCGCTCGGGATCCTTGAACCCGTCGGTGAGCGCGGCGAGTTCCGCCTCATCGAGCGCGATGTCGCGCCGCTCGTCCGGGGTGTGCTCGGCGACCGGAGTGATGACGACGAGTTTGCCGTGCTCGCGCAGCCGCGCGGCAAGGCGCCGAAGGACATAGGAGCGGTCGAGGAAGAAGGCGACGGACAGCCGGGTGACGATCAGGTCGTACCCGTCTTCGGCGAGGTCGGCCAGGTCGTCGTGCTCGATGTCCAGGCACAGCCAGCGCGCCCCCTCCACGTCGGCGTGCTCGGTGCGTGCCCGCTTCAGGGCGCCGTCGGCGAAGTCCGCCGCGTCAACGGCATAGCCCAGCCCGGAGAGGAACGCCGTCATCTCACCGGCACCACAGGCCACATCCAGGGCCCGGCCGTTCGGGGGCGGCGGAGCGAGCTCGGTGATGAGTTTCCTTTCCTCGTCACCGAGAGGCCGAAACCCCCGGCCTTTCTCGTAATGCGTGCTCCATTCGGCGCGGGTGTATCCCATGCTTGGCTCCTCACATCGAAACGGGGAAACTGTTTGGTGTGCTGGTCTGGTTACGGCAACTCGGCGGGCCCGTACAGGGCGGCAGGAAAACCGCCTTGCAGTGCCCAATATCTGTCCCCGTATGAGAAATGCCAGAATTCTGTTTTGTAATTACAGAAACCCGCCGCCTCCATTGCTCCGCTGAGAATGGCCCGGTTGCTCCGGGCCTGGTCGCTGATGTTGGGGGCATCGGTGTAGCAGGCGCCGCTGGACTCCTCCGGGGAGGCATTCACGCGCGTGCCCATGTCCAGCTCGCGGCCCTGGCCTTCGGTCAGCGTCACGTCGACGGCCGCGCCGGCGGAATGGGGCGCGATCTCCGGAGGCGAAACGAAGCGGCTGGTGGCTGCGCGGATCTCGGCGGCCTGCCAGTCCGGGTGGGCCCGGGTCAGCTCTTCGGCGTACTCCTCGAAATACCGCTTCTGCAGGCTGGGCGGCCTAAAGCCCTCGACGAACAGCAACTGCAAGCCGTCAGGGAGAACGGATTGCGCGTGCAGCAGCCGGTCGAGGACCCCTTGCCGGACGTGGGCGTAAGACCCGGCCGTATCGAATTTGCGGTCATCGACCTTGAGGCTGTGCGCGCGGACGTCGACGAGAGTTTCGCCGCATTCCTGAAGGGGGATGGCGGTCACTCTTGCGTCGGACATGAGCACGATGCTGCTGTTCATTCATCCCCCCAGTCCCAGGTGCCGAAGTACGCGGCCTCACCGGTACGGCGGGCCTTTTCCAGCGTGGTCAGGCGTGCGAAGTCGCGGGCCGGCATCGGCGCTTTCCATTCGGCCAGGGGCAGGATGCGGACCTCGTCGTGCTCCTGGGGGTTCAGGGCGATGTCGCGGATCTGCGCGGTGGTGAGCCGGCCGCCGTCGAAGACCATCCCGAGGGTGCTGTAGGGCCACTGGGCGCCAGGCAGCCCGAACACCGTGGCCAGGAGCCGTGGCGGGCCGGACACGGTCAGGCCGGTCTCCTCCCGGCATTCGCGTACGGCCGTCTCCCAGGGACGCTCACCCAACTCCATCGTGCCGCCCACCAACTGCCACGGGTGGGAGGGGGAGTAGACGGAATGCAGCTGAAGCGGCCGGTTGTCCTCGTCGGTGAAATACATGCAGGCGAACGCGGTGCTCTTGGGCAGCGTGGCGGCGTACTGCTCGGGCGGCATCCAGTCGGGGCCACTCGGTGGCGATGTTCGCGCTGTCGCAGGTTCGTCGAGACGGGTCATGCGCATCAGGGCGGGACTGCCCGCGAACCCGAGCTCGCGGTAGAGCGGGGCTGCCTCGATGCTGGTATGGAGCTCGAACAGCGTGACGTGCTCCACCTGGGAAAGGTGGTCGAGCAGCATCGACACCACGGCCCGGGCGTAGCCGCGGCGCCGTTCCTCCGGGCGGGTGGCGACGACGTGCACGCGGGCTGCGAGCCCTCGGGGGTAGGCCGGTGCCGGGAGGACGGGGTGGATCAGGCCGAGGGCGCAGGCGGCCATCGAGCCGTCCGGGGCGGTGACGACGAAGGCGCGTGCGTCCCCCGCCTCGGTTAGCCGCGGCGCCAGCTCGTCGGTGCACCGCCGGATCCACTCCTCGCTCAGGGGCGTGGAGAGGACGTACGCGGAGCGCATCCGGATGATGGATTCGGCATCGTCCGGCGTGGCCGGGCGGGCGGTGGCAGTCGGCGGCTTCGCTGTGGCGGTCGGTAAAGCATCACGGTTCACGGGGTTTCTCCTGTCGGCGAGTTGGGTGTCCGGTACTCGGCGCGCAGCCGGGCCAGAGTGCGCCGGCCCCGCTCGACGAGCTCCGGGTCACCGTGGGCGCTGCCGTATGCGATCCCGGAAACCGAATCGAGAGCCATGTCGATGACCAAGCGCGCTACCTCGGCGCCGGTCAGGGCCCGGCCGTAGCCGGTCAGGAACGCCTCGTACAGGTCGGGGCGCCCTGACCAGGCGTCGGACAACCGGACCAGATCCCGCACCGCGGGCCCGGGCTCGCTGCGCTCGAGGTCGATCACCGCCACGCAGCCCTCCGCCCCGTCCACAGCGTCAGAGAGGTCCGCTTTGTCGGTTAGGAGAATGTTGCGCAGCTGGAAATCTCCATGGGTCTGCACCCACTCCAGCGGTGGCAGCACCTCTGCTTGCCGGACGAGTCCGCGGACGAACTCCGCGTCACCCGCCGCCAGATGCGGCTGCGCCGCGGCCAGGTGCCGGTCGGCCTTGGCGACTGCCGCACCGGCGCCGGAGGGGGCGGGCCGCGGAGGAGATGCCTGGTGGATACGGCGGGCCAGCGCACCGATCCGGCGGAAGGCCACGCGCTCCTCCCGTGGGGACAGGACCGCGCCGTGCAGCGGGCGGCCCGGCACCGCAGTGAGCACCACCGCCCGGAGCTTCTCGTCGCAGGCCACCAGCCGGGGCGCGGCCGCGCCCAGCGTGGCCGCCCACGTGCGCAACCCGCGCACTTCCCTGCTGTGGAACGTATCGTTCTGGTGGATCTTCACGTACCAGGTGCCGCCCTGGGCACCTCGGACCCGCCAAACACGGCTGGCCTCGCGTGCCCACGACGTGTCCGTCCACTCGGTGATCCGTCCGACCGCCTGCTCCGCGAACTCCACGACGGCCGCTTCGGGGCGGTCGGCGGATTCCGGGACGCCCACGTCCGGCACGAGGCGCAGGCGATCAGCGTCGGGATCGTAGGCGATGCGGTCGCCGGGCATCTGGAAGTGGATCGCCAGCCGCGCCCCGGCCTGGTAGGCGTCCAGGCCGGCCCGGCAGTAGGCCACCATTGCGGCCGGCAGATCGTCCAAGCGGGTCCACTCCATCGCGTCGCACAGATGCGGCTCCGCGATACGGGCGTCCCCCTGCCACCGCCGGACGTCGAAGAACACACCGGTGCGGGAGAATCCGCCTGGACTGCGGTGATGCACGACCACCGCAGCGTGCACGTCGGCAGGGTCGATGATGACGCTGGTCTCCTCCCGGGCCTCCCGAACCAGGGCAGTGACGACGTCCTCGTGCGGGCCGTCGAGGCGACCGGACGGTAGATGCCACAGCCCCGCCGCGTACACCTGCCCGGCTCGCCGCGAGAGCAGGACCTCCGGCCCCTGGCTGGTGTCCCGGCGCAGGATCAGGTGGACGTCCACCTCCTCGGTGTGCCTCTCCCCGCTCATCGCGCACCCTCGGGACGCCGGGCGAGCAGCACCCTGAACGTGGCCTCCTCGACCAGAGACCCGTCCGCCGATTGCGCGTGGAGCAGTGCGAGGGCCTCGTCCTCGAACGCCCGGTGTCGCTCGGCGAAAAGTTCCAGCCCGGCGAAGGATGTGGTGCGCAGGTAGCCGAGTACCTCCTCCGGCGTCCAGGTACGGGTGACGGGGAAAAGGTGCTCGGTGAAGTCGCTGAACGGTGAGGCGGCGAGGTCCTCCTCGTACGAGCGGCGGGGCTCGGCGTAGGGACGGCGGGCGCCGGCCCGGCGCTCGGAGCCCAGGTAGAGCTGGATCAACTCGCGCAGCGCACGGGTCCAGTCGGCGTCGTGGGTCCACAGGCTCCCGTCGCCCATGATCGCCACTGCGGCACCCGGTGTGGCGACCCGATCGGCCATCTCCAGGACCGTCGTACCGTTCATCCAGTGGTAGGACCGGCAGCAGGTGATCAGGTCCGGGCCGGAGTCCGGTTCGCCGGGCAGCGTCGCGAGCGGCTCGTAGGCGTCGGCCGCCGCGTGGACCAGGGTGAGGGTGCAGTGGCCGAGCACGGGGGTGAGGGTTTGCCTGGCCTGATGCAGCATCTGCGGGCTGACGTCGACCGCTTCGATGTGCGTCAGGGCAGCGCCGGCGGACAGGAGCGCGAAGGGCACCTGCCCGGTTCCGGTGCCCAGGTCGAGCAGCACCGGGGACGGCCGGCCCCGCAGCGTGTCGGCGAGCAGGCGCACCGCCGCGTCCGGCAGGCCTGGGCGGTGGCGGGCGTAGGTCAACGCCGCGGCCTCGAACATCTTCTCCTGCTCCGGTGGGAGGCCCGGAAAGGGCCCCTCGGGGTAGGTCACGAGATGGCTCCCTCATCGAGCGGGTGGGGGGCGGGCAGGTGCCAGGACAGGCGTCCGCACTCGGAGGCGGCGCGCTGCCGACCGTCCGGGTCGAAGAAGAGGCGGTAACGGTCTGGGGAACGTGCGGCCCGCCACCGATCGGCGAGGTCCTGGATCTCTTTCCAGATATCCCGCGGTCCGTTGACGGTGACGCTCCAGCGCCGGTGGCCCACCGGCTCCGCGCGCATCCAGGATCCGCAGCCGGGTGCGCCGATCGCGAGGCGCTCAGACCCGAAGTCCCGCACAAGACCACCGCCGAGGAGATGGTCGGCCGCCAGCCAGAAACCGCGGTCACTGTCCGCGGGCGGCGCCAGCATGCTCCGCTGAGTCCACGTGCCCGGCTCGGTGACCATGCTCTTCCGGAACTCGTCGCTGAGCCAGATCCGCGCCATGCCGTGCCCGGCACGATGCGCGAACTCCACGGCCCGCAGCTCCGCCGTGATCCGCCCGTCGGCGGTGCGCCCGACGACAGCGAGGCCGGGCCACGACGGGGACGCGCTGCTGACGTGTGTCAGCAGCTTGCCCCCGGACGCGAGCTGCTCGACCAAGGCCGCCGGCACCTGCCCCACCGTGTACGACACGAGGATCCGGTCGAACTCTCGGGCCGGCACGCCCTGTTCGCCCGAACCGCACACCGCCTGCGGCCGGAAGCCGAGATCGGCCAGCCGGGCGGCGGCTGCGTCGGTGAGGTTCCGGTCCCGGTCGAGGGTGACAACCCCCTGGTCGCCGCAGACCTGGCAGGCCACCGCGGCGGTCACCCCCGCGCCCGTCCCGACGTCCAGCAACCGCAGTCCCGGGCGCAGATCCAGCTCCTCCAGCAGCTCGACGGTCAAACCCATCACCGTCGACATCGACGTGATCGACGCCCTCGACCGCGTCCCGCGCGCCCGGCCCAGCAGCGGCTCCCCGTCGTGCTGGACGAGCACACTGGCCCCGCCGTACAGCAGCCCGAGCAGCTCTGGGCGGTCCTGCGGCCCCGACCAGTCCAGCAGATCCCAGCGTGGCGGCTCCTCGCCCGGGGCGCTGCGCCGTACGTACGCCTGTGGCATCAGCACTTCGCGGGGCAGCGTGAGGAGGGCGTCGCGGACCGGGCCCGGCCGCAGAGACCCTTCCTCCTCGAGTCGGGCGACCATCGCCGCCCGCGCGGCCTTCGGATCCGCTTCCCCACACGTCGGCGTGACTCCGCCGCCCGGGCCTGCAGTCTGCTCCGGCGCCTGGTCACCGGCGGCGGGACAGGTGTCCAGAGTGCTCATCGCTCGCCCCAGCCCTGCTCGGAGTACGGGCGCCCCCGACGGATTCCGTCGATCGCCATGCGGGTGTACGGCACGACCGCTTCCGGCAGGTCCTGCGGCGTCCACCACCGCCACTCCACGCACCGGTCGGGCTCCAGGACCTCCGGGTTGCCGGTCCAGGAGCGGGCCTGGAAGACGAGCGCGATCCTCGGCCGGGCGTCGGGTGAGTCGACGTGGTGCACCGTGTGGACGAGCTCGACGTCCTCGGGCGCGATGGTGAGGCCCGCTTCCTCCTTTGCTTCCCGAACCAGGCAGTCGATCGCCGTTTCCCGCTCGCAGTGGCCGGCCAGGAAGTGCCAGGTGTCCGGCGCATACGTGGAGTCCGGGTGGCGCAGGCCGAGGAGGATCCGGCCCTGGTCGTCCTGGAGATGGAGATGAACGCCGACGATGTGCAGCTCGGTTCCCGGCGGAGCCTCGTCGGCCAACGGGACTGTGTCGTCCGGAAGTTCCTTCGCCGCGGGGTGCTCGGCCGCGTGGCGCCGGATCAGCTCCCCGAGCCCGGGGCTGAGGCGCAGCCGGTCGAGCATGTCCACGGTGCACCACGTCAGCAGGACACCTTCGCGGAGATCCACCGCCTCGGCATCGCCGCTCCAGTGGCCGGCGTAGACGCCGATGGGCACGGCCAGGCCGTCGACGCTCGTCGCCTCCTGGACGGCGAACGGCATCAGGCCCGTGGGCTGCAGACCCGGGACCTCCTCGGCGAGCTCGCGCCGCAGTGTCGCCTCAAGGCTGGCATCGTCCCGCGACCGTTTGCCTCCCACGAGGGCCAGGACCCAGGGCTCCCACATGCCTTCGCGGTCATCGCGCAGATGAAGGAGATACCGGCCGGCTCCGTCGTAGATCAGGGCGTTGGCGCTGACGGGCTCCGGGCGCCCATCCAGGCCGTGCGGCTCGGCAGCGAGGAGCTTGGCCCGCAGTGTTGGGGAGCGGACGTCGGCGTACGGGAGCCACTGGGCCCCGGCGACTTCCTCGTCCTGCAGAGCGAGCGCGGGCGGTTGCTCGGCGGTGAGGTAGAACGCGAAGCGGAAGTCGAAGTGCTGGTGAGCGGGCTCGCCCTTGGCCGCGTTGGCGTCGATGTCATGGACGTCCACGTCGATCGGCTCGTCGAGGAGCTGCGGAGTCAGGCACAGGTCGCTGGGGCGCAGCCCGGCCTCTTCGCATACCTCGCGCACGGCCGCGGCCAGGAGCGTACGGTCACCCGCCTCAGCGTGGCCGCCTGGGCAGAGGGTCAGCCCTGTCACTCGATGTCCGATGTGGAGCACCCGGCGGTCGCGGTCGATGACCACCGCGCTGCAGGTGACGTGACCGGGCAGCGTGGCGCGGCTCGACGGCTCCCCGGTGCCGTCGAGGACAGCCAGCAGCCCCTCCAGAGCGTCCCGTTCCTCGGCATGCCGGCTGAGATAGGCCTCTACGGTGGCGCGGATATCAGAGCGGGAGGGCGGCACGTGATCACCTCGGATATTGAAGGGCAGGGAGTAGGTGCTGAGCAGGAGGGGCGCGCCCGACGGCGGCTCCAGGCCAGGGTCCGTGTCCGGGTTCGTGCTCACCGGCCGCCTTCCGTAGAGCGGTCGCGCCGCGCATCCACGGCGACCGCGGGATTCGGGACGATCGGCCCCGACGGCGTCGGAGGTGTGACGGCCTCGACCGAAGGAGAAGCCACGGCGGGTGAGCCGGGCATGTCCTTCAGACCGCGCAGCGGGGAGCGGTAGAGAACCACGAGGGGGACGACGAGGAGGCAGGTGCCGACGACCAGGGTGGGGCGCACGCCGATCCAGGTGCCGAGCCCGCCGGCGAGGAGCGCGGCCACCGGCCGCCCGCCGGAGGTCAGCCAGGTACTCACGGCCTGCATGCGGGCCTGCATGCCGTCGGCGGTGACGACCTGGCGAATGGTGCGCTGGGTCGTGCCCGCGGCCCCGGCACAGGCCAGCTGGAGGAACAGGGCGGCACCGATGGCGAACTGCCAGCCGAGGCCCGGGGAGGCGAGGAGCAGAGGGATCTGGGTGAGCGGGGTGATCGCGAGCGCGGTGAGCATCATCGGCCCGGGCCCGTACCGCGCCGCGAGCGACGGGGCGGCCAGAGCACCCGCCGCCGCGCCCAGGGCTCCGAATCGGCCCGGGCCCGTACCGCGCCGCGAGCGACGGGGCGGCCAGAGCACCCGCCGCCGCGCCCAGGGCTCCGATGCCCAGGACCACGCCGAACGCGGTTGGGCCCAGGGCGAGGGACCGGAGCAGGTACAGCGCCCACAAGGTATTGAGGAGCGCCAGGGCGGCCGAGGTCGTGGCGTTGACGAGGGTCAGGGGTGCGCAGCCGGTGGTCGCCGTTCACGTAGCGCAGACCCTCACCGATGTCGGTGTGCAGCCGACGGCCTTCCGCTGCCGGCCGGGGGCTTTCGGGGGCTTGGATGCGGGCGGTGCACCAGGCGCTGACGAGGTAGGACAGGACGTCCCCGAGAAGGGCACGGGCCGGGCCGAGGAGCGCGGTCAGGGCGGCGCCGAGGTTGCTGCCCGCGGTGGCGGCGACGGCGAAGAGGCTGCCGATGCGGGCGTTGCTTCGCTGGAGCAGGGACCGGTCGACCAGGCCGGGCAGGAGACTGATCGCGGCGGCATCGTGCAGCACGCCCGCCGCGCCCTGCACGGCCGCGACCACCATCAGCTGGGTCAGGGACAGCCGGTCCAGCGCGGCCGCCACCGGCACGCTGGCCAGCGCGGCGGCGCTGACCAGGTCGCCGGTGATCATCTGCCTGCGCTTGGAATGGCGGTCGGCCAGGGCCCCGGCGTGCAAGGCCAGCAGTGCGGGCGGCAGTTGGCCCAGGAACGTCAACCAGGCGACTTCGGCGGTGGTCGCGTCGAGTTCGAGCACCGCCAGCACGGGGATCACCATGCTGCTGATCGAGCTGCCGGTCACGCTGGCTGCCTGCCCGGTCAGGTAGCGCCGGAAGTCGCGGTGCCGCCACAGCGACGGCCGGGCGCCGGAGGAGGGGTCAGCGGAGGAGGTCATGGAGCGCCTCCTCGGCTTCCGTCAGGTGCTCCCACAGCACACGCTGCGCCTGATGCCGGTCCCGCGCGTACGCCTCCAGCTGAGAGGTGACCGCGGACGGGTCGTCGAGCGGCTCGGACAGGGGATATGCCGAACAGGCCAGATAGCCGGCCGCTACCCGTGGCACCGTCAGCAGGTCTTCCGTCGACATGGCCGGGTTGGCCTCCCGGTAGGCAGCGACGGCTGCGGCCAGGCCAGCGGGCCAGTTGGGGGCGGCGAGAACCGTGCGCGGGTCGAGCACGATGCGGCCCAGCTCCCACATCGGGCTGCGGTGCGACGGCGGCCGGAAGTCGATCACTGCGGCGACCTTCTCGCCTTTCAGCATCAAGTTCAGGGAGGAGAGGTCGCCGTGAACGATCTGCACGGCGAGGGTCGGCGGGAGCGCCTTGAGCATGGAAGCCGCGGCAGGGAGCCCTTCCAGCCGCTCCCGAGCGGCGTCCCTCGCCCATACCTCGAAGGGGCAGCTCGGGGGCTGCTTCGCATAGCGGCCGAGCAGTCGCTCCAAGCGCTGTCGGCCCCGCTTGATGTCGCAGACCTCGCGGGCGGGGGCGCGGCGCGGCGGCCCGTCCGGATGGCGGGCGAGTTTGCGGTGCAGCCGGCCCACGGTCTCGCCGACGGCGGCCCACCGCGTGCCGGACAGACCGCCTTCCGCTGTCTCGGCACCTTCAACGAACGCGGCGACGGACACCGACACCCCGCCGCCCGCCGCGATGAGATCACCGTCGAGGGTGCGGCGCATCACCGGCACCGGGACCCCGCTGCGCGCGGTGAACTCGGCCAGCTCGAGGGCACGCTGCTCGGCCGCCAGATCAGCGCTCGCCGGATAGACCTTCACGAACCATCGCCGACCGTCGGCGTCCTGGGCCACGTAGTTGCAGGTGGCGGTCCCTGACGGCCCCTCGGAGACGTCGGTCGGGATGATGCGGTAGTGCAGCGCCAGGACTCCCGCCACCACCATCACGGCGGCCTCCGCGCTCATCGCGGCACCACCGAGGACCCAGTGCGGCCCAGCAGCTCGCGCAGGCCCCGGGCGTCGGACTGCAACTGCTCCTCGTCCTGACGGCCGTGATCGAGGACGTCGAAGGGGAGCGGCCCGCCGGGCGCCGGATCCTGGTCGGCGGAGCGCCGGGGAGTGATGTGGAAATGGGCATGTGGCACGGCGTTACCGAGGAGCTGGTAGTTGAGCTTCAGCGGGCGGTAGTACTGCTCCACCGCGCGACCGGCGGCCAGCGCCTCGTTCCAGAAACCCGCGGCTTCAGCGGAGGTCATCGCGGTCGGCTCGGCGACGTGCCGCGCGGTGAAGATCACCACCACATAGCCGCGGACCTGACCGCTGCGCCACAGATAGGCGTTGGCGAACGGGCCCTTGTTGATCAGCAGGCCCCACCCGATGTCCTCGGCGGTGAAGTCGTTGGTGCAGATCGGGCAGCCGGTCCCGGCCAGGTGGTCCTCGAAGTGCTCCGGCCATTCAGTGCGTGGGGCGGGCGCGGTCCGCCTGTCGGCGGCGCTCATCCGCTGTCCCCGTTCCTGCTCGGAGCCTCGGCCTGGTAGGCGGCGGCCTGGAGGGTGAACATCTGGTAGTACTCACCGCGTTGAGCCATCAGCGAAGAGTGATCACCGCTTTCGATGATCTGGCCGTCCTGGAACACGAAGATCCGATCGCACTCGATCACGCTGGCCAGCCGATGGGAGATCAGGATCGTGATGCGGTCCGCGCGACGGCGGCCGCGCAGCACAGCGGTGTAGGCGGCGTGCTCGGCACGCGGGTCCATGCTGGCGGTCGGCTCGTCGAGCAGGAGGACCGCGGCGTCCTTGTAGAGACCGCGGGCCACGGCGAACTTCGCCCAGTTCCCGCCGGAGAGCTCTTCGCCGTCCTTGAACCGCTTCGAGAGCGGGGTCGTCCACTGCTGGCGCAGCCCGGCGATGACCCGGTCGGCGCCGGACGCCGTCGCGGCCTCGTGTGCCCGCTCCGGATCGGCCTGCGTGATCGTCCCGGTGGAGATGGTGATGTTCGCGAGGGCCGAGAGCGGCCACTCCACCGGGTCCTGGAGGACCATGGCTACCTGGGCCTGCACGCTTTCGGCGTCCATCGTCAGCACGTCGGTGCCGTCCCAGGCGATGCTGCCGGCCGTCGGCTCGTACAACCCGGCGATCAGCTTGGACATCGTGGACTTGCCCGAGCCGTTCGCCCCCACGAACGCGACGGTGGAGCCTGCGGCCAGTTCCAGGGACACGCCGTTGAGCGCGGGCTTCTTCCCGTCGGGGTAGGTGTAGGCGACGTTCTCGATGCTGATCGTCTTGACCTGGCCGGGTGCGGCGAGCCCGGTGCGGCGTGGCAGCAACGTGCGGCACTTCTCCAGGAAGGTGTACAGGTCCGACACCCACAGGGCGTGCTCGTACACGTAGTGCGTCGCGAGGACGATCCGGGTCAGGGTGCCCTGGCTGGCCCGGATTGCCAGAACGGCGCCGCCGCCGGAGGCCAGCGGCAGCCAGCCCACGATCGTCATCCAGGCGAGCGCGGCGTAGGTCAGGCCGGTGGCCACACCGCCGACTGCTCGGCCGAACAGTGCCGTGCGGGCCTCGGCCCGCCCCAGCCGGGTGTCCTCCTCCTCGATCCGCCGGGCGATGCGCTCGTGCTCGCCCAGCAGCGCCGGCTGCGCGGTCGAGGAGCGCAGCTCCGCGGCGGCGTCCCGGTCCAGCAGCAGCCAGGTGAACAGCCGCACGCGCCGCTGGAGGGTGCTGTAGCGGACCTGGCTGAGGAACCGCATGCGTGCGGAGCGCACCGAGGCGAGCCCCTGCGGAATCACCGAAGCGAGAAGCAGCGGCAGAAGAAGAGGGTGGAGCAGGGTCAAAACAGAGGCGGCACCGATGAGTCCCAGGAGCGCGGAAGCGAGTTCCATGATCTGGGTGATGGACTGGCGCGCGTAGTAGAGCCCCCGGTCGTTGGCGCGGTTGGAGTCATCCGCCCAGTTCGCGTCGTCGACGGCCTCAAGCCGCACGTGGGCCGCCAGGCGAAGGAAATCCATCTCGACAATGCGGCGGATCTTCGGTGTCAGCCGAGCCTGATACAAGGCGACCCCGGCATCGAGCACGGCCCGGAACATCAGCAGCCCGGCCACCAAGGCCAGGGACGGGAACGCGCCGCGGATCCGGTCTGGTGTGGCGCCCTGGGCGAAGAGGGCCTGCAGGACGCCGATCGAGGCCAGGAGCCCGAACGCCGCCATCGCCGCCGAACCCAGCTGCAGGACGATCACGGCCCAGGTGGCCCGTGCGTCGGCGCGCCACGCCATCCCCAGCACACGGCGGATGATCGCGGGGAGCCTGGCGAAGATCTTCCACATGCTGGTGCGGGAGGCCTCACCGTCCCAGGTCGACCAGTAGGCATCCTTGAGTTCGTCGCCAAGCTCAGCGCCTTCGGGCGAGGGCGGGGCAGATGCCGGAGGGAGCGGCAGGGGCTCAGTACGGGCGTGCGGTACGGATCGGGCGCCCGGTGCGGCCGGGCGCAGCGGATCGGTCATGACCGGCTCCCGGAGACCGCGGTCCGCACTGCCGGGACAGGCCGGCCGACGGGCAGAATCCTGGAAGATGCCGCCCGGCAGCCACCGTCGTGGGTGGCGGGCGACAGCGATGAAGGGGCGTGGCGGCGCGCCTGCGTCCCGCGGCGGCTGGCCGCTGCATGGGTGGGCTCGCTCATGCTGTCCACCTCGTATCCGGTCGTGCTGAGCGGTGGGCGACGGCGTCAACCCGCTGTGCATTGCGGGCGAGAGGAGCAGCCGAAGGCCGCAGCTGTTCGAATCCGGGACGATGAATGGGAGCGGGCCCAGTGTTCATGGTGTCCTCCATCTGGTCGTTCGGTTGGTACTGGTGCTCTAAGAACGCGCCGGATCCGGGGCCGTTACGGCCCCGGACGGGCGAATGTCTCGAACGTGAATGCGGTCCTCGCGTCTCGGGCAAGGGCCGCCTGCCTGGTCACTTTTGAATCCACACGTTCGAGTGGTTGGCGACGTGCGGCACCCGATCAGGGGCTTGCGCGGTCCTTCCGCAGAACCGGGGCAGGAGTGGGACGGCGTGTGTGGTGGCGGATCATGTCCAGGCCCTGCTGGAAGGTGGCCGGGGTCTCCGAGAGGTTGAGCCGCAGGAGCTGGCCGCCGGGATACAGCGCGTCCCAGGCGGCGGAGGTCCCGCCGTGGACGACGGTCGGGTTGAGCCGCAGCCCCGCTCGCCCGCAGCGCGCCACCCAGGGAAGGAAGCCCTCCTGGGGGGTGCTGAGTTCGGCGAATGCGGAGTAGCCCGCGGCCGGCTCCATGCCCGGGATGCGCCGCACGGGAGATCCGGGGCCGTCGAGTGCGTGAGCGTTGTGTCGGAAGCGTTCGGCCATGACGGTCAGGTGATCGCGGACGCGGCGGTAGGTCTCCTCCTCGGGGAGTGCCGCGAGACCTGCTCGGCTGACGCTGTCCTGAGCGATCTGGACGAGCTTGGCCGTCTGCTCGACGGGGGCCCCCACCACGGTGAGGAGGGAGGCGTAGAAGAGCATGACGACCTCGCCGACGGGGTCGCCGCTCATGGCCATCCGCTCGAACCGGTCGCGGACCAGGTGCTGCAGCAGCGCCTTGTTCCTGGTGACGACGACGGCTGCGCGCAGCCCGGGCAGGGAGAGGTCCTTGGAGGCGGTGAGAATCAGGGCGGCCCTGCTCAGGTCGATGCCGTGGACGCGGTCGCGGAGTATCCCGTCGGGCTGCGGGCCTTCGGCCCCGATCTGGAAGGGGACGTCGAGGAGCGTGAAGTCCGGTTCGGCCCGGTCGGGCAGGGTGTGGCGGGCGCCGGTGACTCCGTTGGGGAGGACTTCGACGAGACAAGTGCGCGCGACCGGGGACGTGCCGGTGGGATGAAGGGTGCCGTCGTGCCGGTAGTAGCCGGTCACCGGGGCGCCCCAGCGCACAGCGCACTGGTCGAAGGCGTAGTAGTTCGGCAGCGGCAGGATTAGACCGTGACCGGTCTCGGCGAGATGCGCGACGGTCAGGCTGATGGCCTCCGTGCCGCCGCGGGTGAAGAAGATGTCGGCCGGGTCCAGCCTCATGTTCAGGTGGCTGCCAAGGAGTTCGGCCATCGCCGCCCGGGCGCCCGCCCGGCTGCGGCCGGCGTACGCGGAGAGGGTTCCGTCGCGGATGAAGTGGTCGAGCAGGGCGGAGAGGTAGCGGGCGAGGTCCGGGGAGGGCGGGAAGCGGTTGCAGCCCTCCCCGAGCTCGACGGTCGTCTCGGTGTCCGGGTCGGCGCCGTCGCGAAGGGCTCCGAAGGCGGTGAGGCAGTCGGCCTGCGCGGGGGCCGGAATGGTGTCGTGCACGGTGGCTCCGGTGCGCCATGGGCCGGGGCGCTGCCGGGCTTCCGCGGTGCGGACGTCGGCGACGTTACCTGATAGGGAGCGCCTCGGGGGCAGTTGGCTGCAACGGGGGGACCTCGTGCAGAGCCGGACGCCGCCCGTTCGGAACGGGCTCGGGGGTCAGGAGGATGCGGGCGGCGGCATCGAGGTCGGGTGTGTCGGTGTGCTGATCACGCCGCACCCAGATGGCGTCGATGCCCGCGCGTCGGGCCCCGGCAGCATCGGCCCGGGGGTTGTCGCCGATCATGACGAGCCGATGTGCCGGGCCCGCCTCCGCCCGCGCGAGCTGGAACGCCTGGGGGTGAGGTTTCTCGTATCCGCTGGCCGCGGAATTGATCACCGCCTGGAACCGGGTGTCGATGCCGAGGGTGGACAGGAGTTCGGGGAGTTCGGGGACGTGGTTGGAGAGGAGGACGTGTGTCCAGCCGTGTGCGGTGAGCCGGTCCAGGACGTGCAGTGTCTGCGGATAGAGGCTCCACGCGGCGGGGTCGGTGTATGCGGCGCGGATCCCGGCAGCCACAGCCTGCGGACGGGAGATCCCGAGGCGGGTGAGTGCCTGGGCGACGACGCTGGTGATGTGGTCCCACCAGGCGTCGGGGTCGTTCAGGTGCGGGTGGGGTTCCTGTGCGGCGTGCCAGGGGAAGCCGGTGGCGAGAGCCTCGAACATCTGGGGGAAGGCCCAGCGGTGGCCGGGTTCTTGGGCGTCCAGGACCTCCAGGAGGCACTCTGCCCAGGTTCCGTAGCGGCGGTGGCCGAGAGTTCCGTCGAAGTCCCATATCGCGGTCTTGGCTCCGGTTACCACAGGCCGAGCGCTTCCAGGACGTGCGCGGCCTTGGGCAGCGGCGCGGCGGGCCCGGCGGTGAGGAGGTCGTCGGGGAGGTCCGTCTTCGTGTCGAGTTTGATCATTTCCCGCCAGCGCAGGGCATGCGGCCACTGCTCGGTCCAGGTGGGGCGCAGTTCCTCGGCGGGGATGTTCTCGAGGCGGCGTGCGTCGGTCAGGAGCCGGGCGGCGGTCTTCGCGCCGATGCCGCGGATGCCGGGGATGTTGTCGGCCGGGTCGCCCATCAGGGCGCGGAAATCGGGCCACTGCTCGGCGAGGACGCCGAAGCGGGGCAGGATGTGCTCGCCGGCGGTGTAACGGCGCTCCATGGCGAGACCGGTGTTCAGCAGGCGCACGCTGGGGTCGGCCAGGAGCTGGATGTAGTCCTTGTCGGTGGTCATGATGTCGACTGCACGGCCGTCGGCGCGGGCGGCGGTGGCCAGGGTGGCGATGACATCGTCCGCCTCGCAGCCGTCCTGCTCGATCCACCGGACGCCGCTGTGGTCGAGGGCGCCCTTGACCAGGGCGAGGGATTCAATCAGGCCGGGCTCCGGGGCGGGGCGCTGGGCCTTGTAGTCGCTGTCCTCTCCGGCGCGGGCCTGGGAGCCGTCCTCGGAGTCGAAGACCACGAAGATCTCGAAGCCGTCGGCGTGCTGGACCTGGGCTTTGCGCAGGAGCGCGGCGAAGCCGAAGACACCGGTGCGGTCGATGGTCTTGTCGCGGCTCGTGATGCGGGCGGCGAACCCGAACCAAGCGCGGTGCAGGAGGTAGTGGCCGTCGACGAGCAGCAGGGGTGCGGTCATGGCGTGGCCTCCAGGGGATGGTGCGTGCTGGTGGGTGCCTTTGACCGTGGCGTACGGGCATCCGTTGCCGGATGACCATGGAGTGTAGCGACGGGCCTGGCGCGGGTCTGCCAGAACGTGGCCAGGAGCGTCGCGAGGTGCTCGGCGGCGTTGCGTTGGTTGAGGACCTTGCGGTGGGCGGCGGCGCGTAGCCGGGCGCGTTCGCTGCTGGTCAGGGCGAGTGCGCGGCGAAATCCTGCGGTCAGTGCGCCGGGAGCGGGGTCGTAGAGCAGGCCGTTGCGGCCGTCGGTGATCTGTTCGGGGAACCCGTCGATGTTCGGGGCCAAGACGACGGCGCCGTCGTGCTGGGCCCACAGGGCGGTTTCGAAGACGACGTTGGCCAGGGTCTCGCCGCGGCTGGGGACGGCCATGGCGAAGGTGTCGGGCCAGGCGGCCAGCGCGCGGGGGATGTTCCGGTCGTAGCGGCCGATGATGGTGGCGCTGAGCCCGAGCTCGGCGCTGCGCTGCTGGTAGAAGTCGAGCAGGGCGGCGCGGTCGTCATCGGTGGGGACGGCGACCATCGCCAGGTGGACGCTCTCGCGCAGAGGGGCGAGTTCCTCGATGAGGACGTCGAGGCCCTTGGTGTGGTCGGTGCGGCCGACCGCGGCGACGACCGGGCGGCCCGCGGGGATGCCGAGGCCGCGCACGATGCGTTCGGCTTCGGTTCTGGTCGGCGGGGCAAGGTCGGCGGCGGTGAGGTCGAGCCCGGACGGCCAGGCCCGGAGCGTGCCCGGATCGAGTCCGTACTGGTCTTGGAGGTGGCGGGTGAGGAAGTCGCCGATGTCCGCGACCCAGGCGCGGGGGTGGAGGCCGGCGGAGGCGATGGCCTCTTCCTCCCAGGCGATGCGGCCGGGGTCGGGGTGGGGGCGTTCGGTGATGCGGGCGGTGGAGAACAGGGCCAGCAGCACATCCACCCCCGGTTGGGTGTGGTGGGCGAGACCGGCGAAGGGGGTGTCGACGCCGATGGCCAGTACCTTCTCGTGCCGGTCGGCCAGGTGCCCGGCGGCGCGGGCGGCGCCGTCGGACAGGTGCCGCCAGGTGTCCGTATGCCAGAAGGGGCGGCGGGTGTCGTAGGGCAGGGCGATCACCTCGCCGCCGAGGCCCTCGACGATACGGCGGGCGTAGCGGAGGTCGTCCTCGTTGTAGCCCCAGGTGGCCGGGCCGGGCTCGGGGACGGCGAGGTATGGGGTGAAGGCGCCGGCGTGTGCGCTCAGGCGGTGGTGGTGGCGGGCGAGGGTGGCCAGGAAGGTCTTGGTCTGGCGGCCGATGCCGTTGGTGTTGTTCGCGATGCCGTTCACGGCGCAGTACAGCAGCGCCTTGGTCGTGGACGTGGACAACAGGTGTCTCCTTCCAGGTCAGCCGGCGGCGTAGAGGTCTTCCGGGTTCGGGCGCCAGATCTTCGACTTCGCCGCGGCCGGCTGCATCCCGTGCGCGGCCAGGAGGCCGGTCAGGTGCCGGTAGGCGGCTTCCGCCTCGGGCGAGGTGGCGGCGAACAGGGTGTAGTTGTCCGTCATCCGCACGGCCGTCCGTCCGGTCAGCTGCTGGTCGACGGGGGTCATCCTCAGGTTCGTCAGCATCGGGCTCAGGCCGCTGCCGGGCGCGAGCGGGTCGGGCAGCGCGCTCAGGATGTGGCGCAGCAGGGCGAGCACGCTCCCGTCGTGGATGAAGCGGGCGACGGAGCTGATCGCGTCCTCCAGGGCGACGCCGTGGCTGGCGGCGGCGACGTCGATGTCGGCCACCCAGGTGAGCCCGGCGTTCAGGTGCCGGGCGGCGGCCGCGACCGCGAGGGGCCGTCCGGCCCGCCGGTGCCAGCCGAACATCCAGGGCGGGTAGGCGTCCCGCTCCAGGACGGGCTCGACGGCGTTGCGCAGTGCCCGGTGGACGATCCGGTCGGTGACTGTGGGGATGGTGATGGTGTGCCGTTTGCCCCAGGCGTCGAACTCCTCGGTGCGCAACGGGCCGGGCTGCCACGTGCCGGCCGACAGTGCTGCGGACAGTCCGGTGATGCGGGTGGACATGTTCTGGCGGAAGGTTCTCCAGGTCATGCCGTCCGCGCCGGGGGAGCCGGTGCGGCCCATGCACTGGCGGGCGGCTCGCTTCAGGGCCCGCTCGCTGACGGCTTGGCGCATCAGCGAGTGCGCCGCTGTATGGCTGCTCACCTGATCATCCCGGTCGCGGCCAGGAACGCCTGGGCGACAGCGGCCGGCGTGTGGGCGGCGACTTGTCGCGGCCCTTGGTGGGAGGCCGCGTGGTAGGCGTCCGGGTCGCCGAGCAGGGTCGTGAGCGACTTCCACAGGGCTTCGGGCCCGCTCTCCAGGGCGGTCATCCGCCCGGCCGGCCCCGTGAGGGCGGGCAGATGTCCGAGCCCGTAGCCGACCACCGGTGTGCCCACGGACAGGGCTTCCGCGGCGACGTTCCCGAACGTCTCCGGGCTGGTGGAGGAGATGACCGTGGCGGCGGCTCCCGCGAGGAAGCCGGGAACCTTCTGCCAGGGCAGGGCCGGGAGGATCTCGACGTCGGGCAGGGCGGCGGCCAGGGCCCGGCACTCGGTGACCACCTCGTTCTGCATGCCCGGCCAGTACTCGAATCCGGCCTCGGCCAGCACGATCTGCAGCGGCCTGCCCAGCCCGGCCGGGCAGGCCTTCAGGAGTTCGGCGATGCCTTTGTGCGGCTCGGCCCGGGCCACGATCCGCACGGGTCCGTGCTCGCGCAGCGTCTCCCGCTCGTCCGGCGTCGGCGGCGTGATGGTGTGCATGAGGGCGTTGGGGACCACGGCCCATTCGCCGGTGTCCACGCCTTCGCGGGCCAGTTCTTCGATCATGAAGTCGCTGACCGTCAGGACGCGGCCCGGGCGGTGGCCCAGGCTCTGGTAGAGGGGGGCGTCGGTGCGCGGGACGTGCACCATCAGCGCGGTGGCCATGTGGGCCGGGGCCGGGCTGAGGTAGCCCAGCCCCCACACGGCGTCCACCCAGCACACGAGATCCGCTTCGTTTCCGGCCAGGAGGCGGCGGACCTCCTGCTCCACGGGTGCGGGATCGGCGAGGAGGGCGGTGAGGTGCTCCTCCAGCGCGGGGCGCGGCAGGGTCAGGCTGTCCAGGCGGAGAAGGTCCGGGCCGTCGCCGGGGGTGGCGGGGCCGGCGGCGATGATCAGGGCGCGGTGGCCGAGTTCCCGCAGGCCGGTGGCGAGGGCGGCGATGCTGCGCTCGATTCCGGCGGGCTCGTCGGGGTTGTGGGTGAGCAGGACGAAGGCGATGTTCACTCGGTGGCTCCAGTGGTCGCAGGGGTGGGGGCGGTGTCACGGACGGGCCGCAGCCCGATGCCCGGCGAGACGATGCCGGGCGGGACGTCGTTGGCGTGAGCGCACTCGGCGTACTGGGACAGGGAGTTGTAGGAGCCGCCGCGCAGCAGGGCGACTCGGTCGCGGCGCCACGGCGCCGTCGTCCACTCCCACACGTTGCCGCCCACGTCCCAGACACCGTCCGGGGTGTGGCCGGCCGCATGGGACCGGACCGGCATGGGGCGGCCGGGGCCAAGGCCGCGCAGGTTGGCGTGCCCGGGCCCGGGCACCTGGTCGCCCCAGGGGAAGCGGCGAACTGCGCCCGCGGCCATCCACTCCCATTCGGCGGACGTCGGGATCCGAGCCCCGAGCTGGTGCGCGAGCTGGGCGGCCTGGGGCAGCGTCAGGCCGGTGACCGGCATCCCGGCGACGGACAGCGGCGTCGACGCCCACCACAGCGTGGCCACCTCCTGGGCGGGGTGCCACTCCCCGGCCGGAACAGGGCCGCCGGATATGCGGATCCACTCCACCGGATCCACTTCTGCCGCTACCGTGAAAGGGTCCCGGGCAGCAGGCACGCTCCCCGGAGGAAGAACCGGTCCGCTCACCAGCACACGCGGGCTTGCCTCCGGCGAAAGACGGCCCTGTCCGGGCGCTCGCCCACTCACCGGACCCCGGCCCCGGCAACCGCGAGGAGCTGGCCACCGAGGATGCCTCCGTCGGCAAACGCGCCGCTGAGACTGCGGCTCAGAGTGCGGGCCGCGTCCTGGCGCACCCCCCGCATACTCATGCACATGTGGGCGCCGTCGGCGACCACCCCGACGTCCGATGATCCGGTCGCCTTGGCCACATCCGCAGCAACGCCGTCGACGATCCGCTCCTGGAGCTGGAGACGATGCGCGTGAGCGGAGACGATCCGGGCGAACTTCGACAGACCCAGCACGCTCCCGCACGGCCGGTACCCGATCGTCAACTCCAGCCTCATGGGCAGCAGATGATGCTCACACAGACTCCAGGCCACGATGCCCCGCACGATGACCACCCGGTCCCTACCGGCGGGCAAGTCCTCCTCGAAGACGGTGTCCGTACGACCCGCGTCATGGTCGAGGAATTCCGTCCACCAGCGGGCGGCCCGCTCCGGGGTGCCACGCAGCCCCTCACGCTCGGGGTCCTCACCCACCGCCTCCAGCAGCTGCCGGTACAGGTCGGCCACCCGCGCGACATCCACACGCGGGCGCGCCACGAGGTTGTCCAGGCTCGTCATCAGGCAAAGGCCTTCGTCTCGGTCCGTGCACCGGCACGGAGAACGGAAAGGGCGTTCGGACCCTCGTGCAGCAGCAGGTCCACGGCGCTCAGGCCCGGACTCCAGCCCGGCGCCCGGCCGTAGCGCGGATGGGAGTACGTGGCGACCTCGACCGTGATGGCGTGCTCGGCCAGCAGGACGTGGTCGAGGTAGACCAGCGCACCGGTCCCCACCCGCAAGCGCGTCGCGCCCCGCTGCCGACAGAGATCGATGAGCATGCCGGTCTGTCGTCCCGCCGGAGGCCGGTCGCTGGTGCGGACCACCGTGCACGGGAGACCGAACGCGTCGAGCAGGAGCCGCAGCAGCGCCTCGTTCAGGTCCGCGAGATGGGTCCAAGGCGTGCGGTAGATGGCTTCGAGGGCCTCCCGGTGCGCGGGCCAGTACGGGGCGTGCCCGTACGTCTGGGCGAGGCTGCGCCAGTGCCGCCCGGCCCAGAGGTCGTCCGCGATCCGGGTGTCGGTGATGCTCTGGCCGAAGTGGCGCCGCACCGGCACGGTGAGCCTGAGGGGCCCGGCGGTGCCGCGGATGTAGTTGCGGTTCTGCCAGCCTCGTTCGGCGAACTGCACGTGGTCCAGCAGGACCAGTTCGTCCGCGTCGGCCAGCCGCGAGAAGTAGCCGGGCCAGGGCAGATAGGCCGGCTGGTGGGCGACCAGTACGCGCCCGCCCATCAGCAGGCCATCCGGTAGGCCACGAAGGCCTCCGCCCGCTCGGCGCTGCACGACGCCCCGGCTGCGGCGTCGAACGCCCGGATCCGGTCCAGGGACCGCGGGTGGTCACCAGCGCGCAGCTCGCGGGCGTAGCACTCCAGCGCCTTGTCCTTCACTGCGGCGGTGCCGGTGACATCGACCCACACGCTGGGGCGCGGGAACTCACGGCTCCAGGCGTGGTCCTCGGGGCCGTGGAACCCGAGGACCATCCGGGGCCAGTGGCGTAACGCTCCGCTGGGCCGCGCCGCCGCGTAGCCGGCCTGGTGAACGACCTGATGGTCCTGGTGGACGGCTCCGGCCGCCGGGATGAGGAGCGCGGCCGGTTCCAGCGCGGCCAGGGACAGGCCCGGGCCGGCCTCGATGAGGCGGACCAGTTCCGCGGCGTGACCGGCGAGGTCGCCGGCCCGAGGGTCGTCGCTCCAGGCGATGTGGCGGCCGCTAACGCCCAGGACGTCACAGGCCGCGTTGAACTCCTCGTGCCGCAGTCGGCTGTCGGTGGGTGTTCCCCACCGGGGCTGGGTCAGGCACGCCACCGCCAGGACGTGCACGTGGATTCCGGCGGCGGTCAGGCGGGCGATGGTGCCCCCGGCGCCGAGGGTCTCGTCGTCGGGGTGCGGGGCGGCCACGAGAACGTGGTCGCCGGGGCTCAGGCCGAACATGGGCCTGCCTCCTCTTGATCCGTGGAAGGGGAACGGGCGTAAGGGGTGCCGGTCAGGCGCGGATTCGGGGTGCCTCGGGCCGGCTGCGCAGACGGGTGAGCGGGGGAAGGGCTTCCAGGCGGCCGGATTCCGGGGCGGGCTCCCAGGGGAAGTGGACCCAGTCGGCGACGTCCCAGCCCCAGCTGTCGAGCGGGTAGTCGGAGCCCTCGTTGCGGCAGAGCACGGCCGTACGGACACCGTCCGGGCCCACCGTGGCGGTGAGCATCTCCGCAATCGCGTGCAGAGTTGCTCCCGAGCCGCAGATGTCGTCGACGACCAGCAGCGACGAGGCGGCGGGCAGAGCGGCGAGCGCGTCCTCGTTGTGCCCGTGATCCATGAGGACCCGGCCGGTGGCGGCTTGCTGGATGCCCGCCGGCGCATTGTGGCGGGCCCGGACGACGACGGCCGGGACACCGAGCTGCTCCGCGACGACCTCGGCGAGACGGACACCGCCGCGGGCGATCCCGAGCACGGCCGCCGGCGCGTACTCGGCTTCCCGGTCTGCGATCAGGCAGGCCGCGGTGAGGAACTCAGCCTGGGTGAGCTGCCAGACGCGGCGGTTCTCGAAGATGCGAGTGTTCACGGCCAGCTCCAGGAGTCGAGGACGGCGTGGATATCGGCGTGCCGGTCCATCGGGTCGGTGATCAGGTGCGTCCTGGTCACCGGGACCGCGCCCAGCACCTCGGCGTACGGGGCTTCCATCAGCAGCAGGGCCTGCGAGGAGGGGAACCGGGCGAGATGCCGGCGCAGGACCGACGGCGCCGTCCCGGCCAGGACGCTCGCCCGTTCCTCGGTCATGGGCTGCTCGTACGTGGTGACGGGTGCGTCGGCAGTCACCAGCCCGTACAGGGCCGACAGCACCAGGACTCGGGCTCGCAGCCCGCTGCGCTCGGTGACCCTGTCGCGGATGAGCGGGACGACCCACCCCTCGTACAGGTCGAGCGCGGGCAGGGGAGCGGCGGTCACCCGCTTCTCCTTGCAGCACGCCACGACCACCAGCCCGTCGGTGACGGCGTGTTCAGCGGCCACGTTCGTCACCCCACAGCAGCACGTGCAGGCGGGTGCCGAGCCGGTAGCCCCGCTCGCGGACCGGGCCTTCCAGGGTGCGCATGCCCGCGAGGATCACCTCCGGGTCGGTGCCCTCTGGCATCACCGAGATGTCGGTCAGGGCGTAGGCCGCCTCCAGCGTGGCGATCTCGTCCACCTCGGCGGGCTCGGAGACGACGAACTTGAAGCGGGCCCGCCCGGTGGCGACGAAGGCCCGCAGGACGTGGGGGACGAGACGCCGCGTCTCCGGCATGGCCGCTCCGAACCGGGACAGCTTCGGGGAGACGTTGAAGTACGGCCCGGTTGCCACCAGGGCCTCGGTCGGGGCGATGGTGCCGTTGGTCTCGATCTCCACCGTTCGTCCGGCCGCCCGCAGTCCCTTGACCAGCTCGGTCACGGCGGCCATCTGGATCAGCGGCTCGCCGCCGGTGATGACCACGAGGTCCTCGGGCTGGTCCACTGCCCACGCCAGCAGCTCCTCGACGCTCTCGTAGTGGGCCTCTTTGCGCAGGTCGAACCGCGTGTGGTCCCAGCTGTAGGGGGTGTCGCACGGCGAGCAGATGAGGTTGCACAGGGCGAGACGGATGAAGCACGCGGGCACCCCGGTGCTGGGGCCCTCGCCTTGGACCGTGCTCCCGAACTTCTCCGAGACCCGGATCCGTATCCCGGCGCTCTGCAGCGCGCTCACGCCGCGCCTCCCAGGTACTCGGCCCAGCTGGTCTCCGTCTCCGAGACCCGCACGCCCGCCCCGCTACAGCCGGTCCCTCCCATGGCCCGGTCCGCCAGCCACTGCGAGAAGTGCCGGGCGAGGTTCTCCGAGGTGGGGTTCAGACCGGGAATCACCTCGTTCAGGACCCGGCCGTGCACGGCACTGCGCAGGTGGTTGCGCAGCAGCACGGGGACGTCACCGAGCCGCGGGACGGCGGAGATGGGCACGCTCAGGACGTAGGAGTGGCCGTGCAGACGCCCGCACGGATGACCGTCGCGCAGCCCGCGCAGTTGGTGCGAAGCCTCGAACGTGGCGAACGCGGACGACGGCAGCGGCTGCAGCCTCCCGGTCCGGACCCGGATCTCCTCCAGCACGGACACGACGTCGGACGCCAGATGGTCGCGTGCCCACCCCAGGAGATGCTGGGCAATCCCCTCGTTGGAGACGTCCTTGACGCAGTCGTTGAGGATCTGGTGGTCCAGAGCCCCGTCGATGTACCGCTTGAGGGGGGCCAGGTCACCGAAGTCGGCGACGAAGCCCTCCGGGCTGAGCACCGCGGAGGACAGCACGGCCTCAGCGGTGAACGAGTGCCCGTCGTAGTGTCCGTTGTCGAGCCGTCGCGTGGCCTCGAAGCGGAAGCCCTTCCCGATCCGGAAGAGGTTCTGCGTGCTGCTCATCGGACGACGCCCTTCTGCGCCGGCACGTAGGGGGTCGGGTCGGCGACCCCGGCCTCGGCGAACGCCTCCTGGCGCTCCACGCATGTCCCGCAGGCGCCACAGTGCACCTCGCCGCCCTCGTAGCACGACCACGTCAGCGCGAACGGCACACCCAGCCGGGCGCCCTCGCGCACGATGTCGGCCTTGGTCAGGTTCAGGAACGGGGCGACGAGCTGGAAGCCGGCGTCGATGTGCCCCTCGTTCCCCGCCTTCATGGACGCCTCGATGAGGGTGAAGAACTCCGGACGGCAGTCGGGGTAGATCGCGTGGTCCCCGGAGTGCGCGCCGAACGCCACGGCGTCCGCCCGCGCCGCCACTGCGGCGCCGGCCGCGATCTCCAGCATGATCGCGTTCCGGTTTGGGACGACCGTGCTGCGCATGGTCTCGGCGCGGTAGTGGCCGTGCGGCACCTCGATGGCCGGGTCGGTCAGGGCGGAACCGCCCAGGATCCGGCCCAGGGACGTCAGGTCGACGATGTCGTGGGACACGCCGAGCTGATCGGCCAGGTTCGCGGCGTGGGCCAGTTCCTTGACGTGGCGCTGCCCGTAGTTGAACGAGAGCAGGCTCACGGTGGCGCCCTCGTCGCGGAGCTTGTAGGCCGTGACGGCGCTGTCCAGGCCGCCGGAGAAGATGAGTACCGCGTGACGCGGTACGGCAGTTCGAGGCATGGGTGTGCCCTTCCGAGGTCCCCCGGACCGTGTCCGGGGCAGTGAATTGTGTGGACCTGGGGTCTGCCGACGGGGAGGAATCCGCCAGCCGCGCGAGCGGGGTCGGACTACTTCCGCCACCGCCTGGTAACAGTGAGCCCGAAGCGGGCAGGATGAGGCATCGGTGAGCCGCGCTCACTCACGCAATCCGCGAACTCACGTACAAGGAGCGCCACATGCCGGGCCAGGGGGAGTCGTCGTTCGCGGCGGAACTGAAGCACTTCCGTGAAGTGCGAGGCCTGTCCAAGGTGGAACTGGCCCGCCGCCTGAAGATCTCCCCTTCGTACGTGAGTCACCTCGAATCCGGGCGGGAACACGGATCCTCGGACCTCGCCCGGCGCCTGGACAAGGAGCTCGACGCGGGCGGGAAGCTCTGGAAGGCGTGGCAGGACGACGACGGCGGCACGCAGCCCGTCCCCGAGTCCGCCGACGCTTCGCCGTCGGCGGGCATCCTCGTGCTCGAAGACGCCGCGGCGCTGCGGTACGACGGCTCCGTCTACCACCTGACGATGCACCGTCGGCTGCGGAACACCGGCACCGAGCCGATCACCCGCTACCTCGTCCGCATCGCGGTCGACCGCTACCCCGGCGAACCCGAACGCTCGAACGCTCTCTACCGGACGCATCCCCTGACCTGGGAAGAACTCCAGCTGGAAGCGCACTGTGGCGACGAGCAGATGGGGCGCGTCGTCAAGCACGACCGCGATGCCTTCAAAGAGGTCTGGCTCGAGTTCGCCAACGCGCGCACCCGCTTCCCCCTTTACCCGGGCCAGGAAGCCGGGATCACCTACAGCTATTCGGTCACTGCCGACAAATGGGGTCCCTGGTTCCAACGAGCTGTCCGGCTCCCCACCCGCGAGCTCACCGTCAGCCTGGCCTTCCCCACTGACTTCCAGCCCACCGTCTGGGGCACCGAGACCTCCCTCAGCGCCAGCTTCGCACCCCTGCGCACACCCCCTACCCAGGCCATCGACGCAGACCACACCGTCTACACCTGGACGACCCTGGACCCGCCCCTCCACGCCCGGTACCGGATGGAGTGGCGGCTGAAGACTGCACACCTTCCAGAGAGCGAGCCCGTGAACACCCCCACCCCCAGCGCCCTCATGGCCACCGCCGGCATCGTCCAGGAAGGCGACATCCTCCTCCAGACAATCGCCCAACCTTTCGACCTGCCTACCGAGGCCGATGAAGCCCGCCGCATCGTCCACGAACTCCATGACGCGATCGCGCGCGTCAAGAGGCTCCACGACTTCGGCAAGGGCATGGGCATCGCCGCACCCCAGATCGGCCTCGGCCGTGCCGCCGCCGTCGTTGTCCCACCCGGCGACGACTCCAGTCCGATCGTCCTGCTCAACCCCACCATCGTGGAGACCTCGACCGAGACCGACCGCCAGTACGAGGGGTGCCTCAGCTTCTTCGACGTACGCGGCCTCGTCCCCAGGCCTCTCCACATCGTCATCAGCCACACGGACATCGACGGAGCGCCTCGCCTCACCCGCTTTGAACACGGCTTGGCCCGCCTGGTCCTGCACGAAGTCGACCACCTCGACGGCAGGCTCTACCGTACCCGCATGGACCCAGGCACACAGCCGATCCCGGTCGAGGAATACCGTGGCACAGGCCAGAACTGGACTTACCAATGAGTTCTGGGCCTTCGCACGCTCCCGGCCCCGATCCGAGCCGACGGAACAGCGGCTCAGCCCTCCAACTCGCCAGATGGGGCGTACCGGCGAGTGCGGGGCTCGTGTCGTGGACATCGGTCACGCCGCCCGGGTGAGCGGGTTGTTGAGGATGTCGGTGAGAGTGTCCCGGTCCAGGCGCACCACGACCGTGTGGTGGTCGGACAGGCCCTTCATGTCGATGACCTCGACCTCGCGCACGGCGGGCAGGAGTTCCTTGCCTGTAGTGCCCGGCGTCGTAGTACACGTCCACGTCAGAGGCTGCGAGGGGCAGCAACTTGTGGGCAACCCTGCGGTCATCCGCGTCAGGCCGGTACAGGTGCTTCAGGTCCAGTACGTCACGCTCCCTGAGCGCGGTCGTACCCTCGGCGCGTTCCCAGCGGGACAGCGCCGAGGCAGTGCGTCGCACGTGGTGGGCGGCTTCGGCGAGGGTGCGCCCTGCTGTATTGCGCGCGGCGGTCAAGTGCGCACCCAGGAGCGTCCGCGCGATGGGCGGTTCGGGCATTGCGGTGCGATCGGTGAGGTGGCGCACATTGCCAGGAGGCCTGCTGTGGGGCAGTTCGCCGGTGATCACGGGGTGTCCTTCGGGGAAGAGCTGACCTGTTCGGGGTAGCGGTTGACAGGGTGGATGGCGATGGCCGCGTATGCCCCGGAGTGGTGCTTTGGCAGCAACGTGTGTTTGTGCGCCGGGTGACAGCGCCCGGTGGGAACGAGCCCCGGGCTCAGGAGTTGCCAGGGGCTGAGCAGGTCACGGATCTGGCCATGGGTGCGCGGCCGGTACGGGATGCCGGCCTGTTCGATGATGCGTGCTGCGGCTGTCGCCTGCTCGGGCCGCAGGTCTGCTGTGGCGTGGGTGAGGGAGATCGCGCTGCCGAGTGGCAGCCAGTCCCGAAGGGTGCCGAGGATGTGGTCGACTTCCGCGGTGTCGGTGAGGTAGGGCAGGACGTCGTGGAGCAGCACACCTACCGGCTCGCCCCCGGCTTTCAGGGACTGGACATCAGGTTGTTGCAGAATCCCGGTGATCTGACGCAGGTCAGCATGCAGGTAGGGATGGTTGCCGGGTGGTCCGGCCATGCACATGCGGGCGTGCCCGCCTACCATCGGGTCGTGGTCGACGTGCAAGATGGTGGCGTGAGGAATGGATTCCGAGGCCACGGTGTGGATGTCCGGGTCTGTCCTGTTCAGGAGCGGCAGGCCGCATCCCAGGTTCAGGAAGTGCCGGATCTGCCTTTTGGCGAGAGCCCTGACGGTGAGGTGGCTGTAGGCCCGAGTGATCTTCACCGATGCTTCGAACCACGGTGCAGCGGCTCGCAGTTGGGTACCCACCGCTCGGTCGGCCTCGTAGTTGTCCCTTCCGCCCAAGGCCCAGTTGCTGATGCGGGCGGCATTGGCTCGGTTGGCCCAGAGTTCGTCGTGGGGCAGGCCGCCCAGCCCGGCCGCGGACGCGGCGGGCCAGGTCATGCCCGCGCCTCGCCCGGAGCGCGGTTCGGGGCCATGGCCTGCCCGCCCGGTAGGAGTTCGCCGGTGAGGGCCGCGATCAGGCGCCAGGCGGTAGCCGGTGTAAGGGCGCCGAGCGTGATGGTCGGGGTTCCACAGATGCAGGTTTCGGCAGACCGCGGCGTCTTCCCGACCCGTGCGCGGATGCTGAGGCCGTAGAACCGCATCAGGTCCGGATCGCCCGTCCGCGATCCGGGCCCAGGCTCCGGCTCGCCCCACGCCGCCACCCATCGCCCGCGCAGGCGCTCGAGACGCACGTCGTCGAAGCCGTCGCGGCCCAGCAGCGCCCCACAGATGGCAAGAGCTGCCATGCTGCTGCCCCCGTCAATGTTTCCGGCACGTCGAACGCCTCCGATGGGTACGGTCAGTGTCGGCACGCGCAGCCCGGTGACGCTGTAGCTGCGCTGGAGGAGCTCGGGCGTCCGCAGATGCGCGGCAAGGTACTCGTAGTCCGCGGCGCGCGATGCGTCGTCATTGAGCCCGATCAGCAGCTCGTCGGGGCTGTTGTTGCGGTTCACGAGTGGTCACCTCCGTCGGTGGCTCTGGGGCAGGCTGTACGGTCGTCCGCCTGGATACGCCGTGCCGGGCGAGTACGTTCTGTACGCGGTCAAGGCGTAGCCCCATGCGGACTGCGATGACGCCAGCTTTTTCACCGTGGGCACGGTGACGGAGAATGAGCGCCGTGATGCGGTCGTGATGCCGGTAGACACGGATGATTTCGAGGACTTCCGCAATGGACGTTCGCACGGCTGCGGCTATTTGACGAGTGCTCTGACGCCGAGCGAGCCGCGAAAGGATCTCCTGATCCCGGTGCTGCCACGGTGCGACCGCTGGAATTCGTATAGGGGTGGCCTCGGGGTCCGGTGCGTCAAGGAGGTCTACACCCGCTTCCCGAAGGCGGGCGAGAACGGCATCGCTGCTGATGTACAGGACTTCTCCCGTGACCGTGCTGGAAGCAACGCTCCGATAGATGGCAATCAATGAGCCAACGTCAACTCCGGAGGCATCTGGCCGGACGCGTGCCTCCAGGCCGTTGCTGGTGAGCCTGCTGTGGACAAATTCGTGACTCCGGCCGACTAGGATTCCGATCTCCGCTTGCCTGAAGCCCAAATTGTGGAGTACTGGGACGGCTATGGCAGGTAATGGTGTATCAGGAGGCAGGAGCTTCCTTTCCTGTCTCCTGGCACCTCCAGGCGGCCGCCCAGGCGGCCGCAGTTCAATGCCCGCTTTGCGTAATCGGGACACTACGGTCTCACTGCAGATACCTAGCTGCTGGCCAGTGTCCTCAAGGCTTAGATCGTTGCTGTACAGGCGGATGAGGCGTGCAACGTCTACCGTCTTGCGGATTCCGGAAGGGGGAGTCCGACGCTTCGCCGGTGGTGTCACGATGCCAGCGTCAAGCAGCCGTCGTCGCGCAGTCGATGCTGAAATCCTAGCCTTGAGGCCGATTTCCTCGTAATTCATGCCGGCGCGGCGCCATTTGGCCAATTCTTGGATGTCAACGCTCAAACGTCCATCGCGCCTGCTTAGTTCAATTCCGGCGGCAAGCATCCTCCTGCGCGCAGTCGTGGTTGAGCACCCGCAGAGCCAGCCAACCCGGGCGATGCTGAGACCCAAACCGTAGAGCCGATCCATGATAACCGGCTCTGGAACCATCGGCGGGGTTTGCCTGTCGTCGCGGATCGCGACGCCCTCCCTCACCACGGCTGCGGCCACACACCGGTGCGACGTCCGGTAGAGAGTGGCCAGGTCAGCCAGGGACTTCCCACACTTGTAGAGCATCGCCATCTCCGCATCCCGCGTGTCCGTGCCGCTTGGCATCGGTGGAATTTGCTTTCGAGGCGGAAGAGCGATGTATTTCTTTCGGAGATTATGCACCGAGGTTCCTTTCCGTGGCGGTGCAGGCTCATCTATTCGGAATGGGGTCGACTGCTGCTAGGCGGCCTGCCTACTGCAGTCATTGATATGCGTTCCTCTCTTGCGAACGTGCGGTTGCTGGTCAGCAGGCTGTCGACATAGGTCAGGGCGATCGGGTCGTTGCCGATGTAGAGGGTGCTGGTGCCGGCTGCGGCGGCCTGGACCGCCTCGTGGAGGTAGGGCTGAACGGGGTGGGCCGACGCCGATCTCGATGAACTGCCGTACCCCTTGGTGGGCGAGGTGCCGTGCGACGCGGTGGGCGTAGGTCTGGCCTGCCAGCGCTGACAGGGTCATGGAGGGGAACGCTGTCAGGACTGCGCGGTCCTGCCCCAAGTCCGTGGCGTCGTCCCGGTGCTCAGGCCGGTCGCTCGTCCCCCGGCGGGTTCGGGGGACCTGAGCGGTCATGCTCATATGCGTGTGGGGCCGGATGTGGAGTGGACGGCCCGGGGACACTACGCATCGCTCGACTCCCCGGGGTGAACCTGCGGGGTGGCAGTGGGGGAGGCCGGTGTGCCGAGAGCTCGGTCGCGGGCCTGTTCGAGGAGGCTCCGACTCGTCGCCTCGGGCACGGCGTTCTCGCGGGCCCGGTCCAGCAGCAGGCGGCAGGAAGTGCCTCGGGAGAGCCCACGGTAGGTGAAGCCGTCCACCCGCCAGAGCGTCCCGCCCGTAAGGGTGTGCTCGGTGAGGCTGGCGACCGGCATCGCGAAGGGGGTGTCGAGGCGGAGTACACGCACGGTGATGTGGGGGAGGGCGTCGATGAAAAGCAGATGGTCGAGTTGCCCAGCCAGGACCTGTGGGTGGCCGAAGGCGCGTTCAAGGAGGATCTCATCCAGGACGAGGTCCCAGGTGCAAGCCTCCGTGTCCTGCGGGGGAGGCGCGTCAATCTCCGGGAGGAGCCTGGCAACGGGGCCGATGAGGTGGTCGCGGGAGAACAGAGCGGCGTACTCGGAGGTCTGGAAGGCCTCGGGAATCCGGTCGAGCGCGAAGGCCCGGACCCCGGTCGCGGCCCGTAGCGCGGCGTTCGCCCGGTCCAGGTTCCCGGGGTAGAGGTCGCTGAATTCCTCCCGCTCCCACGGCAGATGCGACGACCACATCCCGTCCACCGGGGGTAGCAGCCGTTCAAGGAGACTCTGTGCACCGTAGTCGTCTAGCTCCATGGCTCGGAGCATCTGGCTGGTCTTCCTCGTCAGCCGGTGGCTTCCCGACTCCCACAGGGCGAGCGCAAGCGGTGGCACGGACATGCTCGCGGCAGCGGAAGAAAGCGAAACGTCCCTCTGTTCCCGCAGCGCTTTGAGCGTCGCGCCAACCAACAGCAGCCCCGGTGTGCGGTCGGGCTCCTTGGCCAGCATGCCGGTGACCGTCGTCGGCTCGGGCCGGGCCGTCTTGGGCACGGTCACAGCCGCGTAGGCGTGCGATTCCTCCGCCGGCAGCTTCCAGGTCGTTCGCAGGTGTTGCGGAATATGCGGGGGCTGCTCTTCACGCCATCGACCCGTGGGCTGAAGGCCGGGAGAAAGTAGGCCCCACGCGCCGAGGAGGTCTTCGACGGCGGCCAGGGACCGCGGCCGGTAGTTGAAGCCCTCCTTGGCGTACTCGCTGACGAGGACGGCCATGGCCGCGGGGTCGTCGTCGACCGTAGCGTGAGTCAGGGAGACCGCGCTGCCTGCGGGAAGTAACTCGTGCAGGCACCGCAGGACGAGAGCGGCCTCGTCGTCGGTGAGCCAGGGCAGGACGTCATGGAGGATGACGCCGACCGGCTGGTCGAGGTCCAGGAGCTCGATGACCTCGTAAAGGGTCAGGAGCGCAGGGACGTCCCGGGCGTCCGCCTTCGCCGCAATGGTGCCCTCGTGCTCGTCGAGTTCTGTCCCCGCATGGGCACGCACGTAGTCATCGACATCGACGTACACCACCCGGGCGTCGGCCTTGTGCACGTTGTGCACGATGTCGAAGGTATGCGGCGGGATGTACTCGCAGCCCTTCTTCGTTTCGGTGCCGCCCCTGGCGCCCCAGCGGGAAGGGTATCCGCAGCCGAGATCGATGAACTGGGTGATACCCAGCTCGTGGGCCAGGACCAGAGCTGCTTTTGTCCGATGCCGTTTGTTGATCCACATCGAGACCTGAACCCAGGGCACCTTCTTGGCGATCCGCCGCCCGAACTCCGCGTCGGGTGCGAAGCTGTTGCCTCCGCCGGTCAGGAAGTCGTACACGCGTGGCGGCCACGGCAGTGCGGTGTTCCGCGTGCCGGGTACCTCTTCACTGGTCATTGCGTCGGTCGAACCTGCTTGCTGGTCAGACACCGTTCGGGCCTTCTCCTCGCGGGATATTCGCTACAGGCGCGGCGGTGCTGGGCCAGGTCGCGCCTGGCCCAACACCGCGGGGGTTACGACGTAGGCGGCCAGCCGTTGGCAGGTGCGAGGCACATACAAGGGTGCTCCCCGTGACGGCCGCCGAGCAGTCTGGTCGGCAGCGGTGCCGGTGGCAGGGTTGCTGGATGCCCAACTCCCAACTTCTGTATAGACCTTGGTCGGGAGATCAGTACACCCCTCTGAGGTGTCGCGCCGCCAGCGTGCGCGTGTAGCGATGCGCGCGCTACAGCGCGGCACCCTTGGCGGTGCCCCTACGGTCGGTCTCTGACGAACAACTGTCAGTCAACGGAAAGGGGCTGCCGATGAAGGCTGAACTGACGGGAACAACGGCGCTGGTCACTGGCGCGTCGAGCGGGATCGGGCGGGCAATGGCGCACCGGCTGGCATGCCTGGGAATGACCGTGGCACTCCTCGCCCGCGGGTTGGAGGGCCTGGGACAGGTATTGCCGGGAGATCCGCAGCGCCGGCGGCGAAGCCTTCGCCGTCTGCGCGAATCGCGATGATGCCGCCGGGGCCGAACAGGCGGGCACTCAGGTCGTCGACACGGCGGGCAGGTTGGACATGCTGATCAACTGCGCAGGAGCCGCATACCTCAGCCACTTCGCCGACGAAGAGCCGAGCCGGTGGCAGTCCATGATCGACACCAACCTGACCGGTAGCCTCAACATCACCCATCCCGCGCTTCAGCACCTAACGGCCGCCGCCTCGTCCGGCCGGGGGACTGCAGACCTTGTGATCGTCGGCTCGACAGCAGGGCGGCAAAGCATCTCGGGCGCCAGTGTGTACGCGGCAACGAAACACGCCCTCACCGTGTGGAGCGAGAGTCTGCGCCGGGAACTCGTCTCTTCCGGCGTACGGGTGGGCCTCCTCCAGCCGTACGCCGTCGACAACCCCTCTCGCCCATGACCTCGGAGCCAGCCCCGCTCGCGGACTCGCTGCCGATGATGTCGCGGACACGATCGCCTACATCGTCACCCGGCCCGCAGGAGTGGCGGTGGCCGACCTCGTCGTACGCGCCGCAGACAGGCAGCGGCGGCCCGCGTAGCGGGCGCATCGCGACAGCCACCTGTCTGGCGGCGCTACGCCCGGGCACGGTCGACTGGCGCCCGGGCGCCCTGCGGCGCCCTCTTTCAACCAGAAGGGCATTGACGGGCGCATGAGTCACGACGACAAGGAAGTCACCCGGCAGATGGGCAGCCGGATCGCGCAGCACCGCGACCGCTTCCAGGACCTCTTCCAGAAGTACTTCGCACAGCTGCACGCGACAGCCGATGTCCCTGGGCTGAGCCGGTTCGCGCCCGAGTGCCTGCGGATGGTCGAGGAGTTGGCCCTGCGGGGCGGCAAAAGGCAGCGGGTCGCGTTCGCGTACGAAGCCGCGAATCTGATGCCGGGCGTCGCAACGACGGCGAAGGCGGTGGACACTGCCGCCCTGAGTATCGAACTACTGCAGGCCCACCTACTCATCCACGACGACATCATCGACAACGCCGCCACCCGCCGCGGGGGCCCGTCCACCTACTACGCCTACCGGGCCAAGCTCCCCGACCACCCCCAGCACGCCCTGGGCCTAGCCGTCCTGGCCGGCGACCTCGCCCTCGTTCTCTCCCAGCAGGTGATCGCCGACTCAGGCCTGGACCCGTGGCTGACCCAGTCGATGGCCACCATCCAGAACACCGCCAGCCTCAGCACGTTCATCGGCCAGGTCTTCGACCTCGAACGGGACTTCCTCGGCGTACCCGAGGAAGAACTGCTGCACTCTGTGTGCGACTACAAGGCGGCCCGGTCCTCGGCACTTGCCCCGCTACAGCTCGGTCTGCTGGCCGCCGAGCAGGACCCGAAGGAGCACGAGCGGACACTGCAGCGCTACTCCACCTTCTTCGGCGTCTCCGGGCAGATGCGTGACGACTACCTGTCGCTCTTCGGGAAGGAGGAGATCACCGGCAAGCCCGCCACTGCCGATGTCGCCGACGGCCGGGTGACCTACCTGATCCGCCGCGCCCTCCTTGCCGCCTCGGAAACTGAGAAGAAGCTCCTCTCCTCTGTGCTGGGCCAAGCCGACGCGACAGAGACGGATGTGGACACGGTTCGCGAGATCGTGACCGACCACTGCGTCGACCAGAGCCTCCTCGCTGACATGCGCCGCTTCGCCGAACTGGCCAGCACCGAAGCCGCAGAATGGGCTGCCTGGGGGCAACCGGATGCCGTCTCCTTCTTCCGGGACGTGCCCGTGTGGGGCGTCCAGCGGCTGCTGTGAACCCCGTCCAGCCGCAGCACGTCGGGATCGTCCTGGACGGCAACCGGCGCTGGGCGAAGGAGCACGGCCTGTCCGCGTCCGACGGGCACCGGATCGGCTTCGGCCGCATCCCCGAGGTTCTGTCATGGTGCGAGGCCAGCCAGATACCTCTGGTCACGCTATGGATGCTCTCCACTGAAAACCTGCGCCGCGATCCGGCCGAGGTCGAAGCGCTGATGGAGATCATCACCGGCGCGGTGCTGCAGCTGTCATGGTCCGGCCGGTGGCGTGTCCGTCATCTGGGTGAAGCCGACGCTCTTCCATCCCGCGTAGCCCAGGCCGTCCGTCACGCTGAGCAGGCCAGCGCCAGCGCCCCAACCGCGCTGACGGTGAACCTGGCCATCGCCTACGGAGGACGCGTCGAAATCACCAGCGCCGTCCGCCGCCTCATGGCGGGCTGGGCCCGCGAGGGCATCGCGGCTGACGAGGCCGCGAAGCAACTCACCGTCGAAGACCTGTGCCGCGCGATCAACGGTGGCCAGCCCGATCTGGACCTCCTCATCCGCACTTCCGGGGAACGCCGAAGCTCCGGCTTCCTGCTCTGGGGTGGCGTCGGCGCTGAACTCTGGTTCACCCCCGCCTACTGGCCCGACTTCACCCGCCAGCACCTCACCCAGGCCCTGACCCACTACCGGGAGGCACACCGCCGATGACCCGATCCGGCTCCGCGATCACTTTCCTCGGCCCGGACGGGGCGGGCAAGAGCACCATCGCCCGCGCCGTCCGCCAACGCCTTGCCGACGACGGCAGACCCGTACGGATCCTCTCCCGGCGGGACTACCTCCGGGCCCAGCCCACGGGGCACGTCGCGGACACCAACCGGGCGCTGTACGACGCTGGTCTGCGCTCCCTCTACAGCCTTGCCGAGGCCGCCCACGGCACCGCCCTGGGCACTCTGCTGCCTGCCCCGCCGGCCGACCTGCGTGACAGTGCTCTGGAGAAGCGGCTGGACGCCGCGCCGATCGCGACGAACGACGCGCAAGCCATCACCGCGGCCGCGCTGTGCGAGATCGCCGGCAGCCTCTTCTACTACGCCAGCGTCATCCATCCGGAACTGGAGCAGGGCATGATCGTCATCGAGGAGACCCACCCTCTGAAGATGGTCAGCAAGCTGTGCCTGCTCGCTCAGCGTACGGCGCGCCACGACAGCCACGCGCGCGCTGCCGCCACCGTGCTGCGCTCGGCCGCCATGGTGTTGCGCCCCAACGAGGCCCGCGCCGTCCCCGTCCTGGTGCGCTGCTCCCCGCACCGTGCGTACGACCGGCTGATCGCCCAGCGCGGCGCCCTGGGAGGACTGGAGCACCATGGCGCGGCGGGAAGCGGCCGGGGCAAGGACGCCTACCTCGATCTGCAGACCCGGCTGATGGAAGCCCTGGAGGAGGTCGCCGCGCCCTGGCGGTGCGTGGTCGTCTCCAGCGACGAGGAGGACCAGGACAGTTCAGTCAAGCGGGCCGTGGACGCGATCCTCGCCGACCCGCGGATGGCGCACCTGGCATGACGTCACCGGCCATAGCGGCGTTCCCGCGCCGCGTACGAGCGCAGCGCGCGCAGCAGGTCGATCTGCCGGAACGCCGGCCACAGGACCTCGACGAAGTGCACCTCCGCGTAGGCGGACTGCCACAGCAGGAATCCGGACAGCCGCTGCTCGCCGGAGGTGCGGATGATGAAGTCGGTGTCGCGGCCCGCCGGGGAGTACAGGTTGTCGGAGATGTGCTCGAGGTCGAAGTTCTCCGCGAGCTCCTGCGGGTCCCCGCCTGCGGCGCTGTGCTTCTCGAAGGCGGTCTTGACGGCGTCGACGATCTCGCGGCGGCCGCCGTACCCGACGGCGACGTCGACCTTGAGTCCGGTCCGGCCGGTGGTGCGGTCGGCCGCGTCCTTCAGGACGCTCGCGCTTTCGCCGGGCAGCAGGTCCAGCGAGCCGATGATCTCGATGCGCCACTGCTCGTCGGCCGCGCAGATGCTCTGGACGGTCTCTTCGATGATCTCGATCAGCGGGCCGAGCTCGTTCGTGGGCCGGTGCAGGTTGTCGTCGGAGAGCATCCACAGCGTGACGTGCTCGATCTTGGCGGCCTCGCACCAGCGCAGGAAGTCGCCGACCTTGGCCCCGCCGACGCGGTAGCCCTCACGCGGGTCGTCGTGCCCGGCTCCGCGGGCCCAGCGGCGGTTGCCGTCCAGCATGATCGCGACGTGCCGCGGGCGGGGGAGGCCTTCCACCTTGCGGGCCAGGCGCCTGACGTACACCGCTTCCAACGCCGCGCGAAGCGCCCTGAGTGCCACGCCGTGTCCCTTCGATCAACAACCACGGGTTTCCGGACGCAACCGTATCGCCACGGAGGCCCATGGAAAGGACGTTCGCCCCATGCCCCCAACGGATCTCGCCACCGCCCTGGACCTGATCAACTGGGACAACCCGCGCCAATGCGCTGCCGAGACGAGCACGGCCCTGCGCGCTCTGGCCGACGACCGGGAACTGCTGACCGGTCTGGTCACCTCGATCGGCGCCGATTCCGAGCGCCTGGCCCGCTGCGAGACCAACCCTCTCGTCAACCGCCTGGTCCTGACCGAGGACACCTCCGGCGCCGACCGGTGGCAGCTGCGGCTGCACATCTTCCAGGACGGCCGGCTGGAGCTCATCCCGCACGACCACAAGTACCCCTTCGCCGTCCACGTCCTGACCGGCGGATACGCCCAGGTGTGGAACCGGCGCATCGCCGCCGACGGGCAGACAGGCCCCTTCACCTCCGCCGATCTGGCACCCGGACTGGTCACCGTCGAGCGCCCCGGAACCGCCTACCTGTTCTCCGACTCCCTGGTGCACCAGACCGCCGTCTTCCCCGGCACCGCCACGCTGTTCCTGCGTGGCCCGGTACGCCAGCGGCGCTGGAACTCCGCCACCGACCTTCACGACACCCGCATCGACGGCGACGACGGCTCTCCCACGGACCAGCGCTACCGCCTGTCCGGCCCCATGTCCTTGTCCGAATATCGCGCCTTCGTCGCCGACCTGGAGCGGCTGGGCGTTCTCACCTCCGGAAGGATCACGCGTTGACCTCCCACGCGCTCGCACACCTGGCCCCGGTCGCTGCCCTGCTCAACCAGGGCAGCGCACCCGCCGACGTCCCCGACAACCCGGACATCCTTCAGGGCGGCTGGCGGCCCGGCGCGGTCCACCAGGCCCTCGACCTGATCACCCGCGCTGACCCCCAGTTCGCCGGACGCTCGTTCACCGCCGCCGGCCACACGCATCTGCTGCTCGCCGAAGACACCGAGCACGACTGCCTGCTCTACCTGCGCCTGTACGCCGAGGGCAGTCCGGGACCGGAAGCGGCGACCGAGAAGACCGTCACCCTGACCCTCGCCGGCACCAGCCACGTCGAGTGCTACCGGCACCAGGGGGACGTCGGCGACGACCACCCGTGGCTGGTGCGCACCTTCGCGGAGGAGTCGATCTACGCCTGCCACCCCGGGACCCTGCGCACCATCGAGACCAGCGACGACGGCTGCCAGCTCGTGCTGGCGCGCACCGCCCTGGCCCCGCCCGTGGGCGCCGCGCCGCTGACGGCCTACAGCTACCGCGAGGCACTCGGCACCGCGCAGCGGATCTTGACCGCCGCGCTGCCGGGCGACGAGACCGCCGCCGAGGTGACCGCGTGACGACGGCGACGAACTGGCTGGAGGAACTGCCCGCCCTCGACGACAACGACCTGCGCCTGGCCCACCGCCGCAGCCGCGACATCCTGCTCCGGCTCGGCGCCGACCGCCGGCTTCTCACGCAGCTCGTCGGCGAGATCGAACACGACCCGCAGCGGATGACCGAGAGCGAGGTCCATCCCCTGATCAACCGGCTCGTGATCTACCAGGATGACGCCCGCGGCTTCCAGATCCGCCTGCACATGTCGCCCGGGGCGCGCGAACTGGTTCCGCACGACCACAAGTACACCTTCACCACCCTGGTCCTGGCTGGCGCCTACATCCACGTCTGGCGACGGCGGACCGACGGCGGAGAAGGCGAGTTCACCGCGGAAGACCTTCAACCGGGCCTCATCACAGTCGAGCGCCCCGGCTCGTGCTACACCCTGGGCCATCCTCTGGTGCACCAGACGGTGATGCTCCCCGGCACCGTCACCCTGTTCATGCGCGGCCCGCGGGCCAAAACGCGATCCAACGCCGCGCTGGACATGCTGCCCGCCGCTGACGAGTGGCCCGAGGCCTCGCAGTCCGGAAAACCTAAGCACGCGCGCGGGCAGCGGCCGGTCACGGCCGCGGAGTACCACGCCATGCGGAGACAGCTCGTGGCGCAGGAAATCATCACCAGCTGACAGCCGGATTCGCGCGAGGCCGCGCATTTTCTGGTGGGCAGCACCGCTGGGTGCTGCCCACTGTGCATGAGCGCCGAGTCTCTGCTCAGGAACGCATCTGTGCCAGCCCTAACGAGCGGACACTCACGGGATTCCGCGCGCCTCACAAATCACATGACAGGCAAGGCATTTACAGACGATGAACCCCTCGATAATTACCCCGCCACCGCTATGGCCGCACCAGCGAGAAGCCGTCGCGGCTGCGACCGCGGAGCTCGCTATTGCTTCCCGTGCGACCGTGGTGATGGCCTGCGGGACCGGCAAAACCCGCGTCGAAAGCGAGGTTGCGGATGCCGTCTCGCCGACCGCGCCTGTTCTCGTGGTCCTCCCGACTCTGGATCTGATTGCACAGACCCTCAGGTCGTGGGTGCAGACCTCTGGCCGGGCCGCCTTGGGTACCGTCATCGCCGTCTGTTCCGACGACGAGATCGCGGACCGGGAGGCCGCAGCGGATCTCAGTTCCCTCAATGCTCAGGTCACCACGGATCCGGAGCGTTTATCGGCTCTGTTAGCAGAACGCAAGAACAGTCGCTGCACTGTGGCCATTACCTACCAGAGCCTGCCGATCCTCGCCGCCGTCCATCGTGAGCAAGCGGTCGACGCCTGGAGACTGGTCGTCGTCGATGAGGCCCACAGATCTGCGGGCGCGCGGGATCGGACCTGGTCGATTGTCCATGACGATGTGCTGGTTCCCGCATCGAAGCGCTTGTATCTGACGGCGACACCACGCATTGTCCTTGCTCGGGGAAAGAGTCAGCCTGCCGAGATCTTCAGCATGGATGACGAGAAGACCTTTGGGCGCGTGGCCTACCGCCTCTCCTTCGCCGAGGCGCGCAAGCGTGGCCTGCTTGCCGACTACCGTGTTGTCGTAGCGTTCGTCACCGATAAGGAGATTCGCAAACTTGCCACTGCCGGGGACGGGACCGCGCAGTTCTTCGGTGTAGGCAGAGCGGCGGTGTCGGCGCCGATGTTGGCTCGGCAGATCGCAGTTCTACGAGCAGCGCGAGAGTTCGGTATCCAGCGCCTGTTGACGTATCACCACCGAGTTCGTGACGCGGAATGGTTCGCCAAGACGTTGCCTGCCGTCGATACGCTGCTCAATCCGGCGAATGAGGCGCCGACGGGCCTGATCACGGGGTGCGTTCACGGCGGGCAAAATGGCGCTGAGCGCCGAGCTGTCCTAGAGGGTCTGCGTGCCGAGGGGACACACCGCGTGATCATTTCGAACGCGCGGGTATTGGCCGAGGGCTACGACGCCCCCGCTGTGGACGGGGTCGCGTTCATCTCCCCGCGCGACAGCCCGATCGACACGATCCAGGCCGTCGGACGGGCTCTGCGCCTGGGAGGACAGCGAAAGAAGACCGCGTGCGTGGTCATTCCTGTGCTTCTCGAACCAGGACAAGACCCGGTTTCCGCTCTGGAGGGCTCCTCGTACGGGCCCGTGTGGCGCGTAATTCAAGCGCTGGCCGCCCACGACGAGATGCTTGCTACCAGCCTCAAGGCATCCCGCACGGCGTTAGGCCACACTGACAGCGGTCCTCGCGAAGTTCCCGGGTGGCTGGCCTTCAGCGGCGCGCCGGTCCCCCCGACCTTCGCCTCCGCCATCACCGCATACGCGGTCCGATCAGCCACCGAGTCCTGGGACGAGTTCTTCGGCGCCCTAAAGCAGCACCGCAAAGAGGTCGGACACCTCCAGGTTCCGACGGACCACGTAACTCCTTCCGGGCTGCACCTGGGCCGTTGGCTCTCTGAGCAGCGCTCGCTGCATAAACGAGGTCGTCTCGCTCCAGAGCGCTGCCGACGTCTCGAGGAATTTGGCGTTGTCTGGGACCTGCGTGAAGCAGCCTGGCAGCGGTATTTGCACGCCGCCCGGGAGTACCACCGTGCGCACGGGCATCTACGGGTCCCGGCGGACTACTGCACCGACGACGAGGTGCCGGTTAACCTCGGCGGGTTCCTCCTTCGGGTGCGTGTTCAGGATCAGCAGGTATCCGAGGACCAGAGGGCCGAGTTGAACAAGCTCGGCATCGTCTGGGCCAGCAGCAATGATCACTTCTGGGACAGGATGTACGCGGCTGCCACTGCCTACCGGGCCGAACACGGAGACCTGAACGTGCCGACGTCCCATGTCACCAACGACGACCCGCCCCTCCAACTCGGAAAGTGGCTGACCCGCTGCCGCGCCTGGCGCAAAGCGGGAGACGTCTCCACGCTCACCTCGCAGCGTGCGCTAGACCTTGATGGCCTGGGGATGGTGTGGGACGCCCGAACCCAGAAGTGGAACTCGTGCCTATCGGCCGCTGAGGCGTACTTCAAGCAGAACGGCGATCTTGCCGTGCCGACGGCGTACGAAACTGAGGGTTCCGAGCCGATGAAGCTGGGGCTCTGGATCCAGAAGCAACGGAAGAACCGTAAGGCCGGCATCCTCTCAGCCCAACAAATTGAAGCGCTCACGAGGATCGGCATGATCTGGGCTGTGAGGACTCGCCGAAGAGGAACCGCCGTGGTGACTGATCCTGGCGTCATCACGTCGACCACCGTGTGAGGCCGTTCCCCAACACAGGCATGGACGACGTCAGTCGTTGGCTGCCCCGCCTCGCCTGAACCTGTAACGATTCGCATCGAATAGGATACAGAACGTGACTCAAGAACGTGACCTGCTGGCGTGGACGCTGAAGAGCGAGCGTCCGGAACCTGCTGGCTACCTGAAGGTGCGCTGCCGCACATACACCCAGCCCAACGGCAAGGACTCCGACTGGGACATCCTGCAAGGCCCCCGGACTGTCGCCCTGGTGGCGTTCACCGAAGACGGCCAGGGCATTCTCGTCCGGCAGTACCGCCCCGGCCCGGGCAAGGTCCTGGCCGAGCTCCCCGGCGGCCTGGTCGGGTCCGACGAGGACGTGGTGGCCGCCGGGATCCGGGAGCTGCTCGAGGAGACCGGTTTCCAGGCGGGGAGGGCCGAGGTCGTCATGCAGACCTTCCTGGCGTCGTACGCCACCCACGTCCGGTACGCGGTGCTGGCCCGGGACTGCCGCAAGGTCGCCGAGCCGACCCCGGACGCGGAGGAGTTCGTCGAGCCGGTGACCCTGCCGCAGGACGAGTACGTGGCCCATATCCTCGGCGGTCAGTACACCGACGCGGACATGGGCCTGGCCGGACTCGTGGCGGCGGGCCTGCTCAAGCAGACAGGTTGAACGCCGGGCCCCCCAGGGCCCGGGTGAGGTGTTCGACGACCGGGACCGGCGCCTCGATGTAGAGGCGGGTGGCGGGTTCGGTTCCCGAGGCGCGTACGGCGATCCGGCCGTGCGCGCCGTCGTCGTAGACGACCGGATCGCCGGAGTGGTCGGCCCGCCAGCCCGGCAGCAGCTTCGGCAGCTGGTGCAGCACGTCGGTCAGTGTCTCGGGCACGGTGTGCACGAGCTGGGTGTGCGGGTGCGCGCGCCGTACGTCGTCGACCGCGTCGTCCAGGGCTTCCAAGGTCGGGAATGCGTGCAGGACGGCGGTCAGGGCGGCGAGGCTGTCGCGCTCGAAGTAGCCGCAGCCGCCGCTGACATGGACGAGGGCGCCGTTGGGTTCCAGGCCGAGTGTGGGCTTGGGGTTGTTCTGCCAGGCGGTGACGATGTGCTTGAACCCGACGGGCGTCTCGGTGACCCGCAGCCCGGGGCGGGCCCGCTTGGCTGCCCGTACCGCCATGCGCGGGGCGACCGCCGTGGTGATGAGTCGGTCGACCGGCAGGCCCGCATACAGCAGGGCGGCGGCCTGCTCGGGGCTGCCGATGTAGCCGGAGCGGCGGGTGAACAGGACGAGCCGGTCGCCGTCGCCGTCGGTCATCGCCAGCAGCGTCGGACCGGTCTCCTGTTCCATGAGCTCGCGGGCGGTCTGTTCGGCCTGGGGGCGGGGGACGGGGTCGGGGGTGCGGCCGGCGAAAAAGGGCAGCGGGCGTGCCCGGCGGACCCGGACCGCGCCGAGGTGGCCGGCCAGGGCTCCGACAGCGCCGTGGGCGGCGTCAAGGAGCACGTCGGCGTCGAAGTGGGCGGCGGCTTCGTCAAGAGCGGCGCCGGTAGCTGCGGCGTACGGGGCGAGGACTTCGATGGCTCGGTGGCTGCGCTGGGGCAGGCGGCCCGGGTCGAGGACGGCGTCGGGCGGCGGCTGCGGCCACACGATGCCGTGCCCGGCGGCGTTGCGGAGCTTCATGCCGATGTAGCCGGGTGGGTTGTGGCTGGCGGTGATGATGACGGCCGCGCTCAGATCGGCGTCCTGGTGGACGAGCCATCCGCAGGCGGGGGTGGGGGCAGGGGTGGAGGTCAGGTGCGCGGTGATGCCGTGCTCGGCCAGGAGGTCGGCGGCGAGCCGGGCGAGTTCGGGGGCGCCGGCGCGGCCGTCATAGCCGACCAGGACGTTCTCGCCGAGCACGTCGCGCTCGGCGCAATGGTCGAGGGCAGCCAGCAGGTGCGGCTCGGCGAAGCCGGGACCGGGCAGGCCGCGCCAGCCGTCGGTGGTGGCGGGAGTGGAGGACATGCGGCGGATCTCCTGAAAGGTGTCAACGGGCGGGGAGCATCAGGGGCTTGAGGTCACCGGGCGGGCGCGGGGCATGGGAGGTGGCCAGCCACCCGTCGAGGCGCGCGGGCAGGGTGCGGGCGAGGTTGCGGCCCGCCGGGTCGCGGGCTTCTCCGCCCGCGGCGTGGACAGCCAGCGCGGCGGCGGCGTAGTCCCAGGGCGCCGCGCTGCCGCGGGCGGCGGGAAGGTAGGCGGCGGCCCGGGCACGGCCGAGCGCCACGAGGACCATCTTGACGCTGGCCGTGGGCACGGCGGCCACAGGCCGGCTGGGGAGCAGCCGGGCGGCCAGGTCGGTGTGGCGGGGGCTGGTCAGCACGGTGTCTGGATCGAAGGAGGGCAGGCGGCTGACGTCTCCGGTGACGGCCAGTTCGGCTCCGGTGGTGCTCACCCGCACCTGGTAGGCGGGCAGGTCCACGATCGCCTGGACCGGCCGCCCGGAGCGGACCAGGCAGACGGCGATCGCGAAGGCCGGATTGCCCTCCAGGAAGGGGACGGTGCCGTCGAGCGGGTCGACCAAGACACAGTTCTCGGGGACGTGGCCGATGCTCTCGCGTCCTTCCTCGGCGATGACCGGCAGGCCGGGCCATGCCTGCTCCAGCGCGGTGGTGATCAAGTCCTGGATACGTAGGTCGAGTTCGGTGACGGGCTCCATGCCGCCGTGGACGCTGTGCTTGAACCGGACGAGCTCCGGGCCGCTCTGAAACGCTTCGATCTCGGAGGCCGCCCGGTCCAGTACCGGGTCGAGCACGGCGCCGAGTGATGGGCCCTCCTCCAGCGGGAGGAGATCGGCGGTGGTCACGTGCGAGCTCCTTCGGCCATCGAAGGAACGGGGTCGGAATGGATCGGCATGGCCGCGGTCAGCGGCGGCAGAGCTTGTGGGGTCAGCCACAGATCCCGCAGGCGCAGCAGATCCTCCGGCCGGCTCTTGGGGGTGTGCCAGAGGAGCGCGGTGGGCGGGAGATTCTCATGGGCCCAGGTCATGAAGTGCCCACGCAAAAAGGTGGCCTCCGTCAGCAGTGAGCCGGACAGCAGCAGGGTGTAATCCGTGCCGGTGGTGATGCCGGTGGCCCGGCACACCGCGGCGGCACCGGCGGCCAGTTCGTCGGCGGCGTTCTCCACGAGCCGTCCGGCCACTGCGTCACCGTCCTCAGCGGCCTCCAGGACGTGCTGGGCGAAGGTCGCGACGAGCGGCTTGGCACCCTCCTCCCGGTAGACGTGGAAGAAGAGATGCTCGCCCAAGTCACCACCGGTGCAGTCCGACTCGGCGCACCACGCTTGAGCCAGGCCGGTCAGGACGGTGCCGGGGCCCCGTCCGTCCAGGGCGCGGACGACGGCACGCAGCCCCGCGACGGCTAGGTCGTGGCCTCCGCCTTCGTCGGAGAGCAGCCACTCCAGCCCAGAAGAACGGGCCCAGCGGGCGCCGTTGCGGGCGGCGAACCCGGTGCCGGTGCCGCATGCTGCTACGCACACCGGGCCCGGCGCGGACAGCAGAAGCGGGGTGAGGTCGTTGGTGACCAGCACCGGCCCGGCCATCGGCCCGACGAGGGCAAGGGCGCGACGTATCAGGGCGGCGAAGTCCCCGGCCGCCGCTCGAGTGGAGGCGGCACCGTGCGCGGCCACAACCCCGAGGGGGGCTGTGGTCGGGTTGTCCCAGACCTGGCCGATGAGGTCGACGAGGGTGTGGACGGCGCGCTCCTCGCCGACCGACCGGGGGCTGGTGGACGGGCCCTCGGCAGTCGTGAGGACGGTGTCGCCGGTGGCGGTGGCCGCCCAGGTGTGGCTGCCGCCTCCTTCGAGGAGCAGCCAGGCCGGGGGAGGAGGTGGCGAGGTCACGGGCGGGCCGCCAGGTCGTTGAGGGCCTTGTCGAAGGCGGGGCGGTCTATGTCGTCGGTGATGGTGCAGTGACCGGGCTGGTGCGGCAGGACGAGGTGAAGGGGCCCGTTACGGATTCGGCGCACTGTGGACATGCCGTCCCATACCGCGTCCCGCAAGCTGTCCGGGATGACTGCCGGCAGCCGATAGGCGGCCAGCAGGTTCAGGACGCGCTCACGGTCCTCAAGCTCGGTCTCGCCGCTGAGGTAGGCGTGCGCGGCGGCGACTGCGGTGCCGGCGGCGACGGCTTCGCCGTGCAGAACCCGGTACCCGGTGGCTGCCTCGTAGGGATGTCCGACGCAGTGCCCGAGGTTCAGTAGTCGTCGAAGATCCTTTTGCTCAAACGGGTCCGGGGCGAGTAGCAGCAGCTTCGCGGCCACGGCTTCGCGCACGATCTCGGTCAGCACCTGGCCGTGCGGTAGCGGCCTGGCGGACCTTTCCAACGTGGCGAAGAGCTCCGGATTGCTGATCAACGCGACCTTGATCACTTCGGCGAGTCCGGCCCGGATGTGCCGGATGGGGAGAGTGGAAGTCAGCGACGGGTCGATGTAGACCCCGACGGGGTGGTGGAAGGCGCCGAGCAGGTTCTTCGCCGCGCCATAATCAATGCCGCCCTTGCCGCCGATTGCGGCGTCAACCTGGGCCAGGACCGTGGTGGGCACCAGCGCGTACGGCGCCCCCCGCATGTAGAGGGCCGCGGCGGCCGTCACCAGGTCGCACACCACGCCGCCCCCGACCCCCAGGAGCAGCGTGCGCCGGGTCGTCCCGTGCTGGTGCAGGGCGCGGATCAGGTTGTTCAGGCCTTCGGGGGACTTACTGTGCTCTCCGGCCGGGACCGGCAGGGTGCGGAACCGCAGCCCGGTGCTCACCACGGCGGCGGTGATGGCGCCCAGGTGGTGCTCGGCCGCGCCTGTGTCGATCACGATGACGATCTCCGGAGCCTCCAACTGGGCAGCGAGCGTGCCGAGATGGCCGCTCAGCCCCTCGGTGGCGAGTTCTTCGGCCAGGTGGATGCGGTAGGTGTCGGAGCGGTGGGCGGTGACGGTGAAGATGTCGTCGGCGGCGTCGACGGCCAGCCGGGACGAGGAGGCCGAGGTGCTCACGCGTGCTCCTTGCGGATGCGGTCGGCGATCGCGTCGGTGGTCAAGTTGGCAGCCTCGTACAGGGCGGCCTGGGGCCATCCGGCGATGCCATAGGTGTCCACGCCGATGCGGGCCTCGCCGATTCCGCCGCGGGCGTGGGACAGGAGGTTGCCGAGCACGGAGGACGGCGCGTTGTGGACGCTGACCGCGGAGGCGTGGGCGGGGATCAGCTCCAGCAGGCGGCCGGGGGTAAGTGCGGCGAAGCGCGTGGGGCTGACGATCTCCAGGACGCGGACTCGCCGGGCGTCACGGTCGGAAAGAATCTCCGCAGCGTCGATGGCGCGCTCGCGCAGGGCGCCGGCCGTCAGGATGACGAGGTCGGGCTCGGGGTCGTCGACGAGCGTGAACACGCCCTCGTGCAGCGGACGGGCGGCGAGATCTTCCAGCGTGTGCCGTACGGGTACCGCCTCATGGGGCAGCCGCAGGTAGGCGGGCTGGCCCGAGGACAGGGCCTCCAGAGCGAGGAGCTTGGCGGTGTTGATGTCGGCGGCCTCGAAGACTTCCAGGTCGCCGATGGCCAGGAGAGCGGCGAGGCAGCCGTCGGACTGGACCATCGGGCCGAGCGGGTCGCCGAGGCCGCCGGAGGTGCCGACCAGCAGGACCGGCACCTTGGGGAAGGCGATCGACTCGCGGATCTGGTCGAGCATCCGCCAGTAGAACCCCTCCATGGAGAACAGCACCGGCCACAGGCCGGAGCTCGCGGCGCCGGCCGCGAGGGAGGCGGCGTCCTGCTCGGCGATCGCGCACTGCAGGACGTCCGCGTCCGGGGTGTGCCAGTCCCACGAGCCGACCTCGTCCATCCGGGGGAGGAGGCCGGAGTTGCGGATGGCGTCGGGGGCCATCCACAGCATCGGCAGGCCGGCCAGTTCGACGGCCAGTTCGCCGCCGAGCGCCTTCTTCGCCACCACGGCCGTACCGGGCTCGTAGCCCGTCACCCTCGACAGCAGCTCCGCCCGGCTGGGGCGAGTGGGCGGCACGGTCGCTGGGGCGGCTTGCCCGCGCCGGCGAAGCGCCGCGTCGGGGAAGTACCGGTCGATGGCCTCCAGCGCCGCGTCGATCAGCCCGGCGGTGTCCCAGTCGGGCAGGTGCTCGGCAGCCACGTCCGCGCTGAGGGTGTTGGACCCCTCGACCTCGGCGGCCAGGCCGTAACCCTTGATCGTGTTCAGGATGATCGCCGTCGGCCGGTCACTGTCCTCGCGCAGCGCCGCGGTGATGGCACCGAGGTCGTGGCCGTCGACCGCGATCGTGCGCCAGCCGAAGCCCTCCCAGCGCGCCGCCCACTGCTCGCGCGGCAACTTGATGACGCTGCCGGAGCCGTTGGCGTCCACGAGCGCGACGAGGTTGCGCAGTCCCAGCCGGTCGGCGGTCATCGCCGCCTCCCACACCTGGCCCTCGGTGCACTCCCCGTCGCCCAGGAGCACGAAGGTCCGTGTGGCGCGGCCCGCGCGATGGTCGGCCAGCGCCAGACCCACGCCGTAGGACAGTCCTTGGCCCAGCGCCCCGGTGCTCATTTCCATGCCCGGGACCGCGCCGCGTACCGGCATCCGTGGCACGGGGTGCCCGACCTGCCCGAAGCCGGCCGCCTGCTGCCAGGTCGTTCCGGGCATCGCACCGAGCGCCCACAGCGCCCCGTACCAGGGTGCGGCCGCGTGTCCCTTGGAGTAGATCAGGCGGTCCTTGTCCGGGCCGGCGTCGGCGAGGGCCGTGGTGCCGGAGAAGAACAGCGAGGTGATGGCCTCGGTGGCGGAGGAGGCGCCGCCGGGGTGCTTGTTCGCGGCGAAGACGAAGGCCCGCAGGCCCATTGCGATGGTGCTCAGCTCCGTGGTGGTCGGCGTGTTGCTGGGGGGATTCATGGCAGGTCAGTCCTCTTCTACGTACGCAACGGGGATCCGGTCAGCTGCCGGACGGGGACGGGTTGGTCAGTCGGGAGCGGTCGAGCTTGCCGCTGGAGTTCGTGCGGGGCAGTGCGTCGACCGTGAGGAAGCGGGCCGGTACGGCGGCCGCCGGGAGGTCCTGGAGGAGGGCGGCGCGCAGCCCTCCGGGGATCGCGGCGCATCCGGGGTCGAGAACCAGATGGGCGGTCAGACGTGGCGCGCCGCCGTCGGCGTCCGCCTGGGCCGTGACGGCCGCCTGGTGGATGCCGGGCTGCGCTTCGAGGACGGCTTCGACGGCGTGCAGGTGGACTCGCACGCCGTAGATCTTGACCTGGTCGTCCCGACGGCCGTGGAAGTGCAGCAGGCCGTCGGCGTCCAGGTGCCCGAGGTCGCCGGTGCGGTAGATGACCTCGCCGTCGGGTCCGAAGGTGAACCGGGCATCTTCTTCTTCGCTGGCGCGGAGGTAGCCGCTGGTGCCGTACATGGTGCGCAGCACGATCTCGCCGGGTGCACCGGGAGGGACCCGTGTGCCTGGGGGGTCCTCCGCCCAGGCCTCGCTGCCGGGGATCGGGCGGCCCAGCGGCTGGATGCCCGGTACCGGGTCTTCGACGCGGTGCCAGCACCGGATGAGGGTGGTCTCGGTCGGCCCGTACTGGTTGATGATCTCGCCCCGGTAGTCCAGGTGCGTCCGCCAGCGGGCGACCAGGGTGTCGGTGAGCGGCTCCCCGCTGAACAGCACCGCCCTCAGCAGCGGTAGCTGGAGGCGTTCGTCGGTTGCACGGAGCCAGGCGCGGGCGACGGTGGGGACCGCGTGCAGCAGCGTGATCCGGTTGTCGGCGAGCCACGCCAGGGCCTGGCCGGGTGGCAGGGGCGCGGGCGGGGGAAGGCAGAGGGTGGCGCCTGCGGACAGCGGAAGCAGGACTTCGCGCAGGGTGACGTCGAATCCCACGCCGGCCAGATGCCCGATCCGGTCACCGGGCTGCACGTGGAGAGCGGTGCGGAGCCACGTGAGGAAGTGCGCGAGGCTGCGATGGCGGCCCAGGATGGCCTTGGGCTGACCGGTGCTGCCGGAGGTGAAGAACACGTAGCCCGGTTCCTCGGGCTGCGGTGGCTCCCCCTGGGGAAGCCCCCCGCCGGGGCCGAGTTGACCACTGTCCAGCAGCAGGACGGTCGCACCATCCGCTGTAGGGACGCGGGTGCCGTCGAGCGCGAGGACAAGATCGGCGCCGGCCAGGCTTACCATCCTCGCGCTCTGCACCGGCGCCAGCCCGGGGTCGAGAGGCAGGAGCACATTCCGCGTCGCCAGCACCGCCACCCAGGCCGCGACGGTCGCGAAGCCGCGGGGCCCCGTCACAGCGACGACCCGGCCGGGGCCGGGCAACGGCGCCTGCAGGGCGGTGGCGATGGCTCCGGCGGCGGCTTCGAGTTCGCCGTAGGTCCACGTCCGGCCGCCTTGGACGACGGCGGGTGCCAGCGGGGTCGTGGCGCACCAGCGGGCTATCTGCTCGGCGACGCCCGGCCACGGCCGCCCGGTCAGACGTGCCCGGGCGTTCACCGTGTGCCTCCGAAGGGGGCGTAGTCCAGCAGCGCCTGGAGGGCTTGCTCGCCCGTCCCGACGACCTCCGCCTCGATGTGGGACCCGGCCGAGACGCGCCCGCCGGGGAGGATGACGGATGCCGTCACGAGCGCTCCGGGGCCGATCTCGGCATTCGCCCCGATGACGGAGGGGCCGACGACGTTCGTGTCGGCGCCGATCCGGGCCCCGGGCCCGATAACTACCTGGTCATCGACCTTGGCGCCGTCACCTATGAGCGGGGCCGGGCCGGACAACGGGCGCGGTGCGGCGGGCGTGAGCCCGCGTACGGCTTCCTGATTGCCGGTCAGCAGCTTCGCCGGGGTGCCGATGTCTCGCAGGTACACTCCGGCGCCGGCGTCGAACAGGCCAAGCGGCAGCTCAAGGCCGGTCAGGCGAGGGAGGACTTCGCTGGAGAAGTCGCAGAACCGGCCCTCGGGTATGTGAGCGAAGACCGCCGGGTCGACGAGCCATGCCCCGGTGGACCCCAGCCGCGTCCCGGGACCGGGCCGCGGCTTGAACGCGTACGCGGCAGCGCGTCCCGGCTCGTCAGGGTCCGGGACCAAGACATCTCCCTGCCACACCTGCCCGTCCCGGGGCACCGCCGCCACCGTCACCGCTGCACCCGTCCGGGCGTGATGGGCGATCAGGGTGCGCAAGTCGACGCCGGAGATGATGTCCGCAGGCACGATCACGGCCGGCGCTCCGGCGAAGAACGCTGCCTGATCTCGCAGGCAGCCACCCGTGCCCAGTGGCATGTGCTCGGGAAGCCAGGTCACCGGTGTGCCCGCGACGGTGCGCGTGCCGAAGGCCTGCTCGTACAGGGCCAGGGAGTTGCTGGGCACGATGACGCCGATCTCCTCGATGTCCGCGGTGTCGACGTGGTCCATCACCCAGGCGAGCACCGGGCGGTTGGCCACCGGAGCGAAGGGTTTGGGCAGAGCGGGCGTCCACCGGCCGAGCCGGCTGCCTTGGCCGGCGGCCAGTACCAGCGCCTTCATCCTGATGTCCTTCTCTGCAGGTCATGCCGCGCGATGGAGAGCGCGACTCGGGGAGTTAGCGGGTGATCCGGGCAGTCGCCGGCGCGTGGGCGGCGGAGGAACACAGCGTCGAGAACTCCTGCACCAGCGCCCGGACCTGTGCCGGGACGAGGAGGTCTGTGCGGTATGTCAGCGCTCCGGACAGTCCGCCTCCGGCATCCGGTGCAAGGCCGACGCTGATGTGCCGCCGGGCACTGCGAGCCCCTGGCACGGACACCAAGCGCAGCGGCTCTCCGGCCAGCGTCAGGCCGGTCAGCGTCGGGATCGCGTTCACGGAGAACTTGATGTTCGCCATGTCCGGTCGGCCGAGGTCGAACAGAACCTTCTCCAGGTGCAGTTCGCGGTGAGGGTCTCCCGCGCGCCAGCGGTCTCGGACGTGCCCGATCAGGTCCCCGACGGTCCGCAGCTCCGTCAGAGCGGTGCGGGTGAAGCGGCCGTTGACGAAGAACCCGGCGATGTTCTCGCTCCCGGGTCGTGTCCGGCTGGCCGTGGCGCTGGCCACCAGGACGTCCGACGTTCCGGCCCACCGGCCGACCGCGAGGTGGAACAGGCTCAGGAGTACCTCGAAGAGGGAAGCGCCCATCATCTGGCCGGCAGTGCGCAGCGCCTGGGCATGCTCGGCGTGGACAGCGAGGGGGAGCCGCGCGGCCGGTCCGGCGGCCGGGACTTCGCCTCGCGGGCCGGGCAGCGGCACTCCGCCTAAGGGATACCCCTCTGCCGTCCGGCGCCAGTGGCCGAGGTGACGCTCGTACGCGGGGCCCGAAAGGTGCCGGCGTTGCCAGCGCGCGTAGTCGGAGTAGGCCAGGGCGGGGTCACCCCCGGCATCCGGATCGTCGTACAGGACGGCCAGGTCGCGTAGGAGCAGGCCCCACGACCAGGGGTCCATGACCATCTGATGGGCGACCAGCGCCAGGACACGCTGCGATCCGGAACCGATCACGGCGAACCGGGCGAGCGGATCGTCCAGATTGACCACGGACGCCGCCGCCCACAGCTTCGTGGCGGCCACCGCATCGTCCGGGCACATAGCGCGCAACGGCTCCAGCTCCAGCTCCGCGGCGCCGGTGGCCTCCTGCCGGGCGAGCTCGCCGGCGCCGGTGATCCGAGTTGTCAGGGCAGGGTGCCGGATCGCGAGACGGGTGAGGGCTGCCGCGAGCCGTCCTTCGTCGACACTGTCCGGGAGCTCCACGGCGTAGGCGACCTGGTAACGGTGGTCCGCACCTATGTGGTTCATCACCCGCAGCAGCCCCTCCTGCTGGAAGGACAGCGGGTGTGCCCCCGCCCGCCTCTGCGGATCGATCAGGGCCAGTCCGCCTTCGGCGGCCGCCGCCAGCGCCCGTACGGCCTCTTCGAGGCGGGGGTTCTCGTAGAGCCACAGCACGGGGATTTCGGAACCGGTCGCCGCAGCAACTTCGCTGGCCGCCGCGAGAGCAGCGAGGGAGTCTCCGCCGCAGGCGAAGAAGTCGTCATCGTCGGTGAAGTTGCCACCGTTCAGGCTGTGCGCCCACGCTCGCCGGACGACAGCGGCGAACTCGCTCGGTGCGGCAGAACTATCGTCCGCCATCATCCACCCCTCGGCCCGGAATTCTGGAACGGCGCTCGGATCAATCAAGCCCGTGTGACGTGTGTGAGGCGCCGGGCCCCTGGGCACCGGCGTCGCCGAGCAGTTCACCCCAGCGGGCTGTAGCGCCACCAGCGGTCCAGGTGTCGCGATCCGCGCGCTACGTGCTGCGCCACTCATGCGGAGCGGGGCGCGGACGAGTCAGGCGACAGCTGGTCGTGGAGTTCTCCGCTGAAGTCGCGTACGGCCCGGAGCTCGGGGTAGCGCAGCTGCAGCCGGTGTTCAAGGTGCTCGCTACGTCGCCGTACGGAGTCGACGATGCGGTTGCCGGCGAGGGCGTGGCGAGCGGCGGCCACGGCTTGTTCCGGGTCGCCGAGGGCCGTGTGTGCCAATGCCAGGTCGAGGTGGGCGATGGCCAGCCGGGTCGGTGCCAGCTGAGGGCGCGGCATTGCCTGGTAGCACTCGATGGCTATTTGGGCAGCGGTGACCGCTTCCTGATGGTCGCCGAGCCAGATGCGTGAGGAGGCCTCGTAGGAGGCGAGGACGGCGGCGTCGAGACCGAACAGGCCGCTGCGATGAAGCGGCAACTGCTCGCTGTGAGGCCGGACTCGCGTCATGACGTCGGTGAAGGCCGAGTGGTTGTTCAACCGGGCGTTTACGCGCGCCAGTTGAGCAGTGAGTCGCAACGCGATGCGCGCTTGCGGCGGCGCCACGGACAGCCCGCGTGTCGCGGCGGCGAAGGCATCGTAGGGGCGCCCGGCATAGAGCGAATGCGTGCACCGCACGTCCTCGGACCAGGCGCACACGTCGAGCGCCTCGGCCTCCATCCCTTGGGCCCAGGCGTCGTCGCAGTAGGCCTGCACCAGGTCGTTCTCCCCAAGGTCGTGGGCAACCCAGGCGAGGATGATCGACAGCATCCCGGCGTGCCGGGTCAGATCACGCCCCTCTCGCAGTGTGTGCCGACAGTGCGTGAGGAGGCTGTGAGCCCGCTTCCGGTAGCGGTCCACCTCCACCCACAATTCACCGAGGGGCTTGGTCGAGTAGCTGGCGGCGAGCTGGTGTACGGACAGTTCGAGGTCCTCGAGGTCTCCAGGCTTGAGGTCTGTTGTTGCTGCCGTCCGCGCGTAGGTGCGTGCTTCCTCAGGCGTGGCTCCCAACGCAGTGAGATCTGGCATGCCGCTCGGAAGACCAGCTGCCTCTTTGAAACCGAGGTCTGTGGGTGTCAGTGGGCGGGTAAGACCCAGGGTCTTAGTGAGGATCGCCGCGATATAGCGGGGGACAGGCTTTTGAGGCTGCTCACCGTCATTGACCCAGTGACCGACCCGCTGTCGACTGGTGGATATGTGGTTGCTCCAACCCTGGCGGTAGTCCTCAGCCTCAGCCATTTGGTTGATCTCAATCGCCAAATGGCCGTACGACATGCCCGAGCGCCGGATGGCTTCCTTGAGTAGGTAGTTGGGCGCTTTAGTTCGCTGGCGGGCTGGCTTGAGCGTGCTGCCGCTGGGGGCGCGCGCGGCGCCGGTTCTGCGACGGGAGATGGTTGGCGGCTGCTCGAACGAGGGACCGGCCATGACGGGCTCCGACGGGGTCTAGTGGCGTAGAGGCAAGGAGAAGTCAGATGCAGGGCGCGGGCTTGGCTGTGGTGGACGAGGGAGCGGCGTTCCAGGCGATGTAGACGCCGAAGACCCGGACGATGTTGACGGACTGGGCAGCGTCGGAGACCGCGGTCAACGGGGTGATACCATCCGCCATCCGCCGCACCGCCTCGGTCTGCCATCCCTCTGGAAGACGGGAAAGGCGGCTCACGAGGTCTTGTTTTCGCTCGCCTGCCAGCAGCCATCGGTCGTTGCTCGGCTTCGGCAGCGTGCCGTTGGAGGCCGCCGCCTCGGCGTGGCGTAGGGCTTCGTCGAGCGAGGGCAGCGTGGGAGCAGGATCGGCTCGCCAGCTGTATCTCCGGTCCGGCGACAGCGTTTCGAGGACCTCGTCCTGCCAGGCGGGGGGAAGCGCGCGGAGCCGCTGCCACTGGTGCACTGCCTCGATCGCCTTCCGAGATCTGTCGCTGATGAGGCTGGTGCTGCCTTGCAGGTCGCCCACGAGGGCGGCGGAGTACGCCGCCTCGGTACGGAATTCGTCCACGCGGGACTGCCAGAAGTCGGGCCCCAGGCGGCTGCGCGGCTCGGAGTGCACCCGGTATCCGACGGACAGGGCGTGGAGCACCGCGGCCTGGTCGTGCGCCGCGAGGGACTCGAACGCACCGGACCAGTTCCAGTCGTCCCACAGAAGGTGCGCGGCGCGGTCGGCAGCCTCGGCTACGTCTGCCCAGCTCATAGCGCGCCAGCCGTCCAGCACGCCCAGCGCCGCGGCGACCCCGGCCGAGGGGTGTCCCTCGCGGGTAGCGGTCTTGTCCAGCAAGGTCACTCCTGTGGTGGTGATGCGAGGTGCCCACGGCCACGCATCGGGCCCGGAGGGGCTGCTCACGTGAGCCGGATGCGTGGCCTGGCGGGCGTTCTACGCTGCTGCGCGGTTGAGGATCTCTGCGAGGCGTCCGGCGTTCATCCGGATCCGCAGGATGTGGTGGTCGGACAGGTCGGCGTCGACCTTGATCACGTCGACCTCGTCCACCGCGGGCAGCAGTTCGGGGGTGGCGTAGGCGCGGTCGATCCGGCTGTCGGGCCCGTGGGTGTCGCAGGCGTTCACGGTGCGGGAGACTGCGGCCGGGGTGCCGTTCTGGGTGGCTGCCCAGTAGCGGGCCACGTCCTCGAGTCCCGCCGTGCGCAGAGCGGCATCGGGGCGGGTGTCCGGCACTCGGGCGCCGTCCGGGCCGGGGTAGGAGCGGTGGAGGCGGTGCGGAGCGTTCTTGATGGCGAGCAGTTCCGGCAGCGCCGGGTCCCCGTCGGCGCCGGGGGCCGGGAAAGAGTTGTTGTCGCCGGCGAAGACCGCGGGCAGGGTGACGCGCGTGCCGTTGGGTGTGGTCCACCCTCTGTCGGCCCAGGTGGTCAGCCACTCGGCTTCCAGCAGGCGCTGGGTGGGGCTCGCGTAGTTGAGGTGGTACGACACGGCGATGAAGGGGAGTGCGTCGGCGCCGGCTTCCTCGTAGCGGAGGGTGAGGGCGGTGGGCGGCAGTACGAACTGGGGGCCCCGGCCCTGCGTCCAGTCCCGGACGACGGAGAACCGCCGGGGGTTGATGAACACGGCGGTGCAGGAGCCGTCGCCGAGTTCGCCGTGCATGCCGAGCGTGCGGGCCTGCGCGTTGAATACCGTGCGGCCGTTTTCGTCGGCGTCCCAGAGCTCCTGGCGGAAGACGAGGTCGGGGTTGAGCGATTTGAGCAGCTCGTCACCGGCCTGCCGTCGGGCCGGGTCCTTCTTGCCGTTGTTCTCGAAATTCCAGCTGAGCAGGGTCAGGGGTGCGGTGCTCATGCGTGAGTCATTCCTTCCGGGCTGGTGGTTGACGGGGCGCCCGCGTTTGCGGAGTGGGTAAGGGCCGAGCTGGGAGGGAGCGAGGCGAACTCACGCCGAAGGGCCTCAGCCAACTTGCGGCGTGACAGAACGACTTCGACCGCGTGATGGTCCGAGAGCCCCGTGGTGTCCAGAACGCGCACCGCGAGGACCGCCTGCACCGTCCTGGGGTCGACGTAGATCCGGTCGATGCGTCGCCCGCCGCCTTGGCCTTCGGCTGCGTGTCCGGCGGTCGAGTCCAGCGCGTCGGCCATCCCCAGCTCGTGGGCGGCGTATCGGGCTGGATCGTGCAGACCGCATCCCATCAGGGTGTCGTCGAGGTACGTGCAGCTGACGCGGGTTCCGCCGGGCCCGGCGTTGGTGCGGTGCCGGATGTGGACCCGGTCCGTGATGTCCGGGCTCGCCCAGTCGATGTCCGCGACCGTCTCGCCATGGGCAAGGGGATACTCGTTGCAGTCCCCGCCGCCGATGAACGCTGTCCCCTTCTTCATCTTGTCGGCGAGGGCCGTGAGTTCCTCGGCTTCGCGTTCCCGTCCGCGGGGCGAGTTGAAGGCGGCGTGCCACGAGGTGACGACCACGTCGACTTCCGGAACCTCGGCGAGCTGGGTGACGACGATGGTGGGCGGCGTCCGCCAGTACCGCAGTTGCTCCAGGCGCTGGGCCTGCGGGAAAGTCTCGGGGCGCAGGAAGAGGGCGGTGGGGTTGCGGCCCGACCCGTTCGGGCTGAGGAAGCCCCTCATCCCGAGGATGCCCTCTGCCGCGCGGAGGCGGCGTTGGTCGTGGAGGTGGCTGTAGGTGGCTTCCTGGCGGAGGATCACGTCGGGGCGTCGGGGCGCGAGAAGCTCTTCGTGGGCAGCCCGCCACCTGTGCGGGTGCTCCCCGTTCTCGTGGTCTTCTCCGCCGTCCTTCTCCAGGTTGAGGGTGATGATTCGCACGACCGGCTCGTCGTACTCGTCGAGCGCCGCAGGTGTGGGCAAGGGTCCTCCTTGTGGTCCGTCGTGGAGCAGGGGGTGGAGCTTTGGCGGTCAGGCCGTCGCGCCAGCGGGGGGCTCGGGTACGGGGGCGCGCCGGTTGTCGTGCGGCTGATATGTCGCGGCGGGCCGGTGCAGGATCGTGCGCAGTTCCCCGACGTCGAACTCGGCTCGCAGGGGCAGATGGTCGGACAGCCGACGCAGGTCGGGGGAGTCGCAGACGGTGAAGCGGGTCAGGGCGGGGGCAAGTTCCGCGCTGAGGTATCCGCGGTCGATGCAGTACCTGGGGCCTGGCGGCCGGCCGGGGTGGTCGCGGTAGCCGGAGGACGCGTTCAGCGCGTCGGGCTGGTCAAGGTGCTGCGCCGCGTGGCGAGCCATCTCGACATATCCGGCCGCGAGCAGCTCGCGGTCCGGCCGGTCGTCGGTATGGCGGCGGCCGGCCTCGTGGTACGTGCGGTTCGCCACGAAGGCGTGATCCGTGTAGCCGTCCCAGGGGCCGCCCTCCCCGGTGCGGTAGCTGTTCCAGTCCCAGAAGTGGACGGCGAGCCAGCCGGGCTTGGCCAGGGTGGAGCACCACTTCGCCTCGGTCAGCCGGTGCTCGGGGGACCAGTAGCAGGCGTGCCCGCTTACGCAGCTGATCTGGCGGGGGCTGAGTGTGCCGTCGTCGTCGCGCAGTTTCACCGCGATGTTGGCGGGGGCGTGCCACGGTGCCCAGCTCTGCTCGTACTCCTCCACGAAGGCGAGCGAACCGCCGCGCTTGAGGAAGATGGCGTTGTCGTTGTTGCTGCCCGGTCGGTGGACGGCGATGTACCCGTCCATGGCCAGGCGCTCGGCTTGGGCGTCGAACTGTCCGGGCTGGACCTCCTGCTGGAAGAGGATGTCCGGGGCCTGTTGCTGGACCCAGGAAGCGGCCTCCTCCCAGTTGATGCCCTTCTCCACATTCCAGTTCAGCGCGGTGATGGTGGTTGCGTTCATGCCGCGTGCCTTTCGGACAGGGGGCTGGGCTCCGCAGTTGCGGAGATCGATAAGGAGCCGAGCGGCCCGTGGCGCTTGCGCAGGTGGCGGGCCTGATCGGCGTACGGCGGCAGGCCGACACTGGCCCTGCGGGTATCGAGCTGCGCGGGGTCGGCGATCCGATGCGGTTCGAGCTCGCCGTCGTCGCGGTACCAGTGCTGCGTGCCGTACACCTGGGGTTGCCCGGCGTTGACGAGGCAGCGGTCGTGCAGGTGAGCGAGCTGGGCGCTCGTGGCTTCACCGGATTGCACGGCCGTCTGGAGTAGGCGCAGAAGCCTCTGCTGGAAGGCCGGGTCGTGGTCGCAGTGCACCGCGAGAGTCACGGCCGCCTGGCAGGCCTTCTCACCCACGGTGCTGCGGCCCGGCCACCGTCCCAAGCGCTCCACGATCCGGTGCAGCCCGGCGGCGTTGTCCTGCTGGGTCTGATGGTCGGCCACGAGGGCCTCCGGCGTCATGCGGACCCGTTCGGCTCCGGGCGTGCGCCACTGCTCTCTGGTGGCTTCTGCCCGGCTCAGCAGCTCGCTGGCGAACGCGACGTGATTCGCCCCGGGCTCGTGCGGCCCGCTCACTGTGCCACCGGTCCGGAGGCAACTGTCCGCCTACGGCCGCGCTTCGTGGCCCCGGCCTCGCTCAGCAGGGAGTGGATGGCGCCGTAGGACCGGTTCGTCGTCTCGCAGATCTCGCGGATCGTGACTTTGCGATCCGGGGTGCGATACGCGGCCACGACCTTCGTCGCGAAGTCTTCTCTCTCGGCCCCGGTGAGCTTCTTGCCCTTCTCGATAGAGGGGAGATCCAGGGGGCTGGAGGGTGGGTTCGGCTTCGGGGCCTGCGTCGTCATCGCTGCTCCATGCGTTCTCGGTGATGTCACAGGAGGGTTTCCTCGCAGGCGAGGGCGAGCCCGGCGTGCAGGGCTCGCAGTTGGTGGAGCATCGCCTCGTACTCCTGGTCGTCGTCGCTGATGTCGACGCGGGAGGCGGCGACGATGCCGTGGATCTCTCGTTGCCGAAGTGCAGTGAGCCGTCGGGCCAGTTGGGGGCGCATGGCCGGGTCGGTGGGCCCCGTGTGGTCGATGGCGCGGATTGCCACGGTCCACTGCCGCCTGGTGGCCAGGGCCTGCACGACGGCGAGCCGGGGAGTCGGATCCTGCTCGGGGTTGACGAGCACATAGAGACCGAACCGCTTCTCCCCCTGGACGTTCCGAAGGGCCGTCTCGAGCTGGACCCGTCGCAGCGAGCTCAGTTGCCGGTTGGCGGCGGACGACGGCTGAGTCATGGCCCTCACGCCGTGCCCCCGACCGGCCGGAGCCCTCGGGCCCAGCGGCCGTGCTGGGCCTCGTGGCGTGCGGGGGTGCTGAAGGTGGCGAACGGGCCGGCATCGCCGAAGCCCGGAAGCGGCGCCCGCCAGGTGAGCAGAAGACGCGCCAACGCCACCGATATGCGTAGCCAGAGGTCGCCGCTCAGCGGAGGGAGAACCTTCACGCCGCCACCCCCACCGCGGCGAACGTACGCGCGAGGGTGAGGGCCGTGTCCAGCAGCCCGACGTGGGAGAACGCCTGCGGAAAGTTGCCGACCTGGCGCTTGCGCTTGGAGTCATACTCCTCGGCGAGCAGTCCCAGGTCGTTGCGCAGCCCGAGGAGCCGTTCGAAGAGTTCACGGGCTTCGTCGAGACGTCCGATCATGGCGAGGTCGTCGGCGAGCCAGAAGCTGCAGGCGAGGAAGGCGCCCTCGTCGCCGTGCAGGCCGTCGGTCCCTACCTCGTCACCTGCGGTGGCGTAGCGCAGGACGAAGCCGTCGGGGGTCGTCAGGTCGCGCTGGATGGCTTCGATCGTGCCGATGACCCGAGGGTCGTCCGGGGGCAGGAAGCCCATCTGCGGGATGAGCAGGGTCGCGGCGTCGAGCTCCTTGGAACCGTAGGACTGGGTGAAGGTGTTGCGTTCCGCGTCGAAGCCGCGCTCGCAGACGTCACGGTGGATCGTCTCGCGCAGGGTCCTCCATCGCTCCAGCGGGCCGTCCACGGCTCCGGACTCGATCAGCTGCACTGTGCGGTCCACGGCCACCCAGGCCATGACCTTGGAGTGCACATGGTGGCGACGCGGGCCGCGGCCTTCCCAGATCCCCTCGTCCGGCTCCATCCAGTGCTGCTCCAGGAAGTGGATCAGCTTGATCTGGAGGTGGTCGGCGGGGCCGGCGGGCAGTCCGGCCTGGCGGGCGCGGTGGAGGGTTTCAGCGACTTCGCCGTACACGTCCAGCTGGAGTTGGCCGGCGGCTTCGTTGCCGATGCGCACCGGCAACGAGTCCTCGTATCCGCCCAGCCAGTCCAACTCGCTCTCCGGAAGCTGGCGTTCACCGGCGATCCCATACATGATCTGGAGCTTCTCCGGGTCGCCGGCCACTGCCCGGACGAGCCACCCCGCCCAGTCACGGGCCTCGGCCCGGTAGCCGGTGCGCAGCAGCGAGGAGAGGGCGATGGCGGCGTCGCGCAGCCAGCAGAACCGGTAGTCCCAGTTGCGGCTGCCGCCCAGGTCCTCGGGCAGGGAGGTGGTCGGGGCGGCGACGATGCCGCCGGTCGGGGCGTAGGTCAGCGCCTTCAGCGTGATCAGTGAGCGGACCACGGCCTCGCGGTACGGGCCCTCGTAGATGCACTGGCCCACCCAGTCCGTCCAGAACTCCTCCGTCACCTTCAACGCCTCCTCGGCGTCCGGTGCAGGAGGCGGGCTCAGATGGGAGGGGTGCCAGGTGAGGGTGAAGGTGACGCGTTCTCCCTCGGTGACGGTGAAGTCGGAGCAGGTCGTCAGGTCCTCGCCGTACGTGGGAGCCGTGGTGTCAAGCCACACCCCGTTCGGTCCGGCGACGGCCTGGGTGCGATCGCCCCAGGTCTCCACCCAGGGGACGACGGATCCGTAGTCCATACGCAACCGGAGCCGGGAGGCCATGGGCACTCGGCCGCTCATCCCCTCGACAATGCGGACGAGTTGCGGTGCGCCGTCCTCCCGGGGCGGCATGAAGTCGATGACCTTCACGATGCCCGAGCCGGTGACCCACCGGGTCTCGAGGACGAGGGTGTCCTCGCGGTAGCGGCGGTCGGTGGACACCGGGCTCGTCTCTCCGGCCGGGCCGATGCGCCAGAAGCCATTGTCCTCGTCGCCGAGCAGGTTCGCGAAGATCGCGGGGGAGTCGAAGCGGGGCAAGCAGGCCCATTCGACCGTCCCGTCGCTGCCGATCAGGGCGGCGGTCTGCATGTCGCTGACGAGTCCGAAGTCCTCGATACGCCGGGTGGCCAACATAGAAGTTCCGTTCGGTGCGGGTGCACGCAGGCCGCGGGGGACGGGCCGGGCGTGCCGGGGTGTGATGTCGGGTGGGTGGTGCTGAGCCCCGGTGCGCGGGCTCGGACGGCGGGCCGTGGTCAGACCGGCGCGGCGCGGGCCGCGGCCGCCGTGGTGCCGGCCGCCTGGTGGGCGTCGGCGAGCGTCGCGTGGAGGTCGATCACGTTCGCCAGGCCGGTCAGGCGCAGGATCTTGGCCATCACGCCGGAGTCGACGATGCGGAGGGCTCGCTGGGGAGACTGTTCCAGTTGCTGCATCGACCTGATCAGCGCGCCGATGCAGGTCGAGTCGAAGTACGTGACGTCCCGCGTCACGAGGATCAGGTCCCCGTCGTCTTCGCCGATCACCTGTGCCAGATGCGTGCGCAGGCTCGGCGCCTCGTAGACGAAGAACTCGCCTCCGAGCGTGAGAACGGTGTGCGGACGGCGCTGTGTGTAGGTCAGCCAGGCGTGCCCGAGGCGGACCGTCTGCGGTTCTTGGTCCGGCTCAGCCATGGCGCCTGCCGACCAGTGCGTCGTGAGGGTGAAGGCGGTCGTGCCCCTCCCCGTCGCCGGTCGGGAGGGTGGTCGTGTCCTGTTCGGCGTCGTAGAGCTTGAGGATCACCTGACGAGCGACGACTCGGTTCATGCGGCTGTCGTCGAACAGGACGAGCTGGTCCTCCTGGGGAGGCGCCGACGGGGAGTAGACGGTGCCTTTGACGCCGATCGGCTCGGCCACCCGGGCGCGAACGGCGATGAACCCCTCGCGCAGGACGCGGCAGAAGCGCAGAGCTCGGTGCGCATCCGGCACGCACATCGGAGGGGTGGCCGTGATGATGTCGCGTGGAAAGGTCAGTTGCTCGGTGCCGGCGTCGGCGTTCAGCAGCCAGAGCATCCCGCGTTCGTTCACATCCGCGTCGCCGGAGCAGCCGCCGCATCTGGGCGGCTGTCTCATGACGTGCCGCTGCCGTTCGGGGTGATGCTCGGACCAGCGCTGTCCGCCGGTCTGTGTTCCCTCCCACCGTTCCCACAGGTATCCGTCGACGCACCGGTCGCTGGGCTGCTCGTCGGCGTAGCGGACTCGGCCGTGTGCGTCGAAGAGGACCTCGACGTCGCTGATGGATTCGTCCGCATAGGGAGCGATGAAGAGCTGGTTTTCCGCACGCCCGCGGTCAACGGCGGGGGCCTTGTGTGCGGCGGTGGGGAGGGCGAGGTGCGGCACGTGCTTCTCCTGGGAGGCGGGGAGGCCACCGGGCGAGGGGATCTCAGCCGGGGCAGGGACGGCTTGCTGCGAGCGGTGTCAGGTCAGGGCAGTGGGAGCCGGGCCGGGTGAGAGCACGGCGGAGAGCCGTTGCGACCACTGGCCCTTGCTCTGGCCGAACGCGACCTCGGCGAGGCGCAGCAGCTGGATGTCCGAGGTTCCGGCGGGGGCGAAGATGTGGTGTGCGTCGCGCAGGTAGCGGCCGATGGGTACGTCGGCCAGCAGCCCAGCTGCGGCGTGGATCTCCATCGCGGCCCGGGCGGAGTCCAGGGCCAGTTCCACGTTGATCAGCTTGGCGTTCATCAGCTCGGCGTCGCAGGCCGCACCGGTGTCCAGGAGGCGGGCGGCGTGGTAGGCGGTGAGCCTGGCTGTCATCACGCGCGACTGGATCTGCCCGATCTTGATCTTGATGTTGGGCAGGTGGTGCAGCTGGTTGTCGTAGCGGACGCGTTCGCTGGCGAAGGTCGTCGTCTGTTCCAGGATCGCCTGGTGGATGCCGAGAGCGACCGCGGTGAGGTTGGGGCGCCCGTACAGCACGCTGGAGGAGTAGGCGACGTCCCGGCCCTCTCCCTCCCGGCCGAGGCGGTTGCCGACCGGTATTCGGCAGTCGTTGAAGTGCAGCTCGCCGAAGCTGAAGCCGTGGAGTCCGAGGGTCCGGCCCAGTGGGGGCAGGGTCAGGCCGGGACGGTCCGCTTCGACGAGGAACGCGGTGAGCCCTGTTGAGCCTTCGCCGGTGCGGGCGACGACCCCGTGGAGATGCCCGATGTGGGAGTTGCCGATGTAGATCTTGCGGCCGTTGAGAACGTAGTGACGCCCCTCGCGGCGAGCCGTCATCTGCATGCCCAGCACATGACTGCCGGCTTCGGGTTCGGTGACGGCGATGGTCGGCAGGCACGACCCGTCGGCGATCTTGGGGAGCCAGTCGCGCTTCTGCCGTTCACTACCGAAGTGGATGATCTTCGCGACGCCGAGCTGGGAGGCCTGGACCACGGCGCCCATGGCGCCGCTGATCCTGGACAGCTCCTCGATGATGAGGGTCTTGGCGAGGTGGCCGGCGCCCATGCCGCCGTAGTCCTTGTCGACGGTGACACCGATCCACCCCTGCCGGGCGATGGCCGCCGCGAGCTCTGTTTCCACCGCGCCGGTGCGCTCCATGTCCGCCACGCGCGGTGCGACCTTGGACTCCGCGAAGGCACGCACCTGCGCACGGAGTTGATGGTGGCGCTCTTCGAGATAGGCATCGGACACTGTGGGCTCCCCTCCCTGTTGATCGCTTGTGACGTACGGCGGCGCGGGTTCGGGCTACGGCTGGATGCCGGCCCGCTGGTACAGGAAGTTCATGACGTCGTCGCGGCGCTGCTTGATCAGGGCGAGGGACTCCCGCCCGGTGCTCAAGTCCCGTTCCACAGGGCCCACGAAGCACACGGTGCCGAGCACTGTGTCGCCGTGAAGGAGGGGAGCGCCGGCGTAGGTGCGAATTCCGATCAGGTCGACGACGGTGTTCCCGGCGAACCGCGGGGAGGAGAAGACGTCCGGTAGGACCAGGGCCTTCTTGCGGTCGACGACCTCGGGGCAGAAGCCGTGGTCGAGGGGCATGCTGCGGCCGACGGTCGGCAGCTCGCTGTCGTCCCCGGGCGTGTGGAGTCCGAAGAACTGCTGCTGGTCCCCGAAGATGTTGACCATGGCGTAGGGGACGCCTGCCTCTTGGGCCAGCTGTGTGGCGAACGCGTCGAGTTCCGGCTCGGGGCCGGTCAGGCCGAGGGCGCGCAGTACGGCGTCCCGTTCGGTTTGCGACGTGCCCACTTGGGGGGTGTCCGTGGGGAAGGTCATGTGAGGGCTCCAGAGGTGAGGTGACGGCGGCGCCGGAGACTGTGCTCGACGAGGCGGATCAGAACAGTCATGGCGGACTTGCGATCGCGGACATCGCAGGAGAGGACCGGGACTTCAGGGCCGAGCTCAAGCGCCTGCCGTACTTCGGCAGGCGTGTAGCGGTACGCGTTGTCGAACTCGTTGACGGCGACGATGAACGGCGTCTTGAGCTGCTCGAAGTAGCTGACCGCGGCGAAGGAGTCCTCAAGGCGCCGGGTGTCTGCCAGGACGACCGCGCCGACCGCGCCGTATGAGAGGTCGGGCCAGGCGGGCCAGAAGCGCTCCTGTCCTGGCGTGCCGAACAGGAAAAGGATCATGGGGCGGGGCGGCTCGTCGAACGTGATCCGGCCGAAGTCCATGGCCACGGTGGTGGTGGTCTTCTCCGCCACGCCGGTCAGGTCGTCGATGTCCCGGCCGGCGTCGGTAAGGACTTCCTCCGTCATCAGCGGCTCTATCTCGCTGACTGTGGCGACCATCGTGGTTTTGCCGACGCCGAAGCCGCCGGCCACCACGATCTTCAGCTCCGCCACGGGGAGCGCCGCGCCCCCAGGCTCAGAGCCGAGTGTGTAGGCCATGAAGAAGTGCCTCCAGTAGGTGTACGTCGGGATCGGCTCCGGCGCCGACGGGGTTGGCCCTGGCCAACGCGTCGCAGTCGAGAAGGTCCCCGATCAGGACCTTCACCACTTGCACGGGCTGGTGCGTCCGGGCGGCGAGTTCCGCGACGGAGCGGGGGACGCCGCTGCAGTGCAGCAGCAGCGCCTCCCCTTCGGGACTGGGGTGGGCCGTCCCGGGGGCGGCCGGTCGGGTGATCAGGCAGGTGGTGAGATGCAGCGTGTGGTGCGAGCGGGTGCGGCCTCCGGTGATCGTGTAGGGACGGACATCCGCTAATGAGCTGTCGGCCCAACCGCCGGCCTCCACGTCACAGCCCCTGCCCGCTGAACGAGTTGGGCCGGGCCGCCACGACCAGGTGCTCGTCCAGGCCTCGGATGAAGACCTCCATCTCGTAGCCGACCTGGCCGGGGTCCGCCGTGGGCGCGGTCACGACGGCCAGGACAGTGTTCACCGCCTTGTTGTCGGTGAACTCGGCGCCGGCGCTCATCACGAAGAGGCTGCCGCCGTCGTGTTCCACGACGACCTGGCGGATGCCGCCCTGCGTGTCCTTGAACTGCTGGCGCCCGAGCGAATACAGCCCGGAGATGACGGCCGCGAGGTTGTCGGCGTCGTCGATCGGCTGTTCGGTCCAGGCCAGCTTCAGCCCGTCACCCGAAGCGAGGAGGGCGCGGGCCGTCCCGGGTGCCTTGTCGAGAAGCCCGGCGAGCAGTCCGCTCAACTGGTCTCGGGCAGATGTGGCAGAGGTCGGGAAGCCGTCGCTTTGCATGGAGGTCTCCTGGTCAGGGGTGGGGAGGGCTGGACGAAGGGTGTCTCAAACGGCGGGTGGCTGAGACTCGGGGGAGTCTCCAGACGGTCTGCGGGAGCGGAAGTTCGCCATCAGCCCGCTGGTGGCACGTCCCGCCGGTGCTTGTTGAACCAGAGGCGGGATACGCGTCTCGGCCTCGCCGCGCCGGGGCAGTTGCGGTCGGCTTCCGTTCTGACCCGGAGAGGCCGCAGGGGCGCTGTCGCCCTGCAGAGCAGGCCGGATACGCCGAGGCAGCTCAGCGGTGTCATCCGGGTGAGGCATCGTGTGCTCCCGTCGCGCTGGGCCGGGCGTGTGCGCGGAAGGACGTGGATTTTGAGGAGGGGGCTTGGGCGAGGGCTGCCGGTCGGCGGAGACGAGCAGTTCCCTGGGGAGGACCACGACGGCCTGGGTCCCACCGACGATGTTGGGCCCCAGCTGAATGGTGATCTTGTGGCGTTTCGCGAGGAGGGCAGCGACCAGGAGTCCGATCTTGCCTTCGCGCAGGCGGGCGCGAGGGTCCTCGCTCTCCGGCGCGGCCAGCAGGCGGTTGAGGGTTTCCCGCTTGTGCTGTGACATGCCGGCGCCGCGGTCGAGCAGTTCGATGGCTATCCCGTCGGCGGCCTCATGGGTGTGGACCTCTACTCGGTCACTCGAGAAGCCGGTCGCGTTCTCCATCAGGGCAGCGAGCAGGTGCACCACGTTCGGGCTGACGTATCCCGGCAGTGCGGCAGCCGTGTGCGGGGACGAGGCCACGCGCACGCGGTGATACTCGGGGATCTCCGCGACGGCGCGCCGGATTGCGGTGGCCAATACCACAGGTGCGCTGTCACGGGGAGGGGTGTTTCCGCCCAGGACAGCGAGGCTCTCGACCGCGCGCCGGATCTGGGTCAGCAGGTGATCGACCCGGAACAGCTCGGCCATCAGTTCCGGGTCCTCGATGTCCCTTTCGACCTCGGAGATGACGGTGATGCTGCGGTTGACCAGACTCTGCAAACGCGGCGAGATCGACTTGAAGATCTCGGCGAGCTCCGCCTGCGCGTTGAGGTGTTGGTGCTGGCGGGTCGCGGCCAGCAACACCGTCTTCCACGCCTCGTCGAAGGCCTCGTCCAACAGGACAACAGCGTCAGCGCACGGATTTCCGGTGCGTGACGGGGCAGGGGTCGGCGAGAAGTTGGTGTACGCGGTGCCTTGCTCAGCTTGCTCCGCTGCCCAGCGGACGTGCTGCCTGCCTCTACCGATGGCGGTGATGACCTCATTCAGAGCCTGGCGAGCGGCGTCTCGCTCCCCGCGGACTTCCCCTATCCGGGTCAGGCCGCGGCGCGCACGAAGTGACCGTGCTCCGGTCCACCACAACGTGCAGGCGGCTGCGGCGACAGCTGTTGCGATGCCGAGCGAGGTGGGCAGTACGTCGAGCCCATCGAGCAGCCAGCCACCGGCCACCACCGCTCCCGTGAGAACGCTCCCCGTGAACGCCGGCGGAAGTGCCACGCTGTCACTGGAGTGAGCGCGGTGACGTCGGCTGGGGAGCATCGCGACCTGGGTTGTGTGATCAGACATGGCACATCTCCCGAGTCCGAAGTCCCATCGGCTGGTGGGCGACGTTCCGCATCCGGGCACGCATCAGGCTGAGGGCGTCGTGTAGTACGACCGCGTTAGTCGTCGGATCGGTCAGCGACCGAGGTGGTGCGACCCAGAAGCGGTTGTGGCAGAGCGTCTGTGGCCCCTGGGGCGAACACTGGAGTGACGGCCCGGGCTCGCATGACGAGTGCGCGGCTCTCCACACGTCGGCGGTACCGGAGGTGACCGGCACGAGCAGCCGGCGGTGCGTTATGCAGCACAGCAAGGGGCCGACCCGGTTCCCGCAGTCGATCATCTCGTCGAATGCGGCCATACCGAGGCCCATGCTGACGCGTACGACATCGAGCGCGAGCGGCAGCGTGAAAGGCGGCGGGGCCTCGCCGAATTGCAGACGCCATGGGTGGCGAGTGCTCAGTAGGGGGGTCATCAGTTCTCCGGTGGGGACGGTGGTGACCGTCAGGTTGGTGAGGGCCGCTCTGGTGCCGCGCCGTAGCGAGGGAGGCCAGCGCGGCACCAGAACGGGGACGTGACGTCGCGCGGGCTATGGGCGCGCCGCTGCGACGGCCGGAACGGACTCGCGAGGAAGCGAGATCCGGCCGGATGGTCGCTCGAATGGAGGAGGCCAGCATCCCGGCTCCGGACCGTGCCCCCCGTGTCTGGCAAGGGGCACCATGGAGCAATCAGGTTCCCCCCGGCCGGCCGGATCACGCAGACCGTAAAACTGGTGGCACAGGGCCGGTTGGCAGAATGGCGGAGGCATGTCGCCCCATTCGACGATGGGGCCCCTGTGCGACACCTTCTCGAACCCCGGAAGCCCTCCCAGCGCGGCTACGGTTTGGCGAGCGAAAACCTCTTCGACCATGTGCAGCTGGCCGCCCTGTCGCGTAGCTCCAGTGGGCACGGCAAGCAGCGGGGCCCGGAAGAGAGTCACTGCCACCGCGCCACGAAGCAACTCGGAGTTGATGAGGTGCCGAGCCCACAACTCGTAGTCGTAGCCCTGCTCCGGGGGGAGGAGCCGAGGCGCGGGAACCTGGCGAGAGGGGCCCATCTGTGTGTTCACTCGGACAGCAACTCCCCACCGATCCGGGGCAGCGTCCGGGACGGATGGCCGAACTGTCCACTTGGCTTGAGGTATCCCGTGTCCTCGAACAGCAGGACGCCGTTGCACAGGCGGCTGTAGCCCGTCGCCAGACAGCGGAGCACGACGCACGCAGTGTGGAAGTCCGGTGCCACTGCGGGCGGGCACTCGGGTTGGTGCACGCACACGAGGCCAGCCGTACCCATGGTGACGAGCAGATCTTTCAAAGTGGTCGCGGAGCTCTGCAGGTGATCACGCGCCCTGAGCAGGTCGTCCGGCATAGGACTACTGAGCAGTTCATCCGATGTGCGCAGGGCCTCGGTCAGGCGGCCTGATGCCCGCCTAAGAGCGACGGCGTGCAAACCTTCGTCGAGCTGCCTGTGATGCTCCCGCAGCCGGAACATCAGGTCGCGGGCATCTTGCGCCGTCGCGGGCACGAAGACGGCCTCGTCAAGCACCAAGGCGATGGTCTCCATTGCGGCTGTAACCACCGAACGTCCCGTCGGCGACGGCAGCCCGAGGGGAGCGCGGCGGTTGAACCCTGTACGAATGAGACCGGTGAGGCTCATGCCACCCCCGGGCTGGATGCCGGAGTGCAGGACATCTCCATCCACACCGACTTTCCGACGCCGTCCGACGGTGCTTCCACACCCCAGCGGTCAGCAAAAGCCTCCACGATGAGCATGCCGCGGCCATTCATCTCGTCATCCGCCGCGACGCGCACACGGGGCTGATCGTCCGAGGGGTCCTGAACCTTGAACCGGATCCGCTGCCCGTCACAATTCACGGAGACCGCAATCGTGCTGTCGTGAACGCGGCGACATCCGTGCACCACCGCGTTGGCCATGAGCTCCTGAGCCCCCAACACGAATTCGTCCGTGAGGTGTTCGAGCCCCGACTTCCGCAGCAAGTCCGCCAAGTCGTGACGAAGAAGACCGATCGCTTCACGGTCCGCTGACAGAGCGACGGCGAAGGCGAACGGACGCGGGGCGGGGGCATCGGAAACTAGCTCGGCCAGCATTTCCACAGGGGAGTGGTGGGGAACCTCGGTCATCACGCGCGCTCCTCGACCTGTTCCATCGTGAAACCGCGGACGAGGCGACGTCTTTCGAGTCCTGGGGCACATGGTGGGCTCCTTCTCTCGACTGACCGGTGAGCTGTTTTCGGACATAGGCCGAGCTCGAACACATGAGGTGGCCAGAATCCCTGCACAGGCGGGGGGGTGCAGGAATATCGTCTTCACGAGAGAACCTCGTCCGGGGCTTGGGCGGAATCCCGATCGGCCCACGGACCTGGTGCACGTAGTGCAAGATCTTTTCGGGGACAGGGGCCCACCATGGGGCGCACACGCAACCGCCAGCTGGAAGCCGTCATCCAGGAACTGGGCTTGCCCCAAGCACGCCTGGTGGCTCGCTTCCGAGCCGTAGCGGCAGAGAACGGCGCTCACGAACTGGACGCGACGAACCGGTCGTCCATCACCCGCTGGATCTCCGGCACGAGCCCGAGCGGCCGAGCGCCGTCTATCTTGGCCGAGACGCTCTCGCGAGGCCTCGGCCGCACCGTCACTCTCGCCGACATCGGCCTGGCCGCAGGCGAGGGTGCCGAACCGCAGCCGCCGGACTGGAGCATCGACACGCTGACGACGCTGGTGAACCTCGGGGGCACTGACATGGACATGGACCGTCGACGAGCACTGGTTAGCTCGGCCTACTCCGTCGCAGGACTGGCCCTGCCCTCCGAGTCGTGGTGGGAGGAAGCAGCCGAACGCGCCCGCACCCGCAGAGCGGTGTCGACGCACACCGTCACCACCCAAGACGTTGAGAGCGTCCGCGAAATGGCCGTCTTCTTCTCGCGCCGCGACCAGCAGCGCGGCGGCCGCGGTGCCGGCCGCACGGCGCTCGTGGCCTACTTGCGCACCGAGATCGCCGACTACCTCAACAGCGGATTTCCCACAGAGGAACTTCGGCGCGACATGACCTCCGCAGCAGGAGAACTCGCCTACCTCGCCGGATGGACGGCCTTCGACGCCGGGGAACACCCCATCGCACTCCGCTGGTTCACCGTGGCCACGCAGCTTGCTGAAGAAGCAAAGGACGCCCCCCTGGCTGGCCACGTCCTGCGGGCGATGGCTCACCAGGCCGTGGACCTCAAGCAACCCGCTCAAGCCGTCCGCTTGGCCACCGACTCCATCGCCGGAAAGCGGTACTCCAACGCGAGCTGGCGCGAGAAATCGCTGATCGGCGTCGTTCACGCCCGCAGCCTGGCCGCCGACAACCGCCGGAAAGAGGCCGTGGCCGCCCTCGTCCAGGCCGAAAAGGACCTCGGAAAGGCGGGGGATGGAGACGGGCCTGGTCGCGTCTGGTTCTTCGGCGAAGCCAGTCTTGCGCACGAGACCGCGGCGACGCTGCGGGACCTCGGGGACCTGAAGGGAGCGGAGAAGCAGTTTCGTCACAGCGTTCGAACCCGCCGGGAGCAGTTTGCCCGTACCCACGCGGTGACCCTGGGCTACCTGGGCGCCGTGCAGGTGCAGCAGGGGCAGATCGAGGCCGCATGCACCACCTGGGGTCAGGCGCTGGACGCCATGGCCGGAGTGCAGTCGGGCCGAACTCGGGAGACCGTCGTCCAGATGCGTCGAGCGCTCAGTCCGTTCCGAGACCGAGGGGGCAGCCTCGCCGTCGAGCTCGACGCTAGGGCGCGGGCATTGCTCGGCGTAGGCTAACGGCGCCATCACGTCAGGGATCGGCGCCGGGCTTGGGCTTCGGGGATCCCTGCAGAAGCGAACGAGGGGGAGCCGGTGCGTTGGCTGCGCGGGTTGTTGAGGACGCTCGAAGGACTGCTCAAGGGGCATAGGACCCTTGAGGTACCCATCATCGCCACCGTTGTGGGAGGCCACACCGGCCGCCTCGACGACTACAAGGGCGGAGTGGTGTCGATCATCCGGTTGAGCTCGGACTTCCCCCCCGAGACGCTGCAGGGGATCGATGAGTTTTCCCACCTCCAGGTCATCTGGCACTTCCACGAGGGATCGGCGACCGACGTGGCCCTCCACGCCCGAAGCCCCCGGGACAATCCGGCGTGGCCGGCCACTGGCACCTTCGTGCACCACAACCATCGGCGCCCGGCCCGCATCGCAACCTCTTACCCGAGGCTGCTCCGAGTAGATGGGCTCGACCTGCACGTCGAGGGCCTGGACGCCGATGACGGCACCCCCATCATCGACCTGGTGGCAGTCTTCACGCAGTTCCTGCCCCGCGGCCTGGTCACACAGCCGACCTGGCCCGACGAGATGCTCAAGGACTACTGGACTGACTCCAAGGAGCGGCCCTAGGGGGAACTTGTTCCCTTTGTACTCGTCCGCATGAGGGCTGACGACGGAACGGGTGACCACCACGACTCCATCGGCGAACCCGGCTCGAATCTGCTGTCGCACCATGCCCCATCCCGGCCGCAGCAGGGTGTCGGTCGCATCATGGTGGTCCGTGTAGGACTGCCCTACTCCAACCTGCCAGTTCTGGCGCATTGCGAAGGCTTCAGCCGCGTCCAGCGAATGACGAGGCTCGTAACCTCCCACGGAGAGTGCATATCTGCACACTCTCGGCATGCGCCCCTTGGCTTGGAGCAACGCCACGATCCGCCCGAGGTTCTCACGGCGGGCCACCGCAAGAGAGGCATACGGGTCGGGCTCAACGCGGATTGTCTCTGGGAGTAACTCCGCATCGATGGCGCGCTCCCGGTCCATCCGGAACTGATGAACCTTGCGGACTGTGCTCTGGCGCATCGCTGGCCTCGGCTTCTTCGGTGGGGGACGAAGGATCATCTCGGCGCCACGGGGCCCACGAGACGATCCTCTCAGCCAGGTGGGAACCCAGCCCGAACAGCCCGACGCGAATCACCGTGCGTGACAAACGGACCTGACTTGATGCACAGTCACCCCGTCGGGCTTCTAGCTTGCGCCTTTTGGCGGTCGGCGCGCAAGACTGTCAGTGAAATTACCAAAAGACTGAACACGTGACCCCATCGCCACTCTCGTCGGCGGCGTGCCAAACTGCGTCTATGACGCAGAAGCGAGCGACCTCGACCGTATGGCGTCGCAGAGTTGGCGCTCAGCTCCGTCGTTGGCGCGAGCCCGTGATGAAGGCAGGCGACGCGGCCAAGGTCATGGGCTGGGACAGCACTCGGCTGAGCAGGGTCGAACGCGGCCAGTACCGTGTGTCATCAGACGAGGTGCGAACGCTGGCCGCGCACCTTGGAGTTGACGATGAAGTCGCAGTGAGCGAGGTGGCCCGCGTAGCAGAGAGACCACTGGGCGGGGGATGGTGGGCGCCTTACGCCGGCCGCATCGGCGACGCATACCTGGACTTCATCGAACTGGAAGCCGACGCCAGAGCAATCCGGATCCATCATCCGACTGTAGTGCCCGCTCCTCTGCAATCGGCTGGCTACGTTCGCGAGATCCTGACCCGCGCAGCTACCAACCTGACGCCGGAGCGAGCCGAGATGCTGGTATCTATCCGCATGGCGAGGCAAGGCATCCTCACGAGCGACGAGGGACCAGTGAAGCTCAACGTGCTGGTGCCCGAGTTGGCGTTGCATGCCCGCTTCGAGAGCGGACCAGGCGTCATGCGCGACCAGATTCGAAGATTGCTCGACGCCACAGAGCTCCCGAACGTGAACTTGCAACTCGTCCCACTGACGGCTCACCCGGCGTTCGTGACCAAGGGCCCTGTCACCTTGATGTCGTTCTCCCACCCGTGGGTTCCGATCGGAAGCGTCGATAGCCCCTTGGGTGGGACCCATACCGAGGAGCCCGAAAAGGTCTCCTGGATGGAGGAAGAGTTCGACCTCATTTCCTCCATCGCCCTCCCCGTGGATGCGTCACGGGAACGTCTTAGCGAGTATCTGGAAGGACTGTACAAGTGACCACACCTAACGCCCTCATGGCGCCTCAGATCGAGGGCGCCAGCTGGCAGAAGTCGAGCTACAGCGGGAGCAGTGAGGGGCAGTGCATCGAGTGTGCGATGAACCTGGTTCCATCCAAGGGACGCGTCTACATCCGTGATTCGAAGGAGCCGCATGGTGCGGCGTTGCAGTTCACGCCGGCCGCCTACAGGGGTTTCATTGACGAAGTGCGCGGAGGGCGTTTCGACATCTGACGACTGTGCTGCTCTAGTCGTTACGTAGGAGCGGTCCGCTTCCCCCCACGCCGAATGCGGGGGGAGGCGGACCGCTTCTTGACAGCCATACCCATGAGTGATCAGACAGTACTCCTCGTGGTCTCCGCGCGGAAGATTGCTCTCGCCTTCTAGCCTGCAACGCCGGGCCGCGCTGAATCGACGTGCGGTTTCGATGCTCCTGCACCGTGCCCGGACTGGGAGGGCGGCCGGTCTGGTCGTTCTCGACGTCGTCTACTTCTACAGGGGCCACGCGAGCGGGCAGATGACGAAGGGCGAGACCTACGACGTCTTGGAGGAACACGTCCGGCTCTTCGTGATGCGTCAGAGCGCTGCCATCGTGCGGCGAGCCACCCTCAACATCACCGGATCCCCCAGGCCGTGAGTACACCGCCGCCTGAGCGGCCGTCGTGCCGCTCTTGGGCGGCGCTCGCGGAGCCGTGCCGGATATGGTTGTCGGCATGGCCGCCGCCTCCTCACGCAGACCCTCTTTCCGAACCGCCGAGTACTGGGCGGCCATCGAGGCCATGGCGGACGATCTGATCTACCACACCGCGTCTCGCAATCCACACGCCTCCGGGAACGCGCGTGGCACCCTCCAGCGGCTGTCGAACTGCGGGTTCGGTCCCACGAGCCTCTTCGACCTGTGCACCCTGCTGGTCCTGGCGGCGCCCCGCTCACCGGCGGAGCCCTGCGGCCCCGGTGGCCGAGCCCCCGCTACTGCGTCGCCCACCGAACCGACACCGGGCGTGCCGACTGCCGCGCCGATCGCGGAGCTCAAGAGGGGCCCCGTGACAGTGACGACGCACGCGACTAAGCGGCACGTCCAGCACCTGCGGGAACTCGAAGGAGCCGTTGCCGAGGCCCTGCTGGTCAGCCCGGAACACCCCAGAGCACGCGACGCTGTACGCCGTGCGCTCATGACCGGAGGCCGTGCCGTCCAGGACGCGACTGCGGTCTACGGGATCGTCTGCGAGCTGTTCGAGCGTACGGCCTCCTGACCCGCACGTGGGAACACCCGGCCGGTAGCACTATCCGGATGTCTTCGGTCGGACGGGAAGCGCGACGAAATCTGGTGGAGTTCCCGGGTTTCCGCCCCGGAGTTGCCATAGCCGGGGTGCTGTGTTGTGTGAGAGTCCTACACTTCCCGAGGTGTGGTCGCTAGGACGGCTGAGATCCCAGAGTGTCCGCCTGACCTGCGAAGCGACAATGTGCCAACTGTTCACCAGCTGTCTGGCAGGCCGTGGGTCGGCCATGGATGTGACAAAACATGGACTGGCTTCGCCATGCAGACCTTCTCTACGCTGAGACCGTACGAGGCAGCAGAACTGTCAGTATCAGCGCCGGTAGAACACCCGTTCCGGGTGAGCAGCTAGTCGAAGTCAGGAGCCGAGCATGGTGATCGCCACCCTCGCGGAGGTAGTCGCGGTTTACCGGGCCCGGGCAGCTCTCGCCCCCTCGCACGTGGCCGAGCGCGCCGGTATCTCCATAGCTCAGTACCTCGCACTTGAGCAGGGCACCGCCTGGCCGGGCACCGCTGCGGTTGAGGCTGTCATCGACGCCTTGCAGATCCCAGCCAGCCACCGCGCGTGCCTGGCCGCGGCTGGCGCCCCCCTCGACAAATACGTGCAACGCATGCTCCACGGCTACGACATTCCTGCCCTCATCGTGGACAGCACCTGGCAGACCGTGGAGGCGAACGTCTTCGCCCGCACGCTGCTGCCCGACTCGGCCCTGCCGGGCTGGAACCTGATGCGCTGGGTCCTGCTGGACGATGAGGCACGAAGACGACTAGCCAACTGGGACGACGTCGCCCGGTGCTTCTCGGGCGCCCTCAACAACGCCATCACGGCAGCGCCACACAACGCCGAACTGCTCGCCATCCGCGAGGACGCAACGCAACTGGGACAGATCGCCTCTCCCTCTTCACAGAACTGCCCCGACGGGCAGGTTTTCGTCTGGCGCACGGACAGCGGCGCGTCCCCAATCTCCGCCTGCCTGGTCACCCCGCCCAGCGGCCGCCCCGACCTGCAGCAGATCACATTCGTGCCGCGCAGCACCCAACCGGTGCCCGTACTCATGGCCGCCCAGACCAGCCCCACCCCCTGGGACGGCACCCTGCTCACCGATCTGCTCTCCTGCGGGCGGTGCGGACTGCTCCTGACCGGCGGCGGCCAGTCGACCGCCTATAACTGCGCAACGGGGTGCCTGCCCGAACTCGCCGCGGCCGACCTGGAGCTCCGCATCGCGAAGAAGGTACTCACTCGCGCTTTCCCCGCCCGGGCCTGCCGTGCGCTCGGCATCGCACAGGAGATCCTCATGGCCGACGGGTTCGAGCTTGAGTTGAACGTCCCCGTCTCGCCTCAACACGCGCTGGATCAGTGGCGGCGCTCGATGACCAACACCCAGCGCCGCGGCATCCTCACCTCGTCGCTGAGATCAGCAACGGTCAACCCCGCACCGGGCACCGACGGATCGACCGATGTCGACCTCACCTACAACTGGCGTGAGCTGACATCCCCCTGACCACGGGCGTGGGCCACCCGCCACCGACCCTTGGCTGCCGGGGCAACCGTCCGTCACGGCGGAGTCATCCAAACCCCTGCCGGCCGCCCCGGCACGAGACATCGTCTCAGCTCCGGCAGAGCGTCGCACTGCCGTGCCGGTGATCATGAGCACCCGCGTCCCGCGTGACGGGACAGGCAACCAGATACTCGGGTCTGGAAGATCTCATGGCGGGACGCGAGCGTTCCAGGTCCGCCTGCCCGGTCCGACCGCACCTAGCGTCCACTCCTGAGGAATTCGCCGTCACCGTCAGGAGAAGCAGATGGGCCGCAGGAAGCCGACTCGCACGCGCCGCCCGCGCCAGGACAGGACGTCCGCACGGGCCCGCGAACATACGCCAGGTGACCTGTTCCCGCCAGGAACCATCGTTCAGATGCTCGCCGACACGACCGCGCGGGCCCACACCGCAGCCATGGCCAATGGCATGGCCCACCAGCCCTCTCTCACGGCCCTACGGCGCGGCCGCATCGTCGCCATGGCTCACACCCGCCCGCTATACAGGGGCAAAGACGCGGAGAAGGGCATCGCGGACCTGGCTCTGCTGGCCGCGGCAGCGGCCGCCGACTGCATCGTGCTCACCTGGGAGACCTGCGACGTCAAAGTCGCCTGCGACATCCCCCTCGATGCCACCGAAGAGACCCTGAACATCCTCATCGCTGGCGAAGACGGTCAGTACATGCACGTGGAGTTCCCCTACGCCTCGCATCCCGTGGCGACCCGTAACCGCACCGGCCTCCAGGGCTTCCGGCCGCAGTGGCTCACGCCCGTCCAGAGCACGAACGATCTGCTCCTCACGCCTATCCAGCGAGCCGTAGAGCAGTCCTTTGCCCAACGGTCGGCCATCGCCCCCTCCGGGCTGGACGCGACCATGGTGTGGATGGAGGGACTCGGCTACACCGTCAACCTGATCGACTCACGGCCCCCCGCAGGAGCTGCGTAGCCGCGTAGGCACGGATTCCATGCCCCGGCGGAGCCGGTCTCGGCCCGTCGTCCTCCGCTCGTCAAGGGGATCCGCGTCCCGGAACGCATGGTCCCGTTGGGGGAGTTCCTGCTCACCAGCTCCAGCACGATGCCGCGCCCAGTGCGCTCGGCTGCGTCATCGACAATGAGTCCCTGACCCAGAGGATCAGGGGCTCGTCACCTGGTGAGCCAGGAGACCAAGGCCGTCCTGCGGAAGTGCTTCGAGAAGGTCATCGCGTCGGGGACGCCGACGGTCGTCACCGACTGGGCGACCGCCGAACTCGCCAAGGCATCCGCGAAGATGTTCATCGCGGCGACGCTCTCAGCTTCGCGTCGTCGGGGGCAAGGATTGGGCGGGTACCCAGAGCGCCACATGCACACGGTGGCGACGCGCCGTCCAGGTGCTCGGGGAACAGCTGCGACCACGCCAGCAGCGAGGGAGTCCACAGACTGCTCAACAGCTCGTGCACCTCGTCTTCCGACGGGGCGCTGCCCTGGTTGCGGCGCACCAGCGCCCGGGCCAAGGCGTGCACGGCGATGTTCACCATAGACTCCCGTTCCGCGCAGCTTTGCCGGAGGGGGTTCTCGCCCGCGAGGGAGAGACACCGGTACGCCTCGGCGAGCTCTTCCTGCGTCTGACCGGTGGAGACGTCCATGGCCGGCAGGATGTCCGCTGCCAGGCCGCCGAGGAACAGCGCGGTGTGCGCACCGGCCTCGCCGCCGGTGTGCAGGGCGCGGGCGTCGAAGGCGAGCAGGGCCCGCCGCAGAAGATTCTCCAGCGCAGTTGGAGCTGATGTGGTCGTCACGGGGGAAGCCTACGGTGTCGCCCGGGACGCCCGGGGCCGGCCGGAGACTTCCCCGGGATGGTCACCGGCCTGCGGCATTCCGAACAGAACACCAGGCGCTCATCCCGCGACGAGCGAGGGGACTTCTACGCGGCGAGGGCGGCGGGCTCTTCGAGGCGGGTGGCCGCTTGTCGCCAGGCCGCGGTGACCGCGGTACGGGCCATGGCCGACCATCCGGCACGGTCACCGGTGAGCTCGATGGGCGCTCCTACGTGGACGTGCAGGCCGGGGCGGCGCAACGGTGCGGTGGCCAGCCCGGCGAACTGCTTCACGGTGCTTCCCGAGGTGACACGGCGGGCCCCTGCCTGTCCTACCGGGACGACGAGGGCCCCGGTGCGTTCAGCCAGCCGTGCCAGGCCGCTCCGGAAGGATCCGGGGGCCGCCTCTGCGGCGTCCCTCCGGCGAGGCAGGCCCCCTTCGGCGTAGATGAGCACCGACCGTCCCTGTTCCAGGGCCTGTGCGGCGGAATCGAGTGCGTCGGCCGCCCGCCGGCCGCCCCGGAATACGGGGATGTGGCCTCCGCGGGCGAGGGCATGGCCGAGCAGGGGGATGCGCCACAGCCCGGCGGCCGCCATCACGACCGGGTCGGCGCCGAGCCGGCGCAGGGCGGCCAGCACGATCGCCGGGTCGGCCAACGAGGTGTGGTTCGCGGCGAACAGGCTGCCCGGCGTGATCGTGAAGCGGGTGTCGGTAGTGACCGACAGGCGGCCGACGGTGGGTACCAGCGCGTCGGCGATGCGGCTGAGCATGAGCGATCTCCCCGTTTGAACGATGTTGATCTACATGTTCGCCGGTGTTCATCGCCGCGGCATGAGCGTTCCTACTCATCTGTGCGCCCATAGTTCCCCAGTCCCAGGCGGGGCCTGAATGCTCAGGCAACTGGTCGATCCTCGCCTGTCTGGCGCGATTGGGCTCAGGTGAGGGCCGAAGGTCCGGCTGCTTTCTGCTCGGGGAAGGCGTCGGTGATCTTTCCCAGGAGGATGTGGAGGCGGTTGGTGTTCATGGCCACCCACTCGCTCATCTCGCCAGTAGTGACGGATTTTCCGTTGGGCAGCATGAGGGCACCGGATGCGCCGGCCAGGGCCGCCGCACGTTCCAGGTGGCCGAGTGCGGCGACGAATTCACTGATCAAGGGGGTCTCGACCCTGCTGATGTGGAGCACGTGCTCGCAGGCATGGCCGGGCAGGAGAGCGGGAGTTGCGGTCATGAGGATCATCCCTTTCGTCGTGCAGTGATTGTTCTCTGTCTTCGCCCCGAGGCCGGACCGATGAGCCCGGCCCCCGGGGAAGCTGGCGGACGGCGAATGATCGGGAACGCCGGACCGGGTTATGCGGCCTTGGGTTTGGCCGGCCCACCACCGTTGCTGCTGCTGACGCCGGGCGGCCCTGCTTCGATGATCTTCTTGCGGTAGGCAGGATCGGTGCCCCAGGTCGTCCTTGACTTCTGCTGGTGGTAGCCGTTGGTGCATTCGCCGAGCCATGTGCGGCCGATTCGCTCGATGCCGCGTGACCAGGCGTCATGCCACAGATAAGGGCCAGCGGCCGCGTCTTCCTCGTTGCCGTAGGCCGACTCCCAGCCGGTCCACAGTGCGGTCAGCTCCGCCACCACGGCGCCGTGCTCCCACCAGCATGCATGCGGAAGCTGCTCCGTGGTGAGCTCGTAGACGTCGGCCATGCGGATCACCCATGCGGCGAACTCAGTCCATAGATCCTCGCGTTCGTCTTCCTTGACCTTGTGCCAGGCGACGGGCGCGCCGCGGACACGCTCGCTGTCACTGCCGCCTTCGTCCCCCGAGCCTCCTTGCTTGGCCCCACGAACGGCGGCGCCATCCTCCAACTTCGCCAGGCGCGCGGCGAACCCGGTGAGTTCGCCGTTGATGGACTCCAGCGCGTCGAAGAGCGGGCCGAGCGGATCAGGCACGGGGCACCGCCTTCCGTGCCCTGCGGCCTCGCGCCGCCCCGATGGCCGCGGCAGAGGTGCCGGGGCGGACCCTCAGCAGGGGAAAGCGGAGCTGGGGTGGCACACGGCGCCCGGAGTCCTCGATCCGGTCGAGGCGCTCGGCGAATTCAGTGAGCTCGCCGTTGAGGGAGTCCAGGCCATCGAAGACCGGGCCCAGCGGATCACGGGGATCGTACTTGCGGCGCAGAGGCTGCGCCTGTGGCTGGGTTTGCGCGGCACCCGGCGCGGCGGCCTCCTCCAAGCGGGCGAGTCGCCTCGCGTGGTTCGTCAGTTCTGCGTGCATGGACTGCAGGACGGCGTCGGAGGACTCAGCTGCTGGCGACATGACTGTTCACCTTCTTCAGGGCTTCCTTGGTGGCATCGTTGATTTCCTTGGCGCGGGGGCCTTCGTGGATCCGCTCGAACTTGACCCGCGTGACAGGGGTGCGCCGATGGACGACCAGCCCCTCGCGTTCCTTGATCTGGCGGATGTCGCCGGGCTCGAGAACGGCCCTGCGCCGGGTGGAGATGCTGATGGAGGCGCGGTCTCCGTCGTCGCTGACCGACTCGGTGTCCTCCTCGAACTCGCCGGCGAGCTGCGAGTACGTCTTCAGCTCCTGCTCGTCCGAGACACCACCCAAAATGACCTTGATTGTGGCGGCTGCGAACATCTTGCGGACGCCCAACTCCCCCCACCGCTCGTGTGCCTGGGCGAGGTTCTGCAGCACGGCGACCATGAAGATGTTCTGCGAGCCGGAGACGGACATGAGGCTGGGGATCTGCGGCAGTGGTGCCACGTTGGCGAGCTCGTCGCCGAGCAGCGCGAGTGGCGGATCGAGGCGGCCGTTGGGCATCCGGGCCGCGATCACCTTTGCGGTGTCGAGGATGGCCCGTGAGAAGGCCGCCAGGATGGGGGCCAGGCTGGAACCCTCGTCTTCCTCGCCGATGAGGAAGACGGTGCCACCCTCGGTGAGCCACTTTGTGATGGAGAAGTTCTTCTCGTCTCGGGCGGACATGCCGAAGATCGCGGCTACCTTCTGGTCGTACAGGGCAAGGATGCTCTGCTCGGCGGTACGCCAGCTTGCCGACCGCTCCTCGGGAGCCGCAGCATGCTGGGCGGCCAGGGCCCGGGCGAGGTTCTCCTGGCCGTGGGCGGCCAGGATGTCCACCGGCTGACGCTCGGTGGGAGCGGTGGCCCAGCGCAGGATGTCCATGCCGCTCAGACCCTCCAGCGCGGCTGCGTGCAGCCAGCAGGTCATGAGCATTTGGGCATTCATGACGAAATACCCACCGTTCTTTGTTCCTTCGTCCGATTTCGCAGTGCCCGTGAGAGTTTCGGCGCGCTTTCGAGCGACGGTGAAGTCCTCGCAACCGTCCGTGATGGCCCACTGCAACTGCAGCGGCCAGTTGGACAGGCCCGTCGGGTCGAGCACCATGACCGGCCCGTACCTCTCGCGGCTCTTGGCCGTCGCGTACAGGACATCGGTCTTGGAGGAGGTGGCGAGCACACTGCCAGGGAAGTCGAGGATCCACGGCATGATCAACTGTGAGGTCTTGCCCTCCCGGGGAGGCGCGACGATCAGGACGGTTTCCTCGAACGGGATGAACAACTTCACGCCGGTCGGGATGGCGGTGCCGCAGAACACGGCGACCTCGGTCACCGGTACGTCGGTGACCTTCGGCGGCGCGCTGGGACGCCACGGCAGCGCCCGCGTGGTGCCGGCCGCCTTGTCGAGGGAGAGCCGCGGGGTGGCCAGGCTCGGGCGCAGCGCGCCGAGCCGGGACAGGGCCTTGGCCTCGCCCATGGCTTCTTCCAGCTGGCCGCTGGTGGCCATTCCGTCGGTGCCCTCATCGCGTGTTGTACGCCAGCGCCGCCACCCCGCCCGGGCTCCCCAGCAGGTGCCGACCGCCGTAGCGAGGAAGGGCGGGTAGAAGGCGAACGGCCCGCCCACCCCCGTGCCGACGGGGTAGGCGTCCTGCGGGTGAAGCGGATCGGTGACCAGGGCCGGGATGGCGGCCGCGGTCTCGTTCCACGACACGATGGCGGGCGAAGCGTGTGAGAGCACGCCGGAGAGGACGGCAGCCACCCACGTCCAGAGAGTGAGAGCGACTGCGGTGATGCACAGGGCGATCCACCAGGCGTCCTTGTAGACGTGCAGGCGGTTGCCCGAGTGCGGTGTGACGACCTTGGCCACTACCGTGCCCCCCCGCCCGTGGATATCGGGTCACCGTCGGCCGGTCGAATGGCCGTGAGCATCACGCGGGCGTAGGCCCCGCAGAGGCGATGGCTCACAGACGGGGTGGACGAGGTGGTGGTGTGCCGGGAAGGCGCGCGGACGGCGAGGTTCGAGGGGGGCATCAGGCTGCGCTCTTTCGCATCGTGATGAGCGGTGCCGCGGGTGCCTGGCTCCCGGAACTGGCCTCGGTCATCTTGCGGTTGGTGTTGGTCAACTCGGACTCGGTGGCACTGCGGATGTGCTCCACCAGGTGCATCCGGTTGCCCACCTGCCATACGGCCCGTCCGGGAGAGCAGCGGCTCGCGCCGTCGACGAGCGCTTCGCGCGCCCAGTCGGGCAGTTGCAGGTAGTCCGCCGTGATATCGGCCTCGGCCTTGTCCATGTGGTAGAGCACCCGAGTGGCGGTGAGTTTCAAGATGGCCGCGGCCTCGGGAGCCTCGTCGACCATCAGGTCGCCAAGGTGATGCAGGATGGCCCAGAACGACAGACCAAGCCGTCGCCCGTACCGGACGAATTCCTCAAAGAGCCTGGCCACGGGGCGGTGGGAGAGGATGTGCCAGGCCTCTTCGACGATCAGCGTTCGCTTGATGCTGTCCCCGGTCTTGATCCACGCATAACGCAGCCACGGGCCGAGCACACTCATCAGCAGCGGCATGGCCTCCCCTTCGCGAGGCAACCGTGTGAGGTCGAAGACGATCAGTCGGGCATCGAGGTCGATGCCGGGCGTAGTGGGGCCGTTGAACAGGCCGGCAAGATCCCTTGTGGGGCTGCACAGTTGGTCCATCGCCAGGCTGGCCGGCTGGCCCCACTTGACCATGTCCTCGACCCCGACCTGGCGTCGCCCGAGCATGGCTGGCTCGGGGTTGGTCAGCGCATCGTGAATGTCGGACAGAACCGCGACCCGGTCCTCTGCCATGGCTCTCACCTGCGCGGTCGCGTGGGCGACCGAGAGGGAGAACTCACTCTCGCTGCTCAGCGGACCGCCGATGATCTCGACCATCGAGCAGAGGATCTTGAACTGGTACTGCGAGGGAATCCGGGGGTCCAGCGGGTTGAGCCGCACCCCCTCGCCGTCCTCACCGCCGTACACCAGGCGGACCGGGGTGACACCCAGCGACCGCGCGATGCTGTCCCACTCGCCGACGCCGTCCTCGCCCTGTGCGTCCAGGATGCAGAACGAACGGTTTTTGAAGCGCAACTGCCGCAGCACATAGCACTTCTCGAGCGACGATTTACCGAACCCGGACTTGCCGAGCACGAGGGCGTGGCCGCTGGGGAGACGCTCGCGGGCGGAGGGGTCGTAGAGAATGAACGGGTCGTAGATGTAGGCCTTGCCGGAGTAGATCTCCCTGCCGATGATCACGCCCCGGGGGTCCGAGGACGGGGCGCCGACCGCGGGATACAGCCCGGAGGCGGTGGCGGTGGTGGTACGCAGGGTGCGCCGTCTGGTCTGGGACTGGCGGCGAACAAGTTCGAGCATGGCGCGTCAGTCCTTCAGCAGTCCGGTGACCATGGGTAGGGTGTTGGTGAAGGCGCGGTACTGCTCGGAGTCGCACCACTCCAGCGCCAGCTGGCTCTTGACCGCGGCCGCGCGCACCGTGTTGCGGTGCTGGACGAGCAGCTCGGGGTCGGGCGCGGTGACGGTGACCCACCCGGTCAGGCGTACTCCGGCCGCACCGTTGGCCAGGTCGTGCATGGTCGAGGCGGACGCCCCCAGCTCGCGTTCCTCGCGCGGGTCGGCGATCTTCCCGGGATGGTTGTCGGCCTGGCCCGCCTCGTTGGTGACGTCCGCCATGGCGTCCTGGAAAGCCTTGTCGGCGGGTAGCAACCGCATAGTCACCCCGACCGTCAAGATCACGTCGGAGACGTAAAGCAGCAGCGGAGCCATGAAGTTGACGCCTACCGGCAACACAGGAAACTGCTTGATCCACGCGGTACTCGTGTACCAGGGATCGGCTCCCTCCCAGCTGCGGGCGGCCATGCGAGTGGGTTCCCGGCCGTCCATCTCGGCGGGCCAGCAGCTCGCGCGGTCCATGCCCCGGGTGTCGTTGATCCAGTGGTCGGGCGCGTAGGTGTGGTGGATCAGCGAGGCGAGCGCGGGCTCGTCCAAGTTGCGGACCCACCGCAGCTGCGCGCCGCCCAGGCCCCGAATGAACTGCTCGACCTCCTTGCCCAGCACCTCGCCGTACCCGTCGTGCAGGGTCCTGTAGGTCAGTGCCTCGGCGGACAGCTCCTGGGTGTAGGGGATGCCCAGAACCAGGAACAGCCGCCGATCTTCGGCGTAGATCGAGACCATGTCGACCAACTGGTCGTAGGAATCGCTCAGCCAGGACGGCGCTGCCGGATCCCGCCGTGCGGCGGCATCGTGTGCGTGGGCGTTGGGGTCGGTGGGCAGCAGCCGCGCGAGCCACTGCACGTACTGGATGCGCCCGCCGCTCTCTGCGGTCTCCTTGAGCAGGTACTCGTAGGCGGAGACGAGCGCTTCCTTGTCCGCGCTGTCGAGGCCGCCGAAGTTCTTGGCGCCCTCGACCTCGATGCAGGTCACGAACATGCCCTCGGTGGGCTGGAGCAGGACGGCGATGTCTCCGTACGCGGTCCTGGCCGTGATCCATTCCAGCGACTCCGGCACGCCCACCGGCTGGGCCACCGGCTCCGGCGTGCCGTCCCGGCGGCGCCCGGAAAGCGGGGCTGTCGACTTGTACAGGAGCCTGCCGTCGCGCAGCAGCCTGCGGTGGGAGCGGCGGATCTCGTACCAGCGAAGGAAGGTGCGGCCCTTGTAGGGGACCATCGTGACGTAGACGCATGTTCCGGCAGCCCCGAGGGCGCCGAGGATCTTCAGAGGGATCCCGGGCAGGCCCGCCAGCAGGCCGACTGCCAGGATGATGCCGCCGAGCAGGACCAGCTGCTCGTCCATTTCGAAGCGCCGCCCCAGCAGACCGCGTGGACGCGGTCGGGGGAAACTGAAGACGCGGTCCATCGCGACTCCTCTCTCAAGACGTGATGGGTGGGGTGAGAGCTGCCGTTAGCTCGCGGGTGGTTGCGGCGGGGGAGCGGGGGCAGGGGGCGGGGGAGCCTGGCCGCCCTGCCTCGGCGGCGGGGGAGCCCCCCCGGGCCTGGACCCGGGCGAGCCCGACCGTGGAGGCGGTGCGGGAGCTGGCCGTCGGGCTCCGCCCGGGACACCGCCGTTCCCGCCACCGGAGCCGCCGCGGCCTCCACCGCGCGGACCGCCGGGGCCCTTGCCCTTGCCGGAGCCGGCACCCTGCTGACCGCCACCCTGCTGACCGCCACTGCCACCGTCGCCGGAGGCCGTGTTGGCGCCGTCCTTTGCAGCCTGGACGGTCTGGTCGCGGGCCTTCTCAATGCCCTCCTTGACGGCCATACCTGCAGCGACTGGAGGTGCACCCTTGCTGGCTGCGCCAGTGGCGCCACCGGTTTTGCCGCCGGCCGAGTTCTTGGACGCAGCCTGCGTCTTCATCTCGTCCTGCTTGCCCTTTACGGATTTGGCACGCTGGCCGGCCTCGTCCTTGACCTGGGCCATCGCCTGCATCTCGTCGCCGACGATGGGCAACCACTTCGCGATCTGGAAGGGCATGAACAGGGCGATGAAGAGCAGGGCGAGGAAGGTGATGCAGGTGCCGATGGCCTGCGGCAAGGTGATGCGGTCAACGCTGCCGGCAACACCGTCCAGGAGGGCGCCCGCCAGGGCGAGGGCGACGTAGATGCCCAGCTTGCTCGCGATGATCCCGCCCATGATCCCGACCCATTTGCGGGTATGGCCCCACAAGTCCTTGTCGACGAGGCCGGAGAAGACCAGTGGCCCAAAGATGAGCCCGAGCAGGATCAGCGCGTTGCGCACGACGAGCATGACCCAGAGGCCGAACACCGCCGTCAGGATCATCAAGGCGATCGGAATGGCGATGACCACACCGACCCCTGGCATCAGAATGGAAATGGTTGCCAGAGCGCCGAAGATGACCATTCCGCCGACGAATAGCTCGGCGATGTAGTCACCGAGAATTGCCTCTGCCGCACTATCGATGAAATCGACTGTGGTAGCCACCGCGGCCGGCATGAACCCAGCCACGACCACCGACATCAGCAGGTAGCCGACGTTCTCCATAGCGGCCTGTCCGGGAGACACACCCCGAACCACTCGCTTCACCACCGAAACCAGCCACTGGACCATGGTGAAGACGGCGGAGAGGGCGAAGATGAGACCGTACAGGCGGATAAACCCTGGGTTTCCCCAGTCGATTTCCATCATGACTAGTCCCCCTTGCCCTTCTTTGGCGCGGCAGATTTCTTTCCGGTGAGCTCCTCGCCGAAGGCGGCAAACATTCCTTTGGTTCCGGACCGAAGCTTCTGCTCCATGTAGCCGAGCGGGTCTGAGGCGAAATCAACGGCTGAACTCACGCCATCGACAAGAGAATCGGCTCCGGACTTGTCGTACAGCCACTTACTGCCCTCCTCTGCCTTCTTGCAGACAGTTTTCCCGCCTGGCGCATTGCACGGATTGAGCCAGCCGGGAACGGAAACATCCGCGTGAGCCTGAGGGGCAGCTGGCCCGGCCACAACAATGGAGGCGGCGAACATAGCGGCGACGATCCCTTGTGCCACGCGCCGCCGTGCGGAATCAACCTGCATAGCGGGGCGCCCCGAATTCCTTGTTGGCCAGGCGCATGTCCTCGGTGGACGATGCTGACTGGTCAGGTGCAACCAGCGGGGTAGGGCCGTCCGCCAGGTCGATCGTCGCGACCTTCCAGTCGCCGTCCTGCCACTGAAGGATCAGCGTGTAGGTCGACCACGTGCCCGAGACGGGCATCTTCGACTTCTCGGTGGGGACCCCAACGACCTCGCTCATCCAGACCTTGACCGTCGCCGTGTCCTCAGAGAACGAGCGCACGCTGGTGCCGAGAGACGCGGCGCGCATCACCATGTCCGGGACCGTCTGCTCGGTCACCCCGAGCGACGCCAACAGCCCCTTGGCCATCTGGTCGTCCTGCGCCTGCTGATTGCCCAGCGCAGTGGACGTCATCACAGTCTTGAGTACTTGGTGACGCAGCGCCTGGTCGGCGAAGTACCCCGGAGAGGAGCGGGCCACCTGATAGTTGACCGCGGCCGCCGCAGCACCGTCCTTGGTGCGCGGATACCCCACGGGGACACCGCCCTTGACGGATTTCGCCTTGGCACCGGGCCCGCTGCCACCGGCCTGGGAGGTAGGTGTGGAGTCGGCAGGCGCCTCGGGCGCCCCCTGGTCGTTTCCGCCCCCACCGCCGCCGCCGAACAGGGTCAGCGCAATCCCGAGCACGAGGACGAGGCCGAAGACGATCGCGCCGATCTTCACCCTGCGCCACGGGGATGCCATCCCGGCCCCGGAACTCTCCGACGCTTGGGCCGTCAGACTCCGCGTGCCGGCCTGCTTCTGGTTGCCAGCCATCAGATTCCAAACCCGTAGACGATGCCGAAGAGTGTTGACATCGAGGCGACTGCGAACAGCCCAATAAGGGAACTGCCGACCATCGTCTGTCCCTTCTTCGTCTCCATCGAGTTGTGCTGCTGATTTCCGACACGGATATGAACAGCGCCGATGATGGCGCTCCCGAGCAGGAAGAGAACGGCACCGGCCATGACCACGCCGACGATGATCTTCGCCTTGGTCCCGATGGCGCCGAATACCGCCCAGTCGGGCTTAATTCCGTTTGTGATGGTGCTGATTCCGCCGTCTGCAGCGAGCTGCACCACTTGCTGTGTTACCTGCACGAATCCCTCCCAGGCTGCGAAAGCCTGCCCCAGCCCGCGTGACGGACCTGGACAATCGGTCGACGACAGCGAGAAATTCGAGCGTCACACCGAATAATCCCCAGGCGAATATAGGGAGGCGGCTAAAACACCTCCCCTGCGGATGCGTTGACGCATCCGCAATTCAATGCCGTAGAATTCAGCGCGAGTTGTCGATTCCCTGCTGCTCTCACTCGGCGCAGACGCTAGCCGCGCAGTGCACGGCTATGTAGTGGCGCATTCGCAGCCCTGGGACGCCCGGCTAAACGGGCTCACCCCATGGCACGGGAATTGCGGTTTCCGTCCCTCGTGGCGGGATGCGCATCGACGACTGGGGATCGAGATATGAGCACAGCCATACGGGTTGCCGGGGGTGGGATCGCGGCGGTGTGCATTGGAACGCTCTGCCTGCCGCTGATGCTGGGCGCCGGCGGGTCAGACGACGGACCGGACTGGGAGGACTCCTGCACACCCAGCGGCTCGGTCATGCAGGCGGCCAGCAAGGAACAGGAGATCCCGGCCGCAGAGGCCGGCGGACAGGTCACAGTGCCCCTGAACCCTCAGGGCAAGCAGCAGAGCGTCAACTGGACGGAGGAGCAGAAGCGCAACGCGAGCGTGATCACCAATGTCGCGCGCAGCCGCGGCCTCCCACCTCGCGCCGCAGTCATCGGCGTGGCCACCGCGATCCAGGAGTCGATGCTCAAGAACATCCGGCACGGAGACCGCGATTCCCAGGGACTCTTCCAGCAGCGCCCCTCACAGGGCTGGGGCACCGTCGCGCAAGTCACCGACCCGATCCACGCGAGCAACTCCTTCTTCGGGCGCCTGGCCAAGGTCGGCAAATGGCAGACCAAGCCGCTTAGTCAGGCTGCCCAGAATGTGCAGCGCTCCGGCTTCCCCGACGCGTACGCGAAGTGGGAGAAGACCGCGGGTGAGCTCGTGGTCAAGAGCTGGGGCAAGAAGGCCGTGCTCTCCACCACCTCCGGGTGCGACGCCGTCGAGAACGCCGCCAACTCCTCGGACGCCAAGGGCGGGTGGGCGATGCCCGTGGAGAACTCCCGCGTCACCACCCCCTACAAGGCCGGCGGCGGCATGTGGTCCTCCGGCAGCCACACCGGTATCGACTTCCCTGTCGCCACCGGCACCAGGGTGCAGGCCGTCGGCACGGGCACCGTCGTTGAGGCCGGATGGGGTGGCGCGTATGGCAACAACGTCGTCATCAAGATGAGCGACGGCAAATACACGCAGTACGGACATCTCTCGAAAGTCACCGTCAGCAAGGGACAAGCCGTCAAGGCCCGCCAGCAGATCGGCATTTCCGGTTCCACCGGCAATGCGTCCGGCCCGCATCTGCACTTCGAGGCCCGTACAGGACCCGCGTACGGATCCGACATGGACCCCGTCGCCTATCTCCGCAGCCACGGACTCTCGCTCTGACCACCTGAAGGAGGAGTGCCTGCGGCGCCATGCCGCGGGCCACACACCATGAACACCAGCACGCACTACCAGGTCCACATCAGTCGCGACGGCCAGCTCCACATCGACAACGAGCCGCAGCTCGTCCCCGACGGAGTCGACCCCTCGCAGGTTGTCGTCCAAGTCCTCCACATCGAGGCGGCCGGCAGCGGCCTGCCGGTCCTCGTCCAGGTCCGGGACGAGCGCAGCGACGCCCGCTTCGACATGCAGGTCATGCCCGACGGCACCACTCAGGCCGCAGAAACCCCGTCCGCGGCTCCCCAGCTGGCGGCAGCCGAGCCTGGTCAGCAGAAGGCCAGCCTCTTCGACCGGCTCGCCGCCGCCCAGGCCGCGGGCCGCGCCCACGACTTCGATACGGCCATAGAGGCCGCTGAAGACATCCTGCAGCAGCTCACCGCCGAGCAGGGCGCCACGGCTTCCGGGACCCTCGAGGCCGCAGAGTTCCGGGCCGACCTGGCCTATCTGAGTGGCGAGTACGCCTTCGCCGCGGCCTCATGGACCTGGCTCGCCCTTGCCTGGTTCGACCGCCTGGGGCCGGGCAAGCGGCGCACCCAGGTGGCGGCGCAGAACGCCGCCGACGCCTGGATGCATCTACCGCCGCACGAGGCCGGCCCAATGGTCTCCGACCTCGTCAACATGCTCTTGGAAGTGGTAGCCCCTGAGCGCACCGCAACCATGCGCGCCCAGATCACCGAGCGACTTGGACAACTCAACAACTAGGGGAAAGTCAAGGCCCATCGGACCTTGACAACCTAGCAACATCATCAAACTGCTACAGTCTCCTGTCGCGAGCACAACAACCCTAATGTGTGCAAGAGCTTCGATGGCAGAGGAGGCAGGATCATGCGGCGCCTGACGGTGTTCTTCCAAGGTGTCTTCGCTCTCGGCTTCGTCGTCATGATGCTGGTGAGCGGCCTGACGCTCGTCGCTCACGATGGCCTCAGCGTCGAGCTGGCCCAGTCTCTTGGGTTGCTCGTCCTGTTCCTCGGGTTGCTCCTGGTCACCGAGCGCCTTTCGACCGGGCGCTGGTTCAGGTGGTCGCGCCGCTGAGGCCGACCCGGGTGATGCTTCAGGATTCAGGCCGGGCCACCCGTCCGCCTCGGCGCGACAACGGCACCAACCTGGCCGGTACGTAGACACGCGCGAAAGCCCCGCCCGCCCGGGCGGGGCTTCGTCATTGTGGCAGTGCTGTCTCAGGACGCCCCTCTCGAGTCGGTGGCAGGCAGTACGGGCGGTCCATACAGGGTGAGATCCGTGCGGCGCAGCGGAGCAACTGGCCCCGGCCTGTGCCCTGACCTCCCGATCGCGGCGCTCTGTATGTGACCGCGTGCAGCAGGCGGACCGAGTCAAGTTCATGATCAGTAGGTGCGGTTACCGAGACACTCGAGGATGGGGTGATCGATGTGCCGGTGCTCGGTCTCGACACCGTAGCCGACGGCGCGTAGCCGTACGGCGAGCTCCTCGGCGACGACGACCGACCGGTGCCGGCCGCCGCCACACAGGACATGGATGTCCATGCGGTGATGGTCGGGCAGGGCCAGGAGCGCCACTGCCCTGGTGAAGCTGCGTTCGATGAGCCGGTCTGCGCCAGGGGTCACCAGGACGTAGTCCCGTACGTGGGGGTCGAGGCCGTTGGCGTTCAGCATCCGTGCCCGGACGGCGGGATCCGCTGGGGGGTTACGCAGAGGGCGAGCGTCGACGCGGAGTGCGTTGCCGCGCGGGGCGTCTTGGTGGCCGTCGCCGTAGCTGGTGATGACGGTCCGGATCAGGGCAGGAGCGAGCTGGGTGTGTAAGTCAGCGGGAGGCATAAGCCAAGTCTCAGGGCCTTGTGGGGGTGAGGGAAGAGGGAGCGCGATGTTGCACGTTGCCTCTTCATCGCTGCTGGTCAGCGAGCTCCTGTTCCAGTGGCCAGACTGAGCAACTCTGCGACACGCTCTGCCGGGTCGACGGCCCATGCCGTGCTGGCGGTGGTGCCAGAACAAAAGGTAGGTTCTCGCCGCTCATGTCCCAAGGCGACGCTGTGACCTGCGGATTCGTGCGGTGCCTCACGCTGTGTCCAGCGGCTCATTCTCACGGCCGTGTCCATTTCCTCGGCAGTGGTCGCCGAGGCAGATCTCTGACCTGCGCAGTCTCGACAGTGGCCACCGCGTGGCCACCGCTCGTGAAAATTGGCCACGCGATCTGAGAACCTACAAAAAAAGAGAGACCAGCCATACCTGCCCGTGAAGGCGCAGGATTACGAATGCTCACCTCGTCGGATGAACTTGTGAGATGGCTGGTCTCGCAACTAGTTAAGCACACCTTCCGCGCCGGCCGTCAAACCACAGGCCCGCAACCCCCCTCGCGAACCGCCTCTACCGACGCCACTCCGCACGCCTGACGAGTGCCCAATTCCCGCCGGATGGGACACAGAACGAAGAATCCGCGCCCACCGCACTCACCCCTTGGACCGCAGCCCGGTTTTGGCTTGTTGACCGGTGGATCACAACGCAGCCTGCCAGGAGTCCACTGTCCTCGTCCGAAACGGAGCCGACCATGGCCGAGCCCGGCAACACCACGGTCACCTGGGCCGAACGCATGGAGCTCCTCAAGGACTCGGCGCAGCAGCGGGTCCTGAATGCGCCGATGCCCATCGCGGCGATGGAGCAACTCCTCGCAGATGGGAAGGCTGACGCTCTCGGGCAGTTCGATGGAAGCCCGGTGCGCTACATGGACCGTTGGTGGCGGGAAGACGAACTGGGCTGGGTGGCTCTCGACGTATCCGCATCCGCCCAACTCGACCTCCACGCAGAGCGCTACCGGGCCGCGACCGCGGAAACCGCACATCCCGACGCGGACGCCGAGCTCGCCGAAGTGCCGCCCGCCCGGCCCGAAGCGGGGGCCGCGTGAACAACGATCAGTACCGTGCACCGCAGCATGAACTCAACGTCCTCAGCAGCCTCCTGCGCGACAGCTCCGCGGTGGACCAACTCGTCGACTGGAACCGCCGTCCCGACCCCCAGTACTGGCTCCGCCCCGACCACTTCAAGACCGAATGGACCGGCGCCGCCTACACGGCACTCCTGTCTGGCGGACTCAGCGACATCAAGCAGCGCCTGCGGGCCTTCCCCAACGCCGATCCCGCGACAGTCACCGCGGATGCCGTCATGGCCAGAATGGCGGTCCCCTACCAACAGCGCGCTGCGGTGGGCGACCCCAGCGCGCAGGCGGCACTGAACGACTCGGCGTACTGGGCGGCCGTCCACAGCGCCGTCCGCGAAATGGCACAACCCAGCTGGCCGGCCAACCCGGAGCACGCACGACACGACGCCTATGTCACGACCCGCGCAGCTCAGCACCCCTCCACGACCAAAAACGTCCCCTTCAAGCTGTCCCGCGGACGCGGCAACGACAGCGACGCGCTGATGAAGGAACTGGCGGTCATCGGAGCCATCCTCAACAACCCGGACCGCGCTCAGCAGTTCTGGTACACCCCCTCGTCCCCCGACGCATCGCCCTACTGGCTCCAACCCCAGGACTTCGGCGACCCCTCGACCGCCGAGATCTGGGATGCACTGGTCACCGGGCCCGACCCCGCGATCGCTCTGCCAGCAGCCAGAGACCCCCAGCTCACGCCAGAGCAGCGAGCTGCGGCGATGATCCAGCACATCACCACGCGGCTGATCTACAACGACCACCACCGCTCCACCGGCGACCCGGAGGCCAAAGCACGCCTGGACGCCAACGCCAACCAGCTCATCGGCACCTACCTCGCCCGCGCGAGCGCTCCGGACTACAGCCCCAACCCCGACAACGCCGCCCAGTACGCAGTCACCTTCATCCTCGAGCCGAGCATCCCCGCCGCCGTCGAGGACCTCGCAGGACGCGTCCGCGACTACGGACTGTCCGACGCCTCCCTGGGCCGGGTCGCAATCGAACTCAGCACCAACGAGTACGCCCTGGACCAACTCGCCGAGCGCCTCGATGCCGCGCCCCGCACCCTCGCCGGCTACAGCGCACCCGATCAGACCGCCGAGCCCGCACCCGAACAGAGCGAGGGACCGAGCTACACCTCCCGGCCAACCGAACGCCGCGTACTGATCTCCCTCATGCAGAATCCAAGCCAGCTCCACCAAGACGGCCCCACCCGGTCCCTGGCCGAACAGGACTTCACACAACCCGAGCACCGGTACCTCTTCAAGGCCATCCAGTCACTGCCACCGAACGCCGCCCAGGACCCCTGGCTCCTGACCAACCAGGCACACCAACTGGCCCGATATGACGGCGCCCCGCCACTGAAGTTCGAGGAGCTCAGCAACATCGGCTACGCCGCGCGCACGGTACGAGTACCCGAGGCCAGCCAGGGGGCCAGCCACCTTGTCACCATGACGGTGCGCCGCACCGCACGCGACGCCAGCACAGCCGTCCAGGCGGCCGCACAGAAGACGCTCGACCCGCGCGTGCTCATCGACCAGAGCCGCCAGCAGTTCCAGCAAGCCACCCGCGAGGCGCTCCGCTACCACGAGCAGTCCGTGCCAGGCCCCACTCCGCACGGCGCGCAACAGGCGAACGTCGCGTGATCGGGGCGGGCACACCCAAGGGAGCCATCCGTGACTGCTGATGAGCCTGATGGGCGGCAGCCGGGCGGTGACGCCGCCCGGCTGCCCGGAGACAACGTCCAGAAGGCCATCGAGTGGTTCACCACGGACCGCTCTCGCACCCGCCAGGCCATCGAGTATCCCGACGGCCCGGTAGCGCCAGGGCAACTCCTCGACTCAGCCCGCTTCGACGTACAGGTCAACGGTCTCCTGGACGGCGCACCAGCCGAACAGGCCCAGACCCTCGTGCGCGCCCAGGCCGAGTGGCTCATCCGGTGGATGCCGAGCGACCACGCTCCGCTGTCCCTCGACAGCGCGCAACAGGCCGGCCGGGCCTGGGGAATCCTGATCACCTCCGACACCGAGGCGCTGCCCGACCAGGATGTGCTGACCGAAGTGGTCACGCGCACCGGGATCTCCCGGCGCGCCGCGGACGAGATCAGCAGCCAGGCCCAAAGCACCAGTGCCGCCTACAATCGCGCCGACCTGCTCTTCCCGTACGACAACGCCACGGAGGAAGTCCTCATCGGCGACTGGAACCGGCTCGCCGCCTGTGGCCCCGAACTTCCTGAGGCCGCCGAGCGGACCCAGGACGTCCTGGACCTACTCACCGCCCGCGTCCTGGTCGCCGAAGAGCACGACTGGATGGTCGCCGCGGCGCAGCACGCCGCGCAGGTCTACGCCAGCGTCATCCGCGCGCAGCCGCTCCTTGCCTCCGTCGCCGCGGTGATCCCCAGCCGGGACCAACCCGATACCGAAGGCGACCAGGCCCGCCTCGTCGAGCTCGAACAGCAAGGCCACCTCACCGCCGCCGCCACCGCGGCCGCCCGGGCCCGGGCCGTACAGGAATGGGCTACCCCAGACAAGGCGGCCCCACCAGACCGGACCCGAACAGTGGAAGCGGCTGCTCCCGGGACGCGCACTCTGCTCCACCTGAACGAGACGCTCGCCGCACTCGATCCGACCGACGGCCCGGCAGCCTTCACCGCATTGGACCCGCAGCGTGTCGCCCAGGTCGTCGAGGCGATTGGCCAGCTGTCGACCAAGATGAGCACGATCCTGCGCACGGCCAGCACGCTGCCCGCGACGACAGGAGAGCAGCCCACCCCTCAGCACCAGCACCAGCACCAGCATCCCGACCCCGGCCAGAGCCCCGGCGGCAACACACCCAGGGCCGGGCCCTGAGCGGCCGAACAGCTCCCCGTGACTCGTCTGCGACTGCGACTGCGGCTGCGGCTGCGGCACCGAACTGGGCAACCGCGGTGGACAGCACCGCTCCGTGTGCGCAGCCCCGTTGCACAGGCGTCCCGCTCATCGTGCATCAGCTGGAGCAGGACATCGGCCGGCTCGCCCTGGTAGAGCAGCAGTTCCTCCGTCGGCACCGGGTCGTCCTCGTAGTCCGCCAGTGCGTCGCGGCCGCGCGGGTCCAGATGCCGCCAGGCACAGAACGTCTCGAAGTCGAAGGCGCCAGAGGCCGGAGCTGGACAGGTCTGCCGGTGCGCGCCGCTGCCCGCACCTGGGCATCCACCCCAGCCCAGTAGCTGGCGAACGACCCCCGGGAGCGGCCCGGCAAGAGCGCGAGATCCGCCTCGTCGACTGCTACCACTAGGGCGCGCCCGCTCCGTCCACCGGCCAGCCGCTTGCCGTCCTTGTCCACCCGCGACTCCCCGCCTCTCGGCCCACCGAGGCCCCGGAGCAGGGCGACACCCTGCTGGCCCTGGGGCCGCGCATCGGTCTAGTCCTGAACGTCGGCAGCGCCCACATCGGCGAGTTCGGCAGCCGCTCGTTGCCCACCGGGGTTCCCCGGCCGGTGCCGCCTACTCTGGCGCATGGGCTCGGCCCGCGACCAGCCGGACGGGGGTGCCGCGCGGACGTGCGCCGGGCTGCGGGCCTCAGCCGGCTCGACCGGCCCGCGCCGTGTCGACCCGTTCCAGCAGGCTGGCCGCCGCCGCGGTCTTGGCTACAGCCTTGGTCGACGCCGTGGCGGACACGCAGACGGCCTGGCCGTCGTGGGTGGCCTGGGCGGTGCATGTGAAGGTGGGCAGGTGGTCGGGTCCCTCGGCGCCCGTCGAGTAGCTCAGGCCGGTGATGATCCAGGTCTGCTGGTACTCGTTGAGGACCGAGATGGGGGAGGGGCTCTCCCCTGATCCGGCACCGTCCATGGCCGCCGGGAGCAGCGTGGCCTCGGGGACGGGCTGCGCGAGGTCGCGCGAGGGGTCGGGCAGGTCGGCGAGCCGGGCGAGCAGGCTGAGCGCCGCCTGGTGCCGGGCCGCCTTCTTCGTCGGTGCAGACCGTCGGGCCCCTTGGACGGCGCTCTCACCGGCCGGCCACGACGCCTGCGCGAAGAAGACGGCGTTGGGGGGCTGTCCAAAGGTCTGGACCGTGAACTCGACCGGCGGCAGGGCATTGACCTGGGCATGACCGGACAGGATGGACACGGCCCTCTCGGGTGCGACCGCGATGACGTCCAGACAGGCGCTGCGCCCCGGCTCCCACCCTGATCCGCCGGCGACGAGCAGCACCAACTGGAGATCCAGCGAGGTGAGCTGTCCGTCGGCAGCCCGCCGGGCGGTCTCGGCTACGAGGGCGGCGCCGGCGATGTCTTCCTTGCAGCCGCGCTTGAGGAGTGCGTGGAACGCCTGGGCGTCGAGTCCGGTGTAGTCGGCTGACGCGGCCGCGGCACCGCGGCGGGCGGAGGAGTGCGCGGACGACTTGCGTGACTCCCGCTCGGCGTCGCGGTCCTGCCGGGCGCCGGTGTTCAGGGCCTCGGCGATCGCGCGGAGTGCGTCGTCTTCGTAGGGGGAGTCGACGCCGTCCAGGTGGCTGGAGATGACCTGTTGCACGACCAGGTCGGGGTAGCGGCGCAGGGGCGAGGTGGCGTGGACGTAGCCCGGCAGGTTCAGACCCCAGTGGCCGCCCATGAACGGTGCGTACTCTGCCGCCTTGAGGGTCATCAGGGTGCGTTCGCGTAGCGCCTCCAGCCGGGCGGCGGACCCGTCGGTGAAGGCCAGGTCGAGATCGTCCAGCATGATCTGGCGCGGGGCGGCGACCCGTGCGGCAGAGTGGTTGCGGAACAGCAGCGGGAGGTCGCGTTCTGCGGCCCAGGAGGCCAGCGCGGTGTTCGCGGCGATCATGCACTCCTGGACGATCTTGTAGCCGATGGTCCGCTCGAAGGAGGCGAGCCGGACCACGACGCCGTCCTCGCTGGTTGCCCATCCGCTCAGGAGGTCGTACAGGGCGAGCGCCCCCTGCTGGCGCCGGCGGGCGAGCAGGACCTCGCTCACCGCCGCCGCCTCGCGCACGACCTCGTGGAGAAGATGACTGCGGTCGCCGACCGCGTCGGCGGCCTGGGAGTGGCCCAGGGCCACCAGGCCGCGCACCGTCGCGCGCTCGACGTCGACGCGCCCGACCGTCCCGTCCGGACGCACCTGCATGCGGATCGCGATCGCGGCACACGGCCGCCCCTCGGCCAGAGTCAGTTGGGCCTCCATCGGCCGGGGCAGCATCGTGTGCAGTGCCCAGCCGCCCCTGTATTCGGTCCGACGGCGTTCGAGCGCCTCACGGTCGGCCGTACTGCCTGGAGTGACGCAGGCAGCCACATCGGCGACATAGACGGTGAGGCGCCAGCCGTCGCCGACGCGTTCGACCTCAATGGCATCGTCGCGGTCGAGGGAACCGGGGCGGTCGATCATGAGGGCAGGAGTCAGTGTGGAAAGGGATGAAGGCTCGGCGGGTAGAACGCGGGACAACGGTTCGGTTCCTTCCTGAACGGGTCGGCAGGGTTGGGCAGGTACTGCCTCCGCGGCAGTCCGTCTTTGCTCATCATGCCCAACGGCTGTTTCGTTGGCAGGGATTCGCCTCGACCGAGAGCAGGTTCCGGAGCTCTTGGAGAACGTCGCCGATACGCCAGGCCCAGGACTTGGTGGTCCTCGATCGCCTGGGCGGTGTCGGCGAAGCAGGCCGCTCCCTCGCAACGCCGGTGCCCGCCCGGCGGCACCCGGCACGAGCGGGTGACGGCCCCAGCGGCTTGGTGGACTGCACCGAGGACGCCACCACCGCGGGGTGCCGAGCCGTGCGATGCCCGGCGCGAGCGGGGCCGGGGTGAAGGGCCGGCAGCAGGTGATAAGTCGACGGGTACGTCCAGCCGTCGTGGACCAACCGGGAGGTGAGGACGACCTCGTCGGGCCGCCGCTGAAGGCAGTTGATCAGGGCGCCCTCGGCAGGGATGAGATTACTGGCGAGGGCAGTCGTCGAGGGGATGCCGGATAGGCTCGCGTCGCTTCCTGCCTGGTTGTTGGCGGCTGACTTCGGCGTTCGCTCGGCCCTTGTTTCGGGGCGTCTAAGGCTGCGGGGCGGCGGGGTGGCAGTGGGCTGTCCAAACGGTGTAGGCGACCTGGGTCCAGCCGTTGAGCTTGGCCGGGTCGGTCCAGGCGGCGGGGTCGATGGTGTAGCCCACCGTGGGCAGCCGGCTGATCGCGTCCCCGAGGGGCGGGACCGGCTGGGGGTCCGGGCTTGGGACGATCATGTGGTGTCCGGGTCCGTCCGGGGCGGCGACGGCGAGGGTGTCGGCCGGACCGAGGTCGAGCGCGTCGACGACAACCTCGGGGCCGGGCGCGACAACGATCATCTGCCAGCGCTCCCGCCAGACGGCCAGTTCGGCCATGTACAGCGTCGGCAAGCCCTGGTGGTCGGGGTGCGGCGCGGCCGGTTGCTGCTCGGTCACGAACTCTCCTCGGATGGTGGCTCGTTTGGTTCGTGTCGCCCGTTCCCTGCGGCCCGGGATTGCTCTGATCGTAGTGGCGTGCTCGGATCTGCTCGCGCGCGATCGCGTTCTGGAGAGCATCGTCCTCGTCGGTAAACAAGTACTTGTGTCGGTTCTCGTTCCTTCGTCCACTCGTGGAGAGCTGCGGATTGCGGGAGGCAGCAGTTCGCCGTTCGAGGTGGTGCGTGAGGCGCAGACGCTGTTACAGGAGGCCCGCCCTGGTGGGCGACGTCCCGGGTCTGGCTGTCGCGGTCCGGACTGGTGCAGACCACGGGTTCGGCGCGGTGCGAGTGGAGCGGCACCCCTGTCTGATCACGAAAGAGCGCTGACCTGTAGAACACCGGTCTCAATGGAAGGGAACAGCCGCCTCACGAGGCGGGCACGGTGTTGCTGAAGCACTCAGTCGAGATGCTGCAGAGCCGAGCAGCGCCCGACAACTTGGCGGCAGAGAAGGCACTGCCAGGCGGCGAAAATTGCCCTCAATGCAATTTAATTGCATTGAGGGCAATAAATGGGTAAGATGGCGGCATGTCGAAGACACTGGAGACGCCGAAGACCACCCTGGAGATCCTGCGAGGATCCGTAGAGGTTCTACTTGCCGTCGCCGGCCAGAAGCAGAACCAGCTGGCCGACGGTATCGACCTGCCCACCTACGCCGTCAGCCGCCGCCAGTCGGGTCGCTCGCCGTGGGGCTTCGACGAAGCTGACGCCATCGCCTTGCACTTCGGTATTCCGACGCTCGCACTCCTCGCCGGAGCGGAGATCGCCTGCGAGGCCTACGCGAGCAGTCAGGGAAGCACCGTGACGCAGCTCGCCGCCGCTCCAAAGCGGACGCCGAGCGTGGCCGGAGCGGCGCCGATCATCCCCGCACCGGCCCCAACGGTGCCGCCGGAGCCGAAGGGCAGCGACCCCGCGCCCGCCACAGTCGACGACGTCACCGAGCTGTCCACTCCGGCACCCTGCGTGCTGTGCCAGCTCCCGGCCACCACCGCACTCGAAGGTTTCCCGCAGCACGTCTCCGCCGACGAGTGCGAAACAGCAAAGGAAGCCGCCCGGACGCAGGACACCCCCCCTGTTGCCCACGCTGAGGTGCCCCACCCCGCCCCGAGCGGCAGCGCGCAGGCGGCCTCCCAGCCGCGCAGTGCGCGAGTGGATCGGCCCGCCCGTCCACGCCAGCAGCGCAGCGACACCAAGGAAGCCGGCGTGGACTTCCTGCGGCGCAACATCGAGAACGCCCTGGGCGAGCACGACGGAGACATGGAAGCGGCGCAGGCCTTCCTCATCAGCAAGGCCATCCCCCACGCGATGGAACTGCTCGACATCACTCGCAAGGGCGGCCGCTACGACGTCGTGGCCTACCCATGGCTGCCGGAAATCCTCGACAAACCGACGAAGGACAAGCCCAACCAGATCTGGGAAGGCCGTCCCAAGTGGAGCCGTGAGTGGGACACCCTGCCGTCCGGCACGCACACGATCGACGAACTGGACATCAACGGCGCGTTCCTGAGCGCTCTCAAGACGCATCTCCCGCTGGGTGAACTCGTCCACAGCGAAGGCCCCATCGACACCGTGAAACAGAAGAAGTCGGGGCTCCACCTGGTCACTCCGGGGGAGTGGACACACGCCCACCTTCCCAACCCCCTGGGCCCCCGCGACGAGGGCGGACCGCTGTGGATCACCGAAGCCACCCTCCGGCTTCTGAACCGTGCTGCCTCCGAGAAATACGGGCAACTGTGCGCCCCGCCGCAGATCCACGAATCATGGACCAGCGGGAGCACGGAGCACCTTCTGGAGTACGTGCGCGCCGCCCTCACTCAGGTGCGGGCCGACGCGATCGCGCAAGGCGACACTGTGGCCCTGGAGTACATCAAAGCGATGTACTCCAAGCTGGTGTCGACCATGGGCGACTCGAACTACAACCGCGACCTTCAGCGACCCGACTGGATGCACATCATCCGCTCGGCAGCCTTCTCCAACCTCTGGGAAAAGGCATACAAGGCGAACGCTTCCGGCCTCCACGTCGTTGGAGTCAGGGACACCGACGGCCTCGAAGTGATCGGCGACTGGCGAGCAGCCGCCGACGCGCGGGGACGCCGAATCTTCCCCGAAGGGCGAGGCGTGTCGGAAGTCAAGCTCAAGACCCAGCGCACCATCACGATCGGCTCGGAGGCGTAACAGTGCCCGGCAGGAACATCGACTTCGGCCACTACAAGGCGACCGGCGAGCGCAGCAGCATCGCTGCCGCGCGCGTCCTGGACGCCCTGGCGGGCGGCATCACCTCCCCGGTGACCACCCGCCGCGGTCTCACCGCGCGCCTTCGCTACATGACCCGCTCCGACCACGCCCGCAGTGCCATGGTCAGCGAAGGTCTCGACCCGAGCCCCAAGACCCTGACGAAATGGCTGGAGGGCACCCAGGAACCCAAGCCGTCCAACCTGACCCTGATCGAGAAGACATACCGGCGGATGCGCCGCCACAACGTGGCCCGCTACCTTCTCCAGCGACTCAACGCTGGCGGCGGCACCCGGGTGGAGATCCACCCTGCCGACGACACGTTCGTCCAGGAGCGCCACCGGCGCCCCGACAAGAAGATGCGCAAGGTCAACTTCAGGCGCTGGGACCACATCGTCGCCGCCTGGGCCGACGGGGCATGGGACAAGGGCAACGAGATGCTGCTCGACGACGCCTGGATCGACGAACTGCGCGACGCCATCGGATCCGACTGGGGCGCGTACGAGTACTGCAAGTCGCTCGGCTTCAACGCCTGACCCACTCCCAGTCACGACGACAAGGACCCTCGCGCCATGCTTCTCACGCGCATCAGCGCCCACACGGCGGCACGGCAACTCGACCCACAGGCTACGGACCGGCTGACGGCCGCACTCGCCGAACTCGGTCTCAGCGAGCCGATACCGGACACTGTCCACCACGCATTCGCCCACCCGCAGTGGCGCTACCGCCTGGTCTACCGCGCGACGACAACCATCCTCGAGTGCGCGGCCGCGCACCGGGGGCACGCTGACAGCGGCACCCTCGACCTCGAACCTCTCCTCCGCGCCAGCCGCCGAGCGTGCGACGACATCCTTCGAGCGCACTGGATGCGCGGCACGATCCCCTTCGACCGGCGCCACCGCATCAACGCCGTACGCGCCCACGCCCGCCGCGTCGTCAACCGAGTCCGGTGGGCTGAGAGAAGCCTGGACGCCGACCCCGCCGCCAACCTGCCCACCCACGCTCACCGTTGGCTCACCATTGCCGACCGATACGCGGGCTGCCGGATCGGCGCGCTCCTCGACGATGTCGAGCCGTCGGCGGCGCGCCGTACGCAGGCGCCGTGATCCGCGTGTCTGAAAGCACCGCCAGCCCTTACTGCCCCCGGCTCCGCAATACGAAGAGTGGAGTGACGGTGGATGCGCATGCCCAGTCAGTCCGCCACAGCCGTGCCGAGCAACGGCAAGTACGATGCCGGTGCTCCAGCAGCGGCTGCGCCAGGTGAACCGAACAGACCAGGAAGAACTCCATGACCAGTGAATCCGACAAGGCCGCTGAGATCGCGCGGATCGCTCTTCAGTACCGAGACCTCATGCTGGAAGGTGCGATGTGGTCGGGAGGCCCAGTTGGCGCAGAGAGCATCAAGCAGGTGGCTGACGCCGTGTCGCAGTCCATGGATGCAGGAACCATGCTGCGGGGTCTGGCAGAGAGCAAGTCACCCGAAGCGACGCTTCGTGGTCTGATTGCAATCGCTTGGGCTCAAGGATTCAACGTGGGCGCCATGTACGCCGACAAACACGGCGGAAGCTAGTGTTCTGAGTCGGGAATTCTGTTCAGATAGCTGGCGAGGCGTTCGAGGATCTCGTCGGCGGTCTTCGTCCAGACGTAGGGCTTCGGGTCGGTGTTCCAGGCGCTGATCCAGTTGCGGATGTCCTTCTCAAGGGCCTGGACGGATTTGTGGACGCCTCGCCGTATCTGTTTGTTGGTGAGTTCGGCGAACCATCGCTCGACGAGGTTGAGCCAGGACGAGCCGGTTGGTGTGAAGTGCAGGTGGAACCGGGGGTGGGCCACCAGCCACTTCTTGATGGCGGGTGTCTTGTGGGTGGCGTAGTTGTCACAGACGAGGTGGACTTCCAGGTCACCAGGCACCTCTTTGTCGAGCTTGACTAGGAACTTCTTGAACTCCTCGGCCCGGTGCCTGCGGTGCAAGGAGCCGATCACCTTGCCGGTGGCCACCTCGAGTGCGGCGAACAACGTGGTGGTGCCGGCGCGGACGTAGTCATGGGTCGCCCGCTCGGGAACACCGGGCATCATCGGCAGCACCGGCTGCGACCGATCCAGGGCCTGGATCTGCGACTTCTCATCCACGCAGAACACCAACGCCCGTTCGGGCGGGTCCAAGTAGAGACCGACGACGTCGTGGACCTTGTCGACGAAGTACGGATCGGTTGACAGTTTGAAGGTCTCCGAGCGATGTGGCTGCAGGCCGAACGCCCGCCAGATCCGGGACACCGACGACTGAGACAGACCCATCTCTTTCGCCATCGACCGCGTCGACCAGTGTGTCGCGTTCTTCGGGGTGGATTCCAGCGTCCTGGTGACGACCGCGGCGACCTGGTCGTCCGTCACCGTCCTGGGGCCACCCGGACGTGGCATGTCACCCAGACCTGCGATTCGATATTGCACGAACCGGGCCCGCCAGCGGCCCACCGCCTGTGGTGTGGAACCGAGTTGAGTAGCCACGTCCTTGTTGGAGGTACCTTCGGCGCAGGCCAGGATGATCCGGCACCGCAATGCCCACGCCTGCGGCGTGGAACGACGCCGCACCCACTCCTCAAGTGCGGCCCGTTCCTCATCCGACAGAGTCAACTCGGCCTTCGGCCGCCCCATCCGCGCCATATAACAAGCCTACACATATACGCGGAATTCCTGACTCGGAACACTAGACGCCGGGGCCGCACAGGTCACCCTCAGCTTCACCGGCACGGTACTCAACGCCGTCCGCCTCACCTCCGCCGACGGCGAGGATGCGCACGTCAACCTGCCCGACCTGAAGGACCCGGGGAGCTGGCCGGACTGGCTCCGCGACGTGATCACCGAGCACCGCCCCCGCCCCTTCGGGACCGGGCAGCAGCTCGCCGATGCGCTCCTCGCCGCCCTGCGCGAGGAAACGAAGGAACGCGCAGATCACGCCGACGCCAGCGAGCGCACCCTGCTTGACCCGCTCGATGCGCTCGAACCGCCCGAGACCCTGAGCGCACTGGACGACCTCGGTCTCCTCACCGGCTCCCCTCTGCGAGCAGCCAAGGACACCTTGGCGTACCTCGACCGGCGCACCTACGGATCGGCGGTACACCAGCGGGACTGACCTCGCCGCTCCACACCCGGCCGCAGGCCGATGGTCGAGAACTAGGCGGCTCCCCGCACCGGCGCAGGACGTCGCCGCAGCAACCCTCTCCGGGGGCTGCTGCGGCGACGTCCTGTTGTCTTGCCCGCCTGGCTCGCCGACACCACCGTCACGTCCAGCCTCCGGGCGACGCCACCCCGCCCGTCGGCCGTTCGGGTCCGGCACCGAGCGGGCGTGGTCCCGCCCGGCGGAACGGCCCGCCAGAACGCTGTGCACCTGGGCGGGACACACCCCTATGCCCCCACCGGTGCACCTCTGAGCGGGCCTACTGTCCCACCACAGCACCGCCGTGTCCGGCGGTCGCCCCTCGCGACAACGCCGTGCCGGTCCGCCCTGTCCGACAGCCCAGCCCAAGGAGACGACGTGAACCCGCACCGTCGAGCCACCGAAGCCCTCGGCATCGCCTTGTCCGCCGCCGCGGTGCTATCACTCGGCGCCTGCTCCAGCGATGCCGGCAAGGATCCTGCCGGGGTCACGAAGGCGTCCCCGGCAGCGCAGGAGACCGCCCGCACGGCTCCCGCAGCGTCCCCGGACACAGAGGCGACCGCGCTCCCCACGGACCAGAAGCCCATCGCGCGTACTCCGGGCGACAAGGGCATCGTCGGCGAGGTGTACAAGGTGCAGCGCAAGGACGGCGTGCTGACTGTATGGGCGGGCGCCAAGAACACCGGCTCCGAGAGCTACGCGGCCTACAACTGGCGCAACGGCACCGACGTGTACACCCTGGCCGGGTCCTCGGCCGTCGACAAGAAGAACTCCAAGAGGTACATGGCGCTCCTGGATTCCAGCGGCAGGTGCCTGTGCAGCGAGAAGCTCGGGGACTCGATCGAGCCGGGGGAGACGCGCCCCCTGTACGTACAGTTCCAGGACCCGCCCCAGAACGTGGACGAGGTGGACTTGCAACTGGGCAACCTGCAGGTCGTCTCCATACCCCTGCCCGTGAGCTGACCCGTGACCACCATCCGGTTCGCCCTCATCCTTCCCCTCGTCGCAGCAGGCGCCCTCCCCCTGACCGTCCCGTCAGCCGCTGCTGAACCGGACCCGCACACCCCGCTGACCGTGCAGACCCGGACCTACAATCTGGTCTCCCGCGTTGAGAACCTGGCCGGGACCGAGCGCGTCTCCGAGAGCCAGACCGAGACCACCTACAGCCTCCAGGCCGCCGTCCTGTTCTCCAAGGACAGCGCAGACATCTCGCCCCAGGCCAAGAAGAAGATCGACGACATCGCTCAGAAGATCGCCCAGGCGAACCCCGGCAAGGCCGTGGAGGTCCGCGGCTACACCGACAACCTCGGCAGCGCGCAGCACGGCCTGGACCTCTCGAAGGACCGCGCCAACGCTGTGAAGGAGCTGTTCGAGAGAAACCCCATCCTCACCCGGACCACTTTCACCGCGAAAGGTCTCGGTGAAGCCCGGCCCATCGCCGACAACGGCAACGAGGCCGGCCGCCAGAAGAACCGGCGTGTCGAGATCGTCGTCCCCACCCGCTAGAACGACAACACCAGGCATGAACAGTTGCGGCCCTAACACCGCCCCCCGCCACAGTCGCCACGACGGCGCACCACCGCGCCGCGACGACTGAGAGGGGGAGACCGTGTCCGAGTCCAACGACACGCTGACCGCACTGCTGATCTTCGCCGGGTTCCTGCACACCCTCACCCTGGTGGGGATGATCCTGCACACCGCGCTCGCACTGGCCGCCCCGGAACCTGATGACGTCCAGGAGCTACCGCGCTCGGCCCTGTTCCTCGGCCGCGCGCCGGTCCAGCGTGCTGGGCGCAGCACGTTCATCAGCCGCCTGCTGGCGGTCTCGGGCCTGCTGCTCGCTGCCGCTTCGGCCATGAGCCTGGCGGAGTCGGCAGCCCCCGCCTGGACCGCTGTCCTCGCCGTGCTTGCTGTAGTCCAGCTGGGCAGCGCCTACGCCTGGAACAAGCCCGGCAGCGTGAACACCGACGAAGCAACAGAGCAGGATCAGCCCGACGACGAGCACGCCGAGCGAGACGGCGAGAAGGAGGAGACGAACAAGCCCGGGTCGAACTGACCGCTCGGGGCCCGATCCGCCCGGCGGCAGCATCGCCCTTCAAGCCCGCTGATCACGCACCAGTGCCCCGGCACAGACCTTGGTCTGTGCCGGGGCACTGCCATGCCCGCCCTTGCGGCCCTAACCCCGCAGCCCGCCAGCGTTCGTGACACCAGGCCAGGAGCGCCCCCAGCCTCTCGGCCTTCGACCTCACCACGCCGAAAGGGCACCCGGACATGCAGACCGCACACCTGATCACCGCCGCACGCGATGCCCTCACGACCCGCCGCGCCCACGAGCGGACCATCAACACCCTGACCATCACCACGACGCACGATCCCGCCCGCCACACCCCTACCTACAACAGCGAAAGCGTGGCCGTACGCCACGACGACGGCACCCTCGCCTACATCGACCTGACCAACACCGAGTTCGCCGAAGACCTTGACGCACACGCGGAGGACCGCCTGTCCGCCTCCGGCTCCCTGCCCCCGCTTACCTTGCGCCTGGGCCTCGCCCCGGCCACCCAGCCGCCCGCCGAACTCAACGCGCAGACCAGGCTGTTCATCCTTTCCATTCACGCCCGCGCCGCTGCCCATCGCCCCGGCCTGAACGGAAACCAGGTGCTAGAACTGGCCAACCTGGCCTACGAAGCCAACGACACCGCCCGCCACGACAACGCCCTCCCCCTTCGTCAGCTCCAGCCCTACGCACGGCGAGCCGCCGCGCACGAACTGCCGTTCCCGCGCGAGGCCACCGCCCTGTTCCTGACTCAGACCGCTCGCCTGGCCGTGCGCACCATGAGCCATAACATGCAGCCCTGCCCGCTCGCGGTCGAACTGCCCGCCGGCCACTTCGACGACACCCTCGCATGGCTCGCCTACAAGGCTGTGACCCGCTTCCGCGACGGTGCGACCGGTCGCGAGCCCCGCTACAACACGCCAGCCTTGCGGGCCGTCCTCCAGACGCTCGCAGCTCTTCAGACGCCCACCGCCGGAGACCGCCTCAGCCTGTACCTGACCGACCCTCCGGGCAACTCCACCGGCCACGCTCTGGACCGGGACCCCATCCCCGAAGGCGCTACCGTCTACAAGGCGATGCCCGGCGTCATCATCACGGGTGAGCAGGTCCGCCGAATCGCCGATCTCCTCGAAGCCGACCAGTACGTGATCCAGCTGCGCGCTGCGGACTCCTGGCGCCTGCCCAACCATGACGAGCCCGGAACTCTCAGCCGCCGCCAAGTCGCCGCTGCCCTCCGGCGAGCGCGGGACCGCAGCATGCCGGGCGCAATCCGCTTCAGCCGGGACACCGACGGCACCGTCTACGTCTCCGACGCCACGCAAGCCGCCCGCTACCTGCCCACCACGCTGATCCCAGACCACCGAGACGGCCACTGCCCGGGCTGCCACACCTCCTACGCAGCCGCCGGTGAAGGCCCCTGCGGCTCGGCCGCCTGACAAACCGGCAGAACGGCCCGCAGCTCAGCAGCTGCGGGCCACCAGGCCGCGCCGCCAGCCAACTGCTCTGTCCAAGGCCGGAGAGCGACCCATCACCACCACGCCCCGGAAGCAGATCCGCACCGCCCCGGTAGGCGGCCACTCCTTCGGCTCGAACCTCCTCAGGAGACGCTTGTGCTCAGCACGTCCAGCCCTCAGCCCGGTCCCGCACGTACAACTCCACCACTCCAAGAAGGCGTCCAGCCAACCGACGTCGTCGAGATCCCCACCGCTTCTCCATGGTGCCAGCGGTGGCGAGAGAAACAGCATTCGTGGCGTCACACCAGCGCCGGCGGATTCAACCCACGCCACTTCATCGTGGAGCCGCTGGCCGTCCGCACAGCCAAGGAGTTCGTTCTCCGGCACCACTACTCCGGCTCCTTCCCCTCCGCCAAGAAGACGTTTGGGCTTTTCAACGTCTCCGACGGCCACCCGCGGTTGAGCGGGGTGGCCGTCTTCGGGCTTTCCGTCAGCCGGGTCGTTCTCGAGCGCGCACTGCCCGACCTCGAAGCCAACGTGGCCGCGTTGGAGTGCTCACGCTTCGTTCTCCTGGACGAGTGTCCGGGAAACACCGAAAGCTGGTTCCTGGCCCGCTGTTTTGATGAGCTGCTCGTCTCGGACGTTCGAGGCGTGGTGTCTTTCGCGGACCCCGTCGCCAGGCGAACAAGTACCGGCCAGGTGATTGCAGTCGGGCATATTGGGACAATTTACCAAGCCTCGAATGCGGCTTACACGGGGCGGGCCACGGAGCGCACGATCAAACTGCTGCCCGACGGGACCATCCTTAACGGCCGTTCAGCGCAAAAGGTAAGAAAGCAGGAGCAAGGCCACGAGTACGTTGAAGCCAAGCTCATGTCCCTCGGCGCCCCGGCGCCCCAGGCTGGCTGCGCCCCGGCCCTCTGGCTACAAGATGCCCTGCGCGCTGTCGGTGCCCGAAACGTACGCCATCGCGGCCCGCACCGGTACGTATTCCGACTGGGCCGAAACCAGCGTGAGCGCGACCGGATCACCCTCGGATACCCGGAGCTGAAGCCCTACCCCAAGCGTCCCGACTCCAGCGACTAATCAGCACCATTAGCCCCACAGCGGCCCGCCCCCGGCTCAGCCCCGGGGCGGGCCGCCGGCCGTTCGCCGGCCCACCACCAGTTGCGGCCCTAGCCAGACGCTCGCCCAATGTGCCGCTCACCGGGGCCCACAACACCCCGGACCGCCGAGCCGGACACGAGAGGCACACCAACATGACTAAACGCCGGAACTACACCCGCGAGCTGATCACCGCCCGCGACTCAGCATGTCGGGCCCATCGCCAGCACCATGGCGACGCGCAGAACCGTCCGCCCATGCTGCGCATCATGGCCGGATTCGGTCCCGGCATCCCCGTCGCTTACGAGCCGCGCAGCAAGTCGGACCCGCGCCCGTGGGTCGAGTACAACGGCGACACAGGCACCGCCGAATTCCGCTACACCGGGCGCGAGTGCTGGACCGCCCCCGTGGAGAGAAGGAACGAAATCGTCGTCCGACAGATCATCGCCCGGTCCGTGTACCGGCGGCTGGCCGCCGAAGGCATCGCTTGCGGAGGCTGGGGCGACAGCGCGGGAACCTATGCCCGCTACACCTTCGCCGACGACTCCGAGGTCACATGGTCGGGCACCGACCGCTACGGAGCGGATGTCTCCAACCATCACCCGATCGGAGAGCACGGATCCCTCGGCGCGCACTGGATGCAGCGCGAGCGGCTTCCGTACGCGGAGGAGCTCCCCGACTTCACCACGGGCAACTATGCAGTCGACTCCGCTGCGTTGGTCGCCTGGATGGTGGCTCTCGCGAACCGACACGGCCGCCGCCACCAGGAGTATGCCGCTGCGGAGGACGCGCAAGCTGCGCTCTCCTGGCAGAAGTCCACCGGCGGCTTCATCCTGGAGGAGACCGCGGACTCGGCCCGCTGACCCTGCACCATGAGTGCTCCCTGTCCCGCACTGGGACAGGGAGCGGCATCGCGTCGGGGCCGACGCACTCACATACGTGACGCCAGCGGACAGAGCGGCAAACCCTCGGGGTCTATCGAACCGGGCCGGACTGAGCGCGAAGCGATCGAGGCGCTCCGCAGGGCCTTGCTGGCAGGGCCGACGCACCCAGGAGGAGCAACAGGCGGAGAGGCTCGCGCTGTTCTGGACCACCATCGCCTTCAGGCCGGGCACCCACCCACGGTGGGTGCCCGGCCCGAAGGCGTTGCGCGGCTAACCCGCCCGCGGACCAGTGTCGGTGTGCCGGGCCGCCCAGAAACAGCGTGTCCCTTTCGCCCCTGCCGCCAGGGCTCGGCACCTCTGCCCACAACCCGAGAGCGAGTGCAACCACATGCCCCAGATTTCCACCCTGCGCCCGTCCACCACCGCCGAGACCGACCGCCAGGTCCTCCGCCTGTACGCTCTCGCCCGCCGGGTGCCCCCCATCGCCGGCATCCTGGCCCACCCAGGGGCAACCGGGGACGGAGTCGCCTACGCCTCCACCCGCATCCCGCGCGCGCTGTCCGCCGCTCGGCGGTTGCTGGCGCTGCCCGGTGTCGCCGAACACGAAGAGACGCCCTACGCCATGTCGTTCCTGAAGGCCGCAGAGAGTCAGCTGAACGCCCCGTCGACCACGCTGCTGCGTATCGCCGCCGCAGCCCAGGAGGCAGCCACTCGCGCCGACGCCGCCGACGATGATCTTCGGGTGGTTGTCTTCCGGGACATCGAGGAGCGGTGCCGCTACCTGGTCGAGGCCGCAGTCGTCACACCGGTCTACGGACGGCAAGGCTGGAGCACGCGCGACCACGCAGCCAACGACAGCCTCCAGCAGTGGGCCGCGCACTGGGGACTGGTCGGGCGCGGCGACGGCTCCCGTTCCGCCCTGCTGCTCTCGACCGAGCAAGTTCCTACGGTGCCCGCGGAGCTGTCGCGGCGGGCCGCCGAGCGGGCCGCCGCGCGCGCCCGCTGCGCAGCCGGGATCCGCTGCACCGAACGCACCTGCCTGGCCTACGGTGCCGTCAAGGTCACGTTCCTGGTCGACTCCTGGCTGTGCGCAGGGTGTATCCGCGCCGCGAACACCCGGCTTGCCACCGAAGGCCACGTCCGGGACATCGTTCAGCCGGTTCCCGGTGGAACCCCCGACCGCGCCCGCTACATCGTCAGGCTGTACAACGCCACAGGTAAGGGCTCCCGCACCGTTGAGTGCTCCAACCCGCAGCGCGCTCAGTTCATCGCGGAGACCGAGCGACCGTTCAACAACACCGACTACACAATCTGGATCCCCGCTGAACCCCGCAGCTGAGCCGCATACCCGCGTCATGGGCCCGCCACGCCATCCGGCGAGGCGAGCCCATGACGCAGTTGCATCCCCCTTCCGGCCACCCAGCACACCGGCACGGCGCACCCCCTGCGGCCCGTGTCAGCGAACGCGGCAGCCCCCTGCTGGGCAACAGATCACCCTTGCCGCTGCCCGCGGGACGAGCCGAGAGACGGACGGAGCCCCAGCCAGCACTTTCGCCCAGCTAGCCCCTCGCTCACCTACGGTTCAGCCACGAATCGTCAACACCATCGAAGGAAGATAGAAATGAAGACCGAACTGCCCGAAGAGGTCCGGAAAGCGTTCATGAGCCTGGAGCACCGGGTGACGCACCTGGAAGACGCGCTGGCAAAAGCAGTTCTGCTGCTGCGCGCCACGGGGCAGCTGGACGCAGACGACGCCGCGGATTACCAGGCCGGCCTCACCGACCGGCGTGAACGGTTCAAGCGGATGATGACCGAACTGAGCCTGGAGGAAAACGAATGGTCCCAGGTCCAGGACTACGACGAACACGAGGCCTGTGGCCCCGTGTCCAGCTGACCGCGCCTTCCACTCGGCCACGGCCCGCCCCGGCCCACTTCCGGCGGCGGGCCTTTCACATGACCAGTGAAGTCACGGCCCGGACCGCGCGGCCATCATTGCGCCGCTTACACCTCGCCATCCCAGCCTCTACCAGCGGCCATTCACCAGAACCGGCCCTGAACCGAGAGGCACCCCCATGGGATGGACGTCCTACTGGCGCGACAAGCACGCCGAAACCAACGCGGAGCACTTCGCGGCCAAACTCGACCCCCGCTACAAGATCATCGCGCACGGCACGGTCGCAGGCGTCTTCTACGCCGCCATCCATGATGGAACCACCAGCGAGGTCACCGCGTACATCGCCATCACTCACTGGTCGCGCGACCCCCTCTTCAACTTCAGCTACAAGGACCTGAGCGAGACCTGCATGCCGGGCGACCACAAGGCACCCAAGTCCGTGCTGAACGCGCTGACACCGACCACGCACGATGACGCACTCACCTGGCGGGCGCACTGCCGGGACTACCACGCCCAACGCGACTTTCTGCGCAAGTACTTGAAGCCGGGCACCCAGGTCCGCCTCACCCACTCCCTGACCTTCACCGACAGCACCAACACCGACACGTTCACCTACACCCGACGCGGCCGCACCCCGGGCATCCTGATCATCGGCAGAAGCCACTACCGAATCCCGAACTGGCGCGACAGCGTCGCTGCACTCATCAGGCCAGATCACCGGGAGACCCTCACCCCCGTCGGCCAACGGCAGGCCACCAACCAGCGCGCCATCCCAACTGCCGACGCCGCCGAGCCGCAGCCGCAAGCCGATCCCGCAGCAGCCGCCTGACCCCTCGCCCGCGACACGTGCACGGCCCCGCCCTCCCAGGGCGGGGCCGTGCACGTTTCCACAGGACGTCTTGCAGGGCTAACAGCCACACCGGCCATGCTCACGCCGACACCCAACAGCGACCCAACAAGGGAAATGAACGTTATGAACCGTGCCCTGGTCCAAAAGGTCCTCCGCACTATCAAGCAGCGTACGAACCTGCTCGTCATCGACGATGTGCTGCTCGGCACCACCCGACTCGAAGCACGCGCGCCCCTGCACGGGGTCACACTGAACGTACCCGGCATCGCGGTCTACCTCTCGGGCTACGCCATCGAGCGCGTCAACGGCAATGACGAAGACAGGGACCCCGAATTCGAGGCTTCCACGGACAACGAGTCCGGCACCGTCTGGGAAGTCGCGGACCGGCTGCTCGGTCTGAACCCTGCCGACACCGACGCACTGTTCGGCTTCCCCAGCAGCAGGGCTGTGCTCGCCGCACTCGAGCAACTCGCCGCAGGCGCAGACCAGGTCAACTGGTCAGCCATCCGCTAGACCCGCACCACCTGGCCGCTCACCCGAGGCCTGCCCCCGCGCCTGGGGGCAGGCCAAGCTCCTAGGCCGACGCCGTCCTTCCGCCCCACCCCCGCGACCTGCCTGCCCCCACCGGCGCCCGGCTACGACGGGTTGCGGGGCTAACCTGCACGTCGCTCACGGTCCACCCCGCGCCCCCACCTCACCGCGGAGGCGCGTCCGCCCGGCTCACCGGCCAGCGGGTTCTCATACTCGGGAAGGACCAAGCGTGTTCACCGCACACGACCTCCACCAGGCGCTCACCGCCAGCGGCACCTACAACGGCCTCTACACCGCGATCATGGCCTCCACACCACCCCTTTCCATTCGCACGCACGCCGACCAAGCCTCTGGGCTGGTGTTCTTCGAGCAGGACCGCCGCGTCCGCAACAGTCCGATCAGCGGCACCATCACCTTCAACCCTGATGCCGGCTCGATCCTTCTGTGCGCCGACGGCTACACGGGCAATCAATGGCACACCGCGCTGGAACGCCTCACCACCACGCCGGCCGCATGGTCCTGGCAGCCCGCCCCCGACCACAAGCCGGGCACGATCGAGGGCGTACTCCACCTCGGGGCGAACATCACCGCCGAGACCAGCATCTGCTGCTCCCATCACCACAGCGACGCCGCCAACGCCGCCCTTGCCCTGATCCCCGCAGACCGTGCCGCGAGTGGGCCCGCCTGGGCCCTGGCTGTCGCCGTCCTGGGCACCTTGGTCACCGACAATCCGGGGTACCGCTCCCCGGTCCTGCCCGCCCCGGACCCGGATACCCTCAACGGCCCCGCGACCGACTACGCGGCCGCCGCCACCACCGTCGCGGAGGCCCTAGAGCTCCTGGACGATAGCGAGGACTTCGACACCGCCCGCGACCACGATCCGACGTGGCCCACCGACGCCGAAGGAACGGCCGTCCGAGCCCTGCGCGACTTCCGGGACGCCCTCATCCAGCAGACCGAGCAGCCCGACCCCGAGCACGGCTCCGTCGACCGAGGCGGATGCTGCGACTGCCCGCACGAGATGGCGGCGTAGCTGCGCCGCTCCACCCTGAGCTGTGAGCCCTCGGCCTCCGCCCCCGCGCCGCCGAGGGCTCACAGCCTTGGGCCCGGCGTGACGCGCTGAAACGACGGGCCCGGACCCTCCACAACCCCCCGCGGCTGCTGCGGAGGGTTGCGGCACTAACAGACCGCACGGACATGGTCATCCCCGCCGCACCACAGCGGCCCCGCAGAACCATCGAAGACGCCAACCGAAAGGGACGCCCGGTGGGTTACACCCTCTACCGCGACTGTACAAAACGCTCTGAGACCGACCAGGAGATGTGGGCCAGCCCACTCAACACCTACCTGCGCGACCACCAAATGGGCCATGCCGGAGCGTTCAGCACCCTGCCTGAGATGATCCGCCACGTGGAGGCGATCGGCGCCATGTGGTGGGACTACACCCACCCGATCCCGGCTACCCTCGGCGTGATCACCGTCAGGAACGGTGGCATCCTTGCCCGCTCCTGGAGCCCGCTGATCGACAGCCGGGAGATGTTCACCGCGTGCGCGATCGAGGGCCTGCGCTCTTGGCGTACGGAACTGGCCACCGACCAAACCCGGCACCGCCTGTACGGTCCCGAGCACGCTGATCTGCTGGTGCCCTCGTTCTCCTTCTCCGAACACCACTTCGCCAGCCCGGTGGACAACTGCCTCTACATCGACGGCCGCCAACGCGAACTGCCCGCCGACACCGTCGTTGCCCAGTTGCGCATCGACGACATCCCCGGCTGGCTGGCCCCGGAACACCTCAGCGGTGTCCCGCACGCCCGGCCCAAGACCCGCCTCACCACCGTCGACTACCACCGTCAGGCGAAGGCCATCCAGCAGGGCTGGAAGAAGGCCGCCGACGCCGCCACAGGCACCTCCTGACCGTCGCCGCCAGGGTGCGCCACACCGGCGCACCCCGGCCCCATCGAGTCCACCGCCGCACCCAGCCCCGACTTGGAGACCTGATGCCCACACCCACCATGCTGCACATCGACAGAGCGACCGTCGCCGCTATGACCGCCGACGAACTGCACGTCCTCGCCGCCGAGCTCGCCGCCGCCCGTTCGTTCGTCGACGACGTCCTTGACGAGCGTGCCCCAGAATCCCACTGCGGAGGGTGGGATCACCCCGGCCACCACTGGACGCGCTACGGACGCTCCCGCTACTGCGCGGGCGACGGGCCATTCTCGGACCGTTCAGCCCGCGGGTGTGGCGCCGACTGGCCACATCCCGGCCACGACCTGGGAGACCGCCGCGCGCCCTGCCCCGGTGTCCCGGCCGACCCCGAAGCAACCCGATACCGCCACGTACTCCAATGGCTGCCCGGTGACATCGCGACCGCAGGGAAGGTACTTGGGGCCCTCCTGGCTGAGGACGTCGACGTCCGCCACCCGTCCGGAACCGGAGCGACCACCACCCTGCTCATGCACGCCCCCGGAGGCAACGAGCTCCTCGCCGAACCGGGTGACTGGCTCGTGCTCCCCGACGGCGGCCACTGGCAGGTGAGAAGCGACAACCCCCTCCCCGCCGACCAGACCGCCCAACCACCCACTCCGTGAGACACACCCGGCCCGCCCGTCGTGGTGGCGCCGCTTGCCGTACGCCGGCCGATCGTTCTCGCAGCCGCCCTGAGGCGGCGACCACCCGACCCGCTTCCCCGGGTCTGAGAGGTTTCTCCATGCCCCACGCCGAACACCTCACCCCCGCCGAGGCGCCCACCGTGCCAACATGCGACTCGTACGCCTACACCAACCGACGCGGCGCATGTCACAGGGTCGCCGCCAAGCTGCTCATCGTCACATTCTCGGAGCGCATGACTCAGCGCCTGCGTCTGTGCAACCGACACGTAGCCGGAGTGTACGAGGATCTGGCCGACCCTCTATTCGCCTATCTCGGCTGCACCGGTGTGACCGAAGCTCCCATCGCCTCCGCTGAGCAGCTCCGCTCCGGTCCTGCTACGCCCGGGGGCGGCGCCCGTCCCGCATCAGCCCTCTCCGCCGCCGAGTATCAGCGCCTGACGCTTGAGGAGGCTGTTGGAGACGACCTCGTTGTCGGCGGTGTCGTCTACAGCCGTCACGAATGGGTGCCTGACCCCGAGGACGGCGTACGCCGCCGCACCGCCCACGACGTCCACTCCGATTTCTCCCAGACCGGTGACGACGGCCGGCTTTCAGAGCAGGACAGCCCCGCAACAGATTGGCCCAGCAGCGACCTGCCGTTCTGACCACCCCGGCTGCTCCCGACCAGCGCCCCCGGCCCCGCCTTACGCGGGGTGCCCGGGGGCGCCGCCGTGCCACCACAGCGCGCGTTGCGCCACTAACCCTCCGCACCACGATCCTCCGCATACGACCCGGCACCCGCCGCACCGCACCGGAAGGACTCCACCCAATGTCCGCCCAGCCCGCCTCCACGATCACCGTGCACCTGACCCCCCGGCAGCGTGCCGCCTACCTCACCGACTGGGACCACCACAGCGACACCGACGACACCGACCACGCCGCTCTCTACACCCTGATCGCATCCGCCAAGCTGTCCACGATCACCGACGCCGAAGGCAAGCGTCGCCGCCGGCACGTACTCACGCTCACCCGCGCGCAGGCGTGCGACATCCTGACGAACATCGCCTACGCGATGGAGATGAACACCAGTGACGCCGACGACGGCGACACTGACGCGGCGAACCGCATCAAGCACCACGGCGCTGCCTACACCATCGTCCGGGCCGCTGGAGCCGAGACCATCACAGAGTTCAACGCCCGCACCGGCGTGGGAGAAACCCCCGCCGACCAGGAACTGCCCGCCGTCGGTGGTGGCGGTGACGACCGGGAGCACCCCGGAATGCGTGACGTGACCCGCCAGCCCGAGGCTCCCATCGTTACCGACCAGGAGGAAGCTCACGCGAACGAAGGGGATGGTCTGACGTGCCCGAACGGGAACCGCCCGCCGGAGTGCACCGAGATTGACCCGTGCGAGGCATGCGCCCAGGACGCGGACGCCGAGGCAGAGGAAATCGAAGTCTCCATGGGCCTGCGCGACCCGACCGGTGACAGACACCGCCCAGACCCAAGAGACGTCTACGAAGTCACCGTGCTTCGCAGCGAGATGATCACCTTCACCCTGCCCGCAGCCTCCGCTCAAGACGCGGAGGAGCGCTACCTCATGGACGGCGAAGAGACCGGAAGTAAGACCGTCGAGCTGCGCGTCGACTCCACCAAGCGCCAGGACCCGGAACCGCTCCCGCCCCGGGGCTGCGCACAGGACGCGGGTGGTTGCGGTGGTAGCACGCCGCCCCGCCATAGTCCGACCTGCCAGATGCGCCTCGGGCCCCTTCCCGAGCGCTCTTGTCAGCCCAACTCAACGTTTTGGAAAGCCGGTTGATCCCATGCCCAAAGTCAGTCTCGATAAGGACACCCCTAAAGTTCCCACGGGAACCCTGGTCCTGGTGCTGGTCATGTGCCTGGCACTCTTCACGGTGCTGATCACTACCATGCATTCTCGCGACGACCGTCGCGGCGCCCCGCAGCACTGCCCGGTGCGGCCGACCGCCACTCACACACCGCACAAGGCTTCCCCGAGCCCCGCCCCGTGCCCGACGCGCACCGCTGCCCCGCGGCCGGCCCACCCCGCCACGCAGACAGCCCACCACCCCGGCAGCCTCCCCACGAAGACGCACCGGCCCGTCCAGAAGATGCCCGGGGCCCCCAAGGCGGCGCCGCCCGCACCGAAGAAGCCCGCAGCCCCGAGGCCCGCTGCCCCCAAGGCTCCCGCCCCGGCCGCGCCGCCGAGGATTCGCTGACCCCGATCACCACGCGCCCCGGCTCCCCGGGGTTCCCGAGTCCGCCGCCTGAGAGGGGCTCGGGAACCGTCGCGTTTCTGCGCCGCCCTAGTTTCCGCGGTCGGGCGCAGGTTGCGGCTCTTGCCGGCTGCCACGCCACGGTTCAGGCACCGGCCCGGGGGAGCGGTGACCGTACCGCCCCGCCCCCTCGGGCCGATTCACACCCCCTCGTCTGGAGGTCCCGCTTCATGGCCACCCCGAATGCCGCACTTGCCGCCGAGATCCGCATCGCGATCTTGGAGCATCCCGAGCACCACGACCAGCAGTTCTACATCGACGGCGTCGATCTCCTCACGCCGGGCGACAGTCTCGCCGAAGGTACCCGGCCGGGCTGCGGGACCACCCTATGTGTCGCCGGATTCGCCGCCTACCTCACCGGCTACACCATCGTCCGGCTCAGCACAGATCCGCGCGAGGACACGGTCCTCGCCTACCAGCGAGGCAAGGACTCCGGTTTCCTCGCCGGTGTCGCCCGCACGGAACTCGGCCTGAGCGTCGTCGACGCCGACTGGCTCTTCTCCGGCCTGCGCATCCGCGACGAGGTCCTTGCCGCGCTCGGCCAGCTCGCCGACGGCGCCGCCCACATCAACGTCGCCGCCTTCACCCCACGCCGGTCTCCCGCGTAACAGCCCCCGGTCACTGCCGCTTGCGCTGGGCGCAAAGCCCCGGTCCGGCCAGCCCGGCGGCCACTACGGCAACAGATTTGAAAGGCCCACGAGTATGCAGACGTTTTCCCTGATCAAGACGGCACCGGCGGACCGACTGCGCACCGGCGGCATTCTGCGGACCGCACTCGACCGCCACGGCATCACACACCGTGTATGCGGGGGTGGTGTCGAGCGCGGCCACCTCGCAACCACCCTGGAGCAAGCACCCCGCGTGTACATCACCGCCTACAACGACGGCTGCACCGGATACGACCTTCCTGAGGCCGGTCATGGCGGCTTCACGGCCGTGGTGACCACCGACACCGGGACGTCGATGGTGTGGGACGGGCCGGACGCCGAACTACCGCCCGCCCTGGACGCGGAGAGCTGCGCCCGCTCGGTCGCTACATACCTGGGGCTCACGCCGTTCTTCTGTCCCTCATGTGAAGACCACGGCCAAGTGGAGCTCTTCCACCCGTCCACGGACGCTTTGGTCGGTCGTCGTCCGTGTGAGGACGTGCTCTGCGTCAAGCGGGGCGAACGGCGTGCCGCGGCTGCCGCCCTGGCGGCCCTGTACGTCGAACACGGCGCGCACAAATGCACCGGATACATGTGCTGTCCACCGTTCTGACCGGTTGGCGATCCGAGACCGAAGGCTGAAGGGTCGTGATCGGCGACGACGGACGCCGGCACAACATCAGCCCCTGACCCGCGCTGCACCGGACGGCCCGCCCCCGCCAAGGGGGCGGGCCGTCCCGCGTGCCCGTCCCGGCTCCCCACCCAAGGGGTTGCCTGGCTTGGCTTGCCGGGGGCCAGTGTGAGTGCCAAGAGCGGCTTCCACCCCGCTGCGGGTGTGGTCGATCCCCCGGACCGTCGACTGCCCGGCCGGGCCCGTTCTTCCGCCTCCCAGCCCCCTGAACAGGAGTTGTCATGTCCATGTTCCCTCTTTCGGCCGTCGCCACCCTGCACCGCGCCCCGACCGCGCCCGCCCACCTCGTGCCTTACGACGGACCCCGCGTCGCCGCCGCCGACTTCTTCACCCTGGCCCGGCAGGGTCACGCGACGACCACTCCGCCGCCCTTCCGCAACGGAGACTGTGTGTCCTGCCCGCGCGGCACCGAGTGGACGCGACAGGACGGCCGGTGGATTGACCCCCGACAGCCCCATGGCCTGGTTCTTACCGACCGTCTGGTCACTGGCTGGTGGCAGACCCGCAGGACGCCGGGCAGTCGGTTCGCGCTGGTGCACCGACTGGCTCCTGCCGAGACACCCCTGATCATCGGTGACCACTACACCAGTTCCCAGTTCACGGGCGCCACGTTCTCCGAGGAACCGGTCACCGGGGGTTGGCTGCGCTCGATCGCCTGGCAGGCAGCCCGTACCCGCACCGCGAGCGTCCATCTGGAGCTGCCCAGCGGCATCGTTACCCTGCACTCTCAACTGGTCGGCGACGTCTTCTTCCACCCCGCCGCTGTACCTGCGGCCCCCGCCGCGCTCTGTGCCTGACACTCCCGCCAGCGTCCTGCCGTGCCGCCCGCCCCGCCGTCCCTGACGGGGCGGGCGGCACGCGCTTCCCGACTGATGCCGAATCCGTCGTATTACGTCCTGCACGTCCGCAACTACCTCCCCCGATCCGTCCCCCGCATCGCGAGCCCGGAACCTCGGAAGCCTGGCGTAATGCAGTCGGCGCCCGCTCCCAATGGCCTTCCCGCGAGTACGGCACGGCCACGCTGTCCAAGTGCGCCGAATGGGGCCACCTCCGCACCGACCACGAGGATGGCGACGGCCTCGTCAGCCCCGGTCAGTGCGTGGCCTGTCTCACCGACGACGCATGGCACGACTTCGCACTGGTCAGCCAGGGGAGGACCACCTATTGAGGTCGTACGCCCTGCGACCTGATACACGAGTTCCCAGCGAACTCTGACAACCACTTTCGGCCCTCGGCGCCTCTCACGTGGCGCGGCGCGGGGGCCGCCGCCATCCCCCGCCCGCACGGGCCCGCGCCTCCGCCGCCCGCGCCGACCCCGCTGTGCATCCGCTGGTGAGCACCCCGGCCCGACACACCGCGCAACGACGACGGACGGGGCAAGACCCACAACCGCGCCGCCGCACCAGACCGCTTGCGCCCCTTGCCGGCACCTGCTTCACGGTACGGATCACCGGCCGGGGCGGCGGTGACCACATCCTCCCCGCTCCTGGCCCGGCATCCGCACCAACTCCGCCCACCCGATTGAAGGAACCTCCACATGCTTCTTTTGATGGGCCGCCAGGACTGCGGCGGCAACCTCGTTATCGAGTCCTCGCACGCGAACCTCTCCGAGGACGAGATCACCGCCCTCGTGGAACAGGAGGCATCCGACGGCAACGCGTGGGCCGCCTCGTTCTCCGTAGAGTCCCATAAGGAGGCCATCCAGAGGGCCTATGACGAGTACGTGGCCCCCGAGGCCGACGAAAACACGAAGCTCATCGACAAGGTGCACGGCTTCGCGCCCGTTCTCGACCGCCCACGCGACTAGCTCGCTAGTTAGGTATCTCCAGGACACCAGCGCCTGGGCGCCATTACAGCGCCGAGCCCGACCCTGGCCCGTGCCCTCGACGGCCCGCCCCCTGCAAGCCCCCGCAGGGGCGGGCCGTCGCGTTACTACCCGGGCCCGGACCGGCAGAAAGGGGATGCCCGGCTTGGCTGCCCTCCTGGCACGGCGCGCGGACAGGCCCCCGGCCCCAACAAGCGGGGCCGGGCCAGGCTTGCACGGCTTAGCCGCACGCGGGGCAGTGTCGGTGTTGCCCCCTGTGGCGCCCTCCCCCCAACCGACCGTGCGAACTGGCAGGGTGCTGCGACAACCGTCCGCGACAACAAGCTGCTCAGCTGACCTGCGGTCACAACAACCTCCACATCCTGATCGCCGCCGCACATCACTCAGTACCCCAAGGAGTAACCCATGAATGGCAGACCGCTGCCCCTTCTACTGATCGATGTCGACGGACCGCTGAACCCCTACGCCGCGAAGCCGTCGAAGAGACCGGAGGGCTACCTGACGTACCGGATGCGCCCGATAGGCTGGGAAAACCCCCGGCAGAAGCCACTGCGGGTATGGCTCAACCCGGCGCACGGTACCCAGCTCCTAGCTCTGCCGTTCAATCTTGTCTGGGCCACGACCTGGGCACACGAGGCTAACCAATGGATTGGCCCGCACCTCGGACTGCCCGACCTTCCGGTCATCACCTGGCCGGACGATCAGAAGACGGCGCCGAGCCCGTACTGGAAGTCGCAACCCACAGTCTTCTGGAAGACCCGGACCATCGTGGAGTACGCGGCTGGACGCCCCTTCGCCTGGATCGACGACGACTTCACGGATCTGGATCGGGAATACGTTGCCCAGCATCACGAGGGCCCGGCACTGCTGCATCACGTGCAACCCCGGCTTGGCCTGTTGCCAGACGACTTCGAGGCGCTGGCCGCGTGGGCGGAGTCGCTGACCGCCACGGGTGATGAAGGTGACAAGCATGGGACCGGCACTCCGCACGGAACCTGAGGAACACGCATGCATGTGTCCTGACCCGATCCGCCCATCCGCCCTCCAGCCCGTGGAACAGGGCAGCCCCCGGAACGCGCCTTTGCGAGCCGGGGGCTGCGCCGTGTCAGGGTGGCAAGACCGTCGGCGGTTCCTGCGCTGCGACGCGCGGAGCGAGGGCGTCCTGCCCGCGTCCTGGCCTCGCGCTCCGCGTCTGACACACCCCACCGCCGGCTTCCGGCGCCCACCGGCCCGGATTCCACGCCGACGGCCTGCCGCTACTGCTCTCTACCCGGGGCCGGCTGAACCGTAGTTGCCCCGCTTGCCCCGCTCCACGCAACTGTCCAGCCACCCCTGGCCGCCGTGCCGTGCGACCACCCCGGCTGCACAAGCCGCGCGCCGACTAGACGTGAGGACAGTTTCCATGGGACGCGAAGTACACCGAGTGCCGCACGATTTCGACTGGCCGTTGAACAAGGTCTGGGAAGGCTTCCTGACACCCGACCACTTCGACGAGGAGCAGTGCCCTGACTGCAAGAGCGGCTACTCGCCGCAGGCCCAGAACCTGTACGAACTCTGGTACGGCAAGTTGCCGTTCGACCCATCCAGCACCGGCTCCGCGCCCTGGCAGCACGACACCCCCGGCATCCGAGCCGTCGCCGAGCGAAACACTCGATCCGCACCAGAGTTCTACGGCACTGGCGAAGCCGCTACCGTCCGTGAGGCGCAGCGTCTGGCCGACCTCTTCAACAGTCAGTGGTCCCACCACCTGAGCCAGGACGACGTCGAGGCCCTGGTCGCGGCCGAGCGGCTCCACGACTTCACCCATACCTGGAGCCGTGAAGAGGGCTGGCAGAAGATCGACCCGCCCGTAAAGCCGACCGCGGAGCAGATCAACGAGTGGTCCCTCACCGGCTTCGGCCACGACGGGCTCAACGCATACGTGGTCATCGAAGCCCGTTGTGAACGGGAGAGCATCGAGCCACGGTGCCCGACATGCAAGGGGCACGCCAGCTTGGAAAGGTACGAGGGCCAGCGCGCTCAGGCCGAGGCGTGGCAGCCGACCAACCCGCCCAAGGGCGACGGCTGGCAGTTGTGGGAGACCGTGTCCGAGGGCTCCCCCATCAGCCCGGTGTTCACCTCCGCCGACGAACTTGCGGGATGGATGTCCGACCCGGCACGCGGCAACCGGTGGGTGCCGCCTGCTGCTGCCGCAAACTTCATCGCCGACGGCTGGGCGCCCAGTTTCGTCAGCACCGCCAGTACCGGTGTGGTGTCAGGCGTCGAATGGGTCGGACACCACACCGACGAAGGGCAGCCGGATCGCCCCGACACCACCTGACCACCCGCCCGATGCTCGCTCCCCGGCCCCCGAACTCACGCCTGCTCGCGGGAGTCGGGGGCCGCCTCATGCCCAGACCAGGATGCCCACCGGCCCAGCACCCCAGGCACGAGGAAGAGCGCGCGGCCCTCGGCCCTTGGCCGATCCGATCCGTGGCTTGCTCAGCCTGCACTGCTTGCGCGGCTTGCCCTGACCCGGAGCAGTGTCGGTCTGGCTGGAAGGACGCTCCCGCGCCCCCCACGTGTGGCCCCGCCCCTGGGGCCGGGCCACACAGCATCTCGCCCGCTTCCCCCCCCGTAGTGACACCGAGCAAGGGAGACCATGTGATGACCGAGATCGCCAGCACCTACACCGCCGACGGAATCGCCGCCGGAATGAGCACTTACCCGCACCCGAAGCCGGTCCTGGACACGGGCGCGCTGGCCGAAGCGATCCGGGTTCAGCTTCGCACCTGGGTGACGGCCGAGTTGGGGATCACGGTCCCCGCCCCCGAGCTGGTCGCCGCCTCACCCGCCACCAGTATCGCCTGGCTCCTCGGAGAGATCACCGAAGTCGTCCACCTCTACGGTGTGGAGACGAACGGCGACGCCGAACCTTGGGGCATCACGCACCTGCTCAACGCTCGCGCCGACGGCTTGAACGCCGCCCACGGGCGCGGTGACGGCCACCTGTTGGGGGCCCTGTACTCACTCATCGCTGCCCGCGCCCATCTGAGGGACGGTTTCGAAGGCCGGTTCGAGCTGGATCCGTTCGGAGCTGACCGTTACACCATCAACGAGAGGTCGCTGGTCGAAACCGTCCGCGTACAGCTCGCCACGTGGGCGCCCGCCACGTTCGGGACAGTCGTACAGCTCCCCGACCGGTGGGAGTTGCGCACCGCCGCCGACCTGTCCGACATCATCGGAGATGTGATCCGGGCGGCGGAAGTGAAGTACGGCGACGTGGACGACGACGACAGCATCCGCGGCATGGCGCACCTGGCCAACGCCCGCGCCCACGGCCTGAAAGCCGGATACGGGCACGGCGACGCCCACCTGTTCGCCGCCCTCGGCGCGCTGGTCCTGACCGCCGCCGCCCTCACCTGACAGACACCCGCACCGCCGCGCCCCGCCGCCAACTGCGGCGGGGCGCGGCCCCGAGGGGCGTGGGACCCGCTGCGCCCCTGAACCCGCGAATCCGCCGCCCTACCCGAGGATCTTGATGCCGCCGACGACCCCGCCCGCACTCACGCGCTCGGCCTGCGACCGAGACGCCCGCTGCCTAACGGCAGCCGGCCGCGGAGCCTTGACCCTGATCACCGAGTACGGCGCCCCGCGTTACTGCGAAGACCGCTCCGGCCCCCACACCGGCTACCACACTCCGCCCCCGCCCGAGCTGTTCACCGTCGGCTGGCTGAGCCGCGACGGCAACCAAATTGCCATCACCGCCGACGGCCGAACCGCCCTGAACGACTACCGACGCCGCCGCGACGCCGCCGACGCCCTGCCCTACACCTTGACCCGCAACCCGCTGCGCGCAGAACTCCACCGGTCCCACGAGCCCATCCGTCGCCTGCACCACGCGGCCACGGGGGAGGAGATCAAGCCGGGCGACACGGTCACCGACCCCTCCGGACACCAGGCCACCTACCTGGGCCCCACTATGCGCAGCGACGACAGCGGAGCGACCTGGACCCCCGCCTTCAACGCTCGCGTCACCTACCCCGATCACGGCACGTGGCTCTACCCGCCCGCGGCTCTCGACGCCGTCTACGACCAGGAGCCCGCCCTGCCCGGCCCCGCTGCGCCATGACCCCCGCCCCTCAACCGGAGACCACCATGACCACCCCCGACAACACACCCGACACCACCCCCGACGACTCGGAGTCCTTCACGCTGCTCATAGGCGCCCAAGTCGAGGCATATGCCCTCGTAGTCCGCCGACAGACCTGCAACCGTCTCATGGCGATGCTCCGCGACGACGGCCAGATCCTGGCCGCCAACCTCGTGGAGGAAGACCGCGACTTCACCGAGCTGTCCCGCTCCCTGGCTGCCGTCCCCGCCACCCCGAAGACGGAACACGGAGCCTACTGCCGTTCCTTCGACTGCCGGTGCGGCTGCGACCAGACACAGAGCTGCCCCGACTGCCACCGGTGCGTGTGCTGGCGCGCGCAGTGCTGCACCCAGGCCGCCGCCGACCACGCTCGTACGCGGGCTCGCCAGGCCGCACTGCGGGCACTACTGGACACCATGGACCTTACGCTGTTGACCGAACTGCGGGAGACCGCCGCCAACGCCGAGGAGGATGCCCTGCGCGCCGCAGTCGTCCGCCGGGTCCGGCTGCTTACGCCGGCCGACGGGACCCGCTGGACACGCGCGGTCTTCGACGCCCGCGACTCCAAGTTCGGCATGGGGCACGCCGACTATCGCGCCCACGACGTGACGCTGCACGACCACGGCAGCTCCACGGTCGTCGACCTCGATGACGACGTGCTGCGCGCTGTGCTCGGCAAGCTCGCCGAACTCCTGCGGCCTGAGGAAGGCGCCGACCTGACCGTCGACCTGAACGACAGCCCCGAGCAGAACTGCGAACCCGCCAACTGACCAGCCGCCCCGCCCATGTGTAAGAGGCCCACCCCGCCCGGGTGGGCCTCTTCGCGTTCGCCGCCCCAAAACGCCTTCCTTGAGGGGTTGTGCGGCTTGGCCTAACCCGGGGCAGCGTGGTGCTGCCGGAAGGACGCTCCCGCACTGGTCCCTCCATGTGCAGCGAGCCCCGACTCCGTGCCGCGCACAGCCGCGCGCCTCATTTGACCATCACCCGCACTCCACCAACGGCAACCAACACCCGCATCTGAGCGTGGCCCCAGCGCTGCGCCGCCGAGGCGGGCACCGCCTGCGGGGCCGCGGACCGTCACGGCGACGATTCCAAGGAGAGCAGCATGAACCCTGCCGAGCAGGCCCCCCTTCCAGCGAGCACTGGAGAGAGCACACGAATGCCTTCCCCAGCAACTGACTCAGCCCGCAACCTGGCGGTCAACGTCGAAGTTGCTCCCCGCAGCAACGAGGTGGCGTACATGGCTGAACTCAGCGAGCCCCCGAGCGAGGAACCGGAGCTCGGACGCACCTTGACCGAGTTGGAGCGAAACGTTCTTGAAACCGCTCAGGTGACGGCCCCCATGCGTCCGGGGCCACGGGAGCGCTACATCCGTGAGCGGCTAGACATGTCACCCACTCGCTACTTCCAGCTTTTGAATGCCTTGCTTGCGAAGCCAGCAGCTTGGGAAGCAAAACCGGCGCTCATGAGGCTCCTCGATGCACGACGTCAACGGAATCGAGACCGGTACTGGTAGACGCGTGCCCGTCGACCCTGCCAGGCACTCGCCCACCGCCGCGGACCTGAGGGGCACCACGGCGCCCGCGCCTGATGTGCATGGCCACCTATCGTGATTCGCTGACCAGCCTCGTGGACTGAGGCGACACCGACGACGCCGTCTGGACCCGACCCTGCGCAGGTCCAGGTCCACTCGCAAACGCCCAGCTTCTTGAACCGTGCTCCGCGCACCCGACGGTCCGCCCCCTGGCACAACCCGGGGGCGGACCGTCCCGTCGTTACGTGAGCTGCTCCGTTCCCAACTTCCGAGGCGCCGCTGGACTACGCCCGCGCTGCCTGGAACGCCTTGGGCCTGGAGGACACCCCGGACCGCGAGGCGTCCTGACGTCCAAGAGGCCACAATGCACCCAGCAGCCCGCCCGGCCTGCCCACCCACAGCATCCCCGTCGCCCAACCTGAGATGATCGCTGCTCACCGGCCCCGAACTCCCGGCTCCGCGCCCCGGGTTCGGGGCCGCTGCATGTCCGGGTACCGCTGTCCCTTGTGGGGCTAGCGCTGCCCCGGGACATGGTTTCTGTCACCGGCAGCGCGGCAGAGCAGAGCCAGTTGCCCGAACGGCGGCCACCACCGTGACCAATCTGAGTACCTTCAAGCAACTGGAGTTGACGACGTGAAGCGAAGCCTACGCCGCAAGATCGAGGCAGCCAGCAACGAGACGTGGAACCCCCGCCGGAACAACTCGCGCGGCCAGGTAACTGTGGTGATGTCATTCCCCGAGAGCGCGTTCCCCGACGCTCCGCAGTGGCACCCCGGCCCCGGGTTCGAGGTCACGGCAGGCGCGGGAACCGACTACGCCTGGCTGCGGAACAACCCGGACGGCACGTCCACCGCCGTCGTGGCCGGCGTCGGGCCCAAAGAGCGCCCCGCCGCCGACGGAGGAGCATGGACCGAGCCGGAGGTGTGGACGGCCAGCGCCCCGACCGGCGGCTCATTCATGGACAGCGGCGCCCTGTGGGACAAGCCCCATCGCATCACCTGGCTGCTGGATGATCCGGAAGCCGTGATCCACCGCCAGCCGTACAACGAACACCCATCCGCCGTCATGCACGAATACTGGGAGACCTTCGAGCAGCGATGGGGCTTCATCCCGGGTCGGATGTCTCGGGGCCGCTACCCCTTCGCCGACCGCCGACGCTTTGTCGTCCTCCACGCCGAACCGGGCTGGGACAACCTGCCCAACGAGGTAGAACTCCTCAACGCCACCATCCTGCTGGCCCGAACGTTCGGCGGCACACCTCGGGTCTACGGCTACGACCCGCAACGGCGCGCCACTCGCGACCCGATCGAGACCGTCACGGACGTCACGCTCCGCAATATCGTCAAGCGACACGGCCTGACCAGCCGGTGACCCGACCTGGTTCCCCTCACGCTTCCCGCCCCGAAGCCCGCGTCCGACCCCGGCCCCGGCCCCGCACCAGCATCTCTGTGCGGGGCCGTCGGCGTCCCCCCGCCCCGGGCCGCACTACCCGACGCCCGGCGGGCCTGAGCGGCTTGGCTGCCCGCCCCCATCATCGGCGCTGCCGAAGAGGTAGGCCACCGGCCCGGCCGGACCGCACCTCCACCCCGCTCTTCCCCCCAGGCCGGGACGGCCAGTGTGGGCGTCTCCGAGAGCCTTGGTGGTTGCGGTGCTTGGCCGGGCGGCAGCCAAGGTCACGGCACCCGCCGCGCCCCGTACAGCGCAGGGGCCGACTGTCGGCGGGCCTCTCCCTCTCGTCATTCCGGAAGGAACCCCCCTGCCATGACCCATACTGCCGTCCTGCCCAACCAGCCCCGTACAGCCCGGACGGACATAGCACCGCTGACACGGCCGGATCACGCCGACTATCTCGCGCTGCTCGCGCTGACCACCTCCAGCGGTCGCCTGCCCGCCGGGACCGGTGAAATCCTCACCATGGACCCAGTGGGCCCGCTGTCCACCCACGGCACAGCCCTATGCTTGACCGCTCGGCTACGCCGAAGCACCAACCCGAAGCCGGTCGGTGCCGTGTTCGCCTCGTCCCCGGACTTGGCCTTCCAGCACCCCCTGGTGCGCGCCGACCCTGGCCTGTCCCACGTGATCTCCCGGACCGTGCTGCTCGTCTACGGCGTGGCCGTCGCACCGGCCCGCCGTAGGCAGGGCATCGCCCGCACCCTGCTCACCGAGACAGAAAACCGTGCCCGCGCCACCGGGTACCGGATGACCACCCTCATCCACACCCCCGACCTCGCCCTGTTCTACGAGCGGCTGGGCTACACCACCGCCCACCAGATCACGATCGCCATGCCCGACGCCGCCATGGGGCTGACCCAGCCGCCGCCGTACATGACTGCCGTCAAGGCCCTCAGTCCCGACGTGCAGGTCCGCACACTGCCCGGCGCGCCGGGCCCGGTCGTGACCGGCCTCCTGCCCAGCTGGCACCTGCCGACCGGCGCCTGATTGGAGGACGGCCGCCTCATCGCCTGACCCGAACCGCCACAGTCGACGGCCCGCCCCCAGGAATCTTCTGAGGGCGGGTCGTTCCGCGTTCCTGCCCCCAGCCCCGGGCCCAGGTGCGGCCGAGCCCTGCTCCCGCGCCCTCAGGTCTGAGCCGCTTCGGCGCCTGCCCGCCACAACGCGCCCGCACCCCGCCACTTGCCGGCCGCCGTGTCACGGCACGGATCACCGGCCCCGGGCTGCGATCCCCAACGGGCTCATCGAGCGGTTCAACCAGGAACGCCAGGAGGACACGCCGCTACCACACCTCCGGGCCGGTAGCCCGGCACTACGACACCCCGCCGCCCCGCCCCCGGCCACCCTGCGTCGGCCCTTGCCCACAGTCAGCGTTGCCCCGCTAACCCTGCACCCCGCCACGGTCCCATCGCAGGGCCATCCCGGCACCCGCCACGCTCAGGACCGAAGGGCACCCCAACATGACCGCACTGGCACCCAACATCACGATCCGTCCTGTCCGCGCTTCCGAAGTCGATGTATTCCGCAGGCTGACCCTGTTCATCGACCTCAAGCTGACCCCCGACCAACTGCCTCGCGTCTTCGAGGACATTCACATGGTGCTCCAGCACGAAGGTGAGCCGTTCTCCCACGGCCTGCACCACTTTCTGCTCGCCGAGACATCCGACGGCACGCCCGTGGCCGCCGCCCACACCGGTCCGCCTCTGTGGATGTTCCGCAACCCGAGCATCCTCCCCCACATGCAGTCGTCACTGCTCAGGCGAATCAGCAACATCGACACCATCGCCGTAGACCCCGCCTACCGCGGCCAGGGCATTGCTCGCAGTCTCCTCTCCCGCGTCGAAGACGACTTCCGTAACGCAGGCTACGCAGCGCTGACACTGCGTCACGAGCAGGACAAGAAGCACTTCTTTACCCGCCACGGCTTCACCAGCTTCCCCCGGCTGGCCATGGACCTGCCGCCGGTAGGACTGGTCACCGAGGCCGATCGGGCATGGAAGTTCGCCGTCAAGCCGCTCACCAACGACGTCTCTTTCACCACCATGCGCGGCCTGACAGCGGTCACCGGCCTCCTGCACTAACCCCCGGCCGCCACATCCGCCCCCGTGCGTAGCGTCCATGCCGCACGGGGGCGGACCCGCCTGCCCCTTCGAACCGCACCACGCGCCCCCATATGGGCCGTCCTGTCGGCTGCCCAGGTTGCAGCCCTAACTCCGCATCTCTCAATCATGCTTGTGTGTCCCCATACATTCTGGCTTCCAGGAGGTCCCATGATTCAACCCACAACTGCACTTCTCGCAGTCGCTGATTTCAACGATGCCCGTCTCGACGAGGACGAGATCGTGGCCTTTGCGGCCAGCGGTGCCACGGTGGTTGGTGAGCCTGGTACCTGGCAGCCCTCACCAACAGGGGACGAGTGGGAGGCTCACAGCGGCGATCACGGCGATGAAGAACTCCTGGTGGCGCTTCGCCCCCAACTGCCTCGCCCGCCTCAGGTTATGGGCGGCCAGTGGGGAGCAGTCGTCACTTCGCAACCGGTCCCAGCCGACCCGGACGCTGATTCGTCGATGCCCGCGTTCGTGCACGCCGCCCGCCACGACCCGGCTCGCACCCTGCGTGAGGTCCAAGCCAAGCGTCTGTTCATGCAGAGCTGGCGGCAGCTAATCGCCGAAGTTGATTCAGAGCCTGTCTCCGAAAGGAAGCAACTGCTCGCTGGGATCCGTCACGGTCTGGACCAAGTCGCTTTCCGCATAGCTGCCGCGCACCACAAGCACCCGGACTACCAGCCGGAGTGGCCGTTGTAGAGACACGTTCGGAGGCGCCCCAGGACGCTGGAAGTGCAGTCCGGTGACAGCTATGGCCCCACCCATGCCACCTGGAATGACAGAGCCCCGGCCCCCGACGCCCGCAGCCTGCGGTGTCGGGGGCCGCCCCATTTCGAGCCCGCCCCAAGACGGTCACTGCCCGTATGGGCGACGGTCTGCGCGGAGCCCTCGCGCTACCGCACGATGCGTGCCGCCGACGGATCGATGATTACCTGGCTGCCCCAGCGCCGCCCCACCCGTCGTGCCCCGGCGCTCCCCGATCAGGAGTTGCGCGGCTTGGCCTCGCCCGGGGCAGTGTTGGTGAGGCCGAACGGACGCTCCCGCACCCCCACACCGTGCGGTCGAGCCCCATCCAACCCTATGGATTGAGGTACATCCTGATGTCCAGCTTGCCCCGCACCCCGCAGACCATCGCCCGCACCGTGCAGGATCTCCTCCACGCCATCAGCGCGGGCTCAGTACGCAACACCTACCCGAAGGGCGCCGGGACCAAGCCCGTGCCGGTCGAGCTCACGCCCGCCGAAAGGGCCGTTGCCGCCTCCCAACTGGCTGACGTCTTGCAGGAGTGGGGCGACGTCGACCCAGAAGGCCGCAACGCGTGGGAGACCGCATTCCTTCAGGACGCCGAAGCAGACCCGGAAACGTACGCTGGCCGCCACGGACGCCGCCCGGCATCCATCCCGGCCCGCTGACCACCGCCCACCACCCGGTCCCGAACCCCCGGCGCCCCGCCCCGGGTTCGGGACCGCCGTACGTTCAACCGCGCCAGCGCCGCCCCACCCGTCGTGCCCCGGCGCTCCCCGATCAGGAGTTGCGCGGCTTGGCCTCAGCCGGGGCACTGTCGGTGGCGCCGCACCCTGACCGATCGGAGCCCCGTTCATGCCCCTGACCCGCAAGTTCGACCCGACCTCCCCCGATGGGCAGCGCATTGCCGTCCTGGCCCGCCAGATGCTCACCCTCGGAACCGACTGGCCCGGCACCGAGACGGTCACCATCCTCAACGAATGGTTCGCCGAGACCCTCGGCATCGACCCCAAAGGCCCCGTCTACCAGGTCGATGCTGTCCCGCCCTATCTGATCTCACCGGACGCGACCGTCGAGAACGTAACCGAACTACTCCTTCGCGCGGGCCCCGCACTCCACAACCCCCACCGTCCCGATCACGCCGACGAGTTCACGGCCGTCACCGACACCGAGTGCTGCGACAGCGACTGCGTCACCGTCCACCTCCCCAACGCGTCCGCATCCCGGGCCCGCTTCGCCCTGGCCTGGCTGCGCCAGGCCGGATACGACACCACCGAACACAACCCCTGGACCGTGCTCGGACGCCTCCTCCACGTACGCCACGGCGTCATCCGCGAGACCCCCACCCACGCCCCCGCCGAAACCCACGCCGCCCAGCACCTGTGGTTCCAGGGCTTCACCTCCCCGGCCATCGACGCCTACGCCTGCGTGCACACGGAGGTGCTCGGCCCGACCCCGCCCGTCCCCGTGACGTGGCGCCCCGGCTGGCTCAGCATCGACATCGCCGCGCCCCAGGACACCACCGCGAAGCAGCGGAAGAAGACCGCCACCGCGATCGCCGACACCTTCCGCACCGCCAATTGGCAGGTCGACCGGCGCGGCCCCGAAGCCCTCCACATCCACCCGCCGGTGCCTCACAACAGCCCCAGCCCCGGCTCGGCCGGCGGCTGCAGCGACGAACCACCGTTCTGACCAACCGCACCGCATGCGCCCTTCTTGGGGACGCCCACACCCCGAGGAACGGCCCCGCACGCTCCCGCGTGCGGGGCCGTCCGCGTACGCCTGCCTCCACCCCCTTCGTCCCGCTCCGATCCGGCCCCCTCGCCCTGTCGTCGTTGCCTGGCTAACCCACCGCGCCCCGCCCCGCCGGGGGATCTGACACCCACCCGTATGCCCCACGAGCCCGCCGCGCCGCCCCTCCGAGGCTCTGGTGGCCGCCTGGGGGTTGCGTGGGCGTGGCCACCTGCCAGACATTGTCGGCCCCAACGCAGAGGTAGGCCACCGGGCCGGCCGGACTGCTCCGCCTCCAGCCCAGAACCCCCGCGCACCCGCCGCGGGTTCGGGGCCCGTACGTCCAGCTGACCGCCAGCCTTGCGGGGCTTGACCCCGCCCGGGGCAGTGTCGGTGTCGCCGGAAGGACGCTCCCGCACCCCCCTCACCGTGCGGTCGAGCCCCGGCCGCCGGGCCGCCCCCACCCCCCTGGGGCGGCCCGGCACCCCTTCCTCACGGCACGCCCCGGCCACCGGCCCCGCATTCCGAGTCCCGCCACCGCCCGCAACTCCCAGAAGAGGCCGCATCATGCCCGAGCGCATCGTGACCATGCCCGGCAGCACCGACCAGTTCGTGCTCACCGAACGCCCCGCCCTCACCCTCACCGACCGCTACCGGCCCCTGCCCAACGGCATGGACCACACCCACCTCACCGTCGCCCCCGCCCACCAGGTACGCACCGGCGACGTCGTCACCGCCTTCTTCACCGACGGCCCCGGCATCCGCCGCGCCGAGCACGTCCCCGAGGCGTTCGCCGCGCACCCCCGCCCCCTCGGCACCTGCCCGGAACAGTGCGAGGAGTGCGAGGACACCAACTCCCGTGCCGCTGCAGACCGGTACGTGTGCCTGGACCCCGCCGACGACCAGGCGGACTGCATCATTGTCTTCCGCAACACACCCGTCGCGATCGTCCCCGCCGACACCGCCGCCCGCTTCCCACCCCTTCACTCCACCCCGCAGCTCCCGGACCTGTTCACCCTCGACGACGAGGAGACCGGCCCGTACGAGGCGCTTCCCGTCCCCCGCGGCTGGAGCCCGTTCGCGACGATCAGCGTCACCCGAGCCATGGCCGAGAAGATCGCCGCCGACGTCCCCAGCACCCGCGCCGGCCGCCACCTCAGCTTCCGCTGGCTGCACGACACGCTGCTCATCTCCTCCGACCCGCGCCTGCGCACCGACCCCGGCCGCCCGGGCCGCCTCATCCAGCCCGACGCCGACGGCCGCTACCGGATCGGCGGCCTGTGGCGGTGGGAGGAATGGTCCGTGCCCTCCTGCCCGGACTGCTCGACCGAGACCGAGCCGGTCGACGTCGAGGGGGAGAGGGCCTGGCGCTGCACGGCGCCCGACTGCACCCGCCGCACGTACGGCACCGGCGACCCCGACGACGACGATGCGCTACCGCCGTACACCGAGACTGACGAGGACGGCGCCCAGATCGTCTACCACGGGAGCGGGGAAATCGACATCGAGGCGACCGCCGAACTCGCCGCCCAGGACGGCCCCGACGAGGACGAGCAACACGCCGAGTGAGGACGACTCCCCGGCGCAGGAGACCACGCCGAGCACGGCGACCACGACCCAGGCACCCGCACCGGCCCCGCGCTCCGGAACACCACCGTTCCAGAACGCGGGGCCAGGGGTGGCGCGCCGCCAGCCCTGGCCCCGACACCCGCCGCGCTATCGACAAGATCCGCCGCAGGCGCACCGACCTCATCTGAAGCCTGGTGAGCCGGGCAGGGTTGCGGCCCTTGCCGGCCACCCGACCACAGTACGGAGCACCGGCCCGGGGGACCAGTGACCCACCAGCCCCGACCCCTCGGGCCGCTCCCTTAGCACGCCTGCCCGCACCACACCCTCACCATCCCTCTGTAGGAGATGACCCGATGGCACTTCCTGAACTGCAACCGCTGGCCGATGCCTTGCAGAGCCTGTTCGACACCTACCCCACAGATGACGGCACCGTAATGCTGACCCTCGCTCTGGAGTCCGGAGGCGAACACCATGCAGTGTCACTCCAGCCGGGCCAAGCCGATTGGCTGACCAACCTCATCCGACGTGAGGAAGCCAGTTGCCGGAACGCCCACTCAGATGAGAACGGAGTGTGCGAGCACTGCCAAGGGACCGGTGCTGTGGGATGGAGGAAGCCACGAACACCCCACGCTGTGAGTAACCGGCCCCGGCTTCCCTTCACCGCCGACACGAGGAGTTTCACTATGCCTCAGCCCCCGCCTGCCGTTTCCGGCAAGTCCGTGCAGCCCGCCGTGAGTGAGGAGAACAACATGGCCCAGGCGTCGGCCGCGGAGCTGACCGCGACCCTGTACATCAACCGCTCCGACTCCGAGTGCGGCCACTGCCACAAGCCCACCTCGATGAGCGCACACCGTCACACCGACGTATCGGGATGGACACCGAAGCCCGGCGGTGGATGCGGGGCACGCTTCGTGAACACCGCCAGCCACAACTGGACCATCACTCCTGACGACCTGCGCCACTCCCGTCCTGACCTACCCGTACGTGACAACTCCACGCCCTGACCGGGGCACCGACGAAGCCTGCCGCGCTTGCGCCGCAGCCGACTGACCACCCGCCGCTCCGCCTGCCCCCGCCCCCGGCTCCCCCGGGGCGTAGCCACGCCCCAATGAACGTTGAGTGAAGGAAGTTCGACTATGTCTGGATTCACTGCCCTGGTCGTCAAGCCGGTCATCGATCACCCCGTGGACACCCCGGACCGCCCCCAGCACAAGCGTCTGATCCTGCCCACCGACCCGGATGTTCAGGCTGACTGGCTGTATGACGAAGTCGGTGGGATTCCCGAGGCCGCCACCTGGCACCGTTCCCTCACCATCCACGTCCACGACAACGGCCAGAACCTTCCCCTGGAGCCGAACGCGGTGCTGTGGACGCTGGCCAGTGTCTGGCGCGGGGCGCCGCTCGACTATCTGCCGTACGGGGCGGGCGTGATCACCGGCCCGGAGAGGGCGGACAGGGAAGCCTACGAAGAACTGCCGCCGCAGCTCGCCGAGCAGACCCTCAAGATGGTGGACGCGGCCACCGACTGGTGGATCGCGCACGACTACGACCTGCCGATCTGGGCGCACGATCCGACCCGGTCCGCCTTTCGCGAAGCGATCGTGCACACCCGCAGGGCTCTTTAACCCACCACGACCGGTCCGCCCCGCCGGCTGGCAGAAACCGACGGCCCGCTCCCGATCTCGGGGCGGGCCGTCCCGTCGCCATGCCCGCCCCGGCCCCCGTCACGCACGCCCGGGACTCGCACCAGCGGCCCCGCCACCGTTTGCGCGGCTTGCCGGCCGCCGCCCCACCCTGCGCGTGCACGACGTCCTGTGCACCGTCCGACCCCGTCCAGGAGCAGGAGAACACCCCATGACCGTGACCCGATGGTGTATCAGCACCCACAGCGGCAAGATCATGACCACCCTGTGGCCCGACCGCTCGTACGCCCCGGTCAACGTCTACGAGAACGGCTGGCTCGTCCGCGTGAAATTCCGTGTAACAACGGGAGAATGCCGGACCTGCATCGGCGCCGGATGCGGGAAGCCCGAAGTTAAACCGTCCTACGAGGGCCCGTACTCGCGCGTCCCCCACGAAGTGATCACGCGCGGCCGGATACTCATGCCCGGCTGGCAGGCGGACCCCGCCGAACCGGTCGCGTACACCCCCTCCCCGCAGCCCGCCAGCGTCTGAGGGCCCGCCCCAGGACGGTGCGGGGCTCTCGGCGCGATCCGGGGAACCGTGCCGTGGCTCAAGTTCGCAATCTCAACGCCCCGGCTCCCCGCACCTGCGGGAATCCACCCGCAGGGCGGACTCAACACACAGACCAACTGTCTTGCTGTTGGTCTCCTCGCCGTCGGTGAGGTAGCGCTCCTCAACGCTTCATTGCTGCTTGTGCCTGCTGGTGGCCCGTCCCGATCCTTCCGGGGCGGGCCATCGGCGCATCCGGCCGCCGCCCAGAGTGGCGGCGGCCGGGGTGGGGGTTGCGGGGTTGCGTGTCTTGATCTGTCCCGCTCCAAGGTTCCGGTCGTCAACCACTTCTGGTCCGGCCCGTGTTCGGGCTGACCGGCCCCCTGAAGGAGCCCCGCCATGCCCCAGTCCCAGACCCTGCCCCGCCCCGCTTCGATACCCGCCCCCGCCCCGCTCCCGCTCCGTACCGCGAGGGACTACACCCCCTTCGCTGACCGTGCCGAGCGGTTGCGTGCGCAGCTCGCCGACTTCTGGGGCAAGCCCGTACGCGGCCTGCCCCGGGCCGTGGACCTGATGACGTCCATGTACCTCACCGCGACCGGCCGCGATCTCATCGAGGACCCTCACGCGATCGGCTTGTGCTTCAGCATGTGCGACAACTTCGCCGCCGCGTACCGGACCAGCGACGTGTGGGTCGCCCCTCACAGCATGGCTGACCGTATCGCCCGCCACCCGCTGGTGAACCAGGCCAGCGTGATCGTGGGGAGTCTGGAGGACGCCGCGCCCGCCCGCGACGGGCTGGTCTACTTCCCCACCCCGATCCAGCTCGGCCACCTGCACCCGGTCCACGGCCTGGCCTGGCACATGGAGGGCACCGGCAATGACCTCGCGTTCACTGTCGAGACGATCACTGCCACCCAGTTGCTGCCCACCCGACTGCCGCCGATGGTGGCCGCGTCCACGAAGCTGCCTCTCGCCCCGTACTGCCCCAACGGCGTCTCCACCCTGGTCGACGGGGTCTTGGCTGGCTACGGCAACCCGGACACATTCGGGGCGCCTGACCCGGCTACCGCCCTGGCACTGGTGCTGGCGTTCTGGGAGCTGCGCGCCCCCATCGCACGCGACGACGACGGGCCCTGCGACCCCGACACCGTCGAGGACACCCTGACGGTCTTCCAGCACGCTGGGCCGGGCCACGGCACGAAGAAGTCTGCCCACGGACGCAAGGGCAAGCGCGCCAAGCAGTCCCCGCGCAAGCGGCGCATCCGCATCATCCGCGAACCCGCCCACGTCCCCGCCACGGCCCCCCGGCCCCAGCCGACGGACGCCGCCTCTCCCGACCTGGCCGCCGAGCACATCCCCGAGCCGAACTGGCGGGACGACACGCTCCGCTGGAAGGTGTCGAAGAAGTACCAGAACCGCTGCCCGAACCCGCACCAGCACCGCGCCATCATCGAGGCGGGCGGGGAGTGCAAGCCGGTCCTGGTCCCCGTCGAGGCGCACGTCAACGGGCCCAAGGGCCGCGACGTCGACCCCCGCCGCACGGTGCGGATCGTCCCCGAGCGCCCCTGACACACCCCCGCCCAACGACCCGCCCGCCCTCGGCCCCGGTACCGCGTTCGCGGTGCCGGGGCTGCCTCAATCCCGCCGTTTGCCGCGCCCATGCGAGGAACGATCCGCTCGCTCCCGCAGTCGCCGAGCGCGCCCCGGCCCGGCGCGTCTGCCCCTCCGAAGGCCGCCCCTGTCGCCCCGCGTCCGCCGCCCCCGCCCGCCGTGCTCTCACCGTGCAGGTTGGTGGGTTGCGGGTGTTGGTGCGCCAGGGGTCAGGGTGCGGCGTGCCGGGCCGAGGCGAGCGGCGACCACCAGATCCCGCCGCTACGACCCGCTTCCCACCATCAACCCCCCTGCCCTGCTCGCTTCCGTTGAAGGAGAGAAACCCGCATGTCCATAGCCACCTCCGCCGCCTCGCTGCACCCGGCGGTCGCGTCCGCCGCTTCCCCATCCCCCGCGCCCGCCCAGCTCGCCCCCACTGTCACCGCGATGTCTGCCACAACAGCGCCCTCCGGCACCCGCACTCGCAAGAAGCCCCGCTACCCGCAGATCCCGGCCCTCGCCGGGAACGCGAACGTCCGGGCGCTGCTCGCCCACGGTATCCACCCCGCCAGCCGGCAGCCCCTCGCCGATACGCCGGGCACTGACTGCGGGACCTGCACGCTCTTCTACCGACTCCAGCTCCCCATACCCGATGGTGACAGCGCCGTGCAGCAGCGCTTCAAGTGCGCCATCGCCCCGGTCAGCTGCCGCGGTCGTCAGGGCATCGACCTGCGCCCCACCAGCGCCGATCAGCCCGGCACTCCCGCCTGCACCCTCCATTGCACGCACACCGACTGGCCGTTCGACCCCGAAGGCCACGGCCAGAGTGCCGCCGACGCGATCGGCCACGCCGAGGACCACCCCGACGAGCGGGGTGTCTACGCGAAGTACCGGGTCTTCGGCTTCGACCTGGAGCACCAGCGCCTCTGGGTCGAGTTGGAGGCCGAGATGATCCCGAACCCCGCCGCCGACGGGGGCCGCACCCAGCGCGTGCCGCAGCCGCAGCGCTCGCGCCCGGACAAGCCGCACCTGTACCGGTTCTGGACCCCCTTGAATCGGCTGCACACCGCCCACATCACCCACCCCCGCCCTGACGGTGCGGGGACGTGCGCGCACCCCCTCGTCCGCAGCGGCCGCGTCCGTCTCAGCCCGCCCGCCGCCTGACGGCCCGACCCGCACTCTCCCTGCCCCGGTACCGCGCTCGCTGTGCCGGGGCACCTTGGCACTCCCATGTCCGCTTCCCGCCCGCGCCCTGGCGCAGGGCTCCTCCGGTTGCCGCGCTTGGCCCCTGCCGGGACAGCGTGCTGCCACCCCGAGCTGCTGCCCGTCGGGCAGCACCAGCGACACGAGAGGAAGGCGACACATGGCCACCGACCAGGGCAGCGCATTCGCCGCCGAGATCGCCAGGCTTGCCAAGAAGTACAGGGGCGTTGACAGGGCCCAGACCACCACGAAGAGCGGCCACACCATCCTCCTCACCGGCATGTTGGGTGGGAACGTCGGCGCCATCGACATCACCACCCCGGACGGCCACAAGGTCCGCCGCGCCGACGGCTGGAAGGTCGGCGAGACCTACGAGGTCGCCAAGTTCCTGTGGGATTTGATGGAACAGGACAAGGCCAGGGCAGCCGAACGCGAGCGCCTCGCGGGCCTCAAGTCCGTGAGCATCACCTCGGCGAACGCCACCGGCCCGGCGTCCAACAGAAAGACCAGCAGGTATCACCTCACGCCCGAGCAGCTCGCCCAGCTGCTCACGCTGGCCGAGCAACTGGCCGCCGCGAACGCGGCCGACACCGTGGCCGAGTGAAGGGGACGCACCGACCAGTACGCGGTCGGTGCGTCCCCACGCTGCGCGACTGGTCTAGCCACGGCCCGCCGGCCCCGCGACCAGCCCGGCGCCCAGGGGGCCGGTTCATGCCCGGCGCCCCTTACAAGGACCAGACCGCCCCCGCCTCTTCTCGCTGCACGGCCCGTCCCGTCTCCGTGGGGCGGGCCGCCGCCCGCGCGGCAATGTTGCGGGTCTTGCCGGCCACCGGGACACCCTGCGGACACCGACCGGGCCATTGAGGGCCAATTCGCATCCAGGCCGCTCGCCTCCCCCTCTCCAGCCGAAGGACGCCCATGCCCCGCCTGACCCGCCAACAGAACGCCCAACTAGACCGCATCGAGCACTTCCTGAAACTATCTCTTGCCGAACTGACCCACGACCGGACCGTCGTCACGATGAAGTCCGGAGGGGCCACGACCGTGGAGTTCCACAACGAGTTGAGTGCCGAGTGGATCGCGCCCATCCGCCCGGCGTCGCTCGCCTACCTCGACCACGCCATGCGCGCCGTCGAGTCGATGCGCCGCGATGCCGCGCCGAGGAAGGCAGGCCCGCAGTAGCCGCCCACCTGGCCCTCCCCTTGCCCGGGGGAGGGCCGCACGAGCTCGTCCGTGGCGGCCACACCCTGCCTGGCGAGGTGGCAGGACTGCGGCGCAGAGCGAGACGGGCGAGAGCCCAATCGTCGTACCAGGCGCCGACGGCGGAGCGTCGGGCCGTTCGCACGCTCCCAGTCCCCACACCGGCACACCGGCCCGCGCGATGCCCCCCCGGCCCGGCTGCGTGAATTGCTGACCATGCCGAACGGCTGATCGTCCCGCCTACCGGCCACTGGCCCCGAACCCCCGGAATCCGTCCCGGTCCGGGGCCGCCGTACGTTCCGCCGCCCCGCCTCGGAGCGCTTCGCGCCCCGACGTTCCCCGACCAGGGGTTGCGGGGCTTGCCCGGCCCCACCTCACAGTCCGTCCCAGGCACCGAGGCAACCCGCCAGGTCTCAGCTGCCTTCAGGCCCCCGACACCGGCTTCTTCGCCCCCGGCTGACTCCGCTCCGTCGTGATGGAAGTGATCAGACGGCTATTCCTGCGGAACTGCGCCGACCTTCGTGAAGACCAGAGTTGCCTCGCTAACCCACCCCAGCCACACCATGCCTCCACCACCTCAAACCCCATGAAAACAGGAAGAATTGAGGTCACAGGCATGCCTCAGTACGTCGACCCGAAACCGCCGTTCACCGTGAACGGGGTGACGCTGACCCGCCACCCCGAGCGCGCCGTCCGGGTCAACCGCATCGCATCTGCGCTCATCGTGCTAAGCATCACGGTGCTGCTCGCAACCTTGGCCGCGTTGACCACCACCGTCATCTACGGCAGCCTTACTCGAAGCCGCGACTGGCACGATCTGCTGAACTGGTGGCACCCGGCCATGTCGTCCTTCGCTCTCCTCCCGGCGGTCGTCTACGCCTGGCGCTTCAACCGCATCAGGGTCGCTTGGCACTTTGCCGGATACCACCTGGGTACCGAGGAGCTCTACCTGCGCACGGGGCTGCTCACGCGGAAGCTCACCGTCGTGGCGTACGCACGGATCCAGGAGGTGAACGTCGAAAGTGGTCCCATCCAGCGGCACTTTGACCTCGCCACAGTGACGATCACGACTGCGGCCGGGGGTGAGGCAATCGCTCACGTTGACCCGCAGACCGCACAACGCCTTCGGGAGCGACTGATCGAACTCGCCCGGGAGCGGAGGCTGCCGGTATGAGCCAGCCCCCCCTCGAAGGCCGACTTCACCCGGTCACCCCGCTGCGCCGGAGCTGGGCCGTCCTTGCCGCCCTCGCGACCCTCGCCTACCAACAGCACGACATTGTCAGCTTCCGCCCGGAGGCCGCGACGGGCCCCGGCACCATCAACCTGCCTCTGTGGGGCGCTTGTGCCGCCGCCGTGGTGATCGTCTCAAGCACGGTCGGTCTGTTTGTCGCCGCATGGCGGCACAGCCACTACATCCTCGACGGAAGTGTTCTGGCGTACCGAAGCGGACTGCTCTTCAAGGTCCACCGACACTGCGAGCTCGACCACGTCCAAAGCGTCGACATCCTGCGACCCTTCCTCGGCCGTTTCATCGGTGTCTGCACACTCCGAGTTGTCATGCCCGGTACAACCATGGCTCTCTCGTACCTCACCAACACCCAGGCACGCGCCCTCAAGGCACGCATCCTGGCCGAGGACACGTCGGAGGAACGGCTCTATCAGGTCAAGACCAAGGACTTGATCCTCGCTCTGCTCCTGGACCTCAGCACGAACCTCTGGTCACTTGCCCTTGCCACAGCAGCAGTCCTTCCCTACGTCCTCTCCGGCTCACTGCTGACGCTGTCAACCCTGATTGCGTTCGCGCCCCGAGTCTGGAAGCTGACAGGAAAGCGACTCTTCGTCTACAGCGGCTGGTCCGTCACCCGCATCGCTGATGGCGCCTACCGCACCGACCACGGCATGTTCGACGCCCAGCAGTACACCTACAAGGACTCGCGAATCACCTCCGTCGAGCTACGCCAGCCGATTCTGTGGCGACGCCTTGACTGGGTCGAGGTGCGGGCAGCCGTTGCGGGAGCAGCCCAGGCCGGAATTTTGATCCCTGTCTGTCCCCGCACGGTCGCGGAGAAGATGGTGCTGCACCTTCTGGGCCCGGACGCCGTATCCCACTTGCACGACCCCTTGCAGGTCCCACCAGCTGCCCGCAAGGCCACTCCGTGGCACAGGGCCCTCGGCTATCGCCTCACCAGTGGCCATTTCACGGTATGGAACGGTTTCTTCCTCCGTAACGTGACCACGGTCTGCCCAGTCCATCGCGTGCAGTCCGTCACCACCCGTCAGGGCCCGTGGCAGCGCAGGCTTGGTCTTGCGAGCGTCGTCGCCCATCTGCCCGGCGGCGGCAAGGTCTGGGCAGCACATCGCACCACAGTCGAAGCTGCTGACATCGCGACGCACCTCCACCGGAGGTCGCTGGACGAAGCCCCGACCAACCCAGGCAGCAGCGTTGGTCAGGCTGCCGAACCCGTCAGCTGACCACCCTCGTACTACCCGCACTGCGTACACGGCCCGTCCCGTATCTCGGGGCGGGCCGTCCGCGCGTCCGCACATGAGTCGCGGGCCTACGCGCCCCTACCTACGTGCCGCTCCGGGCCAACCGACGGAATTCGCTGACCTGGCGTTTTAAGGGATGGTGGTCAAGGACCTTCCCCTGCTTACGAAGGTCATTTCCCTGAACGGTCGGTATGCCAGATGTGCGCGTGTTCGGGGAGGGGCTACGCGGAGACGAGCTTGACGACTCGATACGCTTCCTGGAGCAGCATAAAGACCACCTCGTCGCCATCCTCCAGGTCCGGGTGCCATTGAGCGGCGGCGGTCCGGTAGAGCGTCTTCGGGGCGGCCGGCACGTGCGTTTCGGCGCCCGCGAGTTCGTGCAGGAGTGTCCGGGCGGTGGTCGTCGGAAGGGGCCGACGTGCGCTGATGCCCTGGAAGACCGTGTGGTACTGCTCGATCCGTCTTCGGTGCAGCCGCTCGGTCTCCGTGCTCCGACGGCGTTCGGCGAGCACTCCGGGCCCCACTCGGTTCCGCCAGGCGGCCTGCTTGCAGGCGTCTGAGCACCACCGCGGCGCTGGGCCGCGGCGTTTAGGTCGGTTCCATCGCATCTCGCACCAGCCACAGGTCAGCCGCTGGACCTCCGACCTCTGCGCCGGCACCGACCGCTCTGCCCTGGCCACATCCACCCCACCTCGTCGTCCTCCTGGGAACTCGTAACGCGGCAGACTGCGCGCAGTTGCGCAGACTCCAGAGGAATCACTCGGCCGTGTTACGAGTTCGAAGGCCGAGCGAAGGCGAGGTCCGAAGGCTCGAACAGGCAGAAACCCAGAGGGAGGACTTCCCGCAACTGCGGCCGTCGTTACGAGTTTTCACTACCCAGAACGCGGCAGGAGCCCATCCCTCATCCCCAGAAACTCGTAACACCAGGCGCATGTCCCTTCAGGCATGCCTGCGGGCAGACACGACTCTGCAACCAGGAGGTTGAGGTGCCCAGCCGCCACTGATGAGGACGATCACTGATGAAATGTCAGATTGGCTACCCCAATTTCGTCGGTTGGCCCTCCGGGCTGCCGGGGCCGGCCAATGCCGCCGTCCCCTCCCGCCCCTGGGGCGGGGAGTTGCTGGGGTTGCCCCCTACGCCCCGATGGTGAACCCACCCGCCCCGCACCAGCCCCGCCCCCGAGGCCCGTACCGCCACCCGGCAGTACGGGCCTCAGCCGCACCCCTCCCCGCACACCCGCCAGCGGACACTCACGTCCTGCCCGGCGCCGTGCCCAGTCCACGCCGCGCGCGGTCCTTTCCTGAGCTGGTTCCCGCCGTCCGTGCCGTTCCCGCCGCCCCGTCGCCCCGCTGCGTGCCGTGCGTGTTGTCGGTGTCCGGTCTGCTCTGGTCCGGCGGGTTTCCGGGGGTGACGGCTGCTACCCGGCTGGTGTTGCGCGGCTTACCGGCCGCGACTTCATGGTGTGCCCACCGGATCGGGCCACACCGGCCCGACCAGCCCGAACACCGGGTACAGCCGAAGGAGTTACCTGTCATGGCGCACATTGTTGATGCCGTCCTGCTCGCTGCTCTCGTATTCACCGCGTTGACTTGGGCGCTGGACCTGGGGAGCCGTATGACCCAGCTGATGACCGCGTCGGTCGTGGTCCTTGCGCTGAACGTCGCGGCCATCTGGCAGGAAAAGCCCTGGTACGTCGTCGCCTTCTACGGCGGCCTGATGGGCTTCGTCTTCCCGGCACTGCGCCGGGAGAGCATGCGCCGCAAGGCGGCCAAGCGCACGGTCTCGAAGTCGGCGACCTGACCCCTGGCACCCCCATACCAGCAACCACCGTGCGGTCTGCCCCGGAACACCCCCGGGGCAGACCGCACGTGCGTTTCCTCCGGCCTAAGGACCCTCGTCAGGGACGTCGGGGTTTGCCCTAACCGGTGACAGCCCCCAGGGGGGGTGCGGGTTGCAGGTCTAGGCCGCGTGCCGAACACGCTGCCCGCCAGCGGCCGGACATCTCCGCGCCGGACGCACCCCACCCCTCGGAGGGCAGCAGCCATGACCGCATCCGACACCACCACAACCGCCGAGCACGGCGGCCCGGCCGCCGGACACCCCGGCCCGGCAGAAGGGACACCCGTGCGGAACACGTGGGCCCCAAGCGCAGGGCACCGACGGCCCGTGCTGGCCGTCGCCGGCGGCACCGCCTCGGGCAAGTCGAGTCTCGCGCGGGCGTTGGCACGCCGCCGCCCCGAGGCCGTGGCACTCATCCACCTGGACGACTTCTACGTGCCCGCCAACGACCCGCAGCGCGGGATGCGCACCGTGAGCGCCACGGGTGCCGACATCCTGGATTGGAACCACCCCGGGTCCATCGACGAGACCGCCGCGGCCGCCGCGGTCGATGCGGCCGCCACCAGCGGCGACCACCGGCTGGTCGTGGTGGAGGGCCTGTTCGCTCTTGCCCTGCCCAAGATCGTCAGCCATGCCACCTGGCAGGTCTACGTCGACGCCCCCGACGACATCCGCCTGGCCCGCAAGCTGGTGCGCAAGATCGAGGTACAGCACCAGGACCCGCTGATCTCCCTGCGCAACTACCTGCTCAGCGGCCGCGAGCGCCACGCAGAACACGTCGCCCCCTCCCGGCACCGGGCCGGGCTCGTACTGGACGGGACGAAGCCGACAGCGGACCTGCTGGCCGCAGTTGACGACCTGATCGGTGCACATCTCACTCGCACTGACCGGCACGGCAACAACTCTGAGCAGACCCACGCCCCCACCAACTGACCGCCGCTCCGCGCCCGGCCGGTACCCCGTCGTACGCGCACCCGCCCCGCGCCTCCGCCGCGCCGGTCGAGGCGCCTGTTCGATATCACATCCGGGTTGCCGTTCTTGCCGGCCGCGCCCCGATGGTGAACCCGCCCGGCCACCACAGCGACCGGCACCCACCCCACCCGCCTGCGGGCCACCGCCCCCGCCCAGTTCCCCGGAGCCTCCCCATGACCGTGACCACGCTCGACGACCTGCGCGCGACCGCCCTCAAGAGCCTTACCACCGCCGGGTTCACCGACGTCACCACCACCGCCGCCCGCAACACGTTCGTCATCGCCACCGTCCCCGCCGCGCGCTCCACGTGGGCCGACTTCGCGCTCGCCTCCCACACGGCACTGCGCCTGACCGACCGGGCAGGCCGCGCCCGGTACGCGCTCTTCCCTGCCCCCGACGACAGCAAGCCCTACAGCCGCACCGTGTACTTCCGCGCCACCGGCCCCGGCCTCGCCGAGCAGCACGCCGGACAGGTCCTCCGCCGCACCGTCCGGATCGTCCCCGGCCACACCACCGAGGCGGACATCCCCAAGGCGCTCGCCACCGCTCTCTTCGACGACTCCCGGCGCGCGGGCGACATCACCGTCACCCGCCTCGCCTGACCCCCAACCCGGCCCCCTGCCTCTGCGAGAGGCAGGGGGCCGTTGTCCTGCCGCACACCCTGGCCCGGTCCCGCCCGCGCCCCCCGGCGCCCTGACCCCGCCGCACCGCGCGGGCGCCGACCGCGCCCGTGCCCGCGCCGACCGTGAGGCGGGCTGGGGCAGTTGGGGTCGGCCTGCCCGGCAGCCCCGCCCCACGCGGGCACAGCGAACCCCCGCCACGCCCGCCCGCGCCCGCCCGCGCCCGCCCCGCAGGGTTGCGGGTTGCCGCCCTTGCCCGGCCCCGGGCCATGGTCAGCACACCGGCCGGCCCGGGGAGCGGTGATCACCAACCCGCCCGCCGGGCCGCCATCAGCCAGCCGACCCGGCTGCACGCACCGCGCGTACGAAGAGCCCTCGCTGACCGAGGCGTCCGCGCACACAGCCAATTCCACGTCCTTTGAGGAGACCCGTCATGGGCTACGACATGTACATCCACGATCCGATGACCGCCAAGGAAGAGGCCGCCTACCAGACGGCACGTGCGGCGTTTGACGAAGCGGTGCGCGAGCGTGACGAACTCCCGCATGGTCTGGCCGAGTACCAGGCGGCCAGACAGCGCCTGGACGCTGCGAAGGCGCGGATGAAGCAGGAAGACCAGCCCGCCGCCCTGACCAAGATCATGATCGAGGCGGGCGAGGTGATGCGACACCTGGCGGTGTCGCACCCCGGATATCGGGCCGCTCAGCAGAAGGTCGACGAGGCGTACGAGGCGATGCAGACGGCTCACACCTCGTACTTCCGTCTCAACATCCACGGCATGGGCGCGTACCGGACCGTCATGGACGAGCTGGGCATGCTCGTCACCGGATACCAGAAGCCCCGCTTCCCTGATCTGCCGGACGGCGTGACATGGGAAGACGTCGACGCCGCCGAAGAGGAGACGAACCCCGAGGTGGCTGACGTACTCCCGATCAAGACGGCGGCTGCCACCTACGTCATGGAGCTCAATGCTCACCTCACCTGGTATCTGGAACCCGCGTCCGGGATCGCCGTGCACAAGCTCGGATCGAACGACGGGTGGCTCGTCACCCCGCAGGAGATCGAAGCGGCGCTCGCGGCCTACCGGACCCACGGCGCAGACCGGGTGAAGACCCTCCTCGCCGCCGAACTCGGTGACGAGGACGACTGCACCAGCTACTGGATCGAGTGGATCGCCTACCTGGAGCGCGCCAAGGCTCGTGGCGGCTTCAAGGTCTGCTGACCCCTCCGGCCCCGGCCTGTATCCGCACCGTCGCGAGCCCCGTCTTGCCCGGCTCCCGTCCTCTCGCGGGGATGGAAGCCGCCTGATCGCCGGACGCTCCGCCAGCTGACACACGCAGCACGCCGCCGACATGACCCGCCCCCTCACACGGGGGCGGGTCATGTCACGTCCGCCCCCACATCCCGCCGCCCCGCGCCTCCGCTGCCCCTCCGCCGCGCTGGTCGGGGCGCCCGCCCGGTATCCCGTCAGGGTTGCCGGTGTTGCCGGCTGCGCCCTGACAGTGTCACCACCCCGCCGCACAGCCCGCCCTCGGAGCCCCGCGGCCCCCACCTCTGGAAGGCAGCCCGGCATGTTCCTGCACCTGACGACCCTCCTCGACCTCGACCAGAACCCGATAGGCACCGTCGACGCCCAGTTCGTCGGCGGCGCCTTCACCAGCACGTTCATGATCGTGGCCACCGAACCCGACCGCACCGGTAGCCAGGTCGCCCTCCACCCCTACGGCCCGTTCACCACCCCCGACGACGCCCGCGCCTGGGCCGCCGCCCACCTCGCCCCGTACATGACGTACACGATCGCCCCCCTCACCGCCCCCCACACCAACGCCGAAGGCAACGCCGAACGCCGCACACCGATCCGCCACTCCACCACCGCCCGCCCCGCCCGCGCGAACACCATCGCCCGCTACTTCAAGCCGTTCGACCTGACCCGCCTGCGCCACACCACCCCGACCGACACCCCCCGCCACGGCTACACCGCCCGCGAAACCGAGCACCCCGAGCTCGGCCCGGTCGTCGAACTCACCGCCCTGGGCCCCGACGACTACCAGCGCGACCGCGACCACAGCCTCATGCAGACCGTCCTGCGCCACAACCACCCCCGCTACGAGGTCACCGACCAGGGCACCCACCTCCTGGTACGCCGCCTCTGCGACGCCGAACTCCACGCACGTGCCGACCAGGCCGCCGCCCGCGTCGCCCCGCACATCACCGCCCTCACCAACAGCACCCCGCCCCCGGCCCCCGGCGAGACCGCCGCCGACGCCGCGCACACCCTGTTCGACGCGATCCTGCGGGATGCGCGGGAAGTGGCATCCGACGACCCCGACGACTCCGACCTCATATACGAGATCCAGGACATGGCCCCGCACGACGCCCTCGCCGCCCTCAAGAAGGCGTTCCTGCCCTCGGACATGATCGAGCCCATCGCAGAAGTGCTTACCCTCCTGGCCCCGCACACCTACACCCCCCAGGCGGGCTGAACGCGCCGCCCGCCCTCGGCCAGCCCGCCGGCCCGGCCCGTGCGGGTTGCGGCTGTAAGGGCGCTCCCGGTCATGGTCAGCGCATCGGCCCCTGGGGGAGCGGTGACCACCAACCCGCCCCCCGGCCCGGTCCGCTTCCCGTCTTGCTCACCCCGTCTGGAGACGCCCATGCCCACGAGCACCCCTGCCCCCGCGCTCCCCGAGTGCGTGACCGTCATCATCTGCGCCGAGTGCGGCACCCACCCCTTCACCGCCGCTGCGGACCACACGTTCCGCTGCCCGTGCGGCAGCTGGATCACCGCCCGGGACATCGACCTGGACGGTGCGACCGTGTGGGCCGTGACCCGGACCGGACACCTGGCCTACCTGCCCGACCCCGCCGACGCATGGGAGCGGTACGTGGAGGCGCGCACCGTCATGGACGACCCGGGCCAGTGGGAACCCGGCCTGGACGACGCGCACCGCGCATTCCGCGAAGCGCTCGCCGAACTGGAGGCCGCGCAGCTCCTCGCAGCGCAGCTCCCCGACGGCGCAGACGTGCAGATCGGGCGCGTCTACCTCGCCTGTGTCCTCAACGCGGACGGCACGCTCAGCGGCTCGAACGCATCGGCCCTGGGGTGGCCGTGCGAGGCGTGCTCGCCCCGGGCGACCGACCCGTATTACCAGCAGCGCTACCCCTGCCGGAACCCGCGCGGCCACGCCTGGACGCAGGTCCGCGACTGGGAGCGCAACGTCAACACCCATCGCAACGACCGCTACGTCGTCCGCTCGCCGCTCGCCCCGGACCTCCCCACCGCCCGCCGCCTGGCCGCCGAGAAGTGCGCCGCCCGCGCCGCCGTTCTCACCGCGTAACCCCTCCCACCCGCCGGGGCGCGGCACCCTCGCCGCGCCCCGCTCGCGCCCGTCGCTTCCTGATGCGCCGACTCCCCGACGCCGAGCCCGCGCCATCAGGAGTTGCAGGTATTGGCGTACGCCCGGCCACAGTCAGCCCACCGGCCCCGGGGGAGCGGTGACCACCCTCCCGCCCCCTCTTCCGACCGGCCGCCCACCCCCGACCAAGGACGCCCACGGCCCGGCACGAAGCCCAGCCCCCGCGCAGGTCACACGCCACCCGAGGAAGCCAATGGCCATCACGCTTACCAAGACCACCGCCGGACGCACCCACCTCCACACGGCCATCGCCTACGACGCCCCCGGCAACAAGTTCATCAGCATCCAGCATGTCTGGAACGGCATCGAGACGGTCCACAGCACCGAGATCCTCTACGCCGGGGACGGCATGGTCCTCGCCGGTGACGCCGAAACCCAGCTCGCACCGATCATCCAGACCCTGGACACCGCCCTGCGGCACGGGACGGCCGTGCTGGAGGTCATCACCGACCACGTCGCGGCCTCACACCCCCTGACCATCCAGCGGTACTACAGCTACGCCGGCCGCCACCTCACCGACTCAGCGTTCAACCAGGCAATGTTCGGCCACGCCCCGGCACTGCTCGCCGCCACCGAGCGCACCCGGCAGGCCAGCTACACCACCTCCCTCCAACACGTGCAGAACGTGATCGACGAGCGCCGGGCGGAAGACGAGCGCTCCGCCGCCCGCATCGCCCAGGAGATGAAGACCCGCGCCTTCTGGATCCGCCGCCACCGTGAGCACCTCGCCATGGCCCGCGGCTCCCGCCGCGCAGGCGAACACAACTGGCACGCCTACGCCCTCAACGCCGCCGCGTTCGACCGCACCCAGGCCGCCGCCATCCCCACCTAGACACCGGCCCCACCCCGACCCCGCCCCTCACGGCCGAACCACTCCGGCCAGGACTGCCGACCCGCCCCCGCCGTCGACGTTCAGCACGCCGGTACTCCAGCCCCGAGCCCACGGGGGCGCCAGACCGCCGCCCGCCGCAGCTCCGACCGCGGCAGTCGGCGGCCTGGCCCGTCCGCAGCACGGTCCCGGCGGTACGCGACTAGGCCCCCGCGCGGCAACGTACCTCAGCGCACCCCGCCCAAATGAGAGGGAACCCGAGCATGCCGAACCCCGAGCTCGCAGCCCGTATCCGGACCGCGATCCTCACCCACCCCCACCACTACGACCCCACTGCCTGGCTTCGCGGGACCACCCTCCTACACCCCAACACCCCGCCCCACGAAGCCGACTCCCCGTGCAGGACGACCCTGGACGCCGCCGGATACGCCGCCCACTTCACCGGCCACACTCTCGAAGTCGCCGACGATCCCGCCGACTCCCACGGCAGCCGCGCCACCCGGACCCTCGCCCACACACCCGGCAGCCAGCCCCTGCCCGTCTGGATCGTCGCCCAGCGGGAACTGGACCTGACCGGCAATGACGCCGGACGGCTCTTCGCCTCCTGCACCAGGGCAAGCACAGTGCTCGCCGCGCTCGCCCAACTCGCGGGCGGCGCGCCCCGCATCGACTGGGACGCCATCCCGTAGTAACTACCCCCGCCGCCCAGTCACCCGCCGCTTCCTCCGCGCCCGCGCCGACCAGGCCGCCCCTCTCGTCGCCCCCCACTTCACCGGTCGGTCTCCCCGCCACCTGCCCCCCGGCGCTGCCCCCTGGCGGGACGGGTGCGCTGACAACTGTTCACCTGCTCCCGTCCACCGGACCTCCAGCCAACGACCTTGCGCCGCTAGCCCGCTGCGCCCTCAAGCTGACATCAGCCCGCCGCCAGTCACCACCCGCAACGGCCCGGCAGCCCCCAGCCCGAATCTTCACCCTGCGCCCCGCATCTGCGGGACGCACCGCCCAACAACGTACGGAGAGAATTCATGAACCTGTTCGGCAAGAACACCACCGCACCCACCACCCAGCTTCCGGCCCCCACTGGCCGGGGCCCGGCAATCAGCCTCGACAAGATCCCCGGCAGCCTCGTCAACCTCACCAAGGCCGCCGCCGTGTCCCTGGAAAAGGCTGGACTGACCGGGCAGCGCGCCGCCGTGTACCTGGTCCTCGACCACTCCGGAAGCATGAGCAACTTCTACGCCGACGGCAGTGTGCAGCGCCTCGCCGAGCAGGCTCTCGGACTGTCCGCGAACCTCGACGACGACGGCAACGTCCCCCTCATCTACTTCGCCTCCCAGGCCCACACCCCCATCACTACAGACCTCCACAACTACGCGGGAATCGTTGACCGCACTCACAGCAGGACCCCGTGGGGGACAACCGACTACGTCGCCGCGATGAATGCCGTCATCAGCGACTACCGCGCCAGCGGACAGGCCGGACCCGCGTTCGTCATCTTCCAGACCGACGGCGCACCCAACGACAGGCGAGCCACCGAGCGCGCTCTGAAGGACGCCTCCAAGCTCCCGATCTTCTGGGCGTTCGTCGGCTTCGGCGGGCGGGTCGAGTTCCTGGAGAAGCTCGACGGCCTCCGCCGCGGACGCAAGGTCGACAACGCATCGTTCTTCCACGCCGCGAACCCGCACACCGTCACCGACGATCAGCTCTACGACGGCCTCACCCACGAGTACGCGGGATGGCTCGCCGCAGCGACCGCTGCCGGAATCCTCACCTGACACCTCACTCTCCACCCCCGGCCCCGTCACCGCGTACTCCTGCGGAGGCGGGGCCATCCCCATGCCTCTCCCGCAACGGCCCCGCACCCGGCCCACGTCCCCGGGTGCGGGGCCGTTCCCGTTCCCGTACCCCGGCCGCCCGCCGCCCGCCGCCCGTTCGGCTGGCCGGGGGACGGGGCCACCGCCGCACCGCCGGCCCGGCGGCCGACCGTGCCCGAACAGCCGCCTGGTTGCGGCCCTTGCCCCACACCCGGCCATGGTCAGCACACCGGCCCGGGGGAGCGGTGCCCCCTCCCGCCCCCTCGGGCCGCCTCAAGCCCCCGCCCACAAAGAGCCCGTGGCCGTGACCTACACCCAGAAGCGGCAGCGCATGCTGCGCCGCGCCGCCGAGACCCCGTACCCCGCGATACGGCAGCACATCGAGCGCAACCTCGCCGAGCTCAAGCCGCCCACCCCTCGCCGGGTCGTCACCGAGTGGTCCGAATCCTGCGCGTGCGGCGGCAACTTCCTCGGCCACGAGGAAGAACCGTGCCTCCCGGACTGCACCGGCTACTACCCCGTGCGCGAGTGGATCGTCCTTGGCCACTCCGGAGGCGGTCCCCAGGCAGCCGGCCAGCCCGGCGACAGCTACGGCCCCACCCTCGCGGGCCCCTGCTACGACTGACTCCCTCTCCCACAACGGCCCCGTACCCGGACCCCACAGCCCGGGTACGGGGCCGCACCCATACCCCCTCGCCGTCCGTCCGTCGGTCCGCCACGGCTTGCCCGGCTAACCGGCCGCCACCGCACCGTCACCCCATCAACCAGCCCCACCCCGATGGGAGTACCACCCCCATGACGACCGCCGTGACTCGCCCTCTCACCGTCACCGCCCGCATCGACACCGTCGATGCCGCCCCCGTCGACACCGCCCCCGCCCCGGCCGCGTACACCGCCACCGTCTACATGAACACCGCGCCCCACAACTTCGACGGCTACCAGCTGGGCCACCCGCTCGCCGAGGCCACCCGCCGAGACGGCAGCCCCCTGCGCCTGGTCTTCCACGCCAGCGACCGCATCCGCACCCACGAGGGCGCCGCCGACGCCGCCTACACCGTCGGCAATCACCAGGGGCCCGACGACAACGGCCAGACCTGGCCCAACGACATCCGGTCCGTCTCCACCGGCGACGTCATCAAGGTCACCGGCCCCGACCACTGGATCGTCCACCTCAGCGTCGACCCGACCGGCTTCTCCGCCGTCCCGGAGCCCACCGCCCTGGTCAACCTCGCCGGAACCCGCGCCGCTCCTCGCCGCCGCTGACCCTCCCGCGCCACGGCCCCGTCCTGCACCCCGCCGCCGGGCGGGGCCACCCCGCGCACACGGCGGCGACACCTCACGCCGAGACGCCCAACTCGCCGTGACCCGCCCCTCGTGTCCGCCCGGCGCTCCCGCCCCCGCTCCGCCGCCCACGAATCCCGCAGCACCCGAACGGATAGGCCAACACCACATGCTCACCCTGAGGTTTGCCCTCAACGAGGTCCTCGACGTCGCCACCCATTCGATGCTCGCCCCACGCCACACGCTGCGCGCCACCTACGACCAGTGCCAGAACGAGGAAGACGTCCACGCCGCCCTGTGGTGGCTACGCGACAGGAGCGGCACGTACCTGACCGGGAACTCCACCCACCCAGGCGCACCCCGCGATGTGTTCGCCCAGGGGTACGGGCCCGGCGGTGACGACGCATCCGGCATTCTCGGCGCCGACGACCGCGTGATCGACGCATTCCCGCTGCACGACCCGAACACCAGGCAGTGCCTGCACTCCGATCTGATCCGCGCCCATCGCGACGGCCACAACACCCTGACGATCACCCTGGGCGACGACGCCACAGACCTGCACACCCTCCGCGCCGACGTTCCCATCGCCCCGCACGGGCTCACCACATACACGCAACGGATCGTCGACCTGGCCGCATCCAAGGAGCTACGCCTGACCTGGAAGACAGGCAAGGCCGTCCATCTGCTCCGCCTGGCCGCCCGCGGCCCGCACGGCGTGAACGGCCACGTCATCATCGGGGCCCGCTCCGGCAAGGTGCTGCGCGCCACGCTCACCTACCCGTCGGACCCCCTCACCACGAAGACGGCCAAGGGCACCAACGACGTCCGCGACCTCCTCACCAACCTGGCGCCGTCCCCCTGCCCGCCCCGCTGCACCGCTCCCAGCATCGACGCCTGCCTCAACCGCGCCCCCCACAAGTAACCCGCCCGCCCCAGAAGCGGCCCCGTGCCGGACACCTGTCCCCGGCCCGGGGCCGCCCGCATACCCCACCCCACAGTGCCGTGCCTTGCCCGGCTAACCCCCCGGCATCCCACCGTCACCCCTGCCGCGCCCGCCCCAGCACCACGCCACAGGCGGCCCCGCACACCTCCATCCAGCTCGACCGACAGGGACCCCGACATGAACCAGCACACCCCGACCACCGAAGCAGACCCGCAGCCCGGCACCCCCGAGTACTTCGACGCCCTGCTCCGCGAAGTCCTCGGCGACGCCTACCGGCCCACCGCCAAACAGGACTGCACCCTCACCTTCCCCCTCGACCAGGTCCTCTCCGCCGCCGAGCACGCCATCGCAGCACCCAAGCACGCCCTCGGCCCCGGCGACACCGACGCACACCCCCGCCTGTGGTGGATCAAGGGCGACGGCACCTTCCTCATGAGCAACGGCATCGACAACACCCCCAACGCCCGCGATGAGAAAGGCCACTGGCGCCACATCGCCTTCGCCGACACCTGGGGACCGGGCTCCGACCCCTCCACCGTCCTCGGCGGCGACGACCTCCACGAAACCCTCGACCTCACCACCACCCCCGGCGACGGCCCGGCCCTGATCGACATGCTGCGCACCGCCACCGCCGACAACGCCACCCACTTCCTGCTCCACATCGCCTACGACGACGAGGGCATGCAGCTCACCATGACCACCAAGTAACCCCCGCACCACCCTGCGGCCCCGCGCCGGACACCCGTCCGGCGCGGGGCCGCCCCCGTGTTTCCCGCCTGAGGCACCCGCCACCCCAACCCGTATCCCGCCTCCCGGCACCCATACCCCACCCGCGCCCCACACGCCCCCCAGGCCGCCTAGCGTCCGAACGAACCAGCAGGCCAGGCCACAACCAGAAGGGGGGAGCGCCGTGAAGCACGAGACCACCATCAACGAACTCGCCCAATACGCCGGACTCTTCAGCGCCGTCGACCACATCACGGTCCCCGAGACCAACCCGGACACCGACAACACCGAGGAGGTCACCCTCCCCCCGCCGCTCATCCGCCGCTCCCAGCGCCGCGACACCATCGTGTGGGTCCTCACCCCGCCCGGCATCCACGAACGCATCTTCGTCGCCGACCAGGCCACCGTCATCGTCTACCTCAAGGACATCGACCCCGGCCGCTTCACCGGCCACGTCCCCCAACAGCAGGCCCCCGCGCCCGGCACCTGGCAACAGCAGCAGCCCGCCGCGCCCACCGCCTATCCCACCCAGCAGCAGACCCCGGCGGCCCCCCAGCCGGCCGCGCCCCAGCGGCCAGCCGCCCCCTGGTCGAACCAGCCCAGCTGAACCCCGACCCCCGGCCCCGGCCACCGCCCCCGCGGTAGCCGGGGCCGCTCCATACCCGCACCCCGCCTCACCGCGACGACTCCGGCCACCCCGGCCGTGCCCCGCCCACACCTCCCGGCGCCCCCGAGGGCCCGGCCGGCGGAGTGGTCGGAAGAACATCCTGGGCAGGAGCGACCGGAGGAACCGCAGGAGCAGCCGGAGCAGTCACCGCAGGAGCGGCGGCCGCAGCCGCACCCTCGCCGCGCGACACCGCGCCCGCCTGCCCCGGCGCCCGCACACCATCAAGCTGCTGCTCCCCGCCCGGCCCGCCCGCCTTCGCCTTCTCCGGCACCCTCGCCCTCTCCGAGGCGTCCGCCTTCACCTTCCCCAGTGCCGTCTCCGAGCCCTCCCCGGCCGAGTCCTCACGCCCCAGCCGCCGCAGCTCCTTGATCCGCTCTGCCCCCACACCCAGCCGGTGCCCGCACCCGGCCACCGTCTCCCCGGCCTTGCCCATCGCCAGCACGACCCGCGCCGCCGCCACCTTCGCCGCGTCGATCCGCACCTGGCCGCGCTCACGCACCCGAGCCACCTCCTCCTCCACCTCGGAGGCCGCCACAGCCTCGTCCTCCACTGCCAACTCGAAGTCCGCCACCAGGTCATCGAACGCCGCCTCCTGGCGCAGCCGCTCGGCCTCCGCTTCCTCCGCCACCCGCCGCCGCTCGGCCATCCGCTCCGCAGCACGCTCCAACGCCGCCTTCCGGCGTGCCAGCAGCTCGCTGTTCTTCCCCTTGCCCTTGGTCCGGCTTGACGCCACCGCAGCCACCTCCCGGCCGACCGGCCCACCCCCGTGGCGGGCCGCGTCACGCCAGTCTCAGCCGCCCGCACACCTGCCAACCCGCTGGAGCCGTTCACGTCCCAGGCCGTAGCACACCCGTCGCTGCGCCCGGTCCTGCTCACGGGACGACGTCCGAACCCGGCGGGGGAGAGGGCTCCGGCCGGGGGCGGTCCTGGTGAGGGGGCTGCCTGAACCGGGGTGCCGGTGGGTGCCGGTGGTGTGTGGGTGCCACGGGTGCCGGGCCGGTGGTGAGGGCCGATGACGGTGAGGGTGTGTGGCCGCCGGCCGGTGGCAGGTCGGTCGCAGTACACCTCTGGCACTTTTGACGCGCCACCGTGCTCAAGGGCCGATTTCCCTTGGGGCGGGACGCGTTCGAAGGTTGTTTTTCGAGCCCTGGGAGGTTCGGAGCTCCGCACCGGTCATGGCCCGCACCGACCTGTAACGCGGTGATCTTCTGGCGTCGTGGGGATGACAGCGAACGCGTTCACCGCGGGGCGGGAGCGCTATTACCGGCGCAACATCGCCCTCGGCGACGGTGCTCAGGGCACCGAGCTGACGGTGTCCTCCAGCGTGCCCGGGGTGCCGCCCGGCGTGTGGCACGGGCAGGCCGCCCGCGCTCTGGGGCTGTCCGGCATCGTGAGCGACACGCAGATGCGGGCCCTGTTCGGACTCGGCATGCACCCCGACGCCGAGGTGATCGCGGCCCGCGAACTGAGCGAAGGAGCCTCCCTCAAGCGGGCCATGAAGGCGGCCAAGCTCGGGCCGGCCGTACCGCGCCTTGCTGAACTCTCCCCGCTCGACAAGGAGATCGAGGAGGCCCTCGCGCGTGTCAGTGAGCAGCTGTGCCGCCCGCTGACGAAGTCTGAGACGAAGAACCTGCGGATGCAGTGTGCGGCGCGTGCCTTCGAGGCCGAGTACCACCGGGCCCCGTCCGACGGCGCCGAGCTCGGCCGGTACCTGGCCGCGCGAACCGGCCCGCAACGCCGTGCACTGACCGGCTACGACCTCACCTTCTCCTCCGAGGAGCTGTCGCTGCTGTTCGCGCTCGGCGGCCCCGAGGTGCGGCGGATCGTCCTTGAGGTCCTGGCCCAAGCACGCTCCGAGGCCATGTCCTGGCTGGAGAACCATGCGCTCGCGGTCCGTACCGGCCCGGGCGGCGTGGCCCAGCAGCGGGCCGAGCCCGGCCTGCTCGCGACCGTCTACCTCCACTACGAATCCCGTGCGGGCGATCCGATGGTGCACGAGCACGCGGTCATATCCCCGCGTGTGAAAGGGCCGGACGGCCGATGGCGCAACCTGGACTCCCGCCTCCTGCTGCGCGATGTCGTGGTCGCCAGCGAGCTGTTCAACCAGCGCTCCCTCGAGCTCGTCTGCTCCCGCCTGGGCCTGGCCGCCGAAGAGGTCGAGGTCACCCCCGGCCAGCGGCCGGTGATGCAAATCGTCGGCATCGACCGGCGTCTGCGCGCCGCGTTCGCGCAGCGCTCCCACGCAGTGCGCACCATGGCGGACACCCTGTTCGACGACTACCGGCGCCGCCACGGCCGCCAGCCGGGGCGGCCCGCACGTACCCGGCTGCAGTGGCAGGCGACCGTGAAGACCCGCCCGCCCAAGCGTCAGGCCCGCTCCCTGAACGAGCTGCTCGGCGACTGGCGGCGCCGGGCGATCGCGGCCACCGACCGCGCCACCGTGGACAATCTGCTGGCTACCGCGCAGGCCGCCGCCCAAGCCCGGCCCGCCCCAGCCGCATTCGACCTCGCCGCCGCGGCCGAGGAAGTCCTGGCAGCGGTCTGCGAGCGCCGTACGACCTTCCGACGCCGCCACGTCCTGGCCGAGGCGCGCCGCTACTTGATGCGGACCCTGGCCGGGGCCACCGCTGAACCTCAGGCAGCCGAGCAGATCACCGACCGGGTACTCGCCCACGTCGACTGTCTGGACATCACCCCGCCCGAGATCAACCCGCCGCACCCGGAGCTGCAGCGCGCAGACGGCACATCCCTCTACCGGCCGATCGGGTCGCAGACCTACACCACCCACTCCCTTCTGGCGGCCGAGAACCGGCTCCTGGCCGCCGCGCGCCGAAGCGTGATCCCGCCGGTCGGGCGCGGCACCTTCGCCCGTATCGCCGCCTTGAACCGCGGCCCGATGGACGCCGGACAGCGCGCGCTGGCCTCCTCCTTCGTCCTGTCGGAGAAGCTGCTGCTGGCCGGCCTTGGACCGGCGGGGGCCGGAAAGACGACGGCGATGCGTCTGGTGGCGAAGGCCGTGGACGCGGCCGGCGGCCGGCTGATCCCGCTCGCCCCGTCCTCCCGCGCGGCGAAAGTCCTCGGCGGCGACCTCGATGCGCGCGCCCACACCCTGCACTCCTGGCTGCACCAGCGCGGCCGGGCGACCGACGGAAAGACGGTCGGCAAGGACTTCCAGCTACGACCTGGCGACGTCGTCCTGGTCGACGAGGCGGGCATGGCCGGCACCCTCCTGCTCGATCGGATCCTCGCGGATGCGGCTGCCGCCGGCGCGGTAGTGCGCCTGCTCGGCGACCCGCACCAGCTCGCCGCCGTCGAGGCCGGGGGAGCCCTGCGGCTCATCTCCCGGGCGGGCGCCGCCGTCGAACTCGACCAGCTGCACCGCTTCCGGGTGGCCGGGGAGGCCGACGCCTCCCTTGTCCTTCGCGACGGTGAAGACCACCGGGCCGCCTTCGACTGGTACCGGGACAAGGGCCGGATCGTCGCAGGAAACTACGAAGCGATGTGCGACATGGTCTTCGCCGCCTGGGCCAAGGACCTGGGCAAGGGGCTCACCTCGCTGATGACGGCCGCCGACACGGCGACCGTGACCGAGCTCAACCTGCGCGCCCAGGCCTGGCACATCGAGGCCGGGACCGTCGACACCACCCGGTCCGCCGCCCTGCGGGCCGGGCAGCACGCGCACCTCGGCGACGTCATCGTCACCCGCCTCAACCGGCGGCGCATGACCGTGCGCGGCGGGCGCGACTTCGTGAAGAACGGCGACACCTGGGCCATCCAGCAGATCCTGCCCAGCGGGGACGTGGTGGTCCGCCACACCCAGCACGGCGGCCGCATCCGCCTGCCCGCGAACTACATGGCCGCCCAGTGCGAGCTCGGCTACGCCTCCACCATCCACCGCTCCCAGGGCATGACGGTCGACACCTCGCACGCGCTGGCCTCCGCCCGCTCCAACCGCGAAGGCGTCTACGTCCAGCTGACCCGCGGGGCGCGCACCAACCGCCTCTACGTCGCGATCGAGGACGGCGACCGCCTGGACGACGTCCTCGCCTCGATAGCAGCCAGACGCCGCGCCCAGCTGTCGGCGACCGAGTCGATCGCCGCGTTGCAGCAAGAAGTCGCCGCACCCGGGCAGTTGTCCGCCGAATTCGCCGACGTCGCCGAGCGCGCCACCACCGCCCGGCTGACCGGCCTTCTCGCACATACCCTCGGCACCGACCGGGCGGCCTGGTTCATGGCCGCCGACGCCTACCCGGCCCTGATCCGCGCGCTCCACGACGCCGAACGGGCCGGATTCGACCTGCCCCGTCTGCTGTCCGCCACCGTGCCCAGGCGCGGCTTCGCCGATGCGGACGACCCCTCCGCAGTGCTCACCTGGCGGCTGCGCGAGCGCCTGAAGGACGCCGCCGAAGCCCAGCAGGAGGACCGACCCCGTCCCCTGGCCGGGCTCACGCTGACCCAACTGCATACCCTGACCCGGCTCGCCGCCTCCCACCGCGCCACCGCCCGCGAGGCGCTCAAGGCCGCCGACGCCGCCTTCACCCACCTGCCCACCGACGTCACCACCCGCGCCGGCCACACCCACCCCCCCTGGGACCAGCGCCCCATGGGAGAACTGTCCCGCCGCGAACTCGCCGCCCAACTGGCCCTTGTACGCACCCAGATCCGCCGCGCCCAGAGAATCAGGACCCCGCTCTCCGACACGGCCCGGCACGTCATCGCCACCCTCACCCGCGAGTCCCAGCTGCGCCGCGCCCTGAACTGGCGCGACGCCGCCCGCGAGGACTTCCAGCGCGAGCGGGCCACCAGCAGCGCCGCCCCCGGCGCCACCTCACTGGCCGCGATCCGGCGGACCCTGTCGACCCGGCGTACCGCCACGGCCGATCGCCAGCGCTCCGCGCGTGCCGCGCTGGCCCGCGCCGACGCCGTCTCCGACAAGATCTACGCCGAGCTGCGGTGGCGCGAACGCCTGCCCGACCACGCCCCACACCGCCCCAACTACCGTGGTGAAATACCCGACTGGGTCGCCGACTCCCATGCCCTGGTCCACGCCGACACCCCCGAGCACTGGGTCACACACCTCGCCGAGCGCCACCGCATCCTGGCCCGCTCCCTGGCCGACCGCGGCCACACCCTGGCCGGATCCCCGCCCGCCTGGGCCCGCCTTCTTGGCCCGCCGCCACCCGCCAGCGCCCCCCGCAGGCGCCACGCGTGGGCCACAACCGCCGCACTGGTGGAACTGTGGCGCACCCGCCACGCCATCACCGGCACCCCCGGACTGGGCCCGCGCCCCGCCGACTCGCAGGACGCCGCGGCCTGGGACGACCTGGACGCCCGGGTGCGCGCCCTGTCCGGACGCCGCCGCCCAGTGCACCTCCCGCCACCCGACGCCCCCGCCTCGGTCATGATCGAAGCAACCCTCAGCCACCTCGACACGCCGCCGCCCACCGGGCCCCTGCCCGACCACCCGGCCCTGCGCGACCCCTTCGGCGTCGCCCCCCTCTCCTACGGAGCGCTCGATGCACGCCTCGCGCGGCGTGCCCTGGCCGCCGTCCTCGCCGGCGAGCCCCTGCCCGAATCCTGGATGGAGGAAATCACAGCCCCCGGCGACGACGACGAGGACGAGCAGCGCGCCTACACCAAGCTCCTCACCGGCATCGGCGACTACCGGCGCCGCCACCACCGCGCAGGCCCCGACGTCCTGGGCCCGCGCCCCGCGGGCCTCGACGGCGAGGAATGGGACCACCTCACCGACGCGATCGACCTGTACACCCATGCCCGCGTCGAGCGCCGCCTGGAGCAGATGCGGGCCCGCACCGCCGCCGACCGCGCGGCCCTCCTGCCGCCGAACTCGCCGCTGCGCCAGCAGCCCCCGCCCGACACACATGGCCCCGGCCACCGGCCCCCGACCCGCTGAACACCACACCGCGCGGCCTCAACGCCGCCCGGACACGCACTGCACCGACACCCCCGCACCTGAAGTTCAGCCCATGGCGCGGGCTCCCCCTCGGCTGAAGGCAGATGAACATGACACCCACAAACGGCCCCGGATGTATCCAACTGGCGGGCCGCACCGTACAACTGGCCTGGCTGCGCGAACACTCCACCCAGGCAGCTCCGCTGTTCGCCCGTGCCCGGGCCGAGGTCGGCCACGCCCGGTGCCTGTGCCGCCGTCCCGCCCTGCGCCTGGTGATCCGCTGTACCCGGGCGGGCCGCTACCACGTCGCGGGCTGGCCTGGCGAAGGCGAACAACACGACCCCACCTGCCCCTTCCATAAACTCGGGCCCGGCCTGTCCGGCCGCGACCGCTACAGCACACAAGCCATCCGGGAGACCGACCACGGCGTGTCCATCCGCCTGGCTACACCCCTCACCAGCACCCTGGCCCAGCCTGCAACCCACGACGCCGCGCCGGAGGAGACCGGCGACGACGCCGGTTCGCGGCGCTCCGTCGGCCTGCTCGGACTGCTGCACTGGCTCTGGGAACAGGCCCGACTCAACGTCTCGCACCCACAGACAGGGCGCCTCACCTGGCGCACGTGCCACGCCCGGCTGCGCCAACAACTGCGTGAGACCACCATCAACGGCCACGGCATGGACGAGGCGCTCTACGTCGTACCGCCCTTCACCCACGCGGCGGCCGACGCCAACACCGCAGCCCTGGACGCCTTCCGCGCACGCCTGGGGCGTCACGGCACGACCGAACGGCGCGCCCTGATCCTCGGACAGATCAAAGAGGTGGCACCCACCCCACACGGCGTCGCCTACCGCCTCGCCCACCAGCGCACCCCGCTCTACGCCCGCTCGGCTCTGCACGCGAGGGCCATCCGCTCCTACCGACATGCCTTCGGCAAGACAGCCGCCGGGCACGGCGCCACACGGGTCGCCCTGTTCGTCGTAGAGCGGAGCCCCAAGGGACACCTCATCGCCGTCGACCTGGCCGCGATGCTCACCACCGCCGCCTACATTCCCGCCGATTCCTCCTACGAGGTGGTCATGGCCGACGCCCTCGCCGCCTGCCGCCGCGCCTTCATCAAGCCCCTGCGCTACGACACCGCCGACGCTGTCCTGCCCGACTTCGTCCTCACTGACATGACACCCGCGGCATACGTCGAGGTCTACGGCATCCACGGCCGGGAAGCCTACGACCGGCGCAAGACAGAGAAGCGGGAGTTCTACCAGCGTCAAGGCGGGCAGCTCATCGAGTGGGACGTCGCCCAGCCGCTCCCCGCACTCACGCGTTCCGGCCAGCACGGCTCCCGACCGAACGCCTGACGGAGGGCACAGCACCGGTGGGCGCGGAGGCCCACTCAAGACGTCAGCCTGTCCACCAACGGCGCGTCGAGACGGACCAGCAACTGACGCACGCTCATCCAGCACGGGTGAAGAGGAGTCGTCGTCCTCCCACTGGGACATCGCCGACCGCACGACATGCGCGGTGACCTCGGCCAGCGTGGAGCCCTGCTCGCAGAGCCTGCTCGTCGTGCCGAGTACCCCTGCCGCGTCACCTGGCCACCCTGCATCAGCAGCCGGACGGCATCCAACCAGGCCATCTCCGGGTTCGTTGCCAGTGAGACACTGCATCACAGGGTGCGCCCACAGTCCGCCATTCGCCCGGGTACCCGCGGGGCTGCACCTGGTCCCCGGACCGAGGCGGCCGTCTGATGGGACACCGGTGAAGGTGCCCGACTCAGCGCCTGGGACCCCGCACAGCCCCAGGCCGAAATCTGCTGCCCAACGCCCCAGCGGGTAGCACATAGTGGAGCAACCTCACCGATCAACCAGAAACGGACGGCCGTGACGACCGCCTACAGCAGCGAATCATCCACCGAGCGCATCCCCGGACGGGCCTGGACGGTCCGGATCATCGGCCACAGCGGCCGCGTCGCCTCGGTCACCTGCAGCACCGCAGCGTGCCGGATGCCGCCCCGCTCCGCGGACCTCACCGCACTGCGAAGGTTCGCCGCAGCGCACGCCGCCGCGCATGCGAAGGTCGCCACCGTCAATCCCCACGCCTACTGCCACTGCGGCGCCCAGCGATGCGGCGCCCATCCCGGCGCGAGGACGTCCTGCGCAGGCACGGTGGTGATGATCCTGCGACACGACCCGATCGTGAGCCGGGTGTGGAGCCTCGAAGAGGTCTGCGAGATGTGCGCGCCGCTCATCCCGAACGCCACCGTCCTGGCCCGCGCCGCGCGGCCGAACCACGCAACCAAGCCGCCCACGACACCCAGAACGCCCACCGGACAGGTGCCGTCCCCCGCCCGGCCCAGCATCGCGGGCGGCTTCTCCGCAGCGCCCGCCGAGGGCGCCCCGGCCCCCGTACGGAGCTCCCGTCGCGCACCGCAACGGCCCCGCCGCCGGCGCTCTGGGCAGTGACGCTGACCGCGCTGGAGCCGCTCCCATAAACCAGCTCCCGCCCCGACTACGCGGACACGTCCCTGGGCCTCGTCCACACGTGGATGCGATGTTCCGCACGGTCGGCCGGATCCCTGTCCGGCGCGGCAAGGGCCTGGGCCACCATCTCCCGCTCAGCCCTCCGCCCGGCAACGGGGAGTCCCAGGAGAACACCGGCTGCCTGCTTGATCAGAATTCCGGCATCGTCCAGCAGGGTGTGCGCCCGCCCGTAGTCCCGCAGCTCGATCCTGCCGAAGGCTCCCGTCGCGTCGGGAAGTTCGGTGACCATCTTCAAGACCAGGTCTTCGATAAGCCCGTACGCACGCTCGGGATCTTGCTCGGCGAGCTCCCGCAGGGCCGCGCTCAGCTGCTCGACAGCGGCCGGATCCTGTACGGGGTGGTGCAAAAGGACAGTCACATCTGCGTTCAACGAGCAACAGCCGGGCAGGCAACGGCCGGTCAGTGAGCCGGGGCCGGCAGGTGCTCAGCGGCGGATCGGCACGGCCCGTCCTTCGGGAGCGGCAGGTGGCAGGTGCCCCAGCCGGTCCGCTCCTGGCACAGGCGGAGCTCGGCATCGCCGTGTTCGCGCAGGGCCGTGGCCAGCTTGCTCGCGCTGGCCACGACGGTTTGCCAGGTCGTCTCGCTGCGGGTGCGAGGCCACTGTGCCTGCCGGGCCTGGGCGAATGCCTGCTGTCGGGGGACGAGTTCGGGGTGCCGCATGGCCCAGCGGAGCGTCGCCTGGTCGAGCAGAGAGAGGATGCCGGTGTTCTCGGGCGACCCGTGTCGCACACTGTCCAGGGCGTTGGCCAACTCGGCAGCGGTGCAGTCCTCGAACATGCCATCTCCCCTGGCTGAAGCATCCCGTGCAACTGCAACTACTCAAGCACACCCCGAAACCTCTCTCCTCTCGTGTACCGGACCCGCCTCTCCGGAAACGGCTGTGGCACCTGCACAAGCAACTCCTTCGCCGGATCCCCGCGACACGGCGCCGAGCCGTTCCGCGTCGGCCCCTTTCACCATGCCCGTCCCGTCTCGCGGGACGCTGCTGCTGATGCTTGGCTGCCGCCTCCCGCCTGACGAAACCCTCCAGGCGAGCAGGCCAGCAGGCATCCTCGGTCCGGGCAAGCTGCCGCCAGCCGCCGTCCACGGACTGCGCGGCGCCACCGCCGAGCAGAAGGTCCCCTCGATGAGCGAGCAGCACACTCCCCTCCCCGACGATTTCCGTACCTGGCTGACCGAGCGGGGAGAGGACGCATACGCCCTGGCATGGGTGACCGAGGGGAGCGAGCCGACCGGTTGGACAGAGGCCGAGACACCCCGGGTGGGGGAGACCGGGATCGCCCGCCTGGGTGCCGACCTCACGCGCATCGCGCGGCAGGAGGTCACCCACGGCCGGCAGGAGACACTGCGCCGCTGGCTCCGCCTGGACGACGGAGTACGGCACCTGGCCATCATCACCGCCGATCCCGGCGGCCTGAGCGAGCACACCCCCGGCGAACTGGCCGCCCAGCTGATGCACGACCCGTCCCACGATGAGGCCCGGCTCACCGACCTTCTGGCCAGCTGGTTCTACCGGCGCAACGCCGAAGCGCCGCAGGGTCTCGAACTCGGGTGGATCGCCGCGGCCGCCGCCTGGACCTGTCACATGCGCGCCCTGGCCAGCTATCCTCCGCCCTCCGTACTCGCCCAGGCCCTGGAGCGCGACGGCGAACAGGACCAGGCCACCGCGGACTTGGTGGTCAGTACCGGGCTGAAGATCGTCGACCTCCTCGACCGGCTGGAGCGCGTCTACCGCCCCCGCACCGAGTTGATCGAGGACTGGCGCGTCGTGGAATCCCTGTCCGCCGACGTCCCCGCGCTCGCGGAGATGGCCGACTGGCTGCTCGACCAGATCTCCCTGCGGGATGCGCCCGCCCAGCAATTGCGGGCTGTCCTCGAGCCGGACATCACCGACTACCTGCGCGACCGGCGATCCGACGGCGCCCTGCTGGGTGTCGCCGTCCCCGCCCTCGACGCACCGCGCACCGCGCACCTGGCGCAGGCCCGCGAGACCGTCCGTGCCTACACCGCGGCCGCGCACGCGGGGCGCCTGCAGGAGGCGCGGCAGCTTCAGGACGCCTTTCCGGTCCCGGCCCGCCCCCTGGCCACCAGCGGCCCGGCCGCCGCCTGGCGGCAGAGCTCGGCCACCGCGCAGGACGCCGTCGAGGATCTGAGCGCGCAGCGCGCCGCGACCACGGCCGAGGACAGCACTGACTACTTCGCCGACCCGGAACTGCTGCACGCCGAGACCTCCTACCTGGCCGCACGCGAGGGTCAACTGCACCTCATGCACGACGCGCTCGGCCGCCTGTCCTTCCCCGCCGCGGCCCCTCGCGACCTGCCCGAGGCACTCGTCCCGGTCGCGGCCGCGCAGACCCAGCGCCGCGTCATCGAAGCCTTCGGCACCCTGGAGCGAGCGGCTCAGGTGCTGGAAGGCCAGCTCCACTACCAGCTCCAGCAGCCGGTGCCCGCCCGCCGCCGGGCCACCACCGGTACCGAGACCGACCTGCTGACCCGCACCCGCGACGCACTAGAGCACACCGCGGCCGCCGTTGTTCCCCTCGACGAGGAGCACATCCGCGCCCGCCTGCAGGAGGCCATGGCGCGCCCCGCCTCCCCGGACGCTTCCGACCCGGCAGAGCCCGCCGCCCACGACGAGGCCCACACCCAGGCCCTGGCCGCCAGCTCCACCACCCCTGGAATGAACCGGTGAACTGGGCTCTGAGTACCGTGATCTCCGTGCTGCTGCGCGCGGCCAGACCGCTCACCCGGCGCGGTCTGCCCCACCTCGCCATGGCAGCCATGGCCATGCTCGTGTGCGGCGGCGCCCTCGTTGCCGGGCACGGACTCCTCTACATAGCACTGTGCTCGGCGGCCGGGGGGTGGCCGCTGGCAACTGTTCTGGTCGGGCTGCTGGGAGCCGTGGTCCGTCTGGCCGCGGCCGTAGGCCTGGTGGCGGTGGTCTTGCTTATGCCGCTGGTCATCGCGGCCGACTGCCTGAGCCGGCGACCGGGCGCCGAACGTGACGAGCACTCCACGACGATCCCGTAGAGGCACGGGGGCGGTGGTTGGCCGGATCAGGGCATCAGTGTCCGGTCGCCCAAGCGGTTCGACACCGTGGACTTCCCCAAGGACGGCGACGGTTGCCGCTGGGATGCCACCCGCACGACCCCGTCACCCGTGTCAGCCTCCAGGGCATCGGCCACATCAAGGTCCACCAGCAACGGCCGGTCGTTGGCAAGGTCAAGACGATCTCGGTGAAGCGCGAGGGCCGCCGCTGGTACGTCATCCTCACCGCTGAGTTGGACGCCCCCGCGCCGCTGCCCGCGACCGGCCGCGTGGCCGGCATCGACCTGGGCATAGCCAACTTCCTCGCCGACTCCAGCGGCGACTTCGTGCCCAACCCCCGTCACGGGGCAAAGACGCCGCAATGCTGGATTCATGCATTCATGATGGGAAGGAGTCACGCTCGGGATGTCCGCTCGAGGACGGGACCCGATCGGTCACCACTGCGGCTGCCTGCCCTGGTGCTGTGCATGGTTGAGCAGGTGTTCCGCGTGGGTCTGAGCGGCCGTCGTCCCGTGTGTGCTGTCGGACTCCTGCAGTGTCCGGGTAATGCTTTGCCGGGATTGGGATTCAGCATCGATGCGCTTAGCCAGGGCAAGCAGCCGATCCAGTGGCACCTCAGGCTCCTCCTGATGCGCCTGTACGGCAGGCCGGGGAGGTTCGGTGCGCTGGGTAGATACCGGCGAAGTCGGGGCGGCGATCAAGGCCAGCCGGCGTCCGGGACGCCACACGCGTGTGTGCGGGCGTGGCTCGAGCCGGTGGCTATGGAAGACCCGCGCGATCTGTCGGCCGTCCAGGCCCCGTTCCTCAAGGAGCAGTTCGGCCAAGGCGTGCAGGGCCGCCTGTGCCCGGGGATGCGTCAGAAGCTCGCGGGCATCCCCGAGCGCTTGGGTTCGGTCCACGACGAATCCCTGGTCAGCGAATCCGTCCACGATGGCCTGGTCACCTGAGCCCGACAGCTTCTCCACGCAGCGGCGCAATTCTGGATGGATGTAACCGCGGCTGGTCAACCAGTCGGCCTGCGCGATGGCCGGGCCGAGTTTCTCGACGGTGTAGTACTGGGCATCGGCAGGTCCATCCACCCACGCCCCGCCGCCTTCGAGTTGGGCCCGGTCCTGGGCGAGAGCGAGGTGCTGGACGGACAGGCCGAGCATCCACGCCAATGTCGCGTGCGCGCTTTCGTGAATCGCTGCCGAGTGCCACCACACGTCATCGGGTAAGTAGGCCGTGCACCACACCCCGTCCGTCTCGCCTGAGGACAGAAGGTTGCCGGGATCCGGGTGGCTGGAGAGGAAGTCCGCGTGGACGGCTACGTGGAAGTCGTCGTTGTCGATGGGGGAGGTGTCCAACTGCCCGGCTACACGCTCAGGAGACGCGTTCACCGGTACCGGCAGACGCCGTGCCAGGGGCCACACCGGCTTCCGCCAAAGGCCAACAAATGGTGGGTGGGACTCTCAACGGCGGCACGCGGCAAACCGTCCGCCGACGCCTGGCAGGACTCCGTAAAGAACTCCCAAGACTCGCTGCTTGCCGGAGCAGGTTTGGGCATCGGGCCCCTCATCTGCTCACACCGGCCAGGCGGGCCCGGAACAGCGCGGTGATGGTCACCGCGTCGGTGATCTGACCGGTCAGGGCCATCTGCTCCGCCTCAGCGAAGGCGACGGTGCGCACCCTGCGGATGTCGGGGCCGTGCGCGAGGTCGTCCACCGCGTCAATGCGCGCGGTGTACAGCAGCACTGCCTCGGCCAGGATCGCCGGGTCGAGGTGGACCTGGCCCAGGCCGATCATTTCCGAGGCACTCGTGCCGAGTTGGTCCTTCAGCTGCCCAGCCGCGTTGTCCGCGTCGGCCACGCCCTTGGCTCCTGCGCTCCTGAGGATCTCCCACTGCCAGGTGCGGGCCGCGTGCCGGAACCGGTTGACGAGTACGACGTCGCCGTCGAGTAGCGGGAGCACGGCCACCGGCGGCTCCGGCCGTGCGGTGAGCAGCCGCAGGCGTCGTGCGTGCTGACCGTCGGGCAGGACCACCGGGTCCTCGAGCACCACCCGCTCCTCGTCGCGGTGCAGGACCTGGCCCTCGGTCATCGGCCAGCACCTGATGCCGATCGTGCCGTCGCCGGGCGGGCTGAGGAACCACGTGGGGCGTGTGTCGCGCAGGTGCGCGTACGCGGACTCGGGGGTGTGGTCCATCAGATCACCGACTTCGGCGGGCAGGGTGAGCAGGGAGTGGGACAGCGGCACGGCGGGGGTCATGCGACAGCCCCCAGGCGGGCGGCGGACAGGTCGGTGGCGAGCTCGTCGACGGTGGTGTGCGTCATGGGCCCGGTGGTGCTGATCCGCGCCAGGTCCCCGAAGCACTCAAGGCGCCACTTGTCAGCCACCCAGTTCGGGGGCCGGTCGAAGGTGATGGTCAGGGAGTCGGGGAAACGTTCCGGCGATGCTCCTGCGGCCTCGAACTGCTCGACCGCGTAGGCGGCGGCGTCCTGGCACCGGGCGATCATGGCGGCCACACCGGCCCGTCCCAGGGAACGCAGCCGCGTCCACAGCAGCAGCGCACTCAGCCCGCTGCGGGAGCCGACCACCAGGCGGTCGGGCATTCGGATCCCCAGGGCCCCAGAAGACGGGTCCTGCTCGCGGCGTACCAGTGAGATGCCCGCCGGGGCGGGCAGGCCCAGAAGCCGGTGCCCGGACAGGGTGATGGAGTGCGCCCCATGCGCGAGCGACCACGGCGGCACCTGGTTGCTGTGCGCGGCCATCAGCCCGCCCGCGCTCGCATCGACATGGACACGGACCGGTCCGGACACGGCGGCCGCAGCGCGCAGCTCGGCCACGTTGTCGATGGCACCGCGCAAGGGGGTGCCACAGGTGGCCACCACCAGAGCCCCCGCCCCGCGCCGCATCCGTGTCTGAAGGAGCAGATCGTCGGGATCCATCGTGTCGTCGGGCAGCGCGTTCACGCGCACCGTGTTCATCCCCAGCAGCTCGCAGGCCCGCACGACATCGAAGTGGGCCTGCTCGCTGACGTACACCGACGGCTCCGGCAAACCGCGGCGGGCCATGACCAGACCGTGCAGAAGCGCCTCGCGCGGTGAGGCCGTCACGAAACCGTGGGCTTCCTGGGGTGAGGCTCCGGCGAGCGCGGCGAAGTAGGTGAGCACCGCCTTCTCGTACTCCCCGGTGCCGGTGTCGAACACGGTGGGGGAGTACGGGCCGCGCCTCTGATCGACGAACATGCCCAGCAGCGGGGCGAGTTCTGCCATCACCTGGCCAAGGTGGCCCGGAAAGCTCAGGAACGGCCGCTCGTCACGGTCCAGGGCGCGGTACAGCCGATGCAGCTTGCGGGTGTCGGCCGCGGGCGGAGACGGCTGGAAGCCGATGGCCAGGCCCTCATCGGGCAGGTTCGGGGCGGTGCGGGGGCTCACGTCATCGGCTCCATACGGGTCGCTCAAGCAACAGGTGCCACCCCATCTACGCCCGCCCGCGGCCGCCTCGGGCGCCCCGGCCGCCGGGCACGCCGTGGGGCGGGAGGATGCAGCGAACAACCCGGCTGCGCCTCCCGCCTCACGGACTGGACGGCCCGGGCGCTGCCGCCACGCCGGGCACCGGCGCCTCCCGGCCGATTCCGCCTGCGGGGAGAGCGGGGCAAGTCGCGGAGCCAGCAGGTGGGACCGCGGCCGCCGACAGGCCCCATCATCGCCGCCGGGCCCCAAGGATCGGTGACGTCCGGACACGAGGGTGCGCACCCCTGCCGGGGCCGGGCGGACCCGCTGGCAAGTCCCGGGCCGCCCGGCCCGATTTCCTCCCACATCAAGGAGTCCTGCGTGATAGTTCGCCAGCGCGTCAAACGTGCCGTCGTGGCCGGCACCCTGGGTCTGGCCGTTGCCACGGGAGGCATCGCCACCGCCTCGACGGCGCAGGCCGCCGACACCGGAACCGACACGATCTCCTGCTCGGCCGTCAAGGTGCACGCGTCCTACTCCACGGGCTCGACGACGGTCGGCGTCGCCTACAAGGGCGACAAGATCACCTACAAGCAGTGGGTGTACCAGCGTTCAGCGAAGACGTGGTGGGTGAACGGCACGGTCACCCGTAAGTCGGACCACAAGAAGATCCGCGGATACGTCGTCTACCAGTGCGCGAACCCGTACAACACCTGGCCCGCGCCCACCCCGCCGATCCCTAAGTAGCGCCAAGAGCGCCGTGGTTGTCCCGGCCGGGATACCTCGAAGCGGCCGGCTGCGCCTCCTTGCGCAGCCGGCCGCACGGCTGTTCCCGCCCTGCGGGCCAGCACCTCAGCTCGCCGTCGCAGGCCGCGGGAGCCGGGCGGCCAAGTCGGTCACCGACTGCTCCCGGGCGCGCAGCATCGACCCTGCCACGCCACTTCCGCGCCACGTTCCTCGAAAGGCTCCTCAATGATCCGCCGCATCGCGACCCGCGCCGCCGTTGTCCCCGCCGTCATGGCGGTGGCAGCCGCAGCCGCCCTGACCGTCACCACCGCACCGTCCGCCTACGCCGTCGGCGAGAACAGCCAGTGCACGCACAACTGGTCCAACTTTGGTGCCACCGTGAGCAAGAACGCCTGGAACTACCGCTCCGGTCCCTCCACGGGCTACAAGAGCCTGGGGTACCTGTACCGCGGCGACAAGCTCACCGTGATGTGCAGCAAGGGCAGCTGGGACTATGCCAAGATCACCAGCTCGAAGTCCGGGATCCGCAAGGGCACCCAGGGGTGGGTGCGCAGCGACGGCCTGGTCAACCTGGCCGGCTGATCCGGACACACGCGCCCGTGCACCAAACACAGTTGCGCCGACGGCACCGGTACCTGCCTGCCGGACACCGAAGGAAGATCCTCTACGCAACGGTGGGCGTCGCCTGACGGACCGCCCCGGCCGGTTGCCGCATCACCGGGCGGGAGAAGCCGATACCGGCGCCCGCCAGCGTGGAAGCGCCATTGAGAGCGCCTCCACGGCCTGCTGGGCTACTCGGCGCAGCGGCCGATGCCCCCCCCTTCGCCGCTCGCGCCGCCCGTGGACCGCCGCCTGCCCCCTGGGCCGCGGTGCATGGGCGGCGACCCCTTTCTCTCCCACTCCAACACCCCTTGCAGAGGCAGGCAGGCGATGGCCCAGGCGCAGGTCCGCGACGTCCCCCGCACCACCCCGGCGCCGGGCCCCGCGCCGCAGCCGTCACCTCTGGCCGCGCCGGCCGGCGACCCGGCGCCCCCGCGCACCCCTCCGACCTTCCGCGACGTGCTGCGCCACCGATATTGCAGCCGCCTGCTGGTCTCCTCGGTGACCGGCCGCCTGTCGCTGGGCATGGTGCCCGTGGCCCTGATCCTGGCAGCGCAGGCGGACGGCCACTCCCTGGCGACCGCCAGTCTCCTGGCCGCGCTCTACGGCATCGCCCCGGCCCTGGGACTGCCGCTGCTGGGACGGCTGGCCGACCTGCGAGGCCTGCCCCTGCCCTGCCACACGGGAGCCGCCCTGGTCGCCGCCGCGCTGGGCACCCTTGCCCTGACAGGCACCTCCCACCTGCCGCTCACCGCCATATGCGTCGCCCTGGCCGGAGCCGGATGCCCGCCACTGGAGGGCGGTCTCCGATCGCTGTGGCACGCCGTACTGCCCGATGACGCGCACGTTCGCACCGCCTACACCCTGGACTCCTCCACCCAGCAGATCGTCTACGTCACCGGCCCCGCCCTGTCCATCGCGATAGCCACCTGGCTCTCCCCGGCCGCAGCCCTCGCCCTGGCGGCCGCCGTCACCCTGGCCGGCTCCCTCGCCTTCGCCACAGCCCGCCCCGCCCGCACATGGCGGGCCGCGCCCCGACGCCCCGACCGGCGCGGCGTGCTGCGCCCGCCCGCCATGCGCCCCCTGCTGATCTCCCTGGTCTTCCTCGGCGCCACAATCGGTGCCCTCGACGTCGCCGGGATCGCCGTAGCCGAACGGCAGGACGCCTCCTGGTTCGCGGGCGCGCTGCCCGCGGCGTTCTCCGCGGCGGGGCTGCTCGGCGGTGTCCTGTACGCCCGCTTCCAGCCCGCCACCGCCCCGAGGTCTCGTCATCTGATGCTGCTGGGCGCCGCTTTCACGGCGGGATGGCTCCCCCTGCTCGCCCCGCTCCCGGCCCCCGCGATCCTTGTGCTGGCGATGCTGCCGGGTGCCTTGTTCGTGCCCCTGCTGACCGTGGCCAGCCTGACCCTCACCTCAGTCGCCCCGCCGGGCACATCGACCGAGACGGTCGGCTGGATGTCCAGCGCGATCCGCCTCGGCCTGGCCGGCGGCACCGCCCTGGCCGGCCCCCTCGACGGTCACTTCGCCGTCCCGCTGATGGCCGCCGCCCTGTGCGCGCTCCTGCTCTCGGCTCGCCCGGCGCCCGCCCCGGCAGCTACAGCCGTGTGAGCCGAAGCAGCCCACCGGCGCCCGCTCCCGCCTCCCGGCACGCCGACCACGATCGCCGAGCCAGACCCCGGCACGCCCCGGCTGCACGCGGCGATGAAGTCCCCTCGGGCCTGCAGGCTCCCAGTCACCGGCATGGCCACAAGGGCCCGCCGCGCCTCGTTGACCTGGAGGAAGCATCCGCATGCCCGCGTTCAAGCGCACCGCCCTCACCCTGCTCGCCGCCGTTGCCGTTGCCGGCACCACGCTCGCCACCGCCACCACGGCCTCGGCGGCAACGAGCTACCACTGCAAGACCAGCAGCAGCCCCACGTTCGACGACCCGTCGTACAACGGCCCCGACTCCGACAACTGGTCGTTCGACGTCAAGCTCTGCGCCAAGCGGTCCGGCGGCTACATCTACACCACGGCCACGGTCTACTGGGACGGCCCCTACTCCTCCGGCACGAACAACCACTTCACCTTCAACAAGGCGCGCTTCCACCTCCAGACCAAGAAGAGCACCAGCGGCACCGACCCTGTCGTGAAGTACGCCAACTACACCGGCCTTGAGAACGCGCTCGAAAACAGCAGCGCCACGGGCAACGGCTCGTACAAGACGGGAACGATCAAGACCAAGGCCACCAGCGCCAGCTACCTCGCCGACGGCTACATCCAGCTGGACTGGTCGGGCGACGGCAAGGACTACAAGGCCCCCATTCTCTTCAGCGCCTCCCCGGCCGTGTAGATGCTGCCAAGAGGGCCCAGGGCCGCTGATTTGCGAGATCCCGCGTCCCTCCCGGAGGGCGCGCTCCGGATGCCGTAGCGGCGTCCACCTGGATTTCCGCTCCCTGAATCACGGGCGAGCGCCCGCATCCGCCTCCGGTCGCGGGTCCGGCCCGGGAAGTGCCTCGGGCCGGACAACCGACCCTGACCTGTTGCCGCACACCCCGGAGCCACCGTGACCCACACACCTCTCACCGAGGGCACCCGTCCCGCCGGACAGACACAGGATCCTCGTCACGACGAGCCTCCAGTATCCGAGTCCCTCGCGGCGACGACCGCCCCGCCCGCAGGTGCTGTGAAGCGCTGGCCTATGGAGGTCTGGCTCCTGCTGGGCGGCACGCTCGTCGTACGGGGAGCGGGCTTCGCCTACCCGTTCCTCTCCTACCGCCTGTCCTCGCTCGGTTTCTCGGCCTCGCTCGTCGCGTGGGTGCTGGCCGCTTTCGGGGGCGGCTGGCTCACCGGACAGGTGCTGTTCGGCTGGCTCGCCGACCGGCTCGGGCGCCGCACCACTCTGGTGTGCACCATGCTGGCCGCCGCTGTCATCCTGCCGGTGCTGGGGGAGGTCCGCTCGCCCCTCGCCCTGCTGACCACGTCGTTCCTCGCCGGGGTGGTGTACGACGCCTCCAGGCCGATTGTCTCCGCGCTGATTGCGGACCTCGTCCCCAGCGAGGGGGGCCGCGCAGTTGTCAACGGATGGCGGCACTTTGCTGTCAATGTCGGGGCGGCCCTGACTGGTTCGCTGGGCGGCCTGCTCGCCGGCCAGGCAGGTCTGCCCCTGCTGTTCTGGATCAATGCGGTCGCCTGTGCGGTGTTCGGCATCGCGGCTTGGCGGTTCCTGCGCCCGGGCCATACTCCCGGGACCGTCGAACGCGGCGGCTACCGTCAGGCACTGAAGGACGGACGGCTGTGGCTGGTGTCCCTGGCCAGCTGGTGTGCCCTCACCTGCGCGAGCGGGATGTTCACCGCGCTGCCGATGCTCATGACGGCTCACCACCTGGACGCCACTGCGTACGGCTGGACACAGGCCGCCAACGCGGCCGCAGTTCTCTTCTTGTCGCCGCTGGTGACTCCCTGGCTCGGCCGACGCGCCTCCTCGGGCCGTCCCATGACCGGGGTGGTGGCCGCGAGTTCCCTCTTCCTCGGCGCGGGCATGGGAGCAGCGGGTCTCGCCACCAGCACCCTCGGGTTCAGCCTGTGCGTGGCGGCGGCGGTCCCCGGGGAGATCCTGCTGTTCGTCGGCGCGACCGACATCGTCAACCGCATCGCACCCCCGCACGCGCGGGGCCGTTACGCGGGGCTGTGGGGAACCACCCTGGCCCTGTCGGTCATCACCGCCCCGGTCCTGACCGCCTGGGCCCTCAACACTGGCGGCGACGTCCTCGTCGCGGTGACGACGTTCCTCGCCGGCGCTCTCGGCGCCGCCCTGTGCCTGCCGCTCCACGCCGCACTGCGAAGCCACGCGCCCGACGCGCCCGCCCCTCTGTCGCACCCCGTTTCCTGACCCGCTCGTCCTGGAGATTCCCGTCATGACCACCGCCCCCGCCCGCCCCACCGGGCAGTCCTCCTGGCACTCCACCATCAACACCCTGCCCGGTGAGGAACCGGCCGCCACTCCCTACCACTCCCGTGCCTGGGCGCACGCCTGGCAGAGCATCAGTTCCGAGCCGGTGCTCGCCAGCCGGCACCTCGCTCTGTACGACGGCTCACGCCGCTACCGCCTGTCGTACCAGCTCATCGAATCCAGCCCCATGTGGACGGCGGTGGAGGGCGACGCGGGACTGCCTGAACCGGTCTGGCAGGAGCCCGTGCTGTATGCCCCGAGCATCTACGGCGAGTACGGAGGCCTGCCCGGCGCGTCCCCTCTGGTCCTGGCCGAGGCCGTCGACCGAGGCATGGAACTTGCCCGGGAGTGGGGCGCACCCGCGCTCGTGGTGCCCAACCTGCCGCCTGCAGACCTGGAGCAGTGGACAGCGATACGTCCGCCCGACGCGCAGGTCTGCCTCTACTGGGCACACCGGGCCCCCGTCGCCTCCTCGCTGGAGAAGTTCGTCGCCAACTTCAGCAGCAGCAAGTGCCGTTCGGACTTCCGGCGCCAGCACCGCCGCGGCACGGAGGCAGGCCTGCGACTGCGGATCGCGCCCGGCACGGCCATGCGCGACGCGCTGCCTGATTTCGTCGCCCAGGCCTGTGCCACGTCCCAGCAGCACGGTCCGGCCCTGTACGGCCTCGACATGCTCACCCCGCTCATGCACGCACCCGGAGCGGTCGCGCTGCTGGCCGAGCACGACGACGGCCTGGCCGGCGGACTCCTGTGCTTCCGGCACAACGGCGTGCTGTATCTCTGGGCGGCCGCCATCGACCAAGACCGGAAGGCCGTTCTGCACACCTACGGCTGGCTGATGGCCGAGAGCATCGCGTATGCCGTTGCCACCGGCACCCAGGTCCTCGACGCGGGCCGCGGCAACTACGAATACAAGTCCCGCCTCGGGTTCGGCACGATCCCGCTCACCTCCGCCATCTATCTCACGCAGCCGGACCCCGCCGCCGCCGGCCGACTGCAGGCGATGCACACCGGCCTCCAGGAGCACGCGATGCGGGCCTGGGGCCATTGAAGACTCTGTGCCCCCAGCATCGGTGGCCTGCACTGTGAGGGCAGTCCTTCGGTACGCGTTCGGTCCTGGCGATGGTGCGAGGCGCGCTGTTACACCCCGCGGGCCGTGCTGTCGATCGTCTCGGCAGAGCTGAGCGCCGCCAGTACCTGCTGCTCACCCTCCGCCGCGTCGACCAGCCCGGCGGCGACCGCCTCGGCCAACCATGCTGCGTGGCCGAGCGCGGCCGCCACGGCGTGCCAGATATCGCCTCGCGCTGTCGAGCAGTCGCCGTACGCGTCCTGCAGCCACTGATGGGCGGCCCGCAGCGCGGCAGCGGCATCCCCGCCGTGCCTCTCCAGGTCCTGGGTGGTCAGCGGCCCGATCCACATGTCGACGTGCGACTGCACCACCTGCGTGTAGGCCCGGTGATCGGCCATCGTCCCGCACTGCCCGCCCGGCTCCCGCCTCGTGCGCCGGCCGGGCCAGTGCCCGGCAATCCACCGGTGGCGCTCGCACACCTCCACCCGGTACTCCAGGGCACGTCCCTTCTTCCGGCAGCGCGACTCGACCACGTGCGTGGCGGGCGCGGAGCAAGCGGTGAGCTGGCGCAGTACAGGCATCCGGGTCTTCCCTTCGTTGCTGTGTCGTCAACTGAGCCTGGCCGAAAGGGAGCCTGCTGTCGGCTCCACCGGAGCACACCGGACGTGACAGCCGTCACCCTTCGGCCGCCCGGTAGGCAGTCCGCCGGACGGACCGGGACCACGACGTAGGAGGAGATTCGTCCCGCACTCTCGACCGCCGCATGAACTCGTATCCCACCCAAAGGAATTAGTGGAGTTCATCCCTTTTATCCCTGGCGGTGCCGGGCTGCTCCTGCTGAGATCACCTCTGTCCAACCGACGCTTCACCGCCTTCTCCGAGGAGCTTTCGATGAACCAGCGCCCGCTCAAGTCCCGTCCGCTCGCCGCCTTCCGCCCGCTCGTCTCCGCCCGGCCTGACGAGGACCTCGCCACCCGCCCGCTCGCGGCGCGCCCGTACTAATACGGCGCACTCCCACCCAAGCGCCCGCCCGGGCCTCCTTATCCATTCATCCCGGGCGGGCGCTGCCGTATCCGGGCCCGCCCATCCTGACCAAGGAGACCAACCCCGTCATGCAGGCACCTCTCGTCCGCGCCTCGGCGCGCCTGGCCGCCATCACTATCGCCGCCGCGGCGGCCGGCACCCTCGCCTGGGCACCCGCCCACGCGGCGGCCCCGGGCTCGGCGGACAACCACGACAAATTCGGACCGGGATATGCGATCCCCGACAGCGACGGCCACGCCGCCAGCTCCCACATCGGCGCGTACGGACCACCCGGCATGACGGTGTACGGCAACTACGAGACGTTCTGCGCCGATCCGTCTCGCAAGGGCCCCGACGCGGCGGACGGCTACACCGGCCCGACCACCGTCGAGCACTGGACCTCCTCGGTCACCGGCCGTCCCGTCCCCGACACCCATCTCGCCTACGCCTCCTACGTCGTGGGCAAGTACGGCCAGACCCGCAACGCGCCCCAGGCCGCCGCGGTCGATGCCGCCGTATACGAATGGCTGGCCGGCGGCACCTACGGCATCGACGGCGCCCGCGGCAAGCAGCGCCTGGCCTATCCCGGGGTCTCCCCGTCCGCCCGGACCCTTGCGCTCGGCTACCTGAGCGAGGCGAAGAAGTACGCGGGCCCCTACCGGCTGACCCTCACCCCGAAGGTGACCGAGACACCGGCCGGGAAGAAGGTGACGGTCACCGTCTCGGCTACCGCCCAGCTCTCGGGCGCCAAGGTGCCCGGGGTGAAGATCGCGCTCGCCGAGTCCGGCAAGGAGGGCGAGCGCGGCCAGGTCACCACCGGCCAGGACGGCACCGCCAACTGGGACTTCACCGCCGACACCAAGGGCACCACCACCGTCCACGCCACCGCCGCGGGCCTGCCCGGCACCCAGCTGAAGATCCTCACGCCTCGCGACAGCAAGGCGCAGCGGATGCTGCTGGCCGGGGACACCACCACCGCGAGTGCGGACGCCGCCATCAAGGTCACCGCAGCCCCCGGGGGCGTGACCATCCACAAGAAGGACCCGGGCGGCGACCGTCTGGTCGGCGCCGCCTTCCAGCTCACCGACCCCGACGACGGCCGAGTCGTCGCCGAGGAAAAACCGGCGCCGACGGCACCCTCGCCTTCGACGACCTTGCACCGGGCACCTACCGGCTGCGCGAGACCGACACCGGCAGCCGCCTGCACGAACGCGTGCCGGACCAGAACATCACCATCACCGAAGGCAAGACTGCGGCCGCCAACCCGATCACCATCGTCGACCCGTTCAAGCAGGGCGACCTGCTGCTGAAGAAGACCGACAAGGCCACCGGGAAGCCCCTGCCCGGCGCGGTCATCACGATCAACGCCGACACCCTCGACGCCTCGGGCAAGCACACCAGGGGCAAGGAGCTCGCCCGGCTGACCACCGGCAAGGACGGCACAGCCAAACTCAAGCTCGACGTGACGCTCAAGAACGGCACCTCGTACTGGGCGAGCGAAACCACCGCCCCCGCCGGATACCAGGCCGACGCCGCGCCCCAGCGCTTCACCGCTACCCCGGGTGCCCAGGTCACCATCACCCTCGCCGACTCCAAGACCCCCGCCCCCACCAGCCCGCCCACCACCGCACCGCCCTCACCCGCCACCCACCAGCCGCCCGCGCCCACCGCGCAGCTCGCCCACACCGGCGCGGGCAGCACCACCTGGCTCATCGGCGCGGTCGGCGTCCTGGTAGCGGCCGGAGGCGGCGCGGTCTGGGCCGGATCCCGCCGCCGGCGCCACACGAACACATCTGACAGCCAGTGACCGCCGGGCCGGACGGGCGGGCCCCGCGCACCCCCGTCCGGCCCGGACTGACTCCGCCCGCCTTGCGCAGGGTGAGGCCCGGCCCGGCACGAGACTGCGCTGCCGGTCATCCGCAGTCCGCAGAAGCCGTGAGCTCCTGCCCGGCGTCCAGGGCCAGAGCGCATTCCGCATCCCGGCGCCGCCGCCGGGCCAGAGCGTGCACACCACCGCACACCACCGACACCACCAGGGCGGTACTCATCACAATGGCCGCTGAGGCGGACAGCTTCTGCGCCTGCTCCACGAGCTCCTCGGGACGCGCAGCGGCGGGACCGAGCCGGATCTGCGTTACTCACGCTGCCAGGCCACCGGTCGCCCAGCAGGCACCCGCCCACGACCCAGACGATCCACACGGTGCGCGGGGCCCACATCCGCGACTCCACGGGCAGCCCCCTCGGCCTCCCACCGCTTCGCCCACGGCACGTCCGGCCCCCGCTGCCACACCGCCCAGGCCCGGGTTCCCACCACTGCCATCACCGCGGCACAGACGGCCAGCCACACCAACGCCCCACCCCAGAACCTCCTTGAGCCGCCGCCCGCCGGATGCGGGCTGGGTCTGATCCTTCAACGCCCCACCAGCACGCCGCCAGCGGCGTCCCGCAGGGCGGGCACCGGGGTGCGGGCCAGCCCCCGCCTGGGGTGCACTCGGGAAGGGGCAACGGCCCGCCGGGCGGGCCGGGCATCTCATTGCACTGTCGGGCCGAGGCGTGGTTGGCTCGGTGCCCCGTACTCCCCGGAGAGACCGTGACCCGACCCACCCCCGCAATGCCCCCGTGGACCGCGCTCACCGTCGGTGCGGTGGCCTGCGTACTCGCCGCCGCTCTCCTGGGCGCCCGCGCCGTGCTGAGTGTCCTGGCCGCCGGGCTGAGCCTGGGAGCCGTCGCCGCCTACGGGACGGCCAGAGTGCGGGCCGGTCTGCCGTGCGCGGCCATCGCCTGGCTGGGAGCCGGGGGTGTCGCGGGCATCCTGAGCTGGGGCCTGGGGGAGGACTACCCGTTCGGCTACGCGCTGGCGGCCCTTCAACTCCTCGTCGGCGGCATACTGCTGCCCGGGCACCTGCGGCGCACGGCCCGACGGGCCGCCGCGAGTGCCCGGGCGGGCCGCAGCGGACGCTAGACCTCCGCCGGAACCTTCTCGGCCGCCGCCTCGGGAGCCTGCTCGCCCTCGCCGCCCGCGGTGACGTCCGCATCGGCGTGCGCGATGTACATCGCGTTCCCTTGCTGGCGCGACTTCTCTGCACGGTTCTTCTTGACGAGGCCCTCCAGGTTGTTGCGCACCGTCTGAATGGTCGTTGCCCGCTTGGGGTGTTCCTGCGCGAGCTGATCGGTGACCTCACGGGCCATGCACGGCTGGCCGGGGGTCTTGAGGAGGATGTCCAGAATGAGCTGCCACAGCGGCGGCCCCGACTTCTCCTCGCCCGCTGCCTTATCCGCCGGCGCCTCCGTGGTGGCGGCCTCCGGCGCCGGAGCCTGATCGGCCACCGACTTCTTCGCGGCGGCCTTCTTCGCCGTCGTCGCCTCCTTGGCCGCCACCTTCTTCGCCGGGGTCTTCTTGGCCGCCACCTTCTTCGCCGGGGTCTTCTTGGCTGCCGACTTCTTCGCGGGTTGCTTGGCCACCTTCACCGACTGGTCCTGCCGCGGCTGGGGAACGGTCGTGGGTGCATCGGTGACAGCAGCGGCCGGTGCGGAGATCTCCGGCTGCTCGGCCTTGGCCGCCGGCGGCTCCTCGGCTACCGCAGCGGCGGCCTCGGACTCGTTCAGGGCGGCCGTCCCGGGCAAACTCCCCTGCGCTTGGCCCAACCAGCTTTCCTCCACCTTGAGTTGTTCAAGGCGCTCCTGGAGACCAGTGATCTGCGTGGTGATGTCGCCCTGCTCCTTGCGGTTGGCCGCGAGGTCATTGGCGTATTGCTGGGCGTACTTGTTCTGGATGGGGGTCTTCTCGGGCTCGTCGGCCACGGCAACGCTCCTTGTACCTGGTTGTTGCTGCCGGATGCTACTCACCGAACCGGTCCGATGGTTGCTCTCTCGTTGATCACCACCCTTGCGGGCACCGTGGAGACCGCTCTCGGCGCGGCCTCCACGACCGCCTGTGAGACGGCGGCGGTAGCGTAGAAGGGGGCGACAGCGAAGGCATCCGGTGACCGATCGATGAGATTCCGTAGTGGTGTCGCGCCCCGAAGGGCGCGAAGGAGACGGCGCTCGCCGAGCCGGAGGCGAACTGTGCTGACTCTCGCTTCGCTGCGCTGGGGTTTCTCACGAGACGTCCGTCAGCCGTCTCACCATGTGCCGAGGAAGGGCCGCGTAGAGCCTGTAGCTGGGGACACCGGAGCAAGAACTTCTCGAGCACGGAAGTGCGAGTCAGCACTACCTCGGCGGGCATCCAGGTGGTCGGCTGCCTTGGCAGCCCAGTGAGTGCAGCGCGGCCTCCCACTCCTGGTCCGACAAGGTGCGCGGGACGTGCGCGGAGGCCACCTGGCCGTGCCCTGACGTCGCCGCGTGTCGCGATCCCGGACGTCCCGTGCCGCGCGACCCGGTGAACAGCCGAAGGGCCTTACCGGCCCGCCCTGCGGAACGAAGAATCCACGTCGCAGCACCCACCACCTCGCGGCGGTGACAGTGGTGTTGACGTTCAGCGGATGGCGGAGAGGCATGGCCATGGGCACAGACAGACGGGGCAGTACGCGGCGATGCGGCGAGCGGGCCGTATGAATGCCCAGCCGTCGATCTCGCGCCGGTCGCGGGCCTTCGCTCAGGAAAAGGCCCAGGTCCTGGCGATCGACGGGATGACAGGGCAACTGCGCTACCTGCCGGACAAGCACGGCGATGAGGAGATGGAACCGGGCGTGACCTGGCGAGAACACCTGGCCAAGGGCATGCTGCTGTGCCCGATACCCGGCTGCGGCCGGTTCGGCAAGGTCGTCGCTGGTGGTGACCGGCGCCATCACTTCGCCCACCCCAAGGGGGGAGGCAGCCACGAACACGGAACCGGCCCGGAGACGCTGTGGCACCTGAGCGCGAAGGACGTCCTGTACCGATGGGTCCAATCCCACCCGCACTTCGCGGACTGGACCCTGCACATCGATGACGCCCCCATCACCCTGCCGGACGGCTGGCGGCGCCCCGACGTGTTGGCCGTATCCCCGGACGGCACGGCCAAGGTGGCCTTCGAGGTCCAGTACTCCGAACTCAAGGGCACCGACTGGATGGCCCGCCACTCCTTCTACCGCGAGGCCGGAGTGATCGACATCTGGCTGTTCGCACACCACGGCCCCCACTGGAAACCCGCAAATGCCCGACAGCGCCGGCGCCGGGAACTCGCCTGGAGCGATCCCGGCTGGGTGGCCACCGTCCAGCTCGGCGGGCTGCGCCAGAAGATGCTGCGTGAGGGAGTGGTCCCGCTGTGGCTCGATCCGACTACTCAGACGGTCGGGACCCCGACGGCCCGCTTCCACCCCGCGCCCGCCCGGCCCGGCGAACACCGCCTGGAATCCACCGCCTACGACCTTCCGCCGAACAAGAGCTTCCCGGCCTGCCACATTGCCGCCGATGCGCTGGAACAGTGCCATGTGAACCTGGATACCCGTGAACTGATCACCCCGTCCCGGCTTGTGCATCATGACGAAACTCAGCGGCTACTGGGCGACGAGCAGGCCAGGAAACACGAGGCGGCGGCCCGGGCCGCCGCCGAGCACGCTGAGTTCGAGAAGCGGGAGGAGGCTGCGCGCAAGAAGAACGAGCAGGAACAGGCTGCCGCCGAGGCCCGGCAGAAGATGCCGCTGACTGAGCAGTACCCGTTTCTGTTTGAGCAGTCCAATCCACCGTTGCCCGCCAAGGTGCCGTGGTGGCAGCGCTGGTGGCGCAGGGCATGACCAGGCCACCGCTCACCTCCTGCCGCGACGGGCCGCTGCGTCCCGCGCCGCAGTGGCCGTGACCTGCGCAATAGGCTCGGTGCTGTCGCCGAACCGCGACGGGGGAGGGAAGCCATGATCAGTGCGAGGGCCTACTGGCACGAGGATGCGGCCTGCCGCAGCGCTGACCCGGACGAGCTGTTCGCGGACAGCACCCGGCAGAACCGGGCCAAGGCGGTCTGTACGGGCTGCCCGGTACGGACCGAGTGCCTGGCGGAAGCGCTCGACAACCGCGTCGAGTTCGGCGTGTGGGGCGGCATGACCGAGCGCGAGCGCCGGGCTCTGCTGCGCCGCAGACCCAACGTCGCCTCCTGGCGGCAGGCCCTGGAGAGCGCCCGTCGCGAGCAGGAACAGCCGCGCACGAGCTGACCGGTCGCTCGGCGGCGCAGATGGTCGACCCCTGCGGCTCGCCGGCCGTGTAGAGCGCCGCTCAACCAGGCGGCGGACTGAGCGAATGCCCAGGTCACACGCACAGGGGTGCGATACGTAAAAAGTAGCTTTCCGTGATGTATGGTCAGCCACGCTATACGAGAAGTATAGCGACAGGACGTTTTGAGGCCATCAGCCCGGGAGGGGTCATGCCCGAGGACACGCATCCGGCTAAGGGTGCGCCCCACGAGCCACCCACAGTCGAGGAACTCGAGGACTGGGTCCGCGACAACATCAAGGCAGTTCTTGCAGTGACGGATGAGACCTTCACTGACATCGGCACGGTCCTGGACCTGTCGGTCGCTGTGGTCGGTCGTCGCCAGCGCGGGGTCACCCCATGGTCGGTGGCCGAGCTCGGGCGACTGGCCAGGCACTGGCGCATCGAGGCATCTCTGATGTTCTCCCGGCGGACCGCTGACGTTCTCGCCGCATTGCCCCCAAGCGGATCGTGCAGCTGCGCGCTCCCAAGGGCCTGACCGCGACCACCAGGACCAAGACCCCGGTCGCGGCATGACATGGAAGCGGCCCGGGACCGTAGTCCCGGGCCACCAGAAGGTCTCGCGCTCTCCCTCGCTAAAGGCCGCGCGGGGCCTTCCCGAACTAGCCGTGATGCTGTGCTCCGCCTGCATCACCCCGGCCCAGGTTCCCCCGGGCGCGTCCTCCACTGTACTGGGGAGGCGTCGCCTGCGGAATGTCGGCGTACGGGGCGAGAGGGTGGAGCAGCACGCAACACGGCGGAAAAAGGACACTGTGCTGGCCAGAACCGAATCCCCCCACCCCGGGGGCCCCGGCCGCGCCTCCCCCCGCCACATCGCCCGCTGGTGCGCCGAGCAGGGCTGGTACGTCCACCCGCTCGCCCCGGGCCTGAAGATCCCGCCGGCGAGCTGCCTGTCCTGTCGCGAGACCATCGCCAAGCGACCCAACCCTCGCTACATCCAGCACGAGATCGAGGAGTGCCGGTGCATCGAAGCGGGCCGCCACTGCCACGGTGTGCGGGCCGCCACCACGGACCTGGCCCTGATCGACCAGTGGTGGGGTGAGAACCCTGAGTACGGGATCGGCGTCGCCGCCGGGCCCTCCAACCTGCTGATCCTCGATCTCGACATGCACCAGTCGACGCCGCCGGAGGCGGAGAAGATCTTGCCGGGCCTTTCCCTGCCCGACGACCTCGACCCTGCCACGATCTGCTCCGGGCTCGCCGTACTCGACCTGCTGTGCTCACTGCGCCGGGCTCCGCGGCTGACCGAGTCGCCCGAGACGTTCAGCGTCCGTACCCCCTCCGGCGGCCTCCACTTGTGGTACGCCGTTGAGGACGGCAGCCAGTGGCGCATGGACAGCCGCGGGCATCTGGGCTGGCAGGTCGACATCCGAGCCGACCGCTCCTACGCGGTCGCCCCCGGCACCTGTACCCGCGACGGCCTCTATGTGCCCGAGGGACCCTGCCGCAAGCCTGCGCCGCTGCCGCGCTGGCTCGCCAACGACCTCGCGCGGGCCGGGCTCAAGCACCGTGCCCCCCTGCGCCGGCCGCTCGCCCCCTGAACCTCCCGGACTTCGCGGCCGGACGCGGTTACGTCGCCGCCGCCGTACGAAAGGAACTCGAAGCCGTCGCCGCATGCCGCAGCGGCCGCAACGACCAGCTCAACCAGAGCGCGTTCAGCCTCGGACAACTGGTCGGGGCCGGACTGGTGAACCGCGACGACGTGCACCAGGCCCTCACCGAGGCGGCCCAGGCCGCCGGCGTGGACCCGAGCGAGACCAAAGCCCAGTCCACGATCCGCCGGGCTCTCGAGGCCGGCTCCCGGGTGCCGCGACGGATCGGGGCCCCGACGTGAGCGAGATGACCACCCAGCGCACCGTGCCTGCCCCCAGCCCCGAACGCGAGGGACACCAGCGCTCCGAGCCCGCCGCCTACCCCAGTGCCGCCCAGACCGCGGCCTCGCTGACCGCGCACCTGCCGCAGAGAGAGGAACGCGAATCCGACACCGGCCGCCCCCGGCAGGCCGACATCCTGCGGACGATCGGCGAGACCGGATTCCGCTTCGTCCGCAGCGATCAGACCATCTACGCCGTACAGATCGACGGCGGCCCCATCGCCCGGCCCATCCGCTCCAAGGGCGGGGGCGGAGGCACCGGATCCCTGCGCCAGTGCCTGATCCGCGAGTACGTCCAGAGCACCGGACGCACCCCCGCCCAAGGCAGCATCGCTGACGCGATCGCCGCGCTGGAGGCGATGGCGATGGACAGCGAGACCCAGGACGTACACCTGCGGGTCGCAGCCGACCAGGTCGACCGGTGGACGACCTGGCTCGACCTGGGCCGCAGTGACGGACTCTCGGTGTGCATCGAACGCGGCAGCTGGGCAGTGCTCATTCCCCAGCACGGCGAGGGCCCGCTGTGGCGGCGCAGCCGTCTGGTACACGAGCTGCCCGTACCCGAACGGTCTTCCGCCGGCTGGCAGCACGGAGTCGAACTGCTGCGCCGAATCCTGCCGGTGAGCACTGACTCCTACCCGATGGTCGTCGCCTGGTGCCTGGCAGCGCTGCGCCCGGACATGCCGCGCCCGCTCGCCGGGATCCTGGGCGAGCAGGGCACGGGCAAGAGCACCCTGTGCCGGATGATGGTGCGCCTGGTCGACGGCACCAAGGCCCACTTGCGGTCCGTGCCCAAGAGCGAGGACGACCTCGCGGTGACCACAGCGGCCGGGTGGTGTCTGGCGCTGGACAACCTCTCGGGCATGCCGGGCTGGCTCAGCGACTTCCTCTCGCGCACGGTCACCGGAGACGCCCTGACCAAGCGAGAACTGTACTCCGACGATGACGTGGTGATCCTGATCTACCAGCGTCCGGTGCTGCTGACCAGCATCGAAATCGGCGTCCTGCAGGGCGACTTGGCCGAGCGGATGCTTCCCATCCAGCTCGAACCCATCACCGGGAAGAACCGGCGCACCGAGCGCCGTCTGTGGGAGGCGTACAACGAATCCCACCCCGAGATCCTCGGAGGGCTGCTCGACCTGGCCGCCCTGGTGTGGGCCAAGATCCCGGAGGCTGCCGACAAGCTCGCTGAGCGCCCGCGCATGGCCGACTGGGCCGAGATGCTCTGGGCACTGGACGAGGTCACCGGCTGGCACACCCTGGACACCTACACCGGTGCACAGGAGGACCTCGTCGACGACGTCATCGAAGGCGACCCGGTGGCCACCTCCGTCCTGCGCTGGGCCACCAGCCAGCTCTCGCCCTGGACATGGGAAGGCCAGGCGGCCCAACTCCTCACCGAGCTTAAGGTGCCGCCCAACACCGACAAGGAGAAAGACTGGCCCAGGACCCCGGCCGTCCTGTCCGCCCGCCTGCAACGCGCAGCCCCCGCGCTGCGCCGCCGCGGGGTCGACGTCCGCAAGTTGCCGCGTACCAAGAGCGGCCGTCCCCTGCAGATCTCCACCGGGCCGGGCACGATGAACGGCTGACTCGTGCTGGGGTCCCGCGCCGTGGTGCGCGGGACCCCAGCACGGCCGCGGCCTGTGTCCTGCGCCGCGGCGCCGCGGCCAGGCAGGGTGAGGCATGCCGCCAGGTATGTCCTGCTGCGAGTGGGCATGCTGCCGACGTGACGAAGCGACAGCAGCCTGACCGCGTGTGTGTGCTGCCCGGTGAAACCGCATCTTCGAGGTAGCCGACTACCTCGAAGATGCGGTCGGCCTGCTCTGCCGAGCCGCCGAGGTTGCCGAGAGGTGAGGCGGATCGGTACGTCCTGCCCCACCTCACCTACCGCATCACGGAGCGCGCACTCGGCCGTATCAAGCACGAGACGCCGAGGAGGGCACCGCCGAGGTCGTAGAGCTGGTCGAAGGGTTCGGCCAGTGCTTCTCGCCTTCCCGCACCGTCACGGTCTTCGCCACCGACTTCGAGCGCGTGCTGACGGTCCTCACCCTCGACATCCCGGCCGGACGGGACATCGCCACGGCCTTCGCCCTGGAGCACATGCCGGGCTTCGACTTCGACGCCTCCTACAAGCAGCTGCTCGCGGTATGGCAGGCCGCCGGCGTCATGCCCTGAGGGCACGCAGGGAAGGCCGGGCCCGGGGCGTGAACCCTCCTCTCCCGGTCATTCGCACCGGCGCCGGGGGCGGTCGGTGGTGACGCACTCCGGGTGCGGTGACGCACCGGGTGACGCACTCGGTGACGCACTTACGCCGCCTCGAATCTCCTCTGACCTGTGCTTTCCTCCACCCATCCGCGAGTGGTGACGTGGGTGACGCACTTTTCACCTATCTCTCTGTGGGAGAAAAAAGAGACGAAAGGGGTGTAGAGAGATACCGGGAAAGTGCGTCACCCGCGTCACCGATCCTCGCTGCGGCAACAAAACGGCAGCTCAGGTGGGGTGCGGTGGGATCAGGGTGCGTCACCGAGTGCGTCACCTGCTCGTCACCCCGGCCACCGAGTGCGTCACCACCCCGGCGCAGCGGTGGAAGGGCCGTCGGCCGAGCCCGCCTCGACCCCGGCCAGCAAACGCCGGAGCGGTCTGGCCCCGGCCCTCCGCGAACTCCACACCTCAACTCCCCCTCTCCTGATGCCTTTTCTACCCCAGCTCGCCGAGCTGAAAGCGTGTGTGCCACGGCTCGGCGCTCCCTGAGATCGCGCCCGCACCCGCCGCTCACCTGCGGATGTCCTGGGCGGTCATGTCATCGCGCAGGCGAAGGTAGCGGACCGGATGGCGGTAGCGGCCTGCGTCCACGGCGGTGTCGGCAACGATCTCGGCAACGAACTCGGGCACGACGGGCTGGAAGACCAGCGGGTCGGAGGTGTGCCATCCGGCGGAGAACCGCCTGCCGTGCCAGGGATGATTCCGCCCGGCAGGACGCAGGACGCCGCCCAGCTCGGAGGAGGCGGCACGGTGCAGCGGTGAGGTGCGGCCGATCATGCGCAGACGGCCCCCGGCGTCGAACCGGCCCAGCAACAGGCTCGTGGGGAAGCGGAGGGTACCGGTCACGGCGCCGATGACCGCCTCGGTCGTTGTGCGGGCCCGCAGCTTGTCCCAGCCGCGCACGCCAGGCCGGTACCGGGACGCCGGATCCTTGATCATGATCCCTTCGACCCCGACCGCCCCCCAGGCCGAATCCAGCCAGGTACGGGCGACCTCGGCGTCGGTGGTCTGCGGGCACAACGTCCACGGTGCAGACAGTCTGTGGATGGCGAACAGCTCCTCCAGCGCCGCCCGGCGCCGGTGCAAGGGCTCCTGAAGCAAAACGGCCCCCTCGATCTCCAGGAGATCGAACACCACCAGATGTGCCGGCTGCTGCGCGGCCGCCCGCTCCGCCGAGGCTCCCCGGCGGCGGGAGCGCTGCTGAAGCGCCGCGAAGTCCAGCCGCCCGTCACCGCTCACGACGAGCTCGGCGTCCAGGACCGCTTCGACACCGAGCCCCGCCGCTGCCCGGGCCAGCTCCGGGAACGCCCCCGCCAAGGCGGCGCCCCGCCTGGACTGCAGGAACGGCATCGGCCGGGCGAAGACGACGACCCGGAATCCGTCGGTCTTCTGCTCGAACACGGCCTGGCGCCCGCCCGTGGGCAGCGCGCTCACGGATCGGGCCAGCATCGGCTCCAGAGGAGGGGACAAGCGCACCCCTCCACCCCTACGCCATCAGGGCCCGGGCCGCCTGGCGGGACGCCCGGCCGGAAATCGCAACGCTGCCTCCCGCCGGGCGGAACGGCCCGCACCAGCTGCCCCCCGGCCCCTCCGCCGTGCCGACACTGACTGCGACCAGGTCCGCCACGCGGATCGAGGAGAGGGGGAGCGCCGTGGAGGATATCGAGGCCGAGGACATCGCGGCCATGCGTGAGGAGGGCGACCTGCCGGCCTTCATGCGCCTACGGATCCGCCCGGCCCGCACTCCCGTCCAGGTCGTGGCGCTGTGGCAACGCTTCCCCGCGCCCGCCGGTCACATGATCGGCGCCTGGCCCTCCGCCACACCGCTGGACGGTGCACGTCGGCGGGCCCGGGGCGAAGCGGCTCTCTGCGACTGCCCCCGCTGCCGGGCACTCGGAGCCCCCTGCGAGGCCGACCCCTGCCGCTGCCCGCTGTGCGGCGCTCCCCGAGGAGCGGCCGCGTAGCGAGGCGAAAAGGCGGCCCGCGCCGGGCCTACTCCAGCCCGGCGTACGCGATGCTCAAGATCGTGATCGTCCGGGTCTGGTCGCCGATCAGCAGCACCACGGCGAGGTCGCCCGCGGCCCACAACCGCATCACACCGTCATCGACATCCCCGTACGGGAATGTGGCCGCCCGGGGGTCGCTGACCGAGTCGAGAAGGAACTGCGCGACCTTCGCCCGCGCCTTGTCCGGAAGATCCCGGTACACCCCGTGAAGGGTGGAGTCCATGTAGAGCCGGTACATGAATCAGGCGGCCTGGCTCTCCGTGATCAGACCGGTGACGTCGCTGTACTCGGGGGGCAGATCCCCGCCGTGCTCGTGCTGGTAGAGGTGCAGCTCAAGGCCGCGCTCGACACCAGCCTCAAGGCTCTCGATGACCTTGACCCATCGCTCGCCAAGCTCCGGGAGCTCACCGATCGGGGTCAGGTTGAACTGCTTCCAGAACTCCTGGCGCATGTCCGCTACGGGCAGGGCATGGGCGATGGAGTCCGGGGTCCACCCGTCGCTACCCAACATCACAACCGCCTCTACGTCGTCTCCTCCCCTCAGGGTAGCGGTCCGCCGCCGTCGGGCGGGAGACAACCGGCATGACGCCCCGGATCCACGCAGGCAGCACCGCTCGCTGCCTGCGCGCCCTGTGCCGGGACCCGGGCCCGAAAGCAAATCCCGCCAGGCGGGAGCGCCGGGCAGGACACCGACGCACGTGACGGGACAGGCCCCGTCCGCGCTGCCATCCATGCCGGCGCACCTGCTTGGCTCGCACAAGACCACGCCGGCGGCCCGAGCCCCGGGCGGTCCCGCCGCCAAGGAGGACTGGATGAACCGCCCGCGCCCCGGCCCCCGGACAACGTCCGACACCAGCTGGACAGCGCCAGTCCCGGGGAACAGCGGCGGTCTGCACGGCCGCCGCGGTTTCCACCACGACCACTGATCACGCGAAGGGGAGGGGCACACATGGAGCCCAGCGTGCTGAATCACCCGCGGATCGCGGAGATCGTCGACACCCTCGTCTCCGCCGGGGGAGGGCGCGTCACCTACGACACCGGCGGCGGCGGACGGGAAATGCTTATCGCCGCCGGGGCTCAGCTGGCGGCCGAGACCCGCGCCCCGCTGACGATTGTGGAGGCCCGGGTCCTGCACTCCGAAACCCGGGCCTTCGTGCGCGAGCTGCAGCCCGACATCCGCTGCGCGGTCATCTCCGCTGCCGAGGCGGCCCTCCAGCCGGCCGGCAGCATCAACGGCGTCCTGGCCGTACACGCCGACGTCCTGCGCGACGTGGACGTCCGCCAGCCGCTGCTCGCGATGGCGCACAGCGCCGACAACCTCATCGTGGCGCGCCACGACTACAGCGACACCACGCTCGATGCCCTCGCCACTCCCGGGCTCGTTGTCAGGCTTCGCGACCTGACGCCTCCCGCTCACCGCCCGGACCCGGTCGCGGTGCGCTGGGCGCCCCCGACATGGAGGAGCGAAAGCTGAATTTCGAGCTCATCGCGCTGTCCGAGCACGACGTGGCGAGCTTCGAGGGGTGGACGTGGACTGAGGCGATGCAGAACGTGGACCCTGACGAGGTCAGGAGCCGCCTCGCGCAGATGCGGGAGAAGCACGTGGGGCTTAGAGAGCTGATGCGCCAGCAGCCCCCGGACTCCTGCCCCGCCCCCCGCCTCCGGGATGCCCGCGAGCACGGGCCGGAGCAGTCCGCCGCACACCAACAGCAGGACACGCAGCGCCCGGGCCTCACCTGACAACTCCAGTAGGGGACCGTTTCCCGCGGTGGCCGCGCCCTCTGGACCCTCGTACGGCGACGGACACGGCACGGATTCACCGTCCGCCACTCCCGATGACAACGCGGAAAGGTGCCCACATGAACGAGGCCTTCAACGCTGAGGCCGCACAGCTCGTCGACTCGCTGGTGGCCTCCGGCGGGGGCCTCGTCTCCTACGAACTCGGAGCCCCTGGCCGGGAGATCGCCCTCGCGGCAGGTGTGCAACTGGCATCAGAGAGCGGCAGATCGCTGACGGTGGTCGACTTCCGCCACATGCTTCCCCAGATCCGCGTCACCGTCGCCGAGCTGGCCCCGGACCTGCCCTGCACCCTCCTTCCGCTCGGAGAGGCGATCGAACACCCGGAGCGTTTCACCGGCGGCATCCTGGTCCTCCACAGCGGCCTCCTGAACGACGCCGACACCCGCAAGGCCCTCCTCGCACTGGCCGGGACAGCCGACAGCGTTATCGTGGCCGCCCTCGCCGACGTCGACCAATCCGTGCTCAACTCTCTTCCCGGCCCCCGCTTCGTGGCGAGCGCCCCCGAGCTGATGCAGCGGCCTGGCCGCGTCGATCGCACGCCGGGCATCGACCTGCACTTCGAGGCTGTTGCGAACGTGGATCCGCTCGCCGGGCTGAAGGAGCGCAAGGAGCGATTGATCAGGCAGATCAGGCAGGGAGCACCGGGCGGGAGGGGCCAGTACCTGGAGGAGGTCCCCGAGACGGTCAGCTTCGAGGAGTTCGAGGAGCTCGCCGAGGCGATGCAGAACGCGGTCCTCGGCCAACACAGGCAGAACACCGGGGGGGCCGAGGAACAGCAGCGGCAACGGGCCGCAGAGCGGGCAAGCGCCGCCCTGCCTTCCAGCCTCCAGGAGCAGGACGGGGCCGTGCCCAGGCATGACGCCCTTGACGCCGGTCTGCCCGAACCAGGCTTCATGGGCCGCGGGGACGAGCACCGAATCGACGCCGGGGCCTGGGAAGGCGACATCGCCGCCTCCAAGGAGCGGTTCGTCGACCAGCTCAGCCAGGGACCGCAGGGCGACGGGTCCGAACTCGCAGAACTGCTGAGCAACGTGGACCCCGATGAACTGCAAGAGCGGATCGCGCAGTTGGCCCAGCAGCAGAGGCAGCGCGCTGAGGATCACCCTGCCCCCGGCTTCCCGCAGGAGACCACCCGCCAGCACACCCAGGAGCAGTCCGCCGCACACCACCACCACCACCAGCAGCAGCGCCAGAGCCCCGGTCTCACATAGAAGCCCGGCCGTCCCCCACCGCGGCTGGGCCGCCGCCCGCGCGCGGGCCATAGAGTGCAGCCCAGATGCGGTGCACGGCGAACAAGCGGTGCACGGCGAACAAAGGGGGGGGCAGGGTGGATACGGCCCGGTGGATGCCGTGGCGGCGCCCCCTCACGACGGCTGCCCGCACGATCGCCTCCTGGGACCCGGCCGTCCGCCTGCAGTCTCGCGCGCACCTGCTGTGGCTCGCCCAGCAGCTCACCGAAGCCCGCACCACAGCCCACAGCGCCCGGGGCCGCCCGCACTCGCTGCTGGCTGTTCTCGACCTCACCCTTGCGCCCCAGCTGTACGCCGACCACATGCCTGCCGGTGCACAGCAGCTCACCGACGCCCTGCGCGCCGCCCGCCGCACCGCCGGGCACCTGGCCGCCGCAACGCCCCGCGCTGCCCGGCGCACGCTCACCCACCTGACCGACGACCTCATACAGGCAGAGGTACTCCTCGAGCACGCCTGCAACGACGTGCGGGGCGCCGACCTGAGAACAGCGGACCTCACATACCTCTACCTCGGCGGACTGCGCTGGAATTCCGCCACCCAGTGGCCCGCACCGTGGCGCGACCAGATCCGTGCCGACTCCGATCCCGTGGACGGCGGCCACCAGGTCCGGGACGGCTGAACCACCCCGCACAGCGTCAGGCGCGGCCCTCGACTACTCCGTCCCGGCACCGGGCAGGACGCGGATATGGCGCTGCGGTACGGCAACGGCCGCCGTGCCGCCAGCGGAAGCCGGCTCGTACGGCGTCCACAACGGAGCATCCCGGTAGGGGTGGTTCTGGTCCCAGCGGGGCGCACCGGCCAGCGCTACCACCCGGCTCAGCGGAATCCGGACCGCGTGGTGCTCTCCGCCTGGCTTGAGCGCCAGCATCCCGTCACCGACCTCGTCGAGACTGCCGTACAGGCTCGCCCACACCCCGTCACCGTCCGTGGGCCCGCACCACATGTCCAGGCGCAGAACCTGCCAGCGCAGCCAGCGCCGAAGTTCCTTGAGGAACGCGGTCTGCTCGCTCCCGCCCGGGATCCAGCAGCCGTGGCCGTCGGCGAGGGAGGACGCGATCCGCGAGGCCCGCTCGCCGTCGTCGCCGGGCTCATGCCGGTAGCTCGACGCGGCGCGGGCGCGGCGCTGCTCCTCGACCGGCTCCGGCACGGCGTCCGGGGCGCTGTCGGCGTCCGTGGGCAGCACGGGGAAGGCGGTGCGCAGCAGCGTGAGAGCTGCCGCCGTATCGGTTCGGCGGCGGCCGGTGACGGGCCCGGCGGCCACGAACCGGGGCGGGTTGTGCCGGTCCTGGACTGCGGCCTGCTCCCTCTCCAGCTTGGCGACGATGTGCCCGGGCGCGGCGATGACCGCTGAGTAGGACGGCCCGGCGGCATCCCCGGCCCCGCTGAAGTAGCCGGTGCGCCGGTAGCCGAAGGGCACCAGCGGGCCGATCACCGGGGAGGCGGCGAGATAGGCGACGGGCGTGTCCCGGGTGTTGGTGAGCGGCCAGTCGTGGACGAGTAGCAGCCGCGGCCCTGTGTGGGCCGAGTCGGCCTCGAACTCCGTCTCCATCCGCGCACACGCCTCGGCGACCGCGCGCGGCCACCACACCGCCAGCTCGGCATCCGCCCAGGCCGAGGGGCTGTCGTACCCGCCGCCCTCGGTCTGCGGCGCCGGGAGACGGGCCACGTCCACGACGCGCGCCCCGGCCAGCTCCCGGGACACAGTGTCCTGCACCAGCTCGGCGGTCCGGGCGGCGTCCAGGCCGCGCGAACGGGCCGCCAGCCACACCCCGCTCACCAGCTGCCACACCTCGACCTCCGGCTCCAACTCGTACTGCCGTGCGCGCCGGGCGGACTTCCCCGCGACCGCGGCCGTCACCTCGTCCAGCACCCGCCGCTCCTGGCTGCCGGCCGTGCGGCGCACCGCATCGCGGGCGCCGTTGTAGGCGTCCACCTCCGGGCAGTCGGCCGCGTACCCGGTCAGGAACTCGGCGAACCCGGCGGCCAGTTCCTTGCGGGCCGCGGCCAGCGTCCGGGCGTCCTTGGCGAGCTTGCGGTCGGTACGCGCCTGCTTGAGCCAGGCCTCGAACTGCTCCTCGTCACGGGGCTGTTGCTGGGCGGTGTAGCGGGCGTAGCCGAGCCAGGTGCGCGCCGCCCGGTCCCCGCAGGCGCGCTGCAGGGCCGCCGCCTTCTCGGCGGTGAACGCGGCGGCCCGCCACAGGGCATCCGGCGCGCCGGGCAGGGTGACGGAGCACTTCTTGCAGATCTCGCCGAAGACCTCGAACAAGGGATAGGTGGCCGCGTCTGCCGCGGGCCGGGCGTAGCGGCAGCCGTCGTAGGAGTAGCGGCGCAGATCGGAGTGGGGGACGTGGTACTTCCCGCTGCCTCCGCCGGTCAAGGCGATGCGGATCGCGGCGAGCGCGGGCAGCTGAATGCCCAGAGCAGAGAAGCCCTGGGCGGAGATCGCCGAAAGGGACCGGGTCATGGATCAGCCCTCGTGTCCGGCAGCAGAGGCGAAAGGGCGCAGCCGCAGGAGCGACATACGCCGCCACGACGATACAGGGCAGCAATCGCACCGCGTGACGCGATCGCCGGCACCCAGGGGGTCTGGGGGAGAAGACGGGCGAACCCGGGTACTGGCTGCGTCGGCAACGCAGGCGCAGCCGGCCCGGGCCAGTCGGGCGCGCGCGAACTGGACGGTACGGACGCGGCGCAGCCCGGCCTACAGCCCCTACCGGCGAAGGCTGCCGCTACGGCAAAGCCGTCCCAGCGGTACGGGGGCATCCACTGGGACGGCTTCCTCCAGCGTACGCACCGATGCCCGCCGCGCGGCCGAATATGGAGAACGTGTCCGGATGCGGGTGCCCCGTTTTCTTCGCCGCTCGTGAACTTGCAGGTCCTGCCGGTGAGGCTGAGCCGGTCACACCGGGCCCATCTCCAACGGCTCGATGGCCATCGCCCGGTTGGCGCGCACCAGAGCGTCCAGGCCACCTGCCTTCAAGGCGGGGCGGACCAAGCACTCGACGGCCACCTTGGCGAGCTGCGGCACGCGTACCGAGGTGCCGACCAGCTGGCGGACCCGCTGGTAGGCCAGGGCCCTCTCGTGCTCGGTGTCGCCCCCGCGCACGACAGCCATCAGGTCCGCGGCCTTCGCCAGACGGCGGGAAACCTCGGGCTCGAGATACGACGTGCCCAGGCGCCGCGCGTGAGCGCGGGCGATACGCCAGGACACCTCCAGCTCGGCCACCGCCGCGTGGTACGCAGCAGCCAGATCCTCGCCCGCGCCGTGGCGCACGGCGATGCGGGCATCGTCGGTGTCGATCCTCGCCCGGTCGAACCGCTCGGTCTCACTGATGGACGGATCGTTCAGCGCGGGACACTCCAGCGCCGACAGGAAGTCCACGAGATGCTCACCGAACTCCTCAAGCACCGCATCGTGCCGTGCCACAACGGACTCGATGCGCTCCTGCACCGCTCTCTCAGCCTGCTGAGCCTTCCTGTGGCGGGCCTGCCGGCGGCGCCACGCACGGACACTCACCGCGAGGACGACCCCGACCACCACGGCGGCGGCGAGTCCGCCGACCACGAGCCCGATGGCCCGCCATGGTATGGACACCGACGACTGCCGGTCCGCACCACCGTCCGCGTCGGGCAGCCGCGCCTGGACGACCACGGTGACCACGGTCACGAGGACCGCGCCCACCCAGTGGGCCACGGCACGCTGCCAGGCCTCGCGCCCCTCATACGTTGAGGACGACCGCGCGCACGCTCTCAGCGTGCTCAGCGCGGCGACCAGCAGCGTCATCGTCGCCAAGAGCGAGAGAAGAACGGGGATCGTACGGCTCACCGGGGCTGACCTCCTACGGGCACCTGGCCCTACGGCCTGGACGACGAGGGCGGCCCCTCGCCCCCGCAGCCTGTGGCACATCCCGCCCCACCTGTCCCCGATGGCGCTCCGCATCCCGCCCGGCGGAACGCGACAGAAGGTGCTCCGCGTACGCGGTCCGCCGGGCGGGACGCCGGGTCCTCACGGCGTTCACCAGTACCCGGGTGCCGAAAACTGCCAGCACCGAGCGGGCTTGAGGACAACCGGGGGCAGCGCATGGCAGCGGACGATCTGCTGGTGGTCGGGCTCGACCTGGACACCGGGCGGGAAGTCCACATCGAGGACCGCCCGATGGACCAGTGGCGCACGCTGGGCTACCGCCACCGAGAGAGCCTGGTGTGCGCGGCGTGCTTCCACGGCCTGGACGGGACGGTGCCCGGCACACACGTTCCGCTGATTCCGAAAGGGAAGATCGGCGGTGCCCGGCGCCACCACTTCGCACATCCGCCGCACATGGCCCCGCCCGGCGGCCACCGCCCCGAGACCCTCTGGCACCTGGAGGCCAAGGCCCAGCTCGAACGGTGGGCGCGCTCACTGCCGGGCGTCGTCCAGGTCCGTCAGGAACAGTGGACCCCTGGCCGCGAGCGCCGCGCCGACGTCGATGTCCAGCTCGCCGACAAAAACCGGATCGCTCTGGAGGCCCAGAGCGGCCTGATCACCGACCAGTTGTGGCAGCACCGCCATCGGGACTACGCCGAAGCCGGCATCCGCGACCTCTGGTTCATGCGCCCGGGCACGGCACTGCCCCACGTCCTGCTCGCCGAGCAGACCCCGGTGTGCTTCCTCGACCTGTCCGACCGCGCGGTCCGCGTCGTGTGGGGCCGGCCCCACACACGCTCCGGCCGCTGGTGGGAGAGCGAGGACCCGGCCGTCTACGCCCTGCACCACCCGCCGTGCCCAGGAGATGATCTCCACGAGGAGACCGTCGACTTGGCCGAACTCGGCCTGAGTGCCGCGGGGTTGATTCTGCCGGAGAGCCTCATGCGCCGCCTTGCCGACGAACGCCGCAGGGCGCGTCGCGAGGCCGACGACCGCAGGAGTGCCGAAGAGCAGCAGCGCCGCCGTCTGGCCGCGCAGGCGGCCAGCAGCCCGGACACCGCCCCGCTCTCGTCCATCGGACCGGCCCCCCGGCCACGCCCCGCCGTCGCGCCGCGCACCGTCCGGCCGCGCTGCGCGGTGTGCGGCGGTCGCCTCGCCGACGTCCTGGCCTCCTACGGCGCGCATGTCTCGATCCGCACCGGCGACGGCTGGATGGACTGCCTCGACCGGCCGTGCACCCCCCAACGTCCGCAGCCGATCCCCGACACGCCCGCACACGACGCCCCCGCCGCGTCCTGGCCGCACGCCGCCTGAACCTGGGAGTTTCCATGCACACCACACTGATCCGGCTCAGTGCGCCCGCCGCGCCCGTTCCGCACGCCCCCGCGCCGCGGGGGCCCGGCGAACTGCGCGCCGCCCGCCGCGGGCACCGGCCCTTCACGCAGCGCAGGGCGCTGCCCGACCGCGCAGAGCGGTGATGCAGACGATGAGCTGGATACGGGACCGGTTCTGGAGCCACTTCGTCGTCTGCTGGGTGCTGACGACCGCCGTCCTCACGCGGTGGGGAAGCGGGCCGGATCTAGGTCTCCACGCCATCCCCCTGGCCGTGATCGCAAGCTGGGCCTGGACACTGCACTGCGTTCGTGACCGCCGCGTCCAGGTGGCCGACGGCTTCCGGGCCCAGCACCACACCTGGAACAGCCTCCTGCGCTCCCACCCCCCACACGATCCCAGCCCCCTCTACCGCGAGTTCGTACAGCGGATGAGCCATGCCGAGCAGCACCTGCGCGCCGTGGCCCGCCAATACCGCCTGCAGCGCCTGAGTATCGCGTTCACCGACGGCTGGCACCCCGACGGCGATGGAAACGACGCCGCCTCCATCAGCGACGGGCGCCGGAGTCACTTGTGGCTGGGCAGCAACTGGTTCGGGCCCGAGGAGACCGTCCACCTGCCAGTCGTCCTTGAGCACGAACTCGGCCACATCCTGCGCCGTGACAACCAGCGCGCGACCGTACTCCAGGCCGTCGGGGTGCTCCTGGTGGTCATGGCGACCGCGTGGCTTCCCCTGCCCGTCGCCGTCCTGACCGCAGCAGCACTCCGGCTGCTGTACATCGGGTGGTCGTGGCGCAGCGAGCTCGCCTGCGACGCACGCGCGGCACGTGCCTGCGGCCGCGACTCCGTGATCCTCCTGTGGAGGCGCAACACCGAGCTGCTGCGCACTCTCCCGCGGCCCACGCGCCTGTGGCACAGCCTACGTTCGGCCTCCACCCATCCCCCGGTCCGGCTGCGCATCTGGTGGGCCCAGCACCTCAGCGCACCCGCCGCCCCTAAGCCCCACCCCCTCGCCGCGCTGCCCGATACCCACGACAGGATCCGGCCCCTCGCCGCCTGAGCGTGACGCCCGGCCGATCCCGTGCGACGGCCCAGGAACACAAGGCGTCGGCCCACCCTTCCCGGACGGCGGGAGCTGCGCAGTACGCGCCGTCCACGGCCGAGGAAGGCTGCGCACACTGCCCGGCACGATCGACACAGAAGGGCCCGCTCATGCCGGTGATCAGCGTCATCACGCCCGTCCATCCCGCCGCCGCTGGATTCGTCGACGAGACCTACCACTGCCTCGCCGGTCAAAGGCTGCCTGCCGGCTGGTCCTTGCAGTGGCTGGTGCAGGCCGATGGCCCCGTCGACCTGAAACACCTGCCGGACGAGCCGTGGATCTCCACCGGCACCGGACGCCCCGGCGGTGCCGCACGGGCACGGACTCTCGCCCTGGCCCGGGCCAGGGGAGTGCTGCTGCGTCAGCTCGACGCCGACGACCTGCTTCCCGACCCGCTCACCCTGGCACGCGACATCCACACCCTGATCGACAATCCGACCATCGCCTGGGTCGTCTCACCCTGCTTGGATCTCCGCGCGGACGGCTCCACCGCCCTGGGCCCCTACGACCCCGCTCCCGGTCTCCTTCCGCCGCGCACACTGCTCGACGGGCTGCTCGCCGAGCGACTTCCGGTCATGGGGACCACGATCACCCTTTACACCGAACTGGCCCGCGCACTGGGCGCCTGGCCCGCCCTGCCCTATGGCCAGGACGTCGCCCTCAGCCTCAACGCGGAAGCGGTGTCCGCCGGCTGGATGCAGGAGCAGCCGGGCGAGCTCTACCGCCAGCACCCCGGCCAGGCGACCCTGTTCCGCCCGGCCGGGGAACGCCGGATCGCCCGCAAGGTGCTGGCGGACCAGGCACAAGCCCTGCACCGAACCGACTGGGCCTACCGCCCCCCGGCCGAGGTCCTCCGCGAAGGTCCGGGCCACCCGAAGGCCCCACCGCTCGCCAGTTGACCACCGAACCAGCGGGGCCACCCAGGTAGGCCCGGACCTGCCCGTCGGTAAGCAACGCGCGGACTAAGAGCGCGTCTTCGGAAGTGACCGGTCGCCGGTCGGCACGCAGCTCGGCGGGCCAGACGCTGTCCAGGGCGACGTCGACGGAGTCCATGGGGCTCAGCGTGGCAGCCGGCCGGCCCACGGGCACCCGATTCGGCCCCGGCCCTGATCGACTCGCACCGGGCGTCGGAGCATGGCCGGCGCCCGGTCGTGAGTCAGTGCTTCGGCTGTGGGTCGATGTAGTCGAATCCCTGGGACGCTCCGATGCGCATGACCAGGGACCTTGCGGCGGCCTGGGGGTGCTGGGCGATCCACGCGCACACTGAGGGCGGCAGGTCAGCGGTGTTCTCCGGGTTGTCGGGCAGCGTCGAGTGGCAGACGGTCCACCCCTCGTCGTACGACCCGTCCGGCCGCAGCCCGAGAAGTTCACGGCGCCGCTCATCGCTGAGCCCGGCAGGGTTGCTGCGGCGCCCGATGCACGTAGTGCACTTGCCGCTCATGACGCGTGTCTTCCCGGTCTCCGGGTCGAAGACGGACGGGGCCGCAGTATCCGAGGGGCCAGCTTGTACCGGCCGGGCAGGAGGCGCTGGTCGCGGCGCGTGGTTGGCCGGATCCTGACAGAAGTTGCGCATGCTGATCAGATCGTTCCCAGGGGTGGCCATCGCCTTCTCCTCATCCGTACACGTCGGCCCGGATTCTGTCAGATCGCCGGGAGAGCGGACCGCTCAACGGCCTGACCCGCACGCCGCGTGGGGCCCTGTCAGGCCAGGGTGTCGTGCCAGCGGCGGGAACCGTCGGCCAGGTCGTCCAGAGCGGCGCGCAGCTCGGTGGGCAGCGGCTCGGTGCTGTCAACGGCACGGCGCAGCGCCGCGATGAGCTCGGCGGCCGCAGAGCGCGGGTAGAGGTCGATCACGGCGAACATGCGGACGTGCAGAGCACGATCGAGCTCGGCCACATCCTGCTCTTCCCCGACGCGCGCCGCCTCCAGCTCTTCGGGGTAGGCGCCGTGCCGCAGCAGCCCGGGCAACGGACGGCCGACAGCGGTGCACGCGCGTCGGACGAGGCGATGCCCACGCACCACGACGGCAACGGCCACCAGACCGGCCCACGGGCTGAACAGCCACCCCCGGAAAGCGGCGCTCCCGCTCAACGCCCAGTCGGCAGCTACCACCACCGCCACGAGTACACCCGCGGCGAGGACGGGCACCGCCGCAACCCGCCGGATCCTGCGACGCCACGGCTGCGCGGCCGGCGCGCTGCCGACGACGGCCACGGGCGCGTGTGCCGTGTGATCCATGCTTGCTCGCCCCTCCCTTGTGGTTCGTCGATGGTAGGCCAGCCGCACCGTGGGTGTCGGCCGTGAACAGCGGCGTTGGCTCTCCGCAGGGCAGCTGCGACCGCAGACGGCAGGGCCGGCTCCGCGCTCGGAGCGAACCCCAGGCGGCCGATGTCAACTCCGCGCACTTGATGGCCCTCTGCGGGTACGTCAGATTCGGCCCGGGGCGGTCATCGCGTCGGGCAGGATGGCGTTATGTCCCTGAAGACCAGTCCTGCACGATGTCTGCGCTGCGGAGATCCCCACACCGAAGGCGACGGCGGATGGAACGCCGACTGGCGCCAGGGCCGGGGCCACGGGCTGGTGTGCCCCACCTGCCAGACGCCCGAGGAAGCCGCCGAGGCGTCGGTGAAGACCGCCTACCTCGACTACGACAACGCGGCCGTCGGCAGCGACGGAGCAGCGCGCGTGGCCCCCTTCGGCGGATGGCACAGCGTCCAGGCTGCCCACCACCCCGTGGTCGACAACCCCGCTATCCATCTCGCGGTGACGGCGGAGAAGAGCCGCCTGCTCATCGCGGTCGCCGCCCACAGCGACGCCGCACTGCAGAGAGTCTTCGCCGACGGACCGTGCAGCACCGTGGCCCGCGAGGCACTCGACAAGGCCGGAGCCGTTCCGCGCGACCGGCGGATTGCGGTCCGGCCGCTCGACGGCTGGCCCCACGACAGCGTGATGGTCGCGGAAGACCATGCACTGGCCGCGGACGGCGAGGACCGCGGCGAGCTGGTCCTGGGCTTTGCCCGCGAGATGAATCCTCACCTTCTGGACGCGTTCGCGCCCTGGGCCGCCGACGCCATGCGCCGGCACATGAACACGGTCCCGGAGCGGGGGCCCGCCGCCCTGGAGAGCATCACCGCCTCGGCGCTGCCCGCTCCCCGCCTCGGGCGCCCCCCGGCGGCACCCGACGAGGGCTTGGTCGTCGGCGGACCCGCCTGGCAGCGCTTCTGGTTCGGACCCGCCAGCCAGGGCACCGCGCCCGCCACGGACTTCGACTTCACCACCGCGCTGAAGCAGTTCCGCTCCCGGGTGATGAACGACAGCGGCGCCGCGCAAGTCCTCGCCCAGGAGCATGGCCTGCACTGGGAAGATCTCCCGGCCGACCAGCAAGAGCCGATGCACATCCCCGGCCGGGCATCGGCAGATCCCGGTCTGGACGTGGCAGCCCTGATGCTGCGCACCCGCACCGAGGACTGGACCTGGGACGGCGCCTACGCCCGCGTCACACCCCACCGGCTCACTGAGGACCTGACCGACCTTCACTCGACGGACGTCAGCGCCCTGCGCTGGGGCCTGGTCGCCCCCAGGGCGTTCACTCCCGACCGCCGGATCAGCCCGCAGAGCAGGTCCACGCACGCGCTGGCCGCCGTGACGACCACCGCGGCCTACCTGGCCGTGGATCACACCCACTTCATCCCCGAATACCTCGCCCTGGACGTAGCCACCACTGCTGCCCTCAGCGCGAACAACCGGGCCGCCCTGCGGCTGCCCGGACCCTGGACGATGGTCCTGCACGAGCCGGTGCCACTGGCCGCCGTCCATGCCGACGACGAGGGACTCGATGCGCTGCTCGGCGGGGACCAGATCCCGCAATCCAGCCACGCCGTCCTGGGCGGCGTCCTGGCCGCGCACCCGGACCACACGATCGACACCACCCTCGGCCTCATCCTGATGACGGCCGTCCACGCCCAGCGCGGCCGCCAGTGGTATCTGCAGCCCGCCGCATACGGGGCCCACGGCGCAGGCCGCCTGCTGTACTCCTACGCCGCCCAACTCGCCTTCGCCAAGTGGCGCAAACCACCGGCACCACCTGCTCAGGAGCGCGGAAAGCCCGGCTCGACGAAGGCCCTCAAGCGCCTGGCCAAGCACCCGGACGCCCGCGCCGGAGCACTGCACCGCATGAACATCCTCGACTACACCCCGCCCCCCGCCGAACCCCGCCCCGAAGCCGACACGGCGAGCGCCCCCGGGACGGGCCTGGAATACGGCACCTGGCGACGAGCCAAATGGACAGAAAGAACACGCATCGGCATCCGGGACGAGAACGACAGACTCGTCGGCCCGGTCTACAAGGACGGCGCCATCGAGGGCGAGACCTACACCCGCGGCTCCGTCTTCCGCCCCCGCACCCGCGTACGCCCCGACCTCCCGCTACGCCCCGACACCCGCACCGTCTACCGGCTGCGCGACACACCCCCAGCAGAAGGTCCCACCGGGAGCGCAACCTCCTGAGGGCCTGTGCTCCCCAGGCGCCGTGCCGGTCACCCGGGCCTCCGCCCCTGCTGCAACAGGGCGATCAGCACGGAGTTGGGACAGCCAGCGTTCTGGTGGAGCGACCACGCCTCGTCCCAGAGGAACACCAGAGGCCTGGCATGAGGGCCCCGCGCGGCCCGGAATCGCTCGATCGGCGCCGGCGCCGGCGCCTCGCCGACCATGTCCGCGCCAGGGAGCGCCTGCGCCGCGACCGGAACCTCCCGTCGGCTATGCGGCACGGCTGCCGTGCACCCGGCCGCCGCGAAAACCCAGCCGCGCGAGCACACCACCCGTCCCGCGCAGCACGGCCACGCCGCGCGACACGGAACGCTCCAGCCACGCCCCAACACCGACACCCTGCCCTTGAACCGTGGGAGCGGCCGGAGAAGAGCCGTTGAGGAGCTGCGCGAGCTGCACCTCGACGACCTCCAGCCGCCGAAAGGCCTGCGCAAGCTCGGACTGCGCGACATCCGGCCCTTCCTCGGACACATACAGAGCCGCGCTGTACGCGTCGGGCCGCACCCGCCCCTCCTGCGTCAGGACGTCCATCGCGGAGCGCACGACCGTGTCGGATACGCGGTACTGCCGGGCGAAGCTCTTCTGGGTCGGCAGCTTCGATCCCACCTCGAACTCGCCCAGGCTGATCCTGTGCCGTATCGCCGCGGCGACCTTCAGATACGCCGAAATCCGGATGTCCGTGACCACGTGAACCCTCCTGTCGATCGCGCGGTCGCAACGCGCCCGCCCGGAATGCCCCTCCACCCAGGTGCGAGCGGGAGGGGCTGGCTCACTGTGTACCGCGCCCCGCCGCCGTTATCCGTCCGCCCGGGGTAGGCGTGCCGCGCTGGTGGACGCCGAGTTCGGTCTGCGTCCCTCCACGCGGGACCGGTCGGCGCCGATCGTGCTCGGCTTCCTCAGGAGAACCTGACCTATCCCAGGAACGAGCGTGAACAGCCAGCCGGAGCAAGAACGCTGGAGCTGCCGGTCCGTCCTGCGCAACCGGAAGTACACCGCTCGCACCGCTTCTCCCGCCAAGCGGGACAGAACTCCTCATCGCCGCAAACGAGCTGCTGAGGCCGCCCACACTTCCGGTGACGGACAGGACCACGTTGCCCGACGGCTCCCCGCCGGGCCCGAGCGGAAAGCCTCCCTTGATCCACCACACCCCGGAAGCTGTCCAAGCGGAGATACAGGAGCGTCTGCGCAAGGCCGAGAACCAGCGCCTAGTCAGAGCTGCGTCCGCAGAGCACCGCCGTCGGCGCCGCGCCGCGCGCGCGGTACGCCCCAGCCGCCTGCGCCGCGCAGTCAGGACCCTGCGGCGGGCGGCCGCCGGGAGCCTTCGCGTCCGGGACAGCAAGCAGGCCTGACCCCGGCGACGGCGTACGACGCGCGCCCGGTGCCCGCCGCCGAGCCCAACACCCCCCACTGCCGGGGCCTCTACCCGCCGCCCTCTGTTCCGGCCTCGCACCACGGGAGGGGCCACCAGAACGCAGCCCGCAGAGCGGGACAGCACCCGCGGCCCCAGCCAGCCGGCCGTCCCAGCCGTGCAGGGTGACAAGGACCGCATCACCAGCGGCGTACTGCCGCGCCCGACCCTTCGGAGACAGCCATTTCCGCCACACGCAAGACCCTCGCCGTCGCTGCCGCCGTCCTGGCGGGCGCCGTCGCCTGCGGCACAGCAGAGAATCTCACCGCCGCGCAGAAGCTCGACAAGGCCGTCGACAAGCTGGGCCAGCAGACCTCCCTCTCGTTCGAGCTCGGGCTGAACACCGACGCCGCCACCCTGAAGACGCTGGATTCCGAGGCCGCGCCGGGCGAAGAGATGCCCGAGCAGGTCGCCGAGCTCCTCGCCGGCGCCCGCATAGCCGTTTCCGTGCAGTCGAAGAAGCCGCTCCAGGACTCCTCCGAGACCGACATCACCGGCATGGCGATGAAGGTCTCCGGCCCGGACGGTGACCTGCTGGAGTACCGACAGGTCGGCGACTGGGCCTACCTGCGAGCCGGTGTGAAGTCGCTGGAGAAGGCATCCGGCAGCCAGCTCCCCTCCGCCGCGGACCTGCCCCCCGCCGCGACCGACCTCAAGCAGGTCTTGGGCGGCGGCTGGGTCAAGATGCCGGCCGACAGCCTCACCAAGAACCCCTCCGGCAAGGAGACTTCCTCTGCGGACCCCGGTGACCGCGCCCGGCAGAAGGTGGTCATCAAGGGGCTGCAGCAGCTGGTTGGCCGCGAGGTCCAGCTCAAGGACACCGGAACCAAGGACGGCGCCGACCACATCACCGCCACGGCCCCCTTCCGGACTCTGCTCACCGGACTCGTCGACGAACTCCGCCCGCTGGCCGCAGACCTCCCCCAGGGCGCCAGGCTGCCGACCGGAAAGGACCTCAAGGACGCCCCGAACAAGAAGATCACCGCCGACTTCGCCATCAGGAACGGCGCCCTCAACGAGATGTCGGTGAACCTCGCCCCGCTGGCGGACACCAAGGACGACAAGTTCGCCCTCGTGCTGCGCCTCGGCAAGGGCGACCAGGCCGCTGCTCCCGGTCAGGCCACCCAGATCGACCCGGACGCCCTGGCCCAGCAGCTCTTCGGCGGTCCCGCGATCCCGGGCCAGAAGGAGCCGGCCCTCTGACCGGCAGTGCCTCTCAGCGCAACAGGCGGACCAACGTGCCGAGACCGGCCGACGGCAGGACTCGCCCGGTGATGGTGGCGGCCGTGAGCACCACGCCCGCGGTGGCCACCGCCGGTCATCGAGCCGACTTGTGGCAGCGTCGGTAGTACGTGCACTGCTCAGGCGTGAGCCGGCGGACCGCGAACCCGCCGCACGAGGCACACCAGCGCTCGCCGGAGCGGTCCTTGAACAGGATCTGCTCCCAGAGCTCGGCCACGGTGTCGAATCCCGGCCCGAACTGCGGCTCAGCCACGGGCAGCAGGGGCAGGAACTCGGCGAGCGTGAGGATCTCGTGCTGGGCGTCCACTTCCGGCGCCCAGGAACAGCCGACGCCATGGGACATGCCTTTGTAGTAGCCGTGCGGGTTGCTCGCGTAAACCTGGACATCGCCGAGCGGGCCCAGCGCCGCCCCGTCCTGGAAGGGCGACAGGTCAACACGGTCATCAGACCCAGGGTGCGAACGGCTCCCGGCGAGGAGCGCCCCGGGATCACGTGAGCGGAGCTCGGCCGGCAGCGTACGGAGGTCGGTGGCGGGGGTGAGCGACAGCCAGTCCACGACCGGCCACTCCTCCCCGGCGGCCGCGTCCAGTCCGGCGCTGAGGCAGGGCCCGCGACGGCAGACACATCCGGTGCCTGCCTCGGCATCGCGGGCGGGAGCGAATGCGGGCCACCGGGGGTCTGCTTGAGGTTCGGGGCGGGGGCGGAAGGGGGCGCCCAGGTTGCCGATCACCACCAACTGCTCCGGGGAGCGGTCATCGGAGTCTGTGGCGAAGGTGTGGACCCTGATACCGAGTTGCCGTGCTGCGGCCCGTGCTGCGGAGCGGACCTTCTCGGCTCCGCCGAACTCGTTCACCTCGGGCTGGCCGACGGTCACCGACCAGGGGGCGTCCTGGGGCATGCCCCGTGCGGCGGCGTGCTCCTTGGCTTGGTGCATACGGGTGTTGAGAACCGACACCACGTCCCGCCGGGCCCGGGCGGGGGAACGCGCAGACAGGCGGGCGGCCTCCGCCTGTCCTGTAGTGATCAGTCCCGCCGCCCGGGCGATGCAGATCTGTGCCTCGGGCCGCGAGCCGAACGTGCCCCGCAGGTGTGCGCCCCCAGGCAGTTCCACGGTGAACCCTTCTCCGGTCTGCCGCACCGTGTACGTGCCCGCCGTCGTCTCAGCCGTCCACTGACCGGCTCTCGTCCTCACCAGCGGCACCGCGGCCAGCGCCGCCTCCAGCGGAGTCGGCGCACCGTGCTCCTCGTCGCAGTGCTCTTCGAACGTGCGGCGGGCAAGGGGCTCGAAGCGGTGGGCGCCGTCCAGCTCGCCGCACAGGGGGCACCGCACCGTGAGGCCGTCCTGCGTCGGGCGGAGCGTCGGCTTCAGGTCCCGTGGGGCGATCCGGTTCACGGACCGATGCTAGGTGTTCTCCGCCGGCCCTGTTGCCGGGGCACTCCTCGGTCATGCCGTGCCCGGGCCGGACTTTCATAGTTGTGACGCACATCACTGGGCTGCTGCCAAGATTTATTGTCGGAACTGTCCTCTGCCGGGCCTGGAGAGTAAGAGGTTCACTCAATTTGGTGCTGGAGGACTTGATGATCCCGTCAAAGACGCTTCTTCCGACGATCACTCCGCCGGGGAGGTACGGGCAGCTCGTGGAACTGATCACGGCTGCGGCTGAACTCGGTGAGGCGGAAGCGGAACGGCTCGCCGACGACCTGCTGGCCGGGCTGGGCCTGTACGGACCCACCCCTGAACTGGTTGACGAACTGTGCTCGGCGATGTTCTTCGACGCTGATCCGGACAGCGGCGGATGGGTCCAGTGCGGCGAATCACCGGGGCATGTCCTGCGCGGCGAGGTGCTGCACCGGGGCTTGTGGGGCGAGGGCCGCTGGAGCGACGACCACCGACAGGCCGTACCTGCCGAGGACAACGAGGCCTGACGCTGCCGCGCCCCCGAGCAGGCGGGCCGATGGCGGGGGCGAAACACCGTAACGCCGGGGGTGGGGTCGAGCGGACGGGCATCGGCGGCGAGGAGCTGCTCGGTGTCCGACCACAGGGCCATGGCCGCGTCAGCGCGGCCCGGGAAGCTAGGCACCCCGGGCCGCGCGCGGGGGAGAGAAGGGCGGCAGGCCAACGCCCCGCCCCACGGTGTCAAGCGGTGCCGCAAAACCGGAGGGCGCCCTACGGCGGTTGTGATGGACTGGCGGTCGAATGAGGCCGAGGGGGAAGTTTCGTGGACCGCTGCATCGTCCTGGTGGACGCCGGATACCTTCTGGGCGCGGCGGCGACGCTGCTCAGGGGCGACGCCGCGCGCTCGCGTCTGTCCGTCGACCACGCAGGGCTGATCCAGCAGATCCGCGAACGCGCGCAGACCGAGACCGAGCAGCCGCTGCTGCGGATCTACTGGTTCGACGGGGCACCGGACCGGGTACCCCAGCCCGAGCACCGGCGCCTGCGGGTGATGCCCCGGGTCACGGTGCGCCTGGGAATGCTCACCCGCGTCGGCGGTCGCGTCCAGCAGAAGGGTGTCGACGCCGCCATACACGCGCAGCTCACCGAGCTCGCGCGGCTCAAGGCGGCAAGCGACATCGTGCTGATCACGGGCGACGGTGACCTCCTGCCCGGAGTGATGAAGGCCAAGGAACACGGTGTGGCCATGCACCTGTGGGCCGTGCAGGCCGCCGACGGGGCCTACAACCAGTCCGAGGACCTAGTCGCCGAAGCGGACGAGCGGCAGCTGCTGGACCGCGCCTGGCTCACCCAGGCCATCACCGCCACCGAGCCGACTCCGCCGGAAGTTCCCGTGCAGGCCGCCCCCGACCCGTCCGCGCCCAGCGCCGCACCCCAGGCCCCCCTCCTGGCACCCGTCCGTGCCCCCACTCCGGGAGACCTGGCACGATCCGCGCCCGCTGTGGCCCTGCGCTGGTCCTCGGATTCCGGTTGGGTCGACCCCGACGACGGAATCCCGCTCCTGGAAAGCCTCACCACCTCCCGGCAGGTATGGGTGGACCGTGAGCAGGACCTCTCAGTGGGCGGCGAGCCCCATGAGGTGGGGAAGATTTTCGCCGCTCGCTGGGTAGAACGGCTCCCGCACGATCAGGCCGCCGACCTCCTGGACAGGCTGGACCAGGCGCATCCTCGGATCCCACGCTCCCTCGACAGCGAACTCCTGCGCTACGCAGCGCGGTTCGGCACCATCGCCAATGACGCACTGGACATCAGCGACGGCCACCGGGTGCAACTGCGCACGGGGTTCTGGAGCGGCATCGAGCAGTCGACCGAAGCACTGTCCACGCCGACGCCCTGAAAGACGGCCTGCCGCAGCAGTTCCGGCGATCATCCCTGATGTCACTCCGCGTCCGGATACAGCCGATCTCACGTGCGGGTACATCGAGAAGAACGACGAGTTCAGCATCAGGGGCAACGAATGGGCCCCCAGCTTTAGTTGACGTATCTCACGAAGGAGCCAGTGATGCCACGCCGCCGCTACCTCGTCGAAGGCGAGCGCATTGTCAAAGAGCTCTACAGGGCGATTCGCCAAGAGGAGTTCCCTCCTGGCACACCGCTGCCGCGCATTGAGGAACTCCGAGCTCGGCACGGGACGGATGAGTCGTCTGCCCGCGCCGCCGTGGAGTGCCTGTTCCAGCAGGGAGTTTTGGCCTTTCCGCTGGAAGGGGACGGATACTACTTCGTCAGGTTCGTGCCCACCCGCCCGTCTCGCTTCCGCCGGCGGGCCCGGCCGGTGCGTGGCTTCCGCCCACTCGTGCACCTGCACCGCCCGGCCTACCAAGAGTGGAACGTCGAGCGGCCTGCCGAAGCCAATTCGCTGTGCGGGATGAGCACCGATTCCGCGGATGGTTCCGGCCGCACCACGGACCCGGCGACAACTACCTGCCCGGCATGCCGGAAGGTGTACGCCGAGGGAGGCAACCTCCTCGGACCACACCGTCTTTGACCAGTTCGGCGCCCTGCGCTCGCTGCACCAGCACTGGCCGGATGTCAAAGGGTCGTACCTGCGCTGCTACAAGCAGGTACCCTCCTGCTGCTCCAAGCAACGAGGCCCCACCAGCCAGACACAGCACCCCGTAGACGGGCCCGGACGTGCCGCTTGTGTTGCAACGACGGGCTCCCACCGGGGTAAAGCATTCTGTCCGGCTCCGCGCGCTGTCGTTGCTGCGCCGTAGGGTGCCCAGCATGAAGGCCGAATCCGCCGTGTTTCCGGAAACCCCGATCTACAGTCGCCTCATTGCCGAACGCGGCGACATACCCGCCCTGGCCCGCGATGAAGCCGACCGCATGGACCGCTTGCAGGAGCAGATCTTCTCCCGTTCGAGCATTCCCGGCCGTCTGCAGGATGCCGGACAGCAGGGCTCCATTTTCGGCACCGCGCCGGCTCCTTCGAGGACCCCGCCGTTCAGCCGACTGGGTAACCGCCCGGCGGCGGACTGAGGTGCCCGGCACGGTGGTGATTCCCCGCCGCTCTGCGCGCTCGCCGTCGTTCCCTGCCCGGATTCGCACGAACGGCCGCACCGCCCGGATCGACGAGATCGGCGCTCGCGGATCTTGAGCTGGTGATGAGCCCGGCCACGATGCGCGGTGCGTGCTCAGGCGAGCCTCGGACGGTGAGCTGATCGGCCAGGCTCATCGTCGCGGCTGCGCCCCGGGGCTTACGTTGTCGCGTCCCGCTGCGCCCTCTTGTCCCTGAGCCACTTGCGCAGGCTGACCCCCGCCGGACGCTCGCTCTCCCACCGGACCTCGTCTGCGGCCTGCTCCGCCTGGGCCACCGCGCGCGGTGGCCCAGGCGGGCGTACACGAGGGCATGGCCACGGTCGAGAGGATGGCGGCGGCGAACCGCGGATCGTGCTGGTCTGCGACCGCCACGGCGAACGCGGCAGGGAACACCATCTCCGCCCGGGAGTTGATCATCTCCCACTCGACGTGCCCGATCCCGTCCACCGCGACCTTCCGGGGGACGAGAAGGGGCGCGTGGGCGCGGACCTCCCGGTACAGGACGGGGCTGTCCGGGGAGGTCCGGTCGAGGTGGTCCTCATGGCCGGTATGCCCCGGCGAGCGCGGCCAGGGTCTGGTCGAGGAAACTGGGCGAGCTGGGCGGGGCGGTCTCTTCGGGCACGGGGCGGCCTTCCTGGGCTGCGAGGGGACGGGGTATGCGTCCAGGCCCGCACGGTGGGCGGTGCGGTTCACCCTGGTGACGCCACCCCCGCGCACGCGGGGCAGAAGGCCGGAACTGCCCGGCTGCCACCAGGATGACAGATGCGCTCCGCGCAGGACGGCCCCACGTCCTGTCCGTCGAGCAAAGATCGGTGTGCACCGATCCGACCCCGCCGGACAGCGGCGGGTCCACCCCGCCGCCGTCCAGCCCGCCCGGCGCCAACGGCGGCGGAACGAGCGGCGGCATGCTCGGCGGAACCGGCTGACCCGACCGACACTCCGGCACCCCGGACGGCCCACTCGCCGCCCGGGGTGCCGCACGTTGTCAGTGCCGGGTGCGACCGTGAACGGCATGACCGCCACCGTCGAGACCGGACCGGACAGCCTGATCACCGCGCTGCGCCTGCCCGTGTGGAACGCGCTCGCCGACCGGGCTGACGCGCTGCGCCGCACCCTGCCCGCCCGGCCGGACGACGCCTTGGAACGGTGGGAGTGGTGGCACGGCATGACCAGCGAGCAGCAGCGCCGCGCGGCCCTCCTGGAGCACCTGGAAGCCCTGTGCGGGCACATCGCCGGGCGGCCTGCCCTCGGGTACGCCCCGGATGACCCGCTGCCGCTCGCCGCGCTGGAGGAGGCGGACGGCTTCACCAACGGCCACGTCGCCGACCTGATGACCACCTACCGGGCCGCGCGTATCGGCTGACCGAATCACGCGGCGGCCACCAGAGCGGCGAGCAGCAGCGCCGTGACGTGCGCCGTCTGATCCACGAGCGGCGCCCCGCCCTTCTGGAAGAAGTCCGTGCTGCCCGTGTGCTCCATCCACCACTGAACCGGCCAACGCCGGTCCACGAATCCGTGTGACAGGCCCACCCAGGCGAGCACGCCACCTGCGACGGGCAGCGTCAGCGGCAGGTCGAGCAGGACCGCCCCGGCGCCGAGCGCGACCGCCGACGCGACGACGTGCGTCCCGGCGTGGGACAGCAGGGCCCGCCAGCCGGCCGCGCTCCGCAGCGCCTTGTGCTCAGCTTGCGTGTCCGTTTGAAGTGCGTAGTCGGATACCAAATGTGCTGCGTACAACAGGATGAACAGGGTTGCGAACATGACGAGTTGACCTCCTGGTCGGGTGGAGACAGGCGAAGGGCCCGTGCGCCGGGCTTCTCGGCCCTGGGCGCGCGGGCCCGTGGTTGTTCGCGGTGGATCACGAAGAGCGCGTTCGACAGAGCTACTTCGCGTTTCCGGGACAGGAGTGACGGATGGGGTGGAAAACGGGGGAAAGCGGTGCGGGAGGGCGTCGTAGTCGCTACGGTGCAGCCCGAACGACACCCGGAGGAGAGCGCTTGAAGGGCGACAGGCACCCCAAGTCGGACATCGAGGCGGCGTTAAGGAAGGCCGAGGCCGCTGGTCTGAAGGTGAAGCGAGACCAAAATGGCCACAGGTGGGGTTACGTCATCTGCTGTCCGTGCAATGACGATTTGAAAGTCTGGTGTACTCCCAAGAACACCGGCACAGAAGCGAGGAAGGTCAATGAGTTCACCCGCCGACACAACAGTTGCAAGTGACCCCGAGTGGACGTTCGTGCTCTTCCCCGAGGAGCAGCCGACTGAGGAGCAGTCCGACGCGTTCGACCGCTGCGACGATCTCGCCAGTGGCGAGATCGGGTGGGAGACCAGAGGCGGCAGGGAGAACGTGATCTTCCCCTGCACGGTGGAGGCGCCGCACCTGGAGGACGCCGTGGCGTGGGCCGCTGACCGTCTGAAGAAGGTCGGCATCAGCGTCACGCAGGCTCACATGCAGATCCCGCTCATCGGCGGCGAGTCCGAGTAGGCCTCCGGTTGGCCGGGCCGCTGCCGTCCAGCCAACCCAGACCCTCGTGCACCTCACCCTACGACGAACGCCTCGCCCCTACAGCAGAGGCGAGTTCTTCCTGATCCTCCTGTGGCGCGCCTTGGCCGCGGACACAATGACGGCATGGACCTCATCGCCAAGGTGGCCTGCCGCCGGTGCCCCACGACCACCGAGCTCACCGTCCGCTCGGCCGAGCAAGCCGAACAGCGGCTGGAGACGGCCGGCTGGACCGAGGGCTCAGACGACGACGGCCATCTGTGCCCGGCCTGCTCGAAGCCGCCCGCCCGACGCCCCGGTCCGTACGTGCCGGACCCGTCGAGCCACGGGTGGAGCGCATGGAAGATCATGCCGGTGCTGCGGGCCGGCGGGTTCGCCCACGAACCCGGCGGCACCATCTGGCGATCGGGCCCCGACTTCTGCTGGGAGGAGTCGGTGTGGCGGGATGACGACGAGTGGGTCGACGGCGCCGAGTTGTGCGTCCGCGTCCACTACGCGGTGGGCCAGGCGAAGAGGGAAGGCAGCGCCGGGACGTACACGGCCGCGGACCGTGCGCACCACCGTGCGGGCCTGGACCGTCTCACCCGCTACCTCGCCGACCAGAGGTACAGCGTCATCGAGGACGCGCGCGGCGGCGAGACGACGCATCTGATCGTCTACCGGCTGGCCGGAGGCGAGAGCGACATGGGCGCAGCGACCCATGTCTGAGGGCGACTTCCCCCGCCCGTTGTGATCTCTGCCGCTGCGGGGAGGACATGCGGGTCAGTCGAACTCCATACTCCGGCGCCGTCCCCTTCCGCCGCGTCCTGTCGCCACTCCTGCCCCAGCAGCCTCAAATTCGCATTCTTGTGGACTCTTTGGCGCAGTTCTTCTTCTGCCCGGTATAGGGCGGGCCGGTCAGGCCCGGTCGACTGACACGAAGGAGAAGGCGATGGCCGAGACGAGTACGGACTGCGCGATGGACGCGGAGACGATCATGGTGGGGGTGGCGCGGCGGCCGGGCACCGAGCCGCCGTGCGCCGATGGGTACGACGTGCAGCGGCGCGGGCGCCGGGTGTGCGCGGCCGTCGTCGACGGCGCGGGCCACGACGAAGCGGTCGTCCGCTACGCCCAGGTGACGCCGCCGGTGATCACCCACATCGGCATGGTCATGGGCGGGCTGGCCGCGCTGACCACCGCCGGGCAGATGGCCCACGCCTACGACGTCCCGCCGCATGCCTCCGCTGTCTATGCCCGCATGGAGCCGGGCCAGCCCACCGCGATCCACTGGATCGGTGACTGCCGCGCCTACGGCTGGGACGGCAACGTGCTCACCCAGTGGAGCACCGACCAGACCATGGGCGAGTACCTGCGCCGCAACGGTGCGGCCGTGGAGCTCGCGGAGCACCACGACAACTGGTCGCGGACCGGTCTCGCTCAGGCGGGAGCGGCCATGTGCCGCGAGGCGCAGATTCCGGAACACGTCCGCCTGGTCCTGATCGTGACCGACGGTGTCTCGGACCAGGTGGGCCATGCACGGATGGAGGCGCTGTGCCGCACGCACGCGGCGGATCCACAGGCCCTGGCCGACGCCCTGGCCGCCGCCACGGAAACCGACGAAGAGGGCTACCGCGACGATGCCACGGTCATCGCCATGGCGGCCGCGCCGGTCTCGCCCGGCCCGGGCAGTCACGGGGTCTGATCGGGCTCCGTGGCAACGAGGAAGTCCTCCAGCGCCGCGACGTCCAGCAGGTCGATCCAGGCCATGTGGTCGGGCAGGGGACCCGTGTCGGCGGCCAGCAGGTCGGCCGTCTCACCGCTGACGGCGAACACCGCGCGTATCGCTGCCTCGTGGCGTCGGCGTAGCGGGAGTTCGCCGGGCCCGGCCTGAGAGAGCCCGGCCAGATAGGCGCGGGCAGGCGGGGTGAGGATCACGGCGTGGGAGCGCAGGAAGTCCTCGAACGCGCCGTCGGCCGGGTCGGCGGTGTTGGCCGGGTCGCCGAGCTCGGGGCAGGGCAGGGAGCAGTCGTCGAGGAGGATCGCGACCAGGCCGTGTTCCTTGTTCTCGTCCTGGTGCGGCACCACCCGCCACCCGGTCGCGGACCTCAGGTGGTTCGCCTCGGTGCGGTACTCGGCGCAGACCGCCTCCAGCAGCGACCGCAGTCCCAGCACCAGGGCGGCGGGGTCGCTCATGGCCAGCGTGTCGGGCTGCCGGGGCACCAGCAGGCGGTAGCGCAGTAGTTGGCGCACGGTTTGTGCCTTCGCGGCGTAGGCGGCGAGGGTCTGCTCCGCGCCGAACCGCGCCGCGGCCGGACTCACCTCGGTACTTCGAACGTCGGTGTGGAATGCGCCATTGGCAGAACGCCAGCCCACGCTCCACCGCCAGCACTCGCGGGAGGCGGCTCTCTCGGTGGAGCCCCAGACCGGATCGTCCCACGAGGTGAAGGGGTGTGGGTCGACGGGTTCAGCGGCCACCCGGGCCTCCAGGGGATGGGGTGCGCCGGGCACCGGCATCCGTGCGGTGAGCCGGCCGCCGCCTGCCTGCCAGTCCAGGGGGGCGGGCGGAAGCGCGGAGACGCGCAGCAGAGCGTCGCCGAGTCCGGCGAGACGGACCAGGAGGGCCTTGCGGACTGCGCCGGTCTGCTCGGGGTCCCAGTCGTGCGGGGCCACGTGGTCGAACATCCGGAGCAGTTCGGCTTCCCGGGCGCGACGGCTTCGTGGCGGGGTCGCGGCATCGGGCAGTGGATCATCGTCGTCCGCCCAGCCCCGGGCGAGGACGGGTTCCTGGTAGGCCAGGCAGACTTCGCCGCGGGTGAGGGCCATCCCTTCGGCGGCATCGTGCAGTTCGGCCGCCGACAGGCCGGTGACCAGCGCGGCCAGGTCATCGACGAGGGTGGCGGCCTGCCACGGTGTCGGCGGCAGCGTGATCGGCAGGGCCGGCCACTTCTCGGCCGTGTCCTGGAGGTCATGGACGTAGAAACGGACATCGAGCGGCACCTGGTCCAGCGCGGTGAACGTCCGGTCCACCAGCTGCGCCGCGAGGCCGGGGCCAGGCACCGGGCGGCTGCGGAACGCGCACACCGCGGTCACCAGCTCCGTGGGGGGAACCCCGAACGCGGTGGCGGCCAGCCCGGTCCGGGACATGGGTACGTGCTGGGTCATCGCCGAAAGACTCCTATCGGTCAAGGGGGCAGCACGGTTGCCACGCCGCGGCGGCCCGGGGCGTGTCGTCGTCAGGGCTGTTCTGCGGGCGGCTCGGGAGCGGGGTGTCCGAGCCGGTCGGGTGCGGGTTCGGGCAGGGGCCAGTGGCGGCGGTCCCGCTTGCCTTCGACCGTGTCGAGGAGGGTGTCCTCGGACATCTGCAGAGCGGGGGCGCAGCGGATGAGCTGGGACGGGGAGGCGGGGGCCCCGGCGAGCCAAGCGGCGATCATGGGTTCGGGCAGGATCGCCGCCTGGGCGAGCCGGAGCGAGCCCAGGCCCAGGTGCGTCATGCGATGGTGCAGGGTTCCGGCGGTCGTCATGTCGCGGGAGAGGATCGTGAGCCGTTCCTCGAGCGTGCCGGCCAGGCCGGGGTCGAGCGGTGCGGGAGGCGTGGTGCCGCGCAGATACGCGCCGGGCTGGCGGTGGTAGTTGGCCAGGGCGTAGTTGGCGCAGTCCAGAAGTAGCTCGCAGGCCCAGCCGCGGGCCTGGCGGTCATTGCGGTCGGCACCCAGTCGCCAGGTGCTGTTCAGCCCGCGCAGGCAGAAGTCGCGATCGACCAGCAGCAGGCCGGCGTGGACGGCGCTGGCGCGGGGGTTGAGCGGCCAGATGCCACGCGGCGCGAGGGAGGGTGTGGAGAAGAACAGGGTGAGCAGACGTTCCAGGGTGACGCCCATATGGATTGCGGTCGGCTCGTCGAAGAACCGACGCTGGGCCAGGCCGACGAAGGTCTCGAACTCCTCACGCAGTCCGCCGGGAAGCTCGGTCGCCGGGACCTTGCCTGCCGCTGTTTCCTGATCGCCGACCAGTGCCGGGGTGCTCGCGAAGAACGCGGCCGGATCGGCGCCGGCCAGCCGGTCGAGCAACCAGGGCTCCAACGCGCGCGGTCGGCGAGGCCGAGTGTTGCCGAACGGGGCGAACCAGGCACGGGGCCGCAGGTCCCCGATGCCGAGCTGCAGGTTCGCGGGATGCTCCGGATCGGTCACGACCTCGCTCAGATCGCTGTCGTAGTGCATCAGCACGTCGAAGTCCTGGAGGTAGTACTCCAGCACCAGATCGAAGGCGCGGTGCCTGGCGCTGATCCGGTCCCCGGCGGGCAGGCCCAACTCCTCTGCGTAGTCCTCGTCATCGAGGAGATCCACGAGCTCCTTCGCCTGCCCGACGATCAGATGCAGCGCGAGCTCCTCGGCGGTGCAGCTGGCGTTCGGGGCCCGCCCTGCCCGCAGGTCGTCCGCCAGGTTCTCCACCGCCCCGACCATCGCGAGCCGCCACGCCGCGCCCTGGCCGTCGCACAGCGGCGGCAGACTCCCCAGAAAGGAGTCGTCGCCGAGCCACAGCTCCTCGTCCTCATCCTCGGGGCGCTCGAAGACCCGGTCGCCGTAGTGGAACAGGTCGTGCCAGCCTGCATCGGCCACCTGGTCGGCGGCGGCGGCCAGCAGCCGGGCCGCCAGCGGAGTGAGCACCCCATCCCTGTCGTCACCGAAATACCCCCGCCCGTCCTCAGCCGCGTCCTGCTCGTCCTCGTCCAGCGCCCCGCTGCCCGAACGGTGGACGCTGTCCAGGTGCAGCAGCACGGCGGCCCGCTCACCCGTCAGCGGATCCGGGGCAACCAGTGCCCCGCCGTCCAGGTGCCGCTGCGCCCAGTCGGGGTGGCCGCGCTCAACGTCGCGGGGCCGGATGAAGCTGTAGGGGGAGAACCAGTAGCGAGGGGCGTCCCAGCCTTCTGCCGGCTCCTCAGGAACATCGCCGTCGTCCGCGTCCTCCTGGGGGCCGACGGCGGGTTGCGCCTCGGGGATGCTGTACTTCGCTCCTTCAACGATCAGCTGCCACGCCTCCTCCCAGTACGGTGGCTGGTAGCCGGACTCGTCGGGATGGTCAGGGACGGCGACGCCCAGCGCGTGCAGTTCCTCGTCGGTGGCGGCGAACATCGCGGGCGCGGCCTCCAGCATGCGACCGAGCGCCCACTCCTCCGCCGCGCATCGCGGCAGCGGCGCGAGGCCAGCGGTGAGATCGTCGGTCAGATCCCACAGCGCCCGCGCCACCGCGGCCCGGAATTCGCGGTCCATCCGGTCGCACGCCTCCGGCAGCAGCGTCAGCACGGTACCCGCCGCGGCAGGGGCATTGCGGGTGAACGGCTCGTCACCGAATTCGGCCGTATCGCGGTAGGCCAGGACCGCCAGCGCACGCCCGGCGGCCATCACGAGGCCCGCCTCGAACGGCGGCAGGATCTCCTCCATGCCACCGCCCGGCACATCGAACAGCTCGGCCTCCTCGGTGAGCTGGCCGAACGGGTCGTCGGAGGCGGACGTCATCAGGTCACTCTCGATCCGGGTCTTCACCGGCGCTGCGTCAAAGTCGTGCTGCGGCCCGTGCTGCGGACACGCCGACCGTGCCCACCGGGCATCGAGCATAGGGCCGCCGCAGCGCAGCGCCTGACCACGTCACTTGCCACCGCAAGCACCATGGTGGATGCCGACCGCTACCCCCGACGACTGCGAAGAGCCGGGGCTCTGGTAGGCCGAGAGCCTGGCTGCGTCCTGTTCGGGCGTCAGCCGCCTGACGGGGTCGACGAGCGGGTTCCGGCGGCGCCGCAATGCCTGGCTCAGCAGGTCGGCCGCGCGGTCGGCGGCAGCGCGGGCCAGGAGCTGGTGGGCGGGATCGCCGAGTTCGGTCCGCGGCTCGGCCGCCGCCGGCTCGGTCGGCGGTGTGGGCAGGGGCGGTAGGGGAGGGGCGGTGTGCCACTGCCGCCGGTAGTAGAGGTTCCGGGCGTCGATGGTGGGCGCCGAGAGCCTCTCGGGCCGGTAGTAGGGCTGTGTGCTGGGATGTTCGGGATCGTCCACGAGGGCGAAGAACACGGTGGGGGCGCACCCGCCCAACAGGAGCAGGGTCAGGGGCTCGTGTTCCAGGCTCCGGGCGTAGCACTCGATGAGGGCGGCGATGTGTTCGCAGACGCTCTTGCGGCTACGGCAGGGGCAGTCGGAGTTGCTGATTTCGTTCAGCGTG
>NZ_JAPEPM010000005.1:0-323302 GCF_026340105.1 Streptomyces sp. NBC_01433 | reverse complement strand
CCGCAGACACGACGCGCCGTCGCTACGCGACGGGAGGGCCAGCCGCGCTCCGCGCGGCTGGCCGGCCAACTCCGTTGGCCGCAGGCCTGATCGCTCCGCGATCTGACCTGACGGAATCCGCTCCGCGGATTCCTGAATTCGGCGGCTGGGCGGGGTGGTTGGACGGGCTGCTGTCGGGTTCTGTTTCTCGGGATGCTTACGTCATCTGGTCGGCGAAGGGGGTGTCCCCGGCCGTCGTCCACTGGAAGGCCGGGGCTTCTGCCCTGCCGGCTTCGGGTTGAACTGTGCGCCCTATGGAAGCAAAAAACTATGGAATCTCCGAGACTTGGCCGGGCTCCTCTGTGGAGAGTTCGCGGTCTGTCGTAATCCAATCGTCCTTGACGATACTCATCATCAACTGGCTCCTTTCCTCGGTCAGTTGATGCAGATTTTGCTTGGTGCGCACCTTTCGGAGCCATGGGCCGATCAGCTGTGTGGGAGGGGGTGGCGGTCGGTGGGCCGGTGACGGGGTGTATATCGATCTGAGGTCGAAGCCGTCCATGGACTGCCCGAACAACCGCTCCCCATCCCTGGCTGTGGTGGACGAGGCGCATGGTACGGCTGGTGATCTTGGCCGTCCGTGGGCGGCGATCCACGGCAACGCCCGCATCCCCGCGGACTTCCGTCTCTACCTCACGGCAACGCCCCGGATCCTGGCGGCGCCGCGGCCTCAGAAGGGCAAGGACGGGCAGGAGCTGGAGATCGCGAGCATGGCCTCCGATCCGGCAGGCCCCTACGGCGAGTGGGTCTTCGAGCTGGGGCTCTCGGAGAGCATCGAGCGGGGCGTCCTCGCGGGCTTCGAGATCGACGTGATCGAGATCCGCGACCCCGAGCCGGTTCTCGTTGTGTCCGAGGAAGCGCTGCGCGGCCGGCGCCTCGCACTGCTCCAAGCCGCGCTGCTGGAGCACGCCGCGGCACACAACCTCCGCACTGTCCTGACGTTCCACCAGCGGGTCGAGGAGGCCCGAGCCTTCGCCGAGAAGCTCCCCGAGACCGCCGCCGAGCTCTACGCCACCGAAGCATCCGACCGGTTCCTCAAACGACGCCGCCAAACTGCCGGCATCCTCGATCAAGGCAAAGCGCTACGAACCGGATCCCTACCGGCACGTCCCACCCGACCGCGTCTGGTCGAACTGGCTCTACGGCGACCACCTCGTCTCCGAGCGACGCGAAGTCCTCCGCCAGTTCGCCAACGGCATCGACGCCGATGACCGCCGGGTGCACCGGGCATTCCTCGCCTCCGTACGCATCCTGGGGGAAGGCATCGACATCATCGGCGAACGCGGCATCGAGGCCGTCTGCTTCGCCTACACTCGCGGGTCGAGATCGTCCAGAACATCGGACGTGCGTTCCGGCCCATCAGGACGGGACGACGAAGGTCGCCAGGATCATCGTGCCAGTGTTCCTGGAGCCTGGTAAGGACCCCACTGATATGGTCGCCTCCGCCTCGTTTGCACCCCTCGTAGCCCTGTTCCAGGGGCTCCGCGCTCACGACGAGCGCCTGGTCGAGCAGCTCGCCTCCCGCGCCCTGACACGGAGCAGCAGGGAACGGCCCGTACATGTGAAGCGGGACGCGGACGGGCGGATCATCCGGGCCGAGGGTGAGGGTGAGGACGTCGAGCAGGAGGACGGGACCGAGGCCGTGGTCGAGTCCGCGCTACTGCACTTCTCCACGCTGCGTGAGGCGGCGACGATCGCGGCGTTCCTGCGGATGCGGGTGTTCCGGCCGGAGAGTTTGGTATGGCTGGACGGGTATCAGGCCCTGCGACGGTGGCGGGAGGAACACGAGATCACCAGGCTGTTCGCGGTGCCGTACGACACCGAGACCGAGGTCGGGGTGGTGCGGTTCCCTCTCGGCCGGTGGATCAACCAACAACGGCGGGCGCAGCGGGCCGGTGAACTCGACACCCACCGCAAGGAACTCCTCGACGGGGACGGGATGGTGTGGGAGCCGGGCGATGAGGCGTGGGAGACGAAGCTCGCCGCGTTGCGGTCCTTCCACCGGGCCCACGGGCACCTGGCCCCCCGGCAGGACGCAGTGTGGGTCGAAGCCGACGACGACCTGGTGGCGATCGGGCAGCTCATGGCCAACCTCCGTCGGAAGGACGGTCTGGGCAAAGACCCGGACCGCGCCACGGCACGCGCCGAGCAGCTGGCCGCCATCGATGAGGACTGGAACTGCCCGTGGCCGCTGGACTGGCAACGGCACTACCGGGTCCTCGCCAACCTCGCCGACACCGAGGCCGGCGGAACCTTCCCCGACCGTGTTCTACCGCGTTCATCCCGACGACAACGAGACTCCCGCGCTCAGCGCAGAGCATGCGTGGTCCGCGCCCTGGGGCAGCACCCGCAGCACGGACGGCAGTCAGTACGAGTGCCACTCCTGTGGGGGCACTGGTGAGGGACGAGATCGACCCGTGCGACGACGCAGCGCAGCAGTTGGCCGCAGCCAGGAACCGAACTGCTGCAGCGCACGTCTCCCGCACCATGATCTCAAGCGAGCGCCAAGAGCACGGGATTTCCACCAAGTTGGTCTCGCCGTCCGCAGTGAGTGTGGATCCGTCGAAGACCAACGACTACAACAGCTTCGCCGAGGCGTACACGGCCGCAAACGAAACCAACCTGGTCAATGCCTACTACGAGCGGCCCGCGATGCTGGCCCTCGCTGGAGACGTGGCCGGCCGGCGGATCCTCGATGCCGGCTGCGGCTCGGGGGCCCTGTTTGCCGCGCTGCGCGACCGTGGCGCCATGGTGAGTGGCTTCGACACGAGCGCCGGGATGCTGGAGCTGGCTCGGCAGCGGCTCGGCGACGGTGCGGACCTCCAGGTGGCGGACCTGGGCAGCCCGCTTCCTTACGCTGATGACACGTTCGACGATGTAGCGGCGTCCCTGGTGCTGCACTACCTGGAGGACTGGGGGCCGGCGCTGGCCGAGCTGCGCCGCGTACTCAGGCCCGGCGGTCGGCTGATCGTGTCTGTCGACCATCCGTTTGCCATCAACCTCATACACCGCGAGGCCGGTCGCGAGGCCGAGTGCAACTACTTCGACACCACCAACTGGACCGTAGAGTGGACCGTGGGCGGCCAGACCGCCCTGGTGAGCAGATGGAACAGGCCGCTGTACGCGATGATCGAGGCTTTCATCGGGGCCGGTTTCCGGATCACGGTCATCAGCGAGCCGGATCCTGATCCCGCCGCTCGCGAGATGTTCCCCGAGGCCATCGCGGCCATGCCGCGCTTCCTGTGCTTCCTGTTCTTCGTCCTGCAGGCCGAGTAGCAACCAGAACGACCTGACCGCTGGGACGCGGTCAGCTGTTCTCGTCGTCGGCCGCTTTCTCGTCGGTGCTCTCGGGTCACGCAGCGGGCGCAGCCCGTCCGTCGGCGGGCGGTGAAGGCGTAGCGGCCGAGGAAGTCCAACGCGACTTCCAACGAGAGCTGACCTACGACGGGCTCCGGGCCGCCGAAGCCAAGGACAAGAAGGGCGGGCACCGCCCAGCCGTCCCCGCCGACAAGACCGACACCGTCCGCACCGCGTACCTGGAGGGCCGATCCGTCGCCGCCCTCGCCCTGCAGCACGGCAGTCCGCCTCACCGGTGTTCCGCAACCGAGTCCTCGACACCGCCGTCCTCAGCGACCAGGTTGTCCAGCCGGGACCGAGTCGCCGCCGAGAGCCGATCCACGGTGGCCGCGCAGAACCGTTCGTGGAAGGTAGTGACCGCCGAACCGACCAGGCGGGCGATGCGTCCCGGTGTCGGCGGCTCAGCGACCTGCCGGATCCTTGCCTCGGGCCGCGACTCGTACAGCGCGACCGCATCCGCCGTGAACTGCGGCGGACAGTTCATCACGACCACGAGATGTCCGTTCCCAGATCCTCAGGATCCAGTGTCTCGTGTGTCCATGATTCGAGCTCAAGGCCGTGCCCGGTTCTGCCAGCCCTGCCCTACGACCGAGTGCCCAGCAGTACAGGAACGTCGAGCCGGCCATTGAGCATGAGGGAGGGGAAGTGCTGGAGGGCGGCGGCGGGTACGGCGATACGGATGCCCGGGAATCGTTCGAACAGTGCAGGCAGCGCTGTGGTGGCTTCGAGCCGGGCCAGCGGCGCACCGATGCACACATGAGGTCCGTGACCGAAGCCGGTGTGTCCGCCTTGCGGGCGTCGGGTGATGTCGAAGGTGGACGCCTCAGGACCGTAGCGTTCAGGGTCGCGGCCCATGGCCAGATAGTTGACCAGCAGAGGGTCTCCGCGCCGCACATCCGCGTCGCCGATCCGCACAGTCTGCGTGGCGTAGCGAGCGAAGAAAGAGGCGAGGGGAGCGTCGTAGCGCAGGATTTCCTCGACAGCACCAGCCCACAGTGCCGGATCTCCCGTCGCACGGCGCAGTTGCTCGGGGTGGGCGAGCAGCGCACGAAGACCATTGACCAAGACGTGCACGGTGGTTTCGTGGCCCGCCCCGATCACCACCAGGAGGGTGCCGATCAACTCCTCGTCGGAGTAGGGCTCGTCGACGCAAGCGGCCAGCAAGCCGCTGACGAGATCATCCCCGGCCTCCATCCGGCGACGAGTAATCAACTCGGTGATGAGCTCACGGATTCCCCGGACAGCGGCACTTTTCCGCTCGGCGGTCACGGCTTCATTGAAGAAGTCCTCGAACAGCACGCGCAACGTCTCATGCCAGCCCTCTGGGATCCCCAATAATGCGCCAATGACCTTCATCGGAACCTGGAACGCGAAAAGGGTGCGGTAGTCTACGATCCCTCCGTCGCTGGCTGCGGATGCCTCGGCAAGTCGGTCCAGTTGCTCCTCGACGATGGCGCTCACCCGGCCACGCAGAGCCTCCACTCGTGTCGGCGTGAGTGTCCGGGCGAGCGGGGCCCTCAGTCGGCGATGCTCCATGCCGTCCACGGTGATCATGCTACGTGGCGTGTCCACGACGGCCCGCAAAGGCCAATCCGCCGGGACCTCTCCACGCTGCCAGGCGTGCCATACAGCGATGTCCTTCACGAAACGAGAGTCGACCAGCAGTGCCCGCCCCAACGCGTCGGACGTCACCACCCAGGCAGCCAAGCCGCCTGGGAGCTCGACAGGGACAAGCGGTCCGAAGTGCCGGAGACGAGCCGCTTGACGGTGCAGATCACCGTCGGAGGGGGCGATCCGGAGAGCGGGGCGGGACAAGGCCAGATCCACGGGCGGTACTCCGTTTACCTAGAGGGGCAGGAAGGGGTAGGCCCCTGCTGTTTCCTCGCACCAGCATGAGGGAAATCGCACTCACGACGAAAGTGTCTCGGCTGAACTGCCGAGGCCAGCCTCAAAAGGATCAGTGAACCCTCGGGCGACAGAGTTCGGCACGTCGTGCTCCGCTGAAGTTCATCTCGCTGCCGGAGAACACCGCTCTGCCGAAGTCCACCGCGCCATCGAAAAACACCGCTACGCCGAAGTCCACCGCGCCTCCGGCATACGCTGCGCCGATGAAATTCACCTCGCCGCCAGAGAACGCCGCTCCGCCGAAGTTCCCCGTGGCTCCGGAAAACGCCGCGCCGCTGAAGTCCAGGCGGTGACCGGTCATCGGTCACCCGTCAGCGATCAGAAGCTGTCCCGTTTCCAGAGTGCTGGAGCTGGAACGGAGCCGCGGAACGGTAGCTCAGATGGTGTCCCGAGATCAGGGCGTCCCGGCACCTCTGGATTTGGGCATCGTTCCGATGGGGCGTGCACGCAGACGCCCGCACTACGCCGCAGGCTGATACCCCGGCTGATGAACCGGGGCACCCAGGGCGACTCCCCCGGCCTGTCGGCTGCTCCTGCCGTCGCCAGGCCGGGTCAGGACGCGGGGGTTGGCGGCCGTTCCAGCTTCCCCGGACCGGGAGCAGCGTTGCGTGCCGCTCGGCCTTCCAGCTCGCGGAGGGCCTGTCCGGGGCGCGGGAGGTCGAGTCCTGCCCACCATCGGCGTCCGTCCGGTGTGGTCTCGACGCCGACGTCACGGGGGCCGAGGGCGGCGAGGGAGCGCATGTGCTCGGTGTCCCGGAGCACCTGGTCGTCGTCGCCCGGGGGCATGTCCTGCCGGTGGCTCAGGGCCAGGATCAGTACCTGGTTGCGTGTCTCGTCGTCCGCCAGGTGCAGTGAGATGCGTCGTCCGCCGTCCTGCGCCGCCGAGCGGAACAGGAGCTCGACCACCCTCTGGGGGTGGTCGTCCTTCGGCCGGTAGCCCCACCGGTGCAGTGCGTCCACGACCTGCCGTCCGGCACGGGTGGCAGCGGCCGGACTTGGAGCGAAGGCCCAGTTGCGCGCGCTGCGGCCCCGAATCGTGACGGGAGGAGAGGACGGTGCGGCGGTCTCCGGCGGCGGTGGTCCCAACGGCCGTTTCGGAGGTGGCGGGGTTTTCGGAGGATAGTCGGGGCGGTGTGGTGCCACAGCGGCCTCCTGGCTGGTCTACAGGGCCCCATCGTAGGGCGAAGGAAGCCGGACGGGGTATCGGTCGGACGAACCACCGGCCTGGGCCTGGCGGAGGAGCAGAACGGGGCCGGGCAGTTTGCTGGGCGGGCTCGGGGTCGACTGGGTGTGACACCGGACATGGCGCGTCGTTGAACCGGTCGAACGGCACTGCGCAGAGAGACTCCGGGCGTCATCGCCCGGGTCTCGTGCTGTCAGCGCATTGCGGCCGGGGCCGCATCAGAGCCCCCAGGTGTTCGGTGCCCGGGATCTTGTGTTCGGATCAGGCACTTCCCGGGCCGCTCCGGACGTTGCGCGAAGGAGAACACCCGCACCGACCGGAGGAACCACCCCCATGCAGAACAGGGCCGAGCCCGCAGTCGCCCGGAGCGACTGGTACGTACGGGCCCTGCCCGCCCCCGATCGGCGCTGACACACTCGATACCGCTGCGGCTGTACGCCACTGAACCAGGGCTTCTGCATTGCTGTTGGGGTTCAACCTGCCACCCTTGGCTCTGTTCACGTCGCAGAGCAGCAGCGTTTGTCGAGCAGTTCGGGAGGCGGTGGCTGCGCAGGATGTTCACGGCTTCGGGCAGCGGCTCGGTGGCGACGCACAAGACGCCGTCTGCTGCTCGTCCGGGGCTCGGGACAAAAGCCCTGGCTACGGGCGTAGGTGGCAGCAGGCGTCGCGCCGTGCCCGGGTGCCGGCGGGTGCCTCCCGCAGTCGTTGTCCGTTGACAATCAAGTCAGCCGCTCGGTCGACGAACCCAGCCGAGTGACGGATCGCTTCCCATCCTCAAGGGTGGGAAGGACCCTTCAAGCCCAGCGGATTCCCCTTCGGGTGCCAGTCCGCCTCGGACCAGTCGTACTCCACGAACTCGTCAGGAACCTGCCCGCAGGGGGCGTAGACGCTGATGAACAGCGTCGTGGTCGAGTCGTTCCACCGCACGTCGACCTGGTCGCCGCTTTCCGGGTTCTCGAGTCGGAAGCCCAGTTCGCGGAGAGTCGCGGTTGCACGGTCGCCTTTGTGGGCGAGCTTCCAGCCCTTCCGCACCAGCAGCCGGCGCACGCGCTGCTGCGCGTCGCGGGCGGTGGCTTCGGGGACCTCGGGCACGCTCCAATCAAGACCGAAGCTGCGGACGTCGCTTCGTGCTTCGTCAATGTGGGCGATGCTCCTCAGCCCACGGTAGTAACAGGCGCCGGTATCGACCCTGCCCGAGTCCGGGGCGTACTTTTCGGGCAGCGCGAAGCCGTCATACACCTGGTCGGACCGAGCCTTGAGCCGTTGCGCGACCGCGTCGGGGTCGGCTGTAGGGTACGGCGCGCCGTTCCATACGGCGTTCCCCGCCACCACGGCAGCGACGAGCAGCGCCACCATCACGGACCCTGTGACGGTATACAGGACGGAACGCCCGGAGAACCGGGCTCTACATGCAGGACTCTTGGACATGCAGGTGACGGTAGGCGTCGGCATGGTGCGACGCATGAGTAGCGATACCCAGGTGAGTTCCGGAGCAGCAGGCTTCTACGGGCTAGATGCCGCTCACGGCCAGCCTCGCATCGCGCCGGGTCATACGGCAGGCGGTCCGACACCACCCAAGCCGCAGCTGGGCCGGACGGATTGGACAGTCATTTCCAGTCCACGCAGGTCAGAGAATCGGGTCCGACTATCTTTCGTGTCAAAGGGCAGAACAACTGCTGTCGTGAGTCAGGTTCTGGCTCAACTTCTGTGATGCGGAGGAGGAGCGTCTCCTCCAGAAGCCCGCTCCACTTGCCTGACCTGAGAGAAGCCGGGCACAGCATCGTCCTGAAACCAGCGTGTCGGCTGACAGCACAGAAGTTGAGCCAGAACCTGTCTAGGGACAGCGTTTGTCCGAACGCGACGGGCCCTGCGGACGATCCGTGGTTCGACAGCGGTGGTCATGAGGTTCTCCCGATCCGGCGAGGTACGCGGGCACACATAGCCGGGCGGCCACTATCGCTTCACCATTCAACTGAACGATGAAGCACCGGTGATCGCCGGGTGGGTGTATCACAGGGACATCGTCCCTCACCATCCGAACACGCGGCTCAATCGCGGCCTTGTGACCCTGCCATCTAACGAAACGCTACAATCTCTCATGTTAGTTATAGGTTGTAACTTAGGTCACGCGACCAATGGGCAATGAGTTCCGTGACAACCTCCAACCAAACCCGGAAGGGCTATCCGCGACAGCACGAAAGGCGGGCAAGCGGCAGGCCGCCACACGAACCAACCGGGCCCACAGACCCCCGCCCGGGCGCCCGGGACATTGCGGACCGGGCGCACGACCGGGGCCCGCACCCCGCTTCGGCACCAGCGTCGAGCGGTACGACCACCCACCCGGGGACTCCCCGGCACGGCACACCCACCTGACCAGCCTCCCTGTGGAACCAGTACGACGCGCGGCGGGGCATCATTCCTCGAATTGGTCTAGTCCTCATTTGGTTCAGACCATTGACATGCCGATGACCCGGGGGCTATCCCGTAGGGCAACACCTGTGCTTCATACATCAGTTGACGCCTTCTCACCTCTTGGATGGCCATGAGACGTATGCGTTCCCTTCGCACCGCCCTCACGGCGGCGGCCTCCGCCGTGGCAGCCCTGGCCCTGACCGCGGTCTCGGGTGCCCCTGCCCAGGCCGCGGCTCCGCTTCCCGCCCATGTCTTCGCCCCCTACTTCGAGTCGTGGACCGGCGAGAGCCCCGCCGCTCTCAGCGCCCAGTCCGGTGCGAAGCATCTGACGATGGCCTTCCTCCAGACCGCGACGGCGGGCTCCTGCACCGCCTACTGGAACGGAGACACATCGCTGCCGGTCGCCGCGGCCTCCTTCGGCACCGACATCAGGACGATCCAGGGGCGCGGCGGGGATGTCATCCCGTCCTTCGGCGGCTACACGGCGGACACCACAGGAACCGAGATCGCCGACAGCTGTTCGGACGTCGACCAGATCGCCGCCGTCTACCAGAAGGTCGTCACGACCTATGACATCCCCCGCCTCGACATGGATATCGAGGTCGACGCGCTGGACAACACCGCCGGAATCGACCGGCGCAACAAGGCGATCAAGAGGGTCCAGGACTGGGCCACCGCGGCCGGACGCACGCTGGAGATCTCGTACACCCTGCCGACCACGACCCGGGGCCTGGCTCCCAGCGGTCTCGCCGTGCTCAAGAACGCCGTGGCCAACGGCGCCCGCGTGGATGTCGTCAACCTGATGACGTTCGACTACTACGACAACGCCGCCCACGACATGGCGCAGGACACCAAGACCGCCGCCCAGGGGCTGTACGACCAGCTCGCCAAGCTCTACCCGGGCAGGACCCCGGCCCAGCTGTGGGGCATGATCGGCGTCACCGAGATGCCCGGTGTCGACGACTTCGGGCCTGCCGAGACCTTCACCCTCGCCAACGCCCGGCAGGTCTACGACTGGGCGGTCTCCAAGGGGATCAACATGATCTCTTTCTGGGCCCTCCAGCGCGACAACGGCGGCTGCCCCGGCGGCGGGGCCGCCGACAACTGCTCCGGCATCGAACAGAACACCTGGGACTTCTCCCGCATCTTCGCGCCCTTCACCAGCGGCAGCACCGCGCCGAGCGACGACTTCTCCCTGGCGGCCACCCCTTCCGCCGCGACGGTCACCGCCGGCGGCTCTGCGAGCACCACGGTGCGGACCGCGGTGACCGCGGGTGCCGCCCAGACCGTGAACCTCACGGTCAGCGGTGCGCCCGCCGGAGTCACCGCCTCTCTCAGCCCCACCTCGGTGACGGCGGGAGGGACCTCGACGCTCACGCTCACGACCACTTCGGCGACCGTCAATGGCACTTACCAGATCGTGGTCGGCGGCGCGAGTCCCGCCGCCGCGCACTCGGCGACGTACAGCCTGACCGTCACCGGCGGCAACGGCAACCAGTGCACGGCGGCCCCCTGGTCCTCGGGCACGGTCTACACCGGTTCGCAACAGGTGTCGTACAAGGGCCACAACTGGAGGGCGAAGTGGTGGACGACGGGCGAGGAGCCCGGCACCACCGGCGAGTGGGGCGTATGGCAGGACCTCGGCGCCTGCTGAGCCCTGCAGCCTCACCTTCACCGAGTGCCCGGCCGCGATGACCGCGGCCGGGCACTCGGCCGGGGACGGCTCGTCGTCCTCGGCCCCACGGTCTCCCAGAACGGGTGCGTCGACACCGTGGTGGAGAGCTCCAGCAGCCTCGCCCGGTAGTCGGCGATCCGCTGCGCCTGCTCACGAAGTGGGCCCGTGCGACCTTGTCGGATCCTGACCTTCTGTGGGATCTCCCGGTCACGGCTCGGCAGCTTGACAGGAGTTGGCCGGCCCGTGGCGGGCGCGACGGGAATCGGCGCTGCGTGAACGCCACGGAGGCGACCGGCGTCGGCTGGGCGGGGCCGGACACAATTACGAACTGGTGCTGGATTCCTTGGGCTTGTTTCTTCAACCTCTGCCCGTGGTCAGACTCTTGGCTGGCCACGGGTTTTCGTGTTCGCAAGTCAGCTGGACGACGTCCGCGTGATCATGTGCTTCGGCCGCAGGGCACGATGACGACCTGAGGACGAGTGCGCAGTGCCGGCCGCGCCGGGAGGCGTTCGTCGCAAAACCGGTGGTGACGGCGATCCGGCTGGAGGTCGGGGGCCGCGGCCCCCGTGAGCCCGGGCAGGACATTTTGCAGCAGGCCCGGAGTCCGGGCACGCGTCTACGCCGACATCCGCCGCCCGGCACCGACCGGTCAACAACCGCGGAAGAGCCACCATCGTGAGCAACCAGAAGAAAACCCACCCCCGGGCACTCACCGGCGCTCACTGCGGCACCCGGGCAACGGTGAGCGCCGTGGCTGGCCGATCCGATGCCACCACCGGGCTACAGCCAGCACACGTGACCACCGTCACCAGGCGCCCGTGGCTGCGATCATGAGGGCTCATCAGCCTCCTGACCAGCGGCTGGAGGATTATCCTGAGTAAACATGACATACGAGACCGGTCTCTCCTGGCTTTCGGAGCAGTGTGGGGAAATGGCCGACCTGCTTCCCGCGGAACTTGACTGCCTCGTCGAGCGGGGGCCGGTATCCGCCATGGTCCTGATCGCCGAGCGGTCGGTGTCGGAACTGGATGGTTCGGCGGCACTGCAATTGGGACGCGACGTGCGGCGTCTGCTGGATTCCGTGCTGCCCGAGGAGACGATGCGGACGGCCTGGGTCGGCTCCACAGACCACGTGTTCGACCCGTGCAAGGAGAACGTCGCTCCTCGGGCCTGGCTGAAGAGGATCGAAGCTGCCTGGCTCTCCGCCGAGTTCCGGCGTGCTCCCGGGTTCGTTCCGCCTGCTGCCGATCCGGTGACGGACGACGCACTGCGCGCCGCCGTGCTCCGGGCGATGGGCTGGGTCGCCGCTGATCTGACCCTGGCGGACGAGGTGGGGCAGCAGTTCAACTCCTTGCCGCAGACAGGACTGGTGCCTGCGCTGGAACAGGTGGTCGTCCACGTCTGCGCCGACCTCGGCTACCGGCTGTTCCTGCGAGCCATGAAGGCGTACTACGTGGCGGTCGACGCGAGCAGCCTCGACGCGTTCGTGGCGCTCGGCAAACGGTTCGGATACCCGGACCCGCTCGTAGAGGAAGGCCTCAACCAGCGCTGAGCAGTTTTCGGGCGGGGCGGGAGAACCAGGTGCCCGCGTCGCCCGGGCCAGTGCACGTACCACCATTGCGGCGTCCCCCGCGGGGGACGCCCCAGATCTTCGTTTACCAGTTGGCAGCACGGCGAATGCGGCAGCCGTGGCCCGGTCGATGTCGTGCTCCTGGCCGGACACACCCCGCCGCCCCGGGCCCATCAGAGATCCAGAACCTCTAATTACTAACGAATTAGAGGTGTCGTTTCGCGGGGAGGGCTTGCCCACGGGGGCTGACCTGGGCAAACGATCGGCCGCCGGTTTGGGGGGTTCACATCTTCGGTCACACCCCCGGTCCCCCGCTGAAAGCAACCATCCAGGCAACCGTTCAGCCCCCTTCCGGTGCAACCCTCCCGGCCGCCGCCGCAGGCCCGGGAAGGCAGGGCGTGGGCCAGGCCGGCTCCCACCTCCAGGCGGCCCACCGCTGCGCGTGCGCGAATACGCCGGAGCGCTCGGCGAGCATCGCAAGGACCTGGGCGCGGGCGGCGTCCACGGCCTGGTGCTCGGTGTCGGAGACGATGCCGAGGCGCCGCACGTGCGCGTACTCGTCCTCGTCCTTCCACGCCCACCGGGTGAGGTCGGGGTCGATGAGCAGATCCACGGTGAGATCGAAGGTGTCGAACCCGCCCTCGGTGCGGCGGGTGGGGTGCTCGAAGTTGACGTACCAGTTCCTCAGCCCGGCCGCGGTGTAGAAGGCGTTGATGCTGAACCACGCCATCGGTGGCTTCCACAGCAGCAGCTCCGTCTCCTGCCACACCGCGGGCGCGAGCTCCCACTCCCCCGTCGCCATCGCGTCGAACGCCTCGGTGCGCACCGTGCGGTCGCCGTCGGCGCGGGCCTTGGCGTACAGGGCCGGCCACAGCGCCTGAGCACCAGGCGCGCAGGCGGTCACCAGCGCCTCGCCGGTATCGGCAATTACGCGCAGCGCCTGCTCGCTCCACACCTGCCCGGAGCGGTGCACGTCGCGCCGAACAACCGTCTCCCCTGTCTTGAAGAACTCCACCGGGTGCCTCCTTCTCAGTCCCACGTCCGGCGCAGTGCGAGCAGCCCGCCGCTGCCTTCCGGCCTCTTGCCGCGGCGGGCCGATGAGGTGACCACCTCTACCCCCTGCGCGCGTCCTCGCCCCTCTCACTCCGCGGGGACAAGAAAATGGGCAGGCTGCGTCCGGGTTTCAGTCCCTGTTTGGCGTCGGCCCGGGAGGCTCCCGGGACGAGGCCGTCATGCCGCCCGCCCGGGGAGTCCCGGCACCCGCACCCGTTCGTCGAACAGGCCGCCCCGCGCGATGCGGCACGACGCGGTTCTCTGCCCGCCGGGCGGGGCCTCCGGGCGCGATGGGAAAATCTGCCCGCAGCCCCGCCGCAAAGGCCGCCCGGGCGGAAATGCCCGGGGTACGCCCGGGTGTGCCGGTGGAGCCGGGGCCGTGGGGGCTGCGGGCGGGCCGCTGCCGGTGGCTACGGCTTCGAGGTACCGCGGCGGTATTCGGCGTTGATCCGCTGGGCTTCTTCGAGCTGGTCCTCGAGGATGACGATGCGGCAGGCGGATTCGATCGGGGTGCCCTGGTCGACGAGTTCCCGGGCGCGGGCGGCGATGCGCAGCTGGTAGCGGGAGTAGCGGCGGTGGCCGCCCGCGGAGCGGAGTGGGGTGATGAGGCGGGCTTCGCCGATGGCGCGGAGGAAGCCCTGGGTGGTGCCGAGTATTTCGGCGGCCCGGCCCATGGTGTAGGCGGGGTAGTCGTCGTCGTCGAGACGGCCGAACGAGTCGTCTGCTGTCACTTGCACCTCTCATGGAACACGCTGGAGGGGCCCGGGTGCCATGTGGCACCCGGGCCCCGAAGGAACTGCTACACCATCTGCCGGCCCTGCTGTCGCGCCGGCCTTCTTGTTCCGCACCGGCTCACGGGGGATGAGAGCGTGTGCGGGGATCGCGGTTGCTTGACCGGAGACCACCTCACTGTCGATGTCCTGCGGTACCCGGGCTCAAGACGTCCGCCCGGGCGATCCTGATGGCGGTCAACTCCTCCGTTCTTCCCTCTGGGACCAATCACTTACCTACTGCTGGTACTGCTCTGTTGCGTACTGCTGGTGATGCTGTCCTGCGTACCGCTCGGTGGCCTGTGACAGCGCCACTCTTCGGCAGCCAGCCCCGTCGCCCGTCCTGCGTCTTCTCCGGCTTGGAACCCCACTGCCGAACCTCCCGGTGCGCACGCCCGCAGCCGACGCCTTCACCGAGGAACCGCTCACTTGCTTCACTGCTGGGTACCGCGAACCGCACTTGCGGGTAATGCGCTTGCTGAACTGCGGTACTGCTCACGGCGGCCCCTGACTACTGCGGGCCACCCGGTCCGGCCGTCAGTCCCGTCACCGTCCTGCAACCACCCTGGCTCCGGAACTCCACCACCGCACCGCCCTGCACACTGCCACTACGGGTACTGCTGCCCGGCAGTTCATCTCTGCCGGGCCCTGCTCGATCTCGGCTACGAGAGAAACCATAACCACAACACCACCCAATGTCTACTCCAGCCACCATAGATTTCAGTGTGTGCAGCGGTAAGGCAATCGACCTCGAACGAAGATGGAAGGCGGGAGCAAACCGGGTTAGCGAGCCGCGGGCCGGGCACAAGCCCCGGACAGGCAGGACCGGACATCGACGATCCAGAGACCGGGGTGACCTGATGGACACGATGAGCATCAACGCCGAAACCGTCCGCTCCGCGACATCCGTCGCCCGCGCACGCGAGAACACCCGGGACTTCCTCGAGGACCTCGCACAGCCGATCGGAGCCGAGGCTGCCGACACCGTGGTCCTGGTCGTCTCGGAACTCGTCACCAACGCCCTGCGCCACGGCGGCGGCACCTGCACCCTGAACCTGACCGCACACCCCGACAGCATCGAAGTGGCCGTGCACGACTCCAGCCCACACGCCCCGCGCATGCGCACCCCCGACCGGACCGGCGGCACCGGAGGATTCGGCTGGCACATGGTCAACCACCTCGCCCGCACCACCACCGTCACCCGCCAGCCAGTCGGCGGCAAAACCGTCAGCGCCCTCCTCCCCCGCTAGCACCAGAGCACCCGGGCCGCGGGCGGTGTTCCCACATGAGGGGTATGTGCGCCGCCGACCCGACACCACCGCCCGACGCGGCAGCCAGTCGGCCCGGCCTGGCCGAGCACCCGCCCCGCCGCCGTGCGCTGAGGACCCTCTCGGTACGCGGTGAGGGTCCGACCGGCGCTGCCGGTCGGACCCTCACTGTTGCTTGGTGGCGGTTACGCCTGCCCGTCGGTCAGACGGCGGCGGGGACGGCGGCGGGGACGGGGGCGGGGGCGCCGAGCATCGCGGAAGCCTGCTGGAACGGGCTGAGGGCCCGCCCAGGTGCGGCGGTACGGAGAGTGCTGGGGCAGGTGAAGCCGAGTCGGCTCATGGCGCGGAGGATTTCGCCGGCGCTGAAATCGCGGCGGTCCTGGCGCGTGAGGACCTGCCCGACCTGCTTGGCAGGGTAGGTACGGCGGCCGATGATCACGGACTCGCCGATGACCTGTTCGGGCTTGACGCCCTTCATGGATTCCAGGACGCCGTTCCTGGTGAGGTCGAACGGGAAGCGGGCGATGACACAGCGCATGATGCCTCACAGGGAGAAGAAGAGGGGGTTCTGCCGCGGTGAGGCGGTTCAGCGAGCAAGGGCGAGGACGCCCAGGGCACTGCCCTGCTCGTCGACGACCGGCAGGACACCGAGCCGGCGGCCGCGCATCGCGTGCTGAGCATCGGCGGCCGTGGTCACGGGTGAGGTGAACGGCCCGCGATTGTCGAGCATGTCACGCAGCTGAACCCTGTCCGTGTATGCGGCGCTGTCACGGGCGGTGGTGAGCTGGGCCTGGGTGACCAGTCCAGTGCACAGACCGTCGTCGTCGCAGACGAGCAGGTGCCCGGTGCGGGCACTGGCCATGACGGACAGGGCCACCTCGATGGTCATGTCGTCGCAGACCTGCGGTCCGGCCGTGTCCATGGCGTCGGCCACCGTCCTGTACGCGAAGGTGGCGCTCTCCGAGCGGGGTTGCATCTGAACCAGCGTCAAAATGTGCCTCCTGCAGAGATGGGTCAGTTTCCTGATCACGAAGGTTCTAGGCCGCCGCGTCGAAGGAGGACTGCCGCACGATCGTGCGCCGGGCAGCGGAAGCGGGGCTGCGCCGGCCGCGGGAGGCCGCGCTGCGGCTGCGCTGACGCCGCTCGGTCACCGGCGCGGTGATCGTCACGGGAATGCCGGAGGGGGTCTGTGCGCCGGTGATCCGGCTGAGTGCCTCTTCCCCGGAGCGGACCGGGGTGGTCTGGGGAACGATGCCGGCGGCGGCCATGAGGCGGGTCATGTCGCGACGCTGGTTGGGGGTGACCAGGGTGACGACGCTGCCGGACTCGCCTGCCCGCGCGGTGCGGCCGCCGCGATGGAGGTAGTCCTTGTGGTCGGTGGGCGGGTCGACATTGACGACGAGGTCGAGGTTGTCGACGTGGATGCCGCGCGCCGCGACGTTCGTCGCGACGAGCACGGTGACGTGCCCGGTCTTGAACTGGGCCAGGGTCCGCGTGCGCTGCGGCTGCGACTTCCCGCCGTGCAGGGCGGCTGCCCGCACCCCGCTGTTCAGGAGATCCTGGGTGAGCCGGTCGACGGCGTGCTTGGTGTCCAGGAACATGATCACCCGGCCCTCGCGCGCCGCGATCTGTGTCGTCGTCCGGTGCTTGTCGGTGCCGTGGACGTGCAGGACGTGGTGCTCCATCGTGGTGACCGCCCCTGCGGACGGGTCGACGGAGTGGACCACCGGGTCGGTGAGGTAGCGGCGGACCAGGAGATCGACGTTGCGGTCGAGGGTTGCGGAGAACAGCATCCGCTGGCCCTCGGGACGTACCTGGTCCAGGAGCGCGGTGACCTGGGGCATGAAGCCCATGTCGGCCATCTGGTCGGCCTCGTCGAGCACGGTGATCGCGACCTGGTTCAGCCGGCAGTCACCCCGGTCGATGAGGTCCTTGAGGCGGCCCGGCGTCGCGACGACGACTTCGGCACCACGTCGCAGTGAACTGACCTGCCTGCCGATCGGCATTCCCCCGACGACAGTGGCCAGGCGCAGCCTCACCGAGCGGGCGTAGGGGGTGAGAGCGTCGGTCACCTGCTGGGCCAGTTCACGCGTCGGCACAAGGATGAGGGCGAGCGGCTGGCCGGGCTCGGCACGCTGCCCGGCGGTGCGGGCCAGCAGGGCCAGGCCGAAGGCGAGGGTCTTGCCGGAGCCGGTGCGCCCCCGGCCGAGGACGTCGCGGCCCGCGAGGGTGTTGGGCAGGGTCGCGCCCTGGATCGGGAACGGGACGCTCATGCCTTGCGCGGTGAGCGAGGCCAGCAGCTGCTCGGGCATGTCGAGGGCGGCGAACGCCTCGACGGCGGGCAGCGCGGGAGTGATCGTCTTCGGCAGGGCGAACTCGCCCGAGGCCGTCGCGGGCCGCCGCCCGTGGCTGCCCCGGCGGTTCGGCGCTCCGGAACGGCTCGGGGCGGGCGAGCCGAATCGGCTGCCCCGGTACGAACCGGCGCCGGAGCCGGAAGTAGGACCGCCGGTACGGCTGCGGGTGCGGGAGGAGCGGTCGTTCGTACGTGTGGGGTTCATTCAGAACCTTCCTTGATACGGCACGTATCAAGGAATTCCCGCAGCGGAAGAACAGCGCGGGGAATCACAAGAACGGGCCGAAAAGAATGCGAAAGTAAAATCTCGCCTGCGGCGAACCCTGCGGGGTACAGGCGGCGAAATAGGCGATGTCATGCGGACGTGAAATCCAGGACATCGACGGGATGCAGCTCCGAAAGAGCGAGCACCCTTGGAAAGGATTCTGCGGGCGGCGAATATCCCGCAGGTGACACCAATACGGGAAATGCCCGCAGCTGGGGCCCGCACCCCGAGGGATGCGGGCCCCAGCTACGAAGTACGCGTCAGCGTCAGGCGGGAACGATGTTCTCGGCCGTCGGGCCCTTCTGGCCCGACGCGATGTCGAAGGTGACCTTCTGGCCTTCGATCAGCTCACGGAAGCCCTGGGCGGCGATGTTCGAGAAGTGGGCGAACACGTCAGCGCCGTCACCGTCCTGCTCGATGAAGCCGAAACCCTTGGCCGCGTTGAACCACTTCACAGTGCCTGACGCCATGTCATATCTCCTTTGGGGCAGTACGCCGGAACCCGCAATCCACGGACACCGGGTCGCCGCGATGATGCCCCGCCCGGAAAATGACCGGAAATACAAAACGCTTCCCGCGGGCTGAAAACACCGGCAGGGGCGTTGAAGTTTTTTGGGAACCACAACTGCAACTGAGATCGACAGTAGCATGCGGTAGCGGCCTGTGTACGGTCAATAATTCCACTCTGCTCGTTGCCGTAAACACACTGCCAGCGCGGCACATTAAACCCTCATCCGGCGGTCATAGATATTAATCCACCCCGGGCGCAGCGTTCCAGAGGGAGCGGTCGCCGTTTTGCAGCTCGGCAGCACAACTATTTCGGTGGCGCCGTTCTGCCGGACGACGGCCCCACCAACCCATAGACCAGTCCCGACACAGATCAGGGCCGCGCAGCACTGCTTCTGCGCGGCCCTGATCACGTGTGCCCAAATCCCGCCAGACGTGTACGGCGCCCGGCGGGCACGCCAGGACGCGATGAGCATCGACGTCGCACCCGTCCGCTCCGCGACATCCGTCGCCGACGCACTGCCAGGGCGCACGGAACATCCTCGAAGGACTCGCACGGCCGATCGCAGTCAAGGCTGGCGGGTCCGCCCCGGCGACCGCTCCCCCTGAGGCATCCGAGGAGACCGCCGTAGGCGGAGGCCCGGACGCAGACGTGCTCGAACACGGACTCAGCTGGCGGACTGGCGGGTCAGTCCAGGTCGGTGATGCCGGTGGCGGCGCGGGGCCGGTTGCGGGCCCACTCCTTGAGGTCGCCGACGCGGTAGAGGAGTTCGGCGCCGCGCTTGTCGGCCGAGCCGGGGAAGGCCGGGTCGTTTGGTGCGGGCGAAGCGCAGCGCGGCCAGGGTGATGCCGGGCAGGTGGTGTTCGGCGGCCTGACACAGACCCACCGCCTGGTCGTTGGCCGGGGCCGGGACCGCCGGCGGCGGCGTCGCCGTAGAGCTGCCCGCAGGGGCGCCCGGGTCGGCGGCCGGGACCGGGGTGGGGCTCCAGGCGTCGGCGAGGAAGTCGGCGGGCAGCTTCTGCAGCTGCACCGCACCGGGCTGGCCGGCGGTTTCGGCCTGCTTCCCGGCGGTGGCCCACTGGCGGGCTTCGGCTTCGGTGAAGAAGAGGACCTGCGCCTCGCTGGTGCTGCCGCCGATGACGGCCTGGGCACGGCCGGGGTGCTTGGTGGACTTCGGCGCCGGGTGGACCTCCGGGGCGAGCATCCTCCAGGCGTTGACGCTGTAGCGGGCCAGGATGCGGGTGGCGAACTGCTCGCGGACCTCCGAGGGCGCGGGCGGTCGCGGACTGGGCGACGAGGAGGACGTGCATGCGCAGCTGGCGGCCCATGTAGAGGATCTCGTTGACCGCGTCGACAGCCGGGGAGACCTTCGGATCGCCGGACTCGCGGACCTGCTCCCAGTAGCGGGCCAGCTGCTTCATCGTCGCGTTGACCTCATCGAGGAGGATCAACAGGCGGGGGCCGAAGCCCAGGACCTGGGTCGTCCACACCGCCTATCCGGAGTAAACATGACATGCGAGACCGGTCTCTCCTGGCTTTCGGAGCAGTGTTGCGCATCTCTAGGAGGGCGCGCCCGCTCGCTCAATCTTCGTTGGCACCACTTCGCGATCATCAACCTTCGATGTCATTGATCAAGGTTCCATGTCACGGGACAACAACGTAGGGAAGGTTGAGCGCTTCTCAGCGAAGATTGAGCGTTGGCCGGCACCGCTACTTCATGAGCTAGTCGGTACTACAGCCCATGCGTCGATCTCGACCCGGAATGCAGGGTGTACCAGTCCGGCGACCTGAACAAGCGAGCAGGCCGGGGGATGCCCAGGGTTCTGGTGCTCGTCCCGTACCCGGCGGAACGCTGGAAGGTCCTGCAGATCGGTCAGGTAGACGGTCAATTTGACCACGTGTTCGAGGGCCGAACCCGCAGCCTCAAGGGCCGTGGTCAGGTTCGCGTATACCTGACGCACCTGCGCCTCCGCATCGCCTTCACCCACCAGCTGGCCTTCGCCATCCACCGGGACCTGTCCTGAGACCGCTACGACAGCTCCCGTGAACACCACCGCGTGGCTATAGCCGTTCACGGGCGGAGCTTCCTCGGGTCGAACAAAATGCTGCATCATCACGTCTCCAGTCAGCCAGTAGCAGGCCACCACGATCAAGGACCGTCCCGGGCTCGGTCAAACTTCGATGAGAGTCACTCAACCTTCACTGCGACGGGGCAGTGACGGCTGCCCAGGGCGCGTTCACCCATGTCCTCTGACACTCAGCCGAGGCGTTTGGCATCGAACCCAGTCGTTCCGGCTTCTTTGACTGGGAACCGAGTCGTGCGGGATGAGCAGCGAGGCGCTCATGTTCACGGCCAGCGTCGGCGAAGCGGCCACGGCCGCCCAGGGACACCTTGGTCATCGGCGCCCGGCCCCGCACCTTGACGGCGGGCGATCTGGAGGTAGCACCCTTGAATTCAGGCTGAGTCCGGTGTGGACCGTGGCACGAGAAGTTCCTGCAGTGCGGGCCCGACCCGCTGGACGATTGACTCCATGTCTTCGCCGGTGAGCAGGGGCACCTGTACCACCCGGCGTCCGACGAGGATGCCGATCAGCATGGACGCGGCCAGGGCGACCCGGACCGCGGTGTCATGGTCGTCGTGCGCACGCCGACGAACGTCTTCCGTCAGGCGCGACTCGATGAACTCCCGTAGCTGCAGGGCCGCTTGCTCATGCACGATCGCCCCGCGGAGCATCGCGAGCAGGGCCTCCGCGTCCTTCGACCGGTCCTCCCACACACCCAAGTGCGCTCGGGCGACCCGTTCGCCCAGCGAGTCCTCGGCACCCTCGAAGGCACCGGCGAGCCGTGCGAGCGCACCGGGTGAGAGGGACATCACCGCCGCGAAGAGTTCGTCCTTCGACCGGAAGTACTGCATCACCAGCGCGGCGTCGACGTCGGCGTCCGCGGCGACCTTGCGGATGGTCGTGGCATGGAAGCCGTCTGCGGCGAAGCGGGCGCGCGCGGCGTCCAGGACCGCCTCACGGGTGGCGTTCTGCCCCGGCCTGCGCCCACGCGGTGGGCGGGAGATCGGCGACGTGGGTTGTTCGGGCATGCGATCACCCTAGCGGCCCTCCGAAAATATCAACGACGGTTGATTTAATTCGATTGCAGTCCTACGCTCGCCGGCGGCGGATTATCCGACCCGGCCGTCCGAAGTGAGCCGACTGCGCGTTGGCGAGAGGAGCCCCGTCATGAGCGATACCGAGAAGGTCTTCGTGCCGTCGTATCCCTATGAGGCGGGGCCCGCCCGGGGCGTGCTGAGCCCCTTCGAACCCGGCACCCGCACTCTGACCGCCGGGTTCCAGGTCGCGCCGGGGTTCCTGCCGCTGCCGGTCGAGATCGTGTTCGAGAAGGACGTCGCCGTGACGCTGCGCGACGGTGTCACGATCTACACCGACGTCCTGCGCCCGGCGGTCGTCGAGCCGGTTCCGGTCCTCGTGGCGTGGAGCCCGTACGGCAAGAGCGGCGGCACCGCCCCCACGACCACCTCGCTCTTCGACATGATCGGCGTGGACAACAGCGCCCTGTCCGGTCTCGGGAAGTTCGAGGGGCCTGACCCAGCGTTCTGGTGCGCGAACGGGTACGCGATCTGCAATCCCGACCCCCGGGGCGTGGCGAACTCCGGTGGTGACAGCTACCTGTGGGACCGACAGGAGGGCCGTGACTGCCACGACCTCATCGAGTGGCTCGCCGAGCAGGAGTGGTGCAACGGCAAAGTCGGCATGAGCGGCACGTCCTACCTCGCGGTGTCCCAGTGGTTCACCGCGGCGGAGCAGCCGCCGCACCTTGCCGCGATCAACCCATGGGAAGGAATCAGCGACGTCTACCGGGATCTCGTCCTGCGCGGCGGCATGCCCGACCTCGGCTTCACGAAGCAACTGCAGCGCAACTTCGCCGGCGCCGGCCGCCGCGAGGACGTCGCCGCCGAAGCCGAGCAGCGCCCGCTCTTCGGCGCTCTGTGGCAGGAGAAGGTACCCCGCTTCGACAGGATCACCGTCCCGGCGTACATCGTCGCGAGCTACTCCAACACCCTGCACACCCAAGGCACCTTCCGGGCCTGGCGGCGCATCACGTCGCAGGACAAGTGGCTGCGCATTCACAGCACCCAGGAATGGCCGGACTACTACGACGAGGCGCACCGCGACGACCTGCGCCGGTTCTTCGACCACTACCTCAGGGGAGAGGACAACGGGTGGGAACAGACCCCCCGGGTGCGCTACGCCACGCTCGACCTCCATGGCGTGGACCGCGTCGAACAGCCTGCGGGGGCCTTCCCGCCCGCCGATGTGGAGAACACGAAGCTCTACCTGGATGCCTCCTCACGCACTCTGCGGAGGGAAGCACCGGCCTCCGAAGGCAGCGTGCGGTACGCAGCCCAGGCGCTCCCGGGCGGTGTCTCCTTCCTCGCCCGGTTCGACGAGGAAACAGAGCTCGTCGGTTACCCGAAAGCCCACCTGTGGGTGGAGGCGGAGGGCGCGGACGACATGGATCTGTTCGTCCTCGTGCAGAAGCTCGATGCAAACGGGACAGCGCTGCAGCAGTTCACCGTCCCCCACCGGAGCGCCTTCCTGCAGGACGTCACCGAGCAGAGCGCCTCGGTGCTCCGCTACAAGGGCTCCAACGGGCGGCTGCGCGTGTCCACCCGTCACCTCGACAGCGACCTCAGCACCGACGAGATCCCCGCGCATACCTTCGACCGGGTCGAGAAGCTCGCAGCAGGCGACGTGGCGGAGATCCAGATCGATCTCTCCCCCGTCGGCCTGGTGTTCCACCCCGGCGAGCAACTGCGCCTGGTGATCAGCGCGCACAACCTGCTCGGCGCGATCATGCCCGGCGTCCCGTTCCACGAGCCGCGGAACACGGGAGTCCACCTCGTGCACACCGGCGGGGCCCGCGCCTCGTACCTGCAGCTCCCGCTCAAGACCGCATGACAGCCCGCCGGTCCCGTGGCGGCATTGCTGATAGGACCGGCGGCTTCCCATCCCGCCGCGGACACCCGCGTGCAGCACCTGCCCTCCGGCGCGCTCTGCGCGACCGGCTTCGCGCATGCGGCCACCGATGGCCGAAGGCAAAGAAGACGGAAAACGATGACTCTCACAGGCGTCCTGGCCGGGCCGATCGCCGGCCTGAAGTACGAGACCCCCACCCGTCGCGGACTCACCAACGAGCGCGGCGAGTTCCACTACGAGGAAGGTGAGCGGGTCGCTTTCCTTCTCGGCAACACCGCGATCGGGAACGTCCCCGCGGCGCCCCGGCTGCATCTCGCGCTGATAGTCGCCCGTGTCGACGGCGACCTCACCAAGCTGAAGGACCCGGGCGTGACGAACATCGCCCGCCTGGTGTTCACGCTCGGCCGCGGCGGCACCCGGGACAACGGGACCGATATCGCACCCGAGGTCCACGACATCATCGGCGACCGGACGATCGACTTCCGCCACGACGCCAACTTCGCGGGCACCCGCATGGCCGACAAGATCCAGGGCTTCACCGAGGACAGCGTCGTCGCCAGGCTTCTCGCCGACCTCGACCGGACCGGCGTCTTCACCGAGGCGACGCCGCGGCAGTTGTGCACTCCTGCCAACGCGCGAAACGAGCTGCGCCGCAACGCGATGGGCATCCTCCGCTTCCGCGAGGTGAAGATCCCTCTGCAGAACGGCTCGCACGTGTTCGCCGACGTCTTCCGTCCGGCGGAGCCCGGAAACTACCCGGTCATCGTGAGCTGCGGCCCGTACGGAAAAGCCTTCCACCACCACTCCGTCTGCAGTGAGGCCGACCTGGAAAGGCACGAGCAGATGGAAGAGGACTACTTCCTCGGCAACGCGGAGGGCCAGCAGTTCGAGAACCACGAGACCGTCAATACCGCCACGTGGGTACCCGACGGGTACGCCGTCGTCCGCGTCGACATGCCCGGCGCAGGCAAGAGCCCCGGCCAACTGGCCCCGTGGGGCCTGGCCGGAGCCGAAGCGTTCCGCGACGCGATCGAGTGGGCAGGTGTCCAGCCCTGGTCGAACGGGTCTGTCGGCCTGTGGGGCATGTCGTACCTCGCCGTCAGCCAGCACGCCGCCGCGAGCCTGCAGCCCGCACACCTCAAGGCGATGATCGCCATCGGCACCGACGTCGACCTGTACGAGGAGGTCGCCTACAACGGCGGCATCTACAACGAGCACTTCTTCCCGACCTGGAAGCAGGCCGGATTCGTGCCCGCGATCTGCGGCGAACCCGACATCGCCGACTTCACCCGCATCATGAAGGAGAGCCCCTTCAAAGACTCCGACCCCGACCTCATCTTCGGGCCGCGCGCCGAAATGTTCATGAGCCCGGACATGAGCGAGGTCACCGTTCCCCTGTGGTCCGTGGCCGCCACCACGCATCTCGCCCACTTCCACCAACTCGGCAGCAGCGAGGCGTACCTCGCCACACCGACCCCGCACAAGAAGCTCGACTTCTGGGAGGACTGGTTCCAGAAGTCCTACGCGGCCGACACCGTCACCCGGCACAAGGCGTTCTTCGACCACTGGCTCAAGGGCATCGACAACGGAATCATGGACACCCCGCCGGTACGCCTGGAGATCCGCACCGGCAACGGGGCCTCCTACATCCAGGAGGAGTACGAATGGCCGATCGCCAGGACGAAATACACCAAGTGGCACTTCGACGCGAGCCCGTCCGACTGGTCCGGAGACTCCGCGCGAACCGACTTCCTGCGGCTCTCGTCGTCGGAGCCGGCCGCTGAGCGGGAGGCAGGCTACTCGGCCGACGTCGAGTCGACAGACCCCCGTACAACCGGCATCTCCTTCGTCAGCGAGCCCTTGGCCGAGGACGCGGTCATCGCCGGATACGGCAAAGCCGTGCTGTGGGTGTCCTCCACGAGCGAAGACATGGACATCTACGTCTCGGTGCGCGTCATCGACGAACAGGACCGAGAAGTCGACTTCCTCGGCATCACCACCATGAACTACCCCGCCCGCATCGCCCCGATGATCAAGGGGTGGCTCAAGGCGTCGCACCGCAAACTCGACACCGCCCGCACCACCCCGTACACGCCCAAGCACACCCACCTCAAGGGCGACCACGCACCTCTTCGCGACGGTGAGGTGGTCCCGGTCGAGATCGAGCTCATCCCCAACACCGGACTGATCCGGACGGGCCAGCGCCTGCGCATCGACATCCAGCCGTACGACGGCGTCGCCCACGGCGTGCCCCACGCCTACGGCGCCGCTTACCACGCGGGCGCGACCAACACCGTGCACACCGGGCCGGACCGCATCAGCTACGTGCAGCTCCCGATCGTGCCTCACCGCCCGACGCCGTAGCCGTCACGCAGCACCATGGCCGACCCCGGCCGCGTCCTCCGCTGCCGGGGCAGCAACACGCAAGACACGGCTTCGCCACCGTACCGGCCCGTTGCGACGCGGCCGCAAGATGCTTTGCGGCGGTCGCGCGTTGACATCCAACTCAGCCGCCGCAGATCAGCACGCCGCACACGATGTCCGTTGTCATCCAAGTGAGTCGTCATGTCATCGAACACAGCCGAGTGGCGTTCTGTGTCACGGAATTTAGTCGTCACGGGGAGCCGGACTGAGGTGGCTTCTCAGGACCCGTCACCGGTCGCCGCAGGTCAGCTCAGGACCGGCGACGGACTGGCTGAGCTGCCCATGGACAGCCACTGTCCGCCGTCCTGCAATCAGGGCGTTTGGCAGGGAACCCTTCACCCGTCCAGGGCAACTACCTTGAATGCAGCTGCCGTTATGGGCCGGGTGGCAGGACATTGGCGTGTATGCAGCAACCAGAAGACAGAGCAGATGTAGCCGTATGGCGCGTTGGCGGCCAACGGGGCCTGATCGCGCTGGTGGTGGGCGTTCTGTGTGCGGCCTTCCTGCTGGTCGGCGGGGGACCCGCGTCAGCGGCGCCGCCGGACAGTAACCGGATGGCGACCTGGAACATGCAGCGAGCCTCCGGCCGCTGGACCTACGCGCTGGGCCTCTCGGACAACGCGAGCGTCGTGGCCCTGCAGGAGGCATCGATCACGCCGCCGTCCGGGGCGGTGTCGCTGGGCCGTATCGGCCGCAACATCCGCGCCTACCGCATCCCCTCCACCCGCACCCGCGGTGAGCGCTACCTCTACATCCTCTACCAGGGCGCCAACCCGGCCCGGGGCGTGAACTCAGCCATGATCACCTCGTTCCGGCCCGACCGCGTGGAGGCGATCGCCGGCGTCTACCGGTCTGCCCTCGGCGTCGTACGGCAGGCGGACAACGTCCTGTTCGCCTCCATCCACGCCAGCGCCAGCGGCGGCACCGACGCCGCCTCCCTCGTCCGCCGGGTCGCCGCCCGCAGCAGGCAGCTCGCCCTGGGGAACTGGGTGGTCCTGGGCGACTTCAACCGCGCCCCGCGTTCCCTGCCCGTCGGCGGACCCACCGGCATCCCCGCCAACTCGCACATCTACGAGAGCGGCGGCCCCACCCAGCTCAGCGGCGGCCGCCTGGACTACGCCGTCTCCAACGTCCTGACCCAGAACTGGCAGGCTGCCCGCGGCAACCCCCGCGGCAGCGACCACTGGCCCATCACCTTCTCCTCCTTGCGCGCCGGAGCTGGCCCCGCCCGCTTCACCCTCGGCGACAACGGAGGCAACGGCAGCGTCCTCGACGTCTACCAGGCCCGCAAGACCAACGGGACGCACCTCATCCTCTACCACCCCGACAACGGCACCAACCAGCAGTGGACTTTGCGCCCCGACGGCTTCCAGAACAGGTCGGACCGAATTGTCAGCGTGAACAGCGGCAAGTGCATGGACGTCGACAACGGCACCGCCAGTAGGGAGGGCTCCCAGATGAACATCTGGGACTGCCACCGGCACGGCCCCACCACTGACACCCAGAACTTCATCCTGGAGAACCCCCTCCCGCTGTTCCCGAACCTGACGACCATCACCAACGAGAGAACCGAGTACCTGCTGAACGTTGCGGGCAACGGCACCGCGGACGGCACCCCCGTCATCCAGTACGAGCAGCAGTACGGCCCCCTGCCCTTCCCTGCCGACAACGAAGCCTTCTATCTGCACCCCACCAGCTGACAACACCTACAGGCTCCGTGCCCGGCTGACAGAGCCGAGCACGGAGACCCGGGCCATTGCCCGTCACCGGCGGTGTTGTCGACTGTCCGAACGGGGCTGACATGCGACGACTAAGAGGTCGTGTTGGTGGCAGCGGCTGCGCGTCAGCCGCGTTCTGTTGTCGGTTCCCTGGTAATGCGTGTGGTGGCCGCTCCCAGACCTCGGCGCGGCGGTCGGTACGGATCCGCGCGAGGAGCTGGGCCCCGCGCCGGGGGCGGTGCGGCGGCGTACTCGGGCTGGGCGCTCATGGGCTTGTCCAGATGGCCCTGTTCTCGTATAGCTACGGCCAGGTGGCGTGTAGCGCTGAGTGAGGGCGGCGTCCTGTACCGGGTGTTGAAGAGGACCAGCGCGTTGAGGACCAGGCCGAGCACGGAGTCCTGAACACGAAAAGATGGAACTGCCGATTCGGCCGGACGCATTGGACCCGCACCTGAACGTCGAGTTCGAGGGGGAGCGCCCAACGCATGTGACATGCCGGCACAAGGTCGGGGGGATCCGGTACGCCCAAGCGGTGCCGGAGCGAGTCGGCTCAGGATGATGGGGTTCTCGGGCACGCCTTCTCAACTCTGAACGCGTTGGTCGTAGTCAGTTTGGTGCGCCCGGATCTCGTCCGTGTTGTCGACCGTCCAGGCGTACAACCGGCCGAACGGCTCCCGGAGGGATTCGCCGAGCGGGGTGAGGGAGTACTCGACCCCCACCGGCGAGGTAGGCAGCACCCGGCGCGTGATCATCCCGTTGCGCTCCAGGCGGCGCAGAGTCTGGGTCAAGACCCGCTGGGTCACGCCTTCGAGGCGGCGCTTGATCTCGTTGAACCGAGTGGGCTTGTCAAGGACTGCCATCACCATCATCGACCACTTGTCAGCGATCTGGTCGAGGATCGGGCGGCTGGGGCAGTCGGCCCGGTAGACGACGCCGGCGTCAGCGCCGGCTTCAGAAGTGGCCATGTCGGTATCCTTCGCAATCCTTGCGATGCCAAAAGTGCGTTATTGACGCCGGTCGCTCACCATCGCACCGTAAGTATGCATCAGGAACTAGATGCATATCAGGTACCGATCGGAGATCTCCATGAACCACGACGCCTACCCGACCCTGCGGGTGAGTCGCGAGGACGGCATCGCCCGCGTCACCCTCGACAACCCGCCCGTTAACGTCTTGAACGTCCCCCTGATGGCCGACCTCCGGCACCTGCTGACCGCGCTGAAGAGCGACGACTCGCTCCGGGTGATCGTGTTCGACAGCGCCAATCCGGAGTTCTTCATAGCCCACGTCGACATGTCCCTCGTCGACACTCCGGACGCCTTCGACAAGCTCGCGGCCGACCTTCCGGACGGCGTCAACGTCTTCCAGGCTCTGGGGGAACTGCTTCGGCACCAGCCCCAGGTGACGATCGTCAAGCTTGCCGGGATGGCGCGCGGCGGAGGGGCGGAGTTCGTCACAGCCGCGGACATGACGTTCGCGGCGATCGGTCGCGCCGGGATCGGCCAGATCGAAGCTCTCATGGGCATCGTCCCTGGCGGAGGGGGCACGCAATATCTCGCCGGCCGGGTCGGTCGCAATCGCGCCCTGGAGGCGGTGCTGGGTGCCGATCTGTACGATGCCGAAACCGCAGAGCGTTACGGCTGGGTCAACCGGGCCGTCCCTGCCGGCGAGCTCGACGACGTCGTCGACCGCCTCGCCCGCAACATCGCCGCCTTGCCCGAAGGTGTGATCGCAGCGGTCAAGCGCGCCATCGTCCCCGAGGACCTGGCCGAGGGTCTCCTGCGGGAGCACGATGCGTGGGCGGGCCAGTTCGCTCGCCCCGAGGCCGAGCGTCTCATCCGCGGCGGATTGGCCCATGGTGCCCAGACCCGCGACGGCGAGCGCGATCTGGAGGGCCTGCTCCGGGGTCTGCCCGGATAGGCCCCGGACGAGGACCCCGTGTACCCAACGAAGGGCTTCGGGCGATCCCTGGATCTGCCGCACGGTGAGCAGCCGGCGCACCGCAGGGCCGCGCAGCGCGGTCCGCGACGCCGCCGGAAGCCCGGCCCCCGCTATCATCGACCGCCCCGATGCCACCGCTGCCGTCGTCCACACCCACCCTCCCTCCCCGCCGGGCCTCACCAACCCCGTCCGCGCCGACCGCTCGCGCTCCCGATGCAGCCACCCTTCCGGGAAAAGATCCACAGAACAATCAGGAGCACCGATTCCGTGACAGTGAGCGAGCCAGTGGTGTACCGCCCCACGACAGCACCACCGGCCCCGTATACCGGCTCGTGACAGTGAAACCCACCCGAGCAGACACCCCGCCAGCACAAACACCGAAAACTGACACCACGACACTGACACCAGGCCGGCCTACCGATGGGAACTCTCGGACCTGAGACAGCGTCACCCACCATGAGATAGGGCCTCATGACAGCGAAACCAGACGAACAACACCACTCTGACCAGCAACAATAATCCCACCACTGACACCAACCCCAGAGATCGCACGCGGGCCTACGCGATGCACTCCACGGCCGGTGCGCACGCCCTGAATGCCCCTTCGCCAACATGAAACGGGCTTTGACGCGCTTCACAGCCGCCCTCAACGAGCGACCTTGAAGCACTTTAACCACCGCCCTATCAAACATCCCAGGCGGGACAACATGCTCTTCAAGGATCCGTCGGGAACTGAAACGAGGGCGGCCCCCAAGGAATGACCCTCGGCGGACCGCCCGCGACTTGTACTACTGCATGAAACGTGGCGAAATAATGTCGAGGCTCCACACGTCAAGGTGACCTCCGGCGACTACAACGGCGACAAGAAGACCGACATCGGCGTCCTCTACGACGCCGGCAAAACCCCCGACGGCCGCCAGACCGACTCCCTCTTCACCTTCACCTTCACCAGCACCGGAACCAACATCAACCCACCAGTCAAAACCTGGACCGGCAGCGTCATCTGACTCAACGGGTCCGTTGAGAAGCACATCGGGCTGAGGCCCCCTACTTCACGCCGTGCCCCGCATCCGTGCGGAAGCACGGCGTGAAGGCCGTACCTGACGGGAATACACCAACACCACGCGCTAAAACACACAACGCTCCTACCCTCACCCGGCGCCCAGGAGCAGCGTGGTGAGCGCCCAGCGGTGCAGCCTGGAGGGAAGTACGGGCCGTGATGAGGGTGCCGGGTGGTGGCCGCACAGTTGGGGCAGGGATCCCTGCGAGGCAGGGACTATTCATGCCGGGCGACGGCCGGAGAAGCATCGGCGCGCTGTTGGTACGCCGACGCCGTATTTGCGCGTTCCGATCGCGCTTTGACCGGGCGCCGCAACATCGTGCGTCCTCTCGGGACGGCCTTCAGGGCCAGAGCGGCAAGGTCCACACCTGCAGCAACCCTGCCTCCGTGCGATCCGCTCGACAGAATCATCATGCCGATCACCTGGGCCGGTCGTCTCAAGAAAAGGCAGCACCAGCCGGGCGATCCACTTCTGACCAGTCCCCGCCCCCCGCGCGGTCCGCCGGGCACTTGAGGTTCTCCCGTCGTTGGGGAGGTGCTGATTAGCTGGTCAGGGTGGGTTGACGGGTGTTCAGATGCGCTTGTTCGGCCGTCGCCTGGTCGGCGTGGTGCTTCTCCTCGAACTCGATGGGGCTGAGGTGGCCGAGGCGTTTCTGGATGCGCCGGCTGTTGTAGAAGCCGTCGATGTACTCGAAGAGCGCGAGGTTCGCCTCGGCCCGGGTGGCGAAGACCCTGCCGCAGACGCATTCGGTCTTGATGATCATCCAGAGGTTCTTCGCGAGGGCGTTATCGTAACTGTCCCCGACCGACCCCATGGATGCCTCAATTCCCGCCCGCACCAGCCGCGTGGTGAGCTTCACGGAGGTGTACTGGCAGCCGTGGTCGGCATGATGGATCAGCTGGCCGGGCTTCACCTCGCGGCTGACCAGGGCGTACTCCAGCGAGGACAGCACCAGATCGGCGTCAGCGCGGGCAGAGGTCTCCCAGGCCACCACCCGGCGGGAGAACGCGTCGCGGATCGCGGACAGCCACAGCGGCCCCTCACCGGTGGGAATCATGGTGAGGTCGGTGACCCACAGCCGGTTCGGCGCGGGCGCGGTGAAGTCCCGAATGACCAGGTCCGGGGCCAGGATGGCCTTCGGGTCCTGGCGGGTGAAACCTGTGCGACGCGGGCTGATGCCCGCGAGATCGGCCTCGCGCATCAGGCGCTCGACCCGCTTGCGGCCCACCCGGGTGCCCTCGCGTCTGAGGACGGCGTGCACGCGCGGCGAGCCGTAGATCCCGCCGGAATCGGCGTGGACCTTTCGGATCTGCCCGGTCAACTCCGCGTCGTGGCGGATGCGTTCGCACGGTTGCTTCTCGGCGCGGCGCCAGCGGTAGAAGGTAGGAGGCGATGTTCAGTTCCCGGAGGGTGGGCTCGACCTCCAGGTGCGGGCGCTCGGTGAAGAGCACCGTCACCTGGGCCGGGTCGGGTCGAGCTGGGCGGCGAAAAAACCGAGGCCGTCCGCAGGATCTCATTCGCCCGCTTGAGCTGGGCGTTCTCCTTGCGCAGCGCGGCGAGTTCCTCGCGTTCGGCGGTGGTAGGCCGGTCGTCACGCTCGCCGGCGTCCGCCTCGGCCTGCCGCAGCCAGGTCCGCAGAGCCTCGGGATGCACCCCGAGATCAACGGCCAGCTTCTTGACCTGCGGCTTCGGATCCGAGGTGCGGTACATCCGTACCGCACGCTCACGCAACTCCTGCGAATATATTCTCGGTGCGGCCATAGTCAGAGTTCCTCTCATGGGACCCATCTGACCCGCTGTCACCATTCTCCGCATCCCGGGGGAACCTCAGTCGCGCCAGCTTTGCTCTCCTGCGGAAGCGGGTCCTCCTTGCTCGGTGACGGGCCGCTACCCGGTCAGACAGCGGCCTTGGCCGCCACCCGAGTGACAAGCTTGTCGCGCACGGATGGCCATTCATCCACGAGGACGCTGTAGTACAAGGAATCACGACGCATACCGTCCTGGCGCACCATGTGGCTGCGCAACGTCCCTTCATAGACAAGCCCCAGCCGCGTCATCACCTGCTGGGACCGTACGTTCAGGTTGTCGGTACGCAAGGCACTTCGAGCAAGGCCCAGATCGTCGAAGGCGTGTGACAACAGCAGGAGCTTGAACTCGGCATTGCAGGGACCGCCCCAACAGGCGCGATCGAACCAGGTCGCGCCAATCTCAGCGCGGCCCCCAGCGAGGTCAAGCTCATACAGGCTGGTCGAGCCGATCACCGTCTCGTCCGTGAGGCGTTGGACGGAGAAGCATCTCCTCGCCTGATCCGCCAACATCTGGCTGATCATCTCCCGCGTCTCTATCAAGGAGCCTGGGCGAGGCCGCGGCATCCAACTCCAGACCTCAGGATCCGACGCCGAGGGGAACAACGCCTCTGCATGATTGACGGAGGAACGAGACGGACAGCGCGGCCGAGGAGGGAGTCGTTGCTCATCGCCGCACCATAGCTTCGGGATTCGTGCCCCATCGTCGAGACGCAGATCATGTCGCCTTCATCACGCACAGCCACCGCTGCACGGAACCTGAGCCAGAACCGTGAGACGTCGATAGGGCCAGCTGGAGGAAACCACTCCTTACGCCCTTCCGGACTCGTAGGGTTACTGTTCCGGGTTTTTACAAGGGGGTGGCATGGACCCGATTGTGTTGGCGGCCGGGACGGCGCTGGTGAGTGCGATGGCAGTGGACTCCTGGCAGCAGGTCAGAACAGCTACGACAGCCCTGTGGCACCGGCTTCATCCCGAGCAGGCGGACGAGATCGCCGCCGAGCTGGAATCGCTGCACGCCAGTGTTCTCAACGCCCGTGAACAGCAAGACCACGACACCGAGGAGGCGCTCACCGGCGTGTGGCGTCTGCGGTTCCAGCAGCTGCTCGTGGGTGAACCTTCGGCGGTCAGCGAACTGCGCCGCCTGCTGGAAGAGCACCTCGCGCCGGCGCTGCCCCCGGACGAACAGCGCGGCGTTCACTCGATCGTCATGAAGGCGGAGGCCCGGGACCATGCGCATGTGTACATGGCCGGCCGCGACCAACACATTGCCGGCTCATGACCACCCACACAGACGGGGACGACGATACGGCGCTGACGCGTATCGATGTGCGCGTTGAGGGCAGTGCGCAGGGTTACGTGGCCGGGCGGGATCAGTACATCACCCAGCAGGCGCTCGCGCCGTTGACCGCGGTGCGGACATTGCCGCGGGATGTGGCTGCCTTCACCGGCCGCCAGGCTGAGATGGACCAGATTTTGGCCGTCGCCCAGCCGTCCCGGGTGGTGGCCATCCATACTATCGACGGCATGCCGGGGATCGGCAAGACTGCTCTGGCCGTCCACGCCGCCCGCCGACTCGCCGACCGCTATCCCGACGGGCAGATGTTCCTTCGTCTCAACGCCCACACCCCCGGCCAGAACCCCGCCGACCCTGCCGACGCCCTTGCCGCTCTCCTGCTCAGCCTAGGCATCGACCCCCGCAGCATCCCCGACGGCTTGGAGGCCCGTGCCGGACTCTGGCGCGACCGGCTCACCGGGCGGCGCATGCTCCTCGTCTTAGACGACGCCGCCGAACACGCCCAAGTCGAGCCGCTCCTGCCCGGCGCGGAGGGCTGCCTGGTGCTGGTCACCAGCCGCCACCGCCTGACCGCGCTGGACGGCGCTGTCCCCCTGCCCCTGGACATCCTCCCGTCGACGGATGCGGCCCTGCTATTCACCCGCCTTGCCCATCGCACCCCCACCACAGCAGCAGATACCGACGCCGTTGCCCAGATCGTGGAGTTGTCCGGCTACCTGCCGCTGGCTATTGCGCTGCTCGCTGGCCGCTTCGCCGATCACCCCCGCTGGAACCTCGCAGAGTACGCCGAAGAGTTCGCCTCCACCCAGGACCGACTCGACGAACTCGCCGCCGGCGGCCGCGCGGTGGCCGCCGCCTTCGACATGTCCTACCGCGCCCTGCCGGCACAGCGGCAGTGCCTCTTCCGCCGCCTGGGCCTGCACCCTGGTTCCGACATCGAGGCCTACGCCACCGCCGCCCTCGCGGGCATCCCCCTGCCCGAGGCTCGCCGCGAGCTGGAGACCCTCTACATCAATCACCTCATCGACTCCCCCGCCCCTGGCCGCTACCGCCTGCACGACCTCCTGCGCGCCTACGCCCGCAGCCTCGCCGAGCACGACCCGGCGGACGACTGCGACGCTTCCACCAGGCGCCTGCTGGACTATTACCAGCACACCACCGAAGCTGCCGACCGTCACCTTGCCGAGGCCCCTCGCACCGCCACCTCAGTTGCCAGCCCTTCTCCCGCTGCCGCACCCGGTATGGCCAACCATGAGCAGGCCGTGGCATGGATGAGGACCGAACGCGCCAACCTCATCGCCTGCATCCACCAAGCCATCGCCACCGCACGGCACCCCTACGCCATTTACCTCACCGCCGCCTTGGCCGCCTTCCTGCGCCAACAAGGCCACTGGGAGGATGCCGTCTCCCTCCACCGAGCCGCCGCTACCAGTGCCCGCCTTACCGGCGATCGTCTCGGCGAGGCCGGCACCCTGGCGGAGCTGGGCTGGGTGCGGTATCTGACTGGGGACTTTCTGGCGTCGGCCCGTCTAACCTGGCAGGCGCTGGAACTCTACCGGGCTCTCGATAACCGTCTCGGCGAGGCCAACACTCTGCGGGAGCTGGGCTGGGTGCGGTACTTGACCGCGGACTACCCGGAGGCGGCCCGTCTAACCTGGCAGGCGCTGGAACTCTACCGGGCTCTCGATAACCGTCTCGGCGAGGCATACACCCTGCGGGGGCTGGGCTGGGTGCGGTACTCGACCGGCGACTACCTGGCAGCGGCCGACCTAACCCGGCAGGCGCTGGATATTAGCCGTTCTCTCGGCAACCGTCTCAGCGAGGCCCACGCCTTGCGGGAGTTGGGACGGGTGCGGTACGCGACCGGCGACTACACGGCGTCGGCCGACCTGGCCCGGCGGGCGCTGGAGCTCTACCGCGCTCTCGGCAGCCGTCTCAGCGAGGCATACAGTCTGTGGGATTTGGGCCGGGTACAGGCCGTGACCGGGAACTTTCCGGCCGCGGCTGGCCTGACCCTGCAGGCGCTGGACATCTTTCGCGCCCTCAGTAACCGTCACGGTGAGGCTTATGCCTTGAGAGAGTTGGGACGGGTACGGTACGCGACCGGCGACTACACGGCGTCGGCCAACCTGCTGCAAAAGTCTCTGATTCTGTTTCAGGAGCTGCGTGACATTCAGGGGCAGGTCGAGGTGCTCAATAGCACCGGTGCCCTCCTGACCGCCTCGGTGGGCCCGGGGGAAGCGCTTTCCGCATACCAGCAGGCCCTGCACCTCGCCCGCCGGATCCACAGTCCTCTGGATGAAGCCCGCGCCCTCGAAGGTACCGCCCGCTGCCACGCACGCACCGGCGACCACCCTGCCGCCTTGGCCGACCTGCGCCAGGCGGTTGGCATCTATCAGCGCATCAGTGCTGCCGAGGCACCCGCCGTCTCCGAGTACCTGACGCACCTTCAATCCCAGCAAGGAGCTGATGTTCAGGATTCGACCGATAGATGAGCAAGATCAAGAGCGCGGGGTTCGGTGGCCCCCGCGCCGCATCATCGTCCGGTCAGAAGATCGGGCCACGGCAGCGCACCCGCGTCGCCGTGATGGGCGAACATCCGCTCGGTGGAATCGGTACTGGAGCTGACCGCCGAGCTGGGGCGGATGAACTGATCGATATTGATCACCTTGTCCCGCTGGCTGCCGCGTGGAGGGCGGGTGCCGACCTCTGGGACACCAGCAGGCGCAAGGCGTTCGCCAACGACCTGGTCCACAGCCAGCTCATCGCGGTCTCCGCCGCGTCCAACCGGTCCAAGGGCGACCAGACGCCGGACCTGTGGAAGCCCTCGCTGAAGTCGTACTGGTGCACCTATTCCCGGGCGTGGGTGGATGTGAAGCACGTCTACGAGCTGGCCGTCACCGAGCCGGAGACGGCGGCGCTGGGCGAGATGCCCGACACCTGCGAGAGCTGATGCCCGAAGCGGCTGTGTGCCAGGGCCAGGTCACCGCTGGGCCCGGCGGTGCGATGACGGACGAGGTGGGCGTCATCACCGGCGACCCCACCGTGCGTACCGCCCGTCTCGCCGACCGCCGCCTCGGCGTCACAGTCCAGTACACCGGCGCCGAGGAGTGGTACACCCTCACCGGAAGCCCCGTCACCATCTCCGACCAGGACCTGGAGGACTTCCACGCAGCCGTACTGACCGCCATCGTCCTCGGCGGCGAAACCACAGTCCCCCCAATAGCCGGGCTGAGCGTTTCGTAACCGCCGCCCTCATCCTCGCTCAAGGCCCCCGCGCGACGTTCGAACCTCTCGCTCTGACAGCCCTCCTGGACCGCGTCCGTGCCACGCGCCGGGCCGAACGCGGCCACGCCGGGCACAGTCATGTTCCCGACGCGAACACCGCCCGCCACCGCAGCCTCCTCCATGCCGGAGCTGATCCCCACCTCCTGACGCCTTTAGCAGAGCGTCTCCGCGTCGGTTCGGCGGGCGGGCCGCGGTCGCGGCTGCTGCGGAGGGACGACGGACTGTCGCTGCGCAGACCCCCTACACGGTGCGCGGCTGTCAGGTCGGCGTCCGGCTCAGGTCTCCTCTGTCAGCGCGCGGTGACTGAATACGCCGCGAGCGCGTGGTTGTCGTGCGGCTTGGCGATGGCCCGGAGAACGTCGACCTGGCTCAGGACAAGCTGTCGTACCGCCTCGGGCAGTGTCGCCAGAGGCTCCTCTGTTCCGGCCAGGTCGAGGCAGGCAGCGATTTCCCAGTCACCGTCCTGAAGCTCTGCGGTATCGACCGACCCGCTGCCGTCGGCCGTCCAGCCGACCTCAGGCAGGAGCCGCAGCAGCCCTTCACGCGAGAAAGGCGTGCGGACGTTGCCCTGACCATGCAACCCTGCGGCCTCGATCTGCCCCTGGATCAGCACGGCGAGAAGGTGCGCCAACTGGTCGCCGGACGCCGGCGTCAAGTCCCACTCGGTGAACCACAGCCGCCGCGCCCACGGCCGTACCCGGGCCAGTGTGTCCCGCAGTTGTCCAAGCGATGCGAAATACCAGGAACAATGTGCGAACACCACGTGGTCAAAGGCACTTTCGGGGAAGTCCACCGATGGGGCGAGGACGTCGGTGCCGAAGCGGAAGTCGATGCGCGGCCCGAGGGGGCCCGCCGCGAGCCGGGCTGCCGATTCCCCGAGCGTCACCGGCGCCCCGTAGGAGGGCTCGGCCACGTCGACGGCCACCACGCGCCCTTTGGGCCCGACCGCCTCTGCCAGGACGGCGGTCATGTCGCCCTGGCCGCAGCCCAGTTCGAGGACAGTTGTACCTGGCCCGATCTGCCAGCCCGCCACGAGCGCGGCGCGGTGGCGAGTCTGGGACAGCTGGCTGTCCGGGCTGTGATCGGCGGCGGCCATGCCGGCCGCGAGCGAGGGGGCCTTGGCGCGAAGACCGGAGAGATTCACAAAGTCCTTGGTGCTACTCGACGGGTCGGTGGTGGCCGATGGTAGAAGACGCGGGGGCAGCACGCCTCATATTTCCTGGGCATCCTGTGATCCCGCAGCATGACCAGCTCAGACCCACGCTTGGAGGGTAGGACAAGCTGAGCTTGTCCTACCCTCCAAGCGGGCCGGATCTGATCATTCGTAGGATCGGGGAAGCCCAGGGGTTCCGGGTATGGCTGTGAGCTTGTCGCCGCCATGGTTGCTCGTCTTGCGAAGGGGGGGTCATAGCCCTCGACGAGGAGATAGCCGAGCTCGACGCACTCATCGAGGCACGGTTCCGCGAACATCCCCACGCCAAGGTGATCCGCAGCCTGCCCGGGATGGGCGCTCTGTTTGGAGCCGAGTTCATCGCCGCAATCGGCGGCGCCATGGACGCGTTCGGCACACCGGACCGTCTGGCCGGCTTCGCGGGCCTCGCCCCCGTGCCCAGAGATTCCGGGCGCGTCAGCGGTAATATGCGCCGACCCCGCCGCTACCATCGAAATCTTCTGCGGGCCTTCTACCTCTCCTCCATGGCGAGCATCGGGACGTGCCCCGCATCGCGGGCGTACTACCAGCGCAAGCGCGACGTGGGGACGGGCCACAAGCAAGCAGTCCTCGCTCTCGCACGCCGCCGTGCCAACGTTCTCCGGGCGATGCTCCGCGACGGAGCGTGCTACCGACCCGCACCATCAGTCACGCTGGCGGCTTGACATCCCTATTGGGAAGTTCTTTAACCTCATGACCTTCTTGTCAGTGCCTGGTTCTATCCTCCGCTGAACGTCACTGATGGACTGGGAGTCAGGCTGTGCAGATCGCAGGGGTAGACCTGTATGTGAATCACCCGGTGATGGCGCTCGGTTCAACCGAGTGGATCCCCACGACGCTGGCTCTCGGCGGCGCTCCTGCCGCTGCGTGCGACACGCACGTCATCGTTCGGGTGCAGCCCCAGGTTGTGCTGGTCAAGGTTCGAGTATTCAAGGACCATGGTGACGCGGATGACCACGGAAGTGACAGAGAGCCTCTGGCTACCGTGTTCGACGGACATCTTCTGCTGAGTGACGGTCGGCTTGTAGTCGGGGATGTGGTCGGCGAGAGCCGATTCACCACTTCCCTGTTCGGGAAGCCGGGTAGGCGGCGGGTTCGGGTCTCGGTTGACGATCCGCAGGGATGGGCTCGCACCGTCGACGTCGTCATCAGCGCCGAGACGGTGTGACTGAGCCGCATGCCAGCTCGAACGATCTTCGAACTAGGGCGCGTATTGAGTTGTGATCAATTGGTTCGTGTGAGGTCCTTGATCCAGATCATGGAGGCACGGAGATGGAGGTTGGCGAGGTAGCTTTCGGGTGTCCTGTCGTAGCGGGTGGCGATGCCCCGCCAGGCTTTCAGTCTGTTGATCAGGCGTTCGACGGTGTTCCTCTCTTTGCAGAGGTCGGTGTCGTGGCTGACGGGCCGGCCGCCCCGGCTGCCTTTCCTCTTCCGGTTGGCAGCCTGGTCCTTCTTCTCCGGGATGACGGCCTTGATCTGGCGTTTGCGCAGGCAGGCGCGGTTGCCGCGGGAGGAGTACACCTTGTCCCCGGCGACCGCGTCCGGCCGGGTCCGGGGGCGGCCGGCCGGGCCACGGACCCGGATCTTCTTGAGCACGGGGATGAACTGGGGGCTGTCGGCGGCCTGTCCCGCGGTCAGGACGATCGCGAGCGGGCGGCACTTGCGGTCGGCTGCGAGGTGGACCTTGCTGGTCTGCCCGCCCCGCGAGCGCCCGAGCAGGGCGGCCTTCATCCGGAGTCTGTGTGGGCGTCGGATACGTCGTCGCTCTTCGTGGGCGGGACCACGGCCGGCGGATCGCCCGGCTTGTCCTTCCGCCTCGCCCCCTTTTGCCGGGCCTTCTCCTCCTCGGCGGCGGCTCTTTCCAGGGCGGTCAGGACACTCTCGTCCAGGTGCATCCCGGCGGCATCGTGGTGGGCCCGGGCGGTGGTGGAGTCCACGCTGACCAGGGACACGTCCGCCTCGCCCCGCCTCGCGGCTTCGGCGATCAGGCCCTCCAGCAGGGCCTCGAAGACCCCGGCATCACGCCACTGCCGGAAGCGGTTGTGGACGGTCGGCCAGGGGCCGAACTCAGCCGGCGTCGCCACGACAGCGAATCCCGCAGATTGATCACAACTCAATACGGGCCCTAGTCCCGTATTTCGCGGGTCGTTGATTCGGTTGGAGAGCGGGGCCGGGCAGTGTCCGGCACGGGCCTGTCGGCGTTCGATCGGGTGTGTCGATGACTTCCCGGTCCCCGCGGCCACGAACGGAACGCCCCCGTATGGAGTGCGTGATCGAGTCCGTGGTGACCAAGCGTTTGGGCGCTCTGCCCGTCGCTGCCGAGTTTCTGCGCCGACTGGATGTCAAGGGCCGGAAGCCCCCGCTTCCGCTGGACGCTCGCCCGGTGCGGGGTACGCGGCCGCGCCGGGGGATGACCACGGGGAGCCGTCGCCCTGCGCGCGGCTGCGGGAGCTCGATGAGAACTGCACGATGCGGCAGTGAGTTTTCCCGGCCCGGCCGGTCTACGGTTCGTCGTGTGATCAGAAAGCGCGAAGCAGGAGGAGCGACATGAGCCAGTTGCTGCGGGTCCAGAACTTCACCGTCTCGAGCGACGGGTTCGGCGCCGGCGAGGGCCAGAGCCTCGAGAAGCCGTTCGGCCATGCCGATCCGGGGAACTTGCTCGCCTGGGCCTTCGCCACCGACCACCCACCCATCAACCGCTCCGAACCCGGTGGCCGAGGTCTGGACGACTACTTCACGCGGGACTACGCCCGCAACATCGGCGCCGAGATCATGGGCCGCAACAAGTTCGGGCCGCAGCGCGGGCCCTGGCAGGACCACGAGTGGCAGGGATGGTGGGGTGACGAGCCCCCGTTCCACACGCCGGTGTTCGTCATGACGCACCACAAGCGCCCGTCGTTCACGCTCTCCGACACCACGTTCCACTTCGTCGACGGCGACCCGGCCGCGGTGCTCGCCCGGGCGAAGGAGGCAGCTCAGGGCCAGGACGTCCGGCTTGGCGGTGGGGCCACGATCATCCGGCAGTTCCTCGAGGCCGACCTCCTCGACACCTTGCATGTGGCGGTCGCGCCGACGAAGCTCGGCTCCGGGGCCCGGCTGTGGGAGTCCCCCGATGAGCTGCTCGACCGGTTCCACCAGGACGTCGTGCCCAGCCCGAGCGGCGTGACGCACCACCTGTTCTGGCGGAAATGAGGCCGGACCAGCCGGCCGGCGCGGGCTCCGTCACCGGCGCCCGCGGCATGGCCGCTGCCCAGCGGCGTCCTTCTCCAGTTCGGCTGTGGCCTTGGCCAGCCGCTTGGTGCGCGCTCGGCGCTGGCCGGCGGCGTTACCGGTGGAATGCACCAGGATCCGGCGCATCTGTAGCACCGGATCGCGCTTGCGGGCCCGGGGATGCGCTGGATGTCCTGAAGGACGTGGTAGTGCCCGCGCTGCTCGGGCGGCAGGTGCTCCTCCCGCTAGGCGGTGTAGTCCACCGGCGCGCGGCTGCTGGAGGTCCGGGCCGGCCCAGAACTCGTCGCTGATCTTGGACGCCGGTACCGGCGCGATGAAGTCCGCCTCGGCGGCCAGCGGCGCACCGATGTCGTCCCAGGAGTACAGCTTGGAGTCCGCGACCATCAGCAGGCGTCGCTCGCCGGCGAGTGCCTTGAGGGCCTGTATCGCGCCGACGACCTGGGAGACCTCCCCGGCGCCGCCGGAAAGGACGCGGGAGAAGACCGGGACGCCGCCGTCGGCGGCCACCCCGATGCCGGCCTGGACCTGCTTCAAGTCCACCCGCCGGTCCTTGGCATGCCCGAACTTGACCATCGGGTAGTCCTCGTCCTGCCCGGCCTCGGGGTAGGCGCCGTGCACGGACATGCTCGTCATATCCCAGTGGATGCGGGCCACATCGATGCCGAAGCCGGCGATCGCGCCGCCCCGACGCTGCCGGCAAGCCGGTCCAGGTACGGAGCGATGGGGCCCAGAGCACGCACCAGGCGGTCGTCACCCAGCACGTCGGCCTCGACGCCGAAGACCTCCTCCACCGCCCAGCTGCGGGCCCAGTCCCCCGACCCTGAACAGCGGCGCCGGAGCGGTCAGCCGGTTGGCCACCAGCACCTCGATCACCTGGCCGTGCGTCAGCTCCGCCCGGGAATCGGGCGGGCAAAGGGCATCGACGATCCCCGCAACGTCCAGCTGGCGCAGAAACTCGGCAGCGACGGGCAGAGCGCCCAAACGCTTGGTCACCACGGACTCGATCACGCACTCCATACGGGGGGCGTTCCGTTCGTGGCCGCGGGGACCGGGAAGTCATCGACACACCCGATCGAACGCCGACAGGCCCGTGCCGGACACTGCCCGGCCCCGCTCTCCAACCGAATCAACGACCCGCGAAATACGGGACTAGCGGGACGGTGTGAGGAGGAGGATCAGGCAGACGTCTCAACGGTGCAGTTGGGCCGCAACAGGGGGCAGGGCCGTCGTGCATCACCCCCGTAACAGAATGATCCACTTCCTTGTGCGGCCCGCGTCCACGCCTGTGAGGTGGTCTGATGCACTTTCCGACGGCAGGCAATCCGTTCGTCCGCCACCTGCGCGTGTGGCACGCAGTGGTGGCCTCTCTCGTCGCGGCGGCGGCGTTCCTCGTCCTTCCTCCGTCCGACGACGGCGTGCGCTCGGTACCCGGCAGCCCCTGCCGACCGGTCGATTCCGCGCGTGAGGACACGCCCGTGACCCCCGACCTCGACGGGGACGGCTTCGTCGACCTGGTGCATGAGATCTCCCGGTCGTTGAAGGTCGACGTGGTCGTCGTGCCCGGCTCCGAGCGCGGTCCGGACCACGACAGCACGACCGTCCTCACCCAGGACGGCCTCGGTGTACCGGACGACATCCAGGTGGGCGACGACCCGTTCCAGCCCACGGTCGCCGACCTGGACGATGACGGCCACGCGGATCTCGTCGTCAGCGGCGCCGCCAGTGTCCTGTGGGGAGGTCCCGAAGGCCCGCAGGCCGGCGGACCGCACGGGCGCGTCCCACTGCCGGGCAACGGCTACCACACCGCGCCGATCGCCGGCGACTTCGACGGGGACGGCCACACCGACCTCGCGGTCTTCAAGCACTCGGGCGAGGAGCAGGGCGAACTTGTCGTCCTCAAGGGACCGTTCAAGCGCTCGGGCGCCCCCGCCCGGACCGTGGAGATCCCCAGCCCGGTCCACCAGGGCGCGTCACCCGTGCTGGTCGCCGGGGATGCGAACGACGACCGCGCCACCGATCTCGCGCTCTACGACTCCCCGTGGGATCCGCCCCTGCTGTTCACCGGCGGCGCCCGTACAGCCAGTGGCCTGGGCAAGGAACCCGAGCGGCTGCCGGAGGGCGAGAACATCGTCTTCGGCGACTTCGACGGCGACGGACACCAGGACATCGCCATCGGTCGGAGCTTCGTCGACAGCTACGACGAGGTCGACACACCGCACCGGCGCGGCCAGGTCAGCGTCCGCTACGGGAAGGAGCCGGAGAAGTGGATCACCATGGACGGCGGCGGCTTCAAGGAGGGCTTCGGCACCAGGCTCGCCGTCGGGGACTTCAACGGCGATGGCTGCGACGACCTGGCCGTACAGCTGACCAAGAAGAAGGAGGAGGGAGACGCGCGGATCGAGGTGCTGCGGGGCGGCTCCGAGCACGGGCTCGGATCGAAACCCTGGCACTCCGCCAAGCGCTCGGTGCCGGGTGACGACGGCCCCGACGACGGCACACTCTTCGCCGTCCACGACTGGGACGGCGACGGCCGCGCAGAACTGACCCTTCTCGGCGGGGACAGATGGTGGATCACCGACGGCACGGGCCGCGACGAGGCATCCTTCCCGGTCACCCCCAGCAAGAACCAAGGTTCATAGACACCTGCTTGTTGTCCCAGGCCGTGAAACGGCCGGCCCTGGGGTGCCGACCGGGACCTGCACCTGGACGCTCGGGTGGCTGCCCTCCTGCAAGTGCCGCCCCCGCACGCAAATATCCTGACCGCCGGACAGGACTCCGGCAGCCCTCCGTTCATCCCCGTTCTGGAGAAGATCCGGGACCGCGACCCGATCGGACGTCCACGTTCTCACCCCGAGGCGGTCACCGACGACAAGCCCTGCCCTTCTCACAGCAATCGCGCCTACCCCAGGACGCGGCCCGCAGCCGGGGGCGCTCGGCCGACGGCGAACTGGACTCCGGCGCCGCCGGTCAGCCAGGGCGGGGTGCGGCCCAGGCCGCACCCCAACAGCGCAGAACGTGCGGCCGCTGGCTCCCGCCTTCCGACACGCCCGCGAACAGTACGAACTCGACCGCCTGGAACGCATCGTCACCGGCCACGACCGCACCGGAGAACCCCACGATGGCCACTGACCGCGACGCCATCACCGCAGCGATTCAGCGGCTCCTCGACGGCCGTCCAACCCGGTCCACTGGGGCGCTTACCACGCTGCAACTCGCCGCCGAGGCAGGCGTCAAGCGCTGGGTCCTCACGCACAAGCACGTTGACCTGAAAGAAGAATTCACCCGCCGAAAGTCCGAGGTGAACGGAATTCCGCCCGCGTTCCAGCATCTGCACGCCCGCGCAGTAGACGCCGAAGCCATCGCCCGCGCACTGCGGGAGGACAACGGCCGGCTTCGCGAGCGCGTCGCCGTCTATGCCCAGGTCATCCACGGACTGCGCGTCGAGCTGGACCCGCGCACCGACAACCGCCCCCAACGCAGCCCCGTCCGGAGCCTGCCTACCAGCATCATCTGACGTGCGCGTTGACCGGGGCCGGTGCCGGTCTCCCAACCCTGTTGTCACGCGGGAACGGTCACGCAATTTCTCCACGTAGTCCCGCGCCCCACCGGACCCCGGTGACCGCTCGGACGGCTACACGAATCGGCATAGCGTCCGCACGTCCATGGGCGAGTACCTGGGCGAGGACTTCGCGGAACAGGACGACGTCCTCGGCCGGGGCTTCAATGACGGCTTCGATCTCGCTGTCGCTCAGCCGCAGGTCATCCAGCGCTTCAGGGTTGAGCGAGACGCGGAGGACGTTGCCCTTTAGAACGGCTTCGCGCACACAGCCGTACGCGGTCCCCTGTCCGGCTGTGACCAGGCAGTGTGTGTCCATGCCCAAGGCGACCTCCTGATCATCTGGGTCATTCTCGCCCGCCATGAACATCAAGATGAATCCGCTTCCGTCCTCCCCCTCGGCGAGAGCAGCCTCGGTGAAGTAGCCGTCAGGGTCGATCTCTGTTGTGGCGACACGAGCAGTGAACCGGTATGTCATGACGGGGTTCTATCAGGGCGTTCAGCTGAGGCAGGACTCAGGATGCGGGGCCAGGTGAACCGCGACTGATTGACATCGGAAGCAACAGCTCGCAATAGGCGAGAGGACCGGTGGACGCCACCGGGCAGCGGCCACGGCGATGGCACTGCGCGCAGTCACCACCGGGAACGTCGAGGAGGCCGGCGCCTACGGACTGGCCGACGCCGCCGAGGCGTTCACCGCCCGTCGGCTGACCGTCGACCTGGTCCACCGCGACATCGACTTCAGCCTGGACGGCATCGGCATCTGACCCGCCCACGGGACAGCGGAGGGCCCGCAGCCATTGGAGCTGGCTGCGGGCCCTCCGCGACGCCGGCCGACAGGCCGAATGACCAGCTACCGCCCTCTGCGGGGGCCGGGAACCCTCGGGAGGAGTTCCCAGAGAGGCCGGCCGCTGCTCGCCCAGACAGCCAGGGTCCGCCGGTCGACCAGGTGCATCTGCAGCTGCTCGGCCAATGGCGCGCAGCGCGTCGAGAACCGGCCGTTGGTGACCACCAGGACGACATCGGCCCCGTAGAGCTGACGCGCCGTCCCGTTGACCCGCTGCAGGTCCGGGGTACCGACTGCCGACCCCCGGTCCCCATCGCGCCGGTGCTTGCACTGGATGACCCAGGCGCGGCCCATCGGATCGGTAGCCAGCACGTCCGCCCCATTGTCCCCGGCGCCGCCGATCTGCCGGGCGTCGCCGCACCCGTCCCGCCGCATCAGGTCACGCACCGCGTACTCGAAGTCCCGGTGGCCCAGCGCATCCAGCTGTGGCAGGCCGTATCGCAAGCCCTGCTGCCGGGTCCGCTCCCACAACAGGCGCTGCCTGCGGCGGTGCGCCCACAGCGCCGCCCCTACCACCGCGGCGGCAACCAGCATGATCAGCACCAGCGGGTTCGCCGCCAGCCAGGTCACCACGACCGACAGCAGAGCGATGCCCACGACACCCCCGGCTGCCAGGCCGAGCAGCTGGTCGGCCTGCCGCCGCTGACGCCTGCTCGGGCGACGCCTCCGGGGACGCCGGACAGGCGACCGACGGGCCGTCACCGCCCGCTCCGGGGGGAGGGGAACCGGACCGGATAGGACGCCGTGGGCCGCGGTAACGGCTTCCTCTCCCAGCCAGGGAATTGCACCGGGTAGACCCCGGACGTGGGGCGCGGCCGCGGCTTGCCCTCCGGGCCCTTGGGGTGCGCCCCGTTGCCTGCGCCGACGATCACGATCCCGACGACCGCCACGATCGCCATTTCTCTACGCGCGCCTGCCGCCCACCGGGAATGACCCCTGACATTTGTTCCGTCCGCCCGGGTGTAGTCCCCGATCCATGGCACAGCGGTGTCCCCTCGAAGCGCTTCGCTGACAGCCCTACATCGTGACACCGGCCACTGACACAGCGTGAGCCAAAGAGGATCAACGACTGAAAAGGATCAGGACGACCGAAAGCGGTCCCGGCTGTTTCCCACCAGAATCGAACCTTACCGGCGCCCACAGGGCGAAAAGCGCCTGGGCAACGCGCGACGAGACCAGTCGATCACCGGTGACCTGGCAGCCTTCGTGGCCTGGGTCAACGACGAGTGCCACCAACTCGGTCGCAGCGATCAAATCCCCGAGGACGGCCGCGACAGACTCAAAGCCAGCCGCTTCCGGCGTACTCTCGCGTGGTTCATCCGGCGCCGTCCGAGAGGGCTGGTCGCCGCATCGATTCAGTACGGCCATGCCCACACGCAAATGCTTCAGGGTTACGCGGGGAGCTACGAGTCCGGCTTCCCCGATGAGTACGCGTTCGAGGACTGGCTCTCTACCGCATCGAGTGCCTTGGCGACGACGAACAAGCCCTCACCAACGGTGAACACCTCAGCGGCCCCGCCGCCGACACGTACCGGCACCGCATCACGGCCGCCAACCGCGAATTCGTCGGCCGCGTGCTCACCAAAGAGCGCCATGCCCGCGACCTGCTCGGCAATCCACTGCTGCAGATCTACCACGGCGAAGGAATGACCTGCGTCCTCAACCCCGCCACAGCAGCATGTCAGCTCCGCGGAACAGCCGATGACCCCCAGGTCACCCCCGATACGGACGACTGCCGCCCGCAATGCCCGAACATCGCCCGGACCGATCGCGACATCGCCTACGTCCGGCAGCGAGCCGCTGAGCTCGCCGACGTCGTCGCTGATCCACTGGCGCCACCCATCCGCCACGAACGCGAGCGGCGCGAACTCGACCGCCGGACGAACGGACGACTTAACGTCTCTCAGTTGGCCATCGAAGCAAACGTCAAGCGCTGGCATCTGACTCACCAGCACGCCGATCTCCGACAACTCTTTCAGACCAAGGCCGCCGAGCTAGAGACGAAAAGGACCTCGAACGTCCATTCCTCGGACGCCTTCGAGGAGCTGAAGAAGAAGCACAAGGAGCTGCAGGCCCACTGCAGGATCTTGGAAGCGCGTCTTCAGCTCTACGCGACCACCTTGAACCTGCTGTCCCTGGAGAACGCTGCCCTCTCAGGCCGAGACGCTGACGCGGCCAAGGTCCGAGCCATGCCGCGGCAGCCGCAGCACACGCCCAGACAAGCACCGGAAGACCCTGGTTCAGAGCAACACTGCCGTTGCGCGACATGCGACGGCGACTTACCTCAACCGATGCGCCGTGGGGATATGCCCAGGACGAGCTTCTCCAGCGCTTCCCGGACCGGGCCGAACGCCGCTACCCAGGTCTCGATCAGGTAGACCTCGCTGGTCTCGTCGATACCGAGGAAAAACCGGCCCTCGTCGAGCTCACCGATGGGGAAGATGTCCCGCCCAACCGTCGAGCTCCAGTCTGCGAATCGATCCTCCTCGCCCACCGCGAGTTCGGGATCAAAGTTGAAGGGCGTCCTTGCGCAGGTGATGCCTGGCCCGCTGATCTGCACGTCCAAGCCTCCGAACTCGGTCAAGAAGCGTTCGGCGGCCTCATGCATCCGGACCAGCCCAGTTGCCTCCAGCATCTCGCGCCATTGCTGAATCGGGACGCGTCGCCCCGGCTTCCATCCGGCCGCACGCAGCGTTTCCTCGACCTCGCCGGCATCCCGCCGAGTCGCCACATCCGCTTCAACCCACGCCTGGTCCACGGGCACGTTCTCAGGCCAGCCCGGCCGCCACTGGGCCAGCCACTCGTCGAAGTCGTCGCGCAGGAACTGGCGCTCTACGGGCTTGAGTCGCACCTGCGGCCGCGCATCGGCCCACCAGACCTCGAACTCCGCCACGGTCCCTACTGCCGGCCAGCGCTCCGCGGCTGCCGGAAGCAGCAGCACGTCGACGAACCCTCCAACCGGAAGGCCGATGTCAATGAAGATCCCCGTCGCGCCCGGATTCGGGACCGCGATTACCGTCCCCGAAAGCCTCTGTCCCAATCGCAAGCCTCTCCGGGCCTGGATCCATTCTTCGACGCTGACCATGAGGGCCATCATCGCAGCGGAATCAGCGCAACGGGGTTATGCGCCTGCAACAGTGCTGTTGTCTCGATGCCAGACATGTCAGCAGGTCAGCCCCGCCCGACGAAGGGCAGTAGCAACTCGAACTGGCGAAAGAAACGCGGCCCTGTACGACGGGAAGCACTCCGGCCATGCGGTCATCGCCACCGCCGCGCACGTCGCGGTGCCGACCGTCAACGGCCGCCGCTCCGGGCACCCGGGCACCAGCATGTGGGGGCGAGCCGCATGAGCATCGAGACCCTGCCCGAGGGCGACTGGATCCGCGGAGGCGCGGTCGGCGAGGACGGCCACGCCCTGTCGTTCACAGATTCGGACGATCCGATGGGTCCGAGCCGAGGTCAGGTCGTGGGTGCGGCCCGGCAGTACGGATAGGGGACCAACATGCCTCCTGCGCCGATGGGTTGGCACTTCGAACACCTCCCTCAACGGCACGGGAGCCATGTGCGTTGCGGACACCTCGCTCACGCCGCCTCCGTCACCCGATCAGTGGCCACGCTGAAAACGCTCAGTGTGCCCATCTCGGCATGATCAATCGCGATGGCTTTTGAAGTCACTCGCCGCTTGCCCTTTCGACTGAGGAAGGCAGGAAGACGCCGTCGTCGCAGTCAGCTGCGCGCCTCACATAGGTGCCTTTCCGCTCTGACTGCTGTGGCCGTGCACGGGCTCGGTGCCAGGCCGGTCGCGGAGCCGAAGGCTGATCAGCGCGGTGATCGTGAAGGCGGCGACCTGGTAGAGCATGGCGTGCCGGAACGCGGTGTCCGCATCGGCGGCGGGGGCGTAGTAGGCGAATCCGGCCGCGGTCACCCCGATGGATCCGCCGAGCTGCTGTGCTGTGGGCAGCAGTCCGGAGACCGAACCGGCGGCGGGGCCGTGCACCTCGGCCAGGACCAGGGTGAACACCGATGCGGTGAAGGCGCCGAACGCGGCTCCGCCGACGGCCAGCACGGGCAGTGCCGCCTGGCGTCCCGCCGCCGAACCGACGAGGGGGGCCAGCGCCAGGCACATCCCGGCCAGCACCAGGGACGTGACGGTGAGCACCGTCGGCCCGTGCCGGCGGGTGAGAACGGGCGCGGCTCCGCTGCCGACGGCGGCGGCAGCGGCGAACGGTGCCGACGTCAGCGCGGCCGCCAGGGCCGAGTACCCGACGGCGGACTGGAGGTGGAGGAAGAGCACGTAGGTGAAGGAGGGCACGCCCGTGTTGAACACGAACACCAGCAGTGTGCCCCTCCGCGCCGACCGGTCACGCAGCACCGCTGGATGGATCAGCGGGTCAGGCCGGTACGGGAGGCTCCGGACGAAGTAGCCGAGGGCGGCCACAGCCACGGAGAAACCGGCCCACGTCCACCAGGGCCAGCCCGCTTCTCGCCCCAGCGCCAGGGGCATGACCAGCGCGCCTGCTCCCACGGTGACCAGCAGCGCACCCAGCTTGTCGACGCGGAGTCCCTCCGCCCCGCGGGTGCGGGGCAGAGCGGACGCTCCGGCCAGCGAGGCGAGCCCCACCGGCACGGTGAGGAGCATCACCGGCCGCCAGCCGAGGCCGAAGAGGTCGGCGCTGAGGACGAGGCCGCCGATCAGCGGCCCGGCCAGTGACGCGACGGCCATGGTGGCGCCGTACAGGCCGAAGGCACGCGGCCGGCGTGTCGCCGGGGTGGCGGCCTGGATGAGCGACAGGACCTGGGGGGCGACCAGGCCGCTGCCCGCGCCCTGCACCAGCCGGGCCGCGATCAGCGATGCGGCGTCGGGGGCACACGCGCCGGCCACCGAGCCCGCGGTGAAGACCACCGTGCCCGCCACGAACAGCCGGCGGTAGCCGTACCGGTCGCCCAGCCGTGCGGCGGGGATGAGCAGGCACGCGAACGTCAGGGTGTATCCGGCGAGGACCAGTTGCACAGCGCCCGGACCGGCGCCCAGGCCGGCCTGGATCGCCGGCGCAGCCACCTGGGCGACAGTGACGTTGAGCAGTTGCACGAACGTAGCGCTGAGCACCACCGGCAGCACGAGGCGTCCGCCGCTCACGGCAGCAGAGCCGCGGCGAGCTCACGGGGCCGGGCGGCGAACGGGCTGTGGCTGCCCAAAAGGGTGCGCACGGTGAACGGGTTGCCGGGCATGGCCCGGTCGGCTTCCGCGATCATCAGATCCTGCACGGCCATCGGCAGCGCCCGATCGTCGGCGCAGCGCAGGAAGGTCCGTGGGACGCGCCCCCACCGTTGCGGAGTCACGACGACCGGGGTGGTGGGGATCGCCAGCGGCAGATCGGGGCTCAGTGCCGAGCGCCAGCGGTCGAAGCGGTCCAGGGGCGTGTCGTGGTAGTGGGTCTGCCGCAGTTCCTCGACGTAGGCGGGGTCCTGCGAGAGCGGGTTGATCCGCACGGCGCCCAGTTCCCCGGGGTCGCCGAGGTTGAGGCTCTGGCCCCGTACCGTGGCGTACTCGGGCGAGCCGAGATAGTCGAAGAACCGAGGCCGTCCGGCGGGCACGAAGGCCGAGAGGTAGACGATCTCGTTGACGAGTTCGGGTGCGCGCTCGGCAGCCAGTGACGCGGGGCCGCCGCCCACGCTGTGCGCGACGAGCACGACACGACGGTGGTGGCGGGCCTGGCGCAGCGTGTCCAGCACGGCTGCGGCGCAGTCGTCCATCGTCACGGTGGCGAGCGCGGACTTCTCGGTCAGCAGGCCCGGCTGGCCCGGCTGGAGGTATCCGCTGGGCAATGGCGCGTCGAAGCCGTGTCCCGGCAGGTCGACGGCCATGCTCGCGGCACCGGCTCCGGCGAGCGCGCGCTGCGTCGCCGCCCACTGCCCGGAGCCGTGCCAGGCCCCGTGCACGAAGACGAAGACAGTACCTGGGGAGGAAGAATCAGTCATGACCGCATTCCACGCGACCCGATCCCGATCATCCAGTGAAAGATCTGACAAGCTGGCCGACGATACATGTGAGATATGGCTGGGAGGCTGACATGGAGGCGCGGCACCTGAGGTACGCACTGGCCCTCGCGGAGCACGAACACTTCGGCCGGGCGGCCGGTGCGCTGGGCATCGCGCAGCCTCCGCTGTCCAAGCAGATCGCCGACCTCGAACGGGAAGTGGGCACCCGCTTGTTCGATCGCACCCGCCAAGGGGTGTTCCCGACGGCTGCGGGCGCGGCCTTCCTCTCCCGGGCGCGCAGGGCGCTCGACGAGATCGCGGCGGCCCCGGTCGACGCGGCCAGGGCAGCACGCGGCGAGACGGGACGGCTGCGCCTGGGTTTCATCGCCTCGGCACTGCTCGAACCCCTGCCGGACGTCCTTGGCCGGTTCGGCCGTGAACGGCCCGACGTGCGGTTGGAACTGCACGAGATGGCGACCAACCGCAGCACGGCCGCGCTGGTCGCCGGCGAACTGGACGTGACGATCGGCCTCGGCCGGCCCCGGGGCGTCGGGGCCGAGCAGCTGGTATCGGTCCCGATCGGACACGACCACCTGGTCGCGGTCGTGAGCAGCACGCATCCGTACGCGGGTCAGTCGTCGGTGGACGTGGACCAGCTGCGGCGACAGCCGCTGATCGTTGCGCCGGAGGAGGACGAGCCCGCCGTCGCCACCGGGCTGCGGACCCTCCTGGGCAAGGACTCCCCGGGGCTCTCCGGCGCGACCGTCGCGAGGGACATCCACACCATCATCGGCCTCGCCGCCTGCGGAGTGGGCGTCGGTCTGGGACCGTCTCGCATGCTGACGGCCCCACGACGGGGCACGTGGTTCTGCGAGGTCACCCCGCGCACGCCTCTGCCCGATCTGGTCCTGTCCTTCAGCGCCCGGGACCGTTCCCCGGCACTGAACGCCTTCCTCGACGTCATCCGCACGAACTGCTCCGAGGTCGGTGCCGCGCTCGACCACCGGCTCGGCCCACTCGGACCACAAGAAGAACGCGACCGCGACTCGCCCCCCACCTGACTTCGCCTCGCCGGACGAGTGGAAGAAGTTCACCCCGTCCCTGTGCTCCGGCACCGAGCTCGCGGGATCACACCGAAGATCGCCCGTCGCGGCACCCCGCACGGCTCCGGCCTGGGCAAGACCCGCTGGGTCGTCGAGCGGACCTTCGCCTGGCTGCACCGGTTCAAACGCCTCCGGATCCGCTACGAGATACGCGCCGACCTCCATCTCGATCTGCTCCAACTCGCCCGCAGCATCATCTGCTTGGGAGGACTCCGAACTTCATTCTGAAACGATCAGTAAGGCAAGCCTCTTACTGGCATTCGACGGCGCCGTCCTCGCCGGACTGGCCAGCATCGCCGACAAAAACCTGCCACTGCCCAGCAAGGTCATCGGCTCGGCCGCCGTCGCGACCCTCGTAGCCGCCGCCGTCATCCTGCTTCCTGGTCGTGCGGCCCAACCTCGGCGGCAGCCGCCGCACGGTGCGCGAGGGATTCCCTGTCTAGGCGCAGATGGACAAGGACACGCTGCGTACCGCGCTTCGCGAGGAGACGCGCCTCACCCGCATCAAGACGCTCTCGACCGTCGCGGTCACCAAATACCGGCCCCTGGCCCGCCCGGTTGACGTCATCCTCGCCGCACTCGCCCTACTGACCGTCGCCGCGATCGGAGCCCTGGCATGAGCGCCGCGATCATCGCCGTTCTCGGCACGCTCGCCGGGGCGATCCTGACCGGCACGCTCGCGCACCTGACCCAGCTATCCCAGCGCGCCGCCACCGAGGCCGCCACCCGTCGCACCGAGGCCCCGGATGCCGTGGCCGCGCTCGCCGACCACCGTCGCGCGATGTGGCTGCGGGAGGACCTGCGGCTGCGCGGCGAGCACTGGACCACGGCACGGGCCACCTCACACATCACCCGGGCCGCGATCACCGCACCGCTCCTGCGGCTGTCGATCCTGGCACCCGCCCTCGCCTCCGCAGCACAGACCGCCACCACCGCCACCTACGCGTTGCGGCACGCGCCCGACAACACCATCCTCCAAGCAGCCCACGAGCATGCGATCCGCACCACCGACACATTCGTCGCAACAGCCGGGACCATCCTCGCCGCGTGACCACCGACCGTCAGCGACACCGGCCCTACCGGTCGGTGCCATTGACGGACCCACCGTCAATAGTCGCCGTGGACACCGAAGCGACCCCCGGCCGGGAAGGTGCCGGGGGTCGCTTCGGTGCGTAACGTCGCGCGGTTTGGTGCGCGAGGTACTGCGGTGCCATCCAGCGGTCTCGTCGGCCGCTTGGGGTCCGGTTGGGTTGAATGTGGGTCCGCCGAGCAGCGAGCTGTTTACCGTTCAGCAGGGGAGGGTTGTCTTGCCGGCAGCGCCTGTTGCGCCGGCGATGCCGTCTGCGGTGGATGTGGCATTGGTGCCGTTACCGCCGGGCTGGCCGGGACACACCGGGCTGGCGGCGCCGCCAGCGCCGCCGGTACCGCCCGTGTGGCCACCGCCGGCCGTGGAGGCGCCGCCGTTGCCGCCCTTGCCGCCGGCGATGCCGACTCCGGCGTTGCCTACACCGCCCACGCCGCCCTTGCCGCCGGTGCCACCGAGGGTGGCGTTGCCGCCGGTGCCCCCGGCGCCGCCGTTGCCATTGGCACCCCCGGCACCGCCAGTGCCGCCCAGGCCGCCGGTGCCACCGAGGGTGGCGTTACCGCCGTTGCCGCCGTTGCCGCCGTTGCCATTGGCTCCGGCAGCGCCACCGGTGCCGCCCAGGCCGCCGGTGCCGCCGTTGGTCCCTGCTCCGTTGATGCCGTTGGCGCCAGGGAAGCCGAGGACGCCGAAGCCGGTCTGGGTCCGGATACTGTTCGCGTCGGCACGGGGGGCCGCCGACGCGAGGGTGGGTGCCGTGAGGCTGAGGACGGCGATCGCGGCAACCAGGAGGATCCGGGGAACAGCAGGAGTACGCGTGAAGCGCATGAGGGCGACCTCTCGATTTGCGCGGCCGGAGATACTCTCCGGTCGGCACACAGTCAACGTAGGCCGGAACGGGCCGCGCAGCGCTCCACGAAATGATCCAATGGCCGTAAATGAACTAGTTGCCCAAAGAATGGCTTTAAGTATATTTCTTAGGTACTCCTGCATCCTCAAGCGGCGGACTGCCGAGCGCGTCCCGGGCCAGCAACGGCAGGCCCATGAACGGCGTAACCGCGCAACGCTGGTGGCCGCCTGCCGGTCGGTCAGATGCCACACCCCCCGCCGACCAGACCAGCCCCACCGGACCCGCCGAGCGCGTTCTCAACGACGGAACTGCCAGCCTGCCGTGGCAGGCATGTGATCCACGAGTCGCGCCTGGAACTCTCGCCGCTCTTGCTTGCCGACTTCGATACTGCGCGGTACGCGGCACGGCCCGGCCGCCTCCGAGAAGCCGGAACCTCATAGCTCCACCAGGACCGCTCCCACGTGGTTGCCTTCGACCAGTTCGCGCAGAGCGCTGGGGGCGCTGTCGAGACCGTGCAGCCTGGAGTACGGGAAGGTCAGCGTGCCGTCGCGCAGCCCGGTGCCGAACTGGCGGTACCACTCGGGGATCAGGCCGAGGTGATGCGCATGCAGGACGGTACCGCGCAAGGTGATGCCCCGGGTCAGCAGGGGGAAGGCGTCGATGGCCGTCGTCGGGGAGCCGGAGGCCGCGAGCTGGGCGTCCACCGCCCCGACGAGAGCGATGCGGGCGCCTCGGTCGGCGACGGCGATGGACGACGCCTGTAACTGCTCGCCGCCGACGTTGTCGATCACCGCGTCGACGCCCTCCGGAGCGGCGGCGCGGAGTTGCTCCTCGATTGATCCCGCGCCGCGGAGGACCACGGCGTCGAAGCCGATTTCCTCGCGCAGGACGTCCGCCTTGCGCTGCGAGCCGGCGCTGCCGATGACCCGCCAGGCCCCGTGGAGGCGGGCGGCCTGTCCGGCGAGACGGAGACCGCTACTGGGCCTTGCATACAGGAGGGGCAGTCGCCCAATACGGGCCCAAGGAACTCGGCTGTCCGAAGACCTCACAGCGACCCCGGACAACCCACGGGCTCTGAACAGCAGCGGATCCATCGACATGGCCTCGATCCTGCCGTCGGAGCCAGCTGCTGACCTCGGATTTCACTCGGCGACCGGTCTTCCAGAGGCATCAGTGAACACGCGACCCGGACAGCCACGTCATGATCGCCTTCTTAGAGGACGTTCCGGTTGAAAAACGGAACGTCCTTTTAGCACACGATCTGACATGGATGTTCCTCAAGCCCCGGGTTGCCGCGCTGCCGCAAGTATCTTCTCCCGGTCCCCGGCCGGCCTCAGCCGTGGAGCGACAGCGGGAAAGTTGCGTCATCATCGGGCGTTGGCTGCGCGGGCTGTCCGGTATCAGCGGCCCCGCAGTTGGCTCCGCGGTGTGGCGCGGGTCACCGGAACCTTTCGGCTCGACCGGAGAGGTAGGTGATGTGAGATGTGATGAACAGGGAGATCGGGAGCGCATGCGCGCACGGATCAGGGCGGGCGACCGCGAGGCGTTCGCCGCGCTCTACGAGGAATACGCGCGGGCGGTCTACAACCACGCCTATCGGCTGTCGGGCGACTGGTCGACGGCCGAGGAGGTGTTGTCCGAGACCTTCCTGGCGGCCTGGCGTACTCGTCACGCCGTCGAGCCGGAAGGCGACTCACTGCGTCCGTGGCTGCTCGGGATCGCTACTAACAAAGCACGCAACGCCAACCGCGGTATAGGGCGGCGCCTGGCCTTCCTGGCCCGCCACCCCGCCCCGGAACCGGTGGCGGACATCGCGGATGTCACGGTCGGACGCGTCGACGACACACGGCGGCTCGCCGCGGTCCGGCAGGCACTGGGCGGACTCCGCCGCCAGGAACGCGAGGTGCTGGTCCTCTGCGTTTGGTCCGGGCTGGACTACGCCGAGGCCGCCGAGGCCCTGGGCATCCCGGTGGGCACCGTGCGGTCGCGGCTGTCCCGTGCCCGTACCCGGCTGCGCCGGCTCACCGATGGGGAACTCGGCCGGACACCGGACGGGTCCGCGCGGGAAGCGCGACTGGGAGAAGCGGTCCGATCCGGCCGGGAACCCCGCCCCGACCGCGGAGAGGTAGAGAGCAGGGCCGCGTTCGTGGCCCTGCCCATCCAGGAGGAAGCCCGATGAATGACCGTACCTCCGGCTCCGAGCGGGCCGAACGCGAGGAACTGGCCCGCCTGCTACCGGCCCCGGCCGAACGGGACCTGCCCCTGGGCCGTCATCTCCACCACAAGGACACCCTGATGCGTCTGATCGACCAGGACGGCGACCGCGTCACCGCCGGCCCCCGCCCCCGCCTCCTGCGCCCTGCCGTCCTGCTGCCCGCCGCCGGGCTGGCATTGGGCGGAGTGCTGCTGACCACGCTCGCCATGACCGGCCAGGACCGCGCTCCGGCACCGTCCGCCGCGGGCACGGGTTCCCAGGCCACGGCCCCTCGTGGCGCGGCCGTGCTGCTCGACCGGATCGCCTCGGTCGCCGAGAAGAGCGGTGAACAGACGGTCACCGGCCACCAGTTCGTGTACGTCAAGACACTGCAGACTGAGAACGACGCCGATTTCGGTGGCCCGGCGAAACTGACCGAACCTCGCGAGCGTGAGGTCTGGATGTCACAGAAGGCAGGACCGGTAATCGATGTCGGCCTGATCCACGAGGACGGCTCGTACTTCCCGATCAAGGTCGGGGTCCCGGACGGCCAGCCCGCCGTCGGCTACCCGGCGGGCCTCAACCGGCCGACATACACGTGGCTGGCCTCGCTGCCCACCGACCCCGACGCCCTGCTCCGGCGGCTCGCCACAGAGATCACCCGGGACCAGGACTCGCGCGACACCCCGGCCAAGGACCGGGACCAGGCCCAGGACGCCTTCGACACCATCGGTGAACTGCTGCGGGAGACGGTGATGCCACCGAGGACCGCGGCCGCCCTCTACAAGGCCGCAGCGAAGATCCCCGGCGTGACCGAGGACTCCGACGCGGCGGACGCGGCCGGCCGGCACGGGATCGGCGTGGCCCGCGACAACACCCGGACCGGTGAACGCACCGCCTGGATCTTCGACTCGACCACCCTGGAGTACCTGGGCGAACGGAGCTACCTCATCAGGGACACCTCCATGGGCAAGATGGGCACCCTGATCCACGTGTCGGCGGTCTTGGAGCGCGCGGTGGTCGACGCCCTCCGCGAGGAGCCGTCGACGACGACCTGATCCCGACAGGGAGCTGCCGGGGCGTGGCTACACGCCCCGGCACCGGCCGCAACCGCCCTCTCAGGGGTCGTTCTCGTCCGGTGTTTTATTCCGTGAAAGCCTGTTCTGTGGTTTTCTTCGGGTCGCGCCAGGAGATGGTGTTCTCGCTGGTGAGTCGGCGGGCCATGAGATCGGTCATGGCAATGTGGATCACGGCTTCGGAGCGGGTGGGCAGGGTTTCGTAGTCACGGGCCAGGCGGCGGTGGAGCATCAGCCAGCCGTAGGTCGGCTCGACCGCCCAACGTTGACGGACCGTCCTGGTGGGCACGTCGCCGTGCCACGCGGGCAAGCTGACCGGTGACTGGCCTTCCGTAGGATGCGGAACGCCGCGTCCCCGGCAGCTGCAATGCCGGGGACGCGGCGCTCGTGCATGAGCCTGGCCTACAGCTCGATGTCGAGCCGCTCCACATCGGTGAACTCCGCTCCCAGCCCTTGTGCGCGGCTGTTGTTGGCGCGGAAGTACATCTTCGCGAGACCGTCGGCCGCGATCTGCCGGAGCTGCTGCTCGGTGGCGCCCTGCTCCCGTGCGCTGAACAGCTGGTCCGCGAAGGCGGGGGGGCAGCGCCTGGGTGATGTCACGGATCCGGGCGTCGTCGGTCGTGCCCGATTCCGCGGTGAACCCGAACCGGGCACGGGTGGAGACGACCAGGCCGTCCGTGGACGCCGCCTTCTTCCGCGCCTTCGCGCGGATCTGCGGCTGCCACCTCTTCTTGGCCTCACTCTCCAGGCGGGAGCGTGGCTCCTTGCGGGGCCGCTTGAGCTTGCCCGAGACGTACCGCTCCACCGTGCGCTGGGAGATCCCGAGGGCCTGGGCGGCGGCCTCGGTGCCCCTTGAACTGCTTGACGAGGTAGTTCATCTGCGCCTGGGCGCTCTGCGGGATGCGGCGGGTGAACGCCCCCTCCAGCGCGCGGTCCAGGCTCTCCCCGAGCGAGTCGACCATTGGTTACTCCCCTTCTCCGGGGCTCTGATCGGTCTTGATGAGGTTGGCGATGCTGAACACGCCGCCGCGATCCTCGAATTGCTGTTCCGCCCACAGGACGGTCTGGGTGCCCTGGTGCTTGACCATCCCCGGCGAGACCCCGAGCCGGAACGTGCCCCGCCCGGCTCCGGTTTCCCGTCGGCGGTTTCCCGTCGGCGGTGTGCGGGAGGATGTCCAGCGGGGACGGGCCGGGCGAGGGGGTAGACGATCGCGTCGGTGCCGATGGAAACCGGGTACAGGTTGGCGGCGGCCGCCGTCCTCAGCATCTTGCGGTGCAGGCCGATCCGCTGGTTCGCCAGCACGGCGCCCCGGATGTCGGGACGCCATGTCTCCCGCTTGAGCGCCGATCACTTCTCGTAGTAAGGCACCTGGCCCCGGCTGCGCTGGCGCAGCTTGCCGATGCCGCCCTTCGCCGTCGCCTTGATCGCGGTCGTCAGCAGGCTCATGGTCGGGTCGACCTGCCTGGAGCGGGCCATCGCGTCCAGGAAGTCCTGGCCGCCGAGGTCAGTGGTGACGCCGAGGTCGGCCATGGTCGCGATGTAGGCGTCGCGCAGCCGCTTGTACCAGGGGTGCAGGTAGCGGCCGGTCTGGGTGCGGACGTGCGCCTCGATCGGTGCGACGTCGAAGCCGAGCTCCACCGTGTACTGGACGGTGGGGGTGGCGTACCAGGCCTGGCCGGTCGGGCGGTCTCCCTTCGGGGTGAACGGGCTCGGGAGCCGGGCGAGGTCGACGGTGCGCCCGAACACGTGGGCGAGGTCGACGTGGGAGAGTTCGACCAGCCACGAGCCGGGCAGCGAGGCGTCGGAGGCCGGGTTGTCCTTCAGGCCCCGGCTCGCACACGTGATTCTCGATGCCGGCCGGCGCAGCCGCCTCCTGCCCGGACGGGCCGACCTGCTCGGCGGTCGGCCTGCTCTTCAACATGAACCTCGGCGTCGGCAAACCGCGCTGACGGTGGTTCAGCGACTAAGGTACTCGTAAGGGCGCAGGCGGTGGCCCGGCGTGCGGACGAGGGCGGCACACTGGGGCGGCTGCCTGGTGGCTGGGCATCCCAGGCTGTCGGCCGTGGTCGCCCTCGGCGCCCGGGACGGGACATCCTTCCCCGACGGCTCGGAAACTGGGTGAGGCGTCTGCCGGGTAGCCAGCAGGGACACCGTGCTCCCGCAGACCGATCCGCCCGCGCACCGCGAGGAGCTCCATGACCGTATCCGACCGCTACCGCACCGCGTGGGAAGGCTTCTGGGAGCAGAGCTCCGGCGAGCAGGGCGAACCTTTCTGGGACGCGGATCCGGCCCTGGCAGCGCGGCGCGACGTCGAGCACCTCACCCCGTACGCCGACTACTGCCTGCCGGTCGCCGACCTCGGGTGCGGCAACGGCACCCAGACCCGTTTTCTCGCCACCCGTTTCACCCTCGCCGTCGGCGTCGACCTCTCCGCCGCCGCCATCGCCCACGCCCGCCGGACCGATCCGAGCGGAGCCGCGACGTACGAGCAGCTCAACCTCGCCGACCCGATGCAGACCGGCGCGCTGCACGAGCGCCTCGGCGACACCAACGTCTACATGCGGGCCGTACTGCACCAGAGCGACCCCGAGGACCGCCCCGCGGTGGCCGCCGCCGTCGCCCAGCTGGTCGGCGCGCACGGTAGGGCCCTGATCCTGGAGCCGACCGGTCAGGCCAAGGCGGTCATCGCCGCCGTCGCCGCTCAGCCCGGCGGCCCTTCCCTCAAACTGCGCCGTGTCAAGGAACACGACCTGCGCCCCGGCGAAGTCGCTGAGGGCGAAGTCGCCGCCCTGCTGCGGGCAGCGGGGCTCACCGTCCTCGGCGAGGGCGCCACTGCCCTCGCCATGAGCGAGACCCGCCCGGACGGCTCACCGGTCGGGCTCCCCGCCCGCTGGTTCGTCGCCGGCCGCCCCTGACCCGGATTCTGTACGGTGGATCCCCTTGACGCGAGAACTGTGTTCTGTGGCACGGGGTGCACCTCGGCGCGTGGGCGATGCCGGCGGTGATCGCCTGTTGCGTGGAATGTCCATATGTCCGGCGGCCCGCGCGAAGGTTCCCGGTGGAGAGCGTTGGGACCGGCACCCACCCCAACACCGCCTACGCCTGAGCTCAGTACGCCCAAAACAGCTGGGCTGAATACCTCGAAGTTGTTCAATCCACCGACTAGCCCCCGCGACTTCGAGGACCGATCTTGGGCACCCTCGTTCTCGTCTCCGCAGGCACCCCCTGGACCGAACCACCAGGAGGAACCAGCGTCATACCCGCAACTGCTCACCCCCGAGGAGAAGCTCGCCGACGCGAAGAAGCTGTTGAGCCTCCCGCATATCGTCGTGATCTGCGGCTCCACCCGCTTCATGACCGAGATGAACGAGGCCGATCTGCGGGAGACCAAAGCCGGAAAGATTGTCGTCAAACCGGGCATTGACATGAAGTCGCCGCACGAACTTTGGTCCGATCCGGTCGAGGCCGAGGCGCTGAAGGTTCGACTCGACGGTCTGCACCAGGCGAAGATCCGGCTCGCTGATGAGGTGCTCGTAGTCGGCGACTACATCGGAGACAGCACCCAAGCCGAAATTGCCTACGCCCGGTCGCTGGGCAAGCCCGTGCGGTTCACGCACCCCGAAGTCGACCCTGACGCCTGACCGCCCGCTGCCACCCCGACAATCAGGGCCAGCAGCCCGCCGTCTGCCTGTTTCGCGGTGGTTTCGGCCACCGCCACCCCGCACCCTCCGCAGGCATCCCTTGGAATTGATCATTTAGCTTCCGAGTCGAGGGTTGGAACACCGACTCTTCCCCAGTCGCCGACGACCACGCCCGGAACGGGGACGAAGACCCCGAGGGCCGCGCCGACCTGGAAGCCCAGTTCGCGGACGCAGTCCGCGAGTGAGCCGCGCCGCCGACAGCCCGCACCCGCTCACCCCGGCCGACCTCCTGGCCGGGGACCGGTGGGCACACGAGTGCCCGGCCTGCCACCTGCCGATCCGGGGCAAACTAGCCTAAGTGCTGTCCCGCAATGGTGCGCCGAGTGGGGTGCCTGGCATGACTTGGTAAGGTTGTCCGCATTTGGGTGGACTGGACGTGTAGTGGGCCTCGGATTTCATGGAGGCCGAGCGGTGCGGTTCGCCTGCCGGAACTTTGGACTGTCGGATCTGCCGCGGCGCGGTCTCGCCCCGCACGAGGCTCCCCTGGAGGTGCTTCTCCTTGACATCGAGGCAGAGCTGTCCACCTGGGAAGAGGGGAGGGTGGTGTGGTCCCAGGAGGCGTTCCCCGTGGCCGAGCTCGCGTACCAACTGGCGCTCTGGCTCCAGAGCGCGGCCGCCGGCCAACAGAGTTGCGAGCTCGACTCGATGCGAACGGATGCGGGACTGATCCGCATCGTGGGTTCCGACGGAGGCTGGCGGATTGGCTCCGACTTCACGCCCGACTTCTGGACCTCTCCCGTTGCCTGGGATGTTCTCGTGGCTGAGATCAAGCAGTTCGACCGTTCCGTACGTGGGGGCGTCGCTGCGATGGGTATCGAGCTGTTGTCCTTCATCCCAGAGGTCTGACGGCTCTCCCGGATGCTCAAGTGCGGTGTACGCGCGGGCCTCATCTGCTCCAGTGTTTGAAGGTCTGGCCAAGGCGAGCAGGCAAGAAGCGGCTGCCGACGACGTGATATCGATGCCGTCGACGCCGTGATGCCCGCTATGAGTGACCGGGACCTCGAGTTCCGGAATGCGATGGTCTCGGTCGCGACTCAGCAGGGGCCTGTGTACCGCGGCGACGCGCGTTCGCCCGTAAGGAGCCTGGCTGCCACCCTCCCCACCTTGTAGGCGTCAAGGGCGAGTTGAGCGGGTAAGGCAACGCATGCCTGGAGCATCCCCAGGGTCAGACAAAAAGCTAATTTTACTACCTATCGGGCGTAAGGCGGCGCACCGGAGCGTGTTCTATTCGGCTTGCTTCTCGCGCAGGAATCAAGATTTTCTGTGAAGCGTCCGTGATTCAATCTTCGCATTTATCCGGCGACGTTCCTGTGACCACGCCATATCGCCTCCGGACAGTACTACGCTCGATGATCACTCGATGTCTGAAGGAATTGTGGCTACTGAACCCCTTCCAACCTGACGGGTGGTTGGGCCGGCAGCCCCGGCGGCGGGCATGAAGAAAGCTCCTGGTAAACGGGTTCACGACCAAGATCACCAGTCCGCCAGGAGCCTTCGCGTGCTTGTCTACCCGTCCGGCATCGATCTGTCCAGCCGCACTCTGCGGCATCTCTCCGGTCTTCTCGCAGGTCACCGCCGTCGGATCGGTTCACGCTGGCGGCGCCTGACCTGCGGCCGACAGGCCATGCTCGTCCTGGCCCACCTACGCTGCGGCGACACCTACGCCCGTCTCGCCGCAGGCTTCCGCATCGGGATCGCCACGGCCTACCGCTACATACGCGAGGCCGTCGACCTCCTGGCCGCTCTCGCGCCCACGCTGGAACAGGCCATGACGACCGTCCGCAAGAAGGCGTACGTGATCCTTGACGGCACCGTACTGCCGATCGACCGCATCGCCGCCGACCGGCCGTACTACTCGGGGAAGAAGAAGCATCACGGGATGAACGTGCAAGTCCTCGCCGATCCCGCCGGACGCCTGATCTGGGCTTCGGACGCACTGCCGGGAGCCACACACGACCTGACCGCGGCGCGGGTCCACGGCATTCCCGCCGCCCTCGCCGCAGACGACATCAAGTGCTGGGCCGACAAGGCGTATCAGGGTGCCGGCCCTGCGATCCGTGTCCCGATCCGTGGCAAGCACCTGCGCGGCTGGCGCCGACGTCACAACCGCGATCACGCCAAGATCCGCAGCCTCGGCGAACGCGCCATGGCCATCCTCAAGTCCTGGCGGCTCCTGCGGAAACTTCGCTGCAGCACCACCCGGATCACCGCCGCCGTCCGAGCCGTCGTCGCCCTCGAACTCGCCACCTGATCAAGATGGAAAAGGCTCACTCTTCTATGTCCTCAGAGTTCCGGAGTTTACCTTCCCCGCACTGTCACACTTTGTGTACGAGAACGATTTCCTGGTCTTCTCGGGGACCTATGTGACCGTGCTCTTTCTCGTCTACTTCCCTCTGGGAATTCTGGTGCCCGCCCTACGGCCGTGGGCTGCGGTCATGTCCATCGGATTCCACCTCGGGATCGGCTTGCTCATGGGCCTGACCGGCTTCGCCCTGACCATGGTGGCCTGCGATCTGGTCTTCCTGAGCAGAGGGCTGGACCAGGCCGTCGCCTTCGGCGTCGGACGGTTCCAGAAGGCCCGCTCCCGCAGGTTCGAAGGGACTTCAGCCGAAGCCACACCCGAAGGGGACGTGGCCGGGGGGAAGCCTGTTCGGGGAGAAGAGGCCTCCCGTGAGCCTGTCGGCTCCGGGAAAGCGGGATAGCCGACCGTCTTGCCGCTCGGCCCCGCTTCGGTCGGCACCCACACCTCCTGCATGGCCAGAATGAGGTTATGCGCCCATGAGGGATGCTTAGTGTCGGTCAAAAGTGTTGTACGGAACGTGGGTTCACTGCGGCCGGGCAGCGGTTTCTGCCGTCGAAGAGGACCACCGGCGTCCGGTGTCTCCCGGCTGGTGATCCCGCAGGTGGCCGGCCGGTGGCGCCCATGTCTGGACCGAGGAACGGAGCTGGAAAATGGCAGTGCCATCGCCCCAGGACGACGGACCCGACCGGCAAGGATGCATGATCGGCCTGTTCTGGATAGAGCGGGACAGGGTGTGCCTGGGTGCGCCTCCGGTTGAGGAGGATCCTGGCGTCTTCCTCTCCCCGACCAGGCTTTCGGTCGGGGAAGGTGCTCATCAACAGGCCTGGCCCTGGGCCGATGTGACGGATCTCCAGGTCCTGGATGTTCCGGTCCGGTCAACCGCGGCCCGGTGGGCGACCCGGGTCACGACCGTCGTCGCCGCAGCTCTGAACGCCTGGGGGCCGGGCGGCCCGTCGATGATGACCGCAGTGGTGTGCGCCCTGGACCAGCGTGTTGAGACGCCGGTCTTCTCCGGCGCGGCCACCGCATACACGCAGCGGGAGGTCGATCTCTCCCTCGGTCTGCTCTCCCACTTCGTGCGGGGCAGCGCCTCGCCGTCCCTGCTGACGCAGTGGTGGCAGGAGAACCAGCCGTCCGCCGTCCTGCACTCACGTGAGCGGGAAGCCGTTCTCGAGGACTGGACAGCACCCCTCATGTGAGGTCCACGGACACCTTCCGCACCCGGGGACGGCACACTCAGCGATGGAGAGCACTCATGAACAGCTCAGTGACTGGTGACGCGGGAAGACGTGTTGTCCTCGCCTTCGACGGCGACTGCGGCTTCTGCCAGGCCGCTGTCCGGCAGATTCAGCGGCGGGCCAGCCCGCGAATGGAGGCCGTTGCCTGGCAGACCCTTCCGCCGGAGCTCACCGAGCCCCATCTGGAGCGCCTGGACCGGGAGGTCCTGCTCTTCGACGGGGACCGGGTACGCGATGGCGGGGCCCCGGCCCTGGCCGGTCTCCTCGGAACCTCCACGGTCCGCACGTACCGGAGTGTCGGGCGGTTCCTGCAGCTTCCCCTGATCCGCCTGGCAGCGAACCTGGTCTACCGCTGGGTGGCCGGCAACCGGCAGCGGATGCCGGGCGGCACAGCAGCCTGCGCAGTGCCCCGTCCCCACCACTGAAAGCACGAGCACCCCCCATGCCCCACGTACCCTTCTGCATACTCAGCAGCTCCCACGCGCCCAAGGTCAGCCACGGCCACGACCTTGACCGTTTCGTCCAGATCGGCTCGCTCACCAAGCCACTGACCGGAACCCTGCTCGTCCAACTTGCCTCCACCGGAATCCTCCGACTGGACGACCCACTCGAGCAGTTCCTCCCCGCCCCGGCCGGGACCGGCATCACCCTGCGGCACCTCGCGGAGCACACTGCGGCCCTCCCTCGGGTCCCGCCTCGGCTGCGCAGATTCGACCCCTACGCCGACTTCGACGCCGGAGCCCTGGACTCAGTGGTACGGAGCCTCGACTCCTTCACCAATGGCAGCCCGGGCAGGGAAGAGGAGTACTCCAACCTGGGCTACGCCTCCTGGGCGCCGCCCTCGCCTCGGCAGCGCGAGCGCCGTACGAGGAACTGCTGCGCGAGCACGTGCTCGCGCCCCTGGACCTCACCGCGATCACATCGAAACCACCGCCGGACAGCCGGCTGTCCGGGCGTGGATTCCTGGGACGAACCCTGCCCCCCTGGACCATGAACGGCGCGATCCTGCCCTCCGGAGGACTGTGGGCCACCCCACGCGACACCGCCCACCTCGTCACCAGACTGCTCGTCGAACGCCGCCTGGGCGACCCTGCACCCTCCTGGCAGACGACCGGCCGACTGCGCTGGCACGACGGCGCCACCCGGGGCGCTTCTGTTTTCGCGGGCGCCATGACGGACGGCACCTGGGTCATGGCCCACCGGCTCTCCGGAAAGCCGCTCCCGACGGAGGAGATGGCTGCCCGGGTTCTGAAGGACGCGGTGACCGAACCATCCGACGAAGTCTGAGCAAGCGTAGGCGGTCACGGCTGTCCCCAGAAGCCGCCGCTTTCTTCGCAGAGGCCCAACCTCGTTGGTCGTCCTCACGAAACCTGTACCTGATCCCACTCAGAAGTCCGTGAGCGTTTTCAGCGGAGCAGGTTGCGCAGCGGGAATGGTCCCACAAATCGCGGACTGTGGCGGTGGCACCGGCATCGGCAAGGTCTGCGGCGGGAGTACGTCCAGTCGTTACGGCCATGACGGGTACGCCTGCTGCGCGGCCTGCGGCTACGTCGGCCGGAGTGTCTCCGATGAGCAGGATGTCGGCCTGGGCGAAGGCGGTGTCCGCGGCGTTGCGGGTGCCTGCGATTGCGGTGTGGACCAGTTCTGCCCGGTCGTCGTGGTCCTCGCCGTACCCGCCGTAGGCGAACTGAATGTGGGTGTCGAGCCCGAACATCTGGAGCTTGATCTCCGCGACGGCCCGGATGTTGCCGGTGACCACGCTCTGCACGACGCCGTCCATGTCGGCCAGGGCCGCGAGGGCGGATGCGGCGCCGGGCATGGCGCGGCATCCAAACCAGACGCGTTGACCCGTCTGGGCAGTTCGCGACTGAACGCCGGAAGCCTTGCGACCTGGCCAGCCCCGGGCGGCACTCGATCGCACGGAACCCGTACGTATGATCGATCACCTGTATCCGTTCGTTACCCAGAGGGGCAGCGTGGCCGACGGGGCAGGTTTACGACCAGCAACACGGGGGGTGCTGACAATGTCGTTCGAAGAAGAGTGGGCCGCGGACAAGGCAGCCGTGACCATGAGATTGAACCAAGCCGGCAGTAGGAGCGGTTCGGCGCCGACGCCGGGCTCGGCCGACTACGTGGTCGAAGACGACGACCTCGGCGGGATCGGCCATGCCGCTTACGGGCTCTTCAACGGCCTGGAGCCCGCAGGCAAGCACGCAAGCGCGGCGAGCGAGAGTGCCGGGAGCAGCCTGAAGGGTGACGGCTTCGACACCGGTGCCGCGCTCTCGGAAGTGAACAAAACTTGGGAGACGCAGGTGAAGACCCTCCTCCAGGCATGCGCACACATCTCCAACCACCTCGACTACACGAAGAAGTCCAGCAAGGCCAATGACGAGTGGGTCGGAGCGCAGCTGCGCATCATCGGACCCGTTGCGCCGGGCAGCGAGGGTGCCGTTTCCGCGTCCAAGATCAGCGAGTTCTTCCGGTAAGGAGCCCCAGCCATGCCCACGTTCGAGCAGCTCCTGAATGCCAAGCTGGGTCCGATGGACACCGTGGTCACTCAGTGGACCGAGATGATCGCCAGGCTGACGCAGCTCAAGACCGATGCGTCGGCCATGAAGAGCAAGGCCGACAAGTCCACCTGGCGGGGTGAGAACGCCTCCGTGACGAAGGAGTTCGTCGCGAAGACGGCCAAGGAGTTCGGTGATGCCGTCACCGAGGCGGAATCCGTGCGTGACCTTCTCCAGGACGCCTACACTCTGTTCAAGACCGCCCATGACGACCTCAAGGCCACGTACGAAAACCCTCCGCCGGGCATCACCATCTACCCGAACGGCGTGCTCAGCCACCGTGTCCACCCCGACCGCCGGTCGAAGGACAGCACCGAACCGATTGCCACCGAAGCACAGTTCGAGGCGCTGCGCGGCAAGATCGAAGGCATCCTGCAGCGGGCCAACGAGGCCGACGAGCTGTGTGCCTGGGGTCTGCGCGCGCTGATCAAGAACCACCCCAACGACTTCGGCAGCACCGACCTCGGCGGCGTCGCCGACGCGAAGAAGATGCGCGAGGAGGAGAAGCAGCAGGCCGAGAACGGCCGCGAGGCCGCCAAGCTGTACGCCCGCTGGGAGCACCTCGACGACAAGGAGCGCGAGCGGCTGCTCAAGCTGGCCGAGGGCGGCAAGGACTCGCCGGCCTTCGCCGAGCAGCTGATGACCAACCTCAGCTACAACGGCCGCGACCAGCAGGAGGCCGTGCTGCTGCTCGCCGGAAATCTGGAGCACGGCGGCCGCGAGGGCCAGCTCTCCGCCGCCGACGCCCGCCTCTACAAGGCCCTGTCCGGCTCCCTTGCCACCGCCACCGGACCCGACTCCTCGATAGGTTCCCCCGGCGGTGTCACCTCGGCCTGGACCGACAAGCTCATCACCACGGCCCGCGACGGCAACGGCCTGCCCACGCGCCACCCCGGCGCCATTGGGGGCGGCGCCGCGACCCTGAAGGACCTCACGGACCTGATGGCCGCCGACGCCGGCGACAAGGCGTACGACCCGAACGACAAGAACGCGTCCCCGTACGACAAGGACAAGGGCGACCCGGTCTACGGCGAGGCGTTTCTGCACGAGGTCGGCGACACCATCCGCGAGTGGGAGACGGACAGCGACGACGCCTACGACGGCGTCATGAAGAACTGGCAGGGCACGCAGGAGGACCCGGTGAAGGGTCTGATGAACGCCATGAGCCGCAACCCCTCCGCCTCCACGCACTACTTCGACCCGAACACCACGGACAACCTCAAGTACTTCCTGGAGGACCGCAAGTGGCCGGGCGGCGAGGTCGAGTTCAGGATGCCCGAGGAGACGCAGCGCACCTCGGCCCGCACCGAGTTCGGCGCCGCCCTGGAGGCCGCGGCCACCGGCCGTGAGCCGGGCAGTCCGCTGCACGGCGTCCCCGCCCAGCACGACGGCGCGCAGGCCGCGATCTTCGAGCGGATCGCCAAGGAGTACACCGGCGAGCAGACCTACGGGACCCAGAGCTCCGTGCCCCTGGCCATGCGCACGAGCATGGGCAACATGATCGGGGACTACGCCTCGGACGTGCACCAGATCCTCGGCAAGAACATGGACGGGCCGACCGACTTCAACAACCTCACGATCGAGCGGGGCGACCTCACCCGTCTCATGCGCGGCGTCGCCGAGGACCCCAAGGCGTTCGGTGTCATGCACCACTCTCAGAGCGTGGTGATTGCCGAGGGACTGAACGGCTTTCCGCCGGACTCGTACCGCAAGGAGGATCCCGAGATGCGCGCCTGGGTCAAGCAGTCGGCGTCGGTTCTCGGCCACCTCGACGGCGTGCGCGGCGACGTCATCTATGACCTCGGCCAGGCGGAGAAGGACACCAACGCCTGGAACCAGAGGATGAACTACCACGCCATCGGCGCACCCCTGACGGCCATCCCCGTCGTCGGCGACGCGCTCCAGCGCACGGTCGACGCCGGCACGGCCGGGTACATGAACGAGCTCAACGCCAAGGTCGACGAGGAAACTCGTAAGAACATGGTCAACCACTTCGAGAACGGCGAGGACCAGATGAACGCCATGATGCGGAAGATGGCGACCGAGAAGGGCATCACGACGGAGGAACTGGACGCGAGCCCGGGCGAGTACGAGGACGGTCTCCAGACGACTGCCGAGAACTGGTACCAGCAGGGTATCGAGGACGCCCAGAAGAAGATGGGACAGCCGTAGACATGGACAGGAAGTGGCTGCCGCTGACCATCGTGCTCGGCGCCGTCGGGGTGGGCGTCGTGACGGCGAGCTTCTGGCCTGACGACGAGAAGCCGCCGCTACCGCAGACGCTGTGTCATGGGGCGCTCAGCCGGCAGACGGCGGAACTGATCGACGACGGCAAGGGGGGCGAGGTCACCACGGAGGAGTGGGAGAGAAAGAGCAAGAGCACCGATTACGCGGTGTTCAAGGGGTGCCAGGTGCTGCGTGCCAACGCGGACAGCGACTCCCCCCGAGGGGTCTACACCCTGATCATCGAAGACAACCGGAACGACCCTCACTACAAGCCCAAGAACTCTGTCCCCCTCGGCCCCGGCTTCACCGGTTGGGCGCTTCCCGATAAGGCCGAGGCCAACCTGCCCGCCGGCTGTGCCGCCCGCATGGGCTCGACGGCGCCGAACATCACGGTGACGCTCATGGCGCCCTCGAAAAAGGGGGAAGAGGAGGAGAAGGACCTCGTCGACCGGGACGCCCCCGCGATCCGCAACAATGCGGCCGTGGTGCAGGAGGCCGCCACCAAGCTCGCCAAGAAGTACGGCTGCGCCGCCTGACCGTCGCCTGACATTGATCTTGGTCGACACGGCTCCAGCAGGACCTCCAGGCTCTGAGCGTCACCCGGGCAGCCTCGCGGTGCGCTCGGGGTGGGCGGTGCCGACGTAGTGCATGGCGGTCTTCTCTGTGATCCCAAAGAGCCGCATCAGCCTGAGCGGGTCGGCGGTTTCGGCTGCCTCGTTGAGGATGCGGTCCTGGCGCAGGCCAGCCAAGGTCAGTCCCTGGGGTACGTCGCTGCGGAGCAGCGTCTTGCCGACGGCAGGGTGGTCGGGGTCGAGCGCTGATCTCTGGCTGACGATCAGGCGCGGGTTGGTCGAAGCGGGCCAGCGGCGGTGCCGGTTGTCCAGCCAGTCGGCGGCGGTCCGGTGGGTGAGTTCCTCCAGGTAGAGGGTGTGCCGTCGGAGGCCGCGGCGGATGACGAGGGTGCCGCGTGCGAGGTCCAGGTCGCAGGTGAGGATCGTGCGGAGTTCGTGGACGGGCACGGCGTGGACGGCGGCCAGGACGAGGATCAGACGCCCGAGAGGGGTCTTCGTCTGCCGCAACGCGTTGGCCAGCAGGTCGCTGGGGACCGGCTTGGGGATCCCTGTCGGGCTGCCGACGCGAAGGTGCTGTGCGGGGTCGCGGAAGACCACTCGTCCCCGTTTCAGTGTCCTGAACAGGCTGCGCAGGGCGAGGGCGAGCTGCCTGCGGGCACGTCCGGAATGGCCGTCCACGGCCGCGTCGACGTGGTGCCGGGTGATCTCTCGAAGCGAGAGCAAAGCGGCCTCTGCCCAAGCGGTGAGCACGGGCTGGAGGGAGGCCAGGTACGGGCGGATCGCGTCGTAGCCGCGGACCTCGCCCTCGTGGCGCCCCCGGCTTCGTAACACCTTCACCCACTGTCCTACCTCGTCGGCGAGGTTCTCCGGTAGCGCGGCGAGGGTGATGTCGATCCACGTCAGATCGACGTCGCGGTGGAGGTCGGGGTCCTGGAGGAGGATGCCCCGGTCTCGCAGGAACTGGCAGACGGTCTTGGCCTTGAGGTCTGGGCCGGTCCGGGCCAGGCCGTGGATGTCCCGCTCGGAGATGGCCGCTTGGGCGCCGCACCAGTAGAGGAGGATGCTCAGGGTGCGGATGTTGCTGTTGTGGCTGGGTGACTGCCGCTCGTGCAGAACCCGGCTGAAGTCCTCGACCAGCCGTGCGGCCGTCCCGCTCAGCACCAGCTCGGCCGTGTTCCGGCCTTGGAGACGCGGCAGCAGCCGCGTCCAGTCGCGCCGGATGGCAAAGAGCTGCTCCTGCCTGGCAGCGGTGTGCGCCGGTGCGGGTGGCAAGTCCGCGTGGGACGGCTCGTCGACCGGGATCGGCGGGGGCGGTCCGGATCCGCCGATAGGCACGTCGATCAGCAGCTGTGTGTACCGGGTGGTGGTGGGCTGGGCGTCGTCGAGGAGACGGTACGGGCGGCAGCCGCGGCAGCGGCCCTTCCGCAGCGGGAGTTCCTGCCGGTGGCAGCGTGCGCAGGTGCCCCGCACCAGCTTCTCGCGCCCGTGCCGACAGGGAGCGCAGCGGGAACCGTACGGACCAGAGGGCATCCACGCCTGGCAGTCCGCACACGACCGCGGCGACCGACACCAGGGCACCCGGCCGGCCACGGTCCGGGGTGGGCGCCGGACTACTGGGAACAGTCGCAGAGGTTCCGGCTCGGAGGCCAGCAGCCCCGCCCGCTGAAGAACGAGGCGGATGGTGGTCCGGCCGGCGGGCAAGTCCCGCAGGAGCACCTCGGGCAGCAGCCAGGTACCTTCGGCCGCGCGGACCGCCAGCGCGAGTCGCAGCAGCGCTGCCTTGCGGTAGCGGTTCCCGCGGCTCAGCCCCTGTTCGGCCGCGATCTCCTCCAGCACCGCCTGGGTCTCCTCCCACCCGGACACCGGTCGGCCCGCGACCGCCCGGACCGTGTCCGCGGACAGAGTCCTGGGGATCGTGAACAGCGGGATCTGCCCCCACACGCCCGGCTGCAGCACCGCAGACCGCTGCTCGGCGCCCGCGCGCTGCTGCCTGAGTCTGAGGTTCCACACCTCGCTGGTCCGCGGGCCGGAGCCGCCGGCCCGGCTCAGCTGGCGGGCTGAGTCCGCCCGGTCGTGATAGACGCCGACCGTCAGCTGGAGGTCACGTGGCGGTGCCCCCTCGATCCCCAGGGCCCACTCGGCGTCGTCCAGCAGCCGGATCGCCTGCAGGCACGAGCGGCACAGACCGTCGGAGTTCAGCAGCCGCTCGTGCCGGCACCGCGGACACGTACCCCGCTCGCGGTAGTGCTGTCGCCAGCGCCTGCACCCGGCGCAGGCCGTCCTTTGGTTGAGGACGACCCAGCCCAGACAGTCCGCACAGCTCCGGGCCGTTGCCCGGTCCGCAGCCACCGGCGCTCAGCTCGGCGGGAGCGAGCGCGGCCCGCTCCCCCGGCGGCTTCCCGGCACTGGCCGCACCGGCCCCGACGGCAACTCCGCGCCGTCGGCCGTCCGCTCCCCTTCCTCCGGCACCGGCTGGGTCCCGGCGAGGGGCTCAGCCTGCAGCAGATCTGCGACGGTGCAGCCCAGCGCGGCGCACATCATGTCCAGGTCCTCCAGCCGCACCGTGACCGGAGTCCCGCCCCACAGCGCGGCGACCTTGCTCAGCGACGGGTTGAACCCGACCTGCCGGAACGCGGCCAGCACCTCGGTCGGCCGCCACAGATCCCGCTGCGCGGCCACCATCCGCAGATTCCACTTCACCGCAGGTTCCCCTTGTCCATCACCAGTCGTTGGGCCGCCCGGGAGCTGGCCTCCAGGTTCGCGTGCTCAGGATCGGCCTGCGCGGTCGCCATGTACCGAAGAGTCGTGGTTGCCCAGGCGTGTCCGAGGACCTTCTGTACCTCCCACAACGTCATCCCGCGCTCGTAGTTGTGGGTCGCGCAGGCGTGCCGGAGAAGGTGCGGGAACAGGTCGCTGACCGGCCCGCTCAGGTAGCTCGCCGCTGCACTGTGCAGGGCGCGGCGGAACGTCGAGGGCATGATCGCCGGTGCGATCGGCAGGTTCAGCGCTGCAACCGCCGTGGGCTTGCGCTCCGACGGCCACAGCGGCGCCCGGGGATGCGCGGCATCGTCGCCGAACTCGCCCCGGATCTGCTCGATGTACCACCACAGCAGAGCCCGGCCCTCCTGGAACAGGTACGCCTCGCGCGGCCGCGGCCCCGAACCGCTCGCTCCCTTGCCCAGGACGACGAACCAACCCCACTGGCCGTGCTCCCAATGCACGTCCCCCATGCAGACCCCGCACAACTCCGCCGCGCGGACGCCCGACAGGTAGGCGATCTTCGTCATCACGTAGTCGCGGCAGGCGACCGGGTACTTCCGCGCCCGGGGCAGGTCCTCGCGCCAGCGACCGAAGAAGTCCTTCATCGCCGCCTGCGACGGCGGGATCCTCAGCCCGAAGTCGCCTCGGTGCCGGGGCCGGTTGAACGGATCGATCGGCGACTCGACCACAGCCCCGAAGCGGCTCATGATCTCGCCCGCGTACCGCTGCTCCAGGAACGCAAAGTACCGGTCGATCTTGCCGATCTTGTACCGCATCGTCGACTGGGCACGTTTCCCCGGCCCGGCGAAGTACCGGTCGACCTCACGAGAAGTGAGCTGCCACGGCACCGTGCCGTAGAACTCACAGACCTCGATCACCGGCTTGATCAGCCCCTCCAGCGTCTCCTGCGCCAGGCCCGCCGCGTCCCGGGCCCACTGATACTCCGACAGCGTGTCCAGGAAGAAGCTCTCCTCGTCGTGCGCCGAGATCCTCGCCTGCCGGCGCCGCTGAAGCGTAACGACGTCCGCGAGCCCCGCCTCGACCGACACCGCGGCCGTGTCCACCGGCGCCCCCGGCTCCGGCATGGTGCGTACGAGCGACAGCGTGCGACTTTCGAAATCCGACACAACGACGCAGATTACGGCGATCACTCGCAGAATCTGCGAGTTACTGCAGAGATCTCACACCATCGAGTGAACGGACCCAGCACACCGATCTACCAGCTGAAATGCGACGTTGACGCGTCAGTCGGCCGCAAACGAACCCGTACGTACTCCACCAATCAAGCGCGTCCAAACGCGCATCCGGCATATACGAACTCACCTGGCCCATGGGCACGGGCCCCGCAGGGCGCGCTACCTGGGAGTACGGGGCTCAACGCCGAACGGGCGAGTGCCACATCATCTGGCGTCGCATCGGCACCCACAACATCCTCACCGGCCCCTGAGCTCGCTGGAGACTTCCTGATCGATATGCGGGCGCCGTCGGTTCTCGGGCTCTGGCTCACATTCCGTGATGCGGCTACGGGGGGTAGGACACTGCCGAGGAGTGCGCCGGGGTCTTCCATGTGGGTTCCGAAGTCCGCGGAGCAGCGGTCAGGTGCGGAGCAGGAGCACGACGCCTGCGGCCAGGAAAACGAGCCCGAAGGCGACGAGAAACCCGCCCCAGACTCGCACGAGCCGCCTCTGGCGCCCGGCGTAGTGGAAGAAGTCCATCCCTGGATGCTCGAATCCCAGTCGGTTGAAGGTCCGTAGGAGGCTGGTGTCGGCGTGGGCAGGGTTGAGATACGTGTCCACGGCCCGCTTGGCGATACTGCGGTGGTCCGTCGCCAGCGCAAGCCCGATGAGCACCATCCCGAGGCCCAGCAGCAAGGGGACAAGGTACATACGTTCCTCCGGTGCAGGCACTGTTCGACAGGTGCACGGTACACAGGGATGACGACAGACCGTCATGCCGGAGAACGGCAACCTGAGGCCCAGTGCACTGCCGGTCAGATGCCGGCCGTCGCTCACAGCACGCGTCACGAAATGTGCGCCAGAACCGGTTCTCGTGAGCATCGGCCTTGCTCAGGAGCAACTGATTTCTCCGTACTCAAACGTGCCCCCGTTCTTCGGACTCAACTGCTGTTCACAACTGTTCATTCGGGATGAGAGCGCTGGAAGGCTCGCCCCATGAGCATCGTTGAGAATGTCGTGTCCGGTCTCCTCGTGGCGCTGGTTCTGTGGGGCGCCAGGTGGCTCCGGATCCGGTGGTTCCGGCACCGTCCCGCCCACGGGCCGGACCACGAGACCACCGACATCTGAGCCCTGCCGAGCGTAGGCAGGTCTACCGGGGACTTCACCGCACCGTCCGCACACAGCACCGCGTCCACCAGCTCGAACAACTCATCGCGGCGGGTGCCCAGACACTCGTGGAAATCGCCCCGGAAGCGTAACGCTTCCGCGAACGCTTCCCTCCGGACAGCATCAGGCAGCAGACTCACCTCACGGCCTTCGTCTTGGTCACGTGCACCTTGGTCGGAGCACATGATCAGACGAAGGCCGGCCCTGCGTCCGGCGAATCCTCAGGTGAGCGACCCAGTTCGAGACGTCATTCGAAGTGACTCGAAACAACGAACCCCGAGCAAATTCCCCCCAGGATGACTGCTTGCGCCCTACCAACCCACGTCCTTGGCCACCTCGGCCTGGGCTGCGGCGATGTCTTCGGCAGTGGACTCGATGATGTCCACCTCCTCCAAGCGTGCCTGCAGGTCCGCGAGGGCCTGCTTCTGAGCCGGGTGAGTGATGGGCACAGCGTTCAGGTCGGTGCTCATCAGCCAGTCGAACAACACAATGGCGTCAGAACGCCACAGGCGGAGATCGACGGTTGGCGTAGACCCCCAGGGGAACCCAGTTTCCATGTGGATATCTTGCCAGGTCAGCGCGCTGTGCATCATCACTGCGTCGATGGTAATGATCCAGGTGCAGCATCACAGGGCGAAGCCGGAAGATAAAGAACAAGCTGAGTGCGTGCTTCTAGTCTGTTCAGGCTGCGGCATCACGGGGTGCCCCGGAAGGTGTGTGCTGCCCCGTGTCTTCTACCATCGGCTACCACCGACCCGTCGAGTAGCACCAAGGACTTTGTGAATCTCTCCGGTCTTCGCGCCAAGGCCCCCTCGCTCGCGGCCGGCATGGCCGCCGCCGATCACAGCCCGGACAGCCAGCTGTCCCAGACTCGCCACCGCGCCGCGCTCGTGGCGGGCTGGCAGATCGGGCCAGGTACAACTGTCCTCGAACTGGGCTGCGGCCAGGGCGACATGACCGCCGTCCTGGCAGAGGCGGTCGGGCCCAAAGGGCGCGTGGTGGCCGTCGACGTGGCCGAGCCCTCCTACGGGGCGCCGGTGACGCTCGGGGAATCGGCAGCCCGGCTCGCGGCGGGCCCCCTCGGGCCGCGCATCGACTTCCGCTTCGGCACCGACGTCCTCGCCCCATCGGTGGACTTCCCCGAAAGTGCCTTCGACCACGTGGTGCTCGCACATTGTTCCTGGTATTTCGCATCGCTTGGACAACTGCGGGACACACTGGCCCGGGTACGGCCGTGGGCGCGGCGGCTGTGGTTCACCGAGTGGGATTTGACGCCGGCGTCCGGCGACCAGTTGGCGCACCTTCTCGCCGTGCTGATCCAGGGGCAGATCGAGGCCGCAGGGTTGCATGGTCAGGGCAACGTCCGCACGCCTTTCTCCCGTGAAGGGCTGCTGCGGCTCCTGCCTGAGGCCGGCTGGACGGCCGACGGCAGCGGGCCGGTCGATACCGCAGAGCTTCAGGACGGTGACTGGGAAATCGCTGCCTGCCTCGACCTGGCCGGAACAGAGGAGCCTCTGGCGACACTGCCCGAGGCGGTACGACAGATCGTCCTGAGCCAGGTCGACGTTCTCCGGGCCATCGCCAAGCCGCACGACAACCACGCGCTCGCCGCGTACTCGGTCACCGCGCGCTGACATACGACCCATCGGCAAAATACCTCAGAACGCACTAACCGGGAACGGCTGTCGTCCGGGCGGCCGTCAGGCGATGTCCTCGTAATCGGGCAGGACATCCGTCGACGCCGGGACCCGCACCCAGATCTCCGCATCGGCCGGCACCACATCAACGCCCCGCGTCGTCGGCGGCCGCCGCGGCGACATCACAGAACGCACCAACCGGGCCCCGTGGAGCGTTGTCACCGAAGGTTGAGCGCCATCGCCTCGCGCTGTGAATGGTCGCGGCATCATTCAGAGATGGCCCACAACATAGTGTTCTTCCTCGCTCCCGACGACGAGACCGCCGCCGCGACGCACCTGCGGGGACCTGGTGAGGCCGTTGATGGTGTGACCTGCCGTTCTGTCGAGCCGGACAGTGCCATCGCCGAGTGGGACATGTACTTCGCGGAGCCTGCGGCCGAGGCTCCGCCGCTAGAACAGTTCTACGCGTGGCGGCCGTGGCCGGAGTGGGTCACCGCGCCTTTGAACGATGGAGCTGAGGTGTTCGCCCTGCCGCAACGGCTGACCTGGGCGTTGGCCAACGCGAGCTCCGCCGAACTGGCAGAGCTCGCAGGTCGCTGGAGCACGCGGCTCTGGTCCGAGGACGGAGATGACATGACCGACGATGATCTATTGGCGGTCCTGCAAGGTGTTGCCCGACTCGCGGCATCTGCAGTGAACACAGCTGGCGGACTCTACAGCTGGAGCTTCTGACCATCCTCTGGCGAGGGACGTTGGCAGCCCAAGTTCGCTCAATGTCCGACGACACGGGACAACCAGGCATGGCTGCCATCCGTGCAGCGGTCAGGCGATGTCCTCGTAATCGGGCAGGACGCGCGTCGAGGCCGGGACCCACACCCAGACCTCCGCATCGGCCGGCACCACGTCGACGCCCTCGTCGGGCGGCCGCTGCGGCGACGTCACATGCCGCGTCCGGAGTCAGCCGCCAGCCCCGGGTCCTGCGCCCGGCCCGCGCGGCAGCACCGGCACCGCTTTCGCCAGCGCCACCTTGATCGGGAACTCCACACCCCGATCCCGCGACCCGGGAAGTACAGCGGCGCGGCGGGCGGTCCGGGCGGCCTACTCCGCTCTCGACCGACCCTCAGTTCAGAGACGAGCACGCTCGCGTCCGACCGTGGTCTACGCGGACAGCCCGCCGTGCTGGCGTTCGCATCTGTCGTACTGCAAGTGCAGCCGGCGGAGGTCCTGCAGCGCAGCAACGGGGAATGGGTGCTGGAACCACTTCACCCTGTAGCCGTCCTCTCCGTGGAGCCGGACCACCGATTGAGCAGCCTCCATGACGACGTGCCCGAGGAGGCTAAGGGGCTGTAGTGGAGGTCCACGAGAGTGTGCCTGCCTGGTCCGGCGCGTCGAAGCTCGTGGACATGCCGGGAAACCGGTAGATCGCGACTTGAACGTCTGAGCCTCGGCGGCGGAGAACCCACCTCACTTCGGCTGGCTCAAGATCGAAGGAGAAACGCTGGACGGAGGTGCCACCGTAGAGCCCGACGACACCGTGGAGCACGTCCGCAAGGGCGTCCGTGCAGTAGCTCACGATGTCTTTCTGCTCCGATACACCGTCCGCAATGCGGCAGGTCGCCCAACCGCTACCACCGAGTTCCCAGCTGAACTCAAGCTGACTCATCCCGCCCCCCTGCCAGTGATCTTCTACGCAACGACGGTACAGCGGCGTTGAGGGCAGCCCTCACCCTCCCTTCGTGCTAGTGCCAGGTCTGGGCGGGTGTGGCGTCGCAGGGCTGCTGGTCGGCCACGGCCCCGGTGCCGGGCACCGTGATGCTCAGGCACTGCTTGGAGTTCGCGTTGACCAGGCTCCAGCCCCCGCCGGGCTGGGCCTGCCAGCGCCAGTTCTGGGTCGACGACTTGTTGCACGCCCACTGGTTTGCGGTCGCCCCGGTCGCTGGTCAGGAATGGTTTCGGTGGGACGAGGGAGAGATCCTGCGTCCTGTTTCCGTCTGATCGTCGCGGGGTGGATCGCCTGGGTTGGGGGGGGTGGTCAGTTCTTGAGGAGGGCGAGGAGGGTGGTGGCGTTGGGGGTACCCAGGCCGGTGCAGGCGTCCCATCCGCTGGTGCTGGAGTAGCCGTTGTTGTTGCCGCTGGTGATGTCGCGGAAGCCGGGTGCGGTGGTGGTGGCGGTGGCTCCGGTGTACAGCTGGGTTTGGATCAGGCCGAAGTGTTTGCCTGAGGCTTGGACCAGGCGGCAGATCAGGGCGGCCCACAGTGGGGCGACGGCGCTGGTGCCGCCGTACACGGCGGCGGCTCCGTTGAGGCGGATCTGGTAGCCGGTCATCGGGTCGGCGTTGCCTGCGACGTCGGGGACGCCGCGGCCGGGGCCGGTCGGCCCGGCGGGCATGGTGACCGCGTTCTGGAAGTCCGGGACGTACCAGAGGTTGCTGACGCCGCCGCCGGTGGCTCCGCTGCTGTTGTTCCACACCGTCTCTGAGGTGATGGTGTTGTTGGAGGTGTTGCCGGTCAGGGAGGTGCCGCCGCAGGCCAGCGCGTATCCGGAGGCGGGGTAATCGCAGTGCCGCTGCCCGTCGGGGGCGCCGTCGACGGCGCCGTTGTCGCCGGAGGCGGCGCACACGGTGATGCCCAGGGCGCACGCGTCCTGGATCTGGTCCTCCATGGCGTCGACGGTCGCATCCGCCCACGCCTCTTCGTACTGGCCCCAGCTGATGCTGATCGCGGTCGGGGCGGGGCTGGCGTGCACAGCGCTGGTGAGGGCGTCCAGGAAACCCTGGGCGCTGTTGGGGGCGAAGTACACCAACTGCTGGGCTTTGGGGGCCAGCGCCCCGGCGACCTGCAGGTCGAGCATCACCTCGGCGTCGTAGTTGGTGTTCTTGCCGGGGTTGTTGACGGCGCCGTCCACGCTGACCGCGATCGGGACCGGCCCGGTGATGCCCAGGCCCTTGTAGTAGGCGGTGAGGTCTGCGGTGGAGAACCCGCCGCCCAGCTCGATGAAGGCGATGATCTGCCCGGTCCCGTCGGTGGCGGCCGGGAACTTGTACAGGTTGCCGACCTGGATCGCGGTGAAGGAGGTGGCGGCGACGACAGAGGCCCGTTGCAGGTTCGGGCGGGCCTGGGGGCGGTTGTCCAGCCCGACCACCGCGGTCACCAGGCCGTCCAGTTCGGCGGGCACCCGCAGGCCACCGGTCCGGTAGCGGTGCACGATCCGCTCGCCGGTGGAGGGATCGAGGCTGGAGGTGTAGGCCAGGGTGGCGCCGAACGCCTGCGCCATCGAGGCTGCGGTCCCGGCGACGTGCAGCTGCCGGGCCCCGGTGTTGGTGGCGGTGACCTGCAGGCCGTATCGGGCCAGGATCCGGCCTACCAGGGTCACTTCGGCGGGACTGGCGCCGTGCCGCTGGGCGAGCTGGTCGTGGGTCAGCGTCGCCGGGCCGGTCACGTACTCGCGGGAGACCGGCGCGAGCCGGCGCAGCATCACCGTCACCTCGATGTGCTCGGAGTCAGACACCGGCCGGACGTTCTCCACATCAGGCAGCGGCGGCCGCTCACTGCCTTCGAGCGCGACGAACCCCTCGCCCACCGAGTCACTACCGGCCCGGACGGTACCTGCGGACTTACGATCCATGACTGATCCCCCTTCTCCTGCCACCCCGCAGGGGCGGCGACACCGACCTGCTCGGGCCAAGACCACCTCGGAACCGAATCGCCGCGGCCGCGCGAGGCCGGCCGCACGCAGCAGCCGCACCATCAGCACGTCACCGTCAGAGCGGGGGCTGGGTCCAGACGTCCCCGGAAACAACGATCACGACTGGAGATCGCTTGCACACACTGGGTCGTAGTGAACAGCTTGTCGTCAAGTAGTTACTTACCGCTATCCCCTGAACCGGTGACAGCCATCAACGCGCCGCGCATCCCGCCAGAAGCCCACCACTGCTGGGCCCTATGCCCGGGGGCGGGCGTCCCGCGCGGTGCTGGTGTTCCACTAGCAAGCTGATGATCAGTGGGGTGATGGCCTTGCAGGTCGCGGTGACGCTGTCGTTGGCGGGGTCGGGGTCGGTGGGGGTGCGGGCAGGGGCAGCCGAGTTGGACCCAGCCAGAGCAAGGGCATAGAACGGCGACAACAGGGCCTCCCGGTGCGCTCAACGGTCTTCGACAACTACGAGCTGCAGCAGGGGACCTGTCTTCATGCACGCCCCGACCCAACACCACTCGACCGGGGCCCACTAATCGAACTGATGCCCACCAAGATCGATAGAGCAACAGCTCCCAACGCCTCATGACAGCAAAATCTCTCACCTCATGACAGTGAAACCAGACGATCGATACCGCTCTGACCAGCAACAAGAACCCACGACAACAATCCCCGCCACTGACCCTCACCACCACTGACACCAACCCGAGAGATCGCAGTGCACGTCAACACGCTGCTGCTGCAGGAGGTCCTGGCCGATCCGAAGTGGGCGGACAAGCTGACCGATGCGGACCGGAGGGCGCTGTCCCCGCTGTTCTGGACGCATGTGAACCCGTATGGCCGCTTCGAGCTGGACATGACAGCCGCCTCAATCTGGACCTGACCCTCCGGGCGGCGGTGCTCGGCCCCCGTGTCCCGCAGGATGAGGCAGCTGCAATTCCCGCGTGAAGACGACGTTGCCCGGGACGCCGAAGCATCCCGGGCTCTCTGGTGGCGCGGTCGGTGCCGAACGATGCGGGCGGACGAACCTGCTCGGCCGGCCGCGCACCAGGGTGGGCGCTTTCTCGACAGTTGGACGTGATTGCCGCGAGGCATTATCCCAGGCCGCCGTCCAATCCTGCGCCTTTTCGATCTCTCGGCGGGAATCGCGTGTCGGGGCGTCGTACCGTCCAGGCGGGAGCTCCCGCAGGCAGGTCCCGTCCGTAAGGGCATCCCGTCGATTGTATGCCGGGGCCCGTGTCGCCGGGCGGCTCGATCGGACGTGCCGGGCGTGCGCTCTTCAGCTGTTCCAGTCCAGCGCATGGAAAGTGGAAGGTGAGTATGGCCAACGGATTTCCCGAGGGAGAGTTCTACCTCCTGAACAGGGACGCGATGCTGTGTCTGGCCGCCAATCCCGGCGGGACCAGTTCCACCCAATCACTGGGCCCAGGAGGAGGAACCATCGAGTACAGCACCACCGAACCACCGGTCGTACGGCTGGAGACCCCCAAGCCTCCGTCGGGCAACGCCTTCCAGGGCTGGTACTTCGACACCAGCCACCTGGAATATCATCCCCCCAACAACTACCTCGTCAGCCGCATGAAGGCGGCCAGCATGGGTCACTTCGCCCTGCAGGTCGAGACGGAATGGGAAACCGAACACGACTCCCTGCACATGTGGGGCGTGGGACGCAGCGAGGTGTCGACCTGGCAGGCCGACGACGGATACCTCTTCCATACGGAGAAGCCCGACTCGGTACTCACGATCATGGACCGCGACAGAGAGCCCCGAGTCGGCATGCTGCCCCGAGGCCGGGCCCACCAACGCTGGCACTTCATCCCGTTCCCCTAGACGCACGTGAGCCGGTGCGACCGTTCCAGTCAACGCTGACGACGCGGCCCTGGTGCCGTTGACTGACGGCCTCGGTTCACTCGGCGTCGGTCTCGTCCTCGTCCAGCCCGCGCCGGAGCTGAACGAGGACGACGACGGGGGGGCGGACAGGATTGCGAATCGCGCCGAAGGCTCCCCGGCCGCTCAAGGACTTCACCAGTGAGAGAGACGGCGATCATGCTGCGGGGACACAGATTCCGGAGGGCGGCCTGCCGCAGACCGCCGTCGGGGAAGGATCAGCGCACGGGGACGATGGTGAAGCCGGTCTCCGGGGTCCCGGCCGCACCCGCCGCGGTGCAGCATCGCGGGCATCCCACCGCGCTGCGGCTGGATCTTCCACGACTGCTCCGCCCGCGCCCGCTGCCGCGCCCGCTCCTCCTGCTGTTCCTTGACCTCCAGCTCCCGGATCCGGGAGCGGACCTGCCGCAGCTGCCACTCCAGCCACTCGGCCAGGACCCGGTTCTTGTCGAGGTCAGATATGCCGTCGGACACAGCTACACCTCGGCAGGTGCTTCGTGGACGTGCTTCAGCGCCGTCCTGGCCTTCACCACGTCCGGCCCGATCAGCGACCGCCAGTACCGGTGCGTCGACACGGTGGTGGAGAGCTCCAGCAGCCTCGCACGGTAGTCGGCGATCCGCTGCGCCTGCTCGTCCGAGAAGCCGGGGCTCTCCGTCTTGGCGGAGACGTAGGTGCTGTGGAGCTGCTTGTCCGTCTCCCAGCCCGGCATCGGCTCCGCTGGCTTCGTACACGGCAAGCAGCAGCGTTTCGACAGCAGTTTGGACGGCACTACGACCGGCGGTGCTTCCCGGATGCTCACGGCTTCGGGAGGCAACGCAGCCGGTCGGGAACCCCGGGCCGCGACACGAGCGTCCGCAGCCTGCGGTGTGCTGAGGACAAAAGCGCTGGCTACGGGCGCAGGTGGTCTGGCGGCCGTGCCGTTGCCGACTGCCGCGCCGCCGGGCCTGGGTGCCTCCCGAAGTCGGGTTCTGGCTCAGGATCTGTGACGGGGCCACCGTGAGTCATCATCGGGTACCCCCATCGCTCGGAGAACCAGCAACGGCCTGCTGGCGCCGTTCACCCGCGTCCACTGCGCTCTGCCAAGACGTGCAGCCAGCAGGAAACTTGGTGGTAGCCATCCGGGCCGTACGAGATGCTGCCAGAGTGATTGAACGAGATGCCGCGGTTCAGATCGTTGAGGAAGAGCTGGAACGCGACTACCAGCGCGAGCTATCGCTTGGGCTTGTCCCGATACGTATGACTGTGTCAAATGTAGAGCGGCATGAGCTGGTATGGATAATCTCCTGGACATCTGAGAAGTACCTGCGCACCCGAAACCCAGACTTCGCGCTGGCCGGGAATGGGCCGTACCTTGTTGACCGCGTCGACGGAAGCCTGCATCAGATCGGTGTCGTCTCCGCGGTAGCGGACGCGTGGGAGGCGGACTACCGAGTCCGCATTCGAAAGCAGGTCACGCGGACCGCAGTGAACGATCTGCACGATGAGGTCCGGGCGGTGGCAGGCGCTCGTGGGAGGGTTCATGCCATGCACACCCTGCGCCAAAGAGTGCCAGTGCTCTCCCACGCTCAAATCATCGAGTACGTGACCGCCTTGCAACAGGGCGACGCTCCGGTGCACCTTGTAGAGGTCTCCTCCAGGGAACTGGTGCCGCCCACCGACCCGATCTAGTCCGTGGTGACCATCCGCAGAGCCGGGAACCGTTGAGGTGCCTGAGGCAGCGGCTGTCCTCACGAAGCGAGGAGAACTCGCTTGCGCAGCAGCGAGAAGCCAGCGCGGCCGAACACCTGGCGCTTGAGCATTTTGATCCGGTTGACATGGCCTTCGACGGCGCCTGAGCTCCAAGGCAGGGTCAGTCCGGCGATGACGGCGTCGCGGTCGCGGTCGATGCCGGCGGCGAGGGTGTGGAGGCTGGGCAGGTCGTCCTGCCGGACAGCGTCGAGCCAGTCGGGCAGGCGCTCACCCTGGCGCTCGGTGAGCATGGTCGCGAAGGAGCGGACGTGCCCGGTCAGGGCGTCGATTGCGGGGCAGTGCGTCCGGACGGTCTTGAGCTGGAGTTGTTCGGTTTCGGTGAGGGTGTCCGGACGGCGGAGGATCCATCCGGCGACGGTTCGGGGCGAGGGCGGCCGGGGGGTCACCGGCTGCGGCGAGGTGCGTTTGTCGTGCAGGTAGGCGCGAACGCGCTGGTAGCTGCCCTTGTAGCCGAGTGGCACGATCTCCTCCCACAGCTTCCAGGCGTTGGTGCAGCCCTCGTTCCAGCGGTCGTCCAGATAGAGCTTGTAGTCGTCGAGGACTGAGGGCCGGTTCTGCCACTGACCGGTGAACAGTTCCTCCGATGTCGCGGCGTCGGCGAACTGTTTGACGGTGCGGTAGGTCATCCCGAGCTGCCGCTGGACCGAGCGTCGGCTGTGCCCTGCGGCCAGCAGTGCGTGGACGGCGGCATGTCGGGCCCGGGTCCGATCGGCGAATCGGTGCCCGCGCGGCCAAGGAGAACCGGGCGAGTCCGCTGCCGGGACGGCCTCGGGTTCGGGACTGGGAGCGGGTGCGGGAACCGTGGGGACCAGAGCGCGGAGGCAGCGACGGTGCTGGGCGACGCTCCGCTCGGTGGCCTCGCTGAGGTTGTGCCAGAGATGCCACCGGTCCGGGACCTGGACGGCCTGCGGCGCACCGGCGGTGGCGCCCTCGGCGAAGAACGGCGCCCGGTCCCGACAGACGACCTCGACGCCGGGCCGATCGGCGAGCCAGGCCGCCAGGCTGGATGCCTCCCGGTCGGGCAGCAGGTCGACAGGGCGGCGGGTTTCGACGTCGACGAGAACGGTGCCGTAGTGGCGGCCCTTGCGGGTGGCGTACTCGTCGACGCCGACCACACGCGGGGCGGGCACTTCCGGCTCGGGCAGGGCATCGACCAGGCGCAGGACGGTGCTCCGGCTGACGCAGACCCCGAGCGCAGAACTCAGGCGGGCGCCGGCACGGCCCGCCAGGGCGAGACCGACCGCGGCCAGCATCGCGCGCAGTCGCTCGGTCCGCCGACCGTGCCGACGGGTCAGGCCAGGTACCTGCTCGACGAAGGTGCGGCGGGTGCACCCCGAGTTCCCGCAGGCGAACCGGCGGGCCCTCAGCTGAAGAACAACGCTTCGGCCGGCGCTGGGCACATCAGCGGGAAACCGCAGGTAGGAACCATGAACCCGGTTCGATCAGACCCCGCACGCCGGGCAAACGGCAGCGTTCGCAGTGCATTCCGCGTCGACCCGCACTATCGCGATGCTCACGTCCACCGACAGCACTGCGACGTCCGCGATCGACGGGAACAACAGCTCCTTCAACCGGAGCACGATCTCTTCCACGGACCCGAACTGTCAGCCCAGCTACCTTGACCACGGCTGATTTTCGGGCGACTTCACGCACTGCCCGGAGAAGCTCAGCCGTCACACAGCGTGGCCCCGTCACAGAACCTGAGCCAGAACCCTGCGACGTGAACAGAACCAGTTCCTGGTCGCCATGCTAACGAAGGCGATGTACGCGGTGAGCTCGACCATCGCCGCCGCACCGAGCCGGTCGAGCAGGCTCACGTGCAGCTCGCCGGTGACGGTCGGCGGCGTGTTCGTCATGGCCTCGGCGTACTTGAGGACGTCCCGCTCCAGCGGCGTGAACAACTCCGAATCCCGCCAGCGGGGCACCTGGGACGCGACGGCCATGTGCGCGAACGACTTGAGGCTCGCGTCGGCCGCGTCCCACTCGCCCAGCTTGGCCGAGACCTCAAAGTTGGACGTGGCGACCTTGGGGTTGTGCCACACCACCTCGACGGGCTCGGCCACGGCGCCGAGCTGCTTGATCATGTTTTCGCTCATCTCGGTGCTGAACTCGGCCTTCGGAACGCGGAGCGCCATGGTGTTCTCCTCAGTGGATTTACCTGTCTGGCTGTTCGGCATGGAGACACCGCCGGGCCCGCAAATGTGACAACCACCGCCACGCGTAGATCGTCAGCACTCCAGTGCCTGGTCATCCCGCACGACTAGGTTCACTGTCGTAGAAGCCGAAACGACCGGGTTCGCTGTCAAACGCCTTGGATGGCAGAGGACATCTGCCGAGACCGCGCCTTGCCAGGACCACTCAGCTCTCATTATCTTGAAGTCAAGATTCTTTAGCAGGGGAGCAGATGTGGCTCAGGGAACGCTCGGATACGCCTTGGACGGCCTGCATCACGTGCAGCTTGCGATCCCTCCGGGCGCTGAGGAAATCTGCCGCAAGTTCTGGGGAGACGTTCTCGGTATGACAGAGCTCGAGAAGCCGCCGGTGCTGGCGGCTCGCGGTGGGTGCTGGTTCCGAGGCGGTGGCCTGGAGGTCCACTTGGGGGTTGAAGAGGACTTCCGCCCGAACAGGAAGGCACATCCGGGCATCCTTGTGACCTCGCTCCAGGCGCTCGCCAAGCGGTTGGAAGACAAAGGAGTGAGCGTCACCTGGGATGACAGCTTTCCTGGCCACGATCGCTTCTATGCGTTCGACAAACTGGGCAATCGGCTCGAGTTCCTTGAACCTGTCCGCGATTGCTGACGTCTCATGATCAGGACGTCTTCTTCGTCCAGTGGCTGGTGCGGGGACTTTTGCGGGTGAGGCGTCGGGTCATCATGGTGATGAGTGCCCAGTTGAGGTGTGCTTCGGAGTGCTGGGGCAGGGCCTGACGGCGCACCCTACGGCCTGACCGGCCGATCCGATGCCACCACCGGGCTGCAGCAAGCACACGTGACCACCTGTCACCGGGCCCTGGTGGCTGCGATCATGAGGGCTCATCAGCCTCCTGACCAGCGGCTGGAGGATTATCCTGAGTAAACATGACATACGAGACCGGTCTCTCCTGGCTTTCGGAGCAGTGTGGGGAAATGGCCGACCTGCTTCCCGCGGAACTTGACTGCCTCGTCGAGCGGGGGCCGGTATCCGCCATGGTCCTGATCGCCGAGCGGTCGGTGTCGGAACTGGATGGTCCGGCGGCACTGCAATTGGGACGCGACGTGCGGCGTCTGCTGGATTCCGTGCTGCCCGAGGAGACGATGCGGACGGCCTGGGTCGGCTCCACAGACCACGTGTTCGACCCGTGCAAGGAGAACGTCGCTCCTCGGGCCTGGCTGAAGAGGATCGAAGCTGCCTGGCTCTCCGCCGAGTTCCGGCGTGCTCCCGGGTTCGTTCCGCCTGCTGCCGATCCGGTGACGGACGACGCACTGCGCGCCGCCGTGCTCCGGGCGATGGGCTGGGTCGCCGCTGATCTGACCCTGGCGGACGAGGTGGGGCAGCAGTTCAACTCCTTGCCGCAGACAGGACTGGTGCCTGCGCTGGAACAGGTGGTCGTCCACGTCTGCGCCGACCTCGGCTACCGGCTGTTCCTTCGAGCCATGAAGGCGTACTACGTGGCGGTCGACGCGAGCAGCCTCGACGCGTTCGTGACGCTCGGCAAACAATTCGGATACCCGGACCCGCTCGTAGAGGAAGGCCTCCCCGGACCGCCCTGACCGCACTGTTCACCGGCGGCACGCCCCTGGACCGCCTCGACCGCGCCGACCATGCCCAGCTGGCCTGGCCGCCGTCGCCGCCGCCCGGTCCCCGGCCTCCGCCGCGACCGTCGCGACGACCGCGCGCTTGGGGCCCCGGGTCGACGGCCGCGCCGAACTCGCCTACCTCGACGCCGCGACCCGCGTCCCCCTCGTCGCCGTCACCGGCGCCGCCCTCGGCGTCACCGCCGCCGCCGCCGGCATCCTGACCACCCTCGACCCGCTGCTCCTGCCCCTGCTGCTCCTGGCTGTCCTGCCCCGCGCCTGCCCCGCGCCTGGGCCGCCGCCCGCGCCGCCCAAACCGCCCACCGCGCCGACCGGCACGCCGTCGGCGACCGCCGCACCCGGCACATCCTCATGTACCTCGCGGCAGGCCGCTCCACCGCGCTCGACGTCCGCGCCGGGACCATGCGGCCCTGGCTCCTCGACCAGTACCGGGCCGTCAGCCGCCGCCTGGAGGACCACACCGCCCGCATCGGCGCCGACACCGCCCGCCGTCAGCTCGCCGGTGACACCCTCGCCGGAGCCGCCACCCTCCTCGTCTACGGCGCCCTGCTGTGGCTGACCGTCCGCGGCCGGATTCCCACCGCGGACGCCGCGACCGCCCTCATCGCCGTCCAGACCAGCCGTACGCTCCTGACCGGCCTGACCACCACGTACCGCATGGGTCTTTACCTCGACGACTGGTCCACCTTCCTCACCGACGCCAAGGCCCGCACGACCCTCCCGGCCGCCCCCGAGCCGGTGCCCGCGAACCCCGCAGTGATCCGCGCGGACCGCGTCACCTTCACCTACTCGGGGGCCACCGCGCCCGTCCTCGCCGACACCTCCCTCACCGTCCGCCGCGGAGAAATCCTCGCCACCGTCGGCCACAACGGCGCCGGCAAGTCCACCCTGGCCAAACTCCTCGCCGGTCTCTACACCCCCACCCACGGCACCATCACCTGGGACACCACCGACCTCACCACCGTCGACCCCGACGAACTGTGCTCCCGCCTCGCGATGCTGCCCCAGGACATCAACCGCTGGCAGGCCACCGTCCGCGAGAACATCACCCTCGGGCAGGGCAACCAGAGCGACGACGCAGTCCTGACCGCCGCCCGCGCCCACGCCCGCAAGAACGCCCCCCTGCTGATCTGCGACGAACCCACCAGCGCGCTGGACCCCCGAGCCGAACAGGCCGCCTACGACCGCATCCGCGAACTCGCCGCCGACGACCGCACCGTCATCCTCATCACCCACCGCCTCGGCTCCACCCAGCACGCCGACCGCATCATCGTCCTCGACCACGGCCGCGTCCCCGAAGAAGGCACCCACAACAGCCTCCTCGCCGCAGACGGGGAGTACGCCGCGATGTGGACCACCCAGGCCCGCGCCTACACCCCCGCCCCCGTCCCGTAGCCGACCGCCCCCGTTATGCTTTCGCGTTCCTGCAAGAGGACCGCTGGCCTCCGGGCCCGGCATAACTATGTTTCCCTGTCGAAGGCATGACCTGGGGGTGGTGTCACCGGGCCCGGGGCCCTATCTGTTTGGTCAAGGGAAATGGGGCTGCGTGGGGTCGGGTAGCGGGGCAGCATGACCGTGTGGCTGATCTGTCATAGGACAACGTGAGCTGTTTCTTCGATCCAGATCTGATGGGGGCGTTGCCGGACGTGCATGTCCCGGATGCTTCGGTGCAGGACTGGCAGGCGGTCCTCGATCTGGTCGTGGAGAAGGGCTGAAAGTGCCAGTACTCCGAGGGAGAGACAGTGCTTCCGGTGTCCCGGGCGGAAGCCGTGCTGTGCCGCCCGGCTGATGTCGAGTGCCCGGACCTGCGGGTCTGGCCGGCTGCCGATGTGTTGGCGATCTTCCGTTTTCATGCCGACGATGAAGTCGACGTCGACCTGCGGGAGTTGCAGGGCCAGGGTCGACTTGATCTGTTCTGCGGCTTCTTTCGGGAGATCGGGCGGCGGCTGGGCAAGCCGGTGCTGATGGACCCGGAAGGCGACCGTGGCCACCCGGTGCTCGGCTTCGATGTCGAGGCCGACCGAGTCGAACTGCTCGCAGACCCGCAGGTCAGGTGACTGAGGCAGACGGCTGCAGTTCGTAGAAGGTGGCAGTTCGCCCGCTTCCCGAGTGCCCCGCAGTGCTGACGGGCCACCCCGGCCGAGTCCGGCCGCACTGGGGAAACGACACATCGTCGACCACCCGCACCTGTGGCGTGATCGCCTCGACCGGACGGCGGGCGATCCGTCGCCGCACCGGCAACGGATCCCACGGCGACTGATTCACGAACTGCTGCAGGGCCTGCATGTTCCCGTCCGGCAGTCGCTCGGCCATCGGCTGGACCGACTTACGCCGACCCTCCATCATCAGGCCCCGCAGACAACACGCACCCCACCTCGCTGATCCCGCCGCGGCAGAGACCCGAACGCATCACCAACGAACTCCGCCAACCCGCCCCGGAGCCGCTCGACATCCCCCAGCTTCACACTCAGAAGGATGCCCACCACCAGGCGATATCACCCAGTGCGACGAAGCGCTATCAGGAGTGCACTGCTTGCCGAACCATAGCGGCGAAGTCGTGGTAGGGCTCGGGGTCGCCACCGTCGCCGGGCCACCACACATACGCCGTCCACTCGCCGTTTTCCCCGATGCTGTCGGCATGCAGCAGCCAGTAGCAACCGCTGCCGCCGTCGTCGTCAGCGATCAGCAGGCACCGCTTGACCAGGGCGAGATGGTCCACGAAGGAACTGTCCGACCACGCTTCGACGAGGTCGGCGTACAGGTCGGCGAACCAGCCGATGTCCTCGACCTGGAATAGGTCGACGAACCCCAAGCTTTCCCAGCCGTCGCTGACCTGGAGGAAGTTTCGGTACGAGGGAGGAAACCTCACTCCGAGCCGCTCCTCAGCGGCCACGATCGTTTCCTCACCCGCCGGTTCGCCCCCGGCCCACCCGGCCTCCAGCCGCTGCTCACTGATGACCTGCCGATGCTTATCGATGGCCTCACGGGCCTCGTCTGAGTCGATGTGCCCGACGCTGTAGTCGCCGAGGAACGCACGCCATTCCGCGACCGTCATGGGCGAAGGGGTCGACATACCTGAACTCCAATGATTCCTAGGGTGGGTCTCGGACAGCTTCACACGCCCCACTGACAATCGAATCGTGTGCTGCCCCGGCGGCGACCCCGGCCCTTGAAACCGCCGCTCGGGACACGGCGCGACCTCGGTGGTTCCTGCTGCGGATACGGCTGGCTTGCAGCGATACCTGCGAACGGTCTGCTCTCGGCCTACGCCCGGCACCTGGCTAAGGACCTGGACAACCGCCGTCAGCTCTCAGCGACCCCGTCACACAACGCGGTGCAGGTCGCCCGCTCCATCCGCAAGCGGCTGCGCGACCGTCAACAGCTCGGGGAGTAACCGCAGCCGAGCAGAGGGCGATTGAGCACGGCATCGCGTGCATGAACATCCGCCGATGAGCTGGTGCTGGAGGCTGGTCCTCGCGAGGCCGCGGTAGCGGGATCTGCGCAGGCCGCAGCGCCCGACGGCCTGGGAGATGGTGCCCTCGACACCGGCACGGATCTTGTACCGCTCTTTCCAGGTATCGGTTCGCTGCTCGGCTCGGGCCGTGCGGACGGTTTCATGTTTGCCGCAGCCCTGCACCGGCGGCGCGGCCGCCGGACAGCCCGCCGCGGCCCGCGTCCGTGAGGCTTGGACGCGGGCCGCGGCTTCGAGGGGAGGGCTCCGTTCGGCAGGGGTTCGTTCGGAGGGTTCTCGGCAGGGGCTTGTCAGCAGGCGCCGAGGTCCTGCCAGACGCCCCACTGGCCGGTGGTGCCGGGCTCTTCGCCGGTGGTCCACCACTTGGCCCGCCAGTTGTGACTCTTCCAGCTGACCTGGTTGCCGCCGATGTAGATGGCGTTCGGGTCCCAGCTGGTGCCGCTGCAGCCGCCGCCTCCGCCGGTGACGGTCAGCGAGTAGGTGGTGCTGTGGGTGGCGGTGCCGGTGCCGGTCACCGTCACGGTGTAGGTGCCCGCGGTCACCGACGTGCCGACGGCCACGGTCATGGTCGCGGAGGAGCCGGACTGCACGGAGGCCGGGGCGAACGAGACGGTCATCCCGGTCGGCGCGCCGGACGCCGTCAGGTTGACGGTCTGGGCGCTGCCCGAGGTGGTGGCGGTGGAGACCGTCGCGGTGGTGGTGTCGCCCGGCTGGACGCTGCCGGCGACGGGGTTCACCGCGACCGAGAAGTCGTTGGCCGGGGCCGTGGTGCCGACCGCCGTCTTCCACAGCGTGTAGGCGACACCGTCGGCGCTGCGGTCGAGCGCCGTCGCGTTGATGTTGGCGGTGGTGTCACAGGACTGGTGGTAGCAGGAGTCGTACGACCGGTTGGCCGTGCCGCCCCACTTGGTGGCCTGCGCCGCGGTCTTGATGGCGTCGGCGCCCGTGGCGTACGCGGAGGTGGCGATCCCCGCCTGTTGGAAGGAGTAGTCGTCGGACCGCCCCTGGCCTTCGATGTTCTCCTCCGGACGGAGGTTCAGCGAGTCCCAGTACTCCTTCATCGGGGCCGCCGCGGCCGAGGTGATGTTGTTGATGAAGTAGCCGGCGTTGGTGGAGCCGACCATGTCGAAGTTGTAGTAGGCCTTGATGGCGCTGCGCTGCGTGGTGCCGAGCTGGCTGACGTAGAACTGCGAGCCCTGCATGCCCTGTTCCTCGCCGTTCCACCAGGCGAAGCGGACGTGCTTGGCCATGGTGGGATTCTGCTGGGCCAGGACGAGGGCGTTCTCCAGTAGCGAGGCAGAGCCGGAGCCGTTGTCGTTGATGCCGGGGCCGGCCGACACGCTGTCCAGGTGCGCGCCGAACATGATGACCTGGTCGGTGGGCCCGCCGGGCCAGTCTGCGATCAGGTTGTTGCCGCGGTTGGTGCAACCGGTGCAGGACTGCTCGGTGACGCTGTAGCCGGCCGCCTGCAGCTTGCTCTTGACGTAGGCGAGCGACGCCGTGTAGCCGCCGGTGCCGGCCTGGCGGGTGCCGCCGTTCTGCTGGGCGATCGTGTACAGCTGCGCCAGGTGCGCCTGGACGTTCGTCACGCTGATGTCGGGAGCGGTGCCGCCGGGGTTGGTCCCGCCGGGCGTGACTGTGAGGGTGTACTGAGCGGTGTGGCTCTGGGTTCCGCTGCCGGTCACGGTGATGACGTAGGAGCCCACCGCGACCGCCGAGCCGACGGTGACCTTCATCGTCGAGGAGGCGCCCGACTGCACCGAGGCCGGGGTGAACCCGACCGTCACACCGGCCGGGGCGCCGGAGGCCGTCAGGTTCACGGTCTGTGCGCTGCCGGAGGTGACGGTGGTGTTGACCGTGGCGTTGGCCGAGGCACCCTGCTGCACCGAACCGGCCGTGGGGCTCAGCGACAGCGAGTAGTCACTGTTGCCGCTGGGCGTGCAGGTGGGTTCGCCGCTCTGCGCGGGGATGGTGATGGCGTCCCAGGCCGCCTTGGTCCTGGTGAACAGGGCGCAGCTGGGGTCGAGGTTCTTGGCCGCGGTCAGGGTGGCGACGCGGTACCGCTTGTGGGTCATTCCGCTGGTCTTGAGCAGCATGCCGCCGTAGAAGACCTTGCCGGCCTGCTGGATGCCGACGCCGGTGACGGTGGAGTTGTTGCAGGTCGGGCTGGTCGGCTTGCCGCCGCCGGGGTTGGAGCCCTCGGCCAGCAGATAGAACCAGTGGTTCAGCGGGCCGGCGGCCGCGTGCTCCTCGGTGTTGGGTATCGAGGAGCTGTAGCAGTTGGGGTCGCCGATCTGGGACGGGTTGTGCATGATGCGGATCGGGCCGTTGCCGACGAGGTTGATGGTCTCGCCCACGGTGTAGTCCGGGCTGTCGTACGGGGAGGGCTCGTTGGTGTACGCCTCGGTGAGCGCGCCCATGATGTCGCCGGTGGCCTCGCCCAGTCCTGACTCGGCGCTGGCCCCGCCGGGGGTGAACTGGTCGAGGCCGTGGCCGAACTCATGGCCCACGACGTCCATCGCGCCGATCCACTGGTTGGCCGTGTTGTGGCCGATGGAGACCGAGGAGCCGTCCCAGTAGGCGTTGACGTCGTTGAGGCCGACCTTCACCGGCCAGCTGCCGCCGTTGCCGTCGTGGCCGTTGCGGCCCAGCCAGTCGCGCAGCATGTCCCACTCGTGCTGCGCCGCCCACATCACATCGACGCAGCCGGTCTCCTTGGAGGTGGCGCTGCCGGTGCCCCACGTGTCGCTGGACTTGGTGAAGACGCTGCCGGTCGAGTAGTCGGCGCAGCTCAGGCCGGGGCGCCCCGGGTCGCGCAGCGAGTAGCTGGCACCCGAGCCGGTGGTGGCGATGCTGAGCGGGTTCGGCCCGTTCCACTGGCTGTTGCCGGTGCCGGCCTTGACGTCGTCGTAGTGGTCGAGCACCGCTCCGGTGGTCGCGTTCACGAAGACGTGCAGATGGCTCGGGGCCTTGGCGGTGCGGCCGGTGAGGACCGTCTCCCAGGCCAGCGCGTCGTGGCCGTCCTTGACCCGCACGACGAGGCGGTGCGAGTCGACCTTGTCCACCGCGGTGAGCCGGCGGCGGGCGGTGGCCTCGGCGGTGCCGGCCGTGACGGTCGGGGTGGTCGGCACGTTGATGCGCGTCGAGTCGGCGGACTGTGACGCCTGCACCCGGCCCTGCCCGTCGGCCAGGATCACCGCGTCCCCGCCGACCACCGGCAGGCCGCGGTAGTTGCGCTCATAGGCGACCGAGTACAGGCCGTTGACCCAGGGCGTCACCTGGCGCCGTTCGTAGCTCTCACCCGGTCCGTTCACCAGCGCGTCGAAGCCGCTGTCGGCGGCCCGGTCGGCCGCCGACACCGCCAAGGCCAACGGCCCCGGGGAGACGGACGGGGCGGGGGCAGCAGCTGCCGGCTGGCCGCTGGTGGCGACCATCATCCCGGCGAGGACGGCCAGGGTTGTCCCGGCCGTCACCGTTCTGCGTTTCATGGGGCTCCTTGACTAGGGGCGTGCCTTGAGTACGAAGCCGCCACCCCGCCGGCCGGACGATCGGCCCGGACCGGTGGGTAAGGGGCGGACTCACGTGTTTCAAGTGAGCGAGCGAAACGCTCACATCACGCCATGTCCTCGTCAAGGGTCTAGACAAGCTCCGGCAACATACGGCAACTTCTGACAACGTCCGAGGTCAAACGCACCGGTCATCGGACACCGGACCGGATGCGGGCCGAATGCGGGCCGGGAAACGCCGGGGGCGAACGCCCCGCCGACGCGTCAGGTCCCGTACGGGATTTGCTCCAGCAGACACCGCGTCTCGCGGACGCCGGGGTAGCGCGTCGTCAGTCTCGTCCGCAGTCCGGCGAGCTCCCGGTTGACGCTGGTCCGGTCTGCGGCGACCGCCTCCGGGAGGACCGGTGCCGCGGCCGCCACTGCGGCGTCCAACTGCCCGGAGCACACGAACGCGTCGGCCAGCCGGAGCGTGAGCAGCAGCACGGTCGGCCGGTGCGTGGCGGGCAGGCAGCTCAGGGCTGCCTCGGTGGCCTTGACGGCCTGCCGGGCGACCCACAGAGCACCGGTGATCACGGCGGCGTCGCGCAACGTCCCGCCGATCGACGCCTCCACCTGCAACCGGCCGGTGGCGCCGCCGAGCCAGGGCGCCTCGATGAAGTCCCGCCCGTCGAGGCGGTCCAGCGCCCGCCGGGAGAGCACGACGCGCTTGCGGCACTCCGCGAGGTCGCCCCCCAGGGCGCGCGCCCGCGCCTGGTGCAGGTGCGACATGGCCACCATCCAGGCCCGGTGCGGGTCCACCGTCCCCAGCTCCTGCGCATAGGCCAGTGCGGACGCTGCGTCCCCGTCGAGGCGGACCAGGGTGCAGACGTCACACAGCAACGTGGCCCGCGCCACCACGTCATCGGCGACGTCCGCCCAGGTCAGGCCGCGCGCGAACCAGGTCATCCCGAGAATCCGCTGTCCCCGCTCCACCCGGAGCCAACCCGCGATCTGCGCGCATTCCGCGGCCAGCCGCAGCTGCGGCACCGGCAGGGTCCCGCGCCGGTTCAGCGTCTCGGCCCAGCGCACCACGACGCGCAGCACCCGCTCGACCGAGCCGACGGTCCCGGTGGAGACGCTCTCCAGTCCGTCCTGGGTGTACCCGACGATCAGGGCGGTCAGCGCGTGCATGGCGTCGGCTTCCGTGCCGGGCCACCGCTCCGTCCGCCCGTGGTCGCCGTCGGCGGCACTCAGCAGCGTGAGTGCGTCGGCGAGCGGGGGCACCTCGCAGTCGCCGCTGTGCAGCGGGCAGGACAGCAACCGGCCGGGCCAGTGGTGGACGGGCTGGGGCGCGGCCGGGTCGCCGCTGTCGCGCGGCGCGGTCGAGAACAGCGTCGCGGGCAGCAGCGGCGCGCTGTGGCGCTCCTCCGGCCGGCCGGCGAGAATCGCGAGGAGCTCGCCCCGGCCGTCCAGTAACACGTCGAGCCGCAGCGGCAGCCCGGCGGGCGGCTCCCGGACCCCGCCCTCCAGCTTGCTGATCAGCGTGTGGTGGTACCCCACCCGAAGCGCCAGTTGACGCTGAGTCATCCCGGCCGACCTGCGCAAGGCGCGCAGCCGCCGCCCGAACTCCGCCCACGACTGACGCACTGCGACCGTGTCGGTGCTCATGGACCCTCCCGGCCGGAAGTCGTCGTACCGCCGCTGCCGTCCCTGGCACCGGCGCACACCGATCGGCGCTGGGGACTACTAGAAGATTACGGTCCGGGGGCCGCCGGACAACGACGATCAGTGCGATCCGGACTCCCGGTTTCCCGTTGGCGGGCAATCGGCGCGGCCTGACCGGATCTCCTCGCACACACATCGAACGCGGCCGGTACAGCCCGAGGCAGACCGAAGGGCGTCGCTCCGTCGCAGCGATGTGACTGAGCACTTCAGTCGGCGAGTGGAGCACCGGTGAGCGCCGGTAGGGTCGCCCACGGACGCTGAGCGGCACTGAACTGGGCTTTACTGATGATGAGGTCAGACATGACGAACGTCGCCGAACGGCGCGCTGGAGAAGGCAGGCCCGCGCCGCGAGGGCGTGAGGTGAGGCTCGCGGTTCCGCGACGGCGTGCACAACGGCGGCGTCCTGTATCGCGTTCCGCATACTGACGGCACATGAACAGCGCCGACGCATTTCTGGAGACTCTCGCGACAAGCGGACTGCCGCCCCTGCACGGTGGGCGGCACGCGGGCGACGACTTCCGCGCCGACATCGTCACCCGCGACCTGGGGCCTCTACGGCTGGCCGAACTGGTAACCCCGGAGGGCGAGTGCTTCCGGGACGCGCGGTCCGCCCGCGCGACCGACAGCGAGCTGTGGCAGATCGAGCTGGTGACGCAAGGACGAGTGCGCGCCCAGCAGGGCCACAACACCGCTGTGCTCGGGCCCACCGACCTGGTTCTGATCGACCCGGTGCGGCCAGTCCGGTTCGCCAGCACCGCGTCCACACACGTGACCATGCTGGTACCCCGGCGCTCGCTGCGGCTCGGACCGGACGACGCCGCCCGGCTGGCTGGAGTGCGTATTCGCGGAGACCAGGGCCCCGGGGCACTGGTCTCCGCGCTCGCGCGGGACATGATGCGGACCCTGGACGGATTCCGCGCCGACGAGGCGGACAGGTCGGCGGCCGCGGTGATCGAGCTGATCGCGGTGGCACTCTCGGCTCAACTGGGCCACTCGCGGCGGCCGGTCGCCGACGAGACGTTGCGCACCCGGATCGTCGGCTTCATCGAGGCGAGACTGTCCGACAGGGATCTCGCTCCGGCGAAGGTGGCCGCGGCGCACCACATCTCCGTGCGCCGACTGCACAAGCTCTTCGAGGACCAGCCACTGACGGTTGCGGCCCTTATCCGCCAGCAGCGCCTGGAACGGTGCCGCGTGGACCTGGCCAGAACCAACCGAACCGTCGCAGCCGTCGCCGCCAGCTGGGGGTTCAGCGATCCGGCGCACTTCAGCCGGCTGTTCAAGGCCACATACGGGTACACCGCGGCGGCACTCATGTCCAACAACCGTGCGCAGATGATCAATGCGTCCGTCGCCCGGCCCGCCGAGGATGGTGCCTGAGAGTGTAGAAAGCAGAAAGGCGATCACATGGAACAGTCAGTCGAAGCAATGAGCGCTATCCCGGCCCGGATGAACGAGGGCTGGAACAGCGGTGACGCCACCGCGTTCGTTGCCGATTTTGCGGATGACGCCGAGCTCGTAGACTTCGAGGGCACCATTCACAAGGGACGCGAAGCGGTGATTGCGTTCAATCAGCCGCTCTTCGACACAGTGCTGAAGGGCTCCCGGATGACGCGGGGCGAGGTGCCGTTCGCCCGGATCGTCCGCCCGGGCTGGGGCGTTGTGCACCACCGCGTCGCCATGGTGATGCCGGGCGAAGAGGAGCCGCTGTCGAGTCGCTACTTCATGCAACTGCTCGCGCTCGTGTGGCAGAACGACCGCTGGGAGGTCGCAACATTGAGCCTTTTCCATCTTGATCAGGTGGCGAGTTCGAGGGCGACGACGGCTCGGACGGCGGCGGTGATCCGGGTGGTGCTGCAGCGAAGTTTCCGCAGGAGCCGCCGGGACTTGAGGATGGCCATGGCGCGTTCGCCGAGGCTGCGGATCTTGGCGTGATCGCGGTTGTGACGTCGGCGCCAGCCGCGCAGGTGCTTGCCACGGATCGGGACACGGATCGCAGGGCCGGCACCCTGATACGCCTTGTCGGCCCAGCACTTGATGTCGTCTGCGGCGAGGGCGGCGGGAATGCCGTGGACCCGCGCCGCGGTCAGGTCGTGTGTGGCTCCCGGCAGTGCGTCCGAAGCCCAGATCAGGCGTCCGGCGGGATCGGCGAGGACTTGCACGTTCATCCCGTGATGCTTCTTCTTCCCCGAGTAGTACGGCCGGTCGGCGGCGATGCGGTCGATCGGCAGTACGGTGCCGTCAAGGATCACGTACGCCTTCTTGCGGACGGTCGTCATGGCCTGTTCCAGCGTGGGCGCGAGAGCGGCCAGGAGGTCGACGGCCTCGCGTATGTAGCGGTAGGCCGTGGCGATCCCGATGCGGAAGCCTGCGGCGAGACGGGCGTAGGTGTCGCCGCAGCGTAGGTGGGCCAGGACGAGCATGGCCTGTCGGCCGCAGGTCAGGCGCCGCCAGCGTGAACCGATCCGACGGCGGTGACCTGCGAGAAGACCGGAGAGATGCCGCAGAGTGCGGCTGGACAGATCGATGCCGGACGGGTAGACAAGCACGCGAAGGCTCCTGGCGGACTGGTGATCTTGGTCGTGAACCCGTCTACCAGGAGCTTTCTTCATGCCCGCCGCCGGGGCTGCCGGCCCAACCACCCGTCAGGTTGGAAGAGGTTCAATCCGTCGCTGTTGTGACGGGCGTACTCTTGTGGCAGGAGCCAAAAAAAGTGCTCGGCTGTGGGATTCTCACAGCCGAGCACCCATGTTTGGCGCCCTACCGGCCGAGAAAGAATTCGGCGGAGGACTTCTACATTTCACCGCTCGGGCTGCGCCCGTCCACGCCGGAAATCAACCTGCGCGCCGATTAATTAGACGTACCAGTTGCTCGTGCCGTTGACACTCAGCCGCACGTTCACGGTCCCACCGCCCGACGAGGGGACGTTGACCGTCGGTGCGTAGCAGCCGCGGGTGAATCCCGGGTTGAGGGTCGAACTGTTGCACAACGTGTTGCTGCCGAAGCTCGACACGACCTCACCAGCGATGACGGCAGCGGCAGTTCCTGAGTGCTGGACGACGAGAACGACCTGCGTGTCGTTGTTGGCGTTGGTGACGACACACGGCTTGAACTTGATGTTCGTGGAGATGCTGTGTGTCTTGTAAGGGAGGCAATCCCAGTTGCTGTTTGTGTTCACTTCCTGCCAGTTCGCCGCAGCGCTGGCAGGAGAGGCGGCGAACGCGAGGGCTCCCGCAGCGGCGGCAGCAACCGTCAAAGCTTTGAAGCGCACAGGAATTCCATCTCCTCGATCAATCTCCGCTGCGTGATTGCGGAGCGGGGTTTCCATTTCCCCACCGATTCCATTGCCCGGAGTGGGCCCGTTGATCTTATGAACGTCCAACTCGGCTCGGAAAGAAACAAATAAGCCACGAAATTTTCACAAATGGCTGAGAGTTGACGGTCAACAGCTGCCCGAATCCCCGCCACGATGTTGCGGGGCTACGCCCCTCTCATACCGAGCAGCCAGGAATGCACGCGCAAGCCATCACGGCTGCACACGCCAGCGGCCTCCACCTGTCCAGGAACCGGGTGGCCCGCCAGTCACTCTCGCCCGGGGCGCCGGGGTCACGCAGGGACCGCAGATCGCCGGGCATCTCCGGCAGGGCGAACGCGGCCGGTACAGCACGAGGCAGGCCGAAGGGCGCCGCCCCGTCGCAGCTGTGCCGAAGCACGATGGCTGCCACCATCGGCGGCCACTGACCAGTGGCTTTGACGCGGCGAAGCAGGGTAGTTGTCACCAGGTCGGCGCGCTACTTGTCACCAGTAGCGCGCGGAAGCATGACGGTTGTAACCGGCTCCGCTGCTCCGTTGGCGAGCTGAGCTGCTCGGTCGCGCTCGCGCGGCCCGGCGACTGTGGCTACGCCTGGGTGAGGCCGATAGGCACCGGTCCTGCGTATGCTCGCCTCGACTGTGGGGCTGAGGGGGGGGTGGGCGTGCTGAAGTTGCTCGGCTTGTTCGATGACTTCGGTCACTTCGGTGAGCTGGCCGCGGGACCGCTAGGGGCCCAGGTGCGAGCGTCTGGCGAACCGGACGAAGCGCAAATTGTGGAGTACTTGGACGTTGGTCATCACCTCACGTACTTCATGGAGGCCGGGTTTGACGTCCTCACGGGTGCGGTTCACAGGCACACATCCGGCTGTTCGTCCCTGGTCACCGACGGCTTGTGGGTATGGCGCGCGGACTTTGCACACTACTTGGAGGCGTACCACGTGCCGTTGCCCGCAGACTTCGTCGCCCGTGTCCGCCAGTTCCGCCATCAGATGCCGGACCTGGTCGGTGCGGACTTCGCGCCGGTCTTCGACGAGGTGGTCCGGGGCTTCGGATGGACGCATGTGGACCCCTGGGACGCAGACTCGATCCTGCGCCCCCAACCACGAGCTGTCCTGACTCGCGCAGAATTCGTATCGAGGGTCCGGCAAGAACGGCCTGCCGGCTCTTGGGGAAGGGCACCGCGCAAGCCTCGCAGGGACAAGAATCGCGGTCTTTAGCGATCCCGCGAAACGCTGCTGGTCTGATCAGTGGCGAGTAGTTTGTAGCGAATCGTGGTCATCCGGCCTTGGGGAACATCGGTACAGCCGTTGGCGCTGAGATTGATCATGAGGTCTAGCTGCGGATCTCCGTGTTCGGGTGAGGCTGGGCCTGGAGGCGTTCGTGTACGGCCTCGGGGAACAGCGGTACAGCGGTTAACGCTAAGCCGATAATCACGGGCCTTTCAGCAACCACCGCAGCTGCGCCGACCGGCCGCCGCATCACCCGACCGCCCTGCAACGCGTCGAGCAGCAGCCCATCGAGCGTTCCGCCGACCAGTTCGGCGTAGTCGCGGTGCGGCAGCGGGACCGGGCGGTCGTGGTCGGCCCCGTAGACCCGGCCGCGCAGCAACTCCTCTTCCCTGTCCATGTATCCCAGCCTCCCAGCCTCCCAGCCTCCCACTGACAGCCGGGGCCCGGTACTTGTACCCATCACCTCGCCGCCGCCGACAGCACGGGCTTGCCCAGGCCGGCCTTGGGCTTGCCCGCGCCCGCCGGAGGCTTGCCCGTGTCAGCCACGCAGGCGTGAGAGGGCGGTTCGTGAGCTTTCGCGAGGTTCTGTCGGTGGCGGGGTCCGCGAGGAGCCGAGAGTTTTCATCGGCTGCTCCCTGTGAAGCCGTCCCCTTTACCGCCGCACCCCCACAGCGCGAACATAGTGGGGGACAAAGCACCGGGAGGGAACGACCTCTTACATCTCTGCCGCATCGATGACCATCACCCCGACCAGCCACATGATGAGGTAGAAGGTCATCAATATCCAGGAGATCACTTTCCACAGGCGTGCCTTCTGTCCGCTTCGCCGGACCCAGGCAGGCACGGCGACCAGCACTGCGGCCGCTGCGAAGCTATTGAAGGCCCACTTCTGACCCGATGCCAGCGGGATCGTGACGCTGCCGATGCTTGTCGTGCTCATGTATATAATTGCTTCCCACATCAGGAACAGGGAGATGGTCAGCCGAACGCCTTGTGTGACGTGCGTTCGCCACTGCAGGCGCACGGGCGCCGGATCTGGCGTGAACCCTGGGAGCAGCGCTGGCACGGGTGTGGGTGGGGATATCGGTGCACGTGTGGGGAGTGGTGCGGTCGCTACTGCCATCCGGAGGGCGACGCGCATCGATTCCGCGTCGGGGTAGCGTTGCTCGGGCCGCTTGGCGAGCGCGCGGGCCAGCACCGGTTCCAGGCGTGGATGTCCGAGGACTCCGAATGAGGCCAGTGTCGGTGGCGGTTCATGCAAGTGCCGATAGGCGATCGCGAACGCGTCCGACCCGTCGAATGGTGTCCGGCCCGTCATCAGTTCGAAGAGCAGCACGCCGACTGCGTACAGATCGGACCGTCCGTCGAGATGCGCCGAGCCCTGCACCTGCTCGGGTGACATGTACTGAGGAGTGCCGATCGTCATCCGCGTGCCGGTGAGGGCGCTCCCGGCACCGGCGGCCGCGCGGGCGATACCGAAATCTGCCACTTTCGCGATGCCGTCCCCGGACAGCAGGATGTTTGCTGGTTTGATGTCGCGGTGGACGAGCCCCTGGGCATGGCTGGCGGCCAATGCGGACAGGATCTGGTCCGTGATGCGCACTGCGGCTGAAGCGGAGAGTCCATCTGTACGTAGCCGGTCCGCCAGCGAAGGTCCCGTGACCAGCTCCATCACGAAGTACGGCGCCGACGGCCCGTCTGCCCGCGGCTCTTCACCAGTGTCGTGCACGGTTACCACGTGCGGGTGCCGGAGCGCGGCCATGGCCTGCGCCTCGCGTCGGAATCGCTCCGGATGGCTCGCGTCGAGGGCGAGTCCGGGCAACATCGTCTTGACAGCCACTGCCCGCGCCAGGCTGAGGTCGTAGGCCCGGTAGACCTCGGCCATTCCGCCGCTTCCCAGTAACCCGTCGATGCGGTACCGGCCTCCGGCCAAGATCTCACCTTGCGCAAACACATCCCCCATGTGACCGATCATAGGAGCAACGCGGACGCCCGAGGCCGGTTCATGAGTTGATGTCAATTCCCTGGTGAGGCTGAGGCAGGGCTGCCGCTCGCGGCACCCCGGCACCGGGTGCGCACCATCGGGGTGCGCTCAGTGGCCGGCCTCCCGGCCCCGGTGCGGTCCGGGCTCCGGCGGGCGGTGCGCCTGCTGGTCGTCCTGGCGTACCGGGCGCACCGCGTCGGCGTTGTCCGGTTCGGTGTAGCGGGTCGTGCGGGTGCGGGAGTCGTCGGCCGCCTTGGTGAACGCGTCCTTGAGGTGGCGCAGCCGTTCGGCGGTGAGATCGAGGGCTTCCACGTCCGTGCGGGACTTCCTCAGGGCCCGTACTGCTGTCATGTCGATCGCCTCCTGGCCGTCGGGCTCGGGGTCGGCGGCCTCGGGCGCGAGCAGCTGCTCGGGCATCGCCGCCTGCCGGTGGGCGACGATGTCGTACGCGCGGCCCCGCACGCCGGTGGCGGTGGTGGTGCGCAGCTTCTCCCGCACCACCGCACCAGCGAGGACAGCGCGCTCGTACTGCATCCGGATGCGAGGTATCTCCCACTCCCCCGCGTCCTGACCCGAGGGCTGGGGTGCGGTCGGCTCGCCGGGATCGGCCGGGGGTTGCCGGCCCGGGTCGGGAGTGGGGGTGGGTGGGCGGCGACGGCCGGTGAGGTCGGACAGAGCCCACCGTGCGGTGTAGAGGCGGTAGCCGGCCTCCAGGCCGCGTACGGTCTTCGGCTCGCTGATGTCCAGGCAGTACGTGGAGATGGCGGCAGCCACGGTCCGGTCGTCCAAGTCCGGCTCGCGAAGTTGGCCGCGCAGGACGAGAGCGAGGTGGCGGCGGGCCTCGGCGAGCAGGTGCCGACGGTGAAACCGGCCGCCCTCGCTCATCACGAACACCGTCGCGGCGACGTCGACGGCCGCCAGGGCGATGTCGACCACGGCGGCGGCACGGGCGTACTTGAGAAGGGAGTTGATGATGTCGACGGCCACCTTGGAGGTGGCAATCGCGCTCTTCTTCCAGTCGGCGCGCAGTTGCGCGAGGGAGCGGATCTCCTGCTTCTTGGGCGGGCGCGTCATCTTCGCGGCGACCTGGTTCAGCTTGTCGCGGGCCCGCTCGGAGACCACGGGCAGGAACCGCGGCCCGCCGTCGTCGTCGACGGCGGTGACGTACTCGTGCTCCAGCTCTGCCAGGCAGGCGGCGATCTGGTCGCTGCGCCGGGAGGTCCAGCGGATCAGCTCGTGCGGCACCCCGGCAATCTCCATGACCGGCCGGCGCCCGGGGGTGACGGTGCGCGGCTCGGTCGCCAGCCCCAGCGCCTCGCAGACCTCCGCGGCCACGAGCTCGTTGTAGAGCGCGGAGACGGCCACGGTGTTCTCGTGCGGGGCCAGGGTGTGAATCGAGCCCCACTTCCCGTCCAGGCGCTGCCCCTTCACGGACAGCAGCAGATGGTCACCGAGCAGTTCTTCGCGTTCAGGGTGTCTCATGAGACAGCTGATCCCGACCTTCGCGCCGGTCAGCGAATCGCGCGCCGCGCCGCCAGGCGGCGTGAGCCTGTGAGGCGGTGAGACAACGCCAAGATGCTGAACCGGTGCGCCGGCTCCGGCAGAACAGTGGGTCATTGATGAGGCTCCATGAATCTCCCAACCGGCTGCTTGGAGGTTCCTCAGACCCGCTCGCCGCGATTCCCCACCTGCAGCAAGTTGTGGACCGGTGCCGCTCGGGCGGGACCAGCTGTTGCTGTGCCACGGAGGCTGTGTCAGTGCCTCCTGCGATCCTTCTTCGATGATCAACGAGTACGAGAAGCTGCTGGCGGGGCTGGACGATGTGGACTGGGCCAGCTTGTCCCACGCCTACGAGTCGGCGGATGACGTTCCAGGGCATATACGCACCCTGTGCGGGAGCGACGACGAGGCGCGCAAGCAAGCTTTCAGCAGCCTGTTCAGCAGCATTTTTCATCAGGGCAGCCGCTATTCGGCCTCTCAGGTCGCCGTGCCGTTCCTCGCGAGGATCGCCCTCGCAGGCCCCGAGGCTGCCCGCGAGGACACGATGTGGCTGCTCACCCGCCTGGCCGTGGACTGGCACGACGAGTACGACGTGACCACCGGCATCAACGTGGCCGGATGGCGTGCGGCCGCGGCGGAGGGCGGACCGGAGGAGCTCCTGCCGTGGTACGAGGAGCAGCTGGCCGCCGCGACGGATGCCGACCAGCGCGCACAGCTGCAGGAAATACGGGACTGGGTGGCCGCCGGCAACTCGCCCGACGCCCGGTGGTCGGCACTCCAGTCATACGACGCCGTCCTGGCCGAACTCCCTGTCCTTCTCGCCCTACTCGACGACGATGACGCACGACTGCGGACCCGGATCGCCTACCTCCTGGGCTGGTTTCCCGAATTCTCCACCACCGCCCTGCCCCTCCTCCTCGCCCTTGCCGCACACGATAAGGACCCGGTCACCGCAGCCACCGCACTGCTCGCCGCCGGCATCGTCGGGCCTTCCTCCACGGCCGAGGGCATCACCCCGTACCTGGATGCCACAGATCCGCTGATGCGGTGGGCTGCGGCCACCGCCCTCATCCGCCTCGCCGGCCTCGACGGAACCCCTGTCGGCCCCGGCCTGCTCGGCCGGGCTGTCACGGAACTCACCGCAGCTGCCCGCAGCCCGTTCGATCGCGTAACCGACTACTGCGAGGGCGACCTGTTCGGCCACATCGAGCGCACCCTGCACGCCCTGCCGCCCGGCTCGGACCCGGCTGCCGTGCGCGAGGCGCTCGACGCGTGCCTGCCCCGCATCGTCTGGGACTGCTACGGGTCCCGCACCCGCAGGGCGATCGAAAAGCTCTTTCCCGCTCCGCAGCCGCACCCCGCACCCCACTACACCGACCTGACAGCGGCGCAGCAGCAGCTGTTGGGCGATCTCGCCGGCCACCGGCACGCCTGGCTCATCCGCTCGTGCGCAGACCGGCTGCGGGACCTCGGCCTTCCCCACACGCAGGAAGCCCTGCAGTCCTTCGTCGGAGCGCACCGCACCGCCTGAAGCACCGCAGCACCACGCAGCGAGCGAAGGAGTGCTCAGCCACGTAAAGGCGGCACGGCTGCTCGGCCCGACACACACGCTGAACAAGCGGGCGACTTCTGCTGGCCACCTGTGAGGCGCTCGTTCCGTTCCTCCTCCTCACCGTGACCCAGGCATCCGCCGCCTCCGCCGAAACCGAGCGTGCCACCGCCACCACTGGCCCTACCGGCGACGGCTGGGAGTGCTCCCCCAACTACAGCGACCAGAGGGCCCAGGTCTGCTACGAGGACGTCGGCGGCTGGTTCCACGTCATAGACGGGGTATCGGACGGCTACTCCGCAGTCGCCCAGTGGGAAACCATCGACCCCCAGAACAGAGTCACCCGCTGGGGCTTCATCTACAACGCTGACGGCGCCCATACCACCCGCTTCAAGAACAGGGTCTTCGCGGAGACCGACACCATCCGCTTCCGCGTCTGCCTCGGGCACTGGTCTACGAAGTGCATCGATGCGGGCACGTGTTCCGCCTGGCGGTCCATGGACAGCTGATAATGGTCCCCGCGCTGCGGGGTTGCCCCCTTCTCCTTCGGGCGAAGGGGGCCTTTCGCGCGTCAGGCGTCGGCCGTGGCCACGGTGAGGCGGCCTTCCTGCTGCTCGGCCCAGGCCACGCGCTCCAGTGCGATCAGTTCGTCGGTAAGTTCGATATTCGCCACGGGCGGATCCTACGGCGCGTCCCCAGCCAGCGACCCGACCGCGTCCAGCGCGGCGTGCCAAGGGAATGACTGCGGGTCGCCCTGCTTCGGCGGGTGCGACTCGTACCCGGAAGGACCGTCGAGGAAGACCACGCCCTGTTCCCGCAGGTCCGCGATGCTGCGGGCCACGGCAGGCTGAGCGCCCTGCGCGCGGTTGAAGTACGGCATCGCCGCCACTGGCACGCCCATCTGCACGCCCTCCGAGGGCAGCCCCAACGCGAGCGTGTCGGAGATCCCGTTGCCCCACTTGTTGAGGCTGGTGCAGGACAGCGGGGCGACGAGCATGGCGCCCGCCTTCGGTAGCGAGTCCTTCTCTCCGGGCAGCTTGTACTGCGAGCGGACCCGGTGCCCGGTCAGCTCCTCCAACTCGCCGATGCGCGGCTCCCACCAGCAGGCGGCGGACGGGGTCAGGATGAGGCAGGTGTCCCACCCGCGTGCCTGCGCTTGCCGCACCCCCTCGTCGATGAACTGGGTCGGGCCGGCCGCGCAGGCGATGAGGTAGAGAACTCGCTTCGTCATGCGGGGAGTCCACATTGCGCGGCCAGGCGGCGCAAGTCCCCGCCTGGAACCGGGGTCGCTCCGACTACGTCGGCGACAAGGTCGACAGTGGACTGCCGGCCGATGACCTCTTCCGGGGCCAGCCGTGCCGCGGCAACCAGCGATTCAGCGGCAGTTTCCTTCCGCCGTGTCAAGAGCTGAGCGCGTGCCATCGTGATGAGATGCTGCGCCTGACGCTCCTTCGACAGCCCGAACAGCGCTTCACCCTCCAGGCCATCCGCTGCCTCGATCGCCGACCACCCGTCCTCGAACCTCGTCAGCACATCCACCCGGTGGAGACTCACATTCGTCGGCCCGAACATCGTGTAGTCCTCGTCGAGGTCGGCACCCTGCTGGTCCGCCACCTCGGCGGCCTGGTCGACGTGGTCACTGGCTTGCCGAACCGCGGCCGTCGACCGGCTCAGAGACGCGGCTGCGATCGCCGCGTTCAGATACAGCATGCCGAGCGTCGACAACCCCAGAGGGCCGCTCGCCTCCAAATCCATGGACAGACGCCGAGCCGCACCTACGGCGAAGTCCACGGCCGCTCGGGGCTGCTGCTGGTAGTTGAGCGACTTCGCTACCCGCCTCGATGCCGCACCGATTGCGACCGCGTCGCCGGAGCGTTCCGCCGCCGCCAAGGCTCGGTCGGCCACCACGGCAGCTTGAACCGCTGTTGCCGGACCGTACTTGTGAAGGAAAGAAGCGGTCAGCTGTAGCACCCGCGAGTACAGGGCGTGGGCCTCGCTGGCTGCGGTGCTGGCTTGCGCGGCGGATTGCCTGGCCTTGACGATCAGCGCGGGCAGATCCCGGCCGAGTGCCCCGTAGTGGCAGGCCTGGAATGCCTCGCAGCAATAGGTGAGCCGACGTCGCAACTCCGTGAGCGGCGGGGGATCCCCGTCGTCGTCGTTGCGGTACAGGACATCAATGACGGCAAGCGCCTCGACAGGCGGCGTGGTCGCAGGGGGCGGCTCAGGAGGCCCGTCCATCAGTAGTTGCTCCAAGGGGATGCGCAGAACGTCGGCCGCCCGCACCAGCACGGATAAGCGAGGGTCCTGCTGGCGTTGGCCGCCTTCCAGGTCCTGCACCCACCTGCGGGTCTGCCCCATGAGCCGACCGAAGTCGGCTTGGGTGAAACCGCGCTGCTCACGCCAATAGGCAATGCGGCGGCCGATGCGTCCAGTGTCCATGGAGCACCTCCGTACAGGGCACGCACTTTGCGTGCCCACCCCCGTTGTACCGCGTCTTACCGTGCAGACACAGCGGATCAGCGACAACCAGGAGGGCCCCATGGCGGTGACGCAGCTACCGGCGGTCAGTAATCTGACCGAGCAGCAGCAGCGCGGGTGGAATTGCGTGTGGTGCGCGGCACCGCTCGGCAAGGACCTGGGTGTCGACCTCGGCGAGCAGCGAGTCACCCCCACCACCGGTGCCGCGTACTCCTGGTTTCCCCGTGAGTGCGTGGACGCGAACGAGTGCGCGGGGCGGAGGGCGGCCCGGTGATGGCATCGACGCAGCAGCGGACCGCAGTCCCGCCGCCGGAGCTTGCGTATCTGGCGTATCTCGGGCACACCCTGGCGTGCGACGCCTGCCGCGCGGGGACGAGCTGTGCGACGTTCATACGGCTCGGCCGCGCGTGGAAGAGGGTGCGCCGATGAACACGCCGATCGGGTACGGGTACTGCTGGGCGGAGCGCCCCGATTCGTACGCCCGATGCACCCAGCCCCCCGGCCACACAGGTCCCCACTACGACTGGCGTGCCCCCAGCGACCACAGGGAATGGCCGAACATCCCGAACCGGCACGGACTCCGGTGACAGACCCGGCTGCTCCCGGACGAAGTCGGCGAGATCTGTGTTCAGGGCTTCGGCAATGAGGATGAGGCTGTCGATCAGCGCGGCCGAGTGGCCCATCTCGATCCGGTTGAACGTGGCCCGGTCCACTCCGATGCGCAGGACTACCTGCTCCTGCGTCAGGCCGGCGGTGAGCCGGGCTGCGCGGATGCGGTCTCCGATGGCCGGGCGGCGGGTGAGTACCCAGTCGGGTGGGGGAACGGAGCGCGGCACACAGTGACGCTCGCCCGACCATGATCGAATGCATGTAGGGCAAAACCTACATTTTACGGCACATGCCATAGGCACGTAACCCTGAGCAGCCGCACTCGAAAGGGTGCGACTCCGAAGCGGCGCCGAGGCGTTCGCGTGTCCATCTCATTTGCGCCGTTACTGAGGTTTAACTCGTGGTGTCGTTACGTAGATCTGATGGTCAGGCCGGTCTCGGCTAGGCAGCCGTCGATTAGGTTGCTGCGGTACTGGATGTGCCGTAGACCGCTCCGGACCGTGCGGATGAGATGGTCTGGCGTGGAGAAGGCGACGTTGGAGAGCCAGCCGCGACGTAGCAGGGACCAGATGCCTTCGACGGGGTTGAGGTCGGGTGCGTAGGGCGGCAGGTAGAGGATGGTCAGCCAGTCGCGGGTTTCGGCGAACTCCCGTAGACCTGCGGCTTTGTGGACGTTGAGGTTGTCCCGGATGAGGACGATCGGGCCGCCGAGCTGCTGGTGGGCTGCGGTCAGCAGGTCCCGGTAGTCGCGCCAGGAGAAGCTCTTGCGCCCGTCACGGTTGCCGTCGTCCCGTCGCGGCCGGTAGATCAGCCGGGATCGGCGGCCGGGTTTGTAGCAAGTCAGCGCGGCGATCGATATCCGTCTGCGCGAGCGGCTGCGGACCCGCACCACCGGGGTCCGCCCGCGCTGGGACCAGGTCCTGGCTTGCGACGACGTCATGGAGAAGCCGGCTTCGTCCTCGAAGACCAGCCAGGCCCCACGGGCCGCCGCTGGCCTTCCGCGCGGGGCCACACCTCCTTGACCCACCCGGCCACCGCGTCGTCGTCCCGTTCCATGGCACGACGGGCCGGGACCTGGCAGGACCAGCCGTTGCGCACCAACAGCTTGCGGACACCCTGAATCGTGTACGTGAGGTGGAAGCGCCGTCCGATCACCGTCTTCACACGGTTCAGAGTCCAGCGTTGGTCCTCCCAGCCGTGCGCGGCCGGCCCTTTGGCCAGCTCGGACTCCAGCTGCGCGAACTGCTTCTCACTCAGTAGCGGCAGCGACGCGGGCCCCTGCGACCTCAAGGATCGCGGGCCGCCCTCGGCCCACGTGTGACGCCACCGCCGCACCGATCGGACACTGACCCGCAGATCCCTGGCGATCGCCGTACTGCCCTCGCCCCGAGCGAACCGCTCAGCTGCCTGGAGCCGTAACTCCTCGCGCTTGCCCTGCCGTTCAGCGGTCAACCCGCCACCCTGTGGATACCTCATCCTCTCGTGATACCGCAGGCAGACACCCCTCGTCAGCCCCTATGACTTCACGAGTTCAATCTCAGTAAGCACCTGGTCAGTCTCACGCATCCCACCGCCAACAACCCTTGGAATGCGAGGAACCGGCGACGGCGCATCGCGGCGTACGTGCAACGCGTCGCACCGCAGGCGGAAGTTGTGTGGCCTCGCCCGGCACGACCTCCCTCTCCCGCTCCGCCCGGCCGTCCCGGCCCCCGTAGGATCACACGGCCTCGACGTGTGCGGCGTCCCGGCGGTCCAGGCCTCCATCCGGCAGGACTCTCCCGCCTCACTCCTTGGCGGGACTCGGTACCGAACACAGCACCAGGGCGCCGACGACGTCCGCCCTGACGTCGCGCCGCCGGCTTGTCGCCGGTGCCCCTCAAGGGGTTCGCGGCCTGCATCAGCCGACGCTGTCCCGAGAACGCAGAAACTGGCAGGCAGAGGCGGGCAAATACGGGAGAACTGACGCCACGGACTGCAGGGTGCCGGCCCTGCCGACTGGCCGCTCGGAGAGGCGGACATGGGACAGATCGAGCAGGCACCGGAGCGCGCGTGGCGCACCCGTCCCATTCCCTCAAGCACTGGCCGCGCCGACTGTTCTTGATCTTGATCCGAGAAAGGGTCGCCTCCAGGAGTCGGGCCACTGCATCCAGGAGTCGACAGGGCGGGGTGGCTTGAGCGTCACGGCGGGCCAGTCCGCCACCACGCCGGTAGGACCCCCGCAAAGTGCATGGACTTTCAAATAATTGGATTATCCATGTACTGTGTGGGTCATGGATGATCGGCAGCTGACCGAAGAGCTTTACGACTGTCTGTTCGCGATCCGCGCCCAGGTGCATGCCGAGCTCAAGGAGCTGGCCCGGGACGCGGGGCTGACTGACACTCAGGCCGATGCGCTGTGGAGGCTGAGCCGGGGGCGGGAGATGACCGCGCGCCGTCTGGCCGAACTCTTGCAGTGCGACGCCTCAACCGCCACGTCGATGATTGACCGGCTGGAGAAGCGCGGCCTGGTCCGCCGCGTTCCCCACCCCACCGACCGCCGCGCGAAAGTCATCCAGCTCACCTCCGAGGGATGCGCGCTGCGCGATCGCGTCGTCCGGCACACCACCGAGCACTCACCCTTCGCCCTCCTCGACCACGGGAGCAGGCTGCGCCTGCACACGCTTCTCCGCGAAGTGATCGACGGCCCCCGGCCGACAGGTGAGGCCGCCGGCGTCAAGGGCACCGTGGAAAAGGAGCAGCAGTGAGCAGCAAGACCGCGGTCATCACGGGCGGAGCCTCGGGTCTGGGCCTTGTGACGGCACGCCACCTGGTCAAGGCCGGTCAGAGCGTCGTCCTTGTCGGCCGGGACGCGACGCGCACCCGGGCCGCCGCCGACAGTCTGCGCGGCCTGGCCCCGGCGGGCAGTGACGCGGCACCGCCGAGGACGTACACCGCTGACCTGGAACAGTGGTCGCAGGTACAGGCACTGGCAGCGGAACTGGCCGCCGACAGACACCCGGTGGACGTCCTCATCAACAACGCAGGGGCGGCGTTCCCCCGGTATGAGCAGACGCCGGACGGCGTGGAGCGCACCTACGCACTCAGTCACCACGCCCCGTTCTTGCTCACCCACGCACTCCTGGCCGAGGGAGTACTCACGCGCGAAGCGCGGATCGTCAACATGTCCTCGTTCGTGGAAAAGCGTGGCAGTCTCGATGCCACCGATCCGGATGTCGCGGGAACATCGTGGAGCAAGCGCTTCTACAACCAGATCAACGTCTACGCGACGAGTAAACTCGTCAGCCTCCTGGCCGCGCGAGAACTCGCACAGCGCCTGCCCGACGGCATGAGCATCTACAACGCCAATCCCGGCATGGTCAAGGGCACCGCGATGAACAGCAACGCCGGCGGTCTGATGCGGCTGACCGCCCCGCTGTTCCGCCCGTTCGCCATCACCCCGGACGAAGGCGTGCAGACCCCGGTCTGGCTCGCCAGCGCCTCGCCCGCACCGCGCCCCAGCGGCGGCTTCTTCAGCGAGTCCCAGCCGGACACCCCTTCACGCCTGGCCCTGAACGACGCTCTCGCCCGGACCGTCTACACCAAGACCGCAGCCCTCCTCGGAGTGGAGCCCCTCACGAAGTAGGGCCGTCCCGGAACCGGTTGCCACGCCGGGGTCGCGGCTGCCTCGTCTGCGGGTACGCGGGGTACGCGGGCCGGGCACGATAGCCCGGATGGACAGGTCCAGGTCGAGGCGGCTGTTCATGTCCGGCTCGAACCGGCCGTACACCTCCGCACGGCACTTTCCGTCTCGGCATGGACAAGCGGCTCGACCTGGTGCTGCCGGTCAGGGTGCTGAGCCCGTGCTCCGTCGAAACCACCGCCGCGGCCGCTGCGCCACGGTCGAAAGGGGCGTCCGAAGCTCCCTGCAGCTTCGGACGCCCCTTTCGTGACCGGCCTCGGAGCTGGTGGCCCAGCGGGACGAGGCAGGCGGCGTGCGGCCAACCGATTCGCCGCGCTCCTCAGCGCCTCCTACCGGACGTGGACCAGGTGGAGGGCCCGATTTGCGCTCGGCGCGGGCCTCGCTGTTCTTCAGGCGAGAGTCTCAGCGGTGGCTGTCAGGACCGCGCGGCCGAGGATGTGGCCGGCCAGGGTGAAGCCGAGGGCGGCCGGGGTGGCGTCGGCGGGGACGCCGATGGTGTCGACGTCGAGGGCATGCACCACGGTGAAGTAGCGGTGCGGGCCGTGTCCGGCCGGCGGGGCGGCACCGATGAAGCGGGCCGCGCGGGCGTCGTTGGGCAGCTGGAAAGCGCCCCCGGGCAGCCCCGAGCCGGTGTCGTCGCCGGCGCCTTCGGGCAACTCGGTGACGGTGGCGGGGATGTCCGCGACCGCCCAGTGCCAGAACCCGGACCCGGTGGGGGCGTCGGGGTCGTAGACCGTGACGGCGTAGCTCCTGGTGCCTTCCGGGGCGCTGCTCCAAGAAAGCTGCGGGGAGACGTCCTTCCCGCCGGGCACGCCGGAGAGGCCGGAGTACTGCTCGATCGGCCAGGGGGCGCCGTCGGTGACGGTGGTGCTGACGACGGTGAAAGAGGCCGCCTCGGGGAGACGGGCAAAGGGGTCGTTGGAACTCATGGTGTCGTGCCTCTCAGGTGTGCTGTGTGTGGGTGGTGGTGATGCGGCCGACGGAGGTCCCGTCGTGGCGGCGCCAGGAGGCGATGTGGTCGCGCTTCCGCTGACCACCGAGATCGACGATAACGCCGATAATCGATTATATCCCTGATCGTCTATTGTGTAGACATGACCCAGACGATCCACACCTCACCCCCGGCGGGGAAGCAGATGCTCTCCGAGCAGGTCTACACACACCTGCGGGACGCGATCATGCGCGGGGATTACGCCCCCGGTGATGCCCTCAAGCCCCAGGACCTCGCCAAAGAGCAGGGCGTAAGCCTGGCCGTCGTGCGTGAGGCGCTCGTGCGGGCGGTCGGCGAGGGACTCGCCGACCGGCTGCCCAACCGCGGCTTCGCCGTCCCGGCCCATTCCGACCGCCGCTGGCAGGAGATCGCGGAGGCCCGTCGGACGATCGAACCGGTCATGCTGCGCATGTCCATCGAACGCGGCGATGTGGACTGGGAAGCCCGCGTACGAGCCGCCCACCACCGTCTGACCCGCACCCCGGCGTACGTACCGGAGGAGGGCGAGCACTACAGCAGCACATGGGCCGAAGTCCACCGCCGCTTCCACCGCACCCTGCTGGAGGGGTGCGGCAACCTTGTCCTGCTGGAGACCTTCGACCGGATGTGGACCGCGAGCGAACTGGCCCGCCGCTGGTCGGCGCACCGCAACCCCGACCGGGACGGCGCCCTGGAGCATCGCCGGCTGGAGGAGGCGGCCCTTGCCCGCGACGCCGACACCGCAGCCGAGGTCCTGACCCAGCACCTCACCCAGACCGCGGCCGGACTGACCGACTGCCCCCACCACGAACCCACGAACGACGCCTGATGCGCCATGTATGCCTGGCCGCACGACCGCACGTGAACACCGAAACCGGAGCCACAGCATGACCATCTTCGAGGCGAGCACGGGCCGCCACTGCCACAACGCCGTCAGTCCTCTGCACGCATCCGTGTACTTCGCGCCGGAGCCGGAGGACGAACTCACGGCACTCGGGCTGGAGCGCGGAGCCATGGTCTACCTCGCGAGCCGCGCGGCACCGCTCGGTGCCGTCGACGCGGGCACCGTCACAGCGACCTTCTACAACTTCAACCACGCGCATGTGCAGCGGTACATCCCCGCGGCGTGGACCGTCACCACGCCGGAGCAGGTGCTCGCGGCACGGCTGCGCAGCGCGGACCGAACGCTGCAACGGCTGCTCGGGAAGGAGACCCTCACGTCCACCGAAATGACCGAGGCGGCCGAACTGGCACTGCACGCCACCGAAGCGTGCCGCCGGGAGGGACGGCCGCTCTACGCCGCCAACGCCGACCTCCCCGTACCCGAAGAACCGCACCTGGCCCTGTGGCACGCCGCGACACTGCTGCGCGAACACCGGGGTGACGGTCACCTCGCCGCCCTGGCCATCGCAGATCTGTCCGGCATCGAGGCACTGGTCCTGCACAACGCCACCGGCACGGGCCCGACATCAGCACTGTTCACGCGGACCCGCGGGTGGTCCGCCCAGCAGTGGACCACCGCCCGAAACCAGTTGCGCGAGCGCGGCCTGCTGGACGAAGCAGGCAACCTCACGCAGGCGGGCACGGCCCTGCGCGGCGAGACCGAGGTGCTCACCGACCGCCTCGATACCGCCCCGTACGACCACCTCGGCCCGGCCGCCACCGCACGCCTCACCGAACTGGCCGGCGGCTTCTCCGAAACCCTCAGAGCAGCGGGCGCCTTCCCTGCGGTGCACTTCGGCAAGGGCTGAGATCCTGGGCCGGGGCCCGGCGCGCTCGTAGTAGCTACGGTCAGGTGGCACGCAGCTCTACATGACGTTCAGTTCCGCGGTTGCTGTGACGGCCGGTGGCGGTGCCACAGCAAATACCGGATTCACCGCGACGGACCCTTTGCGGTGATCACCGGACCTGCGGCGGGCTGTTCCGGCCGCCGGCGTGCGGTGTACGCGTCTACCGCGGCAGCGCGGGAGCGGGCGTGACGCTCGAACCAGTGACCGAACTCGAACGCAGGGGCCTGCTGCGCGGCCCTGACCGGAGACCCTGGCCGAACTGGCGGCGGCGCGGGCGGACGAGATGGACGCCGACACCGCCAACCGGGAGCTGTCCATCGCACGCAAGGCGATCGGCTGGTGGCAGCGCCGGGGCGGGATCGAACGCGATCCCACGATCGGCATCGAACGGCGGCCCGCGCCGCCCGACCGCACCAAGGCCCTCTTGGAGAACCAGATCGCCGCCCTGTGGCGCCTCGACGTCTCGCTGCCGGACAAGACGTGCTGGAAAGTACTCGACGAATCGACAGCGAAAGCCGATGAAGTGCTGTGCCTGAACGTGGAGGACCTGCACCCGGGCGACAAGCACGCCCGGAACCTGGCCAAGGGCAACCGAATCATGCACAAACTCGCAGCGTCCAGCAGATCCCGGCTCGTCGTACTCGCCCAAGGCCGCCGTCGGCCGCACCACAACGGTCGCCGACGGCGGCACGGCCTTCCCGGGAACACCCATCTGCGTGGGCCCCGATCTCCTTGATGCCCGTCGCGGGAGCGGCGTGTTCGGTGTAGCCGTACTCCCAACTCGGCGGGACGAGGGGAGGATGAGGGCGCGAAGATCCCCTGAGGGTACGGGATTTGACCCTTCACGCCGCCTCCACACATACTGACGTTCAGTGCAATGTCACATTGCAACTGCATCATCCTGAGTGCATCAGTGATGCCTGTGAACGACGCCTCTGAACAGAGAGAACTACCCTCATGTCTCGTATCGCTCTGCTCGCCACCGCAGCCGTGGGCCTGGCCTTATTCGGCGCGGCCCCGGCCACAGCCGTACACGCCCCCACCACCACCGCCACTACCGTGACGTGCGGTCCGTCCGCCCTCCGGGTGGGCTTGTCGACCAAGGTGTGCGCCGAAGTCACCGGCAACAGCGTGCAGTTGAACGGCCAGATAGGCCTGTCGGGCCCGCCCAGCCCGGGCTCCACGCTCCCGGTCAAGAACCTGACCACGACCCTGACCGGCAACGCCGTCGGTGGCACCTCCCTCGGCCACCTGGTGCAGCCGGTCCGTTTCCAAGCCGCGACCACCCGGGTCCGTGGCGTCGGTGGCATCGTCCCCTGCGGCTCGACCGTCCACGCCGAGTTCACCTCATCCGCCCTCGGCCATCCCTCCAGCCCGGTAACCCTGGACGTTCCGGTCACCTGCTGACGAACGTCCGACACAATGAGCAGGCTGCGCGGCCGGAACCGGACGCGGAGCCTGCCAGGGCGGCGAGCCGGTCTTGCGGGTCCGGCACCTGGCGGCGCCCCACCTGCCGGTGGTGATGAACTGGCGGCCGATGTGCTCGGTGCAGGCGGGCGGGATGGCCTCGGTCAGCCCTTCACGCACGTCCGTCCAGGTGGTGTCTCCGCCGTCTGCTGATGCCCCGTACACGGGGACCGTCACCCCAGCCGTCCCGGCCGGTACATCGCCGCGTACGGCAAAGGCACCATCGCCGAGGTGCAGAGCGCCACGGGTCCCCTGCCCAGGGGCTGGGGACCCACCCCCCCTTGCGCCGGTGCCCCAGGTCATCCGGGCGGGCCCTGGGTGACGGCGGCGCCCTGCGCCCTGGTGTGCGGGCTGGTCTGCTACTTGCCGGCCGGACGGGCGTCCAGCGCCGTGCGCAGGCATTCAGCGATGGGCTGGTACTGCGAGACGAAGTTGAGGTCCTGGAGCCGGTCGGGCTCGGGTAGCTTCCTGTACCAAGTGGGCCGGCAGTCGCAGGTTGTCCAGCCGAGGGTGCGCAGTCCGGCTCGGCTCATGTCCCGGTCGATGCCTGCCAGATAGTCCGCGTCGACGGGCAGCCTCCGATTCGACTGCCGGATCACCCGTCCAGCACGATGGGGAGATGCGGGAAGCCGAAGAGGAAGCCCAGGCAGCGCTCGCGCAGAACCACGGCGCTCCGCTCGGGGCTCAGCGGGACGCCTTCCTCTTCGTCTCCGGTGCCAGGGAGCGCAACACGGCAGTCAACGTGCGGGAAGACATCCACCTCCCCGAGGACCACATGCGCCGTCGCGTGCTCACGGTCCGGGTAGCTCCAGCACCTTCTCGGCAGGAGGACGATCACGCCGTAGGCACCGAGCGTGTCGGCCACCGACGCCTTGAGCGGGCTCCGATCCGTCCGGGGCGGGCCGCGGTTGCTCTCCTTGGAGGGGTGGCGGACCTCCCACATGAGGGTGTGGTGCACCAGGGCACCGGGGCCGTCCGGCGAAGCCCACAAGGTGCCGGCCGTCGGCTCCGGCGGAGAGGCCGGCTCGATCCGCTTGCGACGGCCCCGGCCGCGGACGGCGCCATTCATGGACAAGCGCCAGTGGTCCTCGGCTTCCTCAAGGAGGAGGACCCGCTGTCTGCCGTGCACCGAGGCCGCCGCGATTCCGCCGTCGAGTCGGTAGAGATTGCCCGAGCGCCAGCCAGGAACCGCAGGACGTGCGGTGTACCCGGTGCAGCGCCGGTCGTCGCTCGGCGCAGAGCCTCGGTGTATGTGCCCCCGCTCCGGCTCGCCCTGCGGGCGGTCTGCGCGGCGGTGGACTGGGTCTTCGGCATGACGTACTCCTCTGCCGGGCCGGGCCACGCCCCCGACTCCGGCTCGTACGACTGCCGTTGACACGAGGGAGCGCAGAACTGGGAGAGCGGGCCCCTCAGGACCTTGACCTCCGCATCCGGTCGGCGTGGCTCCGGAAGCGGGCGGTGACCGGCAGTACGCCACTGGCCGGGCAGGGTGCTCTCCGGCCCAGCCGCACCGGCCGAAGAAGACGGGCAGTCGATTCCCGCGAACGGGCGAGTACTTCGGCCTACGCAGCAGCACGTCCTGGGCAAGCCGCCGCACGGGAGCGCTTGCCCGGTCTCGCCATCGGCCGCATGACGGACGAACTGCTCCATGGAGACCTCTGCCCGCTGTGCGCCACCCTCTCACGCCGCGCACGACTGCCGGGGCCTGCTCGAACACGCCGTACCCCCTGTGGATCGACGGAGTGCCGCACTGCGCCAACAAGCGGGAGTGGGCGGACATGATGCACGCCCTCTACGAGAGCTGACCCCGGCCGTGCGAATGCTGCGCCACGACCGCACGAGCCCACCCGACACGAAAACGTACGCCAACCGACTCCACCGATTGAGCGCACACCAGCACACCACTCCCCGACAACCTGCCACGACTGAGCACCCCCGCACCGACGCCCTTCAACACGAACAGCCACCGCCGCCCATCGGCTGCGGCGACGTCCAGGCGCATCCGGGCAGAGCGGAGCGGGGGCGAAGGCGCCTCGGTCGATGGCGGTGTCCGCGCTGATCTCCGCTACCTGGTCGGGTACGACCGGATGAGGTCGAGGGCGTCCCGGCTGCCCCATGAGGCGGTGAACCGTACGCCGGTCCAGGGGTGGTCGGGGCCGGTCGGGGTGAGATGCTCCGCGGCCCGGCGGGCAGTGTCCGGTCTCACGACCCGGACGAGGCGCTGATATCCCGGAACTCCGCCCGGGCGTCCTCGGTGTAGGCACCCATGCTGCCCGAGGTGTACGGCCGTTCCCGGTCGGTGAAATCGGCCACTTCGCGGCCGTCCACCGCCACCGTCATCCGCGCACCGCGCTGCCGGACCCGGACCTCTGACCAGTCGCCGACCGGGAAGCCGGGGATACCGGTGGCGAGGAACCGCTGTCCGCCTCGGTATTCGGGGTCCCGTTTGCCCAGTTCCCAGCCATTGGGCTTGAGCGCCAGGTAGTAGAAGTGCTCCGGGTCGTCGTAGGACCAGACCAGCCACGCCACCTCCCACGGGTTGGGGTCGGGCTCGCGCAACTGCTCGGCGGTACGTATCCGGGCGCGGTAGTCCAGCACGCCGTACCGGGTTGTGGAGATGACCAGACAGGCATGGGTACGGTCTTGTTCACGGGCCGTGCGCGGAGTGAGCGTCAGCTCGTCCACCGTGCCGGTATTGGCGCCGTAGCCGTGGAAGACGGACCGCCAAGGGCCGTACACCATGCCGTCCTGCCAGGACTCGACCGAGTCGGTACCGTGCCTCTCCTCTCGGAGCAGTGCAGCCGTGACCAGGCCGGTGCTCACCACGACAAGGACGGCCAGCAGCAGCCCGCCGGTCCGGCGGAAGGAGCGCCACAACATGCGCAAACGGTACCGCCGGACCATCCGTGCCGCGTGGGCCGTCCGGGGTCGGTACGCGGTCATCCCGCCCCGCGTTCGTCGTCGCCCGGTGCCTCGTGCCTGCCGTCGGTGGGCGTCTCCTGCCCGTGGATGACGGCCGGGGTGCCGCCGAAGTCGCTGGTGAGGCGGGCCACGATGCGGTCGGCCGCGTGTCCGTCGCCGAACGGGTTGGCGACCGCCGACATCCGTCGGTACTCCTCCGGGTCGTCCAGCAGCCGCGCGGCGACGGCCAGGATCTCCTCCGGATCGGTGCCCACCAGCAGGGCCGCCCCCGCCTCCACCGCCTCCGGCCGTTCGGTGGTGGACCGCAGCACCAGCGCAGGCTTGCCCAGACTCGGGGCCTCCTCCTGGAGCCCGCCGGAATCGGTCATCACCAGGTCGCAGGCGGCGAGAGTGGCGGCGAAGTCCAGATAGTCCAGCGGATCCACCACCGAGATCCCGGGGTGACCCTCCAGTGCCGGCAGCAGGGCCTCCCGTACCGCCGGACTGCGGTGCAGCGGGAGCACGATCTCCACATCTCCCCGGTCGGCCAGCCGCCGGAGCGCCGCACCCATGGAGCGCATCCGGTCACCGTGGTTCTCCCGGCGGTGCAGGGTGAGGAGCACCCGCCGCCCATCGGTGCGGAAGGCGCTCCGCCCGGCGCCCCGCCCCAGCACCCACAGCAGGTTGTCGACGACCGTGTTGCCGGTGGTGATCACCTGTCCGTCGGGTACGCCCTCGGCCCGCAGATGGCCGGCGGACCGCGCGGTGGGGGCGAAGTGCCAGTTCGCGAGGCGGCCGATCAGCCGTCGGTTCAGCTCCTCGGGGAAGGGATTGTCCGGGACACCGGTGCGCAGCCCCGCCTCGACATGGGCCACCGGGATGTGCTCGTAGAAGGCGGCAAGAGCGCCGCAGAGCGCCGTGGTGGTGTCGCCCTGGACCACCACCAGATCGGGCCGTTCGGTCCGGATGACCGTGCCCAGGCCCTCCATCAGGCGGGCGGTCAACTCGGAGAGCCGCTGCCGGTCCCGCATCACCGCCAGGTCGGTCTTCACCCCCACTCCGAGCAGGCCGAGCATCTGCTGCAGCATTTCCCGGTGCTGGCCGGTGGTCACCACCATCGGCTGGAAGAGCGGGGAGGCGGACATCGCCCGGCTGACCGGGGCCAGTTTGATTGCCTCCGGGCGGGTGCCGAGTACCAGCATGGCGCGCACCGTGCCGGGTGGAGCGGCGGAGCGCTCCGGGGCGTCCCCGGCCGGGCGCGGCGCGGACGCGTTGTCCACGGGTGATAACAGCGGGTTCTCCGATGAGGACATGGCTCTCCCTTGACGAGACAAACGGAAGGAGCAGGAGTGGTTCGTCGGGCGGCACCGCGCGGCGCATACGACATCGGCGTACGGGACGGCCGGCGGCGGTACGGACGGCCTGCGGTGCGGACAGGCCGCACTGCGGTGCGGTCGCGCGGATGGTACGGGTGGGACCCTGAGCGGCGTGGATGGTACGCGTGTGGTACGGGTGAAACCTTGAACTGACGGGTCAGCTGCGGGCTGTCTTCAGCCAGGTTCGCTTGCCGGTGACGGTCCGCCAGAGCCCCATCCAGCCGGCGGCGAACCAGATGTAGCCATAGATGATGAAGACATGCCCGAGCAGTACCGCCTGAATCGCGGTGAGCGACCGCTCGCGCACCCGGTACACGAAGCCGTAGATCCAGGCCGAGGTGAACGAGAGCAGATACGGGCCGAGGAACCACATGACGGAGACCAGCGGATGGCCCGCCCTGATCGAGCCGACGACCGTGCCGAGGAGCGCGACCAGGAACGAGAGCGGCAGGAGCGAGGTGAGCAGGATCAGTACCGGGCTGGACAGATGGTAGATCAAGTCCATCGCCGCCCGGCCCCCGACGTCGCGCAGTATCAGCGGGGTCAGGTTGGCCGACTGGAGATGTCCCTGGAACCAGCGTGACCGCTGGCGGATCAGTCGGCGCACTTCGAGGACGGCCTGCTGGGAGACGGCCGCCGTGGTGCAGTGCTGGTTGGTCCAGCCACGGGCGATCAGCCGTACCCCCAGGTCCAGATCCTCGGTGAGACTGTCGCTCCACGGATTCTCGCCCAGGGTGTCGAGCGCGGACAGGCGCATGAACTGGCCGTTGCCGCCCATGCCCACGCTGCCGATGAAACGGCGGGCGCTCTGGAACACATCGCCGTAGACGACGAACTCCATGTCCTGGAGCCGGGCCAGCAGCCCCTCCCGCCGGTTGTACATCCGGACACCGATCTGGGTGGCCCCGGTCGCCGGATCGTTGAAGAACGGGTCGACGGCGTCGATCACATGCCCGTCCAGCCGGCCGTCCGCGTCCACGACGCAGAGGATCACATCGTTCGGGTTCCGGCCCTGGAGAAGCGGTGACGCCCGCAGCAGTCGTACGCCGTCATTGAGCGCGGCGCCCTTCCCGCGCCGGGCGTTCGGCAGATAGCGCTGATGGAGCCAGACCCGCTGGGGGTCGGCGGCCCGCGCGATATCGGCCGTTCGGTCGTCGGAGGCGTCGTCGATGACCAGGGCGACACATTTCTCGGCCGGCAGAGCGGTGATCCGCGCAAGGCTCTCAGCCAGCACTATCTCCTCATTGAGGCAGGCCAGAAGGAAAACATAGAATCTTTGTTCGCCCTTGTCGGGTCGGTGCGGCACCTTGCGACGGGAGAGCAGGAACAGGCTGAAATTGTAGGTGCCGGCCAACACGATCAACGCAATGCTGGCCCATATCAGGGACTCAACGATCACGATCCGTTCTCCGCGACCCAACCCCGGCGCCCAGCGGCGGCGGCATCGGTCACGGAGGGCCTGACACGTAATCGCAAACGCGCCACGAACAGGCCGAGAACAACCAGAAGATACAAGAGGAATCCCGCCCCCGCGGTCGCCTGCAAAGCACTGGCCACCGGGCTCCCGGGTATCTCCTCCATGGACGCGGCCAGCCCCACCAAGGGCAGCGCTGACCCCAACGCAGACCTACCGTACATCGGTTCCCCCCACCTTCAGCTCTGCGCAGGAGTGGTTGGCACGTCCCCAAACGGAACCGGCCCCTGCACGCTTACGGAAAGTACCAGAAGCGGCCCCGCAAGTGGTTCTTCGGCGGAAAACCTGGACCTTGATCTTTCACCGGAGTCCCCATTGACATCCGAAGGGAATGGAGCGAACAATCCCGGCTGTTGAGCTTCGCAATCCGCTCGTGGAATTCCATGAAGGACCGAGTCATGGCTCTTGTGTCGCGAATCAGCCATGTCTCTTTCTCCTTCCCTGCGCCCGGTTCCACGTCATGCGACGCGGTACCCAAATCGAGGGGGTAAACAAATGAGACAACCCAGGAGAAGACCGCAGCCGGCCTGGCTGGCTTTGATCGCCCTGGCCGTCGCCGCCCTGCTGGGGGGCAGTCTGCTGGCACCGGCGGCCGTCGCCGGCGGCCGGGGGGACGGCGACCACCATTCGGTGACTCAGGAATCACCCATCGGCGTTCAGGCCAAGGACATGAAGGGCTGGGCCGCGGCACAGCGGTCCGGTGACGCCGAACGGCGGGCGGAGAAGGGCACGAAGAAGCGCGCGGGCAAACTGCTGCCGCGGCTGACCAGGGCAATCGGGCCGAAGGCGCGCAACGCACCGGCCGCTCCCGAACCCGGCCAGGCAAAGACGCTGGTCCTGTACGACAACGCGGGCCCGTTCGGACACCTCGGCGAGCTGTACGCGATGGGCGTGGCCAACCTCGGAGGCCGGTTCGGCACCGTGACCGCCAAGCCGGTCCAGAACTACGCACCGGGTGAGCTGGAGACCTTCGACGCCACCGTCTACGTGGGCTCCACCTACTACGGCGAAGACATACCGGACGCGGTGCCGCAGGATCTCTATCTGGACATCCTGCTCTCCGAGCGGCCGGTGATCTGGATGGGCGAGAACATCTGGAACATGGCCAACTCGATCAGCCTGCAGGAGTTCGAGTACAAGTACGGCTGGGACCCGACGTCCTCGTTCTACGAAACCGGCGGCAGCGTAGGCGATATCACCAAGGTCGAGTACAGGGGCCAGACACTGACCCGGAAGATCCCGGCCGGGCAGGACCCGGGCGTGCTCCACCCCGCCATCAGCACCGGCGCGGACGCCCCGCCGGTGACCGAGCTCGCCACGGCGGTGGACACCGCGGGTGCCACCGAGACGACCTTCCCGTGGGCGATCCGCTCGGCCAACCTGACCTACCTCGGCGAGATCCCCTTCACCTTCGTCTCGGAGACCGACCGGATCATCGCCTTCCAGGACCTGCTCTTCGACGCGCTGGCACCGGCGACGGCCGAGCAGCACCGTGCCCTGGTGCGCCTGGAGGACATCTCCCCGATGTCCAACGCCACCCAGCTCCGGTCGATCGCCGACTATCTGAAGTCGCAGAACATCCAGTACGGCATCAATGTCATCCCGGTGTACACCGACCCCAAGGGTGTGCAGAACAACGGTGTGGCGCGCACGGTGCGGCTCGCGCAGCGGCCCGCGCTGGTGAACACGCTGAAGTACATGCTCGCCAACGGGGCCGTGCTGATGGACCACGGCTACACCCATCAGTACGGCAACCTGGACAACCCGTACAACGGACTCAGCGCCAGTGACTTCGAGTTCTTCCGGGCCCATGTGGACGCCAACGACTTCGTGGTCTACGACGGGCCGGTGGCGGAGGACTCCAGCACCTGGGCACAGGGCCGGATCACCTCCGCCCTCAACGAATTCGCCGCGGTCGGCCTGCCCAAGCCCAAGCTGTGGACCACCCCGCACTACGCGGCCTCGGCCACCGACTACAAGGTGTTCGCGCAGAACTTCGACGCACGGCTGGAGCGTTCGCTGTACTTCTCCGGGACGCTGACCGGCGCGCCGGTCGACAGCAGCCGCTACCTGGGCCAGTTCTTCCCGTACCCGGTCACCGATGTCTACGGCACCAAGGTGCTCCCGGAGAACATCGGCAGCTATGAGCCGCTGGCCTCCAACAACAACCCGCCCCGGCTGGCCGAGGACCTGATCAAGAGCGCCAAGGCCAACCTGGCGGTACGGGACGGCTTCGCCAGCTTCTACTACCACCCGACCCACCCGGTGGCTCCGTTGAAGGAGATCGTGGAGGGCTTTACGGCGCTCGGCTACACCTTCGTCAACCCCGAGAGTCTGCTCTGACCCACCCCGTCCCGGAGCACCGTCCCCGCCGTTGCCGGTCCGCCTCGCGCGGGCCGGGAACGGCGCACGTCCTGCGGGCTGCGGCCCGGGAAAGGCCCCTGTCCTGATGCGAACACCGCGGCGGACGACGTTGGTGGCGACGGCCGCCACCCTCGCGATACTGAGCGGATGCACGACCGGCGGCGGGGACGGCCCGCGCCCCCCGCGCTCCGGTGACCGGATACGCGGAATCACCCTGCCCGCGTGGGACGTCAACGACTACGGCCGGCCGGAGGCCCGGCGCTATCTGCGGCAGATCGCCCGCACCGGCGCCCAATGGGTGGTCTTCACCCCCACCTGGTACCAGGACGGGACGGACCGGTCCGCCATGCACACCACCACGGAGACGGCGAGCGACCGCAGTCTGCGCCGGATCATCGCCCTGGCCCACGAGGCTGGACTGAAGGTGCTGCTCAAACCGCATGTGGATCTGACCGGGGGCGGGGACCGGGCGGCGATCCGCCCGGCGGACCCGGATGCGTGGTTCACCGCGTACCAGCGGTTCATCACCCATTACGCCGCACTGGCGGCGGAGTCGGGGGTGGCACAGTTCGCCGTCGGCACCGAATTGGCCGGCACCTCCGGCGACCGGCCCCGCTGGACCCGGGTGATCACGGCGGTGCGCGAGGTCTACCGGGGCACCCTGACCTACGCCGCCAACTACGACGAATACCGCCGGATCCCGTTCTGGAACTCGCTCGACCTGATCGGCATCGACGCGTACTGGCCACTGGCCGAATCCGCCACGGCCGATCCCGCGCGGCTGGCCAAGGGCTGGAAACCGATCGTCACCGAACTCACCGCGTTCGCGGCCCGGCACCAGCGCCGCATCCTCTTCACCGAGGCGGGCTATACGAGCCAGCACGGCACCGCCGCGGAACCGTACTCCTGGACGATCAGCGAACGCGCCGGGGCGGAGGAACAGTCGGCGGCCTACCAGGCTCTGCTCACCGCCTTCGACGGCAAGGACTGGTGGGCCGGGGTTTGCTGGTGGATGTGGGACGACTGGCCGGAGAGCGGGGAGACCGCGCGGGCGCTCGCGTACACACCTCGTGGAAAGCCGGCGGAGAAGGTGCTGCGGCGGTGGTGGCGGAAGTGAGCGGACGGCCGGCGGGTGCACACGTGGGCGGGGCAGCCGACAACCGTGTACGGCACCGGTCACCGGCCGCCCGGCCTGGAACAGCAAAGTGGCTCGCCCATCCCGATCAACAAGGTAGGGACCACTGACAACATTCGGACTCGTTCATCCGGACGTCGAGCCTCGCCAGTGATCCGCTTCCGGGACAGCCCTACCTCTCCGACACCGGCGACCACCGCGCCCTGCGCGGTACAGCCGGGACCGGGCCCGGTTGGTGCTGATGGTGGCCGTCGGACAACAGCCGGGCAAGGTCGTGTCCAGCACAGCATTCGCACGACCCGGACGGCACCGGGCTGTTCGTGTGGAAACCGGCCTCGGCCGGTGCGGCAGCCGAGGAACCGCTCGCAGCTGCCGCGTGGATCGGCGGCCGGAACAGCCGCGGATTGTTCCGGAGATTCAGAACAACCCGGTTTACCCGGTGCTACCGGCGTAAGTGTGAGCGGGCCTGAAGAAAGCGCCGCGCCGGGGTGCGGAGCCGTGGCATCGAGAAAGTCCCTGTGTGGCCGCTCAGGCGCTTGGCACGAGGCGCGGTGGGGTGGGTTGGGTTGGTCGACCGGGACCTCGCAGCGGCCGCTGAGACGCAGGGTGCGGTGGGCAGGGGATGGTCCAGGGGCGGGCCTTGTGGCCAGAGGCGTCTCGGAGTCTGCGGGCCCGGCCCGGTCCGGGACGCCAGGAGGCGTCCCGCGGTGCGGGGCGGGCGAGCCCTTGCACGGGTGTGCGCCGCCGCGGGTGCGCTCGCCGACGACTACGGCGCGGCCGAGCTGCTGGAGGTCGTACGTCAGCTCTTCAGCGGCAGAGAAGGTGCTGTCACTGGACAGCACATACAACGGCTCGCTACCCGCCGAAGCGCGCTCCGGGAACGTGCGGCAGGCTCCAGGACTGCTCTCTGCGCTCGCCGCCGCGCCAGTACATGGTGTTGAGGTGGGTGTGAGCGCGGCACTCGGCGGTTCGGCGGCCCACTCCAGCGGAAACAGCATCGGCGCCAGCTCCACGACGGCGACCCCTCCATCGAGCAACTGCACCCGGGGCGCACCGCCCGGTGAGGTGTCGAAGTCCCGGTGCATGGCGTCCCGGGTGGCCGCCCCCTGCTTCGGGGACACCGGGTCGGCGTGGTGGCTGAGTCTCAGGTGCAGCGGACCGCGTCGACAATGGCGAGGATCAGCCGGACCGACATCGGCGCCGTGGATCTGCCGGGTGGCTGCCTCGATGCCGTCCTCGCTCGCGGGGCGGGGTTCCGTTCGCCGTCCCCGGCCGCGGGGGCCGGGGACGTTTCCGGGCGCCGCTGTATGTCACCGAGTTGACGTACAGGCCACCCCGGCCGCTGTCACGTCGTGCACCGCGCCCGTGGCCCCTGTCCGGCCCGGTACGAGCAGGGGCCCGTCCGTATCGTCGGACGGGCCCCTGCTCGTACCGCCTGGCTGTCGGCCCGGGTCAGCTCGGAGTTCCTCCGGCCCAGATGACCTTGGCGTTCACGTCGCACCACACGGTCGAGGTGCCGCCGGACGACGCGCGGTTGCCGAAGTGCCGGTAGACGGCACCAGTGTCGGTCCGCTTGCAGTCGATGATCCCGGTGAACGAACCACCCGTACACGTGATGGCCGCGCCCTTGTGCGGATTGCCGCTGACCAGCTGGTAGCCGCAGCTCAAGGCGGACGCTGACGCCGACGCCGACGGAGCGGCAGCCATGAGGCCACCTGCCGCGAGCATGAGCGCGGCAAGAGTTCCGGCAGAACGCTGAAGGGATCGCATGTGGTTTCTCCCGATTCGTAGGGTGCCCATGAAGGTCACGGTCGGGAACCTACGGCTGTGTACCCGTCAGTCACTAGGCTGACTTGGCTAGGTGCGATCTCTCGGTTTCAGGACAGTGGTGGTGAGAGACAGTCGGCAGTGGTGTGTTCCCCCTCGTGATCTGCGCGACCAGACTCCATCATTGGGAAGGCAACGCATGACAGCGGCGGAAGCAGCGGGCCGGTGAAGGCGCGGCGGCCGGGCGCGCGGCCATCGTATGGGGGCTGGCGGCAGGGCTGGAGTGCGCAAGCGGCTACCGGTCCATCCCGGATCCGACGTCGTCGTCCTGGTGCTCGGCACCGGCAGGTCATCGGCAGAGCGGCATGCCCAGTCTCGGGAGAGAAGGCCGAGGCTGGGCGCCGTCGTGTGTCTCGGGGCGTCTAGCCCTTCGAGTCCGGCTTCCAGTCCTCGGCGAGGAGACCGAGCAGCACCTCGTCCAGGAACTCGCCCATCACCCAGGCCGAGGAGCGCAGTAGGCCCTCGCGGACGAAGCCGTTGCGCTCGGCCGAGCGCAGCATCGCGGCGTTGTCCGACAGCGTCTCGATCTGCAGTCGCCGCAGGCCGCGCACGACGAAACCGTAGTGGCACAGCACTGCGACCACGTCGGTGCCGTAGCCCTTGCCGCGCGAGGACGGCAGCAGCCCCAGCCCGATGTGCGCGGACCGGTTGTGGTTGTCGATGTCCCACAGGACCGCGGTACCGATCAGCGTGCCGCCGTCCAGCTCCACCACGGAGAACGGGACGTGCCGCTGCTCCTCGTCGTCCACCGCCAGCCGCGCGTCCTTCGAGCCGGGCGTGATCGGTCGCCACGGCTGGCTTCCTGTCCGCGAGGAGTTGACCACGTCGTCGTAGAGCTCAGTCCGCAGGATCGGGATGTCGTCCTCGTGCCGGGCTCTGAGCCCGACCTTGCCGCCGCTTAGCATGCGAGCTTCCTACCCGAGCGGACTCGCCGACGGCAAACCGATAAGGCAACCGGATTGGCACCCCGCACCCCCAGGGCCCAGGGGCGCGTCGCGATCCCGCAGAGGTCCGCCGGACAGATCCGAGCGGTGCTGGCCGCTGGCGCCGCGCCTACTTGGCCGTGTGTGTGGGGTAGACCTCGACGTCGGTGTAGGCGCCCTTGATGTCTCCCGCACCCGCGGGCCACTTCAGGCTCACGGTGTGGGTCTCGTTCGGGGGCGTCACCAGGATGTTCGTCGGGGACGCGAGGCTGTTGCCGGTGTTGTCGATGTCGTAGGCGAGGTCGAAGACAGCGGCGTCGCCCGGCTTCAGGGTGGTGATACGCGGCTGGGCCTGGCCGCGCTCGATGGGGTTCGAGGTGTTGTCGGCGTCCTTGATGTCGACGCCCGCGAAGCCCGTCGCCGAGCAGGTGGTCGAACCCCGGTTGATCATGGTGATGTCGATCCTGCCGGAGGCCTCGTCGGGCGCGGCGTCCGTGGCGTCGATGGCCAGGTCCTCCGTCTTGCAGAACGTGACCTTGCCGCCGGTCTGCGTCGCGCCGTTCGTGCCGTTCGTGGCACCAGCGCGGGCCTCGGTGCCCTGACCGGAGCCCGACTTCCCGTTGCCGGCCTCCGAGCCGCCGGAGCCCGTACCGCTCTCCTGCTTCGAGCCACCGTCCGGGGACGAGGAGGACGAGGACGTGGAGCTCTTGGAGGACGCGTCCTTCGCGGAGCCGTCGCCGCCACAGGCGGTGAGCGAGAGGGTGGCGGCGACGCCGATGGCGGCGAGAGCGGTGACGCGGGTGTACTTCACGGTGTTCCCCCAGGAGTGGCGCGGTGCATGTGGTCGGACATATTTGTATCTCGCACCGAGTTACAGGCAGTCCTCCGAGACGTCTTCGTTCTGTCACAGGCGTATTGACCTCGGGAGGGGGTGGTGTGGGAGCCGGGGTCGAGGTGTGGGAGGCGAAGCTCGCCGCGTTGCGCAGCTTCCGCCGGGCTCACGGCATCTGGCACCCCGGCAGTACGCGGTGTGGGGTTGTACGCGGCGGGCGTCATCGGCCGAGGTGCTTGGCTTGACCCCGGGGCGTAGTCGAAGCGCAGTTCCTCGCCGGCGTGGATGGCGCGGCTCAGGTCCATCAGGACCTGAGCGTCGGCCCGCGGGTGTCGTCGGCCGCCGCGGGTGGTTGGACCGCGGTGATGTGCAACAGGTCGATGCGGTGGCGCGGGCGGGGCGGCATGACCTGGTGGAGGGTGGCCGGCGCGCGGGAGCGTCCTCGGCGACGGTGGTGCCGACGGCTGCGGTCTGCAGTGCCACGGTGTGTTTGAAGGAGCGGGAGCAGCACGGGCAGCCGGGCGGACGTTGATGCATGGCACCCATACTTACCGCAGTACCGGACACACACTGTCCTCTACCTCTGCCATCGTGGCGTACGAGCCGTTCGGGAGGCATACCCCCTGGTCACGGCAGCCGCCACTCGGTATCGACGGCTGACGGTGACGGCTGACGGCTGACGGCTGACGGCTCACATTTGTCGCCGTGAGGCAAGGAGCGAGTCATGTCCGTCACGACCACCACTCACCTGAACTTCCGGGGCACCGCACGCAAAGCGCTGGACTTCTACCAGTCCGTCTTCGGCGGACGTACTGTCGCGGTCACCTACACGGACGTGAACGCCGTACGGAACGAGAGCGAGGCGGACTGGGTGATGTGGGGCGAGGTGGCCGGCGGCTTCCAGCGCGCCGCGCAGGAGCTCGTCGGGGTGCTCCCCGACGCGAGCCACCGCACGCTGAACGGACTCAACCACGGCGCGGTGATGATGGCGCCCAAGAAGCTCGCCCCGGAACTCATCGGGTTCCTGCGCGGCTGAGTCGATGACACGAAGCTGAGACAACGAGTGCCCTATGTCATGAGCCGCGAGAATCTACAGCCGGTGTGGGATCTCGCACTGCCTGACCGTCGCACTGCCTGGCCGAATCTCACGGTTGCCGGTCCCAGGTCCGTGGCCGATCGGCCACGGACCTGGGACCGGCTGGTCAGCCTGTTCATTCATTCGCCGAGGATTTCCACCGCGGGTCGCCGCGGGGCGTAGGGAGCCCAGCCAGGGTTCCCGGTGTTGGCGAACGCGACCCAGGCGCCGTGTACCCGGGCTGCGAGTCCTGCTGGGGCGGGGTCGGGGCCGAGCAGGCGGGTGTCCCCGTGCAGCCAGGGTTTGTCGGCGATGTCGAACACGAAGGGCAGTTCGACGGTGTGGGCAGCGCCGAGTCGCCCGTCCAGTGCCGTCGAGCGGTACCCGAAGGAGTAGACGTACGTACGGCCGCCCGAGACTCGCGCGTGGGCCTGCGCCATGCGCGTCGTACCGGCCTCGAACAGGGCCTGTCCGAGCAGGGCGGAGCGCGTCTCGCCCAGTGTTTCGTCCGGGCGTGCCGCTCGGTGCGCGGCGAGGGTGGTCTCCGGGTCCGCATACGCCCGGGTGGCGACGGCGAGTACGTCAGCTTCCGTGGTGGACTCCAGGTCGCCCCGCGGTGCGAGGTAGAGGTGCCCCTCTTCGGTGTTGGTGCCGATGAGCAGGTCGACGTCGCCGGCCGGGCCGTCGGCGAGACCGTCGGCGGGCTGGACGGGCAGGACCAGGCTGAACGGGCTGAGTCCGGCCAGCGGGTCCGTGGCGGTGCCGGTGCGGAGGTCGAGGCCGGCCAGTGCGGGCAGGATCGCCAGGAAGCGCTCGTCCGGGATCGGGGCGAACGCCTCGGCGGTCGGTTCGACGCCCAGCGCGGCGGCCGCCGTGGCGGTGACCCGTTGTGCTTGTTCCGGGGTGAACGCGCCGGTGCCGTTGCCGCTCTGGACGATCGCTCGCCGGAACAGACCGCCTGCCTCCGGTGTCGCGAGCAGCGCGCCGGTGAGCGTGGCGCCCGCGGACTGGCCGAAGAGCGTGACGTTCCCGGGGTCGCCGCCGAATGTCGCGACGGTGTCGTGTACCCAGCTGAGTGCGGCGAGCACGTCGAGCAGTCCGCGGTTGGCCGGAGCACCCGCCAGATCGAGGAACCCGGGGATGCCGAGGCGGTAGTTCACCGTCACGAGGACGACGCCGTCGCAAACGAACGCGCTGCCGTCGTAGAGCGCGGCGCGGTTCGAGCCGGTGACGAACCCGCCGCCGTGCACGAAGACCATGACGGGGCGCCTGCCGCCGTCGGCGGCAGGCGTGTGGACGTCGACGGTCAGGTACTCCTCGCCGGGCACCCAGCCCGGCCCGAAATAGGGGACCATGTCGAGCCGGCCGAAGTCGCGGGCCGGCTGGGGAGCCGTGGGCGAGGGCCGTGTGCCGTCGCGGACGCCGGACCAGCCCGGGTGCGGCGCGGGTGGGGCGAAACGGCCTGCGCCGGTGGGGGCCGCCGCGTAGGGAAGGGCGCGGTAGCGCTCGCCACATCCGTCTCTGAGGCCGCGCACGGCGCCCGCCGGGGTTTCGACGACCGGATCTGCCTGTCGGGGCATGGGACACGCTTCCTTTCCGGAGGGGGACATCAGGAGAAGCGGGGGAAGCCCGCCCACTCCTTGATCGCGAACTTCGAGCCGCTGCGCGCGACCTCCGCGGCGCCTCGGCCGCCGAAGTGCGCCGGGAATACGAGCGCGTTGCTCTCGGCGGCGCGGCCGAGCAGCTTGTGTCGGGTGGCGCGGGACTCCGCCGGGTCCTCGCAGAAGCAGGAATTGGTGTCGGGCTCTGCGATCTGCAGCGCGGTGTGCACCAGGTCCCCGACGAACAGAGCCTGATCGCCGCCGGATTCCAGGGTGAGCACGGACGAGCCGGGGGTGTGCCCAGGAGCGAGATCGAGACGCAGGTTCTTGTCGATCCGGTACGTCCCCTCCCACAGGTGAGTGAGTCCCGCCCGGTGGACCGGTGTGACGCTGTCCTCGAAGACGTTCTGGTTCCCGCGGCCCAGCACGGTCCTGTTCTCGTTGGCCGGGTCCCAGAACTCGAAGTCCCGCCGGGTCATCAGGTACGTGGCGTTCGGGAAGGTCGGTACCCAGGTCCGGCCGTCGAGGCGCGTGTTCCAGCCGACGTGATCGATGTGCAGGTGGGTGTTGACCACGATGTCGACGTCCTCGGGCCGCACCCCGGCGGCGGCGAGGTTGTCGAGGTAGTCCGTGTCCAGGCGGCTCCACACCGGCGCGTAGGGCCGGTCCTTGTGGTTGCCCACACCGGTGTCGACGAGGATCGTGCGCCCCTCGCTGCGCAGCAGCCAGGACTGGATCGCCGTATGGCACTCGTCCGTCTCCGGGTCCCAGAAGTCGGGTGCCAGCCAGTCGCGGTGCTCGTCCCACGAGTCGTCGGGGCTGTCCGGGAAGAACTGGCCCGGAGACATCTCCGACGAGCCGGAAAACTCTTTGATACGGCTGACGGTGACGTCGCCGAGGGTGATCTGCTCCGGGCTCTGATCCATGTGGTCCGTCCTCGGGTCTGGAGTACGTCGCTGAAGGAGACCGAGCCTGGCAACGCGGGCGGGCACGCACCACTCCCGGGTTGTCCCACCCCTCACAGGGTGTGGCTGGGGCCGGGCGCGCACCGAATACTGGGGTGATGAACGGACCCGGCCCTCTCGGCGCCTTCCTCCAAGCCCGACGGGCGCGGCTGCGCCCCGAGGACGTCGGCCTGCGCGACTTCGGACCCCGCAGGCGGGTGGCCGGGCTCCGGCGCGAGGAACTGGCCCAGCTGGCGGGCGTCAGCGTCTCGTACTACGCACGGCTGGAACAGGGCCAGTCCCGCGGGGCCTCGGCCGAGGTGCTCGACGCGATCGCCCGCGCGCTCCTGCTCGACGACCACGAGCGCGAGCACCTCGACCGGCTCGCCGGCTCCGCCCGCCACGCGCCCCGGCCGCGCCGCCCGCGGCCCGAGAAGCTCGCCGACGAAACACGCGACCTCCTCCGCGCCGTCGACGGCGTCCCGGCGGTGGTGCTCGGCCGCCGTACGGACGTGCTGGCCTGGAACGCCCTCGGCCACGCCCTGCTGGCCGGTCACCTGGACTTCCTCGGCCCGGATGACCCGGCGCGACGCCCGAACATGAGCCGGATGCTGTTCCTGGACCTGCACTGCCAGGAGCTGTACGCGGACTGGAAGCGCAAGGCGCAGGCGGTGGTCGGCAACCTGCGCGTCGCCGTCGGCAGGCACCCGGAGGACCCGCTGCTCGCGGAGCTGATCGGCGAACTGACGATGAAAAGCCCGCAGTTCGTCGCACTGTGGGGGGACCACCGCGTGGTGCCGTGCGATGCCGCGACCTACGAGCTGCACCACCCCGTCGTCGGCACGGTGACGGTGACACAGCAGACACTGTCGATCGCCCGTTCACCGGAGCAGGCGCTCATCGTGTGCACAACCCCCGCCGGCTCCTCATCCGAGGAGGCCCTCGCGCTCCTCCGGCAGGCGAGCGACAGCAGGGCGCCGCACGCGGACAGCGTCGGCGTTCCCGAGAAGCCACCCCGACAGGGATAGGCGGCCCGGAAGGTCCTGCCCGTACTCCGATCCTCACGCCGCACCCGATCCACCGCACCCGATCCACCGCATCAGGACCACGGCATCAGGACCAGCCAGGTACATCGCCTCGGATGGACTGGAACGCGAGAGCGAGCCGCGCATCTCGGAGGTCTTGGGGGAGTCGTACTGAGGCCCCTTTTAATAGCACTTACATTCGAGTGCCAGATGCGAACGGCCACCCTGATACTCGGGCCCGCCGGGGGTCAGCGCGACCTCCAGCTCGCGCCGGCGCCGCGCGGCGGGGCCCGGACGGGTGCGGCTAGGGCGAGCGGCACGGGGAACTCCACCCGCCAAGGGTGACCCGGCACCGTGAATTGATCGGGGAGGCGCAAATACTCAAGCGCGCACGCGGTGAATCGTCGAGGGAGCATGGGAAAGCAGGGAGCGTGGAAGAGCGGGGACGGCACGCTGAGGATGATCGTCTTCATGGGAGCGGCCATCTGCGCCGCACTCACCCTCGGTGGTGGCGCCTGGCCCGCGGGTCTGCTGTAGCGGTGCCGAGGCGCGGTCCAGATCCTTCGGAGTTCGGCGGTCCGAGGGTGTCGAGAACGTGCCACCGGGTCCGTCCCGGGGACATCAGCGGCCACCACCGGCCGTACGAGGAAGAAGGAGAAACCAGCATGGCGATTCAGCGGATGGACAACGTCGGCATCGTCGTCGAGGACATGGATGCCGCCATCGCGTTCTTCGTGGAACTCGGTATGGAGCTGGAGGGCAGGGCGGAGGTCGCGGGCCTCTTCGCCGACCAGTGCACCGGACTCGACGGCGTCCGCTGTGACATCGCGATGGTCCGGACCCCGGACGGTCACAGCCGGATCGAGCTGGCGAAGTACCGCAGCCCCGCGGCGATCAGCGCCGGGCCGCGCAACCGGCCGCACAACATTCTGGGCACGCACCGCGTCATGTTCGCCGTCGACGACATCAAGGACACCGTTGCCCGTCTGCGCCCTCACGGCGCCGAACTCGTCGGCGAGATCGCCCGGTTCGAGGACAGCTATCTGCTCTGCTACATCCGCGGCCCGGAGGGCATCATCGTCGGGCTGGCCGAGCAGCTGCGCTGAGAAGGGGAAACCGAACCATGCGGTCGAACAGATCATCGGGGTTCTGAACCTCCCGATCCGCCAGGAGCTGCCGGCCCGTGACGTGACCCGCCTGGCCTGCATCGTCCCCCGAACCGTCCGTCGTCCGGCCTGCCGGGCGGCGCACCCTCGGCACCGGATCCGCCGCGAAGAGCCACCCGGGCCCCTGCGCAAGCTCTTTGGAGTGACTTTCCGTTGCCCGGATCGTTCCGTGGCGTTGAACGGCCGGGCGCTACCGCTTCGCGTCGCGCCCGTCCAGAGACCCATGGGAGTAGTCATGCGTATGCGCTCAGCCCTGACCACGTCCGTCCTCGCTGTCGGCATCCTGCTCGGCGGCGCCGGCGCCGCTCTGGCCAACGACGGCGGCGGGATCGTGAACGCCACCGGTTCTCAGGGCGCCGAGCAGACCAGCGACACGACCTTCGCCGGTGTCATCGACCGCGTCGGCCCGGTCTACTTCTCGAACAGCGAGACCGGACGCGAGTGGAACAAGGGAACGATCCAGGCCATCTTCGGCTAGCAGTGAAACGTCGGCCCGGCACTGCCGGGCAAGGCACCCGACCCGCCGCGGACCCGCTTGACCGCTACGGTTCGTAACCGCAAGACACGGCGAATCCCCTTGACCGCAACGTGGTCAAGGGGGTTCGTCGTACGGACCGTCACTTTCCGTGGTGCTGCCGGGCCGTCCCCGCTCCGGTCGGCTCCCCCGGCCCGGACGACATCGTGCTCCTGGTCCTCAACGCCTCGCGCGCGGGTGCGCGGCACGCGGTGGCCGCCCCGGACCGGCATCCGAACACAGCCGGGGGCAAGGGACGCAACCCCGCCCCGGCTTTGTCCGCTTCGAAGAGCAGCGTTTCGACAGCAGGGGGCACTGCCGCCCGCGCGGCACCGTGAATGTTCACGACTTTGGGTTCTGGCTCAACTTCTGTCCTGTCAGCGGTCACGCTGGTTTCAGGACGGTGCTGTGCCAGGCTTCTCCCAGGTCAGGCAAGTGGAGCGGGCTTCTGGAGAAGACACTCCTCCTCCGCATCGCAGAAGTTGAGCCAGAACCGATTCTCGCGTCCGAAGCCACCTCACGGAGTCAGCGGCCCGGACGCCGTTTCCGTTTCAGCAGTAGCTGATCACGCCGCCACAGGGTGACGGTGGGCTCAAGAATCGAGCACGGCGGCGACCGCCTCGATCTCGACGAGCTGGTCCTTGTAGCCGAGCACGGTGACGCCCATCAAGGTGCTGGGGACGTCATGGTCGGCGAACGAGTCCCGGACTACCTCCCAAGCAGCCACCAGGTCCTCCTGCCGGGCCGACGCGACAAGAACCCTCGTACTGATGACGTCCTGCAGCGACGCACCCGACGCAGCGAGGGCAACCCGCATGTTCTCGACGGCCTTCCTTGCCTGACCCGCGTAGTCACCGACCGCTGCCGTAGAGCCGTCGTCGTTCAGCGGACACGCCCCGGCGAGAAAGATCAGGCGTGACTCGGCGGGCGCCGTGGCCGCGTAGGCGTACTCGGCGACATCGGACAGAGAGGCGGAGCGGATCAAAGTGACGGCACTGGCCATAATCGTCGGGTCCTTCCCCATCGGGTGTTGATCTCGGACATCCTGCCAACGCCCCGTCGGTTCCCGCCTTCCCTTTTTCTTCGCCGACCCCGCGCGCGCAGGCGTCACTTCTGCTCGACCATCACGAGCCGAGTGATCACCAGCTGACTCCGGAACCCGTCGACAAACGAGGGTTGCGGTGGGCAGGCTCCGTTCAGTTGGCCAAAGTGCCCTGGTGAAAGTCCATGCGCCAGCCCGTCTCCGTCTCCGACGACACCGTTCCCGCACTCGTCACCGTGAGGATCGACTCCGCATCCCACCAGCGCCCGGAGGCTCCGATCTCCATGAATTCCGGATCGGAGAAGCTTCGAGACAAGGTCCGGTGAGGCACGCACCTCGGGATCGAGCAGCCGCAGCTCCCCATCAATGGCCGCTTGCACGGCCCGCTCGCTTCTGTCTGTCATGCACGGGCCCTACGAACACCCGTCGCCCAGGACACGGCGAACATCTCGCCCGAAGTGATCGCCAACAGCCCGAGTTCGCCCCAGCGGGCGGGCCCTTCCAAACAGGCTCCCAAGTAGGGCCGCTTTAACGTTCTGCGGGCGCCCACGCGGCGGAAGTCCCCAGACACATGCCCGATGCTCCGCACATCACAGAAGTTGGGCCAGAACCCCGCTTGGTTCTGGCTCACATTTCGTGACACGCGCACTGCGAGTGACGGCCGGCAGCTGACCGGCAGTGAACCGGGCCTCAGGTTGCCGGTCTCCGGCATGACGGTCCGTCTTCATCCCTCTGTACCGTGCACCTGTCGCACAGTCCCCGCACCGGAGGAACGTATGTACCTTGTCCCCTTGCTGCTGGGCCTCGGGATGGTGCTCATCGGGCTTGCGCTGGCGACGGACCACCGCGGTATCGCCAAGCGGGCCGTGGACACGTATCTCAACCCTGCCCACGCCGACACCAGCCTGCTACGGACCTTCCACCGACTGGGATTCGAGCATCCAGGGATGGACTTCTTCCACTACGCCGGGCGCCAGAGGCGGCTCGTGCGAGTCTGGGGTGGGTTTCTCGTCGCCTTCGGGCTCGTTTTCCTGGCCGCGGGCGTCGTGCTCCTTCTTCGCACCTGACCGCCGCTACGCAGACTTCGGAACCCGCGCGGAAGACCCCGGTGCGCTCCTCGGCAGTGTCCTACTCCCCGTAACCGCTCCACGGAATGTGAGCCGGAGCCCCAACTGCTGTAGAAACGCTCCTGTCACCGAACTGGCCCGGTCATCGGCGGGGGCCGTCGGAAGGTCGGTGCGGCACCGTTGACCGTCAGTGTGTGAAGACAAACGATCAGCCGGTGGCCGCAGGTCACAGCGTAGACCCCGGCCGTTGGCCAGAGGCGTTCGAGGACCTGATGGCCCGGATCGCTGGGAGGTTCGCACGGGTCGAACCCCGGCGCCGGGTCGAGAAGTTGGTGCTCGGGCCGCTGTCGGACCTGCCACGCAAGGACTGCTGGACCATCGCCGAGTGGGCGGGTGAGGCGACTCCGGGTGGGATGCAGCACCTGCGCTGGGCCGGGCCTCGTAGGACGCGGATCGGGTCCGCGACGACGCGCGCGGTTACGTGGTGGAACATCTGCACGACGACCAGGCGGTGCTGGTGGTCGACGAGACCGGCGACGTGAAGAAGGCCGCGCACACGGTCGGCGTCCAGCGCCAGTACACCGGCACCACCGGCAGGGTCGAGAACGCCTCGGTCGCCGTCTGCCTGGTCTACGCCGGTCGGCGTGGGCACGGCGCAGTGGACCGGGAGCTGTATGTTCCGCGCCCCTGGACCTCCGACTCCAACCGCTGCCGCGCTGCGGGCCTCGCCGAAGACACCTCGTTCGCCACCAAGCCGGAGTTGGCCGCCCGCATAGTCGCCCGGTTCCTGGACTCCGGCCACCCGGACGCGTGGGTCGTGGGCGACGAGGTCTACGGCGGCAACCCGAAGCTGCGAACCGCGCTGGAGGAGCGCCGGATCGGCTACGTCCTCGCGGTGGCCTGCTCGCATGAAGCCACCGCCAGCGCGGGGAAATTCCGCGCCGACGCTCTGGCCGAGAAGGTGCCCGAGCGGGCCTGGCAGAAGCTGTCTGCAGGAGCAGCGGCAGAAGGGCCACCGCTTCTACGACTGGGCCGTCATCGATCTGGCCGATCCCCGCCCCGGAAGTCAGCTGCTGGTCCGCCGCAACCGCAGCAACCGCGAACTCGCCTACTACCGCTGCTACTCGCCGAGCGGGTGCGCGTCGCTGGATCACGATGGCGAGTAGAAGAAGTCTTCCAGTTCGGAAAGGGCCTGGCCGCCCTGGACGAACACCAGGTCCGCCGCTACACCTTCTGGTCCCGCTGGGTCACCCTCGCAAGCTCAGTACATCCGAGACATGCAGGAAGAACGCCACTCTATGCGTGATGCACTGTGCTCAGATCTGCCCGCTGCCCACATGGGCCTGGGCGCGACCGTCGTTGTCTTGATCGTGGTCACCAGCTTCTCCGGCCCTCGATGGACCTTGATCGTTGCCGGGGCTCTCACGGCCTCGTTCCTTCTCGCACTGGCGGTGATTCACATCGGCAGCGGCCGTGGCTGGGACGCCGCCCGCCGGGCCGACACCGCCACGTTCGGCTGGGACAACTGGATCTGAAGGCCCTTCGCCGCCCGCCCATCCACCGAAACCAAACGATAAACGGCAAGCTCAGGTACCACGCAAAAACGTCGAGACGATCGCCGTCGGCAGGGACTGCAGGCACGACGAACGTGACACCGACCGATACGGCCTCACGTCACCACAATGGTCGGGAAACCGTCACCAAGATCGACCGCCCCAACTGCCCTTGAACAACAACACGCCTACACGTCAGTGACATACAAAGCCGAACATCCCGGTGCCATCACAACCGAACCTCACACCGGACGTGACAGCTGTCGACTTCATATGGAGGTGCCGCCGGGTTCCGGCGGCACCTCCACTAGATCAACAAGCGCGGATCGCCGTCAATGTCCCGCTGTTATTGATGGCGTCATTCACAATCACGCTCACCTCGGCACCGTAGAGGACGTTACACGTAAGGCGCTTCGTAGGGGCGAAACATCCTCTTTGGAGGCCCGGGTTCAGAACTGAGTCAGCGCAGGTCGTGTTGCTGCCGAAGCCAGACGTCATCGAACCGCCAATCCGAACTGCCTTGGGCCCATTGTTCACGACCACTAGAACAACCTGTGCGTCACCGCTGGAATTCTGGACAATACATCCTTGGAATCCCACACCGCTATATGGGTTGTGAGTCTCAGTTTTCGCACAGTGCCAATTAGCGTTTGTGTTTACTTCTTTCCAGTTCGTGGCGGCAGATGCGGGGCTAATACTGAAAGCTGTGGCCGCTACAACCGCCACAGCGAGCGATGCCCCCCGAGCACAATTATGAAGTTTCATGTCCCCTCCGGTCTTCGTACTTCACAACACCCCCTGGTGCCGTGCGGGTCCGCTAGCGGCGAAAGCCCCACCCTCGCGGTCCACTGAGAGATTACAGGTTCAACTGATCATCTAACTGATCGTTTCAGAATGAACTTTGTGTGGTAGGTTGCCATTTGGAATGGTGTGTCGGCAGGATCTGCTGTGTGTCTGACGATCTCGTGCCTGATGACCTGTGCGAATGCGTTGTCCCGCTGTTGCCGGTTCGTCCGCCCCGGCGCCACCGGTATCCCGGTCGGTTGTCAGCGGATGACCGTGCCGTGCTTCGGGGGATTGTCCATGTGCTGCGCAAGGGTATGAGCTGGCGTGACGTTCCCGCAGAGCTGGTCGGCTGCAGCAGGGTGACGGCCTGGCGGCGCCTTCGGGACTGAACCGAAGCAGCAGTGTGGCCCCGGCTGCACGAGGTCCTGCGAGCGGAACTCCGAAAGGGCGGCCTGCTGGAGATGGACTATGCCGCGATTGACGGCTCGCACGTCCGGACGCTCAGGGGGGGGCTCACACCGGACCTTGGCCGGTCGACCGGCACGAAACCCGCTCGCTGTGTCTCTAACCGGCGGCAGCCGTCACGACGTCACCCAGCTCATGCCGTTGCTGGACACGATTCCCCGTATCCGAGGCCTGCGCGGCCGGCCACGCCACCGGCCCCAGTGCCTGTTCGCCGACCGCGGCTACGACTTCGACACGTACTGGCGCCCTGCGGGGTCACGCCCAAGATCGCCCGCCGCGGCACACCGCACGGCTCGGGACTGGGCAAAATCCGGTGGGTCGTAGAGCGGACCTCCGCCTGGCTCCACCAGTTCGAACGACTCCGCATCCGCTACGAGAGCTTGATCTTTATCTTCCGTCCTCGAACAGCATCTCGCACTGAGTCGCTCACCTGGGATTCGCCGGACGTGGGGGCGGCCTTCGTCTGATCATGTGCTCCGACCAAGGTGCACGTGACCAAGACGAAGGCCGTGAGGGTGAGTCTGCTGCCTGATGCTGTCCGGAGGCAGGCGTTCGCGGAGGCGTCACGCTTCCGGGGCGAGTTCTACGAGTGTACGACCGCTCGGCGCGACGAGTTGTTCGAGCTGGTGGACGCGGTGCTGTGTGCGGACGGCGCGGTGAAGTCCGTGGTCGACCTGGCGCTGTTGCCCGGGCACCGCCGTGGGCACGGAGCGATGTACGGCGGCTTGAACCACTGCCGGCTCGACGCCGGTCGGCTGCGGACTGTGCTGGCCGGGCTGTCACTGCCTCGCTTCGACGGCGGGCGCCTGGTCCTGGCAGTGGATGTGCCGCCGTGGCTGCGTTCGGACGCGCTGTGCTCGGCGGAGCGGCTGTTCTGCTACGTCTACGGCCGTGCGAAGACGGCGTCGCAATTCATTCCGGGCTGGGCTTACTCCTTCGTCGCCGTGCTGGAGCCGGGCGCCACGTCCTGGACCGCGATCCTGGACGCGGTCCGGCTCGGCCCGGCGGACGCGCGACCGCGATCACCGCCTCCCAGCTGCGGGGTGTCGTCGAGCAGCTCATCACTGCGGGGCCAGTGGCAGGCCGACGACCCTCACATCGTGATCGTCGCCGACTCCGGCTATGACGTCACCCGCCTGGCCTGGGTCCTGCGTGACCTGCCGGCCGAGCTGGTCGGCCGCGTCCGCTCCGACCGTGTCATACGTCTGCCGAAACCACCCAGGATGCCCGGTATCAACGGCCAGCCGCCCAAGCACGGCCCGGAGTTCCGTTTCACCAAGCCGGAGACCTGGCCCGAGCCCGCGATCACCACTGTTACCAACACCACCCACTACGGGAAGGCCGAAACCCAGGCATGGGACCGGGTCTATCCCCGGCTCTCTCGGGCGTTCCTCATGGCTCGACCACGAGGGTGAACTGCGACTGTTCGAGGGAACGTTGATCCGGTTGAAGGTCGTGCACCTGTCGTAGGAACGGGACGCTCCGCCGGTGTGGTTGTGGTCCTCGAAGACCGGTGCCACCCCGGACGATGTGGACCGTTTCCGGCAGGCATTTCTCCGTCACTTCGATCTGGAGCACACCTGCCGCTTCGTGAAGCAGACCCTCAGCTGGACCACCCCGAAACTCCGCACTCCCGCGGCGGCGGCGGACCGCTGGACCTGGATCCTGATCGTCGCCCATACCCAGCTCCGCCTCGCCCGGCCGCTCGCCGAGAACCTCCGCAGACCGTGGGAGAAACCCGCTACCTCCGACCGGCTCACTCCGGCCCGGGTCCGCCGGGGGTTCAGGAACATCCGCGCTCACATGGTGAAACAGCCTGGTCCACGGCCCGGTCAGAAACCAGAAGGCGCTCTCCTCCCACAGAAACCACACAGGCCGCACGCTCGGTCCATCGGTAGCGGTGCGCGCGGTAAGCGGCTGACTGAGGAAGGCGTCAATGACAAAGGGAGGAGCCGTCACGTCTCCGTGCTCGTTCATCCAAACACCGCTGACCACCCCGACCTTCTGCCTAGGCCGAGCCATCGGTAGACCTCGCCTGGTAGATAAAGAACAAGCTGAGCATGGGCTGCATCAGCGACTTCGCCCACGTTCTCAAGACGGATCCTCGGGTGTGGGAGTGGTTCAACCGCCAGCCCCCGCCGATCAGACAAAGACGGCCGCCGAGTGGCGCGGGGGCAGCGGCAAGACCCCGGAAGACATCGTCCAGGACCACGGCTGCCCTGCGAGCACCGGCAGGAAGTCCATCCCAGACATCCAGTAACCCCGCACAGTGACAGCCTTCTCCCCACTGCGGGAACACCGCCCGACAACTGCGCGCACTTGGTCGCCAGCAGCCACACCGCGAACCCCTACCGCACGTCCGGCATCGAAACCCCGTTCACTCCCGCGGGATCGAGTCGGCACCGGCCGAGCGCCGGACCGGTAGCGGGTGCAGCCGGTCCCAGACTGTGGCGACGGCCTTCCCGTAGTGAGTGCTGTCAGTCACTGTGGTGACGGACGGGGCTGGCTGAGTTGATGGACATCAACGACAGAGTTCTACCGGTGGCTGCCGCATCATGTCCGGGTGACGGGCTGGGATCTCGATGAGACCGAGCAGGTGGACAATGTCCATGTCTCCCGGCGGGTACTTCTTCCCGGTACGGGCGTCGATCGCGCTGTCGACGGAGTTCACCGCAGCCCAGACCAAACAGCTCACCAGCAGCCTTGGTGTTGATCGCGCCGGTCCGCCAGCCTCCCCCATTACGGGCACGTCTACAGCACGACCCGTACCGTCAGTCCGCCGCCCGGGTTCGCCGTCGCACTCGCCTCGCCGCCGTGCGCCCTCGCGATCGACGCCACGATGGAGAGCCCCAGACCGGCCCCCTCACCGGGAGCGTGGCGGCGGGCCTGCGCCCGGCGGAACGGTTCGAACAGCAGCGGTACGGTCGCCGGGTCCACCACCGGCCCAGTGTTGGCGACCTCCAGACCGCCCGGCCCCACCCGGACCCGTACCCTCCCGCCGGGGTGGTTGTGGCGCAGGGCGTTGGCGACCAGGTTGTGCGCAAGGTGGTCCAGCAGAACCGGGTCGCCCTCGACCGACAGCGGCCGGAACTCCGCCTCGACGGTGATGGACCGTTCCTCCGCCTCCGCCTCCAGCGACTCGGCCGCCGCGGCCGCGACCGCGACCAGGTCGACCGGTTCGCGCCGCCGCAGGCCCTCGTCGGAGACCGCGAGGAGCAGCAGTCCCTCGATGAGCTGCTCGCTGTCGGTGGCGGTGTCGATGAGCTTGTCCCGGATCCAGGCGACCTTCTCGGGCGGCGGGTCGTCGGCGAGGCCGATCTCGGCTGCGGCCCGTTGCACGGCGAGCGGGGTGCGCAGTTCGTGGGCGGCGTTGGCGGCGAAGCGCTGCCGGGCGGCGACCAGCTCCTCGATCCGGTCGAGCATCCCGTCGAAGGTGTCGGCCAGTTCCTTGAGCTCGCCGGGCGGGGCTTTCAGTGCGAGGCGTTCGTGCAGGTTGCTGCCGGAGAGCCGGCGGGCGCGGGAGGTGATGATGCCGACCGGCCGCAGTACCCGGCCCGCCATCCACCAGGCGAGTGCGATGGAGAGCGCCGAGTAGGCGGCGAGGGAGACCGCGGAGACCGTCAGCAGTTGGCTGAGCGCGGCGTCCCCGGCGGCGGTGCTGACCTTCTGCGCCACCGCGTACTGCCCGGGTTGGGCGACCGCGGTCTGCGCCCAGTCCGACGACGGCAGCGCGGGCGCGGCAGCCCCGCCCGACCGGATGGCGATGGTGGTCTCGGCGGGGACCGCCGGGACCACCGCCGTCAGCAAATTGGCGTAGAGGCCCTCGCTGACCAGCAGGTAGACCAGCCCCATCAGCAGGGCGCCGGCCAGCACCAGCAGTCCGCCGTACAGCGCGGTGAGCCGGGCGCGCTCGCTGCTCACCGGCACTCCTCCGGCCGGTTCGCGGAGCCGTCGTCCGGCTGGTCCGCCCATCCGCGGACCGGTCCGGTCGCGTCGCCGCCCACCGGTCCGGTCGCGGGGCCGTGGTCCCGCGGTCCGGTCGCGAGGCCGTCCCCGATGCGGTAGCCGGCCGCCGGGACCGTCTCGATCACCGGGGGCGCGCCCAGTTTGGCGCGGAGCTTGGACAGGGTGACCCGGACCGCGTTGGTGCGGTAACTGGTGTCCTCCTCCCACACCTCCTCGATCAGGTCGGCGCCGCTGACGACCGCGCCCTCGGCCCGCAGCAGGGTCTCCAGCACGGCGAACTCCTTGCGGGAGAGCGAGAGGTAGCGGCCGTCACGGCAGACCTGGCGACGGGCGGTGTCCAGCGTGAGTCCGGCCCGTTCCAGGACCGGGGGGAGAGCGGGGCGGGCACGGCGGCCGAGCGCCAGGACCCGGGCGAGGAGTTCGTCGTACGCGAACGGCTTCGTCAGGTAGTCGTCGGCGCCGAGCCCGAGGCCGTCCACCCGGTCCCGTACCGTGCCGGACGCCGTGAGCATCAGGATCCGGGTCAGCAGGCGCATGCCGACGACCCGCCGGCACACCTCGTCGCCGTGCAGCCCCGGCAGATCGCGGTCGAGGATCATCACGTCGTACGCGCTGAACCGAAGCCGGCCCAGCGCCGCCCAGCCGTCATGGGCGATGTCCACCGCGACCGCGTCGCGGCGCAGCCCCTCGGCGATCATCCCGGCCAGGAATTCCTCGTCCTCCACCACCAGCACACGCATGGGTCCTGTGTATCCGAAAGTGACGTTTCGCCGGTGTAAGCATCGTGGCTGAGAGAAACGAAACCGCGTCCTCGCGCACGCTCGTGCCGTTCGTATCCAGCCTGTCAGCAACGGACGAGGAGCCCTCATGAACCCGACCATTTCCCGCCGGACCACCTCCCGCGCACGAAGTCGCGGCGTCGCCGCCGCCTGCCTGATCGCCGCCGCCGTCGTCCTGTCGGCCACCGCCTGCTCGGGCGACGGCGACGGCGGCGGAAGCGGAAACGGAAGCGGAACCAAGAGCGGCGGATCGGCTTCGGACAACGGGAAGACGAAGGAGGACCAGGCCCTGGAGCACCGCAAGTGCCTGCGGGAGCAGGGCCTGAACATCCCGGAGCCGAAGCCGGGCGAGAACGGCGTCGGCATGACCATCGACGGCGGCGGTAAGAGCCAGAAGAAGGTGGAGAAGGCGTTCAAAGCCTGCCAGGACAAGGCGGTCGGCGGCGGGCCCAAGGAGCTCACCCAGGCCGAGAAGGACAAGATGGTCGCCTTCGCCCGGTGCATGCGCGAAAACGGCTTCGACATGCCCGACCCGAAGTTCGACGGCGGGGCAATGCAGGCGGCGCCCGCGCTGAAGCAGAAGGACATGAAGAAGTTCGAGAAGGCCAACGCGGCATGCGAAAGCGCTGGGCGGTGAGGCGCGGACGGGCCATGGCGGCCGCTGCGGCATTGCTCGCCGTGGCGGCCGGGTCACTGGCTCTCACCCAGTTCGGCTCCGCCGAGGAGACGGGCGGCCCGAAGAACACCGGGCTGCCCCCGGCCACCGTCCCGGTCGCGCGCGGCGACCTGCGTGACAGCGCCCAGGCGGACGGGACGCTCGGCTACGACAAGCAGCGCAAGGTCAACGCGGGCGTGGCAGGCACCATGACCTGGACCCCGCGCACCGGCTCGAACGTCAAGCGGAACGAGCGGCTGTACGAGGTCGACGGCCGGGCCGTGCGGCTGATGTACGGCTCGGGGCCGATGTACCGGACGCTGAAGCCCGGCGACCGGGGCCGGGACGTGGAGCAGCTGGAGCGCAATCTCGCGGAGCTCGGCTACACCGGTTTCACCCCGGACGACGAGTACACGAAGCTGACCGCCGCCGCCGTCAAACGCTGGCAGAAGTCCCACGACAGCAAGCGGACCGGAACGGTGGGGCCGCAGGACATCGCCTTCGCCCCGGGGAAGGTCCGGATCAAGAGCGTCGAGGCGGCCGTCGGCGAACTGGTCCAGCCCGGCGCTCCGGTCCTCACCACGACCGGCTCCGAGCGCATCGTGACGTTCGAGCTCGACGTCGCCGAGAGCGAGCTCGCCAAGGCGGGCACCAAGGTCACCGTCGATCTGCCGGACGGCAACAGCGCGGCCGGGGCGGTCTCCTCGGTCGGCCGGACGGCGAAGCCCGGCGACGACCCGCAGGACAACAGCCCCAAGGTCACCCTGACCGTCTCCTTCGACAAGCCGGACGAGGTCGGCGGCTTCGACCAGTCGCCGGTCACGGTGAACCTGACCGGCGAGCTGCGCAAGGACGTCCTCAGCGTCCCGGTGAACGCGCTGCTCGCGCTGCCCGGCGGGGGCTTCGGCCTCCAGGTCGTCCGGGGCGGCACGGTCCGCGACGTGAAGGTCGAGCTCGGCATGTTCGCCGAGGGCCGGGTCGAGGTGTCCGGCGGCGGGCTGCGCGAGGGCATGAAGGTCGGGGTGCCGAAGATATGAGCACGGTCGTCGGCCTCAGGGGCGTCACCAAGGAGTACCCGGGCCCGGTCGCCGCCCTGCGCGGGGTGGACCTCACCGTCGAGGAGGGCGAACTCCTCGGCATCGTCGGCCCGTCCGGCTCCGGCAAGTCCACGCTGCTGCACATCATCGGCACCCTGGACCGCCCCAGCGCCGGGTCCGTCCACATCGCGGGGCACGAAGTGGCGGCGCTCTCCGACCGCAGGCTCTCCGCGCTGCGTGCCCAGCACGTCGGCTTCGTCTTCCAGGCGTTCCATCTGGTACCGGGTGTCAGTGCCCGCGACAACGTCGCGGAGGGCCTGCTGTACTCGGGTCTCTCCCGTGCCGTACGCCGCCGCAGGGCCGCCGACGCGCTGGAACGGGTCGGGCTCGCCGACCGTCTCGACCACAAGCCGCACCAGCTCTCCGGTGGACAGAAACAGCGGGTCGCCATCGCGCGGGCCGTCGTGGGGGAACCCGCGCTGCTGCTGGCCGACGAACCGACCGGGGCGCTCGACTCGGCGTCCGGGGAAGCGGTGATGAAGCTGCTGCGCGACCTCAACCGGGAGGGCGCCACCATCGCGGTCATCACGCACGACACCGAGATCGCCCGGGACCTGCCGCGCGAGGTGCGCATCCGGGACGGCCAGGTGGTCGCGGACGTGCGCAATCCGCCCACGGGCGTACGCGAACCGTCCACGGGCGTACGCGATCCGTCCACGGGCGTACGCGAACCGTCCGAGGATGGGCGCGATCCGTCCACGGGCGTACGCGATCCATCCACGGGGATGCCGGATCCGTCCGCGGATGGGCGCGATGGATCCGGGAACGGCCGCTCCCCCGCCGCGACGGGAGCGGACCAGTGAGGGCGCGGCGCGCGGACCGCGACGCCGACGGCCGGGGCCCGGGGCGGCTGAAGGCGGCCCGGCTCCGCCCCCGGGACGTGCTGCACGTCGGCTCGGCGGGCCTGCGCAGCCGGCCGATGCGGGTCGTGCTCTCCGCCCTCGGTATCGCCATCGGCATCGCGACGATGATCTCGGTGGTGGGCATCTCCGCCTCCAGCCAGGCCCAGCTGCTCCGGGAGCTCGACAAGCTGGGCACCAACCTGCTCGTTGCCTCCCCCGGCGATTCGATGTTCGCCGGGCAGGACGTCCAACTGCCCGAGGACGCGGTCGGGATGGTGGGCCGGATCAAGGGCGTCCACGAGGTGGGCGCGACCGCCGACCTCGACGCGACCGCACGCCGCAACGAGAAGATCGACAAGGACGATACGGGCGGGATCACCGTCAAGGCGACCACCGGCGACCTGCTGCGGGTGCTGCGCGGCGAGGTCCGCAGCGGCAGCTGGCTCAACAACGCGACCGGACGCTACCCCGCTGTCGTGCTCGGCCATATCTCCGCGGAGCGTCTCGGCATCACCGCTCCGGGCCGTCAGGTGTGGATGGGCGACCGGTACTTCACCGTGGTCGGAATCCTCGCCCCGCTGCCGCTCGCGCCGGAGATCGAGCGGTCCGCACTGGTCGGCTGGGAAGGTGCGAAGCGTCTGCTGGGCTTCGAGGGGCACCCGACCTCGGTGTACGAGCGCTCGGCCGACGCGGCGGTGCAGGACGTGCGCAAGGTGATGGCGGCGACGGTCGACCCGCAGAATCCGCAGAACGTGAAGGTCACCGACCCGTCGTCGGCGCTCCGGGCGAAGGCGGCGACCGAGGGGGCGTTCAGCAGCCTGCTGCTGGGCCTGGGCGGCATCGCGCTGCTCGTCGGAGGCGTCGGGGTCGCCAACACCATGATCATCTCGGTGCTGGAGCGGCGCTACGAGATCGGGCTGCGCCGCTCGCTCGGCGCGACCCGGGGCCAGATCCGCATCCAGTTCGTCACGGAGTCGCTGATGCTCTCCGGCCTGGGCGGCCTGGCGGGCGTGGCGCTCGGCGCGGCGGCGACCGGGGTGTACGCGTACTCCGGCGGGCTGCCCTGGGTGGTGCCGCCGTGGGCGGTCGGCGGCGGCTTCGGCGCGACGCTGGTGATCGGCACGATCGCGGGCCTCTACCCGGCGGTGCGGGCGTCCCGTCTCTCACCGACGCTGGCGCTGCACGCGGCGTGAGGACGGGCCCCGGCCGGGGGGCGGTGCCGGGCTCCACAACGGGGCCCAACACCGCCCCCGGCCGGGCCCCGTCGCCAACGGCCGCTTCGTCACTTGCGGCCGCTTCGTCACCTGCGGCAGGTCGACCGCCCTCGCGCCCCCGGGCCGCCAGGACCCCGGATGGCGCCGGCCCCGCACCAGCAGCCCGCTTGACGAAGCGAAAGCTGATTTTGCTGAGATGGCTGTCTGCGTGCTGCAGGAATTCACCAATCCAATCCAATCCGGGGCCGGTTGGCAGCCCGGGTGAAGAGAACGGACGCGAAGCCCACGCAGAGCAGCAGCGGCAGCGGCGCGGCGCCGAAGCCGGGCGCCAGTCCGGCCGGCGCCTGGAGCAGCCCGAATGCCGGCGCGGCACCCCCGTTACCCGCAGCGCCCACCCCGAGCACTTCACCATCGACCCGACCCAGGCATGACGTGATGCTGTCTACTCTGCTCCGTCGCTGTTCAAGGCCGTGAGTACGTGATCCAACTCGTTCGGCATCACAGCAACGAGAAGGGCCCCCTCGGGAGAGGCGCACTCAACGATCCTGGACCCACCGTTGATCTTCACCGCTTCGCGCAGCGAGGGTGAACGCACGCTGACCCGCCGCAACCCATCCGGAAGGGATACTGCCGCACCGGCCTTGGTCCGGGGCTCCCAGGCCATCCCGGAGGGGCCTATCAACAGCCGCCCACGGAGCCACCGCCCCTCAATCGAAGGATGCCGGAGCAGGCAGGGAACCTTGATCACATTTCCCTGAGCGGCACTGTCCGCACGTTGCTCCAGTTTGCGGCGGACGAGCCACGCCGTCAGCCCTGCCGCTGCCAGGGCAACCACCAGTTCGATCACTGGAGCATTCAAGCAGCCCTGAACCTGAGTGCCCAGCCGCGGACCCGCCCGCCTTCGTGGACCTCCGGCAGTGCCGGCAGGACCGGGCACGCCGGAGAAGCGTGCCCGGTCCGCCCAGCGTCCTTTCCGGAACCACCCCGGAACGGAACGTACAGAAGGCTCGTCCCCATGCCCACACAGCACGACCGCACGGTGCCGCCGACGAACGGGAGCCCGCAACGCGGCTCCACCACCACGACATTCCGTGTCCTGCGGCGGCACCGGGGCGTGCTGACGGGAGCGGCCGTACGCCTCGTCGGCCTGGCCGGGCTGGCCGGGCTGGCCGGGCTGCTGATGACAGCTGCGATTTTCGCGCTCGCCTGGCCCGTCTTCACCCGTATGCGGAACCAACGCATCTGGTACCACCACGTCGAGGACCCCTACCTGCACGACGGCACCGACCTGGCATTGGTCGCCCTCTGCACGCTCCCGCTCTTCCTGCTTCTCCTCGGCACCGGCAGCGCGGCCCTGCAGACGGTGTGCTCACGGGCGGTCGCGGCGGAGTCTCGCGTGCCATCGCAAGGAGAGTCGTCACGCGCCGTGGTCCCCGCGCGGCCGCGACCGGTGCTCGCCGTGTACACGCTGCGCGGCCTGATCGTATGGCCCCTGCCGCTGCTCGTCGCAGCCGTGGCGAACTCTCTCACCGGCTACCAGCTCGACACCCCGGAGCCCTTGGAACGCGGATCCTGGCCCTACACACTCGTCGCGGCCTCCCCGCGGCTGCCGGATTCGTCGCCGTGCTGCTGCGCCTCGCCCTCACCCTCGCCCCAGCCGCCGCGGCCGATGGCCTCAGCCCCCGCGCGGCCCTGCGCCGTTGCTGGTCGCTGACGTGGACTCGCGCCGGAGCGGCCCGCGTCCTCGCCCTCGCGCTGCCGCTGGCCGCGCTCACCGCAGGGATGGTCCGGCTGGTGGTGGAGCTCGCCCTGCCGCTGCGGCCCCTCGTACGAGCCCACCTCGAACAGGCCACGGGTATTTTCTTCGCCGCGTACTACGCAGGCATCCTCGCCCCCGTCATCGTCGGCATCCTGGTCACCGCAGCCGTGATCCTCCCCGTCACGTGCACGGCCTTCGCGGCCGTCCACGACCAGCTGCGGCCGCCCCGTACCTCTCCCCGACGTGCCGGGGACACAGCGGGCTCCACCGCCTGACCCGGACCGTGGTGCTGTGCTCTGACATCTGTGCCCCACGGGGCGACCGACCCGACGACATGCGAGGGGACCGGACCCGCCCGTGAAATGACGCGAGGTGCGGCCCACGAACACCACGCCCCGGACCGTCGGCCCGTCCCGGACCATCGACCCCTCCCGTCCCGGCCCGTCACATGCCAAGCCGGGTCCCGCGCACTCCGGTGCCCGGACAGCGCGCTCGTCGAACCTGGGTCATGGGCGAGGGCTGTCGGCGGTGTTCCGGCGGGACTGACGCCGTCCGCGCCTGGCGAGCGCCATTCTGATGGGGATCAGCGCCAGCCAGGTCCAGATGGCCGCGGTGGTCGAGACGTAGGCGATCGGCACCGTGGCCGCGAAGACCAGGGCCGTGGTGCTCAGGTCGGTGACGACGTTGAAGCCGCCGTGGCCGGAGGTGGTAACGCGGCGGTGGGGACGGTACCCGGAGGCGATCAGCGCGGCCAGTTGCAGCAGGTTGATGATGACCATGGTGGTTGCGTAGACAGCGACCGCCAGGGGTTGCGAGGCGTACTCGGACAACATGGTGGTGGGGAAGGGGACCAGCGCGATGACTCCCAGGCCGGCGAGTGTGAGCCGCATGCACAGCCCCTCCGCCCGGCGCGTCAACTGCAGGATCCGGCGGTGGTCGCGCCAGATCCCGGCGAGGATGGCGAAGCTCAAGGCGTAGGCGCCGATCTTGGGCAGCAGGTCATGCGCCATGTGGCGGAAATCTGCCGGGTCCAGGCCGGCGGTGACGTGAATGTCGAGCACCAGCAGCGTCATGGAGATGGCGAAGATTCCGTCGGACAGGGCGGTCAGCCGGTCCAGACTCTTCTCGTCCGCCTTGTCAGCTCTACCAGGTCCAGCGTGAACCGTCATTGCTGCAGGCTTCTTCATCGCACCCGCGTGGGCAAGCCGAACCGCGTGGGGCGGGCCGGCCTTCCCCCCATCGCGGACCGGAAGCCGGACGTCGGCCTCGTCCTCACTCCGGAGGGATTTCCTGGGCCACCTGACGGCACGTCGCACGTGAAGGAACATCACATGGGGCACCGCGGCGACCGCATCGGCCCGCAGGATCACGGCCAGGGCGCGGAGTGACCTACCGGCTCCACTTTTCCCCGGACATCTTCGACACGTACAAGCAGCTCCCCGGGTTTGCCCGCCGGGACCTCGCTCTCGTCCTGGTCGACGCGCAGGAGAACCCGCTCGATCGTTCCGAGCCGTACGGTCAGGACGACGGCATCATCCGTACCGTCGCCCAGGGCCACGTCACCGCGGTCATCCACCTCGGCCACGACACCCGCACGCTCACCGTGCCGGCCATCGCGTACGCCGGGCCCGCCTGACCCTTCGTAACCCGTAACCCGTAACCCGTAACCCGTCACGCGCGTTCCGTTCCTCGTCGCTCGCGCCGGGACCGCCTCTTCGAGTGAGAAATCGGCGTGAGCAGGGTGCGAGGTCCGTGCGGGCAGCACAGTGGCCGCATGACCATCGAAGTCGACGCCGTCGTCGAAGAGCTGCCTTCCCGCCGCCGGCCTCTGCCCGAAGGCGTCCGGATCGCCAGGCAGTTGCTGGCCGGTGTCGGGAACTACCAGAGGCGGCGAGCCATCATCCTTCTCGGCCACTGCCAGGACGGGTACTGGCTGTGCCGGTTCAGCCGCGACCCCGCCCTGGCCGGAATCCTTGAGCCGGCCGAACACCCGGCGTCGATGGACTGGGATCAGATCGTGGAACTGCTCCGCACACCGGAGGTGCTCAAGGACGACGACCTGGAGCCCGGCGCCCTGGACCCCCGTCTCGCCCTCCTTGAGATCGCCGCGTCCCTCGGCACAGGCCGCCCCGTCGACCTGTGCCGAGCCGCGTCTGTCCTGCCGGCCTCGGAATGGCGGGACCTCCTCGGGCGGATCGAGCCCGCCGCCGACTTCGCCTAGCCGGCCCGGCCGGGTGCAGGCGGTTTCCCTCCAGCCGATGAGCCGTCATTTCACGCTCCCTCATCTCCCACGACGACTGCCCGCGATCGGAATTTCTCATCGAGTGGCGGATGGAGCCACGACACTTCTGGAAGGTGACCATGAGGGGCAAAGAAGAAGCGGCGCGGGTGCGGGCGGATCGGTTCCCTGACCCGCTTGATCGGTTCCCTGACCCGCTTGTGGTCCGGCAGCGGCGTGGTCCGGTGCCGGACAGCCTCGCGCGGCTGGCTGACGGCCTCGCCGATCAGCCGTGCCGGCAGAGGCTGGCGCGGCTGACCATGGGACCGCCCGGGCACCCCGGCCTGGATGGGGCACAGGTCGTGACCGCCACCGGTTACCGGCCGTACGAGTCAACGAGGATCCCCGGCTCGCCGGACGGCGACCGTCTCTGCGCGGAGTTCATGGACGCGCTGTTCAGCCACGAGGTCGCCAAGAGCATTCAGGAGAGCGGCCCGATGGCGATCCTGGCCGCCACGGAAGCCGTCCGGCAGATCCTGGCCGGCCCCGGCAACCCCGTGGGGGACCGGCTGGCCGCGCTCGCCGCCGCCATTCCCGCCAAGGGCGGTGAGGCCGGGCCGATCATCGCCGAGTACATGGCGCGGCACGCCACGGACGCCACCCAGGCCGCGTTGATGGCGGTTCGTGACTACTGGGGCAGCATCAACACGTTCTGGCTGCCGCGGGGAACCGGTGAGTTCCTGGACCTGTTCGGCGCCGTGTTCATCCTCGCCAGCGCCATCGACTACGCCGGCGCCTCCGACGACTCCGGGGCGGGCGGCCGGGACCTGCACATCAAGGCCGCCGCGGAGGGGGCCGTTGCCGTGGCAGGGCGCGCCGCCGACCTCGCGCTCCAGGAGACCGTCCTGACGTGTGGGGTAATGCTCGCCAAGGACGCCCTGCGAGATCTTTCCGTCCCGCTCCCCGACCCGCACCGGTACCTGGCCGACGCGGGCGGTGCGCCGACCCCCCACGAGTACATGTGGGCCCGGTGGTGGGACGCGGCCATGCTGCCCTATTTCCGTCTGGGTTTCGGCTCACCGCCCTACCGGACGCTCGACGACGACGGCGCCGGAACCTTCGACGCCTCTTTCCGCTGCCACCGGATCCGCCGGGCGATCGACAATTCCTACCGCTACAACGAGATCATCGGCATCCTCACCGACTACGCCCACGGGGAAACCTGCAACGAGGCGCTGCTGGCCGTCGCCGCAGGAGGACTCCGGGCACTCAGCGGCTACGCCACCGCGTGCGCCCGCGTCGTCGATGACGTCCTGGCCTGCGACTGTGGAGAAGACGGGCACGAGGAGGTGGCCGAGACGGCCATGGGCGCGCTCGCCTGGTACGTCGTGACCCCCCGCTACGACGTCCGCGCGCAGCTGCACGCGCTGTCCACCACCGGAGGCGACTGTCAGCGGGCGTTCTCCCTGAGCACGGAAAAGCCCCAGCTCGGATCGATCGCGCGGACCAGGCTGGCTGACGGAGACATGCTCCACGGCCTCGGATGGGAACCGCTGTGGTACGAAGACGACACACCTGAAACACGCTGGGTCGATCAACTCGCCGAACGGGCCGCACGACGCGTCGTCACCGCGGGCACCAGCACCGCCACCGCCACGGCCTGTGCCACGGCAGCACACAAGGCCATCAGCGCCTGTGTCACGGCCACGCCCGACGAGCTGCCACAACTGGCGCCCCTGTGGCGTGAGCTGTTCCTGACCGCTGCCGCCCTCCCCACCGGCACCACCGCCGTCGCCCTCACCGCCTCCGCCTCCGCCTCCGCCTCCGCAACCACCGACACCCCCGCCGCTCACGATGTCGTCACCCGACTCGCCGACCTGACGGCCCGCATCTGGGAGCACACCATCGCCGGCCCCGGAGTCGCCCCCACCCCGCCCGGCAACGCCGACACCGTCCTGTCGATCGACACCTACCACGCGGTCTGGGACAGCTACTCCCTGCCTCCCCGGCAGGGAATCCCCATCCGCCGCGCATTCATCGGCACGCTGGCAAGCAGCATGGAACTCAGCGGAATCGGCCCGTGCGCCCGGCTCATCGACGGAATCGTCTCCGCCCTGACGCCGCAGGATCAGGACCAGGATCAGGACCACGACCAGGGCCGGGACCACGCCCCCGTCCGACCTCTCCGACCGTGACCGAGAAGGACGCCAACTGTCGTACGGAGGAGGCGCGATGAGCGAGACCACACCTGAGGTCGGAACCCGGAGAGCATCGGGAGCACGGGTGAGAGACCTGCGGCTGATCCCCCCGGCCCCCCGCGCGTGGCCTCTGATAGGCCACCTGGTGCCATTGGTACGGGACCCGTTGGCCCTTTTGAGGTCGCTGCCCGCCCACGGACCACTGGTCCGCGTCCATATGGGCCCCGTGCCACTGGTCGTGATCTGTGATCCGGAACTGACCCGTCAGGCCTTGGTCGACGACCGACTCTTCGACAAGGGCGGCCCGGTGTTCGACCGCTTCCGTGACGTCCTGGGTGACGGCCTCAGCAGCTGTCCGCACCCTGCCCACCGCAGGTTGCGCCGACTGGCCCAGCCTGCCTTCCATCCCGACCGGCTCCCGGGCTACGCACGAACCATGACCGCCTGCACCGAGAAGGTGACCGGTTCCTGGGTGCCGGGCCAGACCCTGGCCGTGCCCACCGAGATGATGTCGATCAGCTCCCGGACCACGGCCGCCACCCTGTTCTCCAACTCCCTGCCCGCGGGCGAGCTCGGACAGCTCATCGACGACGTCAAGACCATCGCGGGCGGGCTCTTCCGGCGCATGCTCCTCGTCCCGCCGCTGGACCGGCTCCCCACTCCGGACAACCGTGCCTATCTGCGTGCACACACACGCCTACGTCACACCTGTGACCTGATCATCGCCGAACGGCGCGCCGATCGCACCGACCACGGCGACCTGCTCTCGGCCCTGGTTGCAGCCCGCGACCTCGAAGACGGCGGCCGCGGGATGACGGACGCGGAAATCAGCGACACGATCCTCACCGTCTTCCTGGCCGGTACGGAGACGACGGCCAGCACCCTGGCCTGGGCGCTGGACCTATTGGCCCGCCACCCCGGGATCGAACAGCGGCTGCACACCGAGGTCGACACCGTCCTGCGCGGAACCCCGGCCTCCCCAGCCGATCTGCCCCGCCTGGAACTGACCGAACGCATCATCACCGAGACCCTCCGCCTGTACCCCTCGGCCTGGTTCCTCACCCGCACAGTCACCCATGACACCCACCTCGGCGGGTACGCGCTCCCCGCCGGCACCAACGTCGCCTACAGCCCCTACCTCATCCACCACCGCCCCGATCTCCACACCGATCCCGAAACCTTCGACCCCGACCGCTGGGATCCCGAGCGCCCCCAGCCTCCCCGCAACGCCTTCCTCCCCTTCGCCACCGGCGCCCGCAAGTGCATCGGCGACACCTTCGCGATGACCGAGGCCACCCTCGCCCTCGCCACCATCACCGCCCGCTGGAGCCTGAAACACCTGCCCGGCCGGCAACAGGTCCGCCCCGTCCTGGGAGCGTCATTCGGACCGGGCAGACTCCGGATGCGGGCAACACCCCGGTAGCGGTAACGGAGTTCGGTTTCCACAAGGACGGCCGGAATCAGGAGGACAGAACGACCGGTCGAGGATCAATGGACACGCACACGAAGCTCCTGGTGGACAGGGTCGTCTTGTTCAGGACCCGTCTGCCAGGAGACTCGTCGTTCCGGGCACCGCAGCACTGTCCATGTCCCGACGCTTCCGCCAGGTTCGCAAGGATCAGTCGCGGAACATGGCCTCTTGTCCATCGATATAGGTCAGGACAGGCCTGATCACTTCCCCTGCACCCACCGGTTGCAGCTCGATGGCCATTTCTTTGACTGCCGCGATGGCGTTGACCTTGCCCTCGGGAAACCCCGACCTCCTGGCCTCGGCCTGGGCCTCGAACAAGCTGCGGACGCGTTCCCAAGCCTCCCCGGGATGGAATCGGGCGATCGTCCATGGCTGGTCGCCGGACGGTGACGAAAGCGAACCGATGAGACCATCGGCGCATCTGACCCACCACACGACCTCTTCAGGTCACCACGGAGCCCGTGCCCCTGCGGACCATCCGCAGTACCCGCCGGCCCTCGTCGTCATCGATCTCGCGAACGCGCACACGTTCTGCCACCCGCACGGCTTGGCGGCCCGATGCCGCTGGAGCGTCAGGTTCAGGAGGAGTCGTCGGAGTCGGCCGCGAGCGTCTTGCCTTCGATCCCTGACCGGGTGACGCCGTCGACTGCCACACAGATACCAAAGACACGATCGTGGCTGGTCCAGCCATTGATGCGGCCACGATTATTGCTGATCTGCACCCGCTTCCTGGCGGGGTCCACGGACGACACCACGTGCAAGTAGACCGTCCCGGCGACACGGGCGAGGACGATGTCCCCGACCTCCAACTTCGACGGGTCGACCGGAGCAACGACCACTTGCTGCCGACTGCGTATCAGCGGGACCATCGAGGAGCCGCTGGGCCGGAACGCCAAGGTGGCCCCGCCAGCAACCCTGCCTGCCACTGCATCCAATGCACCCATCCAGCGATCGTGGCAGATTCCCCTGCATCACCCCACCGATTTACTCCTCCGTCTCCACAGGCGAGGCGAACGTGGCCTTCTGCGGCACTCGCACCCCTCGAAAGCGGTCGATGACCGGGCAACCGCGCAGGGCGGCCCGTTGGTTGAGCTGACGGACAGGTGAAGCTCCTGGCGGATGGGCCACGACGGTTCCGATCAGGCGGTGTGGCAGGAACACGCGCAGCCGGGGCGCCGGCATGCGGTGTGGCCGTCGGACAGATGCGGCTGGTCGGCGGCTGCCCGGCAAGGGGCGCTGCGGGTGTCGGTGCGGGCCGCCTCGACCAGGGCGAGCGCCTCGTCCATCCGGGACTCCACAGCTGCCGCGGTCTTCAGTTCGGCGTCCGTGATGGGGTTGCCGTGCCACAGGAGCGTGACCCCGTGTTCGGGGCACCGGGTCATGCCGTCGGTCTCGATCGCGAAGTCGTGGACGCCTCCGCTGTGGTGGCACTTCACTCGTCGTCCCTCCGGGCGCGGTGCGGGGTGGTGGTCTGGTTGTTCGGCCATTCCCTGTGGTCGCTGGGGGCGCGCCAGTCGTAGTGGGGGCCTGTGTGGCCGGGGGGCTGGGTGCAGCGGGCGTACGTGTCGGGGCGCTCGGCCCAGCAGTACCCGTAGCCGATGGGCGCGTTCATCGGCGCACCTTCCGCCAGGCGCGGCCGAGCCGTACGGCGGTCGCGCACTGTGCCCCCGTACGGCAGGCATCGCACGCCAGGGTATGCCCGAGGTACGCCAGATACGCGTGGTACGGAGGCTGGTGCGCGGTCCGCTGCTGCGTCGGCGCCTTCACCGGGCCGCCCTCCGTCCAGAGCACGCCAGCGCGTCCACGCACTCACGGGGAACCAGGAGAACGCTGCACCGGTGGTGGGGGTGACTCGCTGTTCGCCGAGGTCGACCCCCAGGTCGGTGCCGAGCGGTACACGGCACCACACGCAATGCCAACCGCGCTGCTGCTGTTCCGACAGTGCGCGGACTGGCGGTAGATACTTCCCGGTCATCGTGGTCCCCGGCTCGTCGCTGATCAGGTGAGACCAGCGTGACGGGCAGGGAAGGGCTCAACGCTCACGAATCTGTGAGCGTTGGCGGGTCAGCGAGTGAGTGTCCTACAGGCCGATCCACGCGGCCATGTGGCCAAGGGTGTCCGGCGTACGGCGGGAGAGGTGCACGAGTCCAGTGATCGTCTCCCTGGCACCGGGGTGGTAGCGGGTCTGCTCGGGCGCCGTGTGGCGGGCGTCGATGATGCTGCCGAGGGCGGCTTCGGTCCGGCCGGTCTCCATCTCGGAGCGCGCCCGGTCAATACTGACGGATGGCGCCCAGGCAGGGGTCAGAGGCCCGATGGGCTGCCCAGTCCATGCGATCCAGGGCAACGCTCGACAGGTCGTAGTAGCCAAGCTTCACGGCAATGTCGTGGGCGGTCCGGTACGTCGAGGCGAGAGCCTGCCACAGCTCCGTCGACGGATTGCGCCACGCTGCGGTGGTCAGCTCGGAGATGGTGGCAGGCAGGAGCCGGGCAGCGTTCCGCAGGCGCGTTGCTCGCACCTGGGCGCAGAGGTCTCCGGCGCTCGCGATCAGCTGCTCGGCCGGCCGGTCGGGAACTGTGTCGTCGGCTCCGAGGTCGTACAGGTCGAGGGCTTCACGGATGGGGCGTACCAGTTCGGCGAGGCGGTCCTGCTGCAATTCGGTCACGTAGGGCTGTCCCGTCAGCACGGTGACGTCGATCCGGAGGGCCCGGGCCACAGCCGCCACGAAGTCCAGGTTGGCCGGCTTCGCGCCGCACTCGACTTGATTGAGGAGGCTGTACGAGTACGGAAGCAGGCCCGCGAGCTGCCGTTGGGTCAGTCTGGCGAGTTTCCGCTGCTCTCTGATCCGGGCACCTGTGTGGTCGTCGTCCAGTCTGGGCACACTGGTCTCCGTTCCTGACTCGTCATCCGGAACGGTACCCGCGCGACTGCGCGCTGGATCCTGCGTCGCCCCCCAAACCCCCCGGTTCGGGGGCGGTTGCCTGTGTGGTCGACTGACTGCATGAGAACTCTGTACCTGTTCGGCTCGGCTGCCCCGCCTGTCTTCGAAGTTGCCGAAGTCGTCGAGAACGCTCAGGCCCGAGGGTGGGATGTATGCCTGGGGTTGACGCCCACGGCCGCCCGATGGCTGGAGGCAGATCTGCCGAGCCTGGAACAGCTGACCGGACACCCGGTGCGGTCGGAATACAAGCGGCCCGGAGAGCCGGACGTCTGGCCGACGGCGAATGCGATCCTGACCACTCCGGCCACGTTCAACACCATCAACTCGTGGGCTTTGGGCCTGACGTCCAGCTTCGTCGTGGGGGTCCTCGCGGAGGGCATCGGGAAGCGGATCCCCCTCGTGGCAATGCCCTGCGTGAACGCCGCCTACGTACAGCACCCGGCCTTCGACCGGTCGGTGGGGACACTGCGCGGTGCCGGGGTGACGGTGCTGTACGGCGAGGGCGGCTTCGTGCCCAACCAGCCCGGAGAGCGGCGACCCTACCCCTGGCACCTGGCCCTGGACGCAGTGACGACAGCCGCCGGAGACTGATCGCACTGGAGCGCACGGCCTGGGGTGAGCGGCAGGAAAGCCGCCCCACCGTGGCAACGGCGGCAGCCGCCGTACAGCAGGCCATCGCCGACCAGGCACAGGCCACCGGTCAGGGCCGGTACCAGGTCGAGGCGGCGCTGAAGAAGGCCGTACGGCACCCCGAGCCCCCAGCCGACCCCTGACCCCTGACCCCTGACGCACGAAAAGGCCCCCCTTCGCCCGAGGACGAAGGAGGCAACCCCGCAGCGCGGGGACCACGCTGTGTGTGACGTCCAGCGCGACGTGATCCGGGGACCATCCCCGCAGTGCGGGGACCATCTCTGCGCGATGGGAATTGCCTCCACGGCCTGCGGGCCACCCCCGCGCGGGCGGGGAACACAGTTCCTGAGCTGCGGCTTTGCGCGCCCCGGCCATGTGGATCCGCGACTTCATCGGCTCGGAGAACTCGCCTGTGAGAGTACGCGGGGCCCGGAACGAGAGGCCCCACCCCGACGGGGGAGACGGTGTGGGCACGGGCATTCTGGCATGTCGTGGGAGCAGACCACGATAGATGCGGAGAACTCGCCCAGCGGCCGGCCTGATGGCATGGCGAATGTTCCGACAGCCGTTGTGCCCCGAGGTCGGCCTCCACCAGTTCGTGACAGGCAGTGAGAAGAACGCCGCCCCGGGGAAGGGCTCGTACATCGGCGGCGCGGGCGGCTTCGACAGGCCGTCCGGCTTGCCCCGAGCCTTTGGGCCGGGTACGAAGTCCCGGTGGAGGTCGGAAGCAGCGTACCCCCGGGGACTCCGCAGCGTCGTGGCCGCTCCGACCCGGTGACGGCCGCTCCGACCCGGTGGCAGACGCTCCGCGCGACTCGTTCAGCGCAACTCCTCCCCGCGCCGGAGTGGCCGGCCGGACACCGGGATAGGGAGGAAGGGACCTGCGGATGCGCGAGGCACGCTTCGCGTCCCGTCCTCACCGGAGCGAGGGGGCATGCGGATGCCGACGTCTGCCGGACCTGGGGGTTCCGGAAATCAGGGCCTCAAGCGGGACATCGGGCTGATCGGCCTCATCTGGACCTCCGAAGGGTCCATCATCGGATCCGGATGGCTGTTCGGTGCGCTGTTCGCGGCACAGGCGGCCGGTACGGCCGCCCTCATCTCCTGGGGCATCGGGGCTCTCGCCATCGTCATCCTGGCCTTCGTCCATGCTGAACTCGGGGCCATGTACCCGGTCGCGGGCGGCACCGCGCGCTTCCCGCACTACGCCTTCGGCAGCGTGGCCGGGGCCTCCTTCGGCTGGTTCTCCTGGCTGCAGGCCGTCGCCACAGCGCCGATCGAGGTAATGGCGTCGCTGAACTACCTCAGTGTCCACGCCCAGTGGGTCCAGACGGAGAAGAACCATCTGACCGCCGCGGGGTACGGGCTGGCCGTTGCCTTCATGGCCTTCTTCGTCCTCGTCAACTTCTTCGGCATCAGATGGCTCGCCCACACCAACAGCGTGGCCACCTGGTGGAAGATCGCCATCCCCGTCCTCACCATCATCGTCCTGGCGGCGACCTCTTTCGACAGCAGCAACTTCGGTCACCAGGGCTTCGCCCCGTTCGGCGTCCAGGGCGTACTCTCCGCCGTCAGCACCGGCGGCATCATCTTCGCGCTCCTCGGATTCGAGCAGGCCGACCAGTTGGCGGGAGAGAGCCGCAACCCGGCACGGGACATCCCGCGAGCGGTCATCGGCTCGATCCTCGTCGGTGCTCTCGTCTATCTGGCGCTCCAAGTGGTCTTCATCGCGGCTCTGCCGCAGAGCGCGTTCGCCCATGGCTGGGCCAACCTGACCTTCGTCGACAAGGCGGGGCCGTTCGCCGGCCTCGCCCTGTCCGCCGGGGTCGGGTGGCTCGCCACGCTGATCTACATCGACGCGGTCGTCTCACCGACCGGCACCGGCCTGATCTATACGACCGCCGCCTCCAGGGTCTCGTACGGTCTCTCCCGCAACGGCTATGTGCCCGCCGTCTTCGAGCGGACCACCGCACGCGGAGTTCCCTGGTTCGGTCTGTTCTTCGCCTTCGCCGTCGGGCTCATCATCTTCCTGCCGTTCCCCACCTGGCAGAAGCTGGTGGGTTTCGTCACCTCCGCGAGCGTGCTGATGTACGCGGGCGCGCCACTCGCCTTGGGGTGTCTGCGCAGACAGGACCCGGACCGGCATCGTCCCTACCGTCTTCCGGGCGGCATGTTCTGGGCTCCTGTCGCCTTCATCGTCTCCAGCATGATCATTTACTGGGCGGGCTGGGACACCCTGTGGCGGCTCGGTCTGGCGATCGTGCTCGGCTATCTGCTGCTGGGCGGCTCGGCACTGCTCGGGCTCAACCCGAAGGTCCCGCATCTGGACTGGCGGTCCGCGCAGTGGCTGCCTGTATATCTGGTGGGCATGGGCCTGATCTCCTGGCAGGGCGGTTACTGCAGCGGCGGGCCCGCCTCGTCGGTGTCCTGCGGCGCGACCGGCGTCCTTCCCCTGTGGTGGGACATGGTGATCATCGCCGCGTTCAGCCTGCTGATCTACTACTGGGCGCAGTCCGTCCGGCTTTCGGACGAGGAAGCCCAGGAGTACATCGGATCGATGGACGTGCTTCCCGGCCGCTGACGGCGACGCATCACCTGCCACGCTTGGCAGCTCTCTACCTGGGGTAACGGGCTGCCCCGCGATTGGTCATGAGGCGTGTTGGCTCGGGGAATCGGCTGGTGGGTGATTCAGCAGGCCGTCGTGCGGACGGGCCTGATGTGGCATGGCCGCGCGGACCTCTTTGATCTTCACAACCCGGACAACTCGCGCGGCCCCTATGCCGCCTGACGTGACCAAGGTCAATCGCGAGGCGGCCCGTGACTACGTCAGGACGAGAGGCACGGTGATGGTGAGGTGTCCGTCGGTGGTCGGCAGGGCGGCGGCAGGAGCGTTCATACGAGCCGCCAGGTGTCCGATCACCCGGCCGGTCAGTTCCTCGTCCCACTCCGCTGTACCTTCCGGCGGCAGGCGCATCTCCTCCCTGGCAGGTGGGTTGTCACCGAGATAGCGCGCGGTATCCATGTTGACGACCCAACAGGCCAGTGCGATCTTCACCTGCCCGGGTGCCGCCCACTGCGCCCGGATGTGGGCGCACATGGTGAAGCCGTCCCCGCCGGAGGTGACCGTCGTGGAGAACGACCCGCCACGGGGGTACTGCCGTACCAGCTTGAGTACTGCTGGTTCCACAACGGCTCGCGCCATAGGTTCCGTATACACCGTCTGCCCCCTGTCGAGCCCGGCCTTCAGCATCCCAGACGGAGCCTGTGACGGACAGATCGGCTGCCGTCCCGACCGTTTCACCGAGACGACCGCGGTGAGGCCGTCGTCGAACCGGTCAGGTCCAAGTCCGGTGTCGATCCTCGTCAGCGGTTGCCGCTCTTGTACGAAGGTGTTGACCGCTGCCGCCACTCCCTCTCGGAAGCCCACCACATGCGGCCCCCCGCCGGGGGTGGGCACGCAGTTCGCGAAGCTCTGGATGCCGCCCGTGAAGGTGTGGCTCCACATCAGGGCGACCTCGACGGACCCGGCGATCCGCGGATCCTCATGCTCGAAACCGAGCACGCCCGTCCCATCGGATGCCCCGGCCCGCGCCGCGATGAAGGCGACGAAGTCCTCGGCACCGAGGCCGCGGTCGAGGAAGGCCAGTGTTCTGAAGTGCTCTGCCAGCGTGTCGAACTGCCAAAAAGGCCCGCCCCCACGGATCGGCGGCCGCCGCGCCGCGGCCCGGGGTACATCCGGGTCAGCAGCTCTTCGAGGCTGGGGTCGCCGGTGTGCCCGGCGGCCTCGACCGGAGTCCCCGGCCCGTCGATGGCGACCCGCACGCAGCCGTCGGATTCCAGCGCGATGTCGACGCGGTCGGCGCGACCGGCGAGGACCTCGTTCACCGCCCAGTCGGAGACCTCGAACACCTGGTGGTGCAGCGCGCGCTCACTGGTCGATCCCACGTACACCCCTGGTCGTTTCCGGATGGCCTCCCGACCCTCCCACACCTGAATGCGGGCGGCGGCGTACGGGTTCGCGGCGTCCCTCATGAAGTCCCCCTCCGATGGGTGTCCTGCGGAACCCCCAGCCTAGGAGGATGGACGGAAAACACCAGGTCAGAGGGCGTTTATCGAGGGCGCGGACGGTCGGGTGACGGCCTGCCGGGAGTCGAACGGCCGAGGGTCGCGCATGGTCGTCGAAGGGCGCCCCGGGTCCCGTGAACCCGCGACCGAGCCCATTTCCGGCAGCCTTGAGGCCCCCGATTCCGTCCCGGCTGTTCCGCAAGGTGCCTCAGGTGTCTCCGCTGTGCTCGCGCCGCGCGATCCGGGCCAGCTTCGTCAGCATCATTCCGTTGCGGATCGCGACGAGGTAGTCCACGGGAAGTCCGTGCATCCGGGTGCCGGGGCCCCGGAGGGGGTGCCAGTCGAGTGTGAGCAGGGTGTTCTCGCCCCAGGGGATCAAGTTCATGGCGATGCGGGCCGCGCCGAACGGATCTGCCTTCGCTTCCAGCTCAAGACGGTGTCGCGGTTCGCAGATGCGGACGACGCAGGTGTCGTCGATGGTCAGGGGACCGGCACCGACCCGGACCTTCAGACGGGCGCCTGCTTCTGGCCAGTGCGCGTCCGCGGCGAGGACCTGCTGAGTACCCGTCACCCACTCCCCGTATCGGTGGCCGTCGGACAGCAGGTCCCAGACCTCGGACGGCGTGCTCAGGATCAGTCGGCAGTTCCGGGCCACGCTGATCAGGCTCCTTCCGGGGGCGAGGGGATATGAAGGATGCTGCCGGTCACTGACCTCTCCGCGACAGGGCCGTCCGTCGGAACATGCTCCGGGCGTCCCACCTCCGCACCGGGCTGCCGGTCCCGCCCACGGGCTTGGCCTCCAGATTCGTACCGAACCCACCACCTCCACAATTCGACAGGCCCAAACGGGGCCCCGGGGCAATGACCGAAGGTGGGTCCCTACCGCGAACTCATGCGGCCCCGGCTGTCCCGGCAGTCCACCCGCTGCCCTCCTCGCACGGAACGGGTCATCATCCTGCGCAGCCTCGCCGCGAGCGCAACCGGCACCACCCCGCACAGCTCGTCCCTCATTGCTCAAGTCCGGCGGGCGTGGCGGTGATGCGGTGCTCGGTCGGGGTGATGCCGCGGAGGCGCTTGAAGGCGACGCTGAGCGCGAAGGTGTCGGCGTAGCCGACTTTCCGGGCGATCGAGCCGACCGTGGCCCTGGTCTCGCGCAGCAGGTCGGCCGCCAAGTCGACGCGCCACGTGGTGAGGTAGGTCATCGGTGGTTCGCCGACCTGCGCGGTGAAGCGGCGGGCCAGCGCGGCGCGGGACACCCCCGCCCCGGCCGCCAGGCTCGCCACGGTCCATGGGTGGGCCGGATCGTCGTGAAGAAGCCGCAGGGCGTGGCCCACGACCCGGGTCGTCCATTGAGCGATACCACGGTGGCGCGTGCGCCTCGGGTCCGTCCAGCCAGGTCCGCAGCGTGGAGAGGAGCATCAGGTCCAGCAATCGGTCACGCATCACCTGCTGCCCGGGCCGGTCCGTGGCGATCTCCTCGACCATCAGATCGAGCAATGGGCGGTGACAGTCGGCGTCGCGGATCACAAGGATGTCGGGAAGTGCTCGGAGCAGGCGCTCACTGATCTCACCGCGGCCCGTGCAGGCGCCGCTGAGCAGCAGGGCTGAGCCGTCCGGGCCGTCGACGGCCCCGCCTTGGTCGGTACGTGAGCAGTAGTCGACGCTGTGGACCACTGCTCGCGGTGAGGTGGTCGGATCGTCGGCGACCGTGTACGGCGCCCGGCCGGAGATGATCGCGATGTCTCCCGTACCGACCGGCACCGGTTCGCCCTCGGCGGGGACGATCCACGCCCGGCCGCGCAGCATTGTGGCCAGTGTCAGAGGTGAGCCGACGGCGAACCGCAGGGACCACGGCCCGCTCAAGGTCGTCTGCCGGAACAGGGCACCCCGCGCCCTCACCCCGTCCAGCAGTTCGGAGAGGACATCTATACCCCCACCGTAGACGTACAGACATCGAAGCGAGCTTGACAGCCATGGATCGTCTCGCAAGACGCGTCTTGACTGGCCTCATGACCAAGCATCCGATTCTGATGACCGGTGGTACGGGCAAGTCCGGCAGCCGGGTCGTATCCCGGCTGAGGGCACAAGGGGTCCCGGTCCGCGTGGCCTCGCGCTCCGGTGATCCTGCCTTCGACTGGCTCGACCGCACCACCTGGGACTCCGCGCTGGAGGGCGTGCGGGCGCTGTACCTCGTGCCGGTCAACGGGCACCTCCTCACCCGCCCGTTCGTCGAACGCGCCGTACAGCTGGGTGTCGAGCGCGTCGTGCTGCTCTCAGGGCGCGGCGTGGATGTGCCGGGATACTCCGGAGAAGCCAACCTCGCCGGTGCCACCCACGTGGACGGTGAGAGCGCGGTGCGGGACAGCGGCATCACATGGACGGTCCTGCGACCGGCCTGGTTCGCACAGAACTTCAGCGAGGGGATCTTCCGGGACGCGGTTCTCGCCGGTGAGCTGAGACTGCCCGCCGGGGAAGGCGCGGCCTCCTTCATCGACGCCGAGGACATCGCCGCGGTCGCGGTCGCGGCACTCACCGAGGACGGCCACGCCGCGCAGACGTACGAACTCTCCGGCCCCCGGGCCCTGACCCTCGCCGAGGCCGTCGCCGAAATCTCCGGGGCGACCCGCCGCCGCATCCGCTATGTCCCGCTCTCCCCCGGTGGGTTCGTCGCCGAACTCACCGGGCAGGGGTGGCCGGCCGCCGAGGCGGAGGACTATGCCGAGGCGGTGAGCCCGATCCGGCGAGGCATGGACAGCCAAGTCTCCGACGGAGTACGGCGCGCACTGGGCCGTACGCCACGCGACTTCAGCGACTACGTCCGAGCGGCCGTGAGAATGTGGCACGCCTGAACCCACCGCCTCGTCCCGCGGCGCACTCCTCTGCTCACACCGCAAGCCCTCATGTGGTGCCGGGCTCAACCTCGCCACACAGTTGGCGCGGCATGGCTGCGCGGTGCGGCAGATTGTTCCGGACGGCGGGTCAGGTCCTCGCTCTCCCTCGTCGGTCAACTCCCTTCCATGAGCGCGAGGTAGTCGTCACGACGGATCAGATGTGCGCCGACGGCCGGGGTGAGGTCCACGACCAGCCGCGCGCCGACACCCGAGGCCGTGGCGTCGGGGGTGAGGTAGCCGACGGTGCGCAGCTCGCCGACCGCCTTGCGGAAGGCCTCGCGGCCCTCGGCGGCCCCGCGCTGGTTGCGGGTGAGGGAGGCCAGCTCGTTGATCGTGGGTTCCTGCCCCGAGGGGTAGCCGGTGGCGAGTTCGGCGAGGACGCCGCGGGCGCGCCAGGTCAGTCGCATGTCCCGCATCGCCTGCGCGAAGAGGGCCGGATCGTGGACGGGCGGGGTGGAAGGGACGGGCCACCGCGGAGGGGCGGTGGTGTCGCTGATGTCCATCGGGTGCGGCTCCTTCGGTGGTTCTTCCGGTGAGGGCGTGCCGGGTACGGCCTTCGCCTTCATCGAGGACGACGTCGTCCATGTTCTCGCGGTACGTGTCCTGTTATAGAGGCTGTGAGCGGTGAGCCGCAGTTGGACCCGTGAGGTCGCTGCGGCTCTTGAGCTCTGGCCGGTGGTGGGCGGCAGCGCTACGGGGCAGCCCCGTGCGGCCGTAGTCGCACGGGGCTGCCCAGGCGCTTCAGCTGAGTCGTGTCTCAGCGAAAGGCGGCGATGTTCCGGGCGACCCAGTCGCTGAAGGGGCGCGGGGCGCGGCCGAGCACTCGTTCCACGTCCGGGCTGATCCCCAGTTCGGCCGGGTTCGGAGCGGCGATGATGTCCAGGGTGTCGTCGGCGAGCTCCGGCGGCACGAACTGGGTCATCGCGGCCTTGGCCTCCTCGCGGGTGAGTTCGTGGAACCGCACCGGCGAGCCGAGCGCGGCGGCGATGGCCTCCGCCTGCTGACGCGGCGTGATCACCTCGGGCCCGGTCAGCTCGAAGACTCCCCCGGTGTGCCGCTCGTCGAGCAGGCAGGCCGCCGCGACCTCGGCGATGTCCACCGGGTCGACGACCGGAACCCCGACGTCACCGAAGGGTGCGGCGACCGTCCCTTGCGTGCGGACGGACTCCGCCCAGGCCAGGGCGTTGGAGGCGAAGCCGCCCGGTCGCAGGACGGCCCAGTCCGGGCCGGCCTCCCTCAACGCGTCCTCCACCGCGCGCATCGCGATCCGCGACGGGCCGATCGGCCTGGTCGCCACGCCCTGCGAAGACAGCAGGACGATCCGGCGCACCCCACTGGCCGCGGCCAGGTCGATGATGTCGGTCGGCCTGGCTCCGGGGGCGTGCAGGTCGCCGGACAACAGGAGGAACAGCGCCTTCGCCCCGTCCAACACGGGCGTGAGGCTTGTCAGCTCGGCCAGGTCGGCCGCCGCGTGCCGGACTCCGTCCGGCACCGCCGCCGCGTGCCGTGACACCGCCGTCACCTGCTCGCCCGCCTCGGCCAGGGCCTGCGTCAAAGGCCGGCCCACATTCCCGGTAGCCCCGGTCACCACAATCATGTTCAGCTCCTGATCCGTTGTGCACTGCGGCAACTGACGCTAGGAGCGGGACTTACTTTTCGTAAGAACATACCCAGAGGTAAGCTCCGAACATGAAGGAAGGCACGCAGGTGACGCAGGGCGAGGCGGGCAACCGGTATGACGTGTTTCACACGGACTGCCCTGCGCGCGACATGGTCGACCACGTGACCAGCAGGTGGGGTATCTGGGTGCTGATCTCCTTGCGGAGCAACAACCTTCGGTTCTTCGAGCTGCGCGACAGCATCCAGGGCATCAGCGAGAAGATGCTCGCTCAGACACTCCGCGCACTGGTCCGGGACGGGCTGGTCTGGCGGGAGGTCGAGCCGACGACACCACCCCAAGTCACCTACGGGCTGACCGATTTCGGCCAGGACGTCGGCGAGCCACTGACGGACTTGTTCGACCGGATCACACAGCGGCTGGAGTCCGACGGAACGTCCGCCACGGAACGTCCGCCACGGCAGGTCGGCCACAGATCGACCGAGCGGCTGAGCGGCTGAGCGCGACAGGTCCGGGGACGGGCCGGCTTCCGAAGTCGGTGTAGCGCTCCGGCTCCGGGCTGTGCTGGGTTCATTGCGGGTGTGGTCGTGGCGCTTGCTCAGGAGTCCGTCGGGGGAATGAGGTTGTCGAGTGCCTCCGCGCAGTCCTGGGCGGCCCGGGCCGAGCGCGGCAGCATGAGGCTCTCATAGGCGCGGACGGCGTCGTCGACGCTGGATTCGGCGATGAGGGCGTGGGCGAGGTCGGCGCCGTCGAGCATGGCGAGGTTGGCACCGAGCCCGACGGGAGGCATCAGGTGCGCGGCGTCGCCCAGCAGGGTGATGCCAGGGACGTGTTCCCAGGTGTGCGGAACGGGCAGTACGAACACGGGCCGGTTGACGAACCCGCCGTCGTGATGCCGCAGGAGGCGGAGCAGGCTCTCGTCCCAGCCGTTGAATGTCTTCAGCAGATGTGCGCGCACGGCCGCCGTGTCGTCGGGTTCCACGCCGGCGGCGACCTGCCAGTCATGAGGGGCGCGGAAGGCGACGTAGACGCGGATGTGGCCGTTGCTGTTGCGTTGGGCGAGCAGGGCCTTGCCGTCGGCCGTCGCCAGCAGGGTGCCGTTGCCGACCATGCGTGCGAGGGAGGGATGGCGGGTGTCGCAGTCGTCGAGACCGGTCTCGACGAAGGTGACACCGGTGTAGCCGGGTGCGGCGTCCGACAGGGCTGGGCGGATACGCGACCAGGCGCCGTCGGCGCCGACCACCAGGTCGGCGTCCTCGGTGGTGCCGTCGTCGACGAGCAGGCGCCAGGAGCCGTCCCCGAGCGGGGTGGCCCCGGTGACAGCGCAGCCCCACCGGACGGTGTCCTCGGTGAGGGATTCCAGGAAAAGGCCGCGCAGTTGGCCGCGGTCGATCTCCGGGCTGTCGTCGTCGTGGCCGGGCCCCGGGACGGGCAGGGCGGTGCCGGTGACGGGGTCGACCACGCGCCACTCCTGCCCTTCGGGTCGGGACAGGGCACGGAACCGGTCGAGCAGGCCCGCCGCGCGCAGAGCGGTCTGACCGGTGTCGGCATGTATGTCGAGACTGCCGCCCTGGGAGCGGGCGCCGGTGGCAGCCTCACGCTCGAAGACGGTGACGGAGCGGCCGTGCAACTGCAGGACGCGAGCCAGGGTAAGGCCGCCGAGGCCGGCACCGACGACCGCGACGCGGGGGCCGTGAGCGGAGTTCATGGGAGTGTTCCTCGAAAGATGGGTGAGTTGCCAGGAGGTCCTGCGCATCACCAAGAAAGCACAGTCACCAAGAAGATGCCGCTGAAATACGGTGTGCCGGTTCCGAGCCGACCGGGCGCCACGAGAGCAGAAGGCTCGCAGCGTGCGGGCCAGATCCAGGCGGGTGAGTGCGCCGCGGCCGTAAAGCACCCCGCACCTGCCGGACGGGGCGGTGGGTGCGCTCCTCAATCGCCCATCGTGGCAGGCCACAGGGCCGCCTGGTCTCCACGCGACACCCGACCGGGAGCAGCTCCACACCTCGTACGACCCGTGATTCACCCAGTCGGGACGGGTACAGAGGTACGTGGCCGCTCGGTCCGTATGCTCATGTCATGGCCACTGCACAGGACCGGCAGCGCGTGATCCTCGGCGAGATATCCGATCTGTGCGCGGCTCGCCCGGCCGCATCCGAGCTGTTCCGGAGTCTGGCCGGACTGCTGCACGACGAGCTCGGGTTCGAGGCCGGGTGCTTCCACGGCAGTGACCCGGTCAGCGGGTTCCCCACGTCGACGCTGCCGTACGGTCTCGATCCGGCCGACTTCCAGGAGGCCGCCCAACTGGAGTTCTCCAGCGCGGACAGCACCACCTTCGACGCCATCCGCGCGTCCGGCCGGTCCGTACAGAGTCTGCTGCGGGCCACCGAGGAGTTACCGGAACTCAGCGTCCGCTACCGGCAGATGCTCGAACCCCGGAGCTACGTCGACGAGCTCCGGGTCACCTTCGACAGCCACGGCGGCCGGTGGGGCTGCGCCGCGTTCATGCGGGGGCGCCGACACGGGCCGTTCACCACCGAGGACATCGGGCTGATGGAGCGGGCCGGACCCCACATCAGCGCCGCCCTGCGGCACTCCCAGCTCTCGCTCGAAGCTCCGTCGGAGACCGGTCCGAGCGCCGACGAGGCCGCCGCACCCGTCGGCGCCGTGGTGATCGTCGGCGCGGACGGGTCCCTGGTCTCGGCCGACGAACGTGCCGAGGTCCTGCTGGCCGAGCAGAGCCGGGACGAACTCCTGATCCGCGGCATCCCCAGTGGCCTGGCCGCCCTGGCGGAGTACGCCCGCGAGTCGGCCGAAGCGCAGCGGAAACCCGACTGCCGAGCCAGCATCCGTACCCGGCAGGGTCAGTGGCTGACCCTGCGGGCATCAGTCCTGCGCGGCGCGACCCCGGGCCACGTGGCCATCGTCGCGATGCCCTCCTCGCCGGCCCAGCGGCTGCCGGTCGAACTCATGGCGTACGGGCTGACCGCGCGCGAACAGGACGTGGCTTTCGGAGCGTTGCGCGGACACAGCACCCGACTGATCGCCGAGCGGCTGTCGATGAGTCCGCTGACCGTGCAGGACCACCTCAAGTCCATTTTCGACCGTACCGGGGTCCGCAGCCGCCGGGACCTGGTGGCCCTGCTGATGGCCGACAGGGCCGGGACCGCGCATCTCCCGCCCGGGTGAACGGAGGTACCCAGAAATCTGGGATACCGGAGTCCGATCATGGGCCAGCAGACTGGCCACGGCCCCGGTGCGGCGGGTCCGAACGGCCCGCACCGGACATTCGGACATCCGTGTTGCCCTTCCTTCTGGAGGAACGTTGCCCTCGTCCGTCAAACGACTCGTCCTCGCTGCCGTCCTCGCGCTGGCCGCGATGCTGCTCAGCCCAGGAAGCGCCTCCGCCACCCCGCCACCCTCGACTGTGGTGTTCAATCAGCAGTCCGCGCGTTGTCCCAAGGAGAACGTCGCCGACAGACCTGAGATGGTCATCTGCGACGAGGACCACGGTTCCGTCAGGTGGCAGTTCACCCCGGTCGCCGGCTTCCCCGGGGTACACACGATCAACAGCAACTCCTTCGCCGGCTCCTGCCTGGCCGCCGACCAGGGGGGCGGGGGCGTAACGATCAAAGCCTGCAACGGCAGCACCCTCCAGATGTGGCGGATCACCGCCAACCAGGTCGCCTCCCCGCTCTATGACCTGGTCGGAACGCGCCTGACCAGTGTGTCCAGCGGCCAGTGTCTGGACAACAAGCCGAGGAGCGGCGGCTGGATGATCTACCTGTTCGGTTGCAACAACGGCCCGTACCAGCAGTGGAACATCAACAAGGCCGCCTTCAAGGAGCTGACCGGCGGCCACCTCGGGATGACCTGGGCCAACCTCGAACAGCGCACGGACAACGTCGTGCACGTGGGCAGCGACGCCGCTACCGACGCGTACAACGGCGACACCACCCCCATCACCGCGCTGCCGCTGCTCTGCCTGAACCAGGACGGCCGCCCCGCCCCCGCCGGCATCCCGGCGAGCGGCTTCCACAGCTGGGCCCGGGGCCAGGTCAAGGCCACCTCCCCGCTCGCCGGCACGCTGTTGACCAGCCGGGCGGCAGCGGACCAGATCTGTGCGAACAACTTCGGCGCGGGCTGGCGCACAGCCGAGTTCCACGACGGCGAAGGCTGGTCCTTCTGGGCCAACGGCACTCTGCCGACCGGAACCCGGTTCTGGACCGCGATCAACAATCAGCCCGCCAACCCCTGGGACTGATCCCCCGGAGGGCGGGCGCCGCGTCGGCGCCCGCCCTCCTCCGTACCGCGCGATGCTCAGAAAACACGCGGCGGTGGCAGGGATGATCGCGTCGGCACCTGTACCGGTGGGAGTGCGCCTTGTCCGGCACCCGAACGTTCACCCGAACGTCGGACCGGGGCAGTGTCCACCGTGTCACGGCCGACGGCCGCGGCGGGCTGTGCGTCGCGGGCGCGGCTCAGCGGGCTGGGGCGTCCGTCGGTTCGTCCCCCGTCCCCTGCCGGGGCCGGCGGAGCAGATACAGACCGACGCTCAGGGCGAGGGCCGTCACCACGGCCGTGAAGATCAGGCTTGCGGTCCGCAGCCCCAGCCAGAGCGTCAGCGCTCCCACACCCACCACGGGCACGGCGATTCCGATGTAGGCGACGACGAAGAACGCCGAAAGGGTGCCGCCGCGGTGCTCGCGCGGGGTGGCATCACCGACCGCCGTCAGACCGGCCCGGAAGGCCAGCCCCTGACCGAGACCGCCGAGGAGCGCACCGGCCAGCAGCAGTGCCAGCGACTCCACCGCGACGGACGCGCCCACGAGCAGCAGTCCGGCCACGAGAGTCAGACATCCGGCGGGCAGCGCTCGGCGCACACCCAGTCGCCCGGTCAGCGACTGCCCCAGGGTGGAGGCGAGAAAGGCGGAGAAGGCCACCGCCCCGGACAGGGCCAGATCATCGATCCTCAGCACCTCGGCCACAAAACTCGGTGCGACAGCGGTGAACAGCCCGAGCAGCGAGAAACCCGCGAAAGCGGCGATCGCCGCCGAGGGGAACACCCCCCGCGCCTGAGGCGCCACGGCCATCCCCTGGGGCCGTCCGTGGGGCAGCCGCCGGGGACGGGCCACGGTCTCGGGCAGCAGCCAGGCCGGGACGCAGGCCACGGCCACCAGGGCGAGATGCACCGCGAAGGGCAGCCGCAACGGCGCCGGAGCGTACTGCGCGAGCATTCCGGCCAGCAGCGTGCCACAGCCCAGGCCGCCCATGTTCGCCGCGGTGGCAGCGAACCCGGCCCGCGCGGCGCGGCCCGGCGGGGCGAGTTCCATGACGACGGCGGTCGCCGCGCCGGTGAGCAGTCCGGCCGAGAACCCCGACAGCAGGCGGCCCACGAAGAGCAGGGGCAGACCGCCCTCGGACAGGAAGCACACATCGGCGGCGGCGGCGAGACCCAGGGCGCACAGGACAACAGGGCGACGGCCCACCTGGTCGGAGTAGTCGCCCGCGAGCAGGAGGGAGGTGATGACGCCGACCGCGTACACAGCGAACACCACCGTCACCATCAGCTCGGAGAACCCGATCTGGGCGCGATAGAGCCCGTACAGCGGCGTGGGCAGGGTGGTGCCCGCCATGCCCACGGCGAACACCGCCGCCGCCACGAGGTACCCGGGGCGGCGGCTCCCGCGGTGACGTGCGGTCATGCGAGCACGGTACGAGCCACCCGGCCGGAATCCGCCGCACCGGCTGGTCCCGGGGGCGGCGACCAGCCATCCGGCCCCACGATGACCGCCGGGCGGAGGGGTTCGCCACTCCCGCTTGCCCGTCCTTCGCACCCGGCGTTCGGCGCGGGCAGGCCGAACGCGTGACGGTTGTGCCCGGTTCGGGTGTGTCCGGCCTCGGCGGACCGGCCTGGGGGTGGTCGCGGGGCATGATCTGGGGCGGCCCGCGCCGCGTCGTCCGAGCGTGCCGGGACCGGCCGTCCGGCGAGTCCGCGAAGGGCGGGGTGGGTGAACCGACGATCAGGCGGGATGCCGCCGGGGGCGTTCGCGGCGCTGAGGGTGCCGAATTTCCGTCTCTTCTTCGGGGGCCAGTGCGTCTCTCTGGTCGGGAACTGGATGCAGGTGGTGTCGCAGTCGTGGCTGGTGCTCCAGCTGTCCGGGTCCGGCACCGTTCTGGGGCTGGTGGTGGCCGCCCAGTTCCTGCCCGTTCTGCTCGGCGCCCCCTACGGCGGCCTGATCGCCGACCGCGCTGACAAGCGGCGCCTGCTCATGGCCACACAGACATCCCTCGGCGTTCTCGCCCTGGTGCTGGGGCTGCTCACGGTGACCGGCACCGTACGACTGTGGATGGTGGTGGTCCTCGCCCTCGCGCTGGGCACCGTCAACGCCGTCGACAACCCGACCCGGCAGAGCCTGGTACCCGAACTCGTCGGCACCGGCCTGCTGCGCGGAGCCGTCAGCCTGAACAGCGTCATGACGAACGCCGCCCGCGCCATCGGGCCCGCCGTCGCAGGTGTCCTGATCGCCACCGTCGGGGCTGGAGTGTGCTTCCTCGCCAACGCCGCCAGCTTCGCCGCCGTCCTGGTCGCGCTCGGCCTGATGAAACCCGGCCGACTCCAGCCCGCACCCGCCGTGACACGCGCCAAGGGTCAGCTCACCGAAGGGCTGCGCTACGTACGGGGCACACCCGGACTGTGGGTGCCTTTGGTGATGATGGCCCTGATCGGGACCCTGGCGTACGAGTTCCAGGTCCTCCTCCCGCTGCTGGCGACCACCGGCCTGCACGGCGACGCCCGCACCTACGGTTTCCTGACCTCGGCCATGGGACTCGGCGCCGTGGCCGGAGGACTCGCCATCACCATCAGAGGGCGGGCCGGAGTCGGGCCCCTGACCGTGGCCGCGGCCGGCTTCGCCGCCGCCCTCACGGCAGCGGCCCTGATCCCCTCACTGCCCGGAGCGCTGACCACCCTGATGCTGGTGGGAGCCGCCGGCACGGTGTTCCTCGCCACGGGCAACACCACCCTGCAACTGATCAGCGAACCCCACTACCGCGGACGGGTGATGGCCCTGTGGGCGGTCACCTTCCTGGGCAGCACCCCCATCGGTGGACCCCTCATCGGCCTCGTCGGAGAGCACCTCGGCCCCCGGGCCGGTCTCGCCGCCGGAGCCGCCGCCTGCGCGGCAGCGGCCGTCCTCGGCCTCCTCACCCTGCCCCGCATCCCCACCCACCACCGCCTCCTCGACGAACACCCCCACCCGACCGACCCACCACCACCACCACCACCACCACCACCGCCGAACCGGAACACACCCGACCCCGGACGCGGCCACCCCACCGCCCTTCCCGAACCCCCGGGCAGCGGATGACCTCCGGCCTTGGCACCCTCACTGGCTGACGTCCGCTCCGGCGTTCCTGAGGCGCCAGTCGATCTCCAGCGGTGTCTCCTCACAGATGTTGAACAAGGGCTCCAGAATGCCCTCGTACATCGGATCCGTTCCCAGAGGGCTGTGGTCCGTCAGACGGCAGGACCACGCTTCCCGCTCAGTCATCGGCCGTGCGGCGTCCACCACCCGGATGTCGCGGTGCGCGCAGTCCAGCATGGTGATGAGTGCCTGGCGTTCCTCGTCGGTCCTCTTCCGGTGGGAGGGGTCTTTCCGGGCGCTGAGAAGCCGTTCGACGGGGATGGACAACGCTCGGCGCAGCTGTTCAAGGGTGGGTTCCTCACAGAGTTCGTCCACCTTTGAAGCGGTCAATGCCGGGGTGCCGGTCACCAGCCGGTCGAAGACCGTGATCCCGAGGACCGCGTGTGCACTGGCGTAGCGCCAGGCCGTCAGGCCCAGCTCGCGTTCGTAGCGGTAGGCCCCCGAGCGGGCGGCGTTGACGGCTTCGACGTGATGCTGGAACCGCCGCCCCCGGTCGTACTCCTCGACGGTTTCCATCTGGGTGCTGAGCCCGTCCACGAGAGCGAGTGCGGACCGCCACGCGGCCTGGCCGGCGTTGCACGCGTGGTACAGGGACCGCAGCGCCTGCACTTCCGTCGTCGTGAGTGGTGCCGAGTCGGATAAGTCTGGGAACCGCACGGGCCTTCCCCTTCGCCTCGCGTGCTGTACGAGATCGGCACGCTACCCGTGGCAGGCAGACCGACGCAGGTCATTGCCGCGGAAGCCGGTAGCTGGTAACCGGTAGCCGGTAGCCGCCGTGAGGGCGCACGCCCATCCGGCCTCCGCGACGGTTCCGCGAGCGGATCCCCCTGCGGCTCGTCATCTCGCTACGGTCGGCTCATGACGAATGACGGCGTAGTCGTGGACGAGGCGATCCGTGCGGCGTGGGACTCCTACCGGGTCCTGGAGAAGCGCACTTCCGCCAAGGAGCGCCGGCAGGCGCAGCTGCGGGTCGAGGCCGCGGTGGACGCCTACGGGCGTGAGGAGGTGTCCAGGGGCACGGTCTTCCTGGTGGGTGTGCTGACCGGATACCTGATCGCCGAGCAGGACGGTGGCGAGGATCGTCTTGATCCGCTCAGCGATCTGATCCCCGCCGTGATCCGCAAACTCCCCGCCTTCGAGATGGCCGACCCGGCTCAGGTCCCGATGGTCACCGGTGTCCTCATGGCCGCGGCGATGGGTATGGACACCGTGGCGTGGCGCGACGGGTTCGGACGGATCCCGCCGGAGGAGGCCCTGGTCCACAGCTTCGTGCTGTGGCTGCTCGCCGACCTCTTCGACTCCATGGCCGAACGGCCCGGCACCATCGACCGGCTTGTGCGGGCGACCTTCGACTCCATGGCCGCCGAGCCCAGTTGATGTGCGGGCGGTCTGCGGCGGCCCCGAGTCGCGCGCCGAGGAGGACATGGGCGGAGGGGCCTTACGGATCACCGGGCTGGTGGAGAAGCCGAAAACCGGCCGATGCGCCGTCCCGGTACGCGGCCATCGGCGGCTGTGTCGTCACCCCGGCGTGATCGACGAGCTACGGGATACGGGAACGGTGTCGAAATCTGAACCGTCACCGCGGGAGGTTCGCGTGGGTGCCTCGGCACCTGGAGGGGCTGAGGTCCTCAGCTGGGCATCACTCCCCGGCTGAGGTCCTCAGCTCGGGAGTGATGCCCAGAAGCGGCGCAGCACGTCCGCTCCCCGTTCGGGGTCCTGAAGCATCCAGTAGTGGGTGAGGCCGTCCAGTTCGGTCAGTTGGGCCCCGAGCCGTTCGGCCATGTCCCGGTCTCGCGAGGGCTGCGCCATGGGGTCACCGGTCGGGGCCAGTATCAGTCCCGGGGCGGCGGCGGGACGGTCGAAGTCCTTGCCCCAGTCGGCGTGGAAGTTGGGCCAGGCCGAGCGGTAGAGCGCCAGGACGGCGGCGCTCATCTCCTTGTCGTGGACCTCATCGATCTCCTTCGCGAGTTCGGCGCCCAGACCTCGGGGGCTGAGGAGGTCGCCGAAGGTGGGGCCGCTGCTGGTGGGTGACTTGCGCAGTCCGGCGAGCGACTCCTCGCCCTCCGGGCTCTTCTGCCAGAAGGTGGCCGCCTCGTGCCACTGGTAGTCGGGATGCCAGCCGTGGGCGACGTCGGACACCCAGCCGCGTACCGGTACGTCGACGGAACAGGCAGAGGATCTTCGACGAGGCCCACCACGCCATCACCGCCGGAGAGGTCACGCTCACCCTCAACGAACTCGCACGCCGGCCGGGCGTAGGGGTCGGGACGGTCTACCGGCTCTTTCCGACCCAACGGGCGATGCTGGAAGCCGTCCTGGAGGACTCGGTACGCGGCCTCATCGCCGTGGCGACCGAGGCGGAGCAACACCCGGAGCCCGTCCAAGCCCTCATCGGGTTCCTCCGTGCGGCACTCTCGGCCGCGCTCGCCCAGCCCGGCCTCATCGACATCCTGATCACCGCGACCGACGAGACGGACTCCCTGCGCCGGGCCAAGGCCGAACTGGGCGCGGCCGCTTCCTGCCTGCTCGCACGCATTCAGCCGGCTCCCGCTCTCACCGGCGAGAACCTGCTGAAGCTCCTGTGCGGACTGGTCCACGCCGTCAACGAGCATCCGGCGGACCGGCAGGCCGCCGCGGCCGACGCCTGCCTCCGCATCCTCCAGGGCGGCCTCTCCCCGGGCCCCGCCCGGTAGACGCCACCGACCGCTCACGCCCTCGCGTCTCGCGCGGTCCGGGCGAGTTTCGAGCTCCAGGAGGTGGTGAGCTTGAGCTTCCGAACTCCCCTCACATCGCTCTCACGAACGACAAACGACGAACGACGAACGACGACGACGGAGTTCGGCTGCCTCGGTCAGAGACCTACGGTGTCCGCGAGACCATCGGTGTGGGCGCGGAGGAACTCTTCGGGATCGCTCAGCGTATCCGCCGCGTACTGGCCGAAGGTGTCGAACAGAATGGCGCCGATGACCGCGGACCACAAACCGTAGGCCCGGCAGACGTTGCCCACCGGCATCTCGAATCCGAACGCTCCCCGCAACCGCTCCATGTCCGCGCGGACGGTCGGGTTGAGCGGCGCCTCCACCGTTCTCAACTCGCCCGCTCGCCAGGCGTCCTCGACCAGTCCGGCGAGAGCGAGGGCAAATCGCGTGCCTGGCTCCACGGTCCGGTCGCCGGGAGCCGCGTAGCCGGGCACCGGAGTGCCGTAGAGCATGGCGAACCTGGACGGTTCACGAACGGCCCAGGCGCGCGCCGCGAGTACCGCCACCGCAAGCCGCTCGCGGTACGACAGGCTCGACGCCGCCGCGAGTGCCGCATCGACCTCGTCGGCGAGTTCGTCGTACGCGTCGACGATCAGCAGGGTGATGAGCGCTTCGCGGTCGCGGACGTAGCGGTAGAGCGCCGACGGGACGACTCCGATGTCCCGGGCCACGGCCCGTAGGGACAGGTCGGCCGGAAGTACCGTCGCCAGGTGCTCGCGTCCCACCCGCACGATGTCACGCATCATCTGCTCGCGTGCTACTTGCCGTGGAGTGACCATGTATCCACCCTATAAGTCAGCGGTGTGCCCTCTTGGACCGACAGTGCTCCCCGCTCAGAAGCGGGGGCGGAGCCGCGGCGCAGGGCCGGCCGGGGGCGTCCCGGCCGGCCCTGCGGACACGACGGCTCAAAGCGCGTTCGCCGGGGCATCGTCACGCTTGACGACCCGCCACGATTCCCACCCGCGGCAGACGATGTACGCGAAGACCGTGAGCGCCGCGACCGTGGAGTCGGTGATCGAGGACTGCATACCCTCGGTGGTGTCCAGAATGGTGAAGGCGAGCACCGTCGCCGCGACCTTGTGAAAGATCACCATTTCCCAGATCGCCGGAACCTGACGCGGCCGGTACGCGAGCATCGCCCACATCGCGCTGAATACGAGGTATCCGAAGGTTCGCCACCCCTCCACCATCATGCGGTCGTCGCTCGCGTCCGCCATCAGGAAGATCCCGTTGATGAACACCGCGAAGGTGACTACGGAGTTGAGGGCCATCAGACCGCGGCCGATGCGGTCCCAACGCCTGGATGGGGTACTGCGGACCGTGATGCTCGCTGTGGTCACGACGGACATCCTTCGGTGAGAGGGGGCAAGAAGCGAGAACACTGTTCTCTATCGAGAGAGACGATGCCCCACCCTCCGACCCAAGTCAAGAACAGTGTTCTCGTTTGCCGTGCGCCGCCGCCCCCGTCGGCGCCGTTGGCCGCTTCGCCGCGGTCGTGGTCCGCTCCCAGGGAGCGCGCGGCTCGATGCCGGCGGCCTTCACCACCTCGGCGAACTCGGCGAACTCGGCGTCGAACCGCTCCATGCCCAGTGCGCGGCCGAGTCCGTTGGTCCGCGCGCGAGGATTGGGCTACGGGCCCGAGAGCGCGGCCTTCCCCTCGACTTCGCCGCCCCCGTGCCCGTCATCGGAATCGCGCGCACCACACCGCTCGACACGCCCTTGCCCACCGGCCCACACCCTTCCCGGGCCGCAGCCGCATCGGCGTACGCGATGGGCATTTCCGGGCCGTTCCGCGACCGGCCTGCCCAGCAGCAGGGGAAGCGCGTCCCCGGAGGGCGGTGGAAGGGCATGACAGGAAGTGGGCGCCACCGCGCGAGTCCTCAAGTCCCCGCGCCGCGCCATGACTTGAGGCGATGGAGATCGCCGTCGAGGCGTGCCCGCCCTGCCGCGGGCCGCTGGTCGCGGGCCGAAGCGTCCGTGTGTCAGGGCACGGTGATGACGATCTTGCCGCGCGCGTGGCCCGTGGCGCTGACGTCATGGGCTGTGGCGGCCTCCTTCAGCGGGAACACGGCGTGCAGCGGGACGGCGAGGCGGCCCCGGTCGGCGAGGTCGGCCGCCAGCGGTAGTCCTGCCCAGCCCGGCGACTCTCCGGCTTCGGAGCGGGAGAACCGCACTCCGTGCCGGCCGGCGTCGAAGTCCGCGATGGTCACCACATGGTGCGGGTCGCCGGCGATGGCCACCAGTTCGGCAAGAGAGCCCTTACCGGCCGCGTCCAGAACCACATCGACGCCGAGCGGGGCCAATGGGGCAAGGCGATCGGCCAGCCCCGCCCCGTAGGTGACCGGTACGACGCCGAGCTGGGCGAGGAAGCCGTGGTTGCCTTCGCTCGCGGTGCCGATCACGGTGAGGCCGCGGGCCCGGGCGAGTTGCGCGGCGATGGTGCCGACGCCTCCGGCGGCACCATCGATCAACAAGGTCATGCCTTCGGCGGCTTCCAGTGCGTGCAGTACACGTGTGGCTGCGTCGATATTGCCCGCGGCGCCACCCGCTTCCTCGAAAGACCATGACCGAGGCTTGGGCGCCCACGCCTCCAGCACGGCGTACTGGGCCGCGGCGCCTCCCTGATCCACGAAGGGGACGAGGCCGAAGACCGCGTCTCCCACGGCGGTGCCGGTCACCCCCTCTCCGACCTCATCGACGATTCCCGCGGCATCCATGCCGGGTATATGGGGGAAGTCCACGGTGGCGATGTCCCGCAGCATCCCTGAGCGCAGGTACCAGTCAGCAGGGGTGACGCCGGTGGCACGCACCGCGATGCGAACCTGACCCGGCCCGGCGTGCGGCTCTTCGACCTCCTCTACGCAAAGGACCTCGGAACCGCCATAGCGGTGGTATCGCACAGCGAACACGGGCAACCTCCGTACACCTGACACGTCGTTCAGCAGGAGAACTCGCAGCCGCTCACCTCTGCGGCAGAGAGCTGACCGCGGGGCACCGCGGCACCAGATCACGCTAACCCGCTAAGCGGTTGCCCCCTTCCGTTTGTGATGAAGTGGGAGACATGCCTGGCCAACTGTCTCGGAACCCGCCTCCCTCCGCCTCCGGAACCCCCGCCCCGGGGCAGAGGGCCGACGCCCGGCACAACCGCGCCCGACTCCTCCAGGCCGCCCGCGAGGCGTACGCCCTCAACGGCACCGACGTATCTTCCAGCGCAATCGCCCGCAGAGCGGGCGTGGGTGCCGCCACCCTCTACCGGCACTTCCCGACACGCGGCTCGCTGATCGCCGCCGCGTTCTCCGAACAACTCGGCCAGTGCGTCGCAGCCCTCGACGAGGCCCTTCAGGACGACGATCCCTGGCACGGACTTCGCAACGTCCTCACGAAGGTGTGCGCGATGCAGGCCCAGGACCGCGGGTTCAGCGCCGCGTTCCTCTCCCAATTTCCCGACGCGCCCGACGTCCATCGTGAGCGTGCCCGCGCCGAGGTATCCCTCGCACAGCTGGTGCAGCGTGCGAAGGACACCGGACAGCTGCGCAAGGACTTCGACCCCAGCGACGTCACCCTCCTGCTCCTGGCCAACAACGGCGTCGTACGAGAGTCCCCAGCAGCCTCCATGGCCGCATCCCGCCGCCTGCTCGCCTACTTCCTCCAGTCCTGCCTGCCGACGGACGGCACGCCCCTGCCCCAGCCCGCGCCACTCCGCCTCGACGACCTCTACAAGCCACCGCACCGAACGGGGTGACCGTCGGCGTCCGCCCGGGGACACGCGCCTCTGACGTGGATGTTCCTCAGACCCCCAGCACCGCACCGCCGTCATTTCTGCTCGACATTTCGGAGCCTCGTGATCGCCAACCGCCTCCGAAGACCGTCGACAAACGCTGTTCCTGGAAAGGTTCTGGCGCACATTCCGTGAAAGATCATGCTGGCTCTCGCCGGCAGGAGGCACGCGCGTCATGCGAGCCCCGCAGACCACACGTCACTGAGGGGCCGCAGAGGCCGGGACTCAAGATGCCTCACGGAATGTGTGCCAGAACCTCGCTCTCGTGGACAAAGCCAGCAGCGGTGTTACTCGCCGTACACCTGACGTCTCGCGTCGAGACTCTGGCCAGCGCGTTCTCCGCGCCAACTGAGCCGATCCGCGAGCGACGTCGAACCAACACCGATCACCGCGCCAGGTGCCGTGCTGACAGGTGATATCCACTCCATGCCGACGGAGCCCAAAGCTCCTGGCCAAGGGCTCCCACGCAAACGCCGGCTGGGTTGCGACCAGGTGTGAGCGGGATACCTGGGAGACTCCGGCACCGCGACTGTGACAGCCTGCGGCCATGCCATGGGAGCTGCGAGAACACGCAGGCCGTTACTACGCCGTCCTGTTCCACTACGCCTTGCCTGACGACGCCTGGTCCGTGGAGCTCAGCGAGGCCAGGGGTATCGAGAGCCCCGAAGCCGTGGTGACCCACTTGCCCGGCGCTGCTGTCCTGAGGGCACTCGTCCCGGACGAGGACCCGCGTCTGGAACCGACCATCCGGATCTACAGCCCCGACGAGCACGTCGTCCCCTACGAGATCATGCGGTGGTTCATGAAGCAGGTGGCCGACCAGGTTGAACGCTGCCGCATCTCCTTCGAGCAGGGAAGGCCTGAAGCGGAAGAATGATCACGCAGTGACTGGTGTGATCACGGCGTCAGAGCCCTCCTGGATGGCCCCGCTCAGGAACCAGGAAGCGCTCAACCTTCCGTTGCAGGTATGGGCGCAGATCAGTCAACTTCGAGACGATCACGCGAAGCTCTCGGCCCAGTTCGGGATACTCGGCCCGGACCGATGGGTTGCTGGTGAGGACCGCGGACAGCAGATCACCTTCGTACATGTGCCCGTTTGCCATCCGGTTCTCCCGCAGTACCTCCAGTGCCAGTGGCAGGAGGTAGGGCAGGCCGATGTCCTGCCCGATCAACAAGCGCATGTCCTCGACAGTCAGCTCGCTGGTAAATATTCCTCGCCAGCCACGAAGTCGACGGGACAACTGAATGGCAGGTCCGCGATGGTCGACTCGTCATCTCGCCCGCCGACGCGAGACACCAGTACCTCGGCGGATAGCCCCACCCATTCCGCAGGTTCCAATACCCGACTCCAGCATTATTGCGTCTCCGTACCGCATGCCAGGCACGTGAACACATCCCAGCCCACGGCGGGGTATGACGGAGCAGTCGACCCCGCTCAGCCCGGTCCTCACGACCGCGGCATCGCGTTCGGGCGGCCGAGAGCAGCCAAAGCCCGTGGGTCGACGACTCGGCTGTCGAACCTGCCGGGGCGTGACCGGGGCTACCGCCCGAAGCACTGGTCCGAGCGGGTGATTCGCCTCGGAATCCCACCACCGCCACACACACTGTGACCTCAGCGTCGTGGAAGGGAAGCGTGATTTTGTGTGTGAGCCCGCGGGCCGGGGCCGATCAATCTCGAAAGCTGTTCGTGTTCGGTGGTATTCGTGGTTCGCGTCCTGGGGCGAAGACCCGCGCCGCGGGCTCCGTCCTGGCGGTGATGGTGCTGACGGTGCCCGTTCTCACGGGAAGCGCCCGCGCCGATGTCGGGGATCGGAACGGGATCGTGCTCCATTGGGGCACCGCAGGTGCCCATGGCCGCAAGGACGCCCGCGGCCAACGCGTTCAGGAACGCCGAGCCGTGCACTTCTGCCTCGGCGCCGGTCTGCCCGCCCGCGCATTGCAGGGCGGGCAGAGTGAGTGTTGGGGACCGCCGCGTTGCGGGATGAGGACCTTGCCCCGCGGAACGGGCGGAAGGAATCCGTCCACTGTGATCTGTGGTTAATGTCCGTCGCATGACACAAATGCGGAAGATGCAGGCTCGACGCGTGGCGGTGGCGCTGATCGGTGCGGCTGCCGCTGTGGTGCTGGGTGTGGGCGGGGCGATTGCCGTGGCCGACCAGGACGGTGGACCGGCCGGCCCGACGCCCGTTCCCGCCGAGACATCCGACGCCGGAAGCGGTGGTGTCTCGGGTGGCACGGATACCGGCGGTGCCGATACAGGCGGCGCGGACAGCGGTTCTGTCAGCGGATCGGGTGGCACCGACGCTGGCAGCTCCGACGGTTCGGGTGGTTCGGACGGAGGCCCGTCCGATTCTCCGGCACCTACGAACGGGCCCACGTCAGGTCCCACGGCACCGGCGAGCTTGGACGACCTGGCAGAACGCATCGACGGTCTGGAAAGAAAGGTGGACAAGTTGCCCACGAAGAAGGAGCTGGCTGATGCCCTCCGCGCCTTCGCCGATGAGTTGGAGCAGCGGGACTGATGGCTGAGGTGGATCAGGCGGCGTGGCGCAGCTGTGGTGCGGGGCGGGTTGGGGTGAGGGTGGCGAGCCCGGCTCGGTCGGCCACGAGGCGCTGAAGGGCTCGGGCGCGGGCGGCGGCGCCCGAACTGGAGGCTGTCGCCTGGTCTCCGGTCCGGTGTCGCCGGGCCGCAGGATCTCCAGGTGCCGCACCGCGCCGTCCCCAGCCGCAGTGTTGACCTCGGCGATGATCTGGCGCTGGTGGAGGGCGAGCTGGGTGCGGTAGGCCGGAAAGCAGAGCAATCGGGATCAGTAGGTGCTCGCCCTGGCAACTCACCGGTAGTCAGAGGGCGTTCGGATTACTCTGAGTTTCCTGCGATCCTCCGCCTCGTTTCCACCAGGGCCGGGCGGAGCCACGACGGCGCGGCCCTCGCGGCCGGGTCCTACGCCCGCGCCGACATTCGCTACCTGGGAGTCTCCGGTCAGGAGAGCAACGCCGCCGTTCCCGGCGGTCACCTCACCACCACCGAGTACGACCGCGTCGGCAACATCGTCCGTGAGCTCACGGCCGCCAACCGCGCCGTCGCCCTCGGCGTGACGGCCGCCGATCGCGCCGTCCAGGCCGACCTCGGGATCGCCGCACTCGGCTCCGGCGAGCGCGCCGAACTGCTGTCCAGCCGCACGCTGTACAGCGAGAACGGTGTCCGCGAGCTGGAGACCTTCGGCCCGCTCCACCGGATCGACCTCACCCAGGACCTCAAGCAGGGCACCACGACCCTGGTCGCCGCCGGTACTTCCGTACCGGCACGGGACTGGGTCGTGAAGGAGTACGACGGGGGCCGGCCCACCGACGGCAGCGCCTCCATCCGCGACCGGGTCACGCTGGAGATCGCCGGCGCCCGGGTCCGCGACTACTACTCCGTCATGGGCGAGAAGCGCGTCAAGGAATCCCAGTACGACTGGGTGAAGGGGCAGCCGACCCTGTCCATCAAGGACTCCGGCGGCCAGAATCTGACCACCAGCTGGGGCTACGACACGCAGGGCCGGGTCGTATCCTCGGTCCTGCCCGGCGGCACCGGCGACGACGCCGCGAGCAAGGTCACCGCGTACTGGACCGCGGACGGCACCGGCTGGTGCAAGGGCCGGCCCGAATGGGCCGACCTGGTCTGCTGGAGTGGCCCCGCGGGTGCCGTCACCGGCGGCGGGTCCCAGCCCGCCGGGCTGATCGACACCAGCTCCGAGTACGACTGGTGGGGCAATCCGGCCAAGGCCATCGAGACGGCCAACGGCGTCGCCCGCACGACGGCCGTCACCTACGACGGCGCCGGCCGCCGGATCAAGGACACCGTCACCGGTGGCCTCGGCCAGGCGGTTCCCGAATCAACGACCGGGTACGACGCCGCCACCGGCAAGGTGGCCAGCACCACCTCCGCCACCGCAGGCGCCATCACCCGGTCGTACGACCGCCTCGGCCGCCTGACCTCGTACACGGACGCCGACTCCGGCACCACCACGACCCAGTACGACCTGCTGGGACGGCCCGTCAAGGTCTCCGACTCGGCGCCCTCGACCGTCACGTACTCCTATGACGCCGCAGCCGAACCGCGGGGCATGGCCACCTCCATGACGGACTCCGTCGCCGGCACGTTCAGCGCCGCCTACGGCGTGGACGGCGCCGTCACCGCCGAGAAGCTGCCCGGCGGCTACACCATGCGACAGAACACGGACACCGCCGGCAACGTCACCAGCCGTGCCTACACCCGGGACAGTGATGGCACCACGGTCTACACCGACGCCGTCAACAAGTCCGCCCACGGCCAGACCACCACGCACTCGGGCTGGTCCGACCAGGCCTACCGCTACGACGCGGCCGGCCGCCTCACCGCGGTCGAGGACACGTCCGAAACCGTCTGCACCGCGCGCACCTACACCTTCGACAAGCGCAGCAACCGCACGTCCCTGACCACCGCGGCGGGCACGCCCGGCGCGACTTGCCCGACCACCGGGGGAACCACCACTACCCACACCTACGACAGCGGGGACCGCCTCGTCGACGTCGGCTACGCGTACGACGCCCTCGGACGCACCACGTCCGCCCCTGGCAGCGGGACCTTCGGCTACTACGCCAACGACCTGGTCCACCAGCAGACCGTAGGCGGCCAGCGGCAGACCTTCAAGCTCGACGCCAGCCGACGGCTGCGGTCCTGGATCGTGGAGAAGGACAACGCCGGCACCTGGGCCACGACCCAGTCCAAGGTGAACCACTACGGCGCGGACGGCGACAGCCCGCGCTGGATCACCGAGGACACCGCGAGCGGCAAGCTGTCGCGCAACGTCGGATCCGCCTCCGCCGGTCTCGCCGCGACCACCTCCGCGACGGGCGAGGTCGTCCTGCAGCTCTCCAACATCCACGGAGACGTCGCCCTGCGGCTCCCGTTGGACAGCCCCGTCGCCCCGCTCGCCGTGGACGCGGACGAGTACGGCAACGCGCGCCCCGGCAGCGCCGGCGGACGCTACAACTGGCTGGGCGCGAGCCTGCGGTCCGCCGAAACCCTCACCGGCATCACCCTCATGGGCGTGCGCCTGTACGACCCGCGGGTCGGGCGCTTCCTGTCGGTCGACCCTATGAACGGCGGCAGCTGCAACGCGTACGACTACGCCTGCGCCGACCCGCAGAACAAGTACGACATCGACGGCACGTACCTGCGCGAGCGGGTGCAGTCGAAATGCCGCCAGGACGTCTGCGTCCGCATCCGCCGGATCTGCGAGAGCAACACCGGTCGCTGCTCGCTGAACTGGGACTTCCACTTCCGCAAGTCCTGGGCCAACTCCTGGATCAACGCGGGCTTCAAGTGGTACATCCACGTCAGTAACATGTACGTGAAGTCCGGTACCTACAGCCACGGCGAGTTCGGCAGCTACAACTTCCATGGCGGCTGGTACTCGAACAACAACAGCAAGGGACGCGGCTGGTTCAAGTGCGGCTGGTGGCAGTGCCGCCTCGACGCGGGTGACACCGTGATGTTCTCCGCCTACGGCACGGCCTGGCGCTACGGGCGGGGCTACGCCTGGAGTGTCGGCCAGAGCTTCGGCGGCGGAGGCCGCTACTCCTGACCCTGGCGTCGCGCACCCGCGCGACGTCCGAAGTCCGACAGCGGACATCTGTCACCCGACAGCCGAAGGCCCCCCGGCCGGCGACCTCGCCGGCCGGGGGGCCATACCCGTCCGGAGGGACAATGGATTCGCACTTCAGGGACTGGGTCCGCCTGCTCGACCGGTCCCTCGACCTGGAACTCGAAGCTGCGCTGGAGAAGGACGACGTCCGCGGATTTCTGTGGTCGGCCTTCGAGAGCAATGGCGCGATGCCGCCCGCGTACTTCGTTCCCCTGCTCATCGAGCGCCGCCGCGCCCTCGCCCAGCACGCGGTCGACTCCTTGGCGGCCGCAGCCCACCGGCAGACAGGGCAGCCGGTCGCTGTCCCCGTCCGCGTCAACGCGCCGACGGCGTACGAACCGACCGGCCAGGTCTGCGTGGGCGACGAGCCCGTCCACGGGATCGACGCACCCGCGATTGTCGTCGAGGCCGCAGAGGGCTTCCAGTGCCTGCTGGCCGACCGGGACCGTCTGGTCTGGCCGCTGTGCCCGGACCACGGATCAGGACTGCACCCATCCCGCATCGGCCCCGCCGCGGTGTGGTTCTGCCCCACGGCCGACCACGCGGTGGGCCCCGTCGTCACCACGTGACCGCCCGCCCTCATCCGCGCCGCGGGCCCTGGTTCGCGGGGCGGTTGCCGACGAGGGCAACGGGGTTACACGCTGACGCCCCGCCAGGTCACCCGCCGAACGGCGTCCCCCCGCCTCATCGCCGACGACGGCTCCCTGTGGATGACCGTCCCACCGGGAACCCCCTACTCCGCGCCGAACGGCGAGTGTTCGTTCGTGGGGCAGAAAGCCCAGGCGTCGGCGGAACTCATCGACACGGCCAACTGACCTCACTCGGTACGCCCCAGATGGCCGCGCGCGACCGCCGGTGTGATCGTGGCCAGTCCGGCAAGTTCGGCTGCCAGGCGTTGCAGGGCCTTGTGCCCGAGCCGCGTCGCTGGAGCGCGCCTGCTGCATGGCCGCTTTGGCTCGGAGCTCCTCCGCCTGCCGTGGTTGCTGCCGTACAGGCGCTCAATGTCCCGAAACGCAAGGCCAAACGTGAGGCGGCCCATGCCCGCGTCGCAGGGCAACAGGCACTCGAAGCCGCTGGGGCCACCTGGCAAAGCGCACAGCGCGATGGCCCGCACACTCTTCTGCGCGGTGCTCGACTTGCACCCGCTGGAGACGTCTCTGCCCGACATCGAGAAGGTACTGCCGGAACCAGCACCCGAGCCGCTCGCACCGGTCGACGAATCCGGGAATGAAGGGGTCCACAAGTGCGGCCCGCCCCGACGGCATTCGGGCAGGGCGTCCTGGACGAGATCGGCGAAAACGTGGCAGCGAAGTCGAAGGAGGAGCAGAAGAAGGTCGCTGCCTCGCCGTTCCTCACGGTGCAGCGCCGTGGCCTGCCGTAGCCTGCCGTAGTCGTTCATCCACGAGTGCGTACGCTCCACGACCCAGCGCTCCACGACCCAGCGCTCGGCGGCCCGGACCGGGGCGGGCACGCGCTTGCGGGCGATCCCTTCGGTGCGGCCCAACTCGGCTATCAGCACCCGGGATTTGACCCTTTCTTATCCGTCGGACGCTTGACCGGAGCGAAGGGACGGCGAAGCGGCGACGAAGCGAATACCGGGGACTCAGTTCGCCGCGAGAAACCATTGATCGTCCAATTTCCTTACTCTAAGGTCGCGTTAATCGAATGACCGTTCCCGGTCGCGAGTGCACCACCAGGAGCCCAGCCGCCCCCGGGCGGCGCGGAACAAGGGAGAGCCGTCATGGTCAAGCACTACGTCAAGTACGCCTTCAGCACGCTCACCGCGGCGATGTTCGCCAGCATGGTCTGACGCTCGGCCCCGGCCTGGACCGGGAGGACAACCCGGTCCAGGCATCAGGAGACCCCTTGTTCGGTACCGCCCTCAGCCAACTCCGCTACGGCATGGCGATTCTGCGCAACAGCCGCATCCGTCCGCAGGACCTGGAACGCATAGCTCGCGACCTCATCGCGACCCTGGCCGAGTTCGGCGAGCCCGGTGCGGACTCGGCTCTGCTCCCCGGTCAGGCGGGGGCCGTCGACCCCGCCGTACGACGGACCGTCACGGAGCGCAGCCTGCGGGCCACGGCACGGGCCGCCGCCCAGCACACGGCCCACTACCGGCGGACCTTCGACGCCCTGGGACTCGACCCGGGCAGCCTCACCCCGGAGACCTGGGACCGCGTTCCGGTTACGCCCAAGGAGGCCCTGCGCGGTCTGCCGGCCGCCTTCGTGTCCGCCGCCTCCACCCCCGCGCTGATGGCGCTCACCACGGGGACCAGCGGCACCCCCACCGCTGTCTGGTACTCCAGGGCCGAGGTGGAGATCGCGGTCGCCATGAGCACCGTCTCGGCCGTGCTCGGCATGGGCCTGCGGCCCCACCACACCATGGCGTACGCGGGCTGCTCCCGGGCGACCCTGCCGCTGCTCAACGTGGAGGAGTCGGTGACCCGGATCGGTGCCTCGTTCGTCCAGATCGGCACCGTGGACCCGGCCGTGGCGCTGGACCGGCTGGCCACCCCGCTCGGCCTGCGGGGCAAAGCCCCGCAGATCACCCATCTGACGGTCTCCGCGTCCTACCTCTCCGCCCTCGTCGAAGAAGCGGAGAGAAACGACTGGCAGGCAAAGGACTTCGGCCTGGAGTCCATCGGCGTCGGCGGTGAAGTGCTCTCCGATCCGCTGAGGGAGCGGGCCGCGGTCGCCCTGGGCGCACGGATCTCCACGGCGTACATGTCGACCGAGGCCCTTCCCTCGGGCGGCACACCGTGCACCGAGGGACATCTGCACCACACCACCGAGTTCGGGCACATGGAGATACTCGATCCCGTGACACACGGGCCGACGCCGCCCGGTGCCGTCGGCATCATCGTGCAGACGCCGTACGTCCCCTACCGGGACTGCACCCTGCTGCTGCGTTACGCGACCGGCGACCTGGTCCGACGTCCCGAGGCCGAGCCCACCTGCGAGCTGGCCCATCTGCCCGCGACCTCGCCCATACTCGGCCGATGGTCGGGTCCGCGGAGTATCGACGTACCCACCCGATCGGTGCTGGACCTGCTGGAGTCCGAGCCGGACATCCCGCTGCCGGCGCGCTACGCCCTGGTCGACCGGCCCGGGGGACCTGTCCTCCATGTACTGGTCCGCCGAACGCCCGCCGCCGCCCTGCTCGGCAGGCTGCAGGAGCGGGCCACGACGGCGGGCCTCGCGCTGGACGGCATCGTGCTCCACGACGATCCGGCCACGCTGCCGCCGACCGGCCCGGTCCGCGCCGATCTGCGCGAGCACACCTTCGAGTCCGTCCGTCCCGCCGCCGTACGCGTCGCGAGGCCGGCATGAGTACCGCCCTCGCCCTCGTGGGCCTCAACTGCGCCGTCGCCGCGATCACGGCGGCGGGTGCCGTCTACTTCGCGCGGGTCCGGATGCCCCGCCCTCCGGTCGGCAGGTACGAACTGCCCGACGTCGCCGTGATGGGCGCCGTCGTGGTGGCGGCTCCCCTGGTCTATCTGGCAGCGCCCCGGACCGCGGTGGCCGTCGTCTTCGGCCTGGTCCTCTGCGCGGCGCTCCAGTTCACCCTCGCGCCGCTGATCGGCGGGGGGCGGGCCTGGGCGGCCGCGGGGGCGCTGGTGGCCGCCACCGCCGGATGCGCGTTCGCGGACCTGCCGGTCGCCGTGACCGTACTGACCGACGTGCTGCTCGCCATCGCCGTGGTGGGAGTGGCCAACATGTGGGCACAGAGCGGGATGCGCTCCGCCCACGCGGCGTGGTTCGCGGGCATGCTCTGCTGCTACGACCTGGTGGCGACCGGACTCACCTCCGTCATGGACCGGTTCGCCGCCCAGGTCATGGGACTGCCGTTCGCCCCGCTGCTCGCGGTCACCCAGGGCAGACCACCGGTGGCGCTCGGGCTGGGCGACCTGCTGCTCCTCACGCTCTTCCCCCTGGTGGCGCTCAAGGCCTTCGGACGGGCCGCCGCACTTCTCGCGGCCGGAGTCGGACTGGCGGTCTCCGCGAGCGTCAGTCTGCTGTTCGGCCTGGGAGTGCTGACGGGCGCCTTCCCGCTCCTGACGGCACTGGGACCGCTGATCGTGTTGCAGCACGTGCTGTGGTCACGGTCCAGGTCCGGCGAGCGGACCACCGCCGAGTGGCGCGCGGGAACACCGCGCGCGGCGGCGGCCGACACCCCCACGGACCCCGACCCGGCGCTGCTCCTGGCCCTGGAACCGACCGGCGTGGACGCGCTGCGGGCGGACCTGTCCCGGGGCGACTGGCTCGCGGTCGCCGACGGCCGGGTGGTGGGCAGCGGGAAGTCCCCCGGTCAGGCACGCAGGGACGCCCGGCTCCGCGGCTGTGAATCGGTGCCTGTGGTACGCCAGAACTGGCCCGGGCTCGCGGCCGGGGCGACGACCGGCACGGCCGATACCGGCCAACTCCCGTCAGAGCCCCTCGACGTGTGAACAGGGCCGCTCGGAGCGAACGCCGCTGCCACACATGGCCATACCAAATCCTGCCGGCTGCCGAGCTCGTCGGTGTTCTCGTGTTGCCTTCCGCCACCGCTTCCCACCGTCCGGTGTCGAATCCTCGGCTGAGCACGCGTACCTCGTCGAACCTGCTCTGCGGCCGATGGTGACGTGGTGATGACGCCGTGGGGACGGCACGCGGGACGGTGATCGTCGTCAGCCTGAATGACCGGGCGGCGCCTCAGGCGGCACCACAGACGGCGCGCCAATCATCTGAAATCGAGGGGATCGATCATGGAACTCAAGGGACACGTCATTCGATTCGCCGGTGCGGGCGCGGCGATCGCATTCGGTTCGCCGCTGCCGCCTGCGCCCCGGCCTCGGCGCAGGCGGCAGCGGCGGTGAACTACCAGGTGATCAACGGCAACAGCAGCAACTCCTGCCTTCAGGTGGTGGACACCTCCGACAGGCAAGGGAAACCTCGTCCTCGGCACCTGTGACCACGGCGCGAAGCAGGTGTGGACGACCACGTCCGGCAGCCCGAAGTCCATCAGGCACGCCCGGAGCGGCAAGTACCTGCACGCGAGCGGAACCGTCGGGGCCCAGGTCGTCTTCCAGCCCATCCTCGGGACGGCGTCCCGCTTGGTGATCGACCAGGTGTGAACCGGCTGACCCCGTGAGCGCGGCGGGCCGTTCCCAGCACCGGCGGCCCACCGTCCCGGAACGCGGTGCACGGGTGTCGGATGCTGCTGCTGGGGGGCCACCTCGCGCCGGGCAGCAACAGGGAAGTGTGGCTGCACCGGTGCGGCAGCGTCAGGAAGCGTGGCTTTGTTCACGAGAACCGACAGCACCTGTAGACGAGTTCGGGAGGCGTCGGCGGTGCGTCGTGTTCGATGCTCATGAGAAACGACAGCGCCAGTGCACCCCGCCGTCGCAGAGCCGCCACTCGGGAAGTCGCGGCTCCGCAAAAACCCGTTTGAAGGACGAGTGCGGCCACTGCTACGTTTCCGGAGGCCGTGCGAGAGATCCAGGAGGTGGTACCCGTGAACGCAGTATCGACATGGGTGCTCCCCTCCGGGGTCACGGTCGGGCGATAGGCAGGTCGTCCGGGAGCGCCGTTCCAGTGCACTCCCGAAAGGCACGACCATGCATTTCACTTCCGAGCGGCGCCTCGACGACGGCGTCCTCGAACGCGAATTCACCCTCGGCGAGATCCCCGGCATCCTGTGGACACCCGCATCCGCATCCACACCGGCGCCGCTGATCCTGCTCGGCCACCCTCCCCTCGGGCTGCGCAGGATGTACCCCCGACTGGTAGACCGGGCCCGGCACTCCGTGGCGGAGGGCTTCGCCACGGCCACCATCGAGCTCCCCGGAAGCGGCGACCGGCCCCGTTGGCCCGCCGCCGAGCAGGCCCGCGCTGACCTGCGCCGGGCGATGGAGGCCGGCGAGCCGGTGAGCGACGAGATCGTCGACGCCCTCATCCTCCCGCTGGTCGAGAAGGCGGTCCCGGAATGGCAGGCCGCCCTGGACGCCCTCCTTTCGCTGCCCGAGATCGGCGGCCCGGTCGGGTACTCGGGGGGAGTGATCTCCATCGGCATCCGGCTTGCGGTGGTCGAGCCGCGCATCGTGGCCGCCGGCCTCTTCGCCGGGAGTTTCGTGCCTCGCGTCATGTTCGAGGAGGCCCGGCAGGTCACCATTCCGCTGCACGTCCTGCTGCAGTGGGACGACGAAGGGAACGACCGGCAGGCGGCCCTGGACCTGTTCGACGCCTTCGGCTCCAAGGAGAAGTCCCTGCACGCCAACATGGGCGGGCACACCGGCGTCCCGCAGTTCGCGGGGGACGCCGCGGCCCAGTTCTTCACCCGACATCTGAAGTGAGGCCGGGCCGTCGGGACCGGCAGCAGACGGTAGCTGATGTCGGCCGGTATGCCGCTCATCTAAAACAGGTCCCGGCCTTCCGCGCTCTGTGCACCATGGGCCCCTGCTGAGCTCTCGGCAGGGGCCCACGGTGCCTGAAGTCATGAACTGTTCGATCTGCAGAGCTTCGAGTGCTGCCCAAACTCGTCCACAGGTGCTGTCGGTTCTCGTGAACAAAGCCAGGAAGTACGACCTCACCGCACACCGCCTGAAGGTCGGACGCCGGCACGAAGGCGAGAGTCCTCCATCGCGCCTCTGGGTTTTCCCGGCGGAACCATGGCTTCCACCACTGCGCGGCAGGGCGCTGACCTGCTCCTCTGACCGGATGCCGCTCAGAGTGGTTCTCCAGTTCCTGCCGTACTGGATCCGCGAGCCCCTGCTCATCGTCGGCGGGCTCTTCTTCACGGGCGTTTGCTTCCACTGGTACGTCGTGAAGGCGGACTGGCGCATGGCCGTCCTCAGCGTCGTGTTCCTCGGGATCTCCATCGCGCGGGCGTCCATTCTTCGCCGCGACTGGCGGGCCCGGCCCCGAGCCGACCTGGCCGGCTGAGCCCCGCACCCGGCCCTCCCGGGCCTGGGCAACCATGGTGTTCATGGGGGGCTGTACATCGGGGCGGCCTTGTCGTCCCGCTCCGGCCGGGACCCGACAGACAACGAGACCCCGGGCGGTGCTGCCCGGGGTCTCTCTGCGCACGGTGACGTGTCCGGCCGGTTCAACGACCGGCGGCGGCCGGTGTCACGCACCTACAGCATCGGCGCCGCGCTCGCCGTCGTCGTCGCCGTCGTCGTCGGCTGTACGGCGCAAACCTGTCCAGGCATCGGTCGTTGACAAGGGTGAGGGGCACTTCCGCCGGCAGACACGCGTACGTCCTGGCGGTAGCCGACCGCGTCAGTGTGCTTGCCGGTGCGACGGGAGCCCAGGCCTACCGGGCGTACTCCTACGCCGCGAAGTCAGCTTCGTGTCCGAATCCGGTGTCACGGAGCGGAAGTCGGTGTCCAGTGTGGACGGCGGCGAGGAGTTGCTGTGGGAGGACGACCCCAAGTACAACGACGCCCTCCGATGCGGGCCAACCAGCCGCGCCAGAACCCCTCCAGGCCCCCACCGACGTGGACAAGGCCAACGACGAACGCCTCTGGGGCTGAAGTACCTGTTTCTGGACCGGAGTGTCCGGACCGTGGAAGTCGCGTATCTCCGCCCCGGCCCACTCGTTCTTGGTCATTCGGGTTCATTGGGCGTATGACCTGCTATCCGTGTCCGCCGAGGGGGGAGGCAAGTAGTCGCCCGGTCCGGTCAGCGCCGCCTTAGAAGGAGCACCCTTCATGGGTCCCGTCGTCATCCACGGAGTTCCCGCGCATGCGCTGCTCGTGCACGTCGTGGTGGTCCTGGTGCCGCTCACCGCTTTCGCTCTCCTGGTGTGCGCAGTGGTGCCGTCCTGGATCCGGAGGCTGGGCATCGTGCTGCCGGGGCTCGCTCTGGTCACGCTCATCAGCGTGCCGGTGACCACCCACGCGGGAGAGTGGCTGAAGCGGCGCGTTCCCAGCAGCCCCTTGGTCGAAAAGCATGCCGATCTCGGCGGCACCCTGTGGCCCTGGGTACTGGCGATGTTCCTCGTCGCGGCCGCCGTGTGGTGGGCGGGCCGCCGCTCCCCCTTCGCCTCCGAGACGGCCCAGCCGGGAAACTGGCGGACCGGAACGGCGATCCTCCGCGTTCCGTTGCATGTCGTCGCGGTCGTCCTGGCCATTGTCGTCGCCGCCGGCTCAGTCATTCAGCTCTATCGGATCGGCGACGCGGGCGCTGTCTCCGTCTGGCGCGGCAGCTTCTCCGACAAGCCCCTCGGCTGACTTGTCCTTTTCAGCCCTGCGATGTTTGCTACGTGCTACGCCGTTCAGGCAGCCGTAGCCTGGGCGCCGGTACGAGTCCGAAGTTCCCTGCTCCGGCGGGGGAACGCGCGGTCTGTCAGGGCGCCGACTCGTCACCGCCGCTGGGTGCATGGCTCAGGTCCACAACGCAGAAGATGTTGCCGTCCGGGTCGGCGAGAACTACGAAGTCGGGTTCGGGCGGGTAGAGGTCCCAGTCGACGGTTCGCGCGCCGAGACCGACCAGTCGCCGGACCTCCGCCTGTTGTTCCTCGGCCGTATCGGTGAAGAGGTCCAGGTGGAGACGGGGATGCGGCTCGGCCGGGGACGTGCTGCGCAGCAGGCCAAGGGCCCGGCCGGAGCCGTCGGGGTGATTGAGCGTCCGCCACGTTTCGCTCTTCCACTCCTCAGCGGCGACCAGGTTCAACGCCGCGGTCCAGAAGGCCACTGCGCGGGGAATGTCCGTGACACCAATGACAGGGATTCCGAGTCTCAGCATGAGGGCGAGCCTAGGGGCTGTCCCGTCGGATCGTCGGATCGTTGGTCTGCGTGCGCCGTTGACGAACTCGCTGATCGTGCTCTCGATGGCGGCCCGCAGCGAGTAGCGCGAGAACCGTTCCTGGGGCTGCTGCTCGGTCCGGGGTTCGGACTCGATGTCTACCGCTTGCTGACCGACCACTGCTCGGCAGCGCCTCCGTGGCAGACGTTGACTTCCACGAAGCCGTCGTCCTCCGCGCACATTCCCGTATAGACGTTCTTGATGGTTCCGGACTGGCCGGTCGAGGGCATGTTCCATTCCTGGCCGGTACCCCCGTTGCAGTCCTCCGTACGAGTGGCTTGGGCTCCCGGCCCGTAGTCGGTCAGGCACTGGCCCGTGAGAGCGTTCCTGAGCGTGGCGGCCGTGTCGGGGCCTGTCATCTCCCATGTCTCGACGGAGCCGCCGCCGTTGCACTCATGCAGCAACCCGCCCGAGTTCCTTGCGGGGGAGAACACGCACCGACCCGAGTAGTCGCTCTTGATCACCACGAGCCTCGCCTCCGGCTCCGCGCCTGCGGCGATGTCGGCCGGGGCCGCCAGAACGGAGCACGCCAAAGCTCCAACGGTCACGGCCGTGGAGAAACCGAGAGAACCCATATCCTCACCTTTCACTCGATAAGCAGCGGATCGTTTACGAGAGTGTTTCCCGGCGACGGAGCGGATCAAGGCGTCCGAAAGAAGGGTCCGAGGCAGCGCCGCCACACCGTGGGCCGGGGACGGCTGGTCAGGAGGCGTTATCGGCTGCATCGACGCGGTGGACACGTCCTCGGTGTTCACGATCTTCGGCAAGGCCCTCGACCGCGTGGCGAGGCTTCGCGGTGTGACGGAACCGGACCCGGGCGGTATGCGTGAGCCGGCCGGCCGGGATCAGGCCGTCCCGGACGACGAAGTCACCCCCACCGATCGGGGGCAACCGGTGTCTGCCCCAGAGCCGGGATAGCCCCCCACGGTACGACCGGCTCCATCGGACCCTGTTTACGGTGCCGTGTGTCCGCCCCCTGTTCACCAGGCTCTGTACCCAGGATGCTCTTGACCACGAGCGCCGATGAGGGAGGCCCAGTGAACTGCCCTACGTGCGGAGCCGGCGCGACCCAGGGAAGCGACGGGTCGTGGGTGTGCAACAACCAGTGCGGCTGGGCATCCGGGATTACACCGCCGTCCCCGGCGGTACGCTCCGGTCCATGGCAGAAGAGAAACCCCCGGCGGCCTACCGGCCACCAGAGATCACCTACATCGGGTGCGCCCAGTGCGGCACCCAGATCGCGGGACTCGACGGCAGGTACGCCTGCCCCGGGTGCGGCTGGGTGAACGACTGGTCCGAAGGACACACACCACTCACCGACAACTGAGCGCAACGGCGGCCGAACGAGGGCACACGTTCGAGTGCACCCGAGAAGATTCGGCCAGGCGCAGCACATTGCACGCCGACGGTCAGCAACCGCCGTGTGCCGCTCCCCTCGCCCGCTCTTGAGGGCCCGACTCGTGGAAGATCCGCCACAGTCAGCGGCCTCGGCTCTGGAGCTCCCGCCCGTGTCCGTCAACAGGTCTCTGCGGCCGCCAACTTGTCCGCCTGATGGCGGGTCAGCCGCCAGACCTGTTCCATGCCGGTCCTGGCCGGGGCAAGGCGCTCGGCAGGGTGCTCGGCAGGGCGCTCAGCGGGGCGGCGAAGGTGTTCGGCGAAGCCGAGCCGGGCCGGGACGGCAGCGCTGGCGCGGTTGGCCGGGTCGTGGACCACCTCGACGTAGTCGACGCCGGGGAAGCGGAAGCCCTGGTCGACCAGGGCGCGCGCGGCCCGGGTGGCCACGCCCCGGCCAGTGGCTGCCGGGTGCAGCCAGTAGCCGATCTCACGGCCGTTGACCGGGCTGTCATCACGTCGGAACAGCTGGCAGGCGCCGACGACGGCCCCGCCCAGCACGATCGCGTAGGTGAACTCCCGGCCTTTGTCCCAGGCCTCCTGTCGGCGGGCCAGGAATTCGGCGGTCTTGGCCAGGCTGGGCTCGGCGACCCACGGCATCCACGGGCGCAGGTGCTCCAGTGACTCCTTGATGACCTCGAACAACTCCGGAAGGTCCGCCTCGCGGTCGAAACGGCGAAGCGTCACGTCACCCAGTTCCATCACGTGCGGTGCAAGGTCCATCTGCGGAGGATCGTCCCCGGCCGCCGTCGATGGCAACGGGATTTTCGAACTCCGAGCAGCTTGGTTGCCCCACGCGGCGGAGGCGCTATTGATCATTCAACATCTGGCGTTGTGCCTGGGTTCATGTGTCATACACGAGTGGCCTCGACAATTTGTCCCGGCCCGTGTCGAATCGTGACCGGGCCATGGATGCGTGGCAATTACTGGAGGTCATGGATGGTCAGGCGTCGCGAGCTGCTCGGGATGGTCGGCGCGACCGTCGGCGCGGGAGTGCTGGCAATGGGCACGGCCGAGGCCGCCCCGCAGGACGCGCGGAACCACCGCCGTCCCTCGCACCGCACCCTCAAGGTCATGCAGTTCAACATCTGGCTCGGCGGCAGCCGGGTGCCGGGCGGCCGGGCGGGTATCGCCGACACCGTCGCCGCGGTCGGGCCGGACGTGGTGATGCTCAGCGAGTCGACCCCGGAGCGGGTGGCCGATCTCCTGGCCGATCTCGCCGAGCGCGGGCTGACGTACTTCGACAACGCGAACCCGGCCGATCCCGCCGTGATCTCGCGCTACCCGGTCATCGAGCACGCGTCGTTCCCGTCCTGGTCGAAGGCGGTCGTCTCGGTCGACGGCACCGAGGTCGCGGCCTACTCCGGGCACCTGGAGTACCGCTATTACGTCACCTACCTGCCGCGCGGCTACGGCGGCGGCACACCGCCGCCCCTGGAGACCTCCGAGTACGGCTGGGACGAGATCCCGACCGGTCCGATCACCGATGCCGGCCTGATCACACGGCTCAACGCGGCCTCGGGACGCACCAAGGTGACGCGGACGGTGCTCGCGGACGCCGCGAAGGAACGGGCCAAGGGGCGGCTGACGCTGCTGGCCGGTGACTTCAACGAGCCCTCCCACCGGGACTGGAACCACCGGACCCGGAACCTGTTCGACCACAACGGCACCGTCGTCAAGTGGTCGACCACGAAGGCGATCGAGGACGCCGGATTCCGCGACAGTTATCGCGTGATCCACCCGGACCCCGTCCGCACACCGGGCTTCACCTGGCCGAGCGACAACCCGGGCGCCGACGTCGGACAGCTCACCTGGGCGCCGAAGGCCGACGAGCGGGACCGGATCGACTTCGTCTTCTACCACCCGGACCGGCGGATCCGGCTGCTCGACAGCGTGATCGTCGGGCCGTCCAGCACCATCGTGCGCAACAAGCGGGTGGAGGAGCCGGGCAGGGACAGGTTCTGGGAGCCCACCTGGACCTGGCCGACGGACCACAAGGCCGTACTCAGCACCTTCCGAGTGGCCACCCGCTGAGCAGGTTCGTACCCCGGTAGGGACCGTCACCCGTGTGGGCGGCCGCCGACCCCGGGTCGCGGCCGCACCGGCCTCGCCCCGAACCGGGCGCGACACCGAACCGCGTTCGCGCGAGGAGCCGTGGGCGTGGTGTCCCGTGCGAGGCAGCGGGACCTCGCCACCACCCGCCCGATCAACCAAAACGGCCCGCCGAGGAAACCGACGGACCGTCAAGAAATATCGAGGCTAGCGGATTTAAGTAAGAGCGGTAGCAATCCAGAAAAGCCCGATAAGAATTGCGCCTGCACCGATCGCCCGAAAGGTATTGACCGTCGCCGCCCCCGGGTTCATGAAATCCGAGATGGATTCGAATATTCGACTTGCAAGGCTCCCAAAATTCCCCAAAAGGCAAATGCCAAAAGTCAGAACCAAGACCCCTACAGAGACGGCAAACACACGGACACCCTTCGATAGGAAAACTGTGACGCCCAGAAACGCCCGCTTTGCGCATAGTTCTTCCCGCCGCTGAACTCCGTTCCCAGGTCGATGCAACTGTCCTCATCGCAGCCATCACGAGTGACTATGACCCACGGTCGTCATACAGCGGGGTCCACGTTCCAAGCCTCGGGTTAATTCGCTGGCGCAGAAGACGCAGACGAAGTCGTCCTCGCGCACGATGTTGTGCTCCTGGCAGCCGGGACAGCGCCGGAACACCACTTCGTGGGTGAAGCCGGACGGACGCCCGAGGTCCACGTGTTCGCTTCGTCGCGGCGCCGGCCGAAGCACGCCGTCCGTGCCGACCACGAAGGTGAACGGTTCGGCCAGCTCCTCTGCCGATCTCTCAGCGACCCAACTGCTGAAGTCAGCCGCCGAGCTGATCCGGCAGCCCACGCCGCCGGGCCGGACCGCAGCCCTCAGATCGACCGGTCCGACATATCGGTAACTCCGCCCCCGCACACTCATGTGATCCAACCTAGAACACTTCCGACACACGCCCTGAACTTGATACTTAACGTCCGGCGACTGTTCCTCGTCAGTCGGGATTCGAAGGCTGCGTGTCCTGGTCGGCCAGTGTCGTGGCGACCAACGCCGTGAAGTATTTGAGTACGTCGAACGGGATCCCCTGGATACCGTCAAAGTGGGCGTAGGGGGCTTTTCCATGCCCGGATCATGGCGATTACGGTGACGGCCGCAGGACCTGCGGTGGCCGACAGGTGTGAGGCCGCTACCCTGAGTGGTCAGGACCGGCAGCGCGGGAGGAGACACCGGATGACCAGCGCACCCGACTACAGCCACGACGGGATCGACTCCGAGCGCGCCCTCAAGTACGCCGTCCAGCACATCCGCGGCGACCGCGTCCAGATCATCGAGGGGATCATCGAGCCGGTGTCACCGACCTGGGACCACGAACGCGCCGCCCGGATAGTACGCCGGCAACTTGAGGACCGCGTCGACGAACTCGGCTGCGTCGAAGGTTCCGGGAACCTGGACCTGCCCGGATCGTCGAACTGGTACGTACCCGACCTCGCCGTCGTCCCCGAAGAACTCGCCAAGGGCGGCGGGGCGCTGCTCCCCGACCAGACTCTCCTCGTCGTGGAGGTGACGTCGGAATCGAACGCGGAGACCGACCGGGTGGTGAAGCGGCGCCGGTACGCCGAGTACGGCGCTCCGCTCTACCTCCTCGTCGACCGGATCGAGGGATCCGTGACCCTGTTCTCCGAGCCCGGCCGGCTCGGGTACACCCGGGTCGACGGGCCGCACCCGTTCGGCGTCGTGCTGCGCCTCCCGGACCCGTTCGACCTGGGCCTGGACACCAGCGGCCTCGCGCCCGCCTGAGCAGAACACCAACACCAGCACGGAGCATCAGCACCAGCACCCCGCCGCTGGCCGGCGGCTCCTCGCGGGTCGGCCCGGTGAATGAGATGCCCCACCGGAACGGTGACGACCCGCCCGCAAGGGACACGACGGGCCAACTCGGCGATTCCTTCCCGCGGAATGTGCCTTCCTGGACCGCCCGCCACCACAAGGGTCTCCGCGGTGATTTCGCTGAGGTCCTCCAGCCGCTCCGGATCAGGGCTGTCGATCTGCCGTCCGACAGCCGGCACCATCTCCCAGTCGAAAGCCGGCTTCCCGCTCGGCCTGGTCGGAGTGGTCCGCTACCTGGGGCGTGGCACCGGAACATCCCCATGCCCGAAACGCAGCCGCGTCGCCACCGGTCATGATGGGGCCATGAGTGAGCGTGTGCTGCCCGTCGAGGCCCTCGTCGTCGTCGACCTTCAGTCGGCCTTCGTGTCCGGTGACGGGGCCGTGCCCGAGGCCGCACGGCTGGTCGCGCGGACGACGGATCTGGTCTCGCGGGCGCGGCGGAGTGGTGCGCTCGTGGTGCACCTCCAGAACGACGGGCCGGCCGGGGCGGTCGACGAACCCCATTCGCCCGGCTGGGAACTCCATCTCCCCGTCGAGGCGGGCTCTTGGGAGGTCGTGATCCGCAAGACCGAGGACGACGGCTTCGCCGGGACTTCCCTGGAGGGCGTGTTGGCCGGAGCGGGAGTGCGGGGATTCGCCATCTGCGGAACGATGTCCGAGATGTGCGTCCTCGCCACGGCCCGCAGGGGCCTGGAGCTGGATTACCGGGTCGTCCTTCCGCACGATGCCCACGCGACGTACGACATCCCGGCAGCCGAGGGAATCAGTGACCTGGTTCCGGCCGCCGCGGCCTCCCGGGTCGCCGAGTGGGCTCTCGGGGACGAGGTCGAGGTCGTCGCTCACGCCGCGGACGTCATGTTCATAGCCCCGCGCCCACGGCCGCGCTGACCGTTCCTCAGGCGTGGTGCGTCAGGATCGGTCAGGTGGAGGGGGAGCCATGGTGCGGCGGGTGTACAGCGATGTGGTGGCCAGGGGGAAGGCGGCGTTCCGGCGGGCGGGGCGGTGGGCCCGGGGCAGGGACGCGGAGGGGCGCGCGGGGGGCCGGTCGGCCTGGGCACGGGGGTGGGTGCTCGCCGCGCTCGCGGTGCTGACGGCCTGGCTGCTCGTGTTCCACCGGGCCTTCGCCCGCCTCGCGGGCCGTCCCGGCAGTCTGCTGGAGGCGTTCCTCCCCTGGCTCGGCCTCGTGGTCGTGGTGCTGCTCGCGTTGGCCCTGCTGCGCCGTTCGGCCACCGCGCTGGTGGCCCTGCTGTTGCCGGTGGCGGCCTGGACGTACCTCTTCGGCGGGCTGTTCCTGCCGGGGCCGGACGCGCGTGACCTGGTCGTGGTGCAGCACAACGTCAGCGACGAGAACGCCGACCCGGCGGGCACGGCCCGCGCCCTGGCCGGGGCCGAGCCGGATCTCATCGCGCTGGAGGAGCTGGTGCCTCCCGCGCTGAGCGTCTACGAGAAGAGCCTGGCCCCGGACTACCCGTACCACGCGGTCCGGGGCACCGTCGGACTCTGGTCGAAGCATCCGCTGTCCGGCACACGGCAGTTGGACATCAAGCCCCGGGGAATCACGGCGGGCTGGAGCCGCGGGCTGCGGACCGTGGTCCACACCCCGCACGGCGAGGTCGCCGCGTACGTCGCGCACCTGCCCTCGGTCCGCGTCCGGGCGAGCGGCCTCGCCTCCTCCTGGCGCGACGAGAGCGCCGGCCTGCTGGGCGAGGCCCTCGCCGCCGAGGAGCTGCGCACGGTGGTGCTGATGGGCGATCTCAACAGCACGGTCGACGATCACGGACTGGCCCCGCTGACCTCACGGATGAACACGGCCCGGCGCGGCTTCGCCTTCAGCTTCCCCGCCGCCCTCCCGCTGGCCCGGATCGACCAGGTCATGGCCCGTTCGGCGACCGTCGACCACATCCGTACGCTGCCCGCCACCGGCAGCGACCACCTGCCCGTCGCCGCCCGGATCACCCTGGGCTGATCGGCACCGTCCGGCAGGTCACCGAAGGCGGCCGAGGCTTCCGGGGTACAGGTACTTCCGTTCCGGGACGGTGGTGCCGTGTACCCAGGCGTCGAAGAATCCGGTGAGGTCCGGCCGGCCGGAGACCTTCTTCGCGAGTGCTTCGAACTGTGGCCAGGTGGCGTTGCCGTAACGGTGTTCCTTCTGCCACTGCCGGAGGGTCCCGAAGAAGGCGGTGTCCCCGATCGTCCGTCGCAGGGCGTGCATCATCATGGACCCCTTGTCGTACAGCGCCGGGTCCAGCTCCTTGCCCTGGCCCGGGTCGTAGAGCTTCACGTTCCAGAAGCCGGGTTCCTGCTCGCTCTCCTCCACCATGCCGGCGTAGAAGCCGGTGTCGAGGTCGGCGCCGCCCTTCTCGTCCCACAACTGGTTGGTGTACTGAGCGACGCACTCGGCGATGCAGCCGTCACGCCAGTCCGAGAACGAGACGCTGTTGCCGAACCACTGATGGGCGTACTCGTGCACCATCGAGGCGTCGAACATCATTCCGCCGTACGTCGGGCGGCTCTGCGTCTCCAGTGCGAGGGGGCCGTTGCCGCCCCCGTCGGCTTCGCCGTTGATGACGATGCCGCCGGCCGAGGAGAAGGGGTACGGGCCGAACTTCGAGGCCAGGAAGTCGATGATCTCCGGCAGCAGCGCCTCGGACTCCGGGTCGATCACGGCGCCGGGGCTGTAGGCGTTGATGACCGGGGTGCCGTCGGCCAGTTTCGAGGTGTGAACCGTGAACTTGTCGATGGCGATGGTGCTGAGGTAGGTGGCGAGCGGCCTGTCCTCGTACCAGCGGAAGGTCTTTCTGCCCTTGGCGGGGGTGGTGGTCGCACCGGGGCGGCCGTTGCCGATCACGGTCCAGGTGTCGGGGACCGTCGCGGTGAGCCGGAAGGTCGCCTTGTCGGACGGGTGGTCGTTGGCCGGGTACCAGGCGGTGGCGGAGTGCGGTTCGCCGGTCACGTTCGCCCCGCCGTTGGTGAGCCGGTGCCAGCTCTGGCCGACGGGCTTGCCGGAGTAGCGGACGCGGACGGCGAACTTCGCGCCCTTGGCGATCCGGGCGGCCGGGGTGATGACCAGTTCGTGCGCCCCGCTTCGGGCGAAGCTCCTGGCGGGGACGCCGTCGACGGTGACCGAGGCGACCTGGAAGCCCTCCAGGTCCAGGTTGAAGCGGTCGAGCCCGCCGGTGGCCGTGGCGGTGACGGTGGTGTCACCGTCGAGGTGGTCGGGGCGGGCCGGGTCGTAGGCCACGCGGACGTCGTAGTGGGAGACGTCGTATCCGGAGTTGCCGTCGTCGGGGAAGTACGGGTCCCCCACACCGGACCCGCCGCCGCCGGTGGTGGCCGAGGAGGGCACGGCGGTCAGCAGCACGCTGCCTGCCAGGATGCCCACCACCGCGGAACAGCGGTGTCGTTTCGTCGTACTGCGCATATGTCCTGCTCCTGACCGTAGTGGCCGTGGTCGGTGATCAGCGGGTGGCGAGCTGCCAGGTCACGCCGAGAATGGCGTTGGTGCTGAGGGTCTCGGTCTCGGGGTCCACGTTGTCGATGCGGTCGCAGGCGTCGTGGAGGCAGTCGCCGACGCCGGTGTTGAAGCCGGAGACCGGGATACCGGCGTCACCGAAGGACTCGTGGTCCGAGCCGCCGATGCCGATGTCGAAGGTGGGCAGGCCCTTGGCCGCGAAGTACGCCTCGAACGCGTCAGTGGCCCTGGGGTCGTCGTGGACGACGAGCCACTGCTGCACGTTCCTGCTGCCGGTCATGTCGAAGTTGAGGTAGACGTCGATCTTCTCGCGTCCGGCGGCGGAGAGCTTGCGCACGTAGTCCTTGGAGCCGATCAGGCCCTGCTCCTCCGCTCCCCACCAGGCGAACCGCAGATGACGCTTGGGCGCGACACCCGCCCGCGACATCGCGACGGCGGTGGCGAGCACGGCGGCCGAGCCGGAGCCGTTGTCGTTCATGCCGGGCCCGGCCTCGACGCTGTCGAGGTGTGCGCCGACGAGCACGACGTGGTCCGGGTCGCCTCCCGGCCAGTCCGCGATGAGGTTGTGTCCGACGACACCGTTGTGGGTGAAGGGCCGCAGGCCGGTGCGGAAGCCCGCCTTGTCCAGCACGCCCTTCACATACGCCAGCGACTGCTGGAAGCCCTTGGTGCCGTGGGCGCGGTTGCCTCCGGTGCGGTCCGCGATCGACTGCAGCGCCCGCAGGTGCGGCATGACCTGCTCCGTGGTGACGACGGGTATCCCCGGCGTCCTCGGCGTCTTCGGCGCGGCGGGTTCGGCCGCCGCCGCGGCGGGGACGGCGACCAGTGCCGCACACAGGCCGAGTACCGCGGCCGTGCGCCGCATGCGGCTGAGTATCTCCATGCGTGACTCTCTCCTTGAAGGCAAGGCGGGATCCTCCGGCGCGGAGCCGGAAGAAGAGAGTCGCTGGGTGATGTCAGAAAACTGTCAGAAACCTGTGGCCGCCCAGTGGTTCGTCGTCCACGGGAGGCACGTGGTTCGTGCGGCGGCTGATACCGCCGTTGCCCCGCTCCCGGCCCACCGCGTGTGCGCGGCCGGCCGGGAGCGGGGCAACGGGGCAGCAACGGGGCAGGAGCCCCGGGCTCAGAGGCCGAGGGCCTCGGCGGCCAGTGCGGTGCCCCGAACTCGCGCGTCGATCTTCGCGAAGGCGAGATCGCGTGAGGTGGAGGCGTCGTCCGCGAACGGCGCGAAGCCGCAGTCGTCGCAGGTGCCCAGCTGCTCCACGGGAATGTAGCGGGCGGCGAGCAGCACCCGGTCGCGTACCTGCTCCGGTGTCTCCACGGTCGGATCGATCGGATCCGTCACTCCGACGAACACCCGGGCCCCTGCGGGGAGGTGGTCCTGGATGACACCCAGCACCCGCTCCGGGTCGGCCTCGCTCGCCAGCTGGAGGTAGAAGTTGCCCGCCTTGAGCTGGAAGAGCTTGGGCAGCAGACCGGCGTAGTCGACATCGAGGCTGTGTGTGGAGTCCTGGTCCCCGCCGGGGCAGGTGTGCACCCCGATACGGGCACGCTCGGTGTCGCTGAACCGGCCGAGAACCTCGTTGTTGAAGGCGATGAAGTCGTCCAGGAGAGCACCGCTGGGATCCAGCTTCAGCGACAGCCGCCCTTCGGTGAAGTCGAGCTGGACCGCATGGGCCCCGGCGTCCAGGCAGCCGCGGATGTCGGCCTCCGCCTCGTCGGCCAGATCGCGCAGGAACTCCTCGCGGGTGTATCCGTCGATGGGCGTGGCCGGGTAGAGCAGGCTGAGCGCGGAGGGGGCGATGACGGCCTGCTTGAGCGGCCTTTCGGTGAGCCGCCGCGCCTCGCGCAGGTAGGACTCCGCCCGCACCTGGTAGCGGAAGGGCCCTTCGGTGATGCAGGGCAGTTGGCGGGTGTGTCCGTCGGCGAACGGGATGACGACACCGTCCGGCGAGAGGCTGTCCAGGCCGGCGACGGGGTAGGTGGCGAAACTGGGCTTGGCCTGCTCCCCGTCCACGAGGACGGGGCTTCCCGACTGTTCCAGCCGGGCCAGGGTCTCCGCGACGGCCTGCTCCTGTTGCTTGGCCAGGTCGGCGTCGCTCAGCCGTCCTCGCGCGTGCGCGGTGAGGGCGGACCGAAGGTCCGAGGGGCGCGGGATGCTACCGATCAGCTCGGTGGGGATGCTCATGATCGAGACGATAGGGACGGCCCCGGACGCTCACAAGCCGGATGCGTGAAATGCCTTGTGTATTGGGCGTGTTGGCCGAAGATCAGGCTTTGGGGGCGGTGATTGGTGTAGGGCTCGGAGCACCCTGCCGTACGACGCGGCGGGGAGCGTCGTGGCCGCTGCCGGAAGGGGCGGGCGACGGCCGATGAGTTTCTCCGTGCTCCGGAGTCAGGGATCATGGTTGGTGCGCAGCCGCGAGTGCGGTGGAAGCGCACCTGGATCGAATCTGCCGAGTTCCCGACACGAGACACTGAGGAACCTTGAGATGCGCACCCTGATCAGCACCGCCTTCGTCTCCCTCGACGGTGTCGTGGAGGCCCCGGGCGGCGAACCTGGTTACCGGAACTCCGGGTGGACCTTCAAGGACGTGGAGTTCCTCCCCGAGGCATTCGAGATCAAGGGCCGGGAGCAGAAGGAAGCCACCGCGATACTGATGGGCCGGGTCAGCTACGAGGCGTTCAGCCCGGTGTGGCCTGGCATGGAGGACTTCGCCGACTACAAGGAGATGCCGAAGTACGTCGTCTCCACCACCCTCACCGAGGACGACCTGGTGGGGAACTGGGGCGAGATCACGATCCTGCGCTCGCTCGACGATGTCGCCGCGCTGAAGGAGACCGAGGGCGGCCCGATCATCGTCCACGGCAGCGCCACCCTGAACCGGAAGCTCGCGGACGCCGGCCTGATCGACCGGTACCACCTGGTCGTCTTCCCGCTCCTGCTCGGCGCGGGCAAGCGGCTGTTCAGCGACACGGACAAGGACACCCAGAAGCTGAAGCTCGTCGAGCACGAGGCCTACCCCAACGGCATTCAGAAGAACGTCTTCGACGTCGTCCACTGACAGGGCCCCGCAAAGCCCCCCCGCCTGCTCGTCAGCAGGCGGGGGAGGGCTTTTGCATCGGGCTTCGGATTCGGCGCACCCGGATATCGGTACACCCGGATATCGGCGCACCCGGATATCGGCGCACCCGGATACGCGAACGGCAGGCCGTGTGCCCGGTACGAGTCGGGCCTGCGGCCTGCCGTTCGTGAGGTTGTGCGGTGTGTCAGGCGGTGGGGCGGGTCTTCTTGCCGTCCAGCCAGAGCGTGTCGCTCTCGTCACGGTGCGTGCCGGATGTTCCGACGTGCTTCGCGTCGATCTGCGGGCCCTTCTTGAAGACGTGCACCAGCGCCATCCCGTGCCCGCGGCCCAGGCTGTAGTCCTCCTTGAGCCACTCCAGGATCGTTCCCGCCTTGGTGGAGGGGTCATCGAAGCCGCGCTCGTGCGCGAGGGCGATGAACTCGCGCGGAGTCAGTCCGGTCTTGTCCTCGATCGTGTCCAGGTATGCCTGAAACGACATTCTTGTATCTCCCGCACCCGTAGCTGTGTTACTTGTCTGGTGGTCAGGTCCGGGTCCCCTTGTGCGGGGGCCGTACGACCTTTCGAGGTGTAGACCGCATCCGGATCGGAAACTCATCGCTCGCCGTGACGCTCACCCAGCTCATTTGACCAGGCTGAAGCCGGAGGGTGTGGAGGCGGGGGCGGGCGAGCGGATGAAGGCCGCCGGCCACGCGAGCAGGACCATGGCCATCACACCGGCGACGAACCAGCCGGAGGCGCCGCGTTCACCGAGGTAGGTGGCCAGTGCCGGTGCGATGCCGCCGAGGACGGCCGAGGTGACGGCGTTGGGCAGACCCAGCCCCAGCGCACGGTTCTCCGTGGGGAAGAGCTCGGAGAGGATGCCGGGGAGGGTCGTCGTGACGCACGTCAGGTAGACCGTGCCGCTGAGGTAGGTGAGCAGCAAGCTGGTGAAGGTGCCCTCGATGGTCAGATAGGTGTAGGAACCGGCGACGGCGAAGACGACGCTCGCCGCCAGGAGGAAGCGCCGCGGACCCACCTTGTCGGCGAGCAGGCCGACCGGGACGTTGACGATCATGAGGATCGCCGTGGCGCAGACGATGACCCAGAACATCAGTCCCGGAGCGCCCAGGTCCTGCCCCATGGCCGGAACCACGGAGGTCCACGTTCCGGCCACCGCGGCCATGCCCGCGATGAACAGCACGGACCTGAGGACCTGGCGGCGGTAGGTGACGAGGACCTCGCGCAGGGATCCACGGGTAGGACGCTCACCGGCCTCGCGCCGGAAGACCTCGGTCTCGGCGAGCTGGCGGCGCATGACCATCAGTACCGCGCCGAAGAGTCCGCCGACGAGGAACGGGACGCGCCAGCCCCACGAGGCCATGGCCTCGGAGCCGAGCAGCGCCGTCAGGCCGCCGCCGAGGAGGGACGCGGTGAACGCGCCCGCGACGGTGGTGAGCGAGAAGAGGCTGCCGTACAGGGACTTGCGGTGCTGGGGCGCCACCTCCATCAGGTAGGCGGCGGCGGCCGGCCACTCGCCGCCCGAGGAGATGCCCTGGGCGATACGGGCCAGGATCAGGACCAGCGGGGCGAGGAAGCCGATCTGGTCGTAGGTGGGGGTGATGCCGATCAGTACGGAACCCGCGGTCATCAGGCTGATGGCGAGCATCAGGGCGGGGCGCCGCCCGCGCCGGTCGGCGAGGCGGCCCAGCAGGATGCCGCCCAGCGGACGGACCAGGACGCCGATGCCGAGTACGGCGAACGCGCCGATCAGGGAGGTGACCGGGTTCGAGGAGGGGAAGAAGCGGGCTGCGAAGAGGTGGGCGAAGAGCCCGTATCCCAGCCAGTCGAAGGATTCGACGAAGTTGCCGACGACGGTCGCGGTGACCGCTCGGCGATGGGCGCGCTTCGGGGAGAGCGGCTTGTGTGTCTGTCCGGGCATGTGGTCCCGCCTCTCAGATGATGGGGGCGTAGCCGTGGGCGGTGATCCGCCGGCCCGACTCTTCGTAGTAACCCGGTTCGCCCGGCAGCTCGGTGTCGAGGCCGCTGACGTAGCGGTTGTACATGCAGAACGCCGAGGCGATCAGGACGGTGTCGTGCAGATGCGCGTCCGTGGCGCCCGCGGAACGTGCCTCGGCCACCGCGTGGTCCGGGACGGGCCGGGCCGCGTCCCGGACCTCAGCGGCGATCCGCAGCAGGGCCCGCAGCAGCGGGGACAGCGGTGCTGTGCCGGCGTGCCGATGGACGGCCTCGACCAGGTCGGCTCCGCCCGCCAGTTGCGCCGCCGCGGCGGCGCCGTGCGTGTCGGCGCAGAAACGGGTCTCGTTGAGTTCCGAGACGTACGAGGCGATCAGTTCGCGTTCCCCGCGGCTCAGCGGCGACGGTCCGCGCAGGAGGGCGTCGGCGAGCGCGTTGAGCGGGGCGGCGGTGTCGGGGCGTTCGGCCATCAGGCCTCTGATGCCGGGAAGGCCGTTGGTGATCGCTATGTGCGGCACCGGGTGTGTCCTTTGCTGGTGGCTGTCTCACGGATGAGCTGTCTCACGGATGAGCTGTCTCATGAATGGGTTGTTCATCGTCGGCAGCCGCTCGACGCGTGGCCAACTCCTGTTGTGCGCAGATCCGACAGTGCGCGCGGGTACCGGATCCCAGGCCGTCCCACCGCCTGCTCCTCCCGCCCCGGGCACCGGCCGGGACGCGGGTGCCGGGGGCGGGAGCGGCAACGCCGCCGTCCTCGCAGCATCGCGGTCGTCTCCCGTGCGGCACGGGCGGGCCCCGTCAACTGGTGAGTTTCATGAAGCAACCTGGAAGATGCCGATCTCTTTCATGATTACTAGATTCATTCACAGGTCGGGAAACAGCCCGCCCTCACCTGCGACAGGAAGTCAGGGAAAATGACTGCTACGAACAAGCTCGGCCTCATCGCTCGCATCGGCGCCACCGCCGCGGTCGCCGCCGGACTGGCGCTCGCCGTCCAGCCCAGCGCCATGGCCGCTGCTGCGGTTACGGTGTCGCAGTCCACGGGCCTGTCCGACGGTCAGCAAATCTCGGTCACGGCCACCGGCCTGACGCCGAACACTCAGTTCCAGGTCGGTCAGTGCGCGGTTGTGGAGCCCGGCAAGTTCGGTTGTGACAAGACCACTTCGGTGAACGTCACCGCCGACGCAACGGGCAAGATCACCAGCCCGATCACCGTCCACACCTCCTTCCAGGCGGTCGTGGGCGCCGACGGCACGGTCTGGGGCAACGTGGACGCCAAGGCCACCCAGACCCAGATCGTCGTACTCAGCGCCACGGGTGACGGCGGCAGCCAGGCGATCAACTTCAAGTAACCCGCGCGGGCTTCCACTCCACGGCCCCGGCATGTCGCCCCAGCGACGTGCCGGGGCCGAGCAGTGCGCACCGCCACAACTGCGCATTCTCGAAGATGCGTGCTCCGGTGGCCTCTGGAAAACTGGGCGCGAAAGCCATCCCCAGAAGAATTCAGGGAGATCACGTGGCGAATTCCGCCACCACCGACGAGTACGTGGCCGCCCTCGACAGGAGCCCACGAGGTTCCGCTCTCGGTGAGCTCACTGCCACAAGAGTGTTCAACGCCCCGCGAGAAATGGTTTTCAGAGCCTTTATGGAGCCGGAACAGTTCGTCAATTTCTGGGGCCCCGCGGGTACGACGGTGTCGCCCTCCGGCGTCACGATCGAGCCCTGGGCCGGCGGACGGTTCGAGGTCACCGCGGTGGTGGACACGGACGCCACCGAGTTCCCGATGAAGTACGTCTTTCTCGCGGTGGTGGAACCCGAACTGCTCTCCTACAGGGACTCTGTTTCGGGCATCGACTCAAGCCTGGTCTTCACGGACCTCGGCGATGGAAGGACCCGGGCCTCGGTGTTCCACAGCACGGGCCGGGCCGACGCCCACCTGTAGTTCCTGTTCCTGTTCCTGTTACGCCGGACCCTTTCGCGAACCCCTGCCGCGGCCGCGGCGGGGGTTCGCGGGTCTTCCGTGCCGTGCCGCCGGTTCCGCCGGCGGTGCGTGGCGTCGGCCACCGCCCGGTGCCGGTGTTCTTCGTGTGGCGGAAACGGCCGGAGACGTCACCATGCCGAAAAGTTCCCGGAGTCCGGACCTCTGTCGAATACCGCAACCCAAGAGATGCGCCACGGATGTCTTGAAAGCAAGCTGATGCGGCCCATTGAAACTGGAGGTATTCCCATGACTGCACTCGGGACCGGGTCCACTGTGAGACCCCACGACAAGAAACGCATCGGCAGCCTCGATGGGGTTCGCGGACTCTGTGCGATGGTCGTGGTCATCACCCACGTCGCATTCAGCACAGGTGTGGTTCTCGGCTCCGAATCCGGACCGCCCCAGCAAGGGATCTGGTCCATCCTGTCGGTCGGCGCGGAGGTGGGTCTGGGGCCCTTCTTCATCCTGTCCGGCATGCTGCTCTACAAGCCCTTCGCCCGTGCCACTCTCGGCGGGGTCAAAAAGCCCGCGCTGGGCGCGTTCTTCCTCCGGCGCGGACTGCGGCTCATGCCCGCCTACTGGCTGCTGACGGCGTTCTGTCTGCTCGTCCTCAACTTCTCCAGCATCGACTCGATCTGGTACGTGCTGCGTCCGATCCTGCTGATGCAGGACTACGACTACGTCTGGTACGCGGGCATGGACCCGACCTGGACCATTCCGACCGAGGCCCAGTTCTACCTCGTACTGCCCCTGCTCGCCTGGCTGATGCACTGGCTCGCGGGCCGGGTCGAGGACCCGGCCCAGAAGATACGCCGGATGATGATTCCCCTCGGCGTCATGGTGGTGATCGGGTTCCTGTTCACCGGGTACATGCACATGGAGTTCATGGGCCCCTGGCCGCCCGAGTACTGGTGGCCGTTCAGCCGTCTGGGCCTGTTCGGGATCGGCATGGCTCTGGCCATCCTCTCGGTCCGCGCGGAGCAGTCACCGGGTGAGATGCCCGCGCTCTACCGGCTGGCCATCAGGCGGCCGAACCTGTTCTGGGGCGGGGCGCTCGCGGCCTACCTCATCAACTGCACCTCCCCTCTGGGCAAGTGGGGCACCTGGGACTACGGAACACCGCAGTTCGCCATGCTCCAGCACATATCGTTCCTGGCGTTCGCCTTCCTGCTGATGGTCCCGCTGGTCGCGCCCAACGCCAGCTCGCCACTGATGGACGCGGTGCTGACGAATCGCCCGGCACGCTTCCTCGGTCGCATCTCCTACGGCGTCTACCTCTGGCACTTCGTGGTGATGTACCTCTGGTTCCAGAGCGGAAGCATCTTCGGCGCTCCCCCGGTCCCCGCCGCCTTCCTGGTCGGGAAGGTCGGATTCTGGGAGATGCTCGCCGTCGTGGTGGTGGGCACGATCGTGCTCGCGACGCTGAGTTACTACTTCTTCGAGCGTCCGCTGCTGCGCTTCGGCGAGCGGGTCATCAAGAAGCGGAACAGCGCCCGTCTCGCCGCGGAGACCGGTGGGAGCCGGCCCTCGGTCGAGGAGAGCGAGCCCAAGCGGGCATCGGTCTGACCTTCGCCCGGCACCTGGATGCCGGGCGCGGGACAGCCCCGTGCCCGGCCGCCCAGGTCCGGGAGACCTTCACCGACCGCGAGCCGGAATGGACAGCCCTCGGGCGACCGCGAGTCGGGATGGACGGCCCTAACCGACCGTTACCGGAAGCCGCTCGTGGCCGGGGACGATCAGCCGGTCGCGGTACGTCGCGGCGCCTGCGGGCGCGAGGCGTGGGAAGCGGCGGAGCAGCCTGGGCAGCGCGATCCGCGCCTCCAGCCGGGCGAGCGGTGCCCCCAGGCAGAAGTGGGCGCCGGCGCCGAAGCTCAGGGGCTGGGTGTCGGGCCGGTCCGGGTCGAAGAGGTGCGGTGATGGGTAGCGCAGCGGGTCCCGGTTGCCGGCGGCCAGCAGAACGAGCACCTTGGTGCCGGCGGGTACCGGGGTGCCCAGCACGTCCACGTCCGCTTCGGCGAAGCGGCTGGTGGCGTGCACCGGGGCCGCGAACCGCAGCGTTTCCTCCACGTATCCGGCGGCGAGAGCGGGCTCCGTACGCAGCCTGGCGGCCTGGGCCGGGTTCTCGAAGGCCAGCTGGAGACCATGGCCGAGCAGATGGGTCGTCGTATCGAATCCGGCGGCCAGCAGCAGTACCAGGTTGCCGACGAGCTCGTCGTGGCTGAACCGCTCCCCGCCGGTCTCATGGGAGGCGACCAGGGCACTGACCAGGTCGTCCGCCGGGTGCCGGCGCCTCTGGCCGATCAACCGGGCGAAGTAGGAGGCGAGCTCGTCCATCGCCCGGTCCGCGGCGTCGAGCCGGGCGATTCCGCTGATGCCCTCCAGGGCGACGGTCACGTCCTCCACCGCGGCGCGGAACCAGACCCGTTCGTCGTCGGCGACTCCGAGCATCTCTCCGATCACCGCGACCGGGAGCCGGTAGGCGAACTCGGCCATGAACTCCACCGGCGTGCCGTCCGATCCGAGCTCCGCCAGGTGGTCCAGCAGCCTGTCGGTCATCCGGACGATCGCGGGTTCGAGCTCCGCCACCCGCCGCGGTGTGAACGCGCGGCTCATCACGCGCCGCATCCGGGAGTGGTCCGGCGGGTTGCTGTAGAGCACGGAGTCGGTGAAGCGGCGCAGCGAGGAGTGCGAGCGCCAGTCGGGGTAGAGCAGGTCGTGGCTCTTGGCGTCCTGGACCAGCAGCCGGGGCTCCCGCAGCGCGCGCGAGCACTCGGCGTACCCGACGGCGGCCATCAGGCCCGGTTTTATCCGCACCAGGTTCCCGTGCTCCCGGAGGGCGTCGTAGAGAGCGTAGGGGTCCCGGCGTCCTTCCGGGGCCACCAGTGCCGCCATCGCCTCGCGCGGGTGCATGGTCATCACGTGCTCGGTCATCGGTATCTCCTCAGTGTGGACATGAGGGCCGACCCACACCAAGATCGCACCCCGATTCGTGCGGCAGGAGCGGCATCGGGGTGCGTGCCGCCGCCGCCTCAGCGCGTGGCCAGTTCGACGATCGACAGGATTCCGGCCGGGTGCACCGCGAGCTGGGTGAGCCCGGCCTCCGCCGCGAGGGCGGTGAGCTCGGCGGCTCCGCGTTCCCTGCCGCCGTAGTAGGCGAGCATCCGCAGATCCATTCCGGTGCCCGGTGACTCACCGTCGGCGCCGATGCGCTCCACGATGAAGACCTTGCCCCCGGCGCCCGCGGCTTCCGCGCAGCGTCGCAGGATCGCCTGTGCCTCCCGGTCGCCCCAGTCGTGGATGACCGACGAGAGGAGGTAGCCGCCGGCACCCGGCGGCAGTTGGTCGAAGAAGCTGCCGGGCACGGCGTCACCGCGGTCGGCGAGGCCCGCCGCCGCGAGTGCCTTGCGCGCGACCTCCGCGGTGTCCGGCAGGTCGAGGACCGTACCGTGCAGAGCGGGGTGTCCGTTCAGCAGGGCGATCAGCAGCGAACCGTTGCCGCCGCCGACGTCGACCACGTGTCCCAGCGATCCCCAGTCGTAGCCGGAGACGATGTCGTCGCCGCGGGCCGCGGCCAGGTCGGCGCCCATCCGTGCGTCGAAGGACGCGCCGCGCGCGGGGTCCTCGGCCAGGTCCTGCCAGAACGAGCGGCCGAACTGTACGGGGAAGGCGGCCTCTCCGGTGCGGACGCTGTGCAGGAGTTGCACGAAGGAGAGTTCGGCGCGGCCGACGGCGCCCTCGATGTCCAGCATGGCGTGCAGGCCGGCCGGGTGGCCCGAGCGGAGCGGCTCGCCGACAGCGGTCAGCGTGTAGCGGCCGGACCCGTCCCGCTCCAGCACTCCCCTGGCGGCGAGGTGTCTCAGCACCCGGTCGAGTGCGCCGGCGTCCGCGTCCGCGAGTCCGGCCAGTTCAGCCGCCGTTCTCGGACTTCCCGCGAGGTGGTCGGCGATCCGCAGGGTCGCCGCCACGCGTATCGCCATCGGGGTCGCCAGGTGCGCCATGGCCCAGAGCCTGGTGCTCGCCTCGTCCTTGCCCGCCAACACGTCCTCCTCGGTCACGATGCGCCCCGGGCGCACCGACTCGATCATGTTTGCCAGCCGTAGATCGAATCGTCGCGTCGGGGCGTGCCGCGCCGCATCTTCCAGCGTGCGGTGGATCTTGTCGGCCGGGCGAAGGGCGGTCCCGTACAGGGCCGCGGCTGTGGCGGAGAACCGCCCTCCGCCTCAGCGGAGGAAGAGCTCACGCCACGTCGCCCGTCCGGGCCGCGCGCGGAAGGACGGAGCGCGGCTCGGGCGGCGGCACCGCGGCCCCGAACGGAATCACTTGCCCGTGCTGAGCACCTTGTGCACCTGCTCGGCGAACTGGGGGCTGTGCGTCAGGAAGCCCTGGTGGTCGCCGGGGAAGTCCACGATGTCCGTTCCGACGCGGTCGGCCAGCACCACGCCCGCCTGGTGGATCGGCGTGCCCTTGCTCGCTTCGCCCGCGGCGAGAACGACCCGGGTCGACGCGGCCTTCAGCGCATCGGCGTCCGGAACGTAACGGCTGAACGGCACCATGACGTGGCCGAGGAAGAACTCGGCGTTCGCCGCCATCCGCCCCATCATCTCCATCATCTCCGGGTCCGGCGTACCCATGTCCGGGCCCGGGGCCTCCGGCGGCGTCGGCGCGGCGCCCGCCTGCGGGCCGTCCGGCTCCTCCACTCCGGCGATGAACTTGCCCATGGCGGGGCCGACACCGTCCTTGCGGTAGGTCTCGTGCACGTCCGTGAAGTGATCGCGCCACCGCTGGCTGTCGGTGAGCAGCTCCATCGCCGGCGGCTCGTGCGCGATCAGGGTGTGCACCTGCTCGGGGTGGCGGGCGGCCAGTTCCAGTCCGACCAACGCGCCGCCGCTGCTTCCGACCACGAACGCGGGGGCGTCCCCGAGGGCCGCCAGCAGGCGGTGGGCGTCATCGCTGTAGACCTCGATCTGCTGGTCCGTGGGCGTGCCGGTGAGGTTGCTCCGCGAGTTTCCGCGCGGGTCGTACCGCACGACGGTGTAGTTCTCGGAGAGAGCCGCGGCGAGCCCTCCGTAGATCGCGGCGTCGGTCGGCCCACCACAGATGAGGAGGAGCACGGGGCCCTGGCCGCTGACCTCGTAGTGCAGTGTTGCGCCCGGTACTTCCAGGTTTTCCACGTTCGTTGCAGACATCGCATGGTCCTCTCGGTTTTGAATTTCCTGGCTGTCCGGGAACTGCCAGGACACAAGGTCCTGAAGGGTCTTGCTACTGGATCCCCGGCGGGGACCGGCGCTTCGGCGCCCTCACGGTGCGGGAATCAGGCGTCAGGAGCCATGGGCGCCCCAACGCGTGCTGTTCCCCTGATCGGGTGGGCAAAGGACGGCCACCTCCTCATGGAACAGGCGGTCGTGTGCCGGTCCCACCGGAGGTTTTCGTCCTTGACGCACAACCGCCTTGAGAGGCATCATAAACCATCTGGTTGATCAATTGGTAGGTTGAATATGAGATGACGGGTGACGAGCTCAGCAACACCTTCTCCGCCCTGGCCGATCCGACCCGCCGGGCGATCCTTGTCCGGCTCGCCGCCGGGGAGGCAACGGTCAATGAGCTGGCCGAACCATTCACGATCAGTCTTCAGGCGGTCTCCAAGCATCTCAAGGTCCTTGAGCGGGCCGGACTGATCACGCGGGGCCGCGACGCGCAATGGCGGCCCTGCCGACTTGAGGTGGCGCCGCTGGACGCGGCCGCGGAATGGATCGAGAGCCAGGCGCAGGTCTGGCAGTCGAGGTTCGACCGCCTCGACCAGCATCTGCAGGAAACCCAACGAAAGCAGAGAGAGACACAGACATGACACTTCCGAGCACGGCCGGCACAGACCTCGGAGAGCTCACGGTCACCCGCGTGTTCAACGCGCCCCGTGAGCAGGTCTTCAAGGCGTTCATCGAGCCCGAGCAGCTCTCGCGCTTCTGGAGCCCCATCGGCACCTCCCTCCCGGTGGACAGGATCACCATCGACGCCCGTCCGGGCGGCGCCTTCGAGACGGTCATGGTGGCCGACGCCGATGGCACCGAGTACCCGATGAGCGCCACCTACCTCGATGTCGTCGAGCCGGAGAAGATCGCCTTCACCGTGAACGCCACGGGTCTGGTCTCGACCATGACCTTCTCGGACATCGAGGGCGGGACCGAACTGGTCGTCCACCAGACCAATGTCTCCGCGCAGTTCCGCACCCCGGAGGCCGTGGCCGGTCTGAACAGCAGCTTCGACCGGCTGACCGAGTTCCTGGCGCAGTCCGCCTGACAGACCGTCGACCGGGCAATGCCCGGGCCCCGGCGCCCAGCGGGCCGCCGGGGCCCGCGGGCGTCAGTCGGCCACGATGACCACCTTGCCGAAGTGGCCACCGGACTCAAGACGCCGGTAGGCCGCCCGCGCATCGGAGAACGCGAACGCATGATCGATCACAGGACGGATCCGGTGCAGCTCGACCGCGCGGTTCATCGCTTCGAACGTCTCTCTGCTCCCCACCTGCATCCCCTGGACCGTCACCGCCCTGCGCAGCAGTTGTACGGGGTCGAGGCCGGGTCCCTGGCTCAGTACGCCGATCACACTCACCCGCCCACCCGTCCGCACGGCCCTGACCGACTGCGGCAGCGTGCCCGAGCCGCCGACCTCCACGACGTGATCGACGCCGCCGTCCGTGATCTCCTGGACGTGCTTGCCCCACTCCGGTGTCCGGGAGTAGTTGACCCCGGCCACCGCGCCCATCGCCAGCAGCCGCTCCAGTTTGGCGTCGCCGCTCGACGTGACCACCACCTCGGCACCCGCCAGCACGGCGAACTGCAGCGCGAAAACGGAGACTCCGCCGCTGCCCAGGGTCAGGACGGACTGACCGGAGGCGATCCGGCCGTGCACCACCAGGGCATGCCACGCGGTGACGGCGGCGCACGGAAGGGTGCACGCCTCGGCGGCCTCCAGGTGCGAAGGCGTGGCGACCAGCGCGTCCTGGTCGAACACCACATACTCGGCGAGCACTCCGTCGGCCGGGCCGCCGAGCGCGCCGGCCGTCCTGGCCGCGTCGGCCGGACCGGAGATCCACCGGGGCAGGAAGACGCTCAGGACGCGGTCTCCGGGCTTCCAGCGCGTCACCTCCGATCCGGCTTCCACCACCTCTCCCGCCCCGTCGGAGAGCGGCACCACGTCCGGCTTCATCCCGCGTCCGTACCGGCCGTCGGCGATGAGCAGGTCCCGGTAGTTCAACGACCAGGCCCGCATCCGGACGAGGACCTCGCGCGGTCCCGGCACGGGCGTCCCGCGCTCGTCCAGCCGCAACGCGTCCACGCCCGAGAAGCTGGGCAGGTGGTAGTACCTCACATCGTCCTCGCCTGTGCAGTACGGTCCCCGGCGTAGTCGGCGCCGGGGTGACCCTCGGTGACGGATTCCGGGGTGAAAAGCCGTTCCACGATGTCCCTGCCCCCTGCCGTATGGGTGCTCCGAGGGTCATCACATCCATCGCGTTCCGCTCTCCGCAAGCGGACTTGGCCAAGTCACGCGAGAACAGCACGACCGCGGACGCCGGAACGGACGAACCCGTTGCTCCCGCACACCGGCCACCTCATGAAGAGCACGTCGTGAGATGCGCCGGACCACGGCGGAGAGGACCCTGTTGGGTGAGTCCGACGACACGGACGGTACCGGTCAGCGGGATGCCTGCCCGTATCCGAGCGGGGACGACAGGCTCCACCACCATCCCTTCATGACGACGGAAAGTAGTAGGCATGACTGCAGGCAGTGCTCCCAAGGCAGGGCGGAAGGAGTGGATCGGGCTGGGCATTCTCGCCCTCCCCACCCTTCTTGTGGCCCTCGACGTTTTCGTACTCCTTCTGGCACTGCCGCATCTGAGCGCGGATCTCGGTGCCGATTCCACCCAGCAGCTGTGGATCATGGACATCTACGGCTTCATGGTCGCCGGATTCCTCGTCACGATGGGAACGCTCGGTGACCGCATCGGCCGTCGCAAGCTGCTGCTGATCGGTGCCGCGGCCTTCGGCGCGGCCTCGTTGGCCGCCGCGTTCGCCACCAGCCCCGGCATGCTGATCGCCGCCCGTGTCCTGCTCGGCATCGCCGGTGCGAGCCTGACACCGTCCACGCTCTCCCTCATCACCACGATGTTCCAGGACGCCAAGCAGCGCACGGTCGCCATCAGTCTCTGGGCCAGCTGCTTCACCGTGGGCGCCATCATCGGCCCGCTGCTCGGCGGCGTCATGCTCGAGTACTTCTGGTGGGGCTCCCTCTTCCTCATCGGCGTACCGGTGATGGTCCTGCTGCTGATCCTGGGGCCGCGCGTCCTGCCGGAGTTCAAGAGCGGCGAGGCGGGCGGAATCGACATCCCGAGCGTCCTGCTGAACATCGGCGCCACCATTCCGGTCATCTACGGAATCAAGGAGCTCGCCCGCAACGGCTGGGAGGCCGTCCCCGTCGTCACCCTGGTCGTCGGCCTGGTGCTGGGGGTGCTGTTCGTGCAGCGCCAGCGCCGTCTGTCGAGCCCGCTGCTGGACGTGGGCCTGTTCGCCCACGGCCGCTTCACCGCCGCGCTGCTGGCTCTGCTCGCCTACAGCCTCATCGGTGGCACGATCATGCTGTTCATGACCCAGTACTTCCAGTCGGCGCAGCGGATGTCGCCGTTCGAGGCGGGTCTCGGGCTGTTGCCCGGCATGGCCGCGGCCACCGTCTCCTTCATGGTGTGCCCGATCATCGCCCGCAAGGTGCGCCCCGCGTACGTCATCGGCGCGGGGATCGCCGGTGTGGTCGCCGTGCTGCTGACCTTCTCCCAGCTCAATCCGGAGTCGGGCACGGCCGTTCTGATCGTGGGCTTCGCCGTGTTCTCCTTCTGCGGCGCTCCGATCGTGGCGCTGGGCACCAACATGGTGGTCGGAACCGTTCCGCCGGAGAAGGCCGGTTCGGCCGGCGCCCTGTCGCAGATGAGCAACGAGTTCGGGGCGGCGCTGGGCGTGGCGACCCTGGGGACCCTGGGTCTTGCCGTCTACCGGTCCGACATCGCCGACTCCGTGCCTGACGGAGTGCCGTCCGGAGCCGCGGAGGCCACCCGGGACAGTGTCGCCGGGGCGTCCGCCGCCGCGGACGGTCTGCCCGAGCAGGTGGGCAACGCGCTGATGGACGCCGCCCGGGTCGCCTTCACCGGCGGCCTGCACACCGTCGCCACGGTCAGCGCCATCCTGATCGGGATCGCCGGCGTGTTCTTCGTCGCCCTGCTGCGCCATGTGCCGCCGGTCGGTGCCGAGGTGCCGGAGGAAGCGGCGGAAGGGGCTCCCGAGGAATCCGTGGAGGAGTCCGCGGAGAAGTCCGCGGCGCCCGCCGACGCTTCGGCGGACCCCGCCGGTACGACGGGCACGCAGGGCACGACGGCGAAGTCGCTGACGGTGTGACGTCCGCGCCCCGCCCCTGATCGGCCGATGGCCCCCGCCCCGCGGCGGGGGCCATCGGCCGTGCGTGGGGCCCCTCCTTCCCGCGCACCGGAACGCGGTGTGCCCCCGGACAGGATCCGGGGGCACACCGCGTGCGGGTGTCAGAGCGATGCCGCTCCGGCGGAGACGTCGTCCGCGAAGACGCCGCGCGGGTCGTACCGGCGGCGGATCCGGGCGACGGCCGCCGCCCGGTCCTCGGTGAGGTGGCGTTGCGGCCGGGTGAACCCCTCCACGAGGGAGGGCACCGTACGGCCGGTGTCCCAGGGCGCGAGGGCCGCGCGCACCGTCGCGCAGTGCCGCTCCAGGGCCTCCACGGTCACCGGGCCGAACGGGGGGCCCGATCCCATGTACGCGTACGCCGCGTCCACCTGGTTCAGGACGCCGCCCGCCGGGTCCTCCTCGGCGAACGCGCCGCCGAGCTGCCGGAGCGTGGCGACGGCGAGCGGTGAGCCGGAGTCCGCTCCCACGGCGCCCAGGAACGCCTCGGCCCCGTCGTCGCCGAGCTCCCGCAGCAGGAAGTGGTCGCCGATGAAGGGGACCGGGTCGGCCGGATCCATGTGCGCGTCGAGCACCCCGGCCGGTCCGGTGAGCGCCCAGGTGTCGAGCAGGGCGGGCGCGATCTCCCGCAGCGTTCCCAGGAGTTCGTCCGCGTACCGCTGGGCCGCGGGGACGTCGTGTGCCGTCGGCGCCAGGACGGCACCGTCCACGCAGAGCACGGGTCCGGCGGCGAGCTGCGGCGGGACGCCGGGGACCGGGGGCAGGTTCATCAGGCGCAGTGAGGTGGTGGCCTCCCGCGGCGCGTCCTTCGTCCAGTCGCGCCAGGCCGCCAGGAGCGGTCCGGCGTCGGCCGCCGACCAGTACGTCGCGCCGGTGACGACCTTCGCCACCGGGAAGAGGGAGACCTCCACGGCGGTGACGACGCCGAAGCCACCGCCGCCGCCGCGCAGGGCCCAGAACAGTTCGGGTTCGGTCGTGGCGTCCGCGCGGACGCATTCGCCGTCGGCGGTGACGAGTTCGATCGCCCGCACCGTGTTCGCGGCCAGCCCGGTGCGGCGGCCGTAGAAGCTGACTCCGCCACCGAGCAGGTATCCGATCACCCCGACATCGGCCGCGGATCCGTGTGCCGCTCCGAGTCCGTGCGGTGCCGCCGCCCTGACGACATCGCCCCAGCGCGCGCCCGCCGGGATCCTGGCGGTGCGCCGGGCCGTGTCGATCTCCACCTCGCCCGCCGGGGAGGTGCGGATCAGCGCGGAGCCGTCGAGCGGGCGTACGGCCCCGGCGGCGTGCCCGGAGGTGTGCACCCGGACCGGCAGCCCCCGGCGGGTGGCCGCGAGCACCGCGGCCCGGACCTCGGCCGGACCGCGTGCGGTGACGGCCGCGGCCGGGCGGGCGGGGGCGGCCAGGTTGAAGACCCGGGCGGCCTCCTCGTAGTGGGGGGTGCCTGGTTCGGCGAGCGCGTCGTCGCGCACATCGGCCGTGCTCATGAACGGGTCTCCTCCTGGTCGTCGCGGACGGCCGTCAGAAAGACGAACGTCCCCGGTCCGCTCTCCTCGCTCACCGTCAGGCCCGCGGCGGCCAGCCAGCGGTTGAGGTCCTCGGGGTCGAACAGCTGAAGTCCCCCGTCGTGCTGGGGGAACCTGTGGGCCGACTGGAAGTAGCTGTAGACCGGGTCCTCGGAGCGACGGAACGTCAGCACCGTGAAGGTGCCTCCGGGCCGCAGGATCCGGCCGACCTCGGTGATCGCCTCCTCGGCCTCGTGGTAGAAGGCCTGGAGGGCGTTCCAGCAGACGACCGCGCCGACCGACGCGTCCGCGAAGGGCAGTTCGGAGGCTCCGGCCAGTACCGAGGGGACATCGGGAAGCCGGCCGCGCAGCACGTTGAGCATGGGCAGTGAGCTGTCGACGGCGACCAGCCGGTCGGCACCGACGGTCTCGGCGATGACGGTGGTCCAGCGTCCGGCTCCGGCGGCGAGGTCGACCACCGGGCCGTCGACCGGCCGTATGTGGGTGGCGAGGTAGTGGTCCTCGTCGGCCGGGCTCACCTGGCCGCCCCAGTTGGAGCCGGAGACGCGCAGGAAGGAGGGCCGGGCCACCGCTTCGTAGAACAGCCCCATGCTGGGCACCTGGGAGAGCTTCTCCAGGAAGTCGTCGACTGCGCCGTCACCGGTGGCGGGCGCGGTCAGGTCGAGGATGCCGTTCGCGGCGGGGTAGCGGGCCGTGCAGCCGGTGCAGTTCAGGAGGTCCTCGCCGGGCTCCAGGGTGCCGCGGCAGGCCGGGCAGCGCAGGGCTCCGGTGTGCGGTGCGAAGAGGGAGGTGTCGGCGGGCGGCGCGCTGGCGTTGGACCGGTCGGGCACGGTGGCCGCGGGGGCGTCCTGCGGGTCGCCGTTACGGACCGCCCAGTAGGCGCGGGCGCCGATGCAGCCGAGCACCGTCCGGGTGTCGTTCTCCCAGGCAGCCCGGATCTGCTCGCCGCTGAGCGCCTTGATCCAGCTCGCGTCGAAGGCCCGCTCGTCCTCGTTGAGGGTCCAGGCCGACGGGGAGGGCCACACCCGGCCGAGGTCGGGCCGCTCGGGGTCGAGTTCGCTCAGGCCGCGGTGCAGCCGGGACAGGTCCTCGGGCTCCAGGCCCAGGTCGAGTGTGGCGGTGAGGATCGTGTCCCGGTCGGCCGGGAAGTGTGCGAGCAGATAGAGCAGCGCGAGGGTGAGCGGCGTGCCGATGCCGTCGGTGCGCACCAGGTCCAGATAGAGGCCGAGGTGGGCACGGATCTCCTCGGTGACCGGTCCCGCCGCCGGGTACTCGGCCTCGGCGAGCAGTCCGAGCAGGATCGCCAGGTGGCCCTGGCTGTCGTGGTCGGCCCCTTCGAGCGCGGCCACCAGCGACGGCACCGCCGCGAGGGCGGCGGGCGAGAGTTCGCCCTCGTGCCAGAGGCCGTCCACCAGGGCGCGGAACTTTGCCTCGCGGACCTCCGGGGCCGCGTCGGCGAAGGCGTCGACAAGGCCGGCGGCGGCATGAGCGGTGGAGAAGTTCATCTGCGCGTCCTCTCGGGATCGGTGCGGCTGGGCCTGTGCCGCGTGGGGGCACGACCGCGCGCCGAGCGCGCCGGGCCGGTCACCCGGACGGTGATGCTGCCAGTGGGCGGGAGCCGCGCGCATCTTCTGAACTGCGCTGACGCACCGGGCCCGTGGAGCAGGACGCGCCGGGCCCATGGAGCAATTCGCAAGATGCGGCGGGCTTCGGCGGCGTCGGACGATACAGCCGGGCGCGCCGGGTGCGGCCGGGGCCGATCCGGTTGCCGGTGAGCCCTCCATCCTCCTTCGACGACCCCTTCCGGCCCGGACATCACGGAGTGCTCCCATGCGTCCCTTCCGTATCGACATCCCGCAGGAACAGATCGACGACCTGCATGCCCGCCTCGGGGCCACCCGTTGGCCGGACGAGCTGCCCGGCACCGGCTGGGACCGCGGGGTGCCGCTGGAGTACCTGAAGGGGCTCGCGGAGTACTGGCGTACCTCTTTCGACTGGCGCGCCGCCGAGGCCGAGCTGAACGGGTATCCGCAGTTCATCGAGGAGATCGACGGTGCCCCGGTGCACTTCCTCCATGTCGTCTCGCCGGAGCCGGACGCGACCCCGCTGCTCCTCACGCACGGCTGGCCCGGTTCGGTCGCCGAGTTCCTGGATGTGATCGGCCCGCTCTCCGATCCGCGTGCGCACGGCGGTGACCCGGCGGACGCCTTCCACCTCGTCATCCCGTCCATACCGGGGTACGGGTTCTCCAACCCGCTGCCGGAGAAGGGCTGGGACACCGCCCGCATCGCCCGTGCCTGGGCGGAGCTGATGGCGCGGCTCGGATACGACCGCTACATCGCTCAGGGCGGTGACGCCGGGTCGGTGATCTCGCTGGAGCTCGGCCGTATCGACCCCGGTCATGTGCTCGGGGTGCACGTGAACATGCTGATGACGTTTCCCTCCGGCGACCCCGCGGAGTTCGAGGGCCTGACCGAGCGGGACCAGGCCCGGCTGGGCAAGCTCTCCCGCTTCGACGCCGAGCTGTCGGGCTACATGAAGCTCCAGCAGACCCGCCCGCAGACGCTGGCGTACGCACTGACCGATTCCCCGGTGGGCCAGCTCGCCTGGATCGTGGAGAGGTTCCTGGACTGGACCGGGGCCGAGCGGCTGCCGGAGGAAGCGGTCGACCGCGACCGCCTGCTGACGATCGTGTCGATCTACTGGCTGACGGCGACCGCCGGTTCGTCCGCCCAGTTCTACTACGAGGGTGCGGAGGCGGTGCGGGCCGCGGCCGGTGGGGCCGTGCCGCCGCCGCTCACCGTTCCGGTGGGAGTGGCCGTCTTCCCCGACGACATCTTCGTACCGATCCGCCGCTTCGCCGACCGCGACCTCCCCACCCTCACCCACTGGACGGAGTTCGAGCGGGGCGGTCACTTCGCGGCGCTGGAGAAGCCGGCCGAGCTGGCGGGGGACGTCCGGACGTTCGCCCGTTCCGTGGTCCCGGCCGCTGCCGCGGTCTGAACTTTTCCGTCACCGAAGAGCAGAAAGAGGCATCTCATGACCGCCGCAACCGTGATCGACGTCTGGGTGGCCGACCTGACGTTCCCCGGCTACATGGACCGGCTGCACAGGCTGGCCGCCGAGTTCGAGAAGGCGCACCCCGAGTACCGGATCAACCTGGAGGGACGCGACTTCCGTACGCTCTCCGAGGAGATAGCGGAGGCGGCCGGGCAGGGCCGTCCGCCGGCGGTCGCCGAGTACTACTTCGCCGTCACCCAGGCCGCCCGTGACTCACGGACCCATGACGGCAGGCCGCTGTTCACCTCGGTGGAGAAGGCCGTCGCCGGGCGCACCGAGATCCTCGGCGAGCCCGTCGTCCTCGGCGACATCCTGCCGGCCGTGCGTGAGTACTACTCGGTCGACGGCGACCTGACGTCGATGCCGGCCGTGGTGACGGCCATGCTGATCTACGGCAACCGCGACCTCCTGCGGGCCGCCGGTGTCGAGAGCCTGCCGCGCACGTGGGAGGAGATCGAGGCCGCGTGCGAGGCGGTGGCCGCCCTGGAGAACGGGCCGTCGTACGGGGTGACGTGGTCGAACCACGGTCTGTTCTTCCAGCAGGCGCTGGCCGTCCAGGGCGGACAGCTGGCCGACAACGACAACGGCCGCTCCGGCCGGGCCGGCCGGCTGGACCTCGCCTCGGCGGAGATGCTCGGCTGGGTGGAGTGGTGGCAGCGCCTGCACAGCCGGGGGCACTACCTCTACACCGGCAAGATCCCGGACTGGGAGGCCAACATGAAGGCGTTCGCGGACCAGGACGTCGCGTTGCGCATCACGTCCTCCAACGACCTGAACTACATGGAGCAGGCCGCGCAGAACGCGGGCTTCGAGATGTCGGTCGGCCGGTTCCCCGGCCGGGAGGACCAGCCGTACGGCGGGAACATCATCGCCGGTACCTCGCTGTGGCTGGCCAATGGCCTGGATGAGGTGACCCAGGACGGTGCGCTGGCGTTCATGCAGTTCATGAACAGCCCGCGCAACGCCGCCGACCGCCACATCGCGAGCAGCTTCGTACCGGTCACGCGCTCCTCCTACCGGCTGCTGCAGGACGAGGGCTGGTTCGAGGCCAACCCCTTCCACGGCCTGGCGAGCGCCCAGCTCAACACCTTCGAGGAGGGCCGGGGCGAGGGCGTCCCGCCGTGCCGCGGCGCGCTGTTCGGTGACTTCGCCGGGGCGCAGGACGTGATGACGCGGGCGATGGGTGACGTGCTGCTGGACGGGGTGGACCCGGTCGAGCGCTTCGGGCAGGCGACCGAGGAGGCGCAGCGGTTGCTGGACGACTACGACAAGGACCGGGCCGAGAACGGGGTCCGCAGCCCGCAGAGTCTGCGCGTGGAGTACTTCACCGGCATGGAGGTCTACACCGGGGCGCAGCTGGAGAACGCGGTGCGGGGCAGCGCCGGCTGATTCACGGCGGCGTTGATGTCGAAGGGGCGGTACCCCGGCCGGGGTACCGCCCCTTCGACATCATCGGGTGGTCACACGCCGAGCACCCGGTCGGTGTTGCGGTAGTAGTCGAATTCCATGGCCTGCCCGTCGAGGGCGACCCGGAGTTCGGCGAGCGAGGCCCGTACCGCGGCGAGCACGGCCGGGACCCGGCAGTTGTCTGCGAGGTAGCCCAGCGTGCGGTAGCTCTCCATGAGGTGGAGCTCCTGCTCGGCGGTCAGGTACTCGGCCGTGGGCTGCCACGGTGTCAGGAGTTCGTCCGTCCGGGGTTCAGCCGTGAGCTGTGAGGACTCGTTCGTCATGAAGTCGTGCCGCCTTCCAGTTGGTTCGGGGCAGGCTGCCCGCCGGGGCGAGCTCCACCTGGGGCCGGATGCCGATCTCGCGCTTGAACTCCGCGGTGATGCGCGCGCACAGCAGGCGCGCGGCCTCCTCTCCGAGCCCTCCCGCGTCGATCTTGACGTGGATGGTGTCGAGGCCGCGCACGGTGCGGATGGCCGAGTGGAACTCGTTGACCTCGGCGAAGCCGCGTACGACGTCCTCGATCATGACGGGGGTGATGGAGACGCCCCGGATCTTGCGCATGTCGTCGACGCGTCGCAGGATGCCGCCGTCGTAGAAGTCCCAGGTCCTTCCGCAGCCGCACTCGCTGTACGGCCGCTTGACGACCACGTCCTCCGTCCAGTGCCGGAAGAGCTGGATGCCCTCACGGGCCAGGCCGGTGGTCACCCGGACGCCCTCCTCGCCGTAGCCGACGGGCTGGAGGGTCTCGGGGTGCAGCACCTCGTCGTAGGAGGAGGGCTCGTTGATGTGGCAGGCGCCGCGCCGCTGCGGGCACTCGAACATGAAGACGCCGCCGAACTCGGTGGTACCGGCCGCGTTGAAGACGCGGGCGCCGAACGCCTCCTCAATGGTCCGGGTGGTGAAGTCGGAGCGCGGTTCGGCGCCCGCGAGCATCACCTGGACGTTCGCGTCACGGGCGAGGTCGATGCCCATGTCGCGGGCGGTCTCAATCAGCCGCATCGCGTAGCTCGGGGTGAGGCCGAGCACTTCGATCCGGTAGTCGACCAGCAGCCGCACGACGGTTTTCGAATCGAGGCCGCCGGCGGGGACGATGGTGCAGCCCATGCGCTCCAGCGCGTAGTGCATGCCCCAGAACCCCGCGAAGAGGCCGTAGCCGAAGGCCACCAGACCCTTGTGGTGCGGGCGCACCCCGTTGGCGTGCAGCGCGGTGCAGAAGGTGTCCACGCACCAGGCCCAGTCGCGTTCGGTGTCGAACGTGCGGATGGGCGGGTTGCCGCTGGTGCCGCTGGTCTGGTGGTGGCGCACTCCCCGTGAGGGGTCCAGCGAGGGCCAGGTGCCGTACGGGGGCGCGAGCGCCTGGGCGGCCAGCAGGTCCTTCTTGTACAGCAGGGGCATCCGCGCCGCGTAGTCCTGCGGGGAATCGATGCCGTCGGGTATCCGTCCATTCCAGAACGGTGAGTTCCGCTTGGCGTGGTCGAGTGCCTGCCGGAGCCTGCGCCATTGCCATGCCTCAAGTTGCGGGCGGGGCATGGTCTCCGCCCTACTGTTCCAGTACGTCACGACGCCTCCGTTGCACAGTGCCGACACCACTGACTCTTCTCGTTCGGCGAGGGCCCGGCATCTTTGGATGTGCGCACTTTCGTTCGATGTTCCGTGTCAGGCCGCCTCGGCGTCGGGCAGGACCGCCGTGAAGGCGCGTACCGCGGAAAGGAAGTTCGTGACGATGCGCATGCCGTGTTCGGTACGGAAGCTCTCCGGGTGGAACTGGACCGATTCGATCGGCAGGGCTCGGTGCCGCAGGCCCATCACATAACCGTCGTCCGCGGACCGGGCCGTCACCTCCAGGCAGGGCGGTACGGTCGTCTCGGGAACGACGAGGGAGTGGTAGCGGGTGGCCAGGAAGCCGTCGGGCATCCCGGCGAAGAGCCCACGCCCGTCGTGCCGGATCCGGCTGGTCTTGCCGTGCATCAGGTGGTCGGCCGGCAGCACGCTCGCCCCGTACGCGCGGGCGATGGCCTGCTGGCCCAGGCACACCCCGAACAGGGGGAGCCTCCCGGCGAACGCGCGGACGATCTCGACGTGCCCGGACACGTCCGGGTGGCCCGGTCCCGGGCCCAGCAGAATGCCGTCGGGGCGCAGCAGCGGCACCTCGTCCAGCCGGAGCTTGTCGGAGCGGACCATGATCGGAACCGCCCCCGCCGACATGAGGTACTGCCGCAGGATGTCGACGAAACTGTCGAACGCGTCGACCACCAGCACCCGCGGCCGCTCCCTGTCCGGCGCACCGGCCGGGCCCGCCACATGCAGTTTCACAGCAACTCCTTACCGGTGACCGCCCAGTAGGCGGCGCTCATCTTGGCCAGCGTCTCGCGCCATTCGCTGTCCGGGCGGGAGTCGGCGACGATGCCCGCCGAGGCCCTGGTGCGGTAGGCGCCGTCGTGGTGGAACAGGGTGCGGATGCACAGGGCCAGGTTGGTGTAGCCGCCGATGTCCATCAGGCCGAGCGCGCCCGCGTACAGGCCGCGGCGGCTGCGCTCGACGGACTCGATGATCTCCATGGCACGGATCTTGGGGGTGCCCGTCATCGTCCCGGCGGGAAAGAGGGCGGCGATGGCGTCGAAGCTGTCCTCGCCCGCCTCGACCCGTGCCTCGACGGTGGAGACGAGGTGCAGTACGTGCGAGTACCGCTCGACGACCAGTTGGTCGGGCACGTCGAGGGTGTCGGCCTCGCAGATCCGGCCGATGTCGTTGCGGCAGAGGTCCACGAGCATGGTGTGCTCGGCGATCTCCTTGGGGTCGGTGGCCAGCGTCCGCGCGGCGGCCTCGTCGTCGTCCGTACCGGTGCGCGGCAGGGTCCCGGCGATGGGCCGCATCACGACCTTGCCGTCCTCGATGCGGACGAACAGTTCGGGGCTGGCGCCGATGACACACTGCCCCGCGATGCTTGCCATATACATGTACGGGGAGGCGTTGCGCTGCCGCAGCCTGCGGTAGACATCGATGGGGGCGGCCTCGGAGCGCATGGTCAGCTCGTGACCGATCTGCACCTGGTAGATGTCGCCGACCGCGATGTGTTCCAGACACCGCTCCACATCGGCCCGGAACAGTTCGGGGTCGCTGTCGTCGGTGACGGTCGCGGCAGGCGGGTCCGCCGCGTCGAAGTACGGGGACCCGGCGTCCGGTTCACGGACGAGCAGGGCGGCGGTCTCGTCCTCGTCCAGGGGCGGCCAGTGCTCGGACTCGTGCAGGAGCAGTTCGGTGCCGCCGTCGGTGAGGTCCGTCGTCACACAGCCCTGGTGGAGGACCAGGTGGATGTCCGGCAGGGCGGAGCGCCGCTCGATGAGGTACGGCAGTTCCTCGACGTAGCGGGCGGTGTCGTAGCCGAAGTAGGCGAGGAACCCGAACCGGAAGCGCCCCGAGGATCCCTGGGCGTCGAACATCCCCTGGGCGGCGCGCAGCAGCGCCCACAGATCGTCCGTGCCGCGCAGTCGCAGCCCCTGGCCGGGCACGTCGGTGAGCAGCGGCCCGGCCCGCTCCAGCAGCAGCCGGCGCAGAGCGGGCCTGCCCTCGATCTGTACGGCGTCCCCGGTGACCGAGAGGGACAGCAGGGTGCCGAACCCGGTGAACTGGTACTTGCGGTCGCGCAGCGGACCGGCCGCGGATTCGAGGAGATACGCCTCGTCGGGGCCGAAACGCCCGCAGAGATTGCGGTACGCGTTCAGCAGGTCGAGAGGAGGCAGGCGGCGCGTACGCGTGGTCACGCCGACGCCCACCGCCGGTGCTTGAAGGGTCATCGCGTGGTCCTCCCGGTCATGTCGTGATCGCGTAGCGGTGCGCGACCTGGCGGGCGGCACGCACGGCCCCGTCGAGGCCCGACCTGTGGTCGAGGACCCGGGCGGCCTTCCAGCTGACGAAGGAGCCGGTGTGGGTGACCGGGTCCATGTCGGCGTCGACGGCGATGTCGACGTGGGCTCCCGTGCGTGCGCGCAACCGGGCCGCGACGGCGGCCGCCGGGTCGGCCGCACCGGGCAGCAGGTCCATCCGCACGGTGATCCGGTCGCCGTCGGGGCCGCCGTCGACGACGACCTGGTAGCCCAGGCAGCCCCGTACGTCCCCCAGTACGGCGGCTTCGAGCTCCGCGGGGTGCAGGAGGACGTCCCCCAGCGGGATGCGGTCGGCGGCGCGCCCGACGACCTCGACCACCGGGCCGGGCAGTGCCGCTCCGGGCGGTGCGGGGGTGATGCGGACGAGGTCGCCGGTCCGGTAGCGGATCAGTGGCTTGATGCCGTCGACGAGCATGGTCAGGACCAGCTCGCCCTCACCGAACTCGCCGAGCGAGGCCCCGGTGTCGGGATCGACCAGCTCCGCCAGGTAGTTGGGCGTGGCCAGGTGGAGGGCGCCGCTGTCGGCACCGGTCGCGATGCACAGGGCTTCCTGGGAGCCGTACAGGGCGGGGCGGACGACGGCGTGCGGCCACACCGAGGAGACGTTGGCGGCGAACTCGGGGGTGCAGATCTCGCCGAGGACCAGGAACAGCTTGACGGGGAGGTCCGCCAGGTCGTACCCGTAGTGCTGGGCCGCCTTGGCGAGGCTGAGGCACAGGGCCGGCGCGCAGACGATGACCTCGACCCCGAGCTCCTCGATGAGGCGCAGGGCCTTGCGGAATCCGACCCTGGGGGACTCCGGCCAGATCTTGACGTGGCAGGCGCCGAGCGAGGCGGCGACATCGGTGAACACATCACCGAACGCGTACAGCTCCGAGGGCCCCATGAGCCCCACCACGGGCATGCGGTCGCCGAAGTGCGCGCGGAACAGGCGGCGCCAGGACTCCTCGACGGAGGCGTTGGAGGTGGCGATGTCCACGGCGCCGCGCGGGCACGGAGTGGCCGCCCCGGTGGTGCCGTTGGTCTCGTAATAGATGCTCGCCGCGGAAAGAGGACCGCTGAGCACGTCGTACATCTCGCGCCGCAGGTCGTCCTTGGTGGTGAAGGGGAGCGTGTTCAAAGTACCGGGGGTCACGGCCGTGACGTCGATGCCGGCCAGGTGGCGCCGGTAGAACGGGGAGCGTTCGCTCACGTGGTGGAGCACCGTGGTCAGCCGCCGGGCGCGCCAGTCGGCCAGTTCCGTCGGCGACAGGGCGGAGTCGTGGAAGGCCCGGCTGACGCGGCGGTAGTCGGTGAGGAAGTCCTGAAGGTCCGCGCCGGCCGGGGCGCAGGGCAGGGCCGGCGCGCTCACTGGCGGGCCCACACGTCGTCGGTGAGCTCCCGCGCGGTGAGGAGGTCCGACGCGTCCGCGGGGGCCCCGTCCACGACGGCCCCGTCCGCGGCGGGAGGGGCCGTCTCGTTCAGGGCGAGCCCGATGCGCTCGTTGACCTCGCGCGCGGCGAGCAGGTTGTCACGTCCGGTCAGGGCGCGGTGCTCGTCGAGCAGTTCCATCATGTCGGTCATCCGGTCGATCAGGCGCGTGACGTTGGTGAGCCCCTCGTCGTCCTTGAGCGCGTCTCCCCGGTGCAGTGCGTGGACCGTGGCGGGGAATCCGCTCCCGACCACGATCATGCGGTTGAGCAGCGCGTTCACCGTCAGCTGGGCCCACACCTCGCCGGCGCTGTAGCGACGGGCCACGGAGATGACGCCCGCGACCTTGTTGCTCAACGGCCGGTCGAAACGCAGGTAACCGACTCCGGCCCGTTCGATGAAGGTCTGCATCAGGCTGGCCGTTCCGAAGCCGTGCACGGGAGCGGCGAAGACGATGCCGTCGGCCGCGACCATCTTCCTGATCACGCCGGGCACCCCGTCCTCCAGGGCGCACGGGACCGGGCGGTCGTTGCAGTCACCGCAGGGCCCGCAGCGCGACATCTCGATGTTCCGCAGGTCGACGGTCTCCCACTCGACTCCCCGCGCCGCGGCGACTGCCGCGGCATGGCGCAGGACATCGCTGGTGTTGCCGTCCCGTTCCGATCCGTTGATCGCGAGGATCTTGAGTGGTGTGGTCACGGGATGTCTCCTTCGTGGATTCGGCTGCGGGCACCGGGTCCGCCGTACTTCACGTCGCTGCCACTTCGGCGACTCCGCGAAATCGTCGCGTCCGGGGGTATGAGGAGGCATCTCTTGAAATGCTGGGTAGAGGTGGTCCGCTCCCGGGATCCGCTCCCCGGTCCGCCCCCGGGTGTCGCGGATCCGGGCCCGGCGCGCGGGCCGGGCGTGCGGGCCATGTCACCGCGGCGGACATGCCGGTGCCGCCGGGGTCCTCCCAAGGAGGACCCCGGCGGCACCGGCGGAACTGGCGGAGCGCCGATGGGACGTCGCGTCGCTCAGACGCGCTCCAGCTCGGACTCCTTGCCGTCGACGGACGTGCCGGGGGCTGCGGATTCCCGGTCGGTGGCCGGCTTCGCGGGCCACCAGAAACGACGGGCGCCGAGATCGAGCGCGAGCGCGGGAACCAGGATCGTACGGACGAGGAAGGTGTCGATGAGAACGCCGATGCCGACGATCACCCCCATCTGGGCCATGGCCACGAGCGGCAGTACGGCGAAGACCGCGAACGTCGCGGCGAGCACCAGTCCCGCCGAGGTGATCACACCGCCGGTGCTGCGCAGGCCCGCGATGACGCCCTGGGCATGACCGTGCAGTGCCGACTCCTGCTTCACCCGGTGCATGAGGAAGATGTTGTAGTCGACGCCGAGCGCCACCAGGAAGACGAAGCCCAGCAACGGGACCGACCAGTCCATGCCGGGGTAGCCCAGGACGTGCTCGAACAGGAGACTGGCGGAGCCGAAGGCGGCGAAGTACGAGGCGACGACGGTGGCCAGCAGGACCAGCGGGGCGACCAGCGAACGCAGCAGCAGGGTCAGCACCAGCAGGATGACGAGCAGCACGGCGGGAACGACGACCCACAGATCTCGCTCGGTTGCGTTCTCCTTGTCGAGGGTCTGGGCCGCCTGTCCGCCGACGAGCGCGTCCGTGCGCTCGCGCAGCCGCTCGACGGTGGCCTTGGCGGCCTCACCCGCGGGAGCGCCTTCGAGCACCACGGCCAGCTGGGTCAGTTCGCCGTCCTGTGTACGGGCGGCGACGGTGGCGTCGACGACGCCCTCGGTCCCCTGGACGGCCTTGATCACGCCGTCGGCCTGCGACGTCTTGGCGATGACGACGGCCGGGTCGGCGGAACCGGAGGGGTAGTGCTTCGCGAGCGTCTCCTGGGCGGACGCCGAATCGGGCTTGCCCTCCAGCAGTTCGGACTGCCCGAGGCCCATGTTGACGCCGAAGGCGCTCAGCGCCAGGACAGCGGTGACGGCCAGCGACAGCAGCCAGGAACGGCGCGGACGGGCGGCGACCACATTGCCGACGCGCTCCCACACCGAGAGGGCGGCGCGCGGGGTCGCCCCGTAGCGGGGAACGAGGGGCCAGAACAGCCAGCGGCCCGCGATGACCAGGAGGGCCGGCAGGATGGTGACCATCGCGAGGAAGCCGAAGATGACGCCGATCATGCCGACCAGGCCCATGGAGCGCGAGGAGTTCATGTCGGCCAGCCCCAGGCAGGCCAGGCCGACCGCGACGGTCGCGGCGGAGGCGAGGAGCGTGGGGCCCGAGCGGCGCAGAGCGATCCGCATCGCGGCGTGCCGGTCCTCGTTGCGGTACAGCTCCTCGCGGTAGCGGGAGATGAGCAGCAGGGCGTAGTCGGTACCGACCGCGAAGACGAGCACCATCAGGACGCCCGAACTCTGCGGGTCGACCTGAAGACCGGCGTACTCGGCGAACAGGTACGTCCCCGCCTGGGTCAGCACGGTGGAGAAGCCGACCGCGAAGATCGGGAACAGCCACAGGAAGGGGCTGCGGTAGGTGAGCAGGAGCAGGATGATGACGACCAGCGCGGTGGACGCCATCAGGGTGCTGTCGAGCGTCTCGAAGATCTTCACGGCGTCGGTCGTCACGGCGGCGATGCCGCCGACCTCGGTCGTGACGCCGGGCGGGGCCTGCGCGGCGGCGACGGTACGCAGCTCCTCGACCTTGTCCGCCATGACCGCCTGGTCCGTGGACGACAGCGGCACGACCACCATCAGGGCCTTGCCGTCCTTCGAGGGGATCGCCTCGGGGACCTGCTGTCCCTTCGCCGCGATCTTCGCGAAGGCGGCACGGTCGGTCTCCACGGCGGCGCGGACGTCACTGCCCAGGACGTCGTCGCTGCTGTAGACCGCGACGGCCGCCATGAGCTCGTCCGTACGGAACTTCTCCAGCTCGGTGTTGACCTGCGTGGACTCGGCACCACGCGGAAGGAACGCGTTCGCGCTCGTGTCCTGGACCTCACCCACCTTCCCCGCCAGCGTGCTGAAGGCCATGACGGCGATCAGCCAGCCGGCGAGGACGATCCATTTGCCACGTCGACCGGCAGGCACGGCGATGCCTGCCTTGAGCCAAGCTCGCATGGGGTACTCCTTTTCAGTGGGGACGTCCTGGGCGCCGGACGCACCCAGGCAGTTCGAGCGGGTGGGGCCGGGCTGCGGCCGTGCTGAGCCGGGGTGCGGTGCAGTCCGGTGGAGGCCAACGGCGTGGCGTCAGCGCTGTCGCCACGGCTGCCACGGCTGTCATGGCTGTCATGGCTGTCGGTGAGCCCTGGATACACACGCTCCGTGCCCCGCGCACGCGCCGAACGGTCCGCCGGTCAGGACCGGCACCCCTTCCTCCACGGAGTGGTCATCAGCGATGGCGTCACCGTCGGCGGACTGGACGGACTTCATGGTTCTCCTGAATGAACGGCTCTTTCGCGGGGGCGCACACGGAGGTGCCGCGATCAGGCTGCCCGGCGACGGACCCGCGGCGCATCTTCGAGCGTGCTCTCCGTGATCGCGGGCGATGACCGGGCGCGGTGCGAGGCCCGTATCCGGGCGGTGGACTCCTGGTTCCCGGCGGAGCCGGGCCGGACTGACGCCCCGTCAGCACGGCACGGCAATCCAGGAGATGCAGGCCCACGGCGCGGTCTGTGAACGTGGCGCCATACCCGAGAGTGCGCCGTGCCGGGGGGACATCGCCCGCGGACGCGGATACGGCTGAGCGGATTGGACGGACGATGGCCTTCAGTAATTCCGAGGACACCGCATCGGTGCAGCGGCGCTTCGCCGCGCAGGTGGCACGGGTGCCCGATGCCGTGGCCCTGTCCGGACCGGACGGGTCCCTCACCTACCGGGAGCTCGACCGCCGCGCGAACCGGCTCGCCCACCGGCTGCTCGCCCTCGGAGTGCGGCCCGAGGAACCGGTCGCGGTCCTGATGGAACGCTCCGTGGACCTGGTCGTCTCGCTGCTCGCCGTGGTCAAGGCGGGCGGCTGCTACCTGCCCCTGCACAGCGCCCACCCGGTGGAGCTGATGCGGCGGATCGTGAACCGCTCCGGAAGCCCGTTGATCCTGACCGACGCCGTGATGCGGGGCCGGGCCGGTGTGCTCGGCGGCCGGCTGCTGGAACCGGCCGGCGACCCGGACCTGGCCGCGATGCCCGACCACGACCCCGGCGTCACCTCGGGCTCCGACGACGTCGTCTACGTCATCCACACCTCCGGATCGACCGGTGAGCCCAAGGGCGTCGCCGTGACGCACCGCGGCGTGCTGGGCCTGGCCACCGACTCCTGCTGGGACGGCGAGGGCCACCGGCGGATCCTGTCCGTGGCCCCGTACGCCTTCGGGGTGTCGACCTACGAGCTGTGGGTGCCGCTGCTGCGCGGCGGCCACCTGGTGATGGCACCGCCCGGCGAGCTGGACCTGGCCACGCTGCGCCGGCTGTTCACCGAGGAGCGGATCGGTGCCGTACACCTGACCGCGGGGCTGTTCCGGGTGTTCGCCGAGGAGGCCCCGGAGAGTTTCGCGACACTGTCCGAGGTCCTCACCGGCGGCGACGTGGTCGCGCCGACGGCGGTGCGCCGGGTCCTCGAAGCCTGCCCCGGGCTGGTCGTACGGGCCATGTACGGCGCGACGGAGGTGTCCTCGTTCGCCGCGTACGCGGTGATGACCTCCGTGGACGACTGCCGCGCGGTCGTGCCGGTGGGACGCCCGATGGACACCGTCGACGCCCGGCTGCTGGACGACCGGCTCACCGAGGTGCCCGACGGCGAGGTCGGCGAGCTGCACATCGCGGGCGAACGGCTGGCGGCCGGGTACTTCCGCGCCCCCGAACTGACCGCCGAACGCTTCGTCACCGGCCCGGACGGCGCGCGGATGTACCGCACCGGCGACCTGATGCGGCGTGGCGCGGGCGGTCTGCTGGAGTTCGCCGGGCGCTCCGGGGACCAGGTCAAGATCCGCGGCTACCGGGTGGAGCCGGCCGAGGTCGAGCACGTGCTCGGGCAGCTGCCCGGGGTGGCGCACGCGGCGGTCGTGGTCCGTGAACCGCAGCCCGGTGACAAGCGGCTCGCCGCGTACGTGGTCCCGCGCGGCAGCGGCCCCGGGGACCTGCGCACCGCACTGGGCGGCCTGCTGCCCGACTACGCGGTACCGGACACGTTCACGGAGCTCGCGGCCCTGCCGCTGACGCCCAACGGCAAGCTGGACCGGGCGGCGCTGCCCGAGCCCGCCGCGCCCGCGGCCACCGTCACCGCCCCGTCCGGCGAACGCCAGAAACTGCTGTGCGTGCTGGTCGCGCGGGTGCTCGGCGTGCCGGAGATCGGCCCGGACGACAGCTTCTTCGACCTGGGCGGGCAGTCGCTCCAGGCGATGCGGCTGGTCGCCCGCATCCAGGCCGAGCTCGGCGCCGAGCTGAGCGTCGGCGATGTCTTCAACAACCCCACGGTGGCCGAGCTCGACAGCCACCTCACCGAGCTGGCCGAACTGGCCGAGCCGGCCGCGACCGGAGCCGCGGCGTGACCGGCGGCCCCCGCCGGTCCGCCGCCCACTGAGCCCGTTCACGCCTCGCCACCACCGCACGGTCCATCCCGGTCGGCATCCCGGACCGGTCATCGCAGGAGAAAGGACTGGTCCACGTGACCATCACCCACGTGTCACCGGAGACGGCCGAGTCCGGCCGCCGCATCCCGCTGTCGTTCAACCAGGAGTTCCTGCGCGGTTTCGACAAGGGTGAGACCGACGGCGCGTTCGGACACCGGCACACCCTCGTGTGCGGCTGGCGGGTGACCGGCGCGCTCGACACCGACGCCCTGGCCGACGCCCTGAACGACATCGTGGAGCGCCACGAGGTGCTGCGCACCTCGATCCACGGCGACGAGTCGGGCAGTCACCAGACCGTCCACCCCGCCACGCCCGCCGAACTGCGGGTGGTGGACCTGGCGGACGACGGCCGCCCGCGCGACGAGCGTGCCGAGGCGTTCCTCAACGAGCTGGACGCCACCCCCTTCAGCGTCGCCGTCCTGCCGCACCTGCGGGCCGAGTTCGGCCGCTTCGACGCCACCGACGGTGTGCTGGTCCTGGTCACCCACCACACCGCCACCGACGCCTGGTCGGTGCAGCTGCTGATGCGCGACCTGGCCGCCGCCTACACGGACCGGGCCGCGGGCCGGGCACCGTCGGCGGAACCGGCCCACCAGTACCAGGAGTTCGCCCGGTGGCAGCAGGACAGCGCGACCGGCCGGCGCGCGGAAGGCGAGCGGGCGTACTGGAGCGAGCGGCTGGCGGGGGCCGAGATCACCGGCATCACCACCGACCGCCCCCGCGAGGATGTGGCCGCCGCCTACGGTGTGCACCGCTTCGTCTTCGACGCCGAGCTGTCCACGTCCGTCACCCAGTACGCGAGGGCCACCCGCAGCACCCCGTTCATGGTCCTCGCGGCGGCCTACAGCCTGCTGCTGCGCGGTCTGACCGGCACCACGGACGTCGTCTTCCCGACCTTCTCCTCAGGACGTTACGAGGAGCGGTTCGCCGAATCGGTGGGCCCGTTCTTCAACTTCGTGCCCATCCGCATCGACACCACCGGCTCCGCCACCTTCGGCGCGGTGCTGGAGCAGGCGCGCGCCGCCTGCCTGGGCGCCTACCAGCACGAGATCCCGTTCGCGCACATCGCGCAGGACAGCCCCGGACTGCTCGCCCCGTTCGCCGACGGCTTCCTGGCCGTCGTCGCCTTCGAGGTGCTCCAGTCACCGTTCGCCGCCGAGGACGGCGCCGCCGACGGCCCGCGGTTCACCGAGATCCGCCGCCGGGTGCTGTCCCAGAGCGTCAGCTCCGCCATCCCGGACGGCGGCCTGTGGGCCATGGACGTACTGCCGGACGGCAACCTGGCCGGCAGCCTCAAGTTCGACAACAACCGGTTCGACGAGGCCACCGCCGTCGCGCTCGTGGAGCGCTTCCGCGCCCTGCTCCACACGCTGGCGACGGCTCCGGACACCGCCGTCGACGCGGGCTGAGCCCGCACCGCCCGCGCCCACCGAGACGTAAAGGGACCGATCCACGATGACGACGACTCTGCCCGGCACCTTCGCAGCCGGCCCCGTGTCACCTCCGGAACCCGACCTCACCCCGGACGAGCTGGTCGCCCGCGCCGAGGCCCTGGCCGCGACGCTCGTCGGGCGGCAGGCGGAGACCGAGGAGCGCGGCCACTACGCCGAGGACACCCACCTGGCCTTCTCGCAGGCCGGCTTCTACCGCATCCTCGTCCCCCGGCGTTACGGGGGCTACGAGTTCGGCCCCGAGACGTTCGTCAGGGTCGCGACCGCCCTGGCCCGCGGCTGCCCCTCGACGGGCTGGATGTACCTGTTCGGGGCCGCCCACGCGCTGGTGGCGGGTGCGGTGTTCGACGAGCGGACGCAGGACGAGCTGTTCGCCGGCGGCGAGTTCATCTGCCCGGCGACCGTCGCCCCCACGGGATCGGCCGAGCCGGACGGCGAGGGCGGCTGGGTGCTGAACGGCACCTGGAACTACTGCTCGGGAGCGCCGTACGCCACCCACTTCATCGGCCACACCCTGATCCCGCAGGGAGAGGGGCAGCCGCCCGCGCCGCTGCTGTTCATCGTCACCCGCGACCAGTTCGAACGGCTCGACGACTGGGGCGACCAGCTGGGCCTGCGCGGCAGCGGCTCGCACAGCCTGCGCATCGAGAACGCCCGCGTCCCGGCCCACCGCGCCCTCGTCGGCCACCTCAGCCAGCTGCCCGTCACCGACGAGCTGCCCGGCCGGGTCCTGCACGGAGGTGCGTACGGCGGCGGCCCGCTCAGCTTCATGCTGCTCGAACTCGGCGTCCTCGCCGTGGGCATGGCCAAGGGCGCCCTGGACGCGTACGAGCAGCTGATGCGCGACCGCACCACGTCCTTCTTCCCGATCGTGGCGCGCACCGAGGACCCCGACTACCAGTTCCGCTACGGCGAGGCCACCGGGCTGATCGCGGCCGCCGAGGCGGCCGTGCTGCACGCGGTCGGGCAGTGGCAGGAACTGTGCCACCGCGAGGCGGCGGCCTTCACCCGCGAGGCGGAGCTGCGCCTGGCGCTGGTCAGCCGCGAGGCCGTACGGCTGTGCTGGCGAGCGGTGGAGAGTCAGCTGTTCCCGACGGCGGGTTCCAGTTCGGTCCGTCACGGCGAGCGGATCGAGCGGGTGTGGCGCGACCTGTCGATGCTCCACAGCCACGCCGGCAACGGCATCTTCCTCGCCACCCACGCCAACCGCGAGCTGTCGCAGGCCCACTTCGGCCCGCTCGGCTGATCCCGGCGAGACACCTCCGTACCGCCTCGTACTGCCCCGCCCGCTCCGTACCACCTCCGTATCGCTCCGTACCGCCGCCCGCCCCGCCGCCCCAGGCCAGAAGAGAAACCGGACACTCCCATGGAGCAACGCTGCCCGTTCGCCCTCGACACCACCGGCCGGGACATCCACGGCGAGGCCGCCGCCCTGCGCGAGCAGGGCCCGGCCACCCGGGTGGAACTGCCCGGCGGAGTGGTCGCCTGGTCGCTCAACAGCCACGACGTCATCAGGAAGGTGCTCACCGACCCGCGGGTCACCAAGAGCGCGCGGTCCCACTGGCCGGCCTTCGTCAACGGAGAGATACCGCCGGACTGGGAGCTGATCAGCTGGGTGGCCATGGACAACATGGTCACCGCCTACGGCAAGAACCACGTACGGCTGCGCAAGCTGGTCGGCAAGGCGTTCACACCGCGCCGAACCGCCGCCTTCCGGCCGCGCGTCGAGGAGCTGACCAAGCAGCTCCTGGACGCCCTGGAGACGGCCGGGCCCGACGAGGTGGTGGACCTGCGGGAGCGGTTCGCCTATCCGCTGCCGGCCCGGCTCGTCGCCGACCTGATCGGCATGGAGGAGGAGGCCCGCGCGAAGACCGCCAAGGTCATCGACGCGATGGTCGACACCACGGTCACCCCCGAGCAGGCACAGGCGGTGCTGGCCGGCTGGCGCGGGGCGATGGCCGACCTCATCGCCGACAAGCGGCGCGAGCCCGGCGAGGACATCACCAGCGACCTGGTCGCCGCGCGGGACGAGGACGGCACCGCGCTGTCGGAGGAAGAACTCGCCGACACCATCTTCGCCATCCTCGGCGCCGGTTCGGAGACCACGATCAACTTCTTCGACAACGCCATCACCGCCCTGCTCAGCGATCCGACACAGCTGGAACTGATCCGCTCCGGCCGGGCCACCTGGGACGATGTCATCGACGAGACACTGCGCGTCGAGTCGCCGCTGGCGCACCTGCCACTGCGTTACGCGGCCGAGGACATCGAGCTCGACGGGGTCACCATCCCCAAGGGCGACCCGATCCTGGTCAACTACAGCGCCGTGGGCCGCGACCCGGAGCTCCACCCGGACAGCCCCGGCACCTTCGACCTGACCCGGCCCGACAAGGCGCACCTGTCCTTCGGGGTGGGCCCGCACTACTGCCTGGGGGCCGGTATCGCCCGCCTCGTCGCCACGACGGGCCTGTCCCAGCTGTTCGAGCGATTCCCGGACCTGTCGCTGGCCGTGGACACCGGTGAACTGCAGCCGCTGCCGACGTTCATCATGAACGGTCACCGCAGCCTCCCGGTCCGCCTGACGGCCCCGGTTCCGGCGGCCGCCGGCTGACGCCCGCGTAACCGCCCACGCGTCGAAGGGCTGCCCCGGCCGGACCGGGACAGCCCTTCGGCGTTCCCGCCGACGCCCGCACGGCGACACAGCACCGGGACACAGCGGCGCCGCGACACAGCACCACGGCACGGCACGACGACCGCAGCACAACACCGCGACACAGCACGACGCCCGGCCGGGGATCCGGCCGGGCGTCGTGGGCGGACAGGGGTCGGGCGGACGGGGTCAGGCGGCCACGGTCTGCTTGCCGCGCCGTGAGCCCTTGAGCACGCGGTACATCATGCGCGGGCTCATCAGGGCCTGCGGCGATTCGACGAGGCCCGCCACCCGCATGAAGGTGCCGGTGATGCGGCCGTCGTGGACCGCCGCCGCCTGCAGCCGCGCCATGTACGCACCGCCCGTGCGCACCTTGGCGTTCCGTACGCCCTCGACCTCCGGGTAACCGAGGTCCCCTCCCGCGGAGAAGTCCCACGGGACGTCGATGACGCCGGAGATGTCGCGCTGGAACTCCAGGGGCTGCGGCGACAGACCGCGCGTCAGGTGCTCGGCGAGCACCTTGGCCTCCATCGCGGAGACCGTCATGCCCTGCCCGTAGACCGGGTTGAAGCTGCACGCCGCGTCGCCCATCACCAGCAGCCCGGCGGGCAGGCTCCGCAGCCGCTCGTAGTGGCGCCGCACGCTCGCCGGATAGCGGAAGGTCGAGCCGTCCCCGACGGGTTCGGCGTCCTGGAGGACGTCGTAGATGTCGGAGACCGGAAGGGTCTTGGTCCAGGCGAGGTATCCCTCCAGGTCGGCGGGCGCGCTGTCACCCAGCACTCCGGTCAGCGAGACCGCGATGAGCCCGTCCTCGATGCGGGAGAGGAACGCCCCGCGCCGGTGGCTGGGCGAGGAGACGGGGTTGATGGACAGGTCGCCGTTGAGCACACCGAGGTCCGGCAGCCGGAAGAGGCGCGTGGTGTAGCTGAGGTCGATCTTGATGCGCTGCTCCTCGGGGCGCTCGTACCCGAGTTCCTCCAGCCACAGCGGTGCGCGCGAGCCCCGGCCACTGGTGTCCACGACGAGCCCGGCCTCAAGGACCTGCTCCGGCTCGCCGGGCTGCTGGCTCTGGACCCGGGCCCCGGTGACGGTGGTCCTCGCGTCGTCCGTGACGAGCCCGACGATGTCGTGCCGGTCGAGGAACGTCACGTTCTCCAGCGCGGCGACCCGCGCCCGTACCCGGCCCTCCAGCACCGGGCGGGTGGCGGAGACGCACACCAGCCCCGTGGTGGCGGGGCTGAGCCGACGGCCGTTGAAGTACCAGCGCAGCTCTCCGAGGTCACCCGTCGGAATGCCGGCCGCGACGGCCTCGTCGGTGAATCCGGGGAACAGTTCGTCGAGTATCTGCTGTCCGCGGGCGAGCAGGCCGTGCACGTGGCGGCCCTGGGGCACACCCCGGCGCGCCTCGGCGCCCGGCGACAGGTCGTCGCGGTCCACGACGACGACGTCGCGGAACCTGTCGGCGAGCACCCGGGCGGCCAGCAGGCCGGCCATGCTGCCGCCGAGTACCACCGCGCGGCCTGCTTTCGTGTCGGCCATCGCCGTCACCTCCTTGGGAATGAGTACGGAGCGGACGGGCCGTCAGGCGGCGGCGTGGAGGGGAGTGTTCTGGTACGCGGCGAGGTGCCAGGCACCGCCGCGCTTGACCACGACCCAGGAGCCGTGGACGGCCCGCTCGGGGCTCGGTTCGCTCTGCCCCGGGGCGAGGATGCCGCCCCGGGTGATGAGGATGCCGGACTCCGCGTCGGCGAAGCGGATGTCCACCGGGGTGCCGGTGACCCGGGTGCCCTTGAGGGGGCCGGTGAACGCCTCGGTCATGAAGGCGGCGATGGCCTCCTGGCCCTGCTGGAAGACGCCGGGCAGGATCATCGTGCCGTCGGGGGTGAAGACGTCGGCGAACGCCTGGGCGTCGTGCGCGGCCCAGGCGGCGACGACTCGGCCGGGCACGGCCGCGACGGCGGCCTTGTCCTCGTCGGAGATCTCGATGGCGGGCGCGTCGGTGGTCTGAGCAGTCATTTCCGGTGGGCTCCTCGGTCTGGTCGAAATACGGTCTCGTCACATGCGGGCTGGTCGAAATGCGGTCTCGTCACATGCGGGCTCGTCACATGCGGGCTCGTCACGTGCGGTGCGGGCTGGGGCTGCGGCTGTGACCGCGGCCTCAGATGTAGAGCGTGTTCGGCTCCTGGCCGCACAGGATGCGGCCGTAGAGCTCGTTGTTCGTGTTCGGGTTCATCAGGGCGTGCAGGTTGATCGCCTGGATGTCACGGACGACGCGCTGGATGGGAACGTCGCGGTAGATCGAGGAGCCACCGCTGGCGGAGGCGAGCAGGTCGACGGCCTCCTTGGCGAGCCGGCACACGGCACCCAGGTCGGCGCGGGCGCGGGCGCGCTCCTCCAGCGTCCAGGTGTCGCCGGACTCGCCCTTGCCGTCCACGAGCGCGGCCAGCCGGTGGGCGTGGAACTCGGCCTGATCGGTCTTGAGCGTCGCCTCGGCGGCCTGGAAGTGGGTGAGCGGTGCCTCGGACTGCTGCTGGTAGGTGGTGTAGGTGATGGTGCGTCCCGGCAGCCGCTCGAAGAAGAGGTCCCGGGCGGCCTGGGCCAGCCCCAGCGCGGTGCCCACCGACGAGGCCGAGGCGACGGGCAGCAGCGGGGTGCGGTAGACGGGCGTCCGGGCGTTCAGCTCGGAGGCGTAACTCCCCTGGAGGATCGCGCCGAGCGGCAGGACGCGCTCCTGCGGGACGAAGAGGTCCTGGGCGACGGTGCTGACGCTGCCGGTGGCGCGCAGACCGGTGGTGTCCCAGTCGTCGATGATCATCAGCTCGTCGATCGGCACCAGGGCCATCACGGGCTGCGGCGGTCCGTCGGGACCCTGCAGGACGGCGATGATCTCCTGCCAGTGGCTGTGCCGGGCGCCGCTGACGAAGCCCCACTTGCCGTTGACGGTGATACCGCCGGGCGCCGGAGTGGCCAGCGCGGACGGGCTGAGGGTGCCGCAGATCCGGACGTCGGGGGTGGAGAAGACCTCGTCCTGGACGCTGTCGGGGAACAGGCAGGTCATCCAGGTCGGGATCCAGTAGACGGCCGTGGTCCAGGCCGCGGCGCCGTCGGCACGCCCGAGGGCGGCGGCGACGTCGACGAGGGTACGGGTGTCGGCCTCGTAGCCGCCGTAGCGCTTGGGCACCCGCAGCCGGAAGAATCCGGCGTCCCCCAGCGCCTCCACGGTCTCGTCCTGGAGTCTGCCGTCCTGCTCCGCCTGCGCGGCGTTCTTCTTCAGAAGCGGTGCCAGCTCGACTGCGCGCTGGACGAGTTGCGCCCGCGTGGGGATGTCGGCGGTCAGCATCGGTTTCCTCCTGGACATGACGTTCGTGGAGAGTGGCAGGGCTGGAGAGACCGTCACATCGGCAGGGGACGAGCGGCACCTCTTGGATTGCGCACCTGTCGTCGGCGGCACGGCGCGGGAGGACATCGCAGCCCTGCGGCGGGGCCGTTCACGGATGCGTGCGGCACTCCCGCACGCAGGGAGAAGCCCTGGTCGCCGCCGACTGCCACGATGACATCCCGGCCACGCCCGCGCGCCCCGGCATCGGGCGGTGATGGGGATTCGAGGGAAGAGGGCTCATGACCGATCAGCACCGCTCCGGCGCCGAGAGTCGTCCTCGGTCATCGGTGAGCCGGCCGCTCACCGGCGACGAGTACATCGAGAGCCTGCGCGACGACCGGCAGGTGTTCCTGTACGGGGAGCGCGTCAAGGACGTCACCGCCCACCCGGCGTTCCACAACCCGGTACGGATGACGGCACGGCTCTACGACGCTCTGCACGACCCGGCCACCCAGGACGTCCTGACCACCCGGACGGACACGGGCAGCGGAGGGCTGACCCACCGCTTCTACACCACGCCGCACAGCGCCGAGGACCTCGTCGCCGACCAGCAGGCGATCGCCGCGTGGTCCCGGATGAGCTACGGCTGGATGGGCCGCAGTCCCGACTACAAGGCGGCGTTCCTCGGCACCCTGGGAGCCAACGCGGACTTCTACGGGCCGTTCGCCGACAACGCACGGCGCTGGTACCGGGAGGCCCAGGAGAAGGTCCTGTACTGGAACCACGCGATCGTGCATCCGCCGGTGGACCGCAGCCTGCCGCCGGACGAGGTGGCGGACGTCTTCGTGCACGTGGAGAAGGAGACCGACGCGGGGCTCGTGGTCAGCGGCGCGAAAGTGGTCGCCACCGGCTCGGCGCTGACCCACCACAACTTCATCGCGCACTACGGACTGCCCATCAAGAAGAAGGAGTTCGCGCTGGTGGCCACGGTGCCCACCGGCGCCGCCGGGGTGAAGCTGATCTGCCGCCCCTCCTACAGCGCCACCGCGGCCGTGATGGGCACCCCGTTCGACTACCCGCTGTCCTCACGGCTCGACGAGAACGACACCATCCTGGTCATGGACAAGGTCCTCATCCCCTGGGAGAACGTGTTCATCTACGGGGACATGGCGAAGATCCAGATGTTCTCGTCGCAGTCCGGGTTCATGGAGCGCTTCACCTTCCACGGATGCACCCGGCTGGCCGTCAAACTGGAATTCATCGCGGGAGCGCTCGCGAAGGCCCTGGAGGTCACCGGGACCCAGGACTTCCGGGGCGTGCAGACCCGCCTCGGTGAGGTCCTGGCCTGGCGCAACCTCTTCTGGGGCCTGTCGGACGCGGCGGCCCGCAACCCGGTGGAGTGGCACAACGGGGCGGTGCTGCCCAACCCGCAGTACGGCATGGCCTACCGCTGGTTCATGCAGATCGGCTACCCACGCGTCAAGGAGATCATCGAGCAGGACGTGGCGAGCGGCCTGATCTACCTCAACTCCAGCGCGGACGACTTCAAGAACCCCGAGATCCGCCCCTACCTCGACAAGTACGTACGGGGCTCGAACGGCATCGAGGCCGTCGACCGGGTCAAGGTGCTCAAACTCCTGTGGGACGCGGTGGGAACGGAGTTCGGCGGACGCCACGAGCTGTACGAGCGCAATTACGCCGGCAACCACGAGAACACCCGCACCGAGCTGCTGTTCGCGCAGACCGCCTCGGGGCAGATCGACGACTACAAGGCGCTGGTCGACCAGTGCATGTCGGAGTACGACCTGGACGGCTGGACGGTGCCCGACCTCTCCTCGTTCGAGGGGCTCAGGGACATCCGGCGGAACCTGCCCGGCTGCTGATCCCCCGCTGCGGCCGGGCACCGGACGGCCGCGGACCCACCCGGGTCCGCGGCCGTCGCCGTTCGCGTCCACCGGTAGCGGCACGCGCGTCCACCGGTAGCGGCAGGGGTGTGGCCGGGACAGCCCTTCAGATGTCCCGGTCCGTCACCCGCGCGGTCCGGTGCCGCCGATGGTGATACCGGCCGAGGGGGTCTCCACGAGCAGCCGCTCACGCACGAGCCGGTAGCCGATCACCCGGTTCACGGCGAGCATCGGGGCGTTCTCCCGGTTCACGGTGACCGTGACCGACCCGGCCTCGGGAAACAGCTCGTGCAGACGCAGTGTGTGGCGCGCCTTCATCCAGCGGGCCAGCCCGCCGGTCCGGTGTCCGGGCAGTACGGCGGTATCGTGCTGGTCGGCTGCCCGCGCACCGGCACCGGCCACCGTGGCCACCGTCGCACCGACGACCTCGCACGAGGGCAGGTGGACCACCGCGCTGACGAGCAGTCGCCGCCCGGCCATCTCCGCCTCCCAGGCACGGACCGCCGCGGTGTCCCAGGCCCGGGACGCCATCTGCAGCGCGGCTCCGGGCGCGTCCAGCACATGGCCCATCACCCGTCCGAACGAGGGCGCCCATTCCACAGGCGCCGCACGCTGCCAGGACACCACCCGGTAGTCGGGGTGAGGATCCGCCGCCAGCTCGTGGCAGCGCCTCAGGACGTCCCGGTCGAGCCGCTGTTCATGCAGTTCCAGCCGCAGCGTCACGCGCCACCCGCGAACGAAGCTCTGTCCGGGCGTCCCCGCCGACACCATCGCCTGGATCCGCTCCGTCCCCCGGTCCCCGGCCTCTGCCGCGATCCGGGCGAGCAACGCCGACCCGACACCCCGGCACCGCGCCTGCGGCGCCACGGACAGACGAAGGAACCCGATCGCGGGATCGTGCCGCTGCGGCCGCAGGCCGGCCACCGCACAGATCCGCCCGGCCTTCCGGGCAGCCCACCGCCGCACCCCGTCCCCCGACCCGGCACGCAGCCGTTCGGCCGACGCGCCGGGCCCCATCGTCCCGCCGGTCAGCTCCCCGTGCCCGTCCTCGAACACCCGGCACCAGGCTTCCAGATCCTCCGGGCCGGCCTTCCGGACCTCGAACTCCTCAATCGTCAGCACCGTCCGCAACCTATCTGCTGGTGTGAGGCGTTGGTGTCGGCGTCGGGGGATCAGCCGGCTGTCGGGTTCCGGGCGGCGGCAGCCTCGGTCAGCTGTGCCCGTGACGCCGCCCCCGGGTGCCGGTCGGTCCACATCCCCGGGACATCTCGTCCGGCGGCAGCCGCGTCACCCCCGGTGGTCCGCCGGGGCCAGCAGATCCGCCAGGAACGGCGCCACCACCGTCTGCACGATCTTGCAGTCCAGCAGCAGCGTGCCGGGGCAGCCGCGTTCGCGCCATGCCGTGACCTCGGCCAGATCCTCCGGTACGCGTACGGTGACGGCCCGAGCGCCCAGCGCGCGGGCCGTCCCGGCGAAATCGGTGTCGCCGAAGTTGACGGTCGCCGGGTCCGCCCCGCGCGGTATGTACATGTGGTCCTCGAATCCGTACGACGCGTCGTCATAGACCACCACCAGGCAGGACCGCCCCGTGCGCACCAGGGTCTCCAGCTCGGGGAGCCCCATCAACGCGCCGCCGTCACCGAGCGCCGCCACCGTCGTCCGGTCGGGACGGCCGACCGCGGCACCGACCGCCCCCGCCAGGCCGAGGCCAATGGTCTGGAAGGCGGCCCCGGTGAAGACCATCGCCGCGGGATCGGGCACCGGCCAGTACATGGCGGGCCAGGCGATGAAGTGGCCGCCGTCCAGCACGAGGGTGCGATCGGCGGGCAGCAGCCCGGCCACCTGCCGGGTGAGGGTGCGCGGATCGATCCGCCCCGCGCCCGAGGCGTCCGCGAAGGGCACCGTGTCCCAGCGGCGGGCGGCGGTGGCGCGGACCTCCGCCGAGCGCCAGGTGCCGGACCCGTCCGGGGGCCCCGCCGTGCCGAGGGCGTCCAGCAGGCGGGCGGCGACGACCGAGGCGTCCCCGGTCACCGAGAGATCCCCGCGCCCGGCCGATCCGGGACCGGGCTCCAGGTCGATGCGTACGACGGTGGCGCCGGGATCCAGCAGCCGCCCGCCGTGCAGGGTGAACGTGTCCAGGCTCGCGCCGAAGGCCAGCACCAGGTCGGCGCCGGAGATGAGCCGGGCGGGCTCCGGGGCGGCGAACCCGCCGCAGATCCCGAGGGACCAGGGACTCTCGTCGAACAGCCCGTTGGCCATCACCGTCGTGGTGAACAGTGCGCCCAGCCGGTCACCGAGGTCGCGCAGTACCTTGCCGGCCCCCGCGCGCCAGGCTCCCGCTCCGGCCAGCAGCAGGGGCCGGCGGGAGCTGCCCAGGGCGCGGAGCACCGGTGCCAGTTCGTCGGGCCGGACCGTCGCCGCGGCGGCCGGCACCGCGGTCGTGTTGGCGCTGGGTGCCGAAGGGGGGGACACCTCGGCACCCAGCAGATCACCGGGCAGCATGACGACGACGGGGCATTGTCGGAGACGGGCGAGTTCCAGCGCGGCGGACGTCCGCGCGACAGCGGTGGCCGGATCGGTGAGGCGCACGACGGGTACACCGAGCGAGGTCACCAGGGCGCTCTGGTCGATGTCGTTCGACCTGGGCCCGTCGGTCGGCGCGTCACCGCACAGCAGGACGGCGGCGGAACGGTTCTTGGCGGCCTCGGCCAGGGCCGTGGCCGCGTTGGCGAGCCCCGGCCCATGGGTCGTCGTACAGACCGCCGCCTCCCCCGTCACCCGGAAGTAGGCGTCGGCCATGGCCATGGCACCGCCCTCGTGGCGGGCCGCCGTGTAGTGGACGCCCGCCTCGGTCAGGGCAGCGGTGGCGAGGATGTTGCCACCGCCCACCAGGCCGAACGCGTGCCGGACGCCATCGGCTGCGAGGGTACGGGCGACAGCGACGGCAAGCGTGGTCATGCTGACTCCTACACGCCCCGGGCCGACAGGAGGCGCCGGCTTCCGGGGGGCGGTGACGGCGGCAGCCGGGCGTGAGTACCGGAGAGCTGGGTGCATCAGGCCAGCTCGAAGATGACCTCTCCGACGGTCAGCTCGATGCGGTTGGTGCGTACGAGCTCCCAGCCACCCTCGGCGAACACCGACTCCCAGTTGTCGACGGTCGGCAGGAAGGTGCCCATCAGGTCGTGCCCGAGCTCGAAGCCGAGGGTGAAGACCGGCAGTTCGGTGTCCGGCAGCGCGGTACGGGTGGCGTCGCCGATCAGCAGCCGGCGCGCGGACGGGAAGACCTCGCGCAGGCGCCGCAGGGTGGCGACGCAGTTCTCGCGCGGCCAGAAGTCGTGGCCCATCATGAAGCAGGTGACCAGCTCGATGTCGGCGAACTCCGGGCGCGGCTCCAGCCGGAGCACGTCCCCCTGCACGAACTCGGCGCGGTCGGAGAGACCGGCGTCGGCGGCTTCCTTGCGCGCCACCTCCAGGGACGGGGCGGCGATGTCGACGCCGGTGCCCGTACTGCCGGGGAAGCGGCGCAGCAGGTCCATCAGCCGGCCGCCGCTGCCGCAGCCGAGGTCCGCGACGCGGGTCACGGGGAAGTCGAGGCGGTCGATGGCTCCCCGGTAGGCCGGGGCGTAGGTGATGTCGTCGATCTCGCGGCAGGCGAACGCGATGGCCGCCGGGTCCCGGCGGTAGTAGGCGCCGGTGCGCTGTTCGTTGCGCAGCACCCGCGGTATCTGCTGGAACAGTTCGGAGCTGCCCCGGGCGAGCCAGTGGAAGAAGGACTTGTTGTGGTACACCGCGTCGAACCCGGACAGCGGGGTCACGGTGGCGCCTTCGCGGTGGACCAGTCCGACCGAGGCCATGGCCCGGAAGAGACCGGTCGTGGAGAGAGCGTCGAGGCTGTTGCGCTCCGCGAATTCGACTGTGTCCAGGGTGCGTTCGCGGTAGAGCTCCTCCAACGCCCCCACCTCCCACGCGGCGGCGATGGTGAAGGCCGCGACGGCCGAGTTGTAGATCGTGGCAACGCTGCGCGCGCTGGTCGGCGCGATGTCAACGGTCACTGCTGAGCACCTCATCCCGGTGATCCTGCGACGGGTCGGCCCCGCCCTGGCCCACCGGCAGAACCGGTGGGCGATTCGCGGTCCATGTTCCGAGCGCCCGTCGGGGCGGGCATCTCCGGCGTTGCTCAGCTCTCCGCGCAGCCCGGTGGTGTTCGCCGCGGGCTGTTCAGGTGGACCGACGCCGTGATGCCGGTATTCGGGGGACGAGGCCCGATCAGGAGCCATCCGTAGGTGCTGAGTGCGGCGTACACGCCGCGCAGCCCCCGGCTCAGTCGGGGACGCGCCGGTACGGAGCGGTGGGACATGGTGGCCTCCGGGGCGGGGACGGCCGGATGAGGTGAGGTCTGTCTCAGCCCCGGTAGCCCTGCGAGACGATGCGCTCGGCCGCCAGCGCGTAGTAGGCGGGGTCGGAGGGGACCGCGGTGGCGAGGCCGTTGACGTAGCGGTTGTACATGCAGAAGGCCGCGGCTATCAGCACCGTGTCGTGCACGTCGGTGTCGTCGGCGCCCTCGGCGCGAGCGGCCGCGATCGCCTTCTCCGAGACCGGTCGGGCGGCTTCCCTGACCTCGGCCGCGATCCGCAGCAGGGCACGCAGCTTGCCGCTGACGGGTGCGGTGTCGGGGTCGGCGAGCACGGCGGCGACCAGGTCCCGGCCGCCGGGGAGCTGGGCGGCGGCGAAGGCGCTGTGCGAGGCGGAGCAGAACTCGGTGCCGTTGAGCTCGGAGACGTACGCCGCGATCAGCTCGCGCTCACCGGCGGCCAGCGAGGACGGCGCGCGCAACAGCGCGTTGGCGAGATCCCCCAGCGGTGCCGCGATGTCGGGCCGGTTCGCCGTCAGGCCGCTGATCCCGGGAAGGTCGTTGTCGAGTGCGATGTGCGTCATGGAAAGCCCCTTGCAGACGAGCGGGAAGGCAGGCGTCAGGGACATCAATACCTTCTGGACCAGGTGTGGAGCTGTCTGTTCGGCAAAAGGGACGGGCGGGGATCAGGGCCACTCGACGCCTTCGCCGGAGTCGGCACGGACGTCGGTCACGGTGAGAGCGATACGCATGTCGGCTCCTCGGAGAAGGCGGGATGCAGGTGCGGAGACCCGGCCATGAACCGTGGGAAGTCTCCCGATCACAGGAAGGTAGTGAGCCCCGCCGGGAATGGCAACGTTTTGCCAGACTTTGGCAACTTGCCTGTATGGAGGGGTGCTGCCTCTTGACCACCTCGGGTACGCCGACCCGGGCGTGACGACGCCGGGGAGGCGGGCGGGAGAGCCGGCAGAAGGGCAGGCAGGAGGGCGGACAGGGCGGCGTACCCCGGGAGGAGGCCGGGGGAAGGGCCGGGGACGGCAGAGGCGGCAGAGGGCGGCAGAGGGGGCAGAGGACCGGCCCTGGGGGCCAGGCAGGACCCCGCACAGGGCCTCAAGTCCCCAGAGGGGCCCGGGAGGCCCGCAGAGCGCCCCCGGACTGCGGTACGCGTACGCGGAAAGTCCTCGCCCCGGCCGGGTGAACCGGGCCGGGGCGAGGACGGGAAGCACGCGGGGAGGCGTGCGGGGAGGAACGGAAGGTGTGCAGCAGGATCAGGAGGGGCTGGCGGGGCGGAAGGAGCTGGCGGGGTGGGAGGGGCTGGCGGGGCCTCAGGCGGCCCGGCGCCGGAGCAGGGGCGCGGGGCGCAGCGCCTCGGTGAGCAGGCCGCCCACCAGCCGGGTCTGATCGGCCAGTGTCGTGGCGGTCAGAATGTCGCGCACCGAGACCTCGACGCCGAACTCCTTGCCGACACGCCGCACGAGCCGGGTGACCAGGAGCGAGTCACCGCCCAGCGCGAAGAAGTCCGAACCGTCGGACGGGCTCGGGCAGTCGAGGACATCCCGCCACTGCTCGGCCAGGAAGGTCCGGATGTCACTTGTCGTGACGGCGGGCCGGGCACGACCGGACAAGCCGCGGGTGCGCAGCATGTGAACGAGGTCGATCTGGTCGCCCAGATTCCGCCGCGACATGTCGTGCAGCGGGATCACGACGCCGAACTCCTTGCCGACGCGCCGTACCAGTCGCGTGAACAGCAGTGAGTCGCCGCCGCGGGTGAAGAAGTCCGCGTGTTCGGTGAGGTTGTGGCAGCCGAGCAGATCGCTCCAGGCGCCGAACATGAACTCCCGCACGTCCTGGGCGTGATCGACAGGTGCGGCGGGTGCGGCGGGTGCCGCGGATTCGGCGGGTGCCGCGGAGGCGCCGGCCCGGTCGGTACCGGTGATGGCGATGACGGCAGAGCGGTCACGGGTCATTTTCGCCACTCCTGTGGACATCGTCGGGCTGGCATCATCTTGCCCGTCATCGTACGACAACCCCCACCTGACTGGCAACAACTTTCCAAGGTTTCTGGCAACACACCTTGCCCGAACCCTCCCTCCAGGCCCCGCTATCCAGCCACCTTGCGAGGTCAGGCGTTTGCCAACCCGTACACTTCCCGGATATCCTTTGGCATAATTGGAACGAACAGTGTGACGCGAAGACGGCAACACGGTCGGCCCGGACTCTCTGTCATCCATCCATCCGTTGGGGTGTACACGTGCTGGAGCAGCCATCCTTCGGCCGCCGGCTGAAGCAGCTGAGGACTGAACGCGGCCTGTCGCAGGCGGTGGTCGCCGGGGACGGAATGTCGACCGGCTATCTCTCGCGCCTGGAATCGGGCGCACGCCAGCCCACCGACCGTGCCGTGGCACATCTGGCGGGGCAGCTGGGCATCAGTCCCTCGGAGTTCGAGGAATCCCGGGCCACCTCACTCGCGCAGATACTGTCGCTCGCCACGTCACTCGAATCCGACGAGACCAGTGAGCTGCTGGCCGGGGCGCTGGAGTCGGCGCACGGGCAGGAACCGATGCTGCGCTGGCAGGCTTTGTGGCTGCTCGGCCAGTGGAAGCGCCGTCACGGCGACCAGGCGGCCGAGCGCGCCTACCTCGAAGAACTCGCGGCGCTCAGCGAGGAGATCGGCCTGGCCGAGCTGCGCGCGCGGGCACTCACCCAGCTGGCCAGGTCCCTGCGCGTCACGGGCGAGATCGTCCCCGCGGTCGAGGCCGCCGGGACGGCCTACCGGCTGGCCCGGGAGAACGACCTCTCCACCCAGGACGTGGCCGCCGCGCTGCTGGTCCTGGTGTCCGTGGAGGCGGAGGCGGGCCGGATGCCGGACGCCCGCCGGCACGCGTCCGAGCTGACCTCCCTGGTGGAAGGCCGCTCCGACACCCTGTGGGCCGAATCGCTGTGGACCGCGGGCGCCCTCAAGGTCCGCGAGGGCGAGTTCGGCGTGGCGCAGGACCTCTTCCAGCAGGCCCTGGACGGCTTCGACAGCCGGGAGAACCTCACGATATGGCTGCGGCTGCGGGTGGCCATGGCCGAACTGCATCTGCAGAAGTTCCCGCCGGAGCCCGACGCCGCCCAGCGGTGCATCGAGGCCGCCGAGGCGGCACTCCCCTTCGCCCGCACACCCGCGCTCGAACAGTCGCTGACCGCCCTGCGGGCCCGCCTCGCCTTCCACGAAGGCAAGTTCGCCGATGCCCGCGCGCTGCTGGACCGGCTCGGCCGGGCCGAGCTGCGCCTGCCGTACCAGACCCGGGTGCGCCTGGAGGTCCTCGGCAACCAGCTGCGGATCCTGAACGGCGAGGAGGACGAGGGCCTGGCCGGGCTGCAGACCCTCGCCCTGCAGGCCCAGGAGAACTCCAACATAGATCTCGCCGCGGAGATCTGGCGGCTGGCCGCCGAGTGCCTCATGAAGGCCCGCGACAAGGCGCAGAGCGCCTCGGCCGCCTGACGTCCCGTCCTGCCGCCCTGCCGTCCCGCCGCCCGGGGCACCGATGACCGGCACGTCATCGGTGCCCCGGGCGGCGGTCTTTCACGGCTCCCCCTCGCGGACTCCCCCGCACGGCTGGCCCCTCGTCGATCCCGCACGGCTGGCCCCTCGTCGATATTGCCAACCCGCCCGGAGTTGTGGCAATATTTTGCCTGACAGTGGCAAGACTGGCACATCATGCGCGTCGGGCCTTCGACCGGGGAGTGGCTGATCATGCGGATCATGAGGCCGAGCAGGTATTTTCCCGGTGCTTCCGCGTCCTTTCCCGCCCATCTGGTTGGCAATTTTTTGCCAGAAGCCTTCACTGCCCATCCGTACGCGCGGGGCCGGGCGCTCCCGCGTACCGACAGGAATGCCGAGGCGCTGCCATGACCGACGAGCTCTCCCAGCGTGCTCTGCTGGAATCCGCGGCCGAGGGGCTGCGCAAGCTGGCCACCGACACCCGGTGCCGGGTCGCGTTCGCCGCCCCCGGCTCGGTGCTGCGGGACATCCTCTCCCCCGCCGCTCGGCGCTACGTACTGGCTCCCGACCGGGACGGGTTCCTCGAACAGGTGGGAAAGCTGCGGGCGAAGGGCTACCTGGTGGCCGCCGAATGCGCCGCGCCTCATCAGAACGCCGACGATCCCGCCCAGATCGAACAGGTCGTCGCGGAGTATCTGAGCCTGCTCGAAGCCGAACCGGCCCCCGACCGCCTCGGTTTCGAGCTGTCCCAGGTGGGCCTCGCCCGCTCGTCCCGCCTCGCCGCGGAGAACACCGGGCGGATCGCGGCCGCCGCGGCCCGGCACGGCAGCGAGGTCGTCCTCAGCATGGAGCGCGCGCCGGGCGTCGACGCCGTGCTCGCCGTGTACCGCCCGCTCGCGGACCGGTACGCGAACGTGGGGATCACCCTCCAGGCGCACCTGCACCGCACCGAGCGCGACGCGGCGACGCTGGCCCGGCCCGGCCGCACGATCCGGCTGGTCAAGGGCGCCTTCCCCGAACCGCCCCACATCGCCCTGCCCCGCGGGCCCGCCCTCGACGACCGGTTCCTGGACCTCGCGCAGAGCCTCGTGGACGGCGGGGTCCGGCTGAGCCTCGCCACCCAGGACCCCGTGGTGCTCACCGCGGCGCGGGAACGCGGGCTGCTGGAGCGCGTCACGGAGATCGAGATGCTGCACGGGGTACGGCCGGAACTGCTGCGGCACTACCACGAGTCCGGGCTGGTGTGCCGGATCTACGCCACGTACGGGACGAACTGGTGGCTGTACCTGCTCCAGCGCCTGGCCGAGCACCCGCCGATGGTCCTCAGGGCACTGGCCGACATCGGCTCCGGCCGCACCGACACCGTCGGCATCGGCTACTGACCCGGACCCGACCGGCCACCGACCCGGCCCCGGTCCCGAGGGGAGCGGCGGCCGGTCCTCAGGCGGCCGGTCCTCAGGCCGCAGGTCCTCAGGCCGCAGGTCCTGGAGTCCACCGGCCCTCAGGCCGCCGACCCTCCTCCCGGACCGCGACGGCGGCCGCGTATCCGCGCGGGACCGCGACGTCCTCCACCCGCCAGCCGGGCGGCCCGGCCACCGCCGCCGTACCGGTGCCGAGATAGTCCAGCGCCGGGCTGCGGGCGAGGCCGGTGCCCAGTCCCTTGAGGTATGCCTCCTTGCGCACCCAGGCCCGCGCGAACGCGTCGGGGCGGTCGGCCTCGGAGCAGGCCGCCAGTTCCGCCTCCTCCCGCGGATGCAGCACGCCCTTGATCTCGTCGGCGGCCTCGGCCGAGCCCTTGGTCTGTACGTCCGCCCCGACGGGCGTCGCGGCGAAGGCGAGCAGCGCGAGATCACCGCTGTGCGAGAGCGAGAAGTGCAGGGGCACATCCGGGTCCTCGGGCGCGGGTCTGCCGTGCGGTTCGCCGCAGCAGGGGCAGGGTTCGCGCCGGAAGCGGACCCGGTCGGCCGCGATCCCGAGCTGGGCCCCGAGCAGCAGCCGCAGGGCCACATGGGCGGTGACGTAGCACCGGCGGTCCGCGCCTCGGCGCAGTGCGGCGGCCCGGTCCCGTTCCGTGTCGTCGAGCACGAGGCGGGCGAGTTCCGCCACCGTCTCCGGGCGCGTGTTCGCATCCGCCAGCCACAGGTGCGCGGCGCCGTCGGGCAGCCGCAGCGGACCGGGGGGAGCGCCGGGGATCAGCAGTCCGGGTATCCGCGGCGCGGGTGACGCGGGCGCCTCGCACCGCGGACTCCGGACAGCGAGGTCAGTACGCATGGCCGGTGGCCGTCGCGGCGACGAACCGGTACGCGTCCTCCAGGAGGCCGTCGGTGTGCCGGACACCGTCCGCCCCGTACTCGTGCCCCGTCAGGACCGGCAGCAGGTCCGCCAGGAGCGCGGCCAGTTCGCCGCCGTTCTCCTGGACGAAGGCGACGGCCCCTTCCCACAGCGCGGTACGCACCCGCTCCGCGGTGAGCAGGCCGTCGCCCGCCGCCGCGACGGTGAGCAGACCGGCGATGCGCCGTTCCAGCGGCGTGGGTGTCCAGACGCCGCACCGCGCGCGCTCGGCGAGTGCGTCCAGGCCCTCGCGCAGAAGCGTTTCCGCCGGCCGTGGCCTACTCGGGAGCTGTGCTGAGGTGTTCGGCATGGTGACTCCTCACGGAGGGACGGGTGTCGGACGGGATGCCGCGCACTGCCCCCGGCGGCGGCCTTTCAGGAGGAGGTGGCCGGTGCGCCGACGGCGCGGCGCAGAGCCTCGACGCGGTCGGTGCGCTCCCAGGTGAAGTCGGGGAGTTCGCGGCCGAAGTGGCCGTACGCGGCGGTCTGGGCGTAGATCGGCCGCAGCAGGTCGAGGTCGCGGATGATCGCGGCCGGACGGAGGTCGAAGACGTCGCCGATGGCCTGCTGGATGCGTTGCGGCGGCACGGTGTGGGTGCCGAAGGTCTCGACGAACAGGCCCACCGGTTCGGCCTTGCCGATCGCGTACGCGACCTGCACCTCGCAACGGGCCGCGAGACCCGCCGCCACGACGTTCTTCGCGACCCAGCGCATCGCGTACGCCGCCGAACGGTCCACCTTGGAAGGGTCCTTGCCCGAGAAGGCCCCGCCACCGTGGCGGGCCATACCGCCGTACGTATCGATGATGATCTTGCGGCCGGTCAGCCCGGCGTCACCCATCGGGCCGCCGATCTCGAAACGGCCGGTCGGGTTCACCAGCAGGCGGTAGCCCTCGGTGTCCAGCTTGATGCCGTCCTCGATGAGCCGCGCCAGGACGTGCTCGACGACGAACTCACGGATGTCGGGCGCGAGCAGCGAGTCCAGGTCGATGTCGCTCGCGTGCTGCGAGGAGACGACCACCGTGTCGAGCCGGACCGCCCTGTCGCCGTCGTACTCGATGGTGACCTGCGTCTTGCCGTCGGGGCGCAGATAGGGGACGGTCCCGTCCTTGCGGACCTCCGTCAGCCGGCGCGAGAGCCGGTGCGCCACATGGATCGGGAGCGGCATCAGCTCGGGCGTCTCGTCGCAGGCGTAACCGAACATCAGGCCCTGGTCGCCCGCGCCGCCGGTGTCCACTCCCTGGGCGATGTCGGGCGACTGCGCGCCGATCGACACCGAGACCCCGCAGGAGGCACCGTCGAAACCCTTGGCCGAGGAGTCGTAGCCGATCTCCAGGACCTTCTCGCGCACCAGCCGGGCGATGGGTACGTAGGCCGTGGTGCTCACCTCACCCGCGACGTGCACCAGGCCGGTGGTGACCATGGTCTCCACCGCGACCCGTGCGGTCGGATCCGCGCGCAGCAGCGCGTCGAGCACGGTGTCGCTGATCTGATCGGCGATCTTGTCCGGATGTCCTTCGGTCACGGACTCCGAGGTGAACAGTCTCCCGGCCATGCCCAGTGATTCCTCTCGGAGAATAGGAATGCGGTGCCGTCGCGGCGTTTCCGGCACACCACGGCGCACGCATGGAGCCACTGTCCATCCAAAGGGCGAACGCGCCCCGTGGACACGGGGACTTGGACAAGTGTCGGGAGGGGCCGCCCGCGCAGCGCACTCAGGCAGGTCGCGGGGGTCGCGGAGCCGCGGGGGCCGAAGGACGGCGGGCTGTCGCGGCTCTGCGCACAGGAGAAGACGACCCCGGCGGCGGCAGGTCCGAGAATGTTCTTTCTCCAGCTGATCACCACCGTGCTGTCCCGGGGCGACGTGCTCCCGGGAGGTCTGCCGGAACGGAACCGTCGCCCCTCGCCGCCACGGTTCTCCCGGACACCATGCCGTGGCCGCGAGGCCGGTCCCGGCTCCCACCCGGCAAGGGAGGCAGAGCATGAGCGACATCCGCCCGGCGGCCCACGGGGCCGAGAGCGAACCGGCGGCAGCAGCGGTGCTCACCGCGGCCGCCGCCGCTTCCACCGCCTACACCGCGGCGGCCGCGAAGGGCGCGGCCACGGCGCTGGTACGCATGTTCGTCGACCAAGGGGTGTTCGGCATCGCCCTCCACGAGCCGGCACCGGACGCGGCGGCGGGCGCGGGCGCCGCGCCCGCCGCCGTGCCCGAGGCCGCCGAACCCACCGACTGGGACCGGATGTGCGCGGCCGTCGCGCAGGCCGAGGCACGACGTGCCACCGACAACGGCACGGCCGTACCCCCGCTGCGTCTGATGGGCGAGGCGGTGGCCCGGACCGCGGCCCGCAAGCCCGCGCTGCGCGCCGTACCGCCCGCCGCTTAGACCGCCCGCCGCTTGGACCGCCCGCCGCTTTAGCCGCTGGGTACGCCCGGCACCCGCGGGGCGGTCCAGCAGTTCTGAGGATGCGTCACGCCGGGCCGCGGGGTCAGGATCGGGCGCACGTCGCGCCGGCCGTCGGCGGGGGTGCGGGATCGGGACCCAGGAGGTGCATGACCGTGAGGCCGGTTGTCAGGGCAGTGCTGCGGGGCGCGCTCAAGGATGTGCGGTACGTGCGGGTGGTCGCGCCCGCCGAGGCGCACGGGCCGGTGGCCGAGGTGTACGCCCAGGTGGAACGGGACTTCGGGGTACTGGCCCCGCCGGTGGCCCTGCACTCCCCCGCCCCCGCCGCGCTCGCCGCGGGCTGGCTGGTGCTGCGGGAGACGCTGCTGGTCGAAGGGGCGGCGGGCCGGGCGGCCAAGGAGGTCACTGCGACCGCGGTCTCCGAGGCCAACTCCTGCTCGTACTGCGTCGATGTCCACCGGGCCACGCTCCAGACCCTGGAGGCGGAGCCGGCCGGCACCGATGCCGCGCTCGTCGCGTGGGCCCGCGCGACGGGCCGCCGTCGGGCGGAGGGCGAGGAGGCACCCGTCCTGCCGTTCTCCGCCGCCGGAGCGGCCGAGATCCAGGGGGTGGCCGTCACCTTCCACTACATCAACCGGATGGTCGCCGTCTTCCTCGCCGACTCCCCCGTGCCCGACCAGGCCCCCGGCTTCCTGCGCGGCACCATCCTGCGTACGGCCGCCCGCGCCATGCGGCCGGTCGGGCCGGCACCGCTGCGGGCCGGGGACTCGCTCGCCCTCCTGCCCGCCGCGCCCCTGCCGGCCGGCCTGGAGTGGGCGCGGGAGAACCCGGCGGTGGCCGACGCGCTGGGGCGGGCGGTGGCGGCCGTGGACGACGCGGCGCGCTGGGTGCCCGAGCCGGTGCGCGAGCGGCTGCGGGAGCGGCTGGCCGGGTGGGACGGCGGCCCGGTGGGCCTGAGCCGGGCCTGGCTCGGTCAGGCACTGGCCGGTCTGCCGGCGGACTGCCTGCCCGCCGCGCGGCTCGCCCTGCTGACCGCGTTCGCCGCGCACCAGGTCACCGACGGCGATGTGGCCGCTTTCCGTGAGCACCGTCCCGGTGACGGGGAGCTGATCGAGCTCACCTCCTGGGCCGCTCTGACCACCGCCGTCCACATCGGCACCCGCCTGGCCGTTCCGCGCCCGGCGTCCGGACGCTGAGCCCCGCCCGGCGCCCGGCCGCTGAGCCCCCTGGAATTCGCCGGGTGCCGGGGGCTCGGCGTCCGGGCGGTCATCCGGCGAGGCGGTGGATGCGCGGCATCGGCCCGGCGGGCCTGCCCGCCCGCAGACGCGAGGAGCGGCGCTGTGCCCGGAGCGGGGTGAGGGCGGACACCGGCACCTCCCGCAGCCGGGCCGCCGACAGGGGGCGGGCGGCGAGGAGTGCCGCGCGGCCCCGGTTCCCCCGGGCCACCAGCTCGCCCGCGGCGTCCGACGGAACGGCCCCGCCCTTCCTCAACTCCGCTGCCAGCGCCGCGAGTTCATCGGCCATCCGCTCCACCGTGTCCGCCACCGACGAGGCGTTCTGGCCCAGGATGTCGGCCCACAGCCGGGGATCGCTGCCCGCGATCCGGGTGGTGTCACCCACCCCGGTGCCGGCCAGCGACAGCACCTCGGGGCCGAGGTCGGTGAGCTGGGCGGCGAGCGCGGAGGAGACCACCTGCGGTACGTGCGAGAGGGCGGCGACCGCCCGGTCGTGCGCGGCCGGTGTCAGGTCCTTGCGACGGCCTCCGCACACGAAGACCAGCTCGTCGACGGCGGCGAGCGCCTCGGGATCGACGGTCGGGTACGGGCAGAGGATCCAGGGCCGCCCCGCGAACAGGTCCGCCTGCGCCGCGCCGGCACCGGAGAGTTCCCGGCCCGCCATCGGGTGTCCGGGAACGTAACCGAGCAGGTCGCTGCCGCGCAGCTCGGCCTCCGTCCAGATGTGCTCCTTGGCGCCTGCCACGTCGGTGTAGGCGCGGCCCAGGCCCCGGGCCTGGGCGTCGCACAGGGTGTCCACGACGGCGGACGGCGGGGTGGCGATCACCACGAGGTCGGCGACCGGGGTGTCCTCGGTCAGTACGGTCCCGGCCCCCATCCGCCGGGCCTGGTCCAGTGCGTCCGCGTCGAGGTCGTCGAGGGCGACCTCCACCCCGGCCCGGGTCAGGGCCAGCGCGATGGACGTACCGATCAGGCCGCTGCCGATCACGATGACGCGTTCCAGGCCGGTGGTTGTCATGGTGCTCTCCTTGGTGGGCTTCTGGCGCGGGTACGGGGGTGACGGTGCGGGCGGCGGGGCCTGACCGGGCGGCTCACCGCCGGGCGTCCGCGAACTGGCCGGGCTTGCGGCCCTCACCGGCCGGGCCGCGGTAGGCCTGGGCGATGTCCAGCCACTTCTCGGCGTTCGCACCGGTCGCGGTCAGCGCGAGGTCCTCGCGGTGCCGGCGCCGGGTGACCAGCAGGGCGAAGTCGTGCGCGGGGCCCTGGATCGTGTCGGTGGCGTCCTCGGGGCCGGCCGTCCACACGTCGCCGGACGGGGCGGTCAGGACGAAGCGGAGGGGCTCGGCGGGCGCGGTCAGACCGTGCGACTCGTAACCGAAGTCGCGGGTCAGCCAGGCGAAGTCGACGAGGTTGCGCAGCCGCTCGGTGGGCTGCCTGCGGGCTCCCAGCGCGTCGGCGATGTCCTGTCCGTGGCCGAAGAGCTCCATGATCCCGGCACAGGCCAGCACGACCGGCGGCAGCGGGTTGACCAGCCACGGCACGACCTGTCCCGCCGGGACGGCGGCGAGCGCCTCGACCGACGCCTCGCCCTGGGCACGGAAGCGGGCGAGCAGTTCCTTGGGCGGGAAGCCGTTGAACTGCTTGAGCGCGGCGTTCACCGCGCCGTTGAAGTTCCCGGCGGCCGAGGCGGTGATGGCCTTGAACGCCTGCGGGTCGGAGGCGGCCGTCCTGGCCAGGGTGAAGATGAAGGTGAGGTGGGCGATCTGGTCGGCGACGCTCCAGCCCGGGGCGGGCGTCGGGGTGTTCCATGCCTCGTCGTCGATGTTCTCCACCAGCCGGGCGACCTCGTCGATGTCGGCGGTCAGGTGCTTGAGGACGTCGTTGAGGGTGTTCATTTCTTTCTCCTTCTCATACGGACTTCGAGGTCGGGGTGGGCCGGGACCCCCCGGGGGAAGGTGGGTCCCGTGAAGCAACTCACTGGGCGGGCGAAGGAATCGCCGCGCGGTTCGCGATCAGGCGGCCCGGCCGGCCAGGGAACGGGTCCGGCCCGAGTAGGGCGCGAGCGCCTCGGCCAGGGCCACGGGGATCAGGGAGGGGACGGTGGCGGTGTTCGGGCCGCGCATGCAGGCGATCCGCTGCTTGCCGCGGGCCACCAGGGTCTCGCCGCCGTCCTCGGTCACCTTCACGTAGTCGAAGGTGAACTCCAGCTGGGTCTGCCCCAGTTCGGCCAGCCGCATCCGGATCGACAGCTCATCGAAGGCCGTGATCTCGGCGAAGAACTCGCAGTCCACCTTGAGCGTGAAGAGCTTGAGGTCGTCCTGCACCTCGGCCAGCACCGCCGGCGCCTTCTGCTTGAGGAACAGCTCCCTGCAACGGCCCTGCCAGCGCAGGTAGTTCACGTAGTAGACGTTGCCCACGAGGTTGGTCTCCTCGAAGCCGACCGTGTGGGTGTACTCGAAGTAGTCCGTCGTCGCAGTCATCGTCCGTAGCCCTTCGTCATGATCCGGGTGTCGTCAGGTCGTCAGCTCGTCAGGTCCGGCGTTCAGCGGGTTGCTTGAAACAACTCACTCGCCGGACGCGTCCGCCCGAGGCGATCTCTCGCCGGTCGGACGCGTGGTGTGCCGGGTGCGCGGGTGGGCCGGTGCGCGGGTGCTCAGGCGCGGGTCAGCGTGGGCAGCAGCGGCAGGACCTTCTTACGGCCGCTGCGGGAGCCGTCGGGGGCGGGGGCGCCGTAGGTGACGGCGATTCCCTTGGCCTGGGCGGCCTGCACGATGCCGGGGATGGCGCGCTCGGCGAGCGCGGCGATGGTCATCGCCGGGTTGACGGTCAGCGCACCGGGCACGGCGGAGCCGTCGGTGACGAAGATCCCGGGGTGGTCGCGGAGTTCATTGCGGTCGTCGAGCGCGGAGGTGTGCGGGTCGTCGCCCATCCGGCAGGAGGAGAGCGGGTGGACGGTGTAGGCACCGACCAGGTCGTTGGTCCAGGGCATCACCTTGGCCAGGCCGTCCTTCTCCAGGATCTCCTTGACCTCGGCGTCCGAGGCGTCCCAGGCGCCCAGGGTGTTCTTCGTCGGCTCGTACGTCAGGTTGCCCCGGCCGAGCATCTGCTGCGAGATGCGGTGGGCGTTACCGGTGGCGGGCGGCGGGCCGAAGACTCCTTCGTTGTCGTCCTCGATCATCGAGAAGATCGTGAGCCAGGACGTCCACTTCTTGAGGATCTCCTTCTTCTCCTTGCCGAACCAGCTCGCGCCGGTGGCGTCGGGGACCTGGGCGAGGATCGTGCCGAGGCCCGGCGGGAAGTAGAGCTGTTCCAGGGAGTAGCGGGAGTATTCGGGCAGCGAGCCGTCCAGCTTGTCCCAGCTGGCCACGGTGGGGCCCTTGCCGATCTGGTTGGCGGCGTACGCCAGTCCGTCACCGCGGTCCAGTCCGAACAGCTCGGCCGCCTTCTCCTCGTCGATGATGGCGGTGTTGAGCCGTTCCCCGTTTCCGGAGAAGTAGCGGCCGACGGCCCGCGGCATGGTGCCGAGGTGCGGTTCGCTGCGCTGGAGGATGACCGGGGTGGCACCGGCTCCGGCGGCCATGACCACGATCTTCGCCTCGATCACGCCGCTGCCGGCCTGGAGGCGGTAGTCCTCGTCGTGGATGACGTTGTAGTGGACCTGGTAGTCGCCGTCGGAGGTGCGCGATATGTGCTGCACCTCGTGCAGGGGGCGGATCTCCGCGCCGTGGGCGATGGCGGCGGGCAGGTAGTTGACCAGCAGGGACTGCTTGGCCTCGAAGCGGCAGCCGGCCATCATCCAGTTGCAGTTGACGCACTTGGTGTTGTCGATGGCGACGGCGAGCGGGTTGGCGGTGCGGCCGGAGTGGTTACAGGCGGCGGCCCACAGGCCACCGGCGTAGCTGACGTCCTTCCAGTCCTGCTTGGCGATCGACAGGGACTCCTCGACCCGGTCGTACCAGGGGTCGAGGGTGTCGCGGCTGACCGCGCCCGGCCACATCCGGCGGCCGATGGAGCCCTGCCGGTCGAAGACGAAGCGCGGGGCACGGGGCATCGCGGCGAAGTAGACGACGCTGCCGCCGCCGACGCAGTTGCCGCCGAGGATGCTCATCCCGTTGCCGACCACGAAGTCGAAGGCCCGGGTGTAGGACGAGCCGAGCTTGTAGTCGTGTTCGAAGTCGTTGCTCTCCAGCCACGGTCCGCGTTCCAGGACCGTGACCTTGGCGCCGCCCGCGGCCAGGTGGTAGGCGGCGATCGCGCCGCCGAAACCGCTGCCGATGACGAGGACGTCCGTACGCTCGGCCGTGCTGCTCATGCTGGGCTCCCGGAAGACGTGGTGTCGGGGTGGAGTCGGGCGAGTTCCCGGCCGTAGCCGAAGTCCTTGAAGCGCCACAGGCCGTCCGCGTCGGGATGCGAGAGGCCCATGGCCGCGAGCCCGGGGTGACCGTCCGCCAGTGCCTGTGCGGTGTGCAGGTGCGCGGCCGAGTCGAAGGACATGTTGCAGAAGAGGGAGAGCATCACCCAGAAGTCCTTCTCCGGGTGACCGGGCTTCGTCAGCCGGAGGATCAGGGCGACGCGGTCGGGGTATTCCAGCGCCACGAAGGGCGGTACGGACGGGTCGAGGGTCAGGCCCTGCTCCCCGGCGTAGACCTCGGCGTGCTCGTTGACCAGGCGGGCCAGGTCGTCCAGGCCGTCGTGGATGCCGGTGGCATCCCATTCGAGGAGCTCCAGAGCCCCGGCCTGGACTGCGCCGCCGCCGGTGGAGACACCGGCGATGGCGCGGTCCTCGGGCGAGCGCTTCTGTCCAGGAATGATCGTGTCGGCATAGGCCTCCAGTGTCATCGTCCGGAGTTCGCCGTCCGGCGCCACTCGCTCATTTTCGTTTCGCAATGCTCTCCCCTTTCGGATGGTGCGGAGTGGGGCGCCTTGCGGCGTGACAGAAAGCTAGAACCGGTCTCCTGGTTCAAGCAACTCGCCAAAGTAGTCGTGAGGTTGAACCCGACTCCCCTGAGTTGCCCCGTCACCGCAGCTGAATCAGGCCCATCGGCGGACTGCTCACTAGGCTCAGAACCTGGATGCATTCACCACCCGCACGTGACATTTCCTTCTGCGTCGAAAACGGGATGCGGAAGTGGGCCCGGTCTCATGCTTGGGGGAAACGTGAAAAGTGCAGACGCTGATCTGCGTGTACCGGAACATCCCACGCACCTCGTACGGATCGATGCACTCATTCCCGCGGACTCACCGCGCCTCAATGGCATCGACCCGTCCCATGTGCGCAGGCTGGCGGCCGTCTACACGTCCCTGCCCCCGGTCCTCGTGCACCGGCCCACCATGCGGGTGGTCGACGGTATGCACCGCATCGGCGCCGCCACCCTCAAGGGCCTGGAAGCGGTCGAGGTGAAGTTCTTCGAGGGCGCCGAGGACCAGGTCTTCCTCCAGTCCGTGTCCGCGAACATCTCGAACGGGCTGCCGCTGTCGGTGGCCGACCGCAAGACCGCCGCCCAGCGCATCCTGGCCTCGCACCCGAGCCTCTCGGACCGCGCGGTGGCCACGCACGTGGGCCTCGACGCCAAGACCGTCGCCGGTGTACGGGTCTGTTCAGCTGCGGGTTCTCCGCTGCTGAACATACGTACGGGAGCCGACGGCCGGGCCCATCCGCTCGACCGGACCGCCGAACGCATCCACGCCGCGGCACTGCTGACCCGGGACCCCGCCCTGCCCCTGCGGGCCGTCGTCGAGCGCACCGGCCTCTCGCTGGGGACCGCGCACGACGTCCGCCGCCGGCTGCTGCGCGGCGAGGACCCGGTCCCCCAGAGCCGGCAGGGCACCGTGCCCGCCGCGCGTCAGGACCCGGACCAGGAGCCCGCGCGGGCCCCCGACGCCCTTGTCCCGGCACCCGAACCCGCCGTGGCCGCGGACCCGGCCGCGCAGGCAGCCGTACGGGCCCCCCGGGCACCGTTCTCCCCCAGGTCCCGCGCCCCGATGGACACGCTGCGCAAGCTCGCCAACGACCCGTCCCTGCGCCATACCGACTCGGGCCGCGAGTTCGTGCGCTGGCTGCACACCCGCTTCATCGTCGACGAGGCGTGGCGCAAGCGCGCGGACGCCGTACCTCCGCACTGCGTCGACTCCATGGCCGAGCTGGCCCAGCACTGCTCCGACGCCTGGCGCCGCTTCGCCGAGGACCTGGTCAGGCGCCGGCACACCGGATCGGCGGGCATCCCGGAAATCCGTACGACTCAGCCAACTCGACGTTGACGCCACGCCTCGACAGGGAGATACGGTGACCACCAATACCATCGAGCACGCTGTCCGCCGAGTCATCGGTTACATGCACGTCAACCTCGGCCAGGATCTGACGATCGACGACATGGCGCGCACGGCGATGTTCAGCAAGTTCCACTTCACGCGGATCTTCCGTGAAGTCACCGGCACGTCTCCCGGACGTTTTCTCTCCGCACTGCGGATTCAGGAAGCGAAGCGACTTCTGACCCATACGGATTTCAGCGTCGCCGACATCAGCAGCCAGGTCGGATACAGCAGCGTCGGCACGTTCAGTTCACGGTTCAAGGCGTGTGTGGGGCTCTCACCGAGCGCTTTTCGGGATTTCGGCGGTGTCATGCCGAACTTCCCCGCCACCACGGTCCGTACCCCTTCCGTCGCCCACAGCCTGACGCTGCGCGGCCGCATCGTCCTCGCCCCCGGCCAGGAGCCGGGCAACATCTTCGTCGGGCTCTTCCCCAGCCGGGTCCGTCAGGGCCAGCCGGTGCGCTGGACGATGCTCGACGGACCCGGTTCCTTCGAACTGCGGGGCCTGCCCGGCGGCACCTGGTACGTCCTGGTCCACTCCGTGCCCTACGGCCATGAGCACCGCTCCTTCGGCTCCGACGGCGCCGACATCCTGTCCGTCGGGCAGCACGGCCCGGTCTCGGTGCACCCCGGCGCGCTGCTGCGCCCGGCCGACATGGTGCTGCGCCGCCCGGACGAGCTCGACCCGCCGCTCCTGGTGGCCCGGTTCGCCGAGAACGGCGCCGTACCGCAGCGGGTGGCGACGCACTGACACAGGGGAAAGGGCCGGACGCGGATCACTCCGCGTCCGGCCCTTTCCCCTGTGGCCGCGTGCCGTCAGCCCACCGGGTGCACCGTCATCGGCAGCCCGCCGCGCATCCGCAGCGAGAGCATGGGCTCGGCCACCGCCCGGTGGCCGGGGACGGTGCGCAGTTCGAGATCCCGGGTGACCAGTGCCGTGACGAACACCGCCTCCATCATCCCGAGGTTGCTGCCGACACAGAACCGCGGTCCGGCGCCGAACGGGATGTACGCGTACCGGGGCCGGCTGGCGACCCGCTGCGGGTCGAACCGCTCGGGGTCGAACCGCTCCGGCTCCTCCCACAGGCTCGGATTGCGGTGCATGATGTACGGGCAGATCAGCACGTCCGCCTTGGCCGACACCCGGAAGCCACCGACCTCGTCGGCCTGCTGGGCGACCCTCGGCAGCACCCACACCGGCGGGTACAGCCGCATGGCCTCCTGCACCACCATGGTCGTGTACGTCAGCCGGTGCAGGTCGTCCACATCGGGGACCCGGTCCCCCAGGACGGCGCGGGCCTCCGCGCGCACCGCGGCGCGCACCTCGGGGTGACGCTCCACCAGATGGAGCGTCCAGCCGAGGGTGCTGGCCGTGGTCTCGTGCCCGGCGAGCAGCAGCGTGACCAGTTCCTCCCGCAGCCGCTCGCGGACCTTGGCGGGGTCGCGCTCCTGTTTGCGGGCCGCGACGATGATCCGGGACAGGGCGTCGTCGGCCGGCTCGCCGTCGGCCATCCGCGCGCCGCGGTCGGCCACCAGCAGGTCGACAACCCGGTACAGCTCCCGGCGGGACCGGCGGAAACGCGCCTGTGCGGGCAGCGGGAGCCACCAGGGCACCATGCCCTGGGTGACCATCTCCAGCATGGCCTGGTCCTGGACCTCCTCGAAGGCGTGCGCGACGGTGTCGTGCGCGGTGAGGTCGGAGTCGAGCAGAGTGCGGCCGAGCACCCCGAGGGTGAGTCCGGTGACCTCCTGCAGGACGTCGACCGGGCCGCTGCCCTCGTGGGTGCGCAGCAGGGCGACGAGCTTGGACGCCTCCTCGGCGACGGCGTCGGCCTGCTGGTTGATGCGGCCCGGTTTGAACGCGGGCTGCACCGCCCGGCGCTGGTTGCGCCAGACCTCGCCGTCGCTGGTGAGCAGGCCGTCGCCCAGTACCCGGCGGGCCTGCACCAGACCGATGCCCTTGTGGTAGTTGGCGCTGTTGTCGGCCAGGACGTGCTTGGCGTAGTCGGGCCGGTTGAAGATGTAGAGCTTCTTGGGGCCCATGGAGACCCGGACGGCGTCGCCCAGATCGGCCGCGTCCCGCATCATTCCCAGGCGGTCCACGGCGAGCTTCCTCAGGAGCCCCGGCAGGGCCCGGACCGGCGGTCCGGGCGGATCGAGGCTCATGCCGCCCTGCCTTCGCGTTGTTCGGGGAGGAACCGGCGGAAGCGCCCCTCGGAGAAGAGCAGGGCCTCCCGGACGGGCCAGCGCGCCGCCGTGAGGACCTTGCCCAGGAAGATCGTGTGGTCGCCCCCGTCGTACACCCGCCACTTCTCGCACTCCAGGTGGGCCACCGCCCCGTCGATCAGAGGGGCGTCGCCGACCCGCCCCGGCAGCCAGTCGACGGTGTCGAACTGGCCCGCCCCGGCGGGGCGCGACCGGTTGGCGAAGTGCCGGGCCACCGCTTCCTGGCCGGCGCCGAGCACCGACACGGAGAAGGTGGACGACTGGTCGAGGCTGCGGTGCATCACCGCGTCCTTGTTGACGCAGAACAGCACCAGCGGTGGTGCGAGGGAGACGGAGGTGAAGGAGTTGGCCGTCATGCCCCGTGAGGCCTCCCCGCCGACGGTCACCACGGTGACCCCGGTGGGGAACGCCCCGAACGTTCCTCGTAGTTGTTTGGTGTCCAGCAGGTTGACGAGCTCCGCGGGCGGAGCAGCCATCAGGCTCATATCTGCCTCCCAGCCGACGGCCGCGAACCGGCCGCGTAGAGGGCCAGCGCTCGCGCCAGCACGTCGGGGATCAGTGCGGGAACAGGGGCGGTGGGTGGACCGCTCATGACGGCGACGCGCTGGCGGCCACGGGCCACCAGCACCTCGCCGTCCTCCTTGACGTACTCGAAGACGAGGTCGAACTCGGTGTGGCCGATGTCCGCCACCCGCATCCGGATGGACAGCTGATCGAGCGCCTTCACCACTTCCAGCAGTTCGCAGTCCACCTGGAGGGTGAACAGCCGCGTGCCGTCGGCTCCTTCCTCCGCGAGGCCGTGCGCCTCGCGGAGGAACTCCCGGCGGCAGCGTCCCTGCCAGTTCATGTACGTCACATAGTCGGCGGTGCCGCAGAGATCGGTCTCGGCGAAGGCCACCGTGTGCCGGTACGCGAAGTGGTTGCCCGGGTCCGTCGTCGCCGTCATGGCGCTCACCCTTCCGCCCCCGGAGCCCGCGCGGTGTCCCGGCCGTCCGTGAGGAAGGCGAACACCGCCGGTTCCAGCGCGTTGCGCAGCGCCGTGACGAAGGTGGCGATGCGCAGTCCGCCCGCGGTGAGGACGACCCAGTTGTCGCGGGTCTGCGGGACCAGGGTCAGGGGCACCCCGCCGAGCAGTCCGGCCTTGCGCAGGCACTCGACGGCACCCCACACGCGGGTCGCCGCGGTGTCGGGGGTCTCCCCCGTCTCCCTGGCCACCAGGGCGGCCAGCTCGCCGTGTTCGCCGAGCAGTCCCTCCCAGTCGGCGGCGCTGCGGATGTTGACCGCTTCGACGTCGCAGGCCACGGTCGACGCGGCGACGACCCCGAGGGTCACTCCCAGGCCGTGGGCCGCCGAGAGGTGGCTCCCGCCGTCGAGTTCGGGGCGGCCGTCGGGACGGTAGCGCACCTCGGCGCTCTCGCCCAGGGCCCGCTGAACGGCCCGCGCGGTGGCCGCGCGGCGCTCGGCCGTGGAATCCCCGGTGCCGGGCAGGTCCGGTTCGACGGCGACGTCGATGTGGGTGCCGAGCACCTCCTCCAGGGTCCGCTCCAGGTAGGAGCCGAGCAGCGGGGCGACCCACGGTCCGGAACCGTCCGTCTTGCGGACGGCGTGCAGGGTGAGCCCCTCCCACCGTTCGACGACGGTGCCGTCGGGGGTGCGTACCGCGATGTCGTACACATAGGTGTCGCCGTCCCGGTAGCGCTCGGTGGCGCAGTAGCGCACCTCCTCCGGCAGATCGCTGCCGGCGGCCATCGGGTAGAGCCGCTCGATGCCGGACGGCAGCAGGGTCGCGTCGGGGACGCACACCTGGTTGCCGTGCATCAGCGCGTCCCGCATGCCGGGGTCGGCCAGCAGGAGCGTGCCCGGCAGGAAGCCGGCGAACCAGCCGGACGGCGCCTCGATCGCCACATCGGCGTCGACGTGCCGGGCGGCGGCCCGGTGGAAGCGGCGCAGCCGCTGGAAGCGCTCGCCCTGGAAGAGGACGCCGCCGTACAGGTCGGCCGCCGGGTCCAGCGGGGCGGCCGGGACGTCCGGGCCCACCTGGGCCGGGGGCCCGTCCGGGATGGGCGTACCGGAGTAGTCGAGCCTGGCGCGGAAGTGTTCGGCGACGAAGCCGGTGTCCTCCGCGTGGATGGCCACGTCCACCGTGTCGGTGTCGGTGACGGTGGCCGCGATCCGGATCCGGGTGGTCCCGGCGGGCGGCACCACGATGGGCCGCAGGAACTGCGCCCCCTCGATGACCGGTACGTCGGTGCGGCCGGTGACCGCGGACGCGACCTGGACCATGGCCTCCATGCCGAACACGGCGGGCAGCAGCAGGTTGCCGTCGAGCAGGTGATCGGCGAGGTAGAGGTCGGTACCGGCGTTCAGTTCGACCTCGGTGACCAGCTCGACCCCGTGGTAGCGCACGAGCGGGGCGCCGGTGAACCGCAGCAGCGGCAGCGGCGGCAGGTCCCGGCGTACGGTCTCGATGCCTTCCGTACGTCCGCTGATCACCGTCACCACGGGGGCGTCCGGGTCCGAGATCAGCCGCAGCAGGATCTCGACGCCCTGGTCGGGCGAGACCGGGACGATGCCCTCGCGGGACAGGGACTCGACGACGGAGAGCTTCTCGCCCATGCCGATGCCGGACCACACGGACCATTCCATGCACAGGGCACGGCAGTCCGGGTTGTCGCGGGCGACCTGCTCGGTGAGGTCGGCCAGCCATTCGTTGGCGGTGGCGTAGTGCGCCTCGCCGCGCAGTCCGGCCCGGCCGATGATGCTGCCGAAGGTGACGAGGAGCTTCAGGTTCTCCTCGCCGACGGCGTCCAGGACGATGCGCAGCCCGTCGACCTTGGGGGCGAACGTGCTGTGGACGGTGTCCATGCCGAGGCCGGTGAGCGCGGCGGGTTCGTTGCGGCCCGCCCCGTGCAGTACGGCGGTGACGGGGCCGAGCGCGTCGGTGAGCTCGGCGACGGCCGCGGCGACGCGTGCCGGGTCGGTGACGTCGGCGGCGGCGTAGCGCACCGTCGCCCCGCTGTCCGCCATGCGCCGCAGGTTCGCGGCGAGGTCCTCGTCCCGGGCGGGGTCGGACCGGCCGAGGACGGCCAGCTTGGCACCGGTCCGCCGGGCCACGGCGAGCGCGCACTCGGCGGTGATGCCCTTGCCGCCGCCGGTGACGAGCAGGACGTCGGCGTCGTCGAGGATCTGGTCGCTGCGCTCGGCGCGGACGGGCAGGGCGCGCAGTACCGGGACGCGGCGGCTGCCGTCGGCGGCGAGGTGGACCTCGCTGAAGCGGCCGGTCGCGGCGACCTCGGCGGCCACCCGTTCCGCGGCACCGGCGACCACCGGGGTGTGGACGACGGTGGTCCGCAGGTGGGGTGCCTCCAGATGCAGGGTCTTGGCCAGTCCGGCCGCGCCCCGGCCGTGCTGCACCAGGACGAAGCGGCGTTCGCGGTCGCCCGCGAGGGCGGCCTTGGCCCCGTTCAGCGCGTGTTCGATCTGCTCCCGTGAACAGGCGGGCGGCAGGCAGACCAGGACCCCGGAGCCCACCTCTGCGTTCTCCAGGGCGCGTCGCACGTCCTGGGCGAAGGGGTGGTCCTGGGCGGTGAACAGCTCCCAGGACCCGCTCTCCCCGCCCGGTACGGCGGCGGGCAGCGCGATCTCGTCGAAGTCGACGGCGAAGGGGCGGGCCCAGGCGGCGGAGCCCGCCACGACGGCCGCGGTGCCCGCGCCGTCGCCGCCGGTCTCGGCCAGCGTGGTGAGCGCCTCGGCCAGTTCGGCCACCGTCGCGGTGGCGAAGTTGGTCGGTACGTGGGCGGCGGTGAGGCCGAGCTGGACGGCGGCCTGGTTGACGATCTGGCCGACCGTGATCGAGCTCATGTGCAGGTCGTCCAGGAGGCTGCTGTTCTCGTCGACCAGCTCGGGCGGCAGCTCCGCCCGTTCGGCGACCAGGGCGCGCAGGACGTCCAGTGCCGACTCCCCCGCCGAGCTGCCCGCCGGTGCGGTGGTACCGCCGCCGACGTTCTCCGTACGGGGGGCGCGGGCGGCGGGCAGGGCGACATCGGGTGCCTGCTCGCAGGGGTTGGTGAGGAAGCTGAACTCGGCGCCGATCTCCAGCGGCCGGGTCAGCCGGTCGTTGAAGAGCCGCTCGTGGATGAGCGGGGCGCCCAGCACATAGGCGGCTCCGACGACCTGGAGCAGTCCGCGCAGGGACTCGTCGTCGGTGTTCAGGGCGACGGCCGGTACGTCGGAGGTGGCCGCCGCCATGCCGGCGAGCACCCGGCCGGGGCCGACCTCGATGAACAGGTCGACGTCGGCGGCGGCCGACCGTACCGCCTGGGTGAACAGCACCGGGTCGGTGATCTGCTGCCGCAGCAGCTTGGCGAGGTCGGCGTCGCTCTCCAGTTCCTCGCCGGTGACGGTGGAGACGACCCGGCGTTCCACCTCGTCCAGGCGCGCTCCGTCGAGCCAGTCGCCGAAGGAGTCGGCGGCCGGGGCGACGAGGGGCGAGTGGAAGGCGTGCGAGACCGGCAGGCGGGTGCAGGTGACACCGGCCCGTCCGGCCCGCTCGGCGACGGCGGCGATGGCGTCGACGGGTCCGGCGACGACGGTCTGCTGGGGGCCGTTGTACCCGGAGATGACGACGGGGAGCGCTTCGATGAGCACCCCGGCCTGCTCGGGGGTGGTGGCCAGGGAGGCCATGGTGCCCGAGGCGCTGTGCTCGGCCATGGCCGAGCCGCGGACCCGGGCCGCCTCCAACAGGGTGGCGGAGTCCAGGGCGCCCGCCCAGTGCAGGGCGGAGAGTTCGCCGAGGCTGTGGCCGACGGCGATGCCGGCCTCGATGCCGAGCGCGTCCAGGACGCGCAGTGCGGCGGTGGAGCCGGTGACGATGCGGGGCTGGGCCACGTCGGTGGCGACCATGTCGCCGGTGGTGGGCAGCTTGGCCCGGGTGTAGACCTCGGCGGCCTCGGTGAAGCGGCGGGCGAGTGCGCCGCCGCCGGTCGAGGTGCCCGAGCCCTGGCCGGGGAAGAGGAAGCCGATGCGGGCTTCCTCGGTGGCCCGGCCGAGGAAGGTGCGGCCGTCCGCGGAGAGCGTGATGCCCCCGTCCGCGTCCGTGTCCGTCGCGTCGGCCAGCCGGCGCAGCCGCAGTTCGGCGTCCTCCGGCGAGGTGACGACGACGGCCGCCCGGTGGGGCAGCTCGCGCAGTTCGCGCTGGAGGGTGGCGGCCAGGTCGGCGAGCTGGGCGTAGGAGACCTGGGCGGCGAAGTCCGCGACCCGGGTGAGGCGTTCCTTGAGCGCCTGCGGTGATTCGGCGTCCAGGAGCAGCAGTTCGGCGTCCTGGAGGGAGTTGGCCAGGGTGGTGGCGCGGCGGCTGACGGCCGGCCGCTTGGCGGGGAGCGTCTTGTCGAGGACGACATGGGTGTTGATCCCGCCGAATCCCATGGCGGTGATCCCGGCGCGCAGCGGTGCGTTCTTGGGCCAGGCCTCCGCCTTGCGCAGGACCCGCAGGTTGGCCGACTCGCCGGTGAGCAGCTCGTGCGGGTCGACGCAGCCGATGGCGGGCGGCAGCATCGCGGCGTCCAGGGCCATGGCGGCCTTGATCAGTCCGGCGATTCCGGCGGCGGCCTTGGTGTGGCCGATCATGCCCTTGATGGAACTGATGACGGCGGTGGGGGCGTTGGGGTCGGCCTGGGCACGGGCTCCCATGATCGCCGTGAGTTCGGTCGCGTCGCCGACGGCGGTGCCGGTGCCGTGGCCCTCGAAGAGCGGGACGGTGTCGATGCCGAAACCGGCCCGCTCGTAGGCGCGGGCCATGGCGAGCTGGTAACCGCTGACCTCGGGGCGGGTGATGCCGCCCTGGCCGTCGGAGGAGATGCCCCAGCCCGCGATGGACGCGTAGACGCGGTGTCCCGCGGCGAGTGCGTCCTCCTCACGCATCAGGACGATCATTCCGCAGCCCTCGCCCGGCCAGAAGCCGTTGGAGCCGCGGTCGTACAGCCGCATCTCCTTCTTGGCGAGTGCTCCGGTCTTGGCGAAGCCGATGATCTCGAAGGGGTCGATGGACAGGTCGACGCCACCGGCGACGGCGACGTCGAGGTCGCCGTTCAGCAGCGAGGTGGAGGCGGTGGTGACCGACAGGAGCGAGGAGGAGCACGCGCCGTCGACGGTGTAGCCGCCGCCGTTGAGGTCGAAGTGGTTGCAGATCCGTCCGGCGATGGTGTTCGACAGGCCGCCCGCGAGGGTGTCCTCGTCGATGGCGGGGAACGGCTTCTTGTAGGCGTCCTCCACCCCTTCGAGGAATTCGCCGAGACGGTCGTCGCCCCAGTCCTGTCCCTTGAGGGCGTCGGCGAGCACCCGGCGTACGTACGGCCAGCGCAGCCGCATCACGTTGGCGCGGGAGAACTCACCGGTGAGGGTGTTGCCGACGATGACGCCGGTGCGCTCCTTGGGCAGTCCTTCCCCGACCGGGAACCCCGCGTCGGCCAGCGCCCGGGTGGCGGTGTCCAGCGCGAGCCAGTGCGTCAGGTCGGTGGAGCGGTAGGTGCTGCCCGCGATGCGGTGGGCGATCCGGTCGAACTCGTACCCTTCGAGGACCGCGGCGTTCCGGGCGTAGAACTTGTCCGGGACCGTGGGGTCCGGGTCGTAGTAGTCGTCCAGGCGCATGCGTACGTCGGGCAGCTTGCGAAAGGCGCGCCGTCCGGCGACCGCGTTCTCCCACAGTTCGCGTGGGGTGGTGGCATCGGGGTAGCTGCACGCCACCCCGACTATCGCGATCCTGCTCATACGGGCATCGCCACCTTTTTGTCGTTCTCCGCCCGTGCTGCCGCGCACTTGCCGTGGAAGCAGGTGCCGTCCTGGCACGGGTCACCGGAGGGGACCGCCGCGACGACGGGTACGGGGGCGTGCGCCGGTACGTGAGCCGGTACGGCGGCGAGCTGCTCGGCCGGTTTCGCCGGGGCCTTCTCGGCCTGCTGTGCCCGCTCGGCCTCGGCCGCGCGCTGCTTGGCCAGGAAGTGCAGGCCCCACAGGTAGGCGCCGCGGATCAGGCAGACCAGGGCGGTGGCGAAGAAGATGCCGTACGCGATGCCGAGCCCGGTCAGCACGCCGTACATCGCTGCGACGCCGCCGCCGAAGGCGATCTGGGAGGAGCGCTTGGAGGGCGAGGTGCCGGGGTCGGTGACCATGTAGTTCGTGAAGAGGATGAAGGCCACCCCGGTCATCATGCCGAGCGCCGAGGGGATGGAGGTCCCCATGACGAGGCCGCGGATGACGGCCTGGAGGGCGAAGCCGACCAGCCAGGCGCTGATCAGCCACATACGGCCCGTCAGCTTCGCGTTCAGCATGGTGCCCAGGATCAGGATGATCGCCGGGAGGACCCAGTCGGCGGGACCGTACAGGTACTCGGTGAAGTGGTACGGCGGGGCGATGCTGGCCCACGGGAAGAGCAGCAGGATCATCGCGATGCCGAAGTTCGACGGGTTCATGTAGTGCCGCATGCGGCCCTTGAGCGGGGCGCGGAGCACCCACTTGGTGCCGACGGCGACGATGACGCCGAACATCATGACCCAGACGCGGTCGTTGACGTACGTGAGCATGTTCACCGCGAGTCCGGTGATGTGCGCGGGGAAGAGGAACTCCACCATCCCCTTGAAGCCGCCGCCCGCGTAGCGGGGGGCGCGCTTCTCGCCGCGGGCGCTGAGCGCCTCCAGGCCGATCTCCACCGTGTAGGCGGTGATGACCGCGATGAAGGGCCACAGCCAGGGCTGCTCGAAGCCGAGGAAGGTGTACCCGGCGATGTTGAGGACGGAGATGGAGATCGCGAACCGGCGGAGCGCGGTGATGACTTTGACGTTGTGCCGTGGGGCGGCACCGGTGGTCTGTTCGGCAGGCACGGTCACTTCTCCTTGGCATCGGTGCCGAGCTGGAGGGAGTGCCAGCCGGGGCTCAACTGGAGTTCCTTGTTGCGCACCTGTCCGGTGCGGTCGCGCCAGGTCAGGTGGGTCTGCACCGGTCCGTCGGCCTCCTTGCCGAGGCCGATGTGCACGTCCTGGCTGCGCTTGCCGGAGTGGCCGCTGCCGCCGTCGACGCGGCCGATCCGGGTGCTGCCGTCGGAGAGGGTGACGGTGACCTGTGCGCCGATCACGGGCGAGCCGGCCTCGTCGGTGAGGTTGAGGCCCAGGAAGTCCCCGGCGTTCTGACTCATGTTGCAGTAGAAGACCGGGTCCTCCCACTGGCGGGCCACGACCAGGTCGAGGCGGCCGTCGCCGTCGGCGTCACCGGTGGCGATGCCGCGGGTGGGCACGGGCACGGCCAGGCCGAGCTGCTTGGACAGGTCGCTGTAGGCGTCGCCGTCCTTGTTCTTGACGTAGAAGCGGATGTGCTGGTCACCGGCGAGGTCGTCGCCCTCTTCCACGTTGGGCCAGAAGTAGGGGTGCTTGACCAGCCCGTCGTTGGCGGTGGCGAGCTCCTGGAGCTGGGCCCACCGGTTGCGCTTGCCCTTGACGAAGCCGACGGCCTGGGTGATCTCCTGGATGCCGTTGTTGTCGAAGTCGCCCATCTTCACGTCCCAGCCCCAGCCGGACCAGGCGAGGTTGAGCGGGGCGCTCTCGTCCTTGTACGGGGCGACGCCGTCGCGGAACTTGGCCCGCAGGTCGGCCTTGTCCTTGGCCGTGCCGATGAAGGCGAAGTTCGACTCCTGGATACCGAAGGACGTGGTGATGTTGGAGACGAACGCGTCGTACACGCCGTCGTTGTCCAGGTCGCCGAAGTCGACGCCCATGCCCTTGAAGGAGCTGCGGCCGATCTCCTTGGACTTCGGGGTGGTCGCGGTGTGCTTGGCCTTGACCTGGCTGAACTTGAACTTCCCGGGCGTCGACTTGTTGTAGAGGAGCGCCGAGGTCCCGAAGTCGTGCGCGAGGTAGATCTCGGGGCGCTGGTCGCCGTCGAGGTCGGTGGCGGAGACGGCGAGCGTCCAGCCCTTGTCGATGGAGTCGGGCAGGACGTTCTTGATCTCCTGGTAGCCGGACGCGGTCCAGCGGAAGAAGTGACCGCCGCCGCCGTTCTGGGCGTGCGACAGCGAGTCGTTCATCGTCACGCCGCCGTCCTTGGTGTCGTCCAGGACGGGGCTGTCGGGGAAGTAGTTGCCGATGTAGATGTCGTTGTGTCCGTCGCCGTCGAAGTCGGCGACGGCCGCGGCGTTGGAGTTCCACAGCGGGCCGGTGTAGACGCTGTCGCCGCTGCCGGGCACCAGCTCGACGGGCTCGAAGCGCTCGGCGGTCAGCGGTGCCCCGGCCTCGACGGCGTCCTTCTTCGCCTGGAAGATGACGGGGGTGCGGCCCCAGTAGTAGACGAGGAGGTCGGTGGCGCCGTCCTCGTTGTAGTCGCCGGGGACACAGCCGATCGGGGCCGTGATGTCGCTCTTGGGCAGCGGCGACGGGTCGAGTACGAACGGGGCGTACGTCGGGCTCTTGCGGCCGGGCACCGGCGCGGGCGTGACCACGGCCTGGTCGATCTGCGGGTCGGTGATGCAGAGGTCGTTGGGCAGGCCGTCGCCGTCGATGTCGTTCATCGCGACACCCGCGCCGACCGAGGAGATCCACGCCTCGATGTGCTTGTACGCCTTGTTCACCTTGCGGACGGTCTGCTGCTTGAATCCGCCCGGCATGGCTATCGCCATCGGCTCGAAGGCGAAATTCTGGGCCAGTTCCGCTTTCTCCGCAGCACTCGACTCATGCGGCTTCACCGCATAAAACGTGCTGACCATGAGAGCCAGTGCCACGACTCCGGGCGCCTGCTTTCGCAGCCAGGAAATTGGGTGTGTCATGCGACGGCGCCTTTCTGCGCGTGCGGAACGGAAGTGATCGCAGCGGCGATATGCCGCCGCCAGGTCTCGAAGGCCGGGATGTCGCCGCCGTCGCAGCCCGCGGGCACCGAGTCGGTGCACACCCGCGCGGCTTCCTCGGGGGTCCGGCCGCCACACAGGACGCGGGCCGCCACATGCGTATGGGCGATCGTCGTGCCCGCCCGCTCGCGCGCCTCGCAGGCGAACGCGGAGCCCTGCGCCAGGTTCGACCGGTGCACGCCCGCGTGCTCGGCGAAGCGCAGCAGTTCGTCCGCGTCGGCGCTGCCCGCGTAGGTGCAGGCGAGCCCGGCACCGGCGTACATGTCGCCGTGGCGGTGGGCGGGGTAGGCGCCGATGAGCCCGGCGACGACGTCGGGGTCGGTGCCGCCGACGAACCACAGGGCGCGGCCGATGCCCTGGTCGATGACGCGGGCGCTGTAGGCGTCCGGGCCGCCCTTCCAGCTGAAGGGGTGGTCCTGGCCGGGGTCGCGGACGTAGGAGTCGGTCTTGAAGTACGCCTGGTGGAAGCCGTATCCGTCCAGGATCAGCCAGCGCAGCACCGGGTCGATGCCGGTCACGTCGGGCCACAGGAACTTCGGCAGCCTGGCCATCGCCCAGCCGATACCGACGTAGATCATGTAGTTGTGGTGCCGGCCCTCGCCCTCCAGGATTCCGGTCAGCCGCTTGTCGCTGCCCGTCAGCGAGTCGAGCATGACGGCGCCCATACCGGCGCCCTCGTAGGCGAACCCGCGGAAGGCCCGGGGAACGGTCTCCAGCCATTCGACGGCCTGGTCCGCGGAACGCGCCTCGACCGCGTAGGCGTATCCCTGGAGGAAACTCGCCCCGACAGATTCCAGCTGCTGTTTGGCCTCCGCGTTCTTGACGTGGAATCCGCGTGTTTCCAGCTGCGTTTCCCGGACATTGGGTGTGAGGACTCGGCGCCTCAGCGCACGCAAGATGGACACCTAAAAGACCGCCCCTCGATTCCTTTACCTGAATTTCCCGTACACTTAATCGAACATATTCAATCGGTGCACCCGGGCGTCTACTCCAAGAATGCTCAACGGGCATTCACGAGCAGTTGTTCACGCACCGCGCGACGCCAGAGTTCGTACGTGGGGACCTCGCCGTCCGCGCTCGGCGCGGGCGCGGCGTCGTCCGCGAGCGCGGCCGCCGCCTCGACGGTGATCCCGGCCAGCGCGTGCAGCGCGGTCCGGGTGTGCTCGGGGACGGTGGCGGAGAAGTGACGGGCCTTCGCCGCGAAGACGGAGCCCTGCGCCACATGGCCGCGCAGCTCGCCGGCCTCGGTGCGCAGCGCGGCCAGGTCGTCGGCCGTGGAGCAGCCCGCGAAGGTGGCGGCCAGTCCGACGCCCGCCCACAGATCCGGCCGGCGTTCGGAGGCGAACCTGCGCACGGCGGAAGAGACATGCTCGACCTGCGCGCCGTGGATGAACCACAGGGCGCGCCCGATGCCCTGGTCCACCGCCCGCTGGAAGTAGTCCGGGTGCCCGTCCCAGGCGTACGGGGTGTCCAGGCGCTGCCCGTCGACCCAGCGGGCGGGGTCGAAATAGGCGCGGTCGAAGCCGTAGCCGTCGACGGCGAGCCAGCTCATCGGCGGGTAGAACTCCTCGCCGTCGAGCTCGTCGGGCATGACCTTCTTCCACAGCGGTCTTGGCAGCTTCGCCATGGCGAAGCCGATGCCGATGTAGTTGAGGAAGATGTGCCGTCGTCCGGCGCCCTGGAGGAGTTCCCGGGTGCGCCCGCCGCGGCCGGGCATCGAGTCCCGGATGACCGAGGCCATGGTCGCGCCCTCGTAGGCGAAGCCCTGCACCTCCAGGTCGACCAGGGACAGCCGCCGCTCGATCTCCCACAGGTCCTTCGACTCGATGCCCCACTCGAAGCCGGTCACCACCGCCTGCGGGATGCTTTCCAGCTGTCTGGTGGCGGCGGTTTCGACGACCGGAAAACCGCGGCCGGCGAAGCTCACGTCACGCAGGGACGGAGCCATGATCAGTCTGCGCAGAGAGCCCATTGCCGTTGCCACGCGGTGCCTCCTCGACCGGCCACCAGGGGGGTGGCGACGGGCCTCATGGTCGGGCGGCGGCAAAGATCAGGGCATCTTCGCAAATGCGCAACACCGGTGCGCTGAAAGGGGTTTGGGGCCCCCGGAAGGGCGTGTCAACTCAGCGCGTGCGGCGCACCGCGACCTCTTCGTCGTGGATGTCGCGGCCGCACGAGACGCACCCCATCCGCACCTGTACATCGCCGTCGCAGCCGATGTGCTCGGCGCGTCGCGGCGGGCCCAGCTCGGTGGGAAGGTTCCGGTCGCCCCACTGCATCAGGGCGACCACGGCCACGGTCAGGTCCCGCCCCATGGGGGTGAGCGGATACTCGTGGCGCACCGGCTTGTCCTGGTACGGCACCCGTTCCATGATGCCGAGATCGACGAGGCGGGCGAGCCGGTTGGTCAGTACGTTGCGGGCGATCGGGAGATGGCCGAGGAACCCGTCGAACCGTTTGACCTCCAGGAGGGCCGAACGGACGATCAGCAGGGTCCAGCGCTCCCCGATCACTTCGAGGGCACGGGCCAGCGAGCAATCCTGTCCTTCATATGTCCGTGGCAGCATGTCCGAACCGTAGCGCGTGAGTTGCGTGAAAGGACTCGATCGAGTGCCCGCGCGGCCGGATTCGGCAAGCAGGAAGAAGCCCGTACATGTGCGCGACTGCTGTGCTGTGATGAGCCACCGGTCCCGGATCATGGAGGTTCAGCATGGCAACGAGTACCGCAGCGCCGCCGCACGGGGTGCGGGGCCGGATCGATTCGCTCAACAGCAGACACCACCAACTCGGCCTTCGTATCTTCATGTTCATCGTGGTCGCACACTGGGCGGAGCACCTCGTCCAGGCGATCCAGATCTACGTCATGGGCTGGCCGATACCGGAGGCGCGCGGCGTCCTCGGGGTGCCGTTCCCCTGGCTGGTCACCTCGGAGTGGATGCACTACGGCTACGCGCTGGTGATGATGGTGGGCCTCTTCCTCCTGCGCTCGGGCTTCACCGGCCGCTCGGGCACCTGGTGGAAGACGTCGCTCGGCATCCAGGTGTGGCACCACTTCGAACACCTGCTGCTCCTGGTCCAGGCGCTCGCCGGCACGTACCTGATGGGCAAGGCCGCCCCGACGAGCATCATCCAGCTCATCGCGCCGCGCGTGGAACTGCACCTCTTCTACAACACGCTGGTCACCATCCCCATGATCGTGGCGATGTACTACCACACCCGTGCGGGCCGGGCCGACAACGCCGCCGCGCGCTGTGCCTGCGCCCCGAAGGACTGAGACGGCGGCCGTGAGCACGAGCGGGAAGAAGAGGAAACCCTCGGGGTTCGTGTCCCTGCTGCTCCTGCTGACGGGAGTTCTGCTGCTGTACGTGTCGCTGCCCAATCTGGGCAACGCCGCCAGGGCGGCGACCGCCGACGGGCCCGAAGGCACATTCACCGCGACCCGGCTCACCTGCATGAGCCACCCCGGGCACGAGACGTGTGAGTGGTCGGGGTCGTTCCGGTCCACCGACGGAACGGTGGAGCTGCGGGGCGTCAAGCTGTACGGCAGCGGCCGGGACACGTTCGAGGCCGGGCAGCGGACGGCAGCCGTGGACGTGGGCAACGCGGGGCGGGTCTACAACCCGTCCGGTTCCAACGAGTGGATCTTCACGGCGCTGCTGCTGATCGCCGGATACGTCCTGCTCGCGGTCGTGGCCGGTCGGCATCTGATGCCGCCGCCGCTGCCCCGGCGGACAGCACGGCCGGTGTCCGCCTAGGCGCACCGGAGAGCGAAACAGCGGGTGTGCCCGGCGAAAGGCCGGGCACACCCGCTGTTGTTCGCTCCCCGTCCGGCGCGCGGGCCGGTCCGGCGCGCGCGGCCGGTCGGGCGGGTAGGGCGATCAGGCGGGTACGGGGGTCAGCGCGGGCACCGCCGCCGACATGACGGGCATCGGCGGCAACGACGGCATCGCGGCACGCGCGTTGTTCAGTTCGAGCCGGCTGTAGGCACCCGCCGCGGACACCAGCGTCATGTGGTGGTGCCAGCCCGGGTAGGAACGCCCCTCGAAGTCGAGCAGGCCGAAGTCGTCCTCCAGCCCCTGCACCGTGGCGCCCGCCCGGCGCTGGAGCCTGGTCAGCGCGGCCAGTTCGTCGGTGCGCCGGTGCGTCATGTTGGTCAGCCACATCCGGGTGGAGCGGCGTCCCGCGTAGGAGCGGACGGCGAAGAGCCGGTAGGTGTGGTGCGGCGTGTGGCGGGCGAGCCGCACCTCGGGCAGGCGCACCAGGGCGGTCATCACCGAGGTGCGGTCCGCCCGGCCGCCGAGGCCGTCATGGGTGTCGAGCCGGAGATGGCCACTGTGCTTGAGCTCGAACAGGCGCTGCGCCTCGACGGCCGCGGGCAGCTCGGAGGCGTACGCCTGCGGGGGCATCGACCGGCCGACGGGGACCACCGGGGTCCGGCCGGGCAGGGCGATGACGAAGTCACGGCCCCGGGTGCTGAGTCCGCGCACCAACGAGGTCACACCGGTGTAGTAGCTGAGGTCGGCGACGACCGGCGGGGGGCTGAGGTGGGTGCTGTCGCTCAGCGCGTCGACCAGGTCGAGCGCGTGCTGCTCGATGGTGCGGTGACCGGCGTCGTCGGGAATGCGGGCGCGGGAGCGGCGCTGCTCGTCGTTGACCCAGGCTCCGGGCAGCAGCAGGCCCCAGTGGACCGGTACCGCTTCCCTCTCGGTCGCCAGGAACGCGCCGATGCCGAGCTGGCAGTTGACCGAGCGTCCGGTGGCCGGGACGAAGCGGCGGTGCACACCGCAGGAGTGGTCGCCCCGCTTGCGCAGGACCGCCACGTCGAGGGTCCAGGCGCGGGGGGTCAGCCGCTGTTCGACCCACCGCATCAGCTCGGCCCGCGCCGGGGCCCATTCCCAGGGGCTGGCGTTGACGAACTGGTGCATGGACTGTGAGGCGGTCGGCGATCCGGAGACCGTGGCGGCGATCCGCCGTACCGACTTCTTTCCCTCGGTGGTGAGCAGGCCCGTCAGATACGCCTGGGCCCACGCCCGCTGATCCGCCCTCGGCAGGTGACCGAAGATCTGTTCGGTGAACGCGGAGACCGGCAGGTGCGCGCGGTCCAAGTCCTGTGCCGCCATGGCTGGTTCCTTCCGGCTTCGGTCATCCGATCGACTACCACTATAGAATAGCGAACGTTATCTTTTTTTCCAACGGAGGAGCGGCACTCCTCCTCGGCGGAAGGAGAAAAGATGCGGCCAGGAGCGGGGTACCAGGACGCTGATCACCACGCTGACCAAGGGTTTTTCCTACTTCGGCAACTCCGCGTTGCTCTCCCGCGGCCGGTCCGCCCAAGCTGGGCCGGTTCATGTCGTCCGGCCGAAGGGAACACCGGAACACCGCATCGGCTGCCAGGTACCGCGCCAGGGGCGCCGTACCCGCCGGCGCTTTCGGAGACACCATGGTGAAACAGGAGAGGGCCGCGAGGACCCGCGAGGGCCTGGTACGTGCGGCGGCCGCACAGTTCGACCAGGACGGTTACGCGGGGGCCTCGCTGGCCAAGATCAGCCGGGCGGCGGGCATCTCCCTGGGCGCGGTGACCTTCCACTTCCCGTCCAAGGCGGAACTCGCCGAAGCCGTCGAGGAGGAGGGCCGCGCCGAGGTCACGGGCGCCCTGCGACGGATGGCGGACGCCTCCAACACCCCCCTGCAACAGCTGGCCGACCTGACCCTGGAGCTCGCCCGGCTCATCGAGCGGGAGGACACCGTCCGGGCCCTGCTGCGGCTGGAACGGGAGCGGGCGGCCACCGACCACTGGACGGAAATCTGGCTCCCCACGGCCGACGAACTGCTGCGGCGCGCCTACGACAGCGGCGACCTGCGCGCCTCGGCGCACCCCGAGGCCATGACGACCCTGGTCGTGCACCTGGTGGCAGGGTCCGAGATCGTGCTCCGCCGCCACCGCACCGCCGGGGCCCCGGCGCACGAGAGCGCCGTGGACATGCTGGCCCGTATCTGGCAGCTCGTCCTGACGGGAATCTCCGCGAGCGAGGCGGCGCGCCTGTGAGGCCGTGGTCCCGCAGGAGCCGGACCACGGCCGGACACGGACCGGCCCCCGAGCGTGTCGCGGGGACCCGGCGGCGGATCAGACCGCGCTGCACCCGCCGTCCACCGGAACGGCGCCACCGGTGACGAAGGACGAACGGTCACTGCACAACCAGGCCGCGGCCTGGGCGATTTCGGTCGGATCGGCCAGCCGGTGCTGAATGGCGCGCGCGGCCACGAGCCGCCCCGATCCGGTGCTCCCTTCCGTGAGTTCGGTACGGGTGCTGCCCACCATCAGGGCGTTGACCCTGATCCCCCTGCCCCCGTACTCGGCGGCCGCGGCCTTCGTCAGCCCGAGCACGGCGTGCTTGGCAGCCACATAGGGGGCCAGCGCACCGGTGGCGAAGAGCCCCGCGGTGCTGGAGGTGTTCACGATCGTCCCGCCCGTCCGCTGGTCCAGCATGAGCGGAATCTGACGGCGCAGGCAGTTCCACACCCCTCGTACGTTGACGTCCATGATCTGGTCGTACGCGGCGTCCTCCGTCTGATGCAGATCGGTTCCCCTGGCCCCCCAGCCCGCGTTGTTGAACGCCGCGTCCAGCCCCCCGAAACGCTCCACCGCCACCGCGACGACCCGCTCGACGTCTTCGGAGCAGATGACGTCCCCGGTGACCGCGACGGCCCGGCCCCCCGAGGCGTGGATCTCGTCCACCAGGTCGCACAAGGGTTTCTGCCGTCGTGCCATCAGGATGACCGACGCCCCCTCGGCGGCGAAAAGACGCGCCGCAGCGGCCCCTATCCCACTGGACGCCCCCGTGATCATGACTCTCTTGCCGTGCAGTAATCCACTCGAAATCGCGTTCATCGACCCCTCCCCCGCACACCCGGCCGACGACCGAGTGTGATAGCGGTCACCGCATTCCCTGGGGGGATGACCATAGCGGGCAGTGGATGAACCCCCAGGGCCTGTCGGCAGAATTCTAGGGCTGCCGGTTCACCCGGCCACGGACTCGCTCTTCTTCCGGCGGGACGCCGGCCTGCCGCGCGCCTCACCGAACTCCAGCTGCCCGGCGACGCCCGGCCCCGCGATCGCGGGAAGGATGCAGTGCCAGATCTCCTCGACCCGGTCGGGCAGGTCCCGCCGTCCGGATTCCATCTGCGCGTGCATCTGCGCTCCGGTGCAGGCGCTCACCAGCATCCGCGCGAGAGCCGGGATGTTGACCCCGTCCTGGAGCTGCCCCAGCTCGTTCGCTTCGGCGAATGCCGACATGGCCACCACGGTCCACTGCTGATGCGAGTTCTCCTCGCTGGAGATGAAGAGCTCCTGATCCGTCACCAGCCGGGCGCCGGCCAGCAGCAGCGGCTCGTCGAGCATCTGGTAGGACCAGGTCAGCGTGATGTCGACCAGCTTCTGCAGACCGTCCGACGGGATCGGCGGCGAGACGATGTCCGGCTGGCTGCGGACGATCTCGCGCGCCAGCGCCTCCTTGTTCTTGAAGTGGAAGTACATCGCGCCCAGCGTCACGCCGGCCCGGTCCGCAATCCGCGAGACGCTTGCACCAGCGAAGCCACTCTCGGCGAACACCTCTGCGGCGGCTCTGATGAGGCTCGCCCGCGTCCGAAGTGCGCGCTCCTGCTTCACGGGACGTTTGTCAGGCAATTCGGACACGAAGCCTCTCCCTCGTAGACAAAAAAAAGAATAATCCTTATTTTACAGCACAGGTGCCTGACGTCACGTTCGAGCACCTGCACATCCAGGCACCCAAGCACGGTCAGCTTCGATGATCCACGGGGAGTGCACGTGATGACTTCATTCAGCGGCCACGGCTCGACCGCCCTTCACCCGCAGCGGTCCACCGTAGCCAATCACCTGGTTCGCAAGACCGACCCCACCGAAGTGCTCGTCACCGCGTGGCACGGCGTCTCGGACACCGAGCACGTCGTCACCACCGAATGGCCCTGCTCACACCCGTTCTATACCCCGGAGCAGGAGACCCACAGCCCGCTGCTCTTCACCGAGAGCACACGGCAGGCCCTGGCTCTGCTGTCCCACACCGAGTTCGGCGTCCCCCTGGACCACCGGCTGGGCTGGGAGTACGTCAGCTGCTCCACCACCCCCGAAGGACTGCGTACGGCTGGGCCCCCGGCGGAGGTGGAACTTCACATCACCCACACCTCGGTGAGCCGGCGCCGCCTGGGCTGCGCCCGCCTGACCGCCGAGATCGAGGCCACCCGCGACGGGGTGCGGATGGGCAGCGCCCAGATCAGGTACACCGCCTACCCGGAGGCGGTGTACCGCCGGCTGCGCGGGCAGTACGCCGGTGCGGCCGAGTCCTGCGCCAGAGCACTGCCGCCCGGCCGCCCGGTCTCCCCCGCCCTGGTCGGCCGGGAGTCCGACAGCGATGTGGTCCTCAGCCCGACGACCCGCGCAGACCTGTGGTTCCTGCGGGCCGACCTCACCCATTCCGTGCTGTTCGACCACCCCCACGACCACATCCCGGGCATGGTGCTCCTGGAGGCGTTCAGCCAGGCCGCCAGGTCGGTCTGCGCACCGCGGCGCGTCAGACCCCTGTCCTTCGACTCGGTCTTCAAGCGGTACGTGGAACTCGACCAACCCTGCCTGATCGAGGCGGAGGCGCTCACCCGTTCCAGTATCAAGCTGGTCGCCACCCAGGGCGACACGGTCGCCGCGTCGGCGATGGTCACCACCGCCCCCGCGTAGCCAACTCCGCGGCACCCACGGCACATACGGCACCCGCACCGGCCGTTCCCTGCCCGCCGACGCACACCGTACGAACACATTTCTGACACACACATGGAGATAGGCGTCGACAACTAAACCGAGTAGCCGTTATGTTATTTCCGTTCCGCAGCTATCACGCGGTGGGAACAACCACCGTGGTACTCGCGCCTTGCTCGGCACATGGTCTGGCCCTTGAGTCGCTACGGTCGCTGAGAGGAAGCGCATTGCCCCTTCACCTGGAATTTCACGGAAGTGGCTCGGGATCGCGCACCCCTCACCCCGGCCACGCGGAGCCCGCCGCGAAACATGGGCCCGCCGCAAGGGCGCGGAGCCCGCGGACCACACGATTACGGCGGACACCTGCTCGGCCGACGGCGGGGAGAGACCGTGGCTGAGGGCATCAGACACGAGGCGGAAACTGCCCTCGCCCGGCAGAACGCCGCCAGGGAGCCCGGACGTGAGAACCGGCTTCTCCAGATCGTGCACAGTGCCCCCGCCGGTCCGGCCGCCCCGGCCGACCGTCCACGGCAGGCCGGTATCCGGCAGTCGTCCACCCGCAGGACCGGGAAGCGGATCATCACTCCCCCGGATTCCGTCAGCACGGGCCTGTTCGGCCAGGCCGTGGCGCACCCGCACCCGCACCCACGCCCCTCGGCACCCGAACAGGCCGATACGGCAGGGCTGTTGCCGGACACGCTGACGGACCGGGGCAGCGCGAAGCTCTTCGCCTCCCTGCACAGCAAGCGGTTCCGCCATGTGCCGGGCCTGGGCTGGTACAGCTGGTCGGGCAGCCGCTGGCAGCTCGACGAGAACGAGTGCGTGCTCTGGGCGGCCGGGGAGATGGCCGAGTCACTGGCCCTGTCCGACCCCTCCGGGACCCACACGGCCGCGGCCCTGCGCCGCCACCGCCGACGGGCACTGTCGACCTCCGGCATCAGAGCCATGCTGGTGCAGGCGAGGTCGGCGCCGGGGATGGTGTTGAGTGCGGGGGTGCTGGACGCGGATCCGTATGTGCTGTGTACGCCTGCGGGGGTGGTGGATCTGCGGTCGGGGGTGCTGCGGGTCCCGGACCCGGACCGGGACTTTCATTCACGCTCGACGTCGATCGGTCCGCGGCGGATGCCGACCCCCCGCTGGGACCGGTTCCTGACCGACACGTTCGGCGACGACGACCAGGGCGCGGAAATGATCCGCTTCCTCCACCTCCTCCTCGGCTACTCCCTCACCGGGGACGTCGGAGCACAGGTCATGCCGTTCCTCTTCGGCTCAGGAAAAAACGGCAAATCCGTCCTCCTCGACGTCCTGATCAAACTCCTCGGCGACTACGCCGACGCCGCACCACCCGGATTCCTCATGGCCCGCCCCTTCGAAGGCCACCCCACCGACCTCGCCGAACTCCACGGCCGCCGCGTCATCGTCTGCTCCGAAGTCAAACCCGGCGACCGCTTCGACGAAGCCCGCGTCAAACTCCTCACCGGCGGCGACCGCATCAAAGCCCGACGCATGCGCCAGGACTTCTTCTCCTTCGCCCCCACCCACAAACTCTGGCTCCTGGGCAACCACCGCCCCGAAGTCGGCACCGGCGGCTACGCCTTCTGGCGACGCATGCGCCTCATCCCCTTCGAACGCGTCGTCTCCGACCACCGCAAAATCGACAACCTCGCCGACATCCTCGTCACCGAAGAAGGACCCGGCATCCTCAACTGGCTCATCACCGGAGCCCACCACTACCTCAACAGCCCCCGCGACCTCACCGGACCCGAAACCGTCCGCATCGCCACCACCGCCTACGCCGAAACCGAAGACCACACCGGCCGATTCCTCAACGAATGCTGCACCCACCAACCCCACCACCGCGTCGAACAAGCCCACCTCTACAACGCCTACAAAACCTGGTGCAGGCTGGAGGACGCGAGCCCCGTCTCGTCGAGGGCCTTCGCCGGCCGGGTCCGTGAATCGGTCGGCCTCGCCGATCACCGCGTGATGATGCTGTCGAACCAGCGCAAGTACTACCCCGGCATCGGGCTTCTGACGGACAGTGAGTTCCTGCCCGAACCACAGTGAACGGTGGCCCCGGGCCGCGGTGTTGGCGCCACCGGCACCGGGCCGGCACCCCTCACGAATTATCACGGCGTGATAATTCACCGCCGGTCCGGATTATCACGCCGTGATAATCGACGGTCGCCGCCGCCCCGCCCGTGCGCCTACTTCGGCCGGGTGATGCCCAGTTCACGCATGGCGCTGGAGGGCGGCCCGCCCTCGGAACGCTCCGTCTTGTAGCCCTTCGTCCCCGTGGCCAGGGTCCGGGGATCGACCGACTCGGACGGGGCGCCGGTCGCGTACAGACCCTGGGGGTCGATGTCCCGGTCGTGGGGCAGCAGCCAGAACACCCGCCGCCGGAACGTCCCCGACGACCTCGACGCCTTGGCCTCCGGTCCCAGGACCGCGTATCCGACCATGCGGCCGTCGCGGTGGTAGGCGGGCCTCCCCCGCCGGGTGGGCAGCCGGTCCAGACTCTGCCGTACGTAATCCAGTACGGACACGTCCTCCAGCCAGACCAGCTCCGCCTCGTCGCTGATCTCTTCCTCGCCGATCAGAGCACTCACTCTGCCTCCTCCTCGACGAGCCGTCGCACGGGCTCATTCTGACACCCGGCACCGGCCAGGGGCAGCCCGGCGGCGCATGCCTCACCCGGACGGGGCCGAGCGGCCGGGGCGGACGTGGCACCGGTGCCGGTGCCGGACGTGGTCACGGCACCGGCACCGGCCGGTCAGATCCCCGCTCCGCTCACGCCGCCCACGGCGCGATCGGGTACCAGGGGATGATCTCGCGGCGCGCGAGCATCCTGACGTCCCAGTAAAGGAAGGTGAAGACGCCCGCGACGATCAGGGTCACCGCCGTCACGGCGGCCATCCGCCCCGGCTTCGCCGTCATCCAGGCGGCCAGGCGGCCTCCGGCGAAGTACGCCATCAGGAAGAAGAGCACCGCGATGATCACCACGTTGCCGACCGACTGCAGCACGAAGACCGCCGCCCCGTAGAGCGGGTTGCCGCTCTCGGCCGCATCGCGGAAGAGCTGCCGGAAGAGCGGATAGGGGCGGCCGACGAGGAAGCCGCCGACCAGCACGCCCATGAACACCGTCTGGGCGTGGGGGAATCGGCGGGCCACCTTCGCGAACGGATCACGGGCGTACCCCAGCGAGCTCAGCCCCAGGTAGAGCATCGCCAGCCCGATGACCCCGAACGTGATCATCGACTGGAGGGTACGCCCCGACAGCACCCCCGGCGCGGCCTGCGCCTGGGAGAACTGCGGCATCGACGTACCCACCAGGCCGACCACCGCGCCGTACACGGCGGAGACCACGGCCATCCCGAGGAAGAGCCAGCCGAGCGGCTTGAGCGCCTGGACGGCCCGGCCCGTACGGCTGTTCACGGTGCCCAGCATCGGGGCGACCGTGCCGAACACCGCGATGTTGCACGCGGTGAACGTCCCGGCGAGACCCGAGGTGAAGGCGAAGGCCGTTCCGGCCGCCACCGAGGCGAGCGAGGACGTCTCCGGGTCATGCCCGAGGATCGAACCGGCTATGTTGCCGCCCACGGTCTTGTCGACGAACTCGGCCGACCAGATCACGGTCAGGAGAAATCCGGCGACCGTACTGAGAATCAGCAGCAGTCCGCGCCGCCGCACCTCGTCCCCTCCCCCGAGGGCCGCGCGTTCACGAACCGGTAACTCATCGATACGTGCCACAGCGGGACTCCTTGTCAGCTGTCGGACGGGTGACAGCGTAGGGAGGACGGAAGGCCGTTCGGTTCTTCGAGGGTGCCGAATACCCCTGCGCCGCCCGAAAAGAACGCGGAACAGCGGAGGAAGAATGCCGAACGGTCGGCCCAACAGCCGTCAGCAACGCAGGGGTTGCGCGCAAACGCCGTAGTCAGGAGCATGAGCGTTTCCCGCTCGCGCGACTCATGAGGATGTCTCTGTGCCACACATCACGATCACCAACGACCTGCCCGGCATCCGCGGTCTGATGGCCCACCGCCGGGACACCGCCGCGCCGCTCAACCACCTCGCCAACACGCTGTTGCGGGAGCCGGCCTCCCTGAGCCCCGGAGAGCGCGAGCTGATCGCGGCGTACGTCTCCCACCTGAACAGCACGCCCTTCTGCTCGGGGACGCACGGTGCGGCGGCGGCCGCCCAGCTCGACGGCGGCCAGGACACGGTGGAGGCCGTGTTCGCCGGCCCGGACAGCGCACCGGTCGCACCCCGGCTGCGGGCCCTGCTGCGGATCGCGGCCGAGGTGCAGCAGCAGGCCCGTCCGGTGTCCGACGACGCGGTGGCCGCCGCCCGCGCCGAAGGTGCCGAGGACAGCGACATCCACGACACCGTGCTGATCGCCGCGGCCTTCTGCATGTACAACCGCTACGTCAGCTGCCTGGCCACCGAACTCCCGGCCGAGGACAGCTACTACGGCGAAGCGGCCCACCGCATCGTCGACCAGGGCTACGGCACGGGATACCCGCAGGCCGGCTCCCGGGACACCGCTCCGGCAGCCGAGGCCCTCACCACCTGACCGGGGCGCACCACCGCCCCTCCCCCACTCACAGCGGAAGCGTTATGCCCAGTTCCCGCATGGCGGTGGAGGGCGGCCCGCCCTCGGAACGTTCCGTCTTGTAGCCCTTGGTACGGGCGGTCAGGGTGCCCGGGTCCACGGCTTCGGCGGGTGCCCCGGTGGCGTAGAGGCCCTCGGGGTCGGTGTCCCGGTCGTGGGGCAGCAGCCAGAAGACGCGGCGGCGGAACGTCCCCGACGACCTCGACGCCTTGGCCTGCGGGCTGAGCAGGGCGTATCCGACCATGCGGCCGTCGCGGTGGTAGGCGGGCCTCCCCCGCCGGGTGGGCAGCCGGTCCAGACTCTGCCGTACGTAATCCAGTACGGACACGTCCTCCAGCCAGACCAGCTCCGCCTCGTCGCTGATCTCTTCCTCGCCGATCAGAGCACTCACTCTGCCTCCTCCTCGACGAGCAGACCCACGCCCGGGTAGTACTTGCGCTGGTTCGACAGGATCATCTCCTTCGGTGACGAGAGCCCTGCCAGCTCTCGCACCCGCGCGGCGAACGCCCGGGAGGAGACAGCGGAAACGCCTTCATTCTGACACCAGGTTTTGTAGGCGTTGTAGAGGTGGGCTTGTTCGACGCGGTGGTGGGGTTGGTGGGTGCAGCATTCGTTGAGGAATCGGCCGGTGTGGTCTTCGGTTTCGGCGTAGGCGGTGGTGGCGATGCGGACGGTTTCGGGTCCGGTGAGGTCGCGGGGGCTGTTGAGGTAGTGGTGGGCTCCGGTGATGAGCCAGTTGAGGATGCCGGGTCCTTCTTCGGTGACGAGGATGTCGGCGAGGTTGTCGATTTTGCGGTGGTCGGAGACGACGCGTTCGAAGGGGATGAGGCGCATGCGTCGCCAGAAGGCGTAGCCGCCGGTGCCGACTTCGGGGCGGTGGTTGCCCAGGAGCCAGAGTTTGTGGGTGGGGGCGAAGGAGAAGAAGTCCTGGCGCATGCGTCGGGCTTTGATGCGGTCGCCGCCGGTGAGGAGTTTGACGCGGGCTTCGTCGAAGCGGTCGCCGGGTTTGACTTCGGAGCAGACGATGACGCGGCGGCCGTGGAGTTCGGCGAGGTCGGTGGGGTGGCCTTCGAAGGGGCGGGCCATGAGGAATCCGGGTGGTGCGGCGTCGGCGTAGTCGCCGAGGAGTTTGATCAGGACGTCGAGGAGGACGGATTTGCCGTTTTTTCCTGAGCCGAAGAGGAACGGCATGACCTGTGCTCCGACGTCCCCGGTGAGGGAGTAGCCGAGGAGGAGGTGGAGGAAGCGGATCATTTCCGCGCCCTGTTCGTCGTCCCCGAATGTGTCGGTCAGGAACCGGTCCCAGCGGGGGGTCGGCATCCGCCGCGGACCGATCGACGTCGAGCGTGAATGAAAGTCCCGGTCCGGGTCCGGGACCCGCAGCACCCCCGACCGCAGATCCACCACCCCCGCAGGCGTACACAGCACATACGGATCCGCGTCCAGCACCCCCGCACTCAACACCATCCCCGGCGCCGACCTCGCCTGCACGAGAAGTGCGTTCATCCCCGAGGTGCTCAGGGCGCGACGGCGGTGCTTGCGCAGGGCGGCGTCGGAGTGGATGCCGCGGGGGTCGGTGGTGGCGATGCTCTCCGCCATCTCCCCCGCGGCCCACAGCACGGTGTCGTCCTCGTCGCTCTGCCAGCGGGTGTTGTCCCAGCGGTACCAGCCCAGGCCCGTGACATGCCGGTAGTCGTGCGCGTAGAGCTTCACGAAGAGCTTCGCGTTGCCCCGGTCCGTCAGGGTGTCCGGCATCAGACCGGCGGCCGAGACCTGTTCGGGGAGCAGCGACGTCCCGGACTGCGCGGGTACGGGTGCGGTCCCCGGTCCTGCGGACGCGCCCGGGGACACGGTCGCGCGGGCCGTCGTCTGGGCGATGATCTGGGCGGCCACGGCCTGGGCGTCGAAGTCGAACAGCGAACCGTCACCGGTCGACGTCATCCGTGCCTCCCCAGGTACAGCGGCCGGCGCGAACCGGCGCTCATTCCACTACGGATGATCTGGGCGGCGCGCCGGTCCTGCCCCGGGCGGGCGACAGCGGCAGCTGACTGAAGGATCTGTTCGGCCTGTTCATGAGTGAGGTGTCCGGCGGTGACCAGTCCACCGGCGGTGTACGAGGCACGGTTGAGCTTCTCCGAGAATCCGGCGCCCTCGGCGACGGCCGCGCAGGCGGTCACTTCGGCCAGTACGGCGCTCAGCGCGCCGACGGTGCGTTCCCGGCCGCCCCCGGCGGCGATGACCGCCTGACGGGCCCGGGAGGGAACGGGCCTCGGGCCGGGAAGCCGCTCCTGGGGCAGGTGTCCCGTGCGTTCGAGCTCCTGGGCGAGCCAGCCGGGCAGGAGTGCCGGACGCCTGGTCGTGCCGAGTGCTGTGTAGCTGCCCGCCGCGGTGGTGGTGCCGGGCGCGATGATGTAGCCGCCGTGCGCGCGGACGTCCACCTGCCAGGCCAGGGCGCGCCCGTTGCCGGACCCGGTGGAGCACTGCCAGGGGCGGGCGTCGGGGGCGCGGTACCAGACGTGGAGGCCGCCCGAGGGGGTCCGTACCCGCAACGTCGATGCGTCGGCGGCGGGGTCGGGGGCGCCCCGCAGCGCGGCCAGGACGGCCAGGGTGTGGAAGCCGTGGGTGAGGCCGGTGAGGTCGACCTGTTCGGGGATCGGGATGCCCGGCAGCAGGCGGTCCCGTGCGGGCAGGCTCTGCGGGTGGGCGTCGATGTCGATGACCACCAGCCCGGCGGGGCCGCAGGAGACTCCCACCCCGAACTCCGGGTTGCTCCCCCACCATTGACCGATCCTGTCGGGGTCACGGGTGGCGGCGTGGAAGCCGTGGCACCAGCGACCCTCGGCGGCGCAGCCGCAGCCCCGGTGGGTGTGACCGGGCCGACGGCAGGCATCGCAGTTCCCGGCGGGCGTCTTGCGTCCGGCGGCGAGCGGGTGCACCGGCCAGCCCTGCTCGGCACACCACCGGGCGGTGGCCACCGCCTGGGGAAAGGCCGGGGGCACCGGGGCGGGCCGCGAGGAGTCGAGGTCTGCAACACGCAGCTCAGAAGCCATGTGCACCCCCCTGATAGCGACCGAAGCGACTCAACGACGAACATAGATTAGCGAAGACATGCCCTGGGTACGGAACGCAGCTGCCCGAATCTTGCATCGTGTCGAACATGGGACTGTCCACATTCGGACGACCGGCACTCCAGCGACCGGAACGGTTGAGTCGCTGCCTGCCACAGGTAGGCAAAACACCAGGTCAGCGCATGTGCCTGGACTTCAACAGCGACTGAAGCGACTCAACTCACCTATATATGACGCACACGCGCACACAGGAATGTCTTCATATACCCCCACCTTCGGTCGCTTCAGTCGCTGTCCAGCCGTAGACACGCCTCTGACCTGGTGTTTCTTTAACCTGATGGGCAGCGACCGAGGGTTTGTCCGGTCGCTGGCCCTTCGGTCGCTGCGGCGGGGAAGCCATCGCCGCCGCTCCTGCGGCAGCGACCGAACGACTCGCCCCGTTGGGTCGCTGCTGCGGGAGCGGCCCCGACGGGCCCGGAACAGCGACCCAAACCTTCACGCCCCCCCCTGACGGCAGGTCACCTCCAGACCCGTCCCGGTCCCCCGCCACTCCCCCGGTGCTGGGCGCCTGCGGACCAAGATCATGAATTATCACGCCGTGATAATCGCCCTCCGCCCCGTCTCCGTGCCGGTCCGTTGATTATCACGGCGTGATAATTCCCCATCTGGGCAGTGAAAACTAACGTGTCGCGCCTCCAACAGCGCCGCTTCGTTAGTAAAGTTCACTGCATGGCTTCCCCCGCTACCCCCGGCGACCGCGAGAAGGTCGTCTCCAAACTGCCCGGACAGCTCCGGCAGGACCTCAAGGTCCGCGCCGCTCAGCTCCGTATCGAGATCCAGACGGCCGTCGAGCAGTCCGTCGACATCTGGTGCGGTCTCGCCTCGACGTCGGCCGCGGTCGACACCTCGGGTGCCGACTCCTTCTCCACCTGGCTGCCCGTCGGCCAGTGGGACATCTTCAAGTCCACGGCGGCCGATCGCAGGGTCTCCCTCATCCAAGGTCTCGCGCAGGCGGTCCAGGTCTGGCTCCGGGCCAACCCGGCCCCCACCGTGGAACGCCCCGAGACCCCCCGCCGCATCATCGTCTGCAACCAGAAGGGCGGCGTCGGCAAGACCGCGATCACCGCCGGGACCGGCGAAGCCCTGGCCGAGGACTCCGGCGCCCTCTATCCCGTACGGGTCTCCAAGCACTTCGCCGCGCTCCTGGACGAGAACGGCTCCGACCCGCTGACCCTCGAAGACCTCCCCGGCATGGGCCTGCGGGTCCTCCTGGTCGACTTCGACCCGCAGTGCCACCTCACCAAGCAGCTCGGCTACACCCCGCTGCCGATGGACGGCGACAGCCTCACCAAGCACATGGCGGGCGACGCCACCGGTGAGCTCCACGATCTGATCGTGCCCATCGAGGAGGAACGCTTCGGGCAGCGGCTCCACTTGCTGCCGAGCTGCAACGACGCCTTCCTCCTCGACGTACGGCTCTCCGGTGTACGAGCGAGGGAAGCGGCGCTGGAGCGGGCCCTCTCCCCCGTGGAGGCGGACTTCGACGTCATCATCGTCGACTGCCCGCCCAGCCTGGGCCTGAGCATGGACGCCGCCGTGCACTACGGCCGCCGCCGGGGCAACGAAGCGCCGGGCTCCTCCGGCGCACTCATCGTGGTCCAGGCGGAAGACAGCTCGGCCGATGCCTACGACCTGCTCACCACCCAGATCGAGGACCTCCGGGGCGACCTGGCCCTGGAGCTCGACTACCTCGGGATCGTCGTCAACCACTACGACGCCCGCCGCGGTTACATCGCCACGTCCTCGCTCCAGGCGTGGATGGACATAAAGGAACCCCGTGTCGTCGGTGTCATCGGGGACCTGAAGGAACAGAAGGAAGCAGTACGGCTCAAGCGGCCCCTGCTCGCGTACGCCCCCAAGTCCGACCAGGCGGTCGGCATGCGTGCCCTCGCACGGGAGATCTCATGAGCAAGGCCGACAAGCTCGGGGCCGGCGCGTCGTTCGGCCAGGCCCGTGCCGTCAGTGCACGGCGCGCCGCGATCGGGGCCGCCACCGGTGCGCCCACGACGGGTGTTCCGAACCCCACGGAACTGCCCGTCGGCGTCATCAGCCAGAACCCGGACAACCCGCGCGACCACCTCCGGGACCTCGAAGGGATGGCGGAGAGCGTCCAGGAGCTGGGTGTCGTCAACGCCATCACCGTCGCCGCCGTCGAGGCCTACCTCCGCGAACGCCCCGACCGGGCGGCCGATCTGGACGAAGGCGCCACCTATATCGTCATCGACGGCCACCGCCGTCTCGAAGGTGCCCGCCGCGCCGGGCTGAAGACCATCAAGGTCCAGGTCGACAACGCACGGGTCGCGACCGACGAGGCACTGCTCGAAGCCGCCTTCGTCTCCAATGTGCAGCGCGACAACATGACCGATCTGGAACAGGCCCACGCGCTCGATGCCCTGGTGACGTTCTACGGAAGCCAGACCAAGGCCTCCAAGCGCCTCGGGCTCTCCCAGGCGTCGATCTCCTCCAAGCTCTCCCTGCTGAAGCTGGCACCGGATCTGCAGGCCGAACTGGTGACGGGGGAGCGCCAGGTGGAACACGTACGCAACCTCGGCAAGCTGAGCCCGGAGGAACAGCGCGCCGCGGCCGACGCACGAGCCTCGGAGGCTGCGCGGCGCCGACGCCGGTCGAAGCCCGCGAGCACGGCGGAACCGGCCGCGGATTATCACGCCGTGATAATCCGGGACGACCGGCCGACGGGGGAGCCCGCATCCTCGGGCGATTATCACGGCGTGATAATCGCTGACACCGACCCGACGGGGGCGACCGACCGGGACATGGATTATCACGCCGTGATAATCCGCGACGAGGAGTCGGTGGGAGAGCCGACTGGGGAGCCTGACCGTGCCGACGATTATCACGCCGTGATAATCGCTGACACCGAAGCGCCCGATGCCGACCCGAGCGCCCCCGCTCTGCCGTCCCAGCCGGGCAACCACGAGACAACCTCCGGGGCAAGGGATGCCGCAGCCGGCGGGGGAGTGCCCTGGCACGATCCGGTCGCTCTCGCCGCGATGATCTGCGCGCACATGCCCTACCAGGAGCGCACCCGGCTGACCCTGCTCCTGGCCGAGAAGAACCGCGCCGAGCTCAAGGGCTGAATCACCACGGTGTGGGGCGGTCCGTGCGGCAGGAGCACGGACCGCCCCACACCACGCCTGTACGCACAAGGTGTCCGGGACCGCAGCCGCCGCGCGAGGGCCTTCAGGTCGATTTCACCGATATCGACTACGTGGAGCTGGACTTCTGACTCAGATCTCCGCGCCCTCCGCGTCCTGCGGATACCAGCGCAGCTCGACGGTGTTGCCATCGGGATCCTGTACATAGACCGACTGCGCGGAGCCTCGCGCCCCGTAGCGGTCCACTGGGCCCTCCAGCACGGTGAAGACGCCCGAGTCGATGACCCGCTGCCAGTCCAACGGCTCGACGACCAGGCAGATATGGTCCACGTTCGACTCGGAGCGTGGGCGGTCGAGAAGATCGATGATCGTCGTCGGACTGATCCGTACCGACGGGAACGGGACCTTTCCGGCCCGCCACTCCTCCACCCGGACCGGCTCCAGGCCGAGCGGCCCGCAGTAGAACGCCAGGGCCCGCTCGACGTCCTGCACGTTGAGCACCAGGTGATCGAAATCCTTGACGCGCACGTGCGCTCGCACTCCCATGAAACAGCCTTCCCATGATCCGGCCCGGTCCACTGCGGACCGGCCCCTCCGATCGGCCCACCACGTCGGCGACGGGCCGCCGGGGCGTGGCCATCCGAAGAACCGGACAGCCACGCCCCCGTCTGTCCGCGTCAAGCATTGCCGACCGGGGGAGCCGGGGCTGCGGGGGGCCAGGGAACATCGGCGAGGAGGGGAAGAATCGACGCCTCCTCATAGTCGAGGTGCGCGTTCAGTTCCGCCGCCATCGCCGCCAGCTCGGCACGGAAGCGCCGAGGGTCGGCGATGGTGATCCCGGCGAGCAGGGACGCCAGTTCGCCCTGAATGCGCGCGACCGTACGGTGCCCCTCACGAAGCCGGTCGAAGGTGTCGCCAAGGCCGGGGTGAGAGCGCGCGATCCCCGGGAACAGATGCTCGTCCTCGCTGTTGTGGTGGAACTCCAGTGCCTGGCAGAACGCCAGGCACCGCTGCCGGATCTGCAGCCCGAGCCCAGGGGCCTGTGGCTGACCGGACCCCTGGTGAGCCGCGCGGACGGCGAAGTGGGCCTCGACCTCCGCGCTCACCTCGCGCAGCTGGCCGCGCAGCCAGGTATGCACCTCCATGACCTTGTCGGCGAGCGTACGGACGTCGCGGGGCTTCTCCCAGCCGTCGGGCTCGGCCCGCTCCAGCACCACCACCGGCAGCACCCGGGCGGTCCGGTCCCGGTAGTCGCCGTATTCGGGCTCCGTCCGCACGACATGGGCGAACAGCTCGTCACGCCGCGCCCCTTCGGCGGGGACCGCGAGGGCTTGGAACGTACGCGTACCGATCTCCACCCGTACGACGGGGTGGGCGAGCAGGTTGTGGTACCAGGCGGGATGAACAGGGCCGCCGAGGTTGGACCCGACGAGCAGGAGCGCTTCGTCGTGGCGGACGTAGCCGAGGGGAGTGGTCCGCTCGACCCCCGACCTGGCGCCGGTGGTCGTCAGCAGGAGCAGGTTCCCGCCTTCGAACGGGCCGCCGAGCTTCCCTCCGTTGGCGCGGAACTCCTCGATGACGGATTCATTGAAAGACATGGGCATGCGGTGTGTGTCTCCGGAAGACGCGGGGATCCGCAGGGGCTGCGGAAACGCGAGTGGGTCCGCAAGGGCTGCGGACATGGCCGGTGGTGACCTGCGCAGGGCGCAAAGACGGCCGCACGGCTCCCGCACCCGGACGGCCCGGGGCACACAACGGCGGTGCCGGGAAACGCGAAGGGTGAAGGAGGAGGCGCGGCTGCGCTACGTCAGATACAGGGCGCGGAGCAGAGACTCATGACGGACCCCTTGATGAAGGGTGCTCGCCCGACCACCGGCCGGCCCACTGCTCATTGACCGGCGCCACGCGGCACCGATCCCATTACATGTACGCGGACCTGGCCTGTCAACACGGACGATCACACACCGGCTGCCACGCCGCCTCACCGGCTTCTTTCCTCACCGGCCGACCACCACCGAATGGGCAGGGAGGGGGGAGGACACCTGAAGGGACTAACAGGGGACAGGGCCCGACAGTGGCTGAGTCCCTTTCGGTCCCTGCCCTTCAGTCCCTGTATGAAAGTGCAGGTCAGAGACGTTCCGAGGCCCGGATCAGGGACTGAAGGGACTCAACTTCCTAGTTATAACTCCACTAGCGCGTAGGCGCGTGTATGCGCGGGCGTATGAATGAATGTATGTATGCCTTGTATCTAGACTGGCTCATAATTAGGGATTTCAGTCCCTTCAGTCCCTGATCCGGTAGGTACTACCCCTCTGACCTGCGGTTTTCCCAGGGACTGAAGCACAGGGACCGAAAGGGTCCCAGCCCTGCTTTTCGCCGTTCAGACCCTCTGACAGTCCCCTTCGCTCCGACGGAAGGCACGCGGCGCCCTCCGGGAGGCCGTTCCCCGGCAACTCGCCCGGAGGTTCCTGTCGGTCCCTGCGCCCGGTCGGTCCCTGCCTCCGGCCGCACGGCGCTGAAGGGACTCAAGGGACCGGGAATCTGATAGAACGGCACGCGGGTCGAAACAGTCATTCCTTGCGGATCCACGTCATAGACTCTCTTCCGAAAGTGAGTCCCTTCGGTCCCTGTCCAGATCAGGGAACCCCCTGTGAGCAGCAGGCTTCCGGCAGGGAACCAAGGCCCGACGACCGGATCCGACGAGGACGACTGCGTGCAGCGCCACGGTGAGACGAGCTCGACCGCTCCCCCCGCCAGGTCGGTGGCCCCGCTTGCCCTTGCCCGCTGGTGCGCCGGAAACGGCTGGCCGGTCCATCCGCTGGCCGCAGGGCGGAAGACACCGGCCGCCAACTGCCCCTCCTGCAGGGACCGGCACCACGATCCCGCGACGTGCCCGTGTCTCCCCGCAGGACGCCCCTGTCACGGCTTCCACGCGGGCACCACGGCCCCGGACAGGATCGACCGCTGGTGGAGCGACAGCCCCCGTGCAGGGGTCGGTGTTGCCTGCGGTCCGGCCGGCCTGGTCGTCATCGACATCGACGCGCACTCCGCCACAGTCCCGGACCGGGGCCGCCTGCTCCCGGGCATCGCGATCCACGAGTCCGTCGACCTCGACGGACTCGCCTCGGGCTTCGACACCCTGGCGCTCCTCGCGGCACTCCGGAGGCAGCCGTCCCCCGCGGAGGACGAAAGCACCCTGAGGGTCCGTACGCCGTCGGGCGGGCTGCACGTCTGGTACCGGAACCCGGCCCCCGCCCTGCGGTACCGGTCCTCGGCCGGGTCCAGCCCGAAGGTCGCCCTCGCCTGGCAGGTCGACGTGCGGGCCCACGGGGGATACATCATCGCCCCTGCGACCCGTACCTCCCAGGGCACGTACGAAGCCGTCGGCGCCACCCGGATGCCCGCCCCGCTGCCGGAGTGGCTCGCGGCGGAACTCACCCGCACCGGACACGTCCTGACCCCCGATCGACCGAAGACCCCCAGCGCCCCGTTCGCCGCCCCGTTTCCCCGTGCGCGCGGCGCGCGCAGCCCGCAGCGCGGCCAGCGGGTGCTCGACCCGCTCGTCGCCGCCGTCCGCGAGTGCGCGGCGACAGCCGAGGGGGCCGGGTTCACGGAGAAGCTGAACCGCGCCGCGTTCACGGCCGGGGGCCTGGTTGCCGCCGGGCACCTGGACGAACAGGCCGTCCGCCCACTCCTGGTGGACGCGGCCGATGCCGCCAGGCCCTGGCAGACAGCGCGCAACGAGAAGATCATTCATGACGGTCTCGCCGCCGGGACCGTCCGTCCGCTCCACCTCGAAGGACGTTCATGAGCAGCGCCGAAAGCAAGCGTTTTGACGCAACTGCCGCCGCTCAGCAGATGCTCGATCTTCAGGACGACATCCCGGCCCTGCCCGCGCAGACGTCGGCCGAACAGCCGCCCGCGCCCGCGGCCCCCGCCGCCCCTCCGGCCGGGGTCGCGGACGGACAGCTGCCCACCACCCTCACCGACCGCGGCAACGCGAAACTGTTCGTCCGCCTCTACCGCGACGCGTTCCGGCATGTCGAGGGCCTGGGCTGGTTCTGCTGGGACGGCTACCGGTGGAAGCGCACCGGAGGGGAGAAGGCCGCGCTGTGGGCTGCGGGGGAGATGGCCGAGGAGATGCCGGAGGCCGACCCCCGCGGCGTGTTCAGCGACCGCGAGCTGTACACCCACAAGAAGCGCACGCTGTCGACCACCGGCATGAAAGCGCTCCTCGTCCAGGCCAAAGCCTCCCCGGACCTCTCCCTGGACCCCGACACCCTCGACGGCGACCCCTACGCCCTGTGCACCCCCGAAGGCGTCGTCGACCTGACCACGGGCAGGCTCCGCAAGCCGGACGCGACCCGGGACTTCCACTCCCGCGCCACCAGCGTCGCCCCCGAGGCCATGCCCACCCCGCGCTGGGACCGCTTCCTCACCGACACCTTCGGCGACGACGCCGAAGGCCGGGAAATGATCGACTTCCTGAACCTGCTCCTCGGCTACTCCGTCACCGGCGACGTCGGGGCCCAGGTCCTGCCCTTCCTCCACGGCCAGGGCAAGAACGGCAAGTCCGTCCTCCTCGACGTGATGATCCAGATCCTGGGCGACTACGCGGACGCCGCCCCGCCCGGCTTCCTCATGGACCGCGGCGCCTTCTCCGAGCACTCCACCGAGCTCACCGAACTCCACGGCCGCCGCCTCATCGTCTGCAGCGAACTCAAACCGAACGACAAGTTCGACGAAGCACGTGTCCGCCTCCTGACCGGCGGCGACAAGATCAAGGCCCGACGCATGCGGCAGGACTACTTCTCCTTCACCCCCACCCACCACCTCTGGCTCCTCGGCAACCACCGCCCCGAGGTCTCCACCGGCGGCTTCGCCTTCTGGCGCCGCATCCGCCTGCTGCCCTTCGAACGCGTCGTCCCCGACGCGCACAAGATCGACAACCTGGCCGTCGAGCTCGTCCGCGACGAAGGCCCCGGCATCCTGCACTGGCTCACCGAAGGCGCCCGCCGCTACCTGGCCACCCGCGACCCCCTCACCGGCCCCGACCGGGTCCGTATCGCCACCAGCGCCTACGCCAACACCGAGGACCACATCGGCCGCTTCCTCGCCGAATGCTGCACCCGCGACACCGAGACCCACCCCGACCTCCGCGTCGAGCAGGGCCTCCTCTACAACGCCTACAGCTCCTGGTGCACCGCCGGAGAAGGCATCCGCCCCGCCACCGCACGCACCTTCGCCACCCGGGTCCGGCAGGAACTCGCCCTCGCCTCACCCTCCGACATGATCAAATCCAACGGCAGGAAGTTCTACCCCGCCCTGGCCCTGGTGGCCGAGTAGATGCCGCCCGCCGACGCAGCGCCGCACTCATACCCCGGACCCCTCTACGATGAAGGGGCCCATCCCAGCGCGGACGTCCCCGCCGCGCCCCGGGCAGGGACACAACAAAAGCACCGGACGGACCACCACCGGCGCAGCCCCACACAGGAGGGAACGCGGCCATGAGCTCGCTACTGACCGAGAGCGACCTCAGCGACGAAGCCCGCATCGTGTGGCTGGAGAACCCCGACGCCCTCGACTACGTCCGCCAGGCCCTCGACAAGACCCCCCGCCGCCGCAACAAACCCCGCTACGCCCGCGACGGCCGGATGATCGGCTACACCGAACTCGACGAGACCGCGGACGCCGACCCCGACAGCGGCCTCTACCGGCGCCGGGTCTTCTTCCTGCTTCCCCACGACCGCGACACCGCCCCCGAAGGCGTCTACCGCCAAGGAGCGCCCGGTGAGGCCGTCGACCCGCGGACCGTCGAGGCCCGCAAGGTCGGCGAGAAGACCCTCCGCTCCCAGCAGGGCGCCGCCGCGTCCGTGTCTTCCGCGAGCCGCTGACACACCGGGCCGCCCGGTGCCGCAGCGGCACGGACCGGCGGCGTCAACCTGGCGGGAGTCCGCGCCGGGCCGGATTCTCCGTACGGCGGATCACCGCCCGCTGCGCGCGTCGCCCAGGCCCTGCCACCGCGCAGCGATGTCCGCGGTGGGCGCGGGGAGCTGGAACTGGTCGAGTATCCGCATCACGATGTGGTCCACGACGTCGCTGATACCGCGCGGGATGTCGTAGAAGGCGGGCATCGGCGGGACGATGCGGGCTCCCATCCGGGAGAGGGCGAGCATGTTCTCCAGATGGATCTCGTTCAGCGGTGTCTCCCGCGGCACGAGGACCAGCGGGCGGCGCTCCTTGAGCGTGACGTCGGCCGCGCGGGAGATGAGGTTGTCGGCGAATCCGTGACGTACCGCCGCGAGGGTCTTCATGCTGCACGGGACGATGACCATGCCCGCGACCGGATAGGAGCCGGAGGAGATCGTGGCGCCCTGCTCACCGAACTTGTGACTCACATCGGCGAGTTCGGCGAACTGCCGGCTGGTGCGGGACGTCTCCACCTCGATGGTGGAGCGGGCCCAGGTGCTCAGGACGAGATGGGTCTCCACCTCCGGCACCTCCCGCAGGACCTCCAGCAGGCGGAGGGCGATCGGGGCCCCGGTGGCGCCGGTGACTCCGACAACGATCCGGATGGGGACGTGTGTGGGGGTGGGTGCTGTCACAGCGTGCTCCTGGTACGGAAGGGGAGAGGGCGGATCGGCAGGGAGGGAGGGGGCACACGGTGGCCCTCCCTCCCTGCGGTGCGGGCTACAGCGGCAGGACACCCGCCCAGCGCCTGCGCAGGTCCTCGCGGGTCGCGTCGTCGACGCGGTTGGCCGCCGGGTACTGGTCCTTCCACGCGAACGGCTTGGTCGCGTCGATCAGCACGATGCCCATCGAGAGGTCACCGTCCGCGCGCCTGGCGGGCGACAGGCGCGGATCGATCGCGGTGGTGGGCGCGCGCAGCACCTGGAGGGACTCGGACGGGTCGACACGCGTGAACATCGCCCACAGGACGTGGTTGATATCGGTGATGTCGATGTCCTCGTCGACCACCACGAAGTACCGCTCCATCCCGCCGGTGCGCTTGCGCCCCGCCGCCGCGAGCAGCGCGTGCATGGCGTCGCCCGCGCCGGTCTGCTCGATGGAGACGACCATCATGAGCTGCCGGGCGTACGCCCACACCCCCTTGATGTTCTGCACCCCGGAGGCTTCCAGGTGGTCCCAGGTCACCGACGCCGAGTACAGCGGGACGGCCTGGTCACCGGCCGGAACGGTCGGGAGCATCGGCGGGGCGCCCAGGATGACCGGGTCGTCGCGGTGCAGGATCCGGGTGACCCGGACGACGGTCTCCTGCCCCGAGTGGGTGTAGTAGCCGGTCCACTCCCCGAACGGGCCCTCCAGTACGGACTCCTCCTCGACCGGCGGCAGTTCACCCTCGATGACGATCTCCGCGTACGCCGGGACGGGAAGGTCGCTGCCCGGTGCGTACAGCACCTCGACCCCCTGCCCGCGGAGCCCGCCCGCCAGGTCGTACTCCGACATCCCGGACGGCGCGGCGATCGCCGCAGCGGTCGAGAGGATCGGGTCCTGGCCCACCACGACCGCGATCGGGCAGTTCAGGCCGCGCTGCCAGTACTTCTCGGCGATGGCCTTGGCGTGCCGGTTGCCGAGCATCCAGAGCGAGAGCCGGTCCCGGCCCTGGGCGCAGGCCCGGTACGTGCCGACGTTGACCCAGCCGCTGTCGGGGTCCCGGGTGATGACCATGCAGGCGGTACCGATGTAGCGGCCACCGTCCCCGTCGTGCCACCGCGGCGCGGGGAAGATACCGAGGTCCACGTCATCGCCGACCAGGACGTTCTCCAGCACCGGGCCGGTGGCGACCTCCACCGGGGGGATCGGTTCGAGCCGCTTGCTCAGGTCCTTCCACTCCCGCACGATGTCCAGCTTCCCGGTCTCCGGCGGCAGCCCGAGGGCCACCGCCGTACGGGCGGCCGTACCCATGAAGTTGGTGAACACCCGGTACCCCGCCGGGAAGCCGGGGATGTTGTCGAACATCAGGGCGGGGCCTTCCTTCTCCGCCATCAGTTCGGTGATGCCGCCGATGTCCAGGTCCCGGTCCGCGCCGTCGATCCGGAGGACCTCGTCCTTCCCGAGGGTCCCGGTGATGTGGTCGATGTAATGCCGAAGATCACGGAATGCGCTCATGTGCCGTCGGGAGCCGGGCGGCAGGCCCGGGGGCTCCCGTCCTCCTCATTCTCGAAGGCGGCCGGCTGCGCCTGAAGCAGCCGCCGCGAAGCGTGCGGTTCCCGCCCGGGTACGCGACCGGGCGGGGCCCGCACACCGAGGATCCGCACCGCCCCCGAGTCGGAACAACGAGCAGGGGCGCGGATGCCGGTTCTCGCGAGATATAGAGTCGGAATACATGGAATCCCTCGATCTACAGCTCATTCACGCACTGAGGATCGACGGCCGTGCCCCCTTGCGCCGGATCGCCTCGGTGCTGGGTGTCTCCGACCAGCTGGCCGCCCGACGTTACGCCCGGCTCCGCGAGACGGCCGGGCTCCGCGTCGTGGGACGGCTCAACCCCCGGCCCGTGGGACAGACCGTGTGGGTGCTGCGCCTCCAGTGCGTCCCCAGCGCCTCACACGGCATCGCCCGCGCACTGGCCGAGCGGGACGACACCCGGTGGGTCCAGCTCGCCTCCGGCGGGACCGAGGTCATCTGCCACCTCGCGGTGCACGGCGACAGGGACCGGGACGCCCTGCTGCTGGACAGGATCCCCGCGAGCCGCCGGGTCACAGCGATCACCGCGCACCGGATGCTGCGGCTGTTCAAGGGCGGCCCGACCACCTGGCACGGCCCCGCCTCCGCGCTCAGCCGGGAACAGAGCGACGCCCTCGCCCCCGGGTACCCGCCTCCCGACGCCCAGGCGCCGCCGGTGCACCTCACGGATCTCGACCAGGTCCTGCTGGCCACGCTGACCCGCGACGGCCGTACGCCGCACGCCCGGCTGGCCGCCGAGGCCCGCTGCCACGAGTCGACCGTGCGCCGCCGCATCGCCCATCTGCGTACGGCCGGGGCGCTCTTCTTCGACGTGGACGTCGACGAGAGCATGCTGGGCGACCCGGCGGCCACGGTGATGTGGATGGCCGTGCGGCCCGCACGGCTCGCAGCCGTGGCCGCCGCGCTGGCGGATCACCCGGAGGTGGCGTACGCGGCGGCCACCACGGGGCGTACCAACCTCTTCGCCAAGGTCCTCTGCCCCGACGACGAGTACCTGTACACGTACCTCTCCGAACGCGTCGGAGCCCTTCCCGGCATCGACACGGTCGAGACCGCCCCGGTCATCCGAGTCTTCAAACGCTCGGGCGCCGTCGCCCGCGTCCGGGGCCGGCCGGTGGGCGCGAGCGGCGAACGACGAAGCGCACAGGGGCATTCACCCTCATGAGTGACGCACCGACCGGTGCCCCGCCCAGGACACCGGTCGGTGAACTCCGCCTGACCGCGCGGTCAGGACGCCTGCGGTCCGACGGTGAGCACGATCTTGCCCGTGGTCCGGTCGGTCTCTCCGAGGGCGTGCGCCTTCGCCGCTTCGGCGAGGGGGAAGACGGCCTCGATGTGGGCGCGCAGCGAGCCGGCTTCCACCAGGTCCGCGATCGCCCTCATGCCCGCGTGGTCCGCCTCCACGAGCAGGGTCTCGACGCGGACACCCAGCCCGTCCGCCCGCGCGGCCTCGTCCGGGTCCGTCCCCGGCAGGAGGGAGACGAGGACGCCGCCGGGGCGCAGGATGCCGAGCGACCGGGCGCGGGTGTCGCCGGAGAGGGGGTCGAGGACGACATCGATGTCCTGGACGGCCTTGGCGAAGTCGACGCTGCGGTAGTCGATCACCTCATCGGCACCGAGCGAGCGGACGAAATCGTGCTTGGGAGCGCTGGCGGTGCCGATGACGTACGCGCCGCGGGCCTTGGCGATCTGGACGGCGAGATGGCCGACGCCACCGGCGGCCGCGTGGACGAGGACCCGCTGACCGGGGCGGACCCCGGCGGTGTCGACGAGCGCCTGGTACGCGGTCAGGGCGGCGAGCGGGAGGGCCCCGGCCTGGATGTGATCGATGCCGGCGGGCTTGTGGGCGAAAGCGCGCGCCGGGGCGGTCACGTACTCGGCGTGGGAGCCCACACCGTACGGGTAGGGGAGCATGCCGAAGACCTCGTCGCCGGGCTTGAACAGGGTGACGCCGTAGCCGACGGCTTCGACGACTCCGGAGACGTCCCATCCGAGGACGAGCGGCAACCGGTCGACGAAGCCGCTGCCGGCCCGGTGCTTCCAGTCGGTGGGATTGACACCGGCCGCGCGGACGGCGACCGAGATCTGGCTCGGTCCGGGGACGGGCTTCGGCAGGCGGACCTCCTTGAGGACGTCGGCGGCGCCGTGGATGTCCTGGCTGATGGCGCGCATGGTGGCGGCGGCCGGTGCGGTGTTGTCCGCTGTGCTGTGACTCATGGGTCCAGCGTGGCGGACCGGCCCGTTCCGTACCATGGCATGATTGCCATCTTTCGACAGGATCCTGCCATGGGACATGTTCACCGCGTCGTCGTCCTCGCACTGGACGGCGTGTACCCGTTCGAACTGGGTATTCCGAGCCGGGTCTTCGGAGCCGCGGACGGCCGGTACGAGGTGGTCACCTGCACCGTCGACGGACGCCCGGTGCGTACGAACTCCGATTTCTCGGTCCATGTCGAGCACGGCCCGGAGGTGCTGGCCACGGCCGACACCGTCGTGATCCCACCGTTCGACACCTCACTCATCACGCGGGAGGTGCCACCGGCCCTCGCCGGAGCCCTGGCCTCCGTTCCGGCGGGCGCGCGCGTCGTGTCGATCTGCACCGCCGCCTTCCTCCTCGCGGCCGCCGGACTGCTCGACGGCCGCCCGGCCACCACGCACTGGGCGCTCGCCCGCGTCTTCCAGCAGTGGTTCCCGCACATCGCGCTCGATCCGGACGTGCTCTTCGTCGACGACGGCGACGTGCTGACATCGGCGGGCGCCGCCTCAGGGGTCGACGTCTGCCTGCACCTCGTACGCAAGGACCACGGCACCGAGATCGCCAACTGTGTCGCGCGCGCCTGCGTCGTACCGCCGTGGCGGGACGGCGGGCAGGCGCAGTACATCGAGCAGCCGGTGCCCGAGACCTCGGCGAACGGAACCGCGGCCACCCGCCAGTGGGCGCTGGAGAACCTGCGCGAGCCGCTGACCCTGGCCGAACTCGCCGGCCACGCCCGCATGAGCCTGCGGACCTTCGCCCGCCGCTTCGGCGAGGAGGTGGGCATGAGTCCGGGGCGGTGGCTGATCCAGCAGCGCGTCGCCAGGGCACGCCACCTGCTGGAATCCACCGACTTCCCGGTGGACGACATCGCCGCCCAGGTCGGCTTCGGTACGGGTACGTCGCTGCGCCAGCACCTGCACACGGCCATCGGCGTGACCCCGCTCGCCTACCGGCGCACCTTCCGGGGCGTACCGGCGGACATCCGCTGAGTGGGCGAGCGGCGGGAGACCGAACGGGCGGGAGACCGAGCGGGCGGGAGACCGAGCGGGCGGCAGAGCACCCGTTCGATCTCGGCCCCGTCCATGATGATGTGTGAGGTAATCGCGGCTCCGACCGCTCCCGGCTAGGTTCGTCACCGCTCATGTCCCCGGAACCAAGGAGCCCGACCGTGCCGGCTTTCGGCTTCGCCCATCTCCGCAGCCGCCGTCATCACTCCGACATCATCGAGTACCTGGAGCGCATCCAGGCGACCCTCGACCCCTTCGAGGGCCGCTTCGTCATCCACGGCCCGCCGGCCGAAGTGCTGGAGGGGAACTGGCCCGGCACCATGGTGCTGATCGAGTTCCCCGGCCTGGACGTGGCCCGCGCCTGGTACGACTCCCCGGCCTACCAGGAGATCCTGCCGCTGCGCAGCGACCACATCGAGGGAGACCTGCTGCTGATCGACGGCGTCGGGCCGGGCTACGACCCGGCCGACCGGGCGCGCGGCCTGCGCGCCGAGGCCGAACAGGCGGGGGAGCGGGACGCGTAGGACCGCAGGAGGAGCGCCGCCCTACCGGGAGGCCACGCCCACGATGCCGGCGCGTGACGCGCTCTGCTCCGGCAGCACGCCGTTCTGCGCTGCCGTGCCGTACCCCGTGCCGTTCTTCTCGGGCAGTACGTACGGCGCGTCCTTCAGCGACCGGCCGGTGAAATAGCGCAGTGCGAGGTCCGCCACGTCATGGGCCCGCTCCAGTACGACCCAGTGGTCCGAATCGCGCACCTGAAGGAACGTGCCGTGCTCGATCGTCGAGGCGAAGGCCCGCTGCTCGTCCACGGGGGTGAGGTTGTCGTGCTCGCCGCTGAACACCAGCGTCGGTACCCCGTCGAGCCCACCCTCCAGGGAGGGGACCGCCGTGCTGAGTGCCCGCTCCAGGGAGGCCTGGGCATGCGGCGTGCGGGAGTACGTCTGGTACACGGCCCGCTTCACATACCGGTAGGCGAGGTGCCGGTGGAGCACGGGCAGGGCGGGGTCCCTGCACAGCATGGACTCGGCGAACAACGCCGCGAATTCGTGGAGACGGCCCGCCTCCAACTCCTCGGACAGCTCCTGGAGACGGGCGTACTGGGCGTCGGAGAGCGAAGTCGGTACGCCGCCGAGGACCAGCCGGGAGACCAGCCGGGGCCGACGCTGCGCACACAGGTAGGCGATGACCGCTCCGAAGGAGTAGCCGAACAGATTGACGCGGTCCACGCCGAGGTCGTCGATGATCCGCTCGGTCGCCCGGCAGAGCAGCGGGAGCGCATCGTGCGCGGCCAGCGGGTCGGCGCTGCCGGTCCCGGGCAGGTCGGCGGTGATCACGTCCGTCACCGAGCCGAGTCGGTCCTCGATCTGGGGCCACCCGTACATCCCCTGCAACGCGCCGCCCAGGACGAGTACCGGGTCGGTCCGGGTACGGGGCCCGGGGACCAGCCGGTAGGAGTAGGACAGGCCGTCCACGGTCAGGGTACGGACGATTTCTTCGGGCATGGCTTCCTCATGTTGATGGCCCGCGCCGGGCGGAGCGACGGCGGTCTCAGGGCGGCGGATCATGCCCGCGTGAGCACGGCGGATCATGCCCGCGTGAGCACCAGGGCGGCGGTGAACCCGCCGAACCCCATCGACGACTTCACCGCGCAGTCCAGACGGGCGGGCCGGGCCTCCTTGGCCACCACCTCGACCTGGACGGCGGGATCCAGGGATGTGAGGTTCGCGGTGGGCGGGACGAGCTGATGACGCAGCGCCAGCACGGTCAGGGCGGACTCGATCCCTCCGGAGGCACCGAGGGTGTGTCCGGTCATCGCCTTGGTGGACGTGACCAGCGGACGCGGTCCGCACACCCGGGCGATGACGGCGCTCTCCACGAGGTCATTGAGGACCGTTCCGGTGCCGTGCGCGTTGACGTGGTCGACGTCGGAACCGGTCAGACCCGCATCCGCGAGCGCGGCACGCAACGCCCGTTCCAGACCTGCTCCGTCGGGGTCCGGCGCGACGGTCGCGTCGGGGTCGGTGGCCGCCCCGTAGCCGGTGAGCTCGGCCAGGACGGTGGCGCCGCGCGCACGGGCGTGCTCGGGGCGCTCCAGAACCAGCAGACCGGCGCCCTCGCCGAGGACGAAACCGTCGCGGTCGGCATCGAAGGGCCGGCACGCGGCCGTCGGGTCGTCCCGGCGCGTGGACAGGGCTTTCAGCTGATTGGCACCAGCCACCAGCAGCCGGCTCGCCGCGGACTCCGCACCGCCCGCGATGACGATGTCGCAGGCCCCCGACCGCAGCAACTGGTGTGCTGTGCCCAGCGCGTGCGTGCCCGAGGCGCACGCCGTGGAGATCGCGAAGCTGGGCCCGCCCGCCCCGAGATCGCGGCACACGCTGTCGGTCGCGCCACTGACGGGCGTGAGCAGACCCACCTTGGGCGAAACCCGCCGGGCCCCGCGCTCGCCGAGCACGGCGATCTGTTCGTCGTAGAAAGGCACACCGCCGTGGCCCGACCCGATGACCACGGCGACCCGGTCACCGTCCCACACGCGGTGGTCCAGCCCCGCCGCCGATACGGCCTCGCGTGCCGCGACCACCGCCAGTTGGGAGAAACGGTCCATCAGCCGGGACGTGGCGACCCCGAGCAGCGCCGCGGAGTCGAACCCGCCGACGGTATAGGCGAAGTCGCAGGGCATCCCCGCCAGCGCCGGGTGCGGGCCCACTCCCGACGGTGTGGTGGAGTGCGTGATGTGGTGCCACGTCCGCTCGGCACCGATTCCGGCCGCCGTGACCAGGCCCACGCCGGTCACCGCCGCCGCGAACCGTGCGCCGCGCGCCGCGTTCACAGGGCCGCCTTGAGGCCCACGAGATCGATGAGTTGGGCGACGGTGTGCCGAGAGGTCAGATGCACGTCGTCCAGGTCGATTCCCATCCGGTCCTCGATGATCACCCGCAGCTCCTCCAGGGCCAGCGAGTCCAGACGCAGCTGATGCAGCGGAGTGTCCGCGGGGACCGCCTGTGAGTCGACACCGAAGTTCTGGGTCAGTACGTCTCGGACGTGTTGCGCGGCGCCCACGGTTCCTCCTTCACACAGTGGTGCCCGACCACCGTTTGGCAGGCCCTGTTGCTGAACGCCGGAACCGGCGAGCGGTTACGCTCCCGGCGCCCCGCACCGGGCCGCTCGCACACCAGGACGAAGCACCGGGCGATTTTGTCGATGCCCGACCGGTCCGGCAGGCATCGCGCGACGACCGGGGAGCAGTTGATCCTTGTTCCGGAACGGGGGGGGTGCACGCGGCCGGGACTTGATGGACTGGGCGGATGAAGATCTTGTCGCCTCGTGTCCTGGGGGCTCTCGAACGGTTCAACGCCGCCTATCCCTGGGATCACAACGCCCACTACCACCGCTGGATCCTGCGGCAGCTGCCGAGACGCTTCGACCACGCCCTGGACATCGGCTCCGGCAGCGGCGACCTCGCAAGGCTCCTGGCCGGTCGTGCCGCCGCAGTGAAGGCGGTCGATTCCGATCCGGTGATCACTGCCCAGGCCCGGAAGCTGACTCCCGCCGCGCTTCCCGTGACCTACACGGTCGCGGACGCCGTAGCCGAGTTCCCTTCCGGCTCCTACGACGTCATCACGTGCGTCGCCGCGATCCACCATCTGCCGTTCGTCCAGGCGCTCACCTGCTTCCGTCGTCATCTGGCGCCGGGAGGAGTCCTGGTGGTCGTCGGCCTGTCCCGCGCCCGGACGCCTGTGGACCACCTGCTCGGTGTCGCGTCCATTCCGGCGAACGCGGCCATGGGCTGGCTGAAGAACAGAGGCCGTCCCTCGCCCCGGCCCCTCTCCATGACGGCTCCTGTTCGCTCAGCGGACATGACCTTTGACGACATCGTTCGTGAAGCCGGAGACACCCTCCCCGGCGTGCGGCTGCGACGACGGCTGTTCTGGCGCTACACGCTTGTATGGGACCAGCCCCGAGCAGCCTGAGACTTCTGGGATGTCGCGCTCCGTCTCGGCGGCAGTGCGGCAGATGTAATGATCATATGGACGTCCGGCGTGGGTCCGGTGCACAGGGGAGGGACGACCATGAGGCTTTACCTGGCCATACCTGTTGTTCTGCTGGCGTTGCTCATCGCCGCCTCCGGCGTAGCGGCACTCACCCGCGGTTGGGTGCTCCCCACGAACCGGCTGCCGGTCCGACGCCCGCGCCTCTATGGCTGGGGTCAGTTGGTGGTTGCCCTCGCCCTGTGCTGGCAGGTGGCCTTCCTGCTGCTGCTCAGCGACCCCGACACCCGCCAGTGGGGGACCCTCACGGGCAGCGTGCTTCTACTGACGGGCCTCCTCGTGATGATGGTGAGCCGACGTACGGGTGGTCATCGGCAGGATGCCTAGAGGCGTTCGCTGTCCCGCCGATCGACGTACGGAGGGCTCCGGGCCTCAGGGCCGCATGTCAGCGGGGGAGGGGTGTTACGGGAAGGTGGGCCACAGGTGGAGTGATAACTTTGCAACAAGTTAAAAAGTCGGGAAGAGGGGCGGGCGGTGCTGCAGATTCAGATCGGCCCGGGACGGGCCGCGCCCGACGGTGACGACCTCGGCCGCACCTTCCTCGGCTGGCGCGCGGGAATGAGCGAAGACGAGGCGTGGGAAGCCGGCCGGGGTGTGTGGAAGTTCAGGGCCGACCGGGCTCTGGCCCAGCAGGAGGCCCAGATCATCAACACCGAAGGCATCGTCCTCGCCGTCGCACGGATCACCGGAGTCACCAAGTGCCATGACCGCTACGCCCTCGAGGGTGAACTCTTGCACGGCGACTCCCGCACCGGCAGGCCCAGCCCGTATCCCCACCTGTCCCGTAACCCCGTCGCCTACATTGACGAGAACCAGAAAAGGGTCACGCGGTGAGTGACTTCGATGCGATCGACTCGCTCCTCGCCTCCGTGACACCCGAGGCCGAGCTGCCCGCCCCGCCGGTGCGGCGTGAACTGCGCGAACAGGCGCACCTGTCGAAGGCGCAGGCGGCCAGGGCGCTCGGCGTGAGCCCGTCCACGCTCGCTGCCTGGGAGGCGGGCCGGGAACCGGCCGGTGAGGTGCGCGCGAAGTACGTCTACCTGCTCGACGGTCTGGCGGCGAAGCTCGCAGCGGCCGCGGAGGAAGCGGCTCCGCCGGTGACTGAGGCGGAGGCGGAGGTGGCGCCCTCGCCGGTACCGGGTACCGCCGTGGGCGATGACGCGGACGATGTCGAGCTGCTGACCGAGCCTGAGCTGTGCGTGCTGTGCGGCGAACCGGCCGTACAGCGGGTGGCGGGCTTCCCGCAGCACCTGGATGCGGCGGAGTGCGGAGTTCCGGTCACCCGGCCGCAACCCGAACCTGTGGCGCCGCAGTCCCCGAAGCCGGACCGGCACGCGTCGCGCACCTCGGGCAGTACCGCCTCCACGCCACCGGCCCGCCGCGCTTTCCAGCCCTCGTCCGAGCCGGTTGACCTGATCGGCCGATCGGTGCGGGCCGCGATCGAGGCGCACGGCGGTGATGTGGCGGCGGCGACGGCGGCGTTGGTGAAGAAGGCGATCCCGGACGCGATGGCGTTGTTGGACGCCACCCGCAAGGGCGGCAGGTACGACGTGATCGCGCACCCGTGGATGCCGGACATCCTGAAGAAGCAGTCCTCGCGCGGCGCCGACCAGGTGTGGGAGGCCCGCCCGAAGTGGACGCGGGCCGAACTACCGCCCGGTGAGCACGGGGTGACCGCCCTCGATATCAACGGTGCCTACCTGTCCGCCCTCAAGACGCACCTGCCGCTGGGGCAGTTGGAGCACTCCACGGGGTTCGACCACGACCGACGCCGGGCCGGCGTCCATCTGATCACGCCACCGAGCTGGGACCACGAGGACGTGCTGCCGAACCCGGTCGGACAGCGCGACGAGCCGGGTCCGCTGTGGGTCACCGAGCCCACGCTGCGTCTGCTGCTGCGCCTGTCGGGGCCGAAGCACGGGCTGTGCGAGCCGCCCGAGATCCATGAGTCGTTCACGTCGGGGGCCACCGAGGGGCTGCTGGAGAAGTTCCGCATCGCGCTCAAGGACGCCCGCGACACGGCGATCGCCACGGATGACGAGGTGACGCTGGAGTACGTGAAGGCGATGTACTCCAAGTTCGTCTCCACGATGGGGGAGTCGAACTACAACCGGGAGCTCTACCGCCCGGACTGGATGCACCTGATCCGCTCCCAGGCCTTCGCCAACCTGTGGATGAAGGCCCTCAAGGCCCACGACGAAGGCCTCACCGTCGTCCGCGCCATGGGCACCGACGAACTCCACGTCATCGGCGACTGGCGCAAGGTCTTCCCCGAGGGCCGCGGTGTTGCCGAGGTGAAGGTAAAGGACGAATACGCTGCCGGTACCGCTAACTTGGCGGGAGAGGAGGGCTGATGCCGGACCGGAACCATGAGTTCGGGAAGTTCGGTGCCCATGGCACCAAGGGAAGCGAACTGGTCGCCCGCCGACTGGACGCGCTGGTGGACTTCATCGCCACCCCCATCACTACCTCGCGTGGCCTGCTTGCCCGCCTCCGCTACCTGACGAAGTCACCCACGATACTGAAGGCTGCCCGCGCGGCCGGGCTGACCGTCACCGACCGCACGCTGAAGGCATGGCTCTCCGGCACACGGAAGCCGTCGAAGGCCAATCTGGAACGTATCGAACAGACCTACCGCACGGTGCGCCGTCACAACGTCGCCCGGCACCTCTTGAAGCGTCTCAATTCCTCCGGTGGCACCCGGGTGGAGATTCACCCCCTCAACCAGTCCCAGGTCCCCAGGCCGCACCAGCGCACCCTTGAGTTCCGGCGCATCAACGTCCGCCGCTGGGACGGCATCGTGACCGCCTGGGCAACCGGCGACAGCCGCGCCCTCGACGACGCCTGGACCACCGGCGTCCTGCCGGACCTGGGCAGTCAGTGGGGTCAGTACGAGTACGTGACGAACATCGGCTTTGCCGCCTGACGCCGCCACCCCCTTGGCTGTGCTGCTGACTGTCGCGGATCCGCCCCCACGTTTCCTGCCGTGTCTTGAGGAACTACCTGATGTCCACTGACCCCAGCCTCGGCCCCGGCCCTGACAGTCCGCCTATTCCGGTTTATCCCCAGCGTCGGGTGCTGCGTTCCGATCAGCGGGCTGCGGTGGGCAGCGCGGCCCGGCATCTGAAGGACCCGGGTTCGCGTGGGCACATCGTCTCCGCGTGCGGGACCGGTAAGACCCTGATCGCGTTGCGTACGGCGGACGCACTCGACGTCCGTCACCTCCTGGTGGTGGTGCCGTCCCTGGACCTGCTCGGACAGTGGGCGGCCGCGGCCCGCGCGGACGGACGCCGTGAGCCGCTGATGGCGGTCTCTTCCTTCGACGCCGGCAAGCACCCGCTGCTCGCCGCCGCGGGGGCGGTGAGCACGAGATCGGGGGAGTACCTGGCGTACTGGCTCGCTCAGCGCACCAAGCGGCGTGAGCGGGCGACCGTGCTCGTCACGCTCGATTCCCTCCCCAGGATCGAGGAGACCCAGCACACGGTCTTCCCTGTCCCCCTCTTCGACCTCCTGATCGTGGACGAGGCCCACCGCACCGCGGGCAGCTGGGACAAGCAGTGGACGATGATCCACGACCAGACCCGGATCCCGGCCGACCGCCGCCTCTACCTGACCGCGACCCCTTACGAGTGGGAAGCCCCTCGCCTGACCGAGGCCCCTGACACGCGCCCGCAGCCCAAGCGCACCGCGGCCACCGCACCACAGTGGGAGGCCCCGTCCCTGATCGCGTCGATGGACGATCGACAAGTCTTCGGCCCCCGCCTGCACACCTACTCCCACGCGGACGCGATCGACGACGGCGTCCTCGCGGACTACCAACTCCTGATCCCCACGATCACCGACACCGACCTGCGCACCCACCTCACCAACACCGGCACGCGCACCGGGTCCGGCCCGACAGCCCGCCGGACGAGCGCCCTGCATCTGGCCGTCCTCAAAGCCATGACCGAGCATGACCTCAGGCATGTGATCGTTTACTTCCAGCAGATCGCTGACGCGAGCGATTTCGCCCGCCAGTTTCCCCATACCTTGTGTACCGTTTCTGCGGGCCGATGCCCTGTCTGGGCTGCTGATGTGAGTGTGCAGTCGATCAACGGTACTCATACCCCTGACCAGCGCCACGCCATTCTGACCCGTTTCACCAACGCCGACCGGGGCGTGCTCACTAACGCGCAGGTCCTGGGCGAGGGTGTTGACCTGCCCGGCGTGGACGCGATCGTGTTCGCGGACCGTACCGCGAGTGTGCGCCGTATCGTCCAGGCCCTGGGCCGTGCCCTGCGTAAACCCCCCACCACCGACCATAAAACAGCGAGCCTGGTCATCCCCGCCTACACCCGGCCCGACGCCGACCCCACCGACCTCCTCTCCACCCCCTACGAAGCCCTGTGGCTGGTCACCGCGGCGCTCCGGCATCATGACCAGTCGATCGCCGCCCGCGCGCCGCGCGGGAACACCAGGCGCCGCCTGGCGACCGATACCCACCAGCTGCTCGCTCGCCGCTTCCGCTTCGACTTCACCCTCGACACCGACCGCATCGCCCAAGCGATGGACCTGATCGCCTGGCCCGCAGCCGGCGCCGCCCTGTCCGCGCCACGCCGGGCCGGCCTCGCAGCCGCCACCCGCTACCAGGCCGAGCACGGCCACCTGCATATCCCGACCTCCTACGAAGACGCCTACGGCTACCGCCTCGGCTCATTCATCGACGGACAGCGCACCGCCTACCACCAAGGCACGCTCACCGCCCAATGGATCACCGAACTCGAAGACCTGGGCATGACCTGGGACGCTCACGAAGCCGCCTGGCAGGGCCACATGGCCACCGCCGAAGCCTTCCACACCGCCCACGGCCACCTCGCGATCCCCACCACCGAACCAGGCGGCCAATTCCTCGCCGACCAACGCACCCTCGCCCGCAAGAACAACCTCGACCCCACACGCGAAACCCAACTCACAGCCCTCGACGCCCACTGGACGCTCCCTCACGGCCCGGACTGGCACCGCAAATACCACCTGCTGCGCCGCCACATCGAAGCCGGCCACGCCCCTGCCACCCTGCACCGGGACCTGGTGATCGAGGGCGTGAAGGCCGGCAGCTGGCTGCACCGTCAGTTCACCACCTGGACCCGGCTCGAGGACGGCCGGCGCACCCTCCTCACCCACCTCGGCCTGACCCCCGGTCAAGTCCCGTCTCCCGCACAGAGCGCGAGCGCCACGCCCAGGGCCCGGACCCGCCGTTCCTTCCACCAGACCGCCGAGCTCCTGCGCCTGTTCGTGGAGCGCCGGGGACGCCCGCCCCGTGCCCGGGAGTGGATGGAAGCCGACGGCGAGCGCGTCATGATCGGCCCATGGCTCTGCAAGGTGCGCACCAGGCGAAATCTCCACCAACTGTCCGAGGAGAAGAGCCAGTTGATGAGGGAGATCCTCAAGGACGATTGGATCACGGCAGACCATGAACCCTCCACAGAGGAGCCCGGCCAAGTCCCGGAGATCCCATAGTTTTTTGCTTCCATAGAGTGCACAGTTCAACCCGAAGCCGCCAAGGCAGAAACCCCGGACTCCCAGCGGCCGGAGACAGCCCCTTCACCCGGACGACATAAGCACCCCGAAAAACAAAACCCGACAGCAGCCCAACCACCCCACCCAACAGCCGCGTTGAGGAATCCGCGAAGCGGATTCCGTCAGCTCGGATCGCGGAGCGATCGAGCTGACGGTCAACGGGTTGACCGCCGGTCAACGGAGTTGACCACCCAGCCGCGCGGAGCGCGGCTGGGTTCCGTCGCGTAGCGACGGCGCGTCGT
>NZ_JAPEPM010000006.1:0-319762 GCF_026340105.1 Streptomyces sp. NBC_01433 | reverse complement strand
CCGGCAACATGACGCGCCGTCACTTCGCGACGGAATGTTGTTGCGTTGCTCCGCAACGCCGAGGAGAACGGTGGGCCGGAGTTCGTTACTCTCGATGGTTCTCTGTCGGCCGGCGGCGGGTCTCGGTTTCGGGGTCCGGGGTGCTGGCCGGTTTGGTCTGTGTGCCTCTGACGTGTGTTTTCGCTGGTCAGTGGCTGGCGTTGTTGTTCTCGGTGGGCCCCGCGTCGCCCTCCGGGCTCCTTGGTCCCGCTCTGTTGTGGTTACAGTATGGCAGCAACAAGAGTGGGTCCGCAACTTGCCGGGCGCCGATGCTTTCTGACGGTCCATCATAAACACACAATGCGGCGGATCACAAGTGGTCTACACCAAATTACTTACCGATGGGTTCGGATGGCACCTGAAAATACATTTCCAGACCCACGGCGAAGGAATCTGACGGGCATTCACGAAAAGCCAGCAATAAGCCGCAGTACGGCATCACTTATTCACCGTCATAACCCGTAACAGAAAGCGTAACGGATCGGGCCCGAAATGTGTTACGTAACGTCCCTCGAATTCGACACGTAACACCGGGCCAAAGCTGCGGAATTCACCTCCGCGCGCACCGCGGCCGAATTCCGGCCCGACGAACCACACCCGGCCCAGGACACGCACCGGACACCGAACGGACCCGAACACCCCACCACCCCCGCACGGCAGCAACCGCACCGCACCCCGGGCTCCGGCGGCAGCTCCAGCACCAGCGGACCACGCGGCGCGCACGACGGCCAGGACCGACAGCCGAGCGCAGGCCGCGGAGCAGCACGAGCAGGCACGGCCCCGGCGGCCGCCGGCCCGGCAGAGCCACCGCGCGAGCCGGGCCGGCGGGAAGCGACCTCGGGCGAGACCACAGCAGTCCACGACCCACCCGACGGCACAGAAGCCGGTGAGCACCACCGCACAACCAGCAGCCACCAACGACCCGGCACCGAACCGGCCAACCGGCCGACGGCGTCCCGGCCCTCACGCTCCAGGAGACCCGGCCGCCACCCGGCACCACAACCCGCAGGCAGACCCCCCAAAGCGACCCCAGCACCACCAGCACCACACCCTCGACAAGCCCCAGACCCCGGGCGTCCGGAGCCGGCGGTCGTCGTCGAGCCCACCAGTGTTCGGTGATGTTCGGTGAACGCCACCGAACATCACCGAACACCAGCAGGCACCAGGACAACAGCCCAGCACCACGACCGCGCGAGGGCGCGGCGGGCGGGGCGGCCCGGAGCGGCGCGGCGGGCCGGCGGCGCGCGGCGCGGCGGGCGCGGCGCGTCGGGGGTGTGGGGCGCGGAGCGGCGGGCTCGGACGGCGAGCAGGCGGGGCATCTGGCGGCTCGGGGCTCGGGGCGGAAGCACGGGGGCGGCGCGGGCGGGGCGGGGGCGACGCGCGGGGCGGGGGCGACGCGCGGGGCGGGAGTATGGGGAGCGGCGCGCACGGGGCGGGGACGGAGGGGACGGCGGGCGGAGCAGCGGAGGGGCGGCAGCCGCAGGCGGCGGACGCAGGGCGGCGGGCGGGGGACGGCTACCAGACTCAAAGCAAGTTGCTTAATTGATTTTATTCGGGTAGAGTCAACGCTGTTGGGGGCGAGTCCCCCAAGGGCGGCACGGCAGGTCGTAGCCTCGTTCGATTCGAGGCGTTCCCCTGGAGGGGAGTGGGGTTCGATTCCCCTTCACCACGGTGGCAAAAAGGGAGATATCCCGCGCAGAGAGGTTCGAATCCCCTCCCGCCCACAAACAAACCCGGCTCTCGGGCGGGCATGCATCTCGCAGGTATGACAGGAGACCCAATGGATCGCCGACCAATGACGCAAGCACCTACGGCAGCCCTGACGCACCGCCAGCCCCAGGAAGACAACACGCCTATCCAGACGATGCCCTTGAACGCCAACGGACACTCACTGCCAGGTGCGAGCGAGGTGACGGTTATTCAGCTCGAAGGTCACGAGCCCCTGGTCTCAGGCCCCAGCCGCTGCGCCATCTGTGGCATCTATCCGAAACTGCGCGTCACCGATGATTCCGTCGAGGTGCAGGACCCCTGCCCCTACCCGAACGGCATCACCACTGACATCACCCTCATTGTGCCGTCCGGGAAGCTCCTCGTCACCGACGACCTCCGCCCCGTCTACGACTGGCAGGACGACGCGGCGGCCGACTACAACACGGCCCTCGGTCAGGCGCAGGTGGTGGAAGCCATGGCCGCCATTGGTTGCGCCTACGGCCCAGTCCGCAACAGCTGCCCCGGCCTGTATCGAACGGGACCGGACAGTTACATCATCGCCAGTCCGAGGTGCGACGAGGACGACAACCCGTCGCTTCCCGAGGACACGTGCCTGGCGAGCATCTGCACCGACCTGTGGGCCTACTCCATCGCCGACTTCGAACACTGGAAGGCTCAAGGCGGCAACCCCGACGAGCTCGGCTGGTCCGACTCCGTCATTGACGTTGCGCCGGGGACGTACCGGTTCACCCACCACACCGGGGAGCACGGCTTCGATCACTATGCCGACGAAACCGTGATCTTCGCGCACATCAAACGCCTCACCTGACCAAGAGGCCAGCCTGCTGGTCTGCACGAAACTGACCTGGGGATTCGTCACGCGTGTCAAGGGCCGATCGGCGCCACGTGTCAGTGCGTCAGCAGACGCTCAGCAGTCGGGCTTGTCAGTAGTTGTGGGCGCGCGGACTCTGGGTCGGCGCCGCCAGCGGCACGCGCAGCACCTCAACGGTCGGGCAGGTCAAGCGAAGTCCACTCACGTCACCAACGCCACCACGTTCCCGTCCATAGGCCAAGAATGAACAACGCTCATCCATCTCAGATCCAGCGACAGCAAAACGACGAACGACCACTGACATTTCCGCGCAGCCCATCACGGCCTCACTGAGCGGGTCGAAGCTCACGACGTCCAGCTGGGCGACACCATCGGCTTCCGCTACACCCTCACCAAGACCCGTTACGGATTCCAGGGCATGGCGCCCCTGGGTACGGGCCCCGGCTCCGCGCGCACGATCCTGGTGCGCGGCACAGTCACGGGAGAGGACCGGATCATGACCCGCCACGGGAACAACCACGACGAATTCATGGATGGGCTGCGATTCCCCCTCGCAGGTGCCACGTGGATGGACCAAGACGGCAACTCTGGGATGCTCACCGCGGCCGTGACCACAAGCTGGCTCACTAGCGTGCGGCGCGCCCCCAGGAGCACCCGGTGCAGGGGGTGCGGCATGGCCCTCGCGCAGCACTGTCAGGACTGCCGCCGAGCTGTCTGCCCGGTCTGTGACGAATAGCCGCCCAGTTCATCCATGTGTGCTGCCGGCCGGCAGCCGGATCACCCCGCAGGCGCGCCAGCCAGGTCACCGGGTGCCCCGGAAGATGGTCGACCACGTCGCGGGACTGTCCCGGCGTTCGGCCTGCGCGCGGCGGGGCGGAGCCCGGAAGATGCCAACACCCCGAAATGTAAGTTGCTTAATTGCTTTTACTTGCGTAGTGTTGGCCTTGTTGCAGCAACACCAACCCCTTTTACGCGGACCTCAGATGGGTTCCACCTGGCCTTGGGCTGGGGAATGACTGGAGTGAAATCGCCGTGACCTACCTCGACATGCTGATACCGCCGGATGACCTCGCCTCGGCTCTTCGGGACCGCCACGTCACTCGGAAGCAGCACCCTCATCTGCCGCTGTCGATCCTCACCTACGCGCCGGTCTGCCAGTACGAGAACCTGTGGAATGACGTCACCATGCGGTGCCGAGGGCTCGTGGTTGATGATGAGAGCGGCGCGATCGTTGCGTTGCCCTTCCCGAAGATTTTCGTGACGACGATGCACAACCACGGGCTTGCGTTCGCCCCTCCGTTGCCCGCCGAGCCCTTCGAGGTGTTCGAGAAGGCCGACGGTTCCCTGGCGATCGTCTTCAACTACCGAGGCAAGTGGTACGCGGCGTCGAAGGGATCGTTCATCTCCGGCCAGGCCCAGTGGGCGCAGGCCGTTCTGGACCGATCCGACACCAGCCGTCTGGACCCGACTCTCACCTATCTCGCCGAGATGATCTTCCCGGGGAACCGCATCGTTATCGACTACGGCACGCGTGAAGACCTGGTTCTGCTCGCAGCCTTCCGCCCGGCGGACCTCGGGGAGGTTCCGCTGGAAGTCGCTGGCCGCCACTGGGAGCCGATCGGCCCCACGGTGCGCGCCTGGGGTCTGTCAGACTCGGTGGAGACTCTGGAGCAGCTCGTTGCGGCGAACAGCACGGTGGACGGCGACCTCGTGAGCGGCACCGAAGCCGAGGGCTACGTCATCCGCTTCGCTTCCGGGCTGAGGGCGAAGGTGAAGCTCGCCGACTACCTGAAGATCCACGCACTGTTCACCGGCACCAATGAGCGCACCGTGTGGGAGGTCCTCGCCGCCGGGAATGATCCCGCGGACCTCTTTGACCAGGTGCCTGACGAGTTCCGTGACTGGGCCCACCGAGTCGCCGACAAGATGCGTGCGCAGGTCTCCGATTGGATCGCCGAGGCCACTGCGGCGTACCAGGAGATCGGGCACTTGAACGAGCGGAAGGAGTTCGCTCTGCAAGCGGTCAACTCGCCCTACCGGGCGGCGCTGTTCCGCCTGTACGAGGGCCGGGACATCACCGCGCTGGCGTGGAAGGAGGTTCGCCCTCGCGGTGACGCTTCCCCGTACAGCAGCGGCGACGAGGGCTGAGCAGCCCTCCCCGAAGGCGGGCCATGGTGACCGCGCCGTGGCCCGCCCGGCACCCCCGCCTCCCCTTCTTCCTCTATCTCATCCAGGAGCTTTGGCTATGCCAACCGTCCACGTCATGTCCGGCCTCCCCGCCTCCGGCAAGAGCACCTTCGCACGGAAGCTCTCCGCCGATTCCGCTGGCCGCGTCCTTCGCATCAACCTCGACGATCTGAGGGCCATGATCGGCCACGACGGGTCCTGGACCGGGGCGCATGAGCGCACCGCCCTCGACATGCAGGACGCCGCCGTCAGCGCCGCCGTCGACGCGGGCTTCGACGTGGTCGTCGACAACACGCACCTCACACCGCGGATTCCCGCCCGTCTGAAGACCGTGGTCGCCGGACGGGCCACCTTCACCGTCCACGACTTCACCCACGTGCCGGTGGACGAGTGCATCCGTCGCGACGAAGCCCGCTCCAGCTCCGTAGGAGAGGCCGTCATCCGGCGTCTGGCAGGCACGCACGCCAAGGCCACGAAACGTGGCTGGCGGCTCACCGGGGACTGGCTCAACGACCGGCTGGCGCCCACGCCCTACGTTGCGGACCCGTCACTGCCCTCCGCAGTAATGTGCGACATCGACGGCACCCTCGCCCTCATGGAGGAACGAGGCCCGTACGACTTCACGCTCTGCGGCACGGACCGCCTCAACGCACCAGTCCGCAATGCCCTGGTAGCCCTGCAGGCCTTCAACAGTGACCGCATCGTCTTGCTATCGGGGCGCAGCGAGGACTTCCGCGAGCAGACCGAAGCGTGGCTCAACCGTCACTCGGTTCCGTACGACGAACTGTGGATGCGGGCTTCTGGGGATACCCGCCGCGATGACATCGTGAAGAACGAGCTCTTCGACGCTCACGTCCGGCGCAGGTTCAGCATCCGTGTCTCCCTCGACGACCGGGACCGTGTCGTTGCGCTGTGGCGGCGTATGGGCATCCCCACCTGGCAGGTCAACTACGGCAACTTCTGACCAGCGACCAACAGCCGCGCCGCCCCCATCCGCCTCCTGTGAAGTCCGCCCCGCCCCGGGCGGACTTCACAGGAGGCGCAGTGACCGGCGAACAGCGCCGAGCGATCCCGAACACCGCGCGCGGGCAGCGGGCAGGCACGGCCGGCGAGCGAGCTGCATCTTGATCATGGCTTCACCCCACCCCGTTCCGGAGCGTTTCGCAGGCCGGCCTCGCGCCGTCGGATCGGTAGTGCCCTAAATCTCCGTGGTCCATGGCGGGGCGGACGGCGGACAGGCGGGGACGCAAATACAAGTTGCTTAATTTGATCTATTGCAGTAGATTTGAAGTTACTGGATGGCGAGGCCGCCCGAAGGTGGCATGACAGGTCGTAGTCCCGTTCGATTCGGGGCGTTCCCCTGGCCGGGGAAGTGGGGTTCGATTCCCCTTCACCATGGTGGCAAAAAGGGAGAATTCCCGCGCAGAGGGGTTCGAGTCCCCACCCGCCCACAAGAAAACGATCTGGAGGATGGAGCAGTCATGGCAGTACTCAACTACCGCACCGGCCCCTGGTCCCCCGATGAGAATCGGCCGTTCCCGCGCCGTCGCGGCGAGAGCAGGCGCAACCAGCGCCGCTCCGCCCGCCGCATGGCCAAGCGCGCCGAGGCGCGCCTTGCCGCAATCGAGATCCGAGAGAACGCCTCCGAGACCGAAGCGTGGAACCCCCGTGCGGTAGCCGTCGCGACCCGGCTGGTGCAGAGCACTACCACCAGCACCGTGCTGACAGGAGGTCGGGTATGACTGGTCCGGATGGCCATGGACTCACCCCGGGCGGCGACGCCACGCCGGAGACGGTGTTCAACCTGAACGGCGTGGTGAGTCTCGACGACCACCCGTCGGGCGAGAGGCGGGTGATGTTCGAGGCCGATCAGATTTCGGCAGGGCTGCGGAACATCGCGGACCGTTGGGACTTGCAGCGGATGCTCGGCACCCCGGCCTCCGACCCGGTGGCCGATCTGCGCCGGATGGCGGATGCCCTTGACGCGAAGATCGCGCAGCTCAGGGGACTGGCGGACTGACGTGCCGAACACCCGGCACCATCACCGAACGGGAAAGATCACAATGGACAGCAGGGCGCAGCTCAGCCACGTGAGCTGGACACATACTCTGGGCATCTTGCGAGGTGCCGCCGAGGGCAACGATGCGAAGTACAACCACACGCTCGGGGGGTATGACAGGCACGTCCGGCCGCTCGTGGACGCGGGCCTGGTGGCCTGGCTGGCCGATGGCGAAGAGCCGGAGAACGACAGCTTCGTCCGAACCACCGAGGCGGGACAGGCCTTCTACGAGGAGTACCTGACCGGGTTGCCCGCGCACACGGTGTGCAGGTCCAACGCCTGGGTCGATATCCCGGAGATCGATCGCGCCACCACTGCCCTCGCCGCTGAGTATGAGCAGCGCGTCCAGGGCGGTGACGTGTGATGACCGGAGGAGCGCGCAGGCTGCTCATTGACCCGTACGCCTTCGTTGTCCGCCGCATGTTCCTGGAGTTCCTCCCCCTCGCTGCACCGGGTGAAGCGATGTGGGGCGAGGAAGGGCACGCGCCGGCCGAGCGCAGGTCTCTGGCGCAGTTGTTCAGCTTCGAATGGCTTGGGGACCCGGGAGTGAGGCTTACGGACCAGCTGTCGGCGATCTTCGCCGAGCTGGGATTCTGCCGCATCGGTGCCGCGGGCGATCAGCGGCAGATGTGGGGGGAGTCGAACGGCACCCCTGATGCCGCGGGGTCTCCTCTGGAGCGCGCGGTGCGTCAGCTGCACTGGGACATGGTGGTGGAGGGGACGCTGAACGAGACGAAATCGGTCAGCTTTTCCGGACCCGACCACTTCGTGCCAGATGTGCACCAGAAGCTCGCTGACTGGTTCGTATCCCTGGGCTATCCGGGTGCCCTCGACATCACGCAGGGCCGGCCCGAGCTCCGTGAGCTGCCCTGACATGAGCAAGAGCCAGTCTCCCCTGGAGTCCGTCGGCGGGCAGTCGCTGACTGAGCAGGAACGGCAAATCCTCGACGCCCAGGCTCGCCTGGCGGCACTGCCCGCCGGGCCGCGTGAGCGTCTCATCCGTGAGCAGCTCGGCATGAGCCCGACCCGGTATTTCCAGACGCTCAATGCTCTGCTCGACTCAGTGCAGGCACTGGAGTACGCCCCCGTAACGATCAACCGTCTGCGCCGTGCCCGTGAGGACAGTCGAAGGAAGTACTGGTGAGCTGCCTCAAAGACCATCTCCGCGCAGGCCGCGCTTCGTCCCGTACCTCTGAAAGACCTTGATCATGGCTTCACTTCGCCCCGTCCCTGTTCCTGAGCGTTGTGCAGGTCGGCCTCGCGCCGGCGGCCTGGTCGTCCCCTGGATCTCCGTGGTTCATGGCGGGTCAGCTCCGGCTTGGTTGCCGGGGGCCGACCGCGGACATGCCGTGTTCGGCAGTCTCGATCCGCATCGTGTGCGACGCGCCTTTCTAGAGCGGCTGTGCCAGACCTGCGGGCAGCCGCTGGAAGAGCGGTGTTTCCTGATCGTCAGGCCCGCCGACGTCGAGCGCGGCTACGCACCCGAACCCGCGCTGCACCCGGAATGTCAGCCCTACACGGCGTCTTCCTGTCCCATGCTGAACGGCACAGCGACGCAGTACCGTGAGCGTCCAGCTCTCGCCGGACATCCCGCAGGCCGGCGCTGCTCAGATCCGAGCTGCCCATGTCCCAGCCTCGCCCCCAACAGCGGTCACGCTGCGCGCAGCGGTCGACCGGCTGACCGGTACGAGGCGTGGATGATCTCGACCGCCAGGTACGAGGTTGTCCGTAGCGATGCGGTCGAGCCGCTGGGCATCCGGCTTGATGTTCCTGTCCTGCGCACGCGGCTGCTGCGGGAGGCGGCCCTGCCGCGCGAGGCAGTCAGATTTCTTGCGGCGCTCAGGGAACTAGACCTCTAGTCTAGTTGCTTAATTGGATTTACTGGCGTAGAGTCTCTCTTGTCAGGGAGAGCCGCCCGCCCGACATCCCCCCCTTTTCAGGAGCCACGATGACTGAGGTCACCCTTCCCGCGACCGCCACCCAGGCCATACCGAGCGTGTGGATCCTTGAGGCTGGCGAACGACAGGAGGGCGGCAGCATCAAAGGGGTGTACACCGACCGGGATCTTGCGCTCGACGACTTCCTCATGGAGGTTCGTGACCTTGCTCGTCGGTTCGGCCTGAACGTGGACCAGTCCGGAGAAGACCCTGACACCAAGTCCCTCTACGCCGAGGGCGGTTGCGACTGGATCTCTCTGACCCGCTACCCGGTCACGACCCGCCTTCAGCTCAGCTGACGTCGCCTGAAGGAGCAAGCCCCACCCGTCCGGGCACGGAGATCCCGGACACCATGCCCGTGGGGCCGAACAGCCCACACCCCCGGCAGCCGAACCACACTCCGCACTTTCCAGAGGTTTTTCGTGTACTACGAAGACGAAACGACCGCCGATGCGCTTCAGGCGTGGTCGGACAACCGACGAGAGGCCGACCTGGAGCAGGCCGCGATGGAAGCCCTGGGCGACCAGCTGGACGCCCACGAGCAGGCCGGGTTCTGCGTGCACCAGAGTGCCGTCGGCCACCTCGTCGTTCCCTTCTATGAGGAGCAACAGGGCCTCCGGCCTGGCCAGTACCGGTGTAGGGGTGGCTGCGGTTCCCTCTTCCGCGACTTTCACGAGTGGGCCGACGCGAGTCGTGACCCGTTCAGCTCCCCCGTCCGTATCCGTCCGGTAGGCCCCACAGCAGGTCTCGGCAGCTGACTCACCGGTCCCGACCGGAAAGAACCTCCCGCCGCACTTCCACCCTTGAGGAGTTGTCCATGCCCGCCATCCCTCCGCTTCCCCGCCACAAGAGCGACCCCCTGCCCCGCGACCGGTTATGACCACCCGGCCCTCCAGCACCGCGCCCCGGCGCTCCGGCTCTCGACAGCCTGGAGCTCCGGGGTGCGGTGCTGCCACTCCCTCCCCACCGCCCCCTCTTCTACCTGAGGACTCTTCTCATGATCACGCTTCATCAGTTTGTCGCTTCCGCTCTCGGGGAGGGTGCCTCGTTGCAACTCCCTGGCGGTGCGCAGGTCCCCGTGGCGCGCGCGGCGGTGCTGGAGCTGTACGCCACTGCGCTCCAGGACCACCGCGCCTATGGTCTCTACCGACACGGACACGTCGAGGACTGGACGGTGAGCGTCGATCTCGCACATGTCGACGTCGACGTCGCGGTCGTCATCGGTCCGGCCGGCCTGCGGTACATGCTGCCCAACACCCCTACCCATGAGGTCGAACGGCTCTGTCCCGTCCTCGGCTGCGACCAGGACCGGCCCAAGCACCCATCAGCCTCCTGCCCTGACCACGCGTGCGCGGGCCCCGAAGGAGACGGGCCGCTCTCGCAGGGCACGCCAGCCGGCGCAGCCTCTTCGGGAAAATGCGGCGTCGGAGGGGAGCCGGAGGGCGGGGCGTCGGGCGAGCAGCATGGTCTGCGCGAAGTCCGCCCCGCTGGACGCGGCCGGGAGGTGTCGCGCCTGCTGACCGAGGTGCGCACGGTCTTGTCGCGGGCCGTCTCTGCGCTTCCGGCCGGACCGACGGAACCTCTCTACGAGGCGGACGGCCGCCGCCCCTTGTACAACGACCGCGACCAGTGGGTGCGGGCCTACGACCCGGATCACGACGCGGTCCACGCCGCCCTGCGGGACGTCATCGCGCTGCTGGCACCGTGGCAACGCACTGGCCGACCCGAAGGCACCGAGCAGCAGCGTCAGGCCCGGCTGGAGGTCGTTCGATGCGCGTGCGGACGGATCTGGGCGGGACGCGTCGGCAACGGTCACGTGACGGGCCCGGCCACGCACTGACCGGCGGACCACCAAGTCCCGCGCCTGCATGCGGGGGTCACGGAACGGCTGCCTGAATCGTCTGGGCCGCCACATCAACACCCGAGAGATATTGCTTAATTGGATTTACTGACGTAGAGTTTGAGTTGTTGGAGCGCGGGAGTGCTTCAACACCCCCTACCGATCACGCCCCCTGGAGCACCCCATGCCCGTCGCGGACCTCGATCTCAACGCGCTCAACTCGGCGACCAAGTACCCGTCGATCTTCACCTACCACGAGCTCGCACAGGGGGGCAGGCTGATCGAGAAGGCCACCGCCTTCACCGGTGACGTCATCCTGACCGAGAAGGTGGACGGCACCAACGCGAGGATCATCAGCCTCCCCGGCGGCGACTACCTCCTGGGGAGCCGCGAGGAACTGTTCTACGCACGCGGTGACAGGGTCTGGAACCCCCGGCTCAGCATCGTCGATGCTCTCCGCCCGCTCGCCGAGCGGATCACTTCGCCCGACACCGGGGCCGTCGTGTACTACCTGGAGGTCTACGGCGGCCAGAACATCAGCCGCGCGAGCGGCGAGTACACCAGCGGGCAGACCGTCGGGCACCGCCTCTTCGACGTAGCCACCATCCAGCCCTCCACCATGGAGCAGCCGCGCGCTGCGATCGCCGCGTGGCGGGACAACGGCGGTCAGGACTTCCTCACGGAGGACGAACTCACCACGGTCGCGAAGACCGAGGGCATCGAGCTGACGCCGCGCCTGGCCACGGTCGCGGGGAGCGAACTGCCCACCGGCATCGAAGAGATGCAGGCCTTCCTCGACCGGCACATGCCGACCACTCTCGTGGCTCTGGACCCGGACGTCAGCGGCCGCTCCGAGGGCATCGTTCTGCGCACCTCGGACCGCTCCGTGATCGCCAAGGCCCGGTTCCAGAACTACGAGCGCACCCTCCAGGTCCGGAACAAGCGCCGCTGACCGCCCCGTGCCCGCCCCGCCCCGCCACTGGGGCGGGGCGGGCACGGCCCCGAACGCTCCAACGACCGCGCCCGGCTCACTGCGCGAAGCTCCGGTTTCCGCTCCAGAACACGGAAAGACCTCACCATGCCCAGCAACCCCGCACCCGAGTCGGCAGCGTCCACCGCAGGCGCGATGCTGCTCGACGCGCTCGCCGCGTACGACGTCAGGGCCCACTCCGATGCCATCGGCATGACCTACGCCGTGGCCTTCGAGCCTGACACCCCGTCGTGGAGGGTCCGCTCCAGTTTCCACCTGTCTGTGGGCGACCGGGCTTCCTCGGTGGAACACGCACCCGCCGCGCACACGGGATGGACCGTGTTCGTGCACGACGACCAGGGCGAGCCCCTCGGTGATCCGCTGTACATCGCAGGCGACGGTGACCTCGTGGACTGCGCCGCCGATTCAGCTGCTGCCGCGATGCTCATGGCCGACTACCTCACCGCGCCCGTCTCTCGACACTGCGACTGCTACTCGCAGGAGCGGTACGGGCAGCGGCACGACCGCGAGTGCAACCGGTACCGAAAGCCATGACCCCGCTCGCAGCGAACACGCTCCGCACACCGCGCGGAGGTACGGGCCATCGACGACAACACCCGGTTCCTGACCAGATCAACGAGTCTGGTCCAGTCGCGTGCAGGGCCGGCACCGCCGCCGGCGAGCGCGGCCACTCCGTATACGGCCGCTGCGCCCGGGGAGACTGTCCGGCGCGCGCCAGCGTGCATGAGCGAACGACCTGAGGCGCTTGTGCACGCCACCCTCCCCTCCCCCCATTTCGTCGTACCTGGAGACACCCATGGCCGCCCCCCTGCCTACCTTCACCTTCGCCGTGGAACTTCCGCTCGTCACCGAGGTCAAGGCTGCGAACGTCGTCGCCGCCAATGAGGTCAACGACCGGGCCTGCGCCCAAGTGCTGTCGGCCGTGCGGGACACGGCTAAGGCCGCCGCCCCGTCCGTCACGCTCAGCGTGGGCAGCGACGAGGACATCCTTGCCCCGCTCGACGACGCGGGTGGCCCCGTCCCTCACCGCACGGGCACCTACTCCCTCTACGGGCACATTCCTCTGCAAGCAGCGGTGTGCGCCCCGGACGCCGTCACAGCCCGCCGCAGGTACCAGCGGGTCCGGGCCCGCGTGTTGTCGGTCCTGCGCGCGGAGTTCGCCACCGCCAACCCTGGCATGTGGTTCTACGTCGGGCCCGAGCCCGCCCGGCTGACCCGCGTGAACGGCAGCACCGCTTTCACCAAGTGCGAGGACTGTCCGCTCGGCGAGGAGCCCGGCTACGTTGTCGACGGCCGGTGCACCCGGGACGACTGCCCCGGCTACTGCATCAACGAGTGGTGCCGCGGCAAGATGGGCGGCGGCTCGGAGGACAAAAAGTGCGGCGACTGCGCTGACCGCCGGTACTCCCACGAGGAAGACGACCGCGAAGCCCGCCAGCGCCACGCGGCGAGCGACCCCGGAAGCTGCCCCGTCTGCCGCAACGAGACCTGACTCATCCAGCGAGGGCATCTGAGCGACAGAACGGACGCGAGGCGGGGCGGGAGGCATGGCCTCCCGCCCCGCCTCGCCATGCCCTGCGCGTTACCGGGCCGGCAAGCCGACCTGCGGCGCCACGAGCACCAGGTCGGTCACGCGCCGAGGCCGACGTAGGAGACGTAGGTGTAAGCGCCCCAGTCGCTATCGAGATCGGCGATGACGTCGTCCCAGATCTCTTCCATTTTCTGCGTGTCGCCGTCCCTCATGGCGTCCACCGCCTCGTCCCAGATGTAGCGGACGTTCGGCAGGAAGCGGTGCGCCTGCTCGCCCTCAAGGTTCGGGCGCCGCGCGTTCTCCTCGACAAAATCCTGGTTGACGGGGTGGATCTCGATGGACGTACCGCGACCACGGTTGTTCAGGTGCTGCTTGAACGCCCCCAGGTTGTTCAGAAACCGATCGGTACGCAGGCCCCAATACGCGGTGTCGATCTTCTCCCTGTTCGAGGGCAAGGGCTGCTGCGTTCCGTCGAACCACTTCTTCATCGTGCGCGGCGTCACGTCGACGCCGGCGTCAGCCATGGCCTGCCGGCCTGCGTCACTGTCGAGGTAGTTCAGCCTCGCGTTCAGCCCGCGGTTCGTGGTGACAGGGGAACGGATGCCCCCCTCACGGATCTGACGTGACAGGGCCTCCTCCATTGCCGCGCCCAGAGCCGCCCCGCCGCGCACGTTCTCCGGGGATCGGTTCGCGCCGAGGCGACCGAAATTACGCCAGCCGCTGTCGTCGTACGGCATGGGTTAATTCCCTCCGAGGGTGTAGAGGCGCTTCATTTTAATCTCACCGGGCATCCGGCCTTCTTTCCAAATCTGTCGCCAGTCACCGGAGAGATGAATCTCGTCAACACCAGCGACCTGCACCAGAGTAAGGCCTTCCCGATAGGCTCGGTGGGCTTTCAGCCAGAGGCTTGCGAAGGCCTGCGACCGGATGATGTGAACCCAGTCGGCTCGGCGGAGTTCCTGGTTCTTTCCCGATTCACCGATCGTCGAAGTGAATCGGGAGTACATGGCCTTGACGTATTCCTCCGTGGCCTTGTCGTTGCTCTGGACGGCCTCGGTCCGGGACTCGTTCAGGATTCGGCGGAACTTTTCCAGTAGTGCCTCCGTACCACCCGAGGTCCACGACTCCAGGATGTGAGGCGGCTCGGAGAGACCAAGTTCGTGGCACCGGATCAGCAGTCGTACCGTGGCCTCGTCCAGCAGGTACGGGCCCGGCTCGACCCGGCCGCCCAGTGGGTTCGGGAGGTCCTCGTGATGCCATTCGAAGTGGTCAACGCGGTGGATGCCTGACTCGCCCGAGAGGTAGCCGCGCTCATGGTGACGCAGTGCACCGATCGGCAAGTACGTCTTGAACGCCGACAGATACGCACAGTTGGTGTCAAGGGCCGTCACATCGAGGGCGGCCTGCAGACCCTTCTTCACCGCGGTTCGCAGTGACTCATTGCGCCACTTGTGGCGCCCTTCCCAGATTTGATCCGATTCTTTCTGTGAGGGCTTAGAGAGGAATTCCAGAGGTTCCGGGTAAACGGAATGCTCGTAGGTGGCGCCCACACGGGAGAGTTTGAACAGCGCCATGGCGTCCGGCACCGCCTTGCGCTTGAGCAGCTTGACCGCTTCGTCGATGTCCCCGCCGGTCTCCTGGAGCGCCTGGTCCACGGCGGCCGCGATCTTGTTGGTGAAGAAGGTGTAGGTCCGGCCGCGCTTCACGTTCCCGCTGTCCTCCGGCGGGACCGTGTTGTCCTGAAACGCTTCCGAGACGTCCTCGGCCTCGGCCACAAGTTCGGGCTCGGGCTCGGGCTCAGTGCGTTCGGTCACGGTGGCCGATGCCGCGGGGGCTGGGGCGGCAGTCGGTGTGATGCCGGCCGGCGCCTGCGGGCTGGCCGGGGCAGTGCTTCGTCGGGCCTTGTCGAACGCGGCCAGAGCCGTGCCCAAACGCTGTCCCTCGTCCGTCTCGGGCATGTGGGGTCCCTGGGCGGCCAGAGCGGCGACCGTCTGGCGCAGCACTTCGAGATCCTGTTCGTCACCGGCTGCACGCGCCTGGGCGAGGGCAGCGAGCGTGCCGTTGAGACGCGCTGAGATTCCGGTGGAGGCGCCGGAGGTGAACGGCTTCGCCGCGGCCAGCAGGTCGGCCTCCTCGACGGAGTCGACAGGCGCGTCGGCAGAAGCCTCGGCGACCGGAGCCTGCGCGGTGGCGCCGGCCAAGGGGGTTGTGGTTGGGGCTTCCTCGGCCTCAGCGGGGGTGTCGGTGAAGCGGGCGCACGCGAGGTCGGCGCGCAGCTCCACGGTCGACAGAATGCCGAAGTCCCGTTCGGCGTAGGTCACCTCGGCTCGCTCATCCTGCCTGGTCACGGTCAGGGTTACGTCCGCATCCAGCGCGGTGAGCAGGGCTTCTTCGTCGGTGTCGACTGCGGCCACCACGGGCACCCGGAGGACTCGGGCGAGCTGGGCGAGGGCTTGGGCGGCCGCCGGCAGGTCGCTGCCGGAGAGCGGGACGAGAGGGTCGGGCAGGCGCTGCAACCGGTCCACGACGATCAGGGCCAGGCCCTCGATGTCCCTCGCGGCCTCTGAGATGTCAGCGGCCCGAAGTCCCGTGCCGTCGTCGATGTGCCACACGGTGCCGGCGAGTGCTTGCAGCTTCTCGGCGACCGCGGCCGCGGTCTGCTGCTCCTGGTCCGTGAGCTGGTTGAGGCGCAGCCTGCGGTAGTGCACGGGGCCTTCTGCCGCGATCACCCGCATCACGACGTCCGTGCGTGTCAGTCCTGACGCCGCGTACAGCACGGGAAGCTGACGGTGGAGTGCTGTGTGCCGGGCAGCTGCCGCGGGGAGCAGCGACGCCCCGGCGTTGGGGGCACCCGCCACCAGGGTCAGTTTGCCCGGCAGAAGCCCGCCCACGGCCGCGTCCAGGGTGGTGAGCCCGAACTGTGCCGCGTCCTGTGGCCGGCTTTCGGGCTGTCGCGCCGCCAGTACTTCCCCCAGCACGTCCCCGAACGCGGCCAGCGGCCGCTTCCCTTCGCTGCCTCCGGGTGCAGGGGCAGACTCGGGCGTGTCCGCGTCGTGGGCAGTGATCACCCCACCAGCGACCGAAGCGACTGACTGCTCGGCATCGTTGGGCTGTTGGTCGGGGACCTCGGCCGACGACACTGCCGTGTCGGCCCCAGGGGGTTCAGGCACCCGCACCGGGATGCCGTCGGAAGAGACGAGCCGGGCGTCGACCAGGACCGCGAGGGGCGTTGCGTCGGCCCGATCCAAAATCACCTGCGGCACGCCGGCGGCGCGACCGTCCCCGGCCGCGTCCCGGACCAGGTCGCCCAGCTTGGGCCGTGCTGCGGTACGCAGCCAGGCCGGCCAGTTCCGCAGGCGGGCGTGCGCAGACGTGTCCAGGCGTCCGATGGGGATAAGAGCGGCCCGGAAGAGGTGGCCACGGGCGCGTTTGGCCACCACCGTTACGACCCCGTTCTCCTGGGCCAGTTTGACCAGGTCGTAGAGGCGGACGCGTGCCGTCGACACCTGCAGCTCTTCAGGAGGGCCGGACGGGCAGGAAGCTGCGACAGGAACACGCGCTTCCGACTCCTCCGGCGCGGGAACAGACGCCATCACTACTCCAGACATAGAACCGGGGCGCGCCGACCTCATCGGGGCTTGTGCAGGGCCACACCCACTACTGGCAGCGCTCACAACGACCCGTACCGAATCGTGCACTGCATACGTAACAGTAGACCGTTCACCAAGAACTTCGCAGCGTAAACCCGTAACAAACTTCGATTGAGGGGCGAGACGGCGTCACGTGGACACGTAACGCTTAGACGATGAACACCATTCGCATATTGCTTAATTGGTTTATTGACAGTAGAGTTGAGACATGAGCCGGAGGGCAGGGGGAGAGCCCCCAGCCACTCCGTCAGAGCCCCGAACAAGAGGAGCAGGACCATGCAGATCACCATGCCGTGCGGACTCGGCATCGGCCCCGGCGGTCAGTGCAGCACCGGCATGTGCTTCAACGCGGCCACCCGTGTACTGGAGCACCACGAGGACACCGGCATCTTCCGGTCCGGCGCCTACTGTCTGCCGTGCCTGGGGAGCAAGGTCCGGCCCGCCGCCGAGGTTGAAGCGGCCGACGAGCGCGACATCCGGCACGGGGACACCGGCGGCATGAACGGTCTGCCCGACGATCGGTGGAAGATCCGAGGCTTCGCCCCCGACGAGCGGGCGGAGCTGGAGGCCATCCGCGACGGCAAGCTCCTCAGCCTGTACGTGAAGCCCGGCGTGTTCGTCTGGGCCACCGCAACGGAAGTAGAGGCGGACCGCGCACGCCGTCGCGCCGAAGAGGCAGCGGAGCAGGACCGGATGCGCAACCGCTTCCGCCGGTAGACGGCACGGCCGGAGGGGGCCCCGCCGCAGGGCGAGACCCCCTCCCGCGCACCGGCGGGGTGAATTCACCCCCACAATGTTAATTGCATAATTGTTTTTACTGGCGTAGACTGTTGCTGTAGCCGGCCGCGGCCACGTCAGCCACCCCACCACCAGGAGAGGAGCCGGGAAGTTGCGGAAGTGCCTTCACTGCGACACGAACAACGGCCCCCAGGACAAGCACTGCATGGTCTGCGACTCGCCCCTTCCCGCCTCCCGTGTCCGCATCAACCTGACGGCGCGCAGGTCGCCGGCCCGGCACGACCGCCCCGGACGCTGACCCAGCCGTCGCGGCACAGAATCAGGAGCTCACGCCACATGATCACCACCACCGAGACACTGCCCCTCCAGACCAACGGGCACAAATTCCCTGGGGTCAACGAGGCGGAGGTGATGTGGTTCGACGGCACACCGTTCGTACAGACCACGCTCAACTGCGTTGTCTGCGACATGTACCCCAAACGGCAGGTCGTCGACAAGGCCGTCCATGCGCTTGGCCCTTGCCCCTACCCGGACGGCATCACCACCAAGATCACCCTGAACGTGACGTCCGGGAGGATCATCGTCGCGGCCGACCTGCGCCCCGTCTACAACTGGGACAGCCACGCGGTCGCCAGCTACAACTCCGCTCTCGGGCAGGCCCAGGCATCGGAGGCCATGGCCGCGATCGGTTGCGCCTACGGCTTCGTTCTCCACGGAGCCGGTCTGTACCGGACCGGCCGGGACAGTTACATCATCGCCAACCCGGAACGTAACGAGTACGGCGAACCTGTGCTCCCTGAGGGCGACCGCCTTGCGGGAATCAGCGGCGCTCTGTGGGCCTACTCCATCGCAGACTTCGAACACTGGAAGGCCCGAGGCGGCGACCCCGCCACATTCGACCGGCCGCACACCGTCGTGGATGTGCCGCCGGGGACGTACCAGTTCGTCAACCACCAGGGGGAGCGCGACTTCGTGGCCGACTCTGCCGACACCGTCATCTTCACGCACGTCGAGCGCATCGGCTGAACCTGTCAGTGCCCCAGGGGAGGATTCTCCCTGGGGCGCAGCAGCAGGGCACCCTTGTACGGGCGGCGAATTCACCGCCCCGCCAGTGAGACCGGAGGTTCGCAGTATGCAGACGCTCAGCGCCGGCCCGTGGCGTCGATGGGCTTTGTTCTGGGGCGTGCCGTGCGCGGTCGTCGCGCTCGGAACCGTGTGGCTCGCCGTGGCGATAGGCGTTCGTTCGACGCCCGCGACCGCCGTGGTGATCGTCGTGTCCCTCGGTGCTCTCTTCGCCTTCGTCCTGTCCATGCCCCGGCGCGGCGGGGGGTGATCTCTCCTCCCCGCCCCTCCCGCCCCGCCTCGATCGGCCGCTCACTCTGAGCGGCCTTTCGCATGTCCGATTTGTCCGCGCGGGCTCAGCCCGCCCCACCCGCCCGGCGACGGGCGCCGCACCCACCACACCCGCCGACACCCCGTCCGCCATCGCCGCAACACCCGAAGCCCCTACCGAATCCAGCACCCACCCCAAGACCCTCACCCTCCACGACACCACTCCCAACCGCCTCACCTGACCACCTCTCCGTTCTCAACTCACCATGTCCCCTTCGTCAATCCGCTCTGCTCCACTCCGCTCCGCTGCTCTGCTCCGCTCTTCCTCTCCTCTTACTCCTCCTCTTCAACTCGCCGGCTTCGCTCACCCCTTCTCGCATTCTGTTCCTGGCCAACTAACCCTGTAGGGAAGTAGTCGGCGTCAGAGAAACCACGAAAAGGGCCCTCTGACCTGCGGTTTTGCCCTCTTGAGGAGGGGACGCCGACGCGACTCGGGATGCGACCCGGAGCGCGACCCGGGGCGCGACTCGGGATGCGACCCGGGGCGCGACCCGGGGCGCGACCTCCTCGTTGCTGCCCACGGGAGGCCCGTTCCGCTGGCGACTGCGCCACTGCTCGACGGTCCTTGACGGATAGAACGCCCTTCCTCGGGTCCTCCGGAGGCGAAACCTCCCCCCGGGGGCCGTGGCACAGCCAGGGGTGAAATCACCCTCGCGTCTGCTCTTGGGAGCTGGCGAGGAGGGGCGGGTGATTCCACCTCCCCCCTGGAACATGCGCCTGCCGTCCAGGGGGGTGATCCCGCCCCCGTGGTCGGCATGCCGGAATCGGGGGCGGAATCACCCTTCCTGCGGAGTCACCCTCCCTGGCGGGCGGGCCGCCGGCTCTCCGGAGCAGTGCGAGATCGGAGGGGTGAATCTTCCTCGGCGGACCGCTGAGGAACGCTCACTGAAGCCCGGGGTGCTCTGTCAGATCCTCTGGACGCAGGCAGAGGCAGAGGTTGCGCTCGCCGTGGCCGTAGGTGTAACCGTGGCCGAGACACTCAGAGCAGGCCGGGTCATGCGCCTGCGGGACACCTTCGGTGCAGTCGACCGGTTCAGCCCAGACGGGTACGAAGATGCCGTCTCCTTGATCATCCCAGGTGAGGGTGGCCATGACAACGCCGTCTCCGCCGCAGCCACCGGGGCAGTCCAGGTCGTGCTGCTGCCGGTCGTCGTCCTCGTGGTGCGCTGCGTGGTAGGCCTCCAGCAGGTAGCGGCGGGCACCCTCGTCACTCGTGCGCGGCCGCCCGTCGAGACCTCGTACGTGGTGGCCGGCAGATACTGCGGCCTGTGCAGCGCCACGGTCGGCGGGCGCGAGCGCGGCGGCGCTCCACAGCAGGAGGCCGCGGGCGATCTGGTATTCGCGCAGTTGGGCGCTCGCCTCCGCAAGCCTGCCTTGGTTCCGGCAGTCCTGGGCCACGGTGTACGCCCAGAGCATGGTGCGGATGAGTCGGGACTCCGGCGGGCCGTGGAAGTTCAGTCCGTCCGGCTCACTGGCCGGGGCCGCCGCGGGGCCGTCCGTCCGCGGCAGCGGTGCGATGTGGCCGTGCAGGGCGGCATAGGCGGTGCGCAGGTAGGCGATACCGGAGAGACGAGTGGTCGGCAGGTGGAAGCCGTCATGCGCGAGGAGGTTGGTTCCCAGCCCGCGTGCGGCCTCGTGGACCTCCGGGTCACGCGCTCCACGGGTGGCGAGGACGTCGTACAGGGCGCCGAGATGAATGAGGTGGGCACGCCCGATCCGGTGGACCTGGTCGTCTCGGAATGCGTCCGGGCGCTCGAATGTGGCGTCACGCTGCAGGTGGGCCCAGCGGGCTTCGAGGATCATGCGCTGGACGGAGGGCCGCTCCTGGGCGTACGCAGCGACGGCGTACTCCGGTAGATATGTCGGCAAGATGGCCATGGGTGTCGCTCCTGATCTGTCGGAGGGAGGTCGGCGGTGAGCAGGTGGGGGTGGCGATGCTGTCGAGTCGCCCGCGATCGTGGTGAGGGCGACTCGCGTTCGGGGCGTTGGTGGTTCGTGTGCGGCTGCCCGCGCCGGGCGCAGGTCGTGCGTGCGAAGTGGTCGCCGGCGCGTCGGCGGAGGTGCCTGCGATCGAGCGCCAGGAGGGTGGGCCTGATGTGTGTGCCGAAACGGCCGGCCCGGTCGGCGAAGGGCGCGGCCGTGCCGCGCCCTTCGCCGACTCGATTCAGAAGGAGTCGCCGACGGCGACGCTGTTGTACTCCTCGTACGTCACGGTCTCCCAGTCGGTTTCCTTGCCGTCCTGGAGCTTCAGCTCCCACTTCCCCGGGGTCTTGTAGCCCTTGAGCACAGGGATCGTGACCGTTCCGCACGGCCTGCGGCCATCGCCCTTCTCCGGTGTGCGCGGGGTGGTCTTGTCCTTGCTCTGGGGCCCGTCCGGAACCGGGGCGGGCTTCACCGGAGCCGGCTTCACCGGAGCGGGCTTCGGTGGAGCGGGCTTCGGTGGAGCGGGCTTCGGTGGAGCGGGCTTGGTGAGGCTGCTGCGAAGGGTCTGCGTGCGCGTGGCGCGGCATGGAGCCGGTCGTTGGACCTTCTCGTAGATCGGGCCCTGCGCGGATCGGCTGCGCTTCTCGATGACCTTGCCGTGGTCCAGGTCGACGTCGTCGGCGCATCCGATGAGGGTGAAAGCGGCGGTGACGGCAGCAGCGGTCGCGATGACCGCCCGTACGGTGGTGGAGTGCAAGGGATGTCCTTAAGGGGTTGCTGCGGTGGGGGCGGGGCGGCCGTGTGGTCGGCGCTCGGCCGCCCCTGCATGTGTCAGGCCCGGGGAAGACCGGTGACGAGGCGGCTGTAGAGCTCGGCGTTGGAGAGATCCAACGGGTTGTAGCCCACGGCGCTGACGCCGACGTTGCCCGGGAGGCTGGAGAGGACGCCGAACTGCCGCTCCTCACCGAACGGGACGAACTGCCAGCGAATGTTCTCGTCCTGCGTGGACTCGAGAAACTCCCGGGTTGCGCGCTCGTCGTGAGGCGCTCCGTCCGTCTGAAAGGCGACGAAGGCGGGGATGGAGGCCTTGAAGGCGCTAGACGCGCGGTAGTGCTTGCGGACCGCTTCCATCGCCGGGCGGTACTTCGTGCCGCCCATGGTGCCCAGGGAGTTGTGGAGTTCGGCGATGCGGCCCTGATGGCCGCCGAGCTGCACGTCGACGAATGCCTGCGGGCGCCGGAACATGCCGCCTCGCCCCAGGGAGTGCATCGTGTCGGAGAAGAAGCCGACCGGGACCTTACCGTCGTCGTCGAGGTGCGCGGAGAAGCTGAGGATCTGGTCGCTCAGCCTCTGCACGGCCCCGTTCTTGAAGAATTCCAGCATGGAGTACGAGCGGTCGACCACGAGATAGACGGCGGCGCGCCTGCCGATGAGGTCGACTTTGCGGAGGCTGGTTCCGGCGTCCTTGTACATGTCGATGAGGTCGGGCGCGGTACCGGCGACCTTCTCGAGGCTGATGGCCGAAGTCTTGTGGAGAGAGTGGATGGTCATGAGTGGACTCCTTGCTGGAGACAGTGGCGATGTGTCACGCGTAGAGGTGCGTTGTGCGGCCCCCGTGTGACATGGCGACGCGAAGTTTCTTGAGCGGAAGCCGATGTTGGCTTTCGTCGGCCCGAGGTGTGGCGCGCCGTCAGTGGGCCAGCAGCTCGTCGAGAAGGCTGTCGATGTCGACGGCGGAGGACTCGTGGCCCGCCGGGACTTCCTTGTAGGTCGAGTCGAGCCATGCCTTGAGGGGCGCGGTAGCTCCCTCAAGGCATGCGAGGCCTTCGGGGGACTCCAGCACGATGCGGGTCCGGGCGTGGTTGTCGCCAATCGGGGTGATCTTCACATCCCCCATCCCGGCGGGGCCCACCATGCCCTGGGCCAGCAGTTCGCGGGCGAATGTCCACCGGACCACCTCGTCGGGTGAAACGTCGAAGGTGAACTGAACGGCATAGGGGTCGGTGGTGAGGTAGTAGAGCCGGACGGGGACGGGAACCGTCGTGTCCGGCCCGGCCACGAGCATCATGTGGGTCTTGGTTTCCAGGCCGGGAAAGCCCATGGGAAGTCCTGTTCTTCGGCAGAAAGCCCGCCAGGTGACGGGTGGGCGGCAGAGAAGGCCACGCCCAGCGATATTCAAAGACTACATACTCATTTCCAATTAAGCAATATGCATTACGGGTTGGTTCATCTGCTTCCCTCCCGCGACAGGCTGCTCAGGCACTCGCCCGTCCCATCTGGCCGGCCGCCCCCGACGGGTGCCGCCGGCGTGACGCAGGCGGGGGTAGACCTTGAACGGTCTGAACGGTCCTTGCAGGTCAACTACGGTTTCCGATCGCACCGACCATCGGCCTTGATCGGTCCTTCCAGCCGATCAAGGCCATTCATGAGCCGATGGCGGCCGATCCTCCGGCCGATCACCTCAGGTCCTCGACCGCCTCCTCCAGGGCCGACAGGTAGAAGCCGCGGGGAGCGCCGTCCAGCTCCCTGATCCGCTCGGACGACAACTCGACCTGCGCCGCGTCCAGCTCGCGCCGCACGGCCTTGCCGAGTTCCCGGATCCGGTCGATGTCGCTCTTGTCGTCCCAGCGCCCCCAGCGGTCCGCGTCGTGGGCCCGCAGGTGGGGGTGGAGCTGGTCATAGGTGAGGAAGGCAGGGTCCTTCTCCCGCGTGAAGGCCTCGCGCAGGACGCGGACGAAGTCCGGGAGCCCGACGGAACGGTGCTGGCCCTCGGCGGGGGCGTCCGCGGCGAGGAAGTCGATGAGCCCCTGCCACTCGTCGACGAGCCCAGCCTCCGTCAGGGTGTACGTGAGGTCTGGCAGACCTGCTGCGGCGCGTTCGGCGCCGATCTGCGCCGCGTACGCGGCAGTGACTTCGCGGACCTTGTAGCGCACTGGACGGTCGGGTACTCCGGGCAGGCCCTGCGCGTAGAGCTGGCCGGCGTCGTTGACTTCCGTGTGCGTGGCCGCCCGCAGGAGGTCGGCTCGGTAGCCCTCGGCGAGCGCGCCGCCGCCCAGGAGTTCGGTGACGTCCACGCGGCGGCAGGAACCCAGGAGTTTGCCGGACAGCTTGGGGCCGACCGCTTCGCCGAGCCAGTCCTTCGTGCCGAACTGGCTTCCGCCGATCACCCAGATCGCCTCTTTGCGGCCGACCAGGAGCAGCCGGATGAGCAGGGCTTTCGCCTGGGCCGAGAGCTGGGCCCATTCGTCGACGAACACGACGATGGCGGGGTGTTCGGGCGAGACCCGCCACTTGTTGCCCCATCCGTAGCGGGCGCGGAGCCGTGCGCGGGCGGAGCACAGCGTGAGGAGGAACTGCAGTGTCGCGACGATCTTCTCGTCGTCCATGCAGGCGTTGAGAGTGATCGCCTCGCCGAGATCGCCGACGCCCGTTCCGACCGGATCGAGGTTGAAGGCAGCGGCGTCCCGGCAGGCCGTGACGACTTCGGCCATGGCCAGCATGACGCCGGACTTGCCGGCGCCGGAGTCGGCGACCATCAGCAGCATCAGCCCTGCGAGGGCGAAGAAGAGCGGCTTGGCGTCCATCGAGACGCCGTAGTCGGCCGGCTCGGTGATCGACATGGAAAGCGGTGCCCGGTACGGCACGTCGCCGACCAGTTCCGGGCTGAACGGCGAGCGCTGCATCATGCGGACGGTGCAGGCTTCGCCCGCATCCGGGTCGCCCTCGATGAGCAGGCCGTTGCGGCGCAGCCTGAGGAGGGTGATCAGCCCCTTGTAGGTGTCGTCCTTGTTGAGGTCGTCGGGGGTGCCGGTGTTGAACGTGGCGCGGGCGGACCACCCCCACGCTTCCTTGGTGACTTCCGTGACCTGGTCGACGTCCTGGCGCTCGTGCAGCAGGGCGCGGCGGAGCGCTTCGCCGGCCTCCTCGGGAGTGGTGGCCTGGGCGATCGGGAACGGGGTGAGGTCCTCCTGCGGGTCGTTACCACCGGGGGTGCCGGAGGTCACGGTGCTCTCCAGGGCGGGCGGGGCCAGCTCGGGCAGCAGCAGGTCCTCGGGGATGGGGCGTTCGACGAGTTCGAGCGGGTGATACGTCAGCCACCAGCCGCCCGCGGCCAGCAGCGGGGCAGCGCCGAGGAGGCTTGACGGCGCACTGGCGGCAACGGCGCCAGCGGCGCCGAGGATCGGAACAAGGGTGCTGAAGCGGCCGAACGCCCTGAGGGAGCGGGCCCTGCGGATCTGCTCGTCGGTGGGTTGCTCGGCGGTGAAAGGGACCGACTGCAGTGCGGCGAGTCCGTTGCGGCGCCGACGGAGCTCCAGGCTGAGGTTGCGGATGGTCTGCTTCTCCGAGGCGTCGAGGCCGTACGCCGCGGCGTCCTCGAGCCTGTGTCGCATCCTGTTCTCCAGGCGGCGGACCGCGGTGCGGGCTTCATGCCGGCGGGCAAGGTCGGCTTCGAGGGGCTTGTTGATGATGCGGCGTCGGATCTCGTCATCGGACATGTAGCCGGCGCGCAGCCAGTGCCGGGCCGCGGACAGGGCGTGCCGCAGGCCGGGTAGGACGTGTCCGGCAATGGCGCACGCGGCCGTGCGGGCGCAATGAGCGACCCGGCGGGCTGCGGCCCGGAGTTGCCGCAGCCGGGGGGTGTTCGGGGCGGTTCGCGGCGCCTGCTCCCCTTGCTGGGGGCCCGGGTCGTCATCGTCGACGAGCTCGGCGAACACGAGCTCGCCGAACGGAGCCAGCTCGGTGCTGTCCGGGGGATTGCGGGGGCGTCGGGGCATGGGACGCAGGGCTCCTTGAGGGCGTGGGTAGCAGTGTCCGTGAGGCGGGTGGTCAGCCGCCGAAGGCCCACAGACCCAGGTTGTTGCCGGTCAGGGTGGTCGCGCTGACGACCATCCCCATGAAGCCGAGCGAAGTGCCGAAGCTGATGGCGATGAGGCTGCCCCCGAGCATCTCCTTCCAGTCGACGGGCTTCCAGTTGGCCGCGTACAGGGTCACGAGGTAGTAGGTGATTCCGCACAGGCCGATCGCGGCCCCTCCTGCGGACACGGGTGTGACGGCCGTTCGTGGCGGGCGGGCGTTCACCGTCGCGCCGGCGCCCTCCTCGGCGGCGGTCTGGCCAAGGAAGTTCATGCCGGCGCGCAGGGCTCCGGCGGCCTCGCCGAAGAGCCCGCGGGAGTTGACCGTCACCAGCAGGACGAAGAAGAAGACCAGCACGAACGTCTTCTTCTTGCGCAGCACCTTCTTCTTGAATCCGGCGAAGACTGCCGTCAGGGCCATCGCGCCGAACAGGAGCGCGCCGAAGCCGGCGTTGGCGGGCTGGTTGTCGAAAATGTCGATGGCGAGGTACATGATCAGGCTCCGGTAAGAAGGCGCACGAGGGCACGCCAGGTGATGATCAGCAGGCCGGAGACTCCGGCCCAGATCAGCGGGCGGGTGATGATCCAGCCGAGACGGGAGCAGATGAGGCGCCAGGTCAGCTGACCTGCTCCTTTGGCCACCGTCAGGGCCGCACTGCACAACAGCCCGATCGGGCCGCCGACGAGCGTGCCGATGCAGACCGCGCCGGCGACCGTCAGGACCGCGCCCGTGGGGATCAGGAGTGCTGCGAGGCCGTAGCCGGTGAAGGCGTCTGCGGCCCAGCGTGAGGCGGGAGCGCCCTGGATGGGGACGATGTTGGCGACGGCCAGGCACAGGAGATTGCGCGGCAGTTGCAGTCGGCCCCAGTCGACCGGGTTGCCTTCGGAATCGACGCTATTCGTGCGCTCGATCACTGCGGCCAGCAGGTCTGTCCAGCCCAGGCCGAACGCCGCGCCGACGGCCTTCTCGACTCCGCGGCTGACCACCTCGGTGAGATCGAGGTCCGTGCCTGCGGTGACGGAAGGGGGGTCGTGCGGTGGCTCAGGCGGAGGGACCGCCCCGGTGACGGCGCAGCGGGCCAGTACGGGGTCGGCCAGGCTGCAGGTATCGCTGAGCGGGCAACCGGCGCAGCAGCCGTCAGCGGCCGGGCCCGACGGCTCCTTGCCTCGGTGGATGCGCGAGGAGGACATCACTGTCCCCCGGCCTTGGTGCCCGTGGAGGCGGGCCGGCCGTCGGGACGGCGAAGCCCGGTGGCCTGCGGTGTCGGCGCCCGGCCCCCGACGAGGTACAGCGCCGGCCTGCTGCGCTCTCGCTGCGCGCTGGCGGTGGCACCAGCCGCGGCGTCGGACCGGGGCGGAGCGTCGGCCCGCTGATGGTGGTTGCCGACTGCGGGAGCAAATCCCGGGGGCAGCGCGGGCAGAGAACCGCCGTGCGGGGAAACGGTCCTGCTGGTGGCGCTACTCGTAAGTGTCTCCTCGGCGAGCGGCGTGGGGGCGGAAGCCGAAAGCAGGTGGTCCCTCCAGGACGCGTAGACGGAGTCTTCCCACTGCTGGCCCTCGCGCGAGGCGCGCCGCGCATCCCGCTGGCGGCGCGCGAGGCGTGCACGGCGTGCGGTCTCCTCCAGGCGGTCGGCGCGCTCGGAAGCTGATTCCCGGACTCCATAGCGGGTCTGCGCGAGCTGGTGGTCGTCGCCGGCGATCAGCCATTGCAGGCTGTTCAGAAGCCGCCGGCTGTGCAGCTGCCTTCGCCGGAGGCGGTGGTGGGTCATCATGTGCGGACTCCCGTGTGTGGAGGAGGGAGACCCGGCCGGGCCCTGGAAAGCGGGCCGGGTCTCCCGGTCTTGGTGCTCCGAGCCAGCAGGCGGCTGGAGCAGCGGTCAGACGCCTGCGAGCTGCTGGGCGGCGACCTTCGCCTTGGCGTTGAGGTAGTTGGCGATCTTCAGCGCGCGGTCGTCGGCGATCGTTTCTCCGTTGGAGCGCACCTCCTCCGAGATGCTCCGTTTGCTCAGTGGCTGCTTCTTGGTGCGGAGGCGTTCCACCGCGGCGCGTTCCTTGTCGTCGAGCACCACCTCGTCCTCGTCTCGTTCCGCACCACTGGTGCGCTCGCGCTCGTTCCGGGCGTTCGTGCCATTCCGTTCCGGGTGCTCCGGCGTGCCACCCGGCGCGTTCCGTGCCGGTGCGGTGGGTGTTCCGCCGCGTTCCGCGGTGCGGCCTCCAGGTGTCGAGGCCATCGGCGCCCGTTCCGTTCCAGTGCCGCCCGGAACGGCACCAGGGGGTGCGGAGCGGAACGGAACGCCGGGAAAGTCCTGCTCAACGGAGGGGTGCCCGAGCGGAACGAATGCTTCGGACCGCCCCGTTCCACCCGGGGTCGCGCTCATCGCAGGGTCTGGGGCGTGTTCCGTTCCATTCCGGTCCTCCCACGCTCCGCCGGGCGGCACGTACGGCGCGTTCCAGATGGTGTGGAACGCGGGAATGGCCGTCGGACCGGCGCCGTGGTGCAGGCCGGCGGTCACAACGCGAGGGATCACGATGCGGTGCCGTGCCAGACCGGAACGGACCGCTTTCCGGTCCGTCAGGGCGACGCCGGCGGCGTTCCAAGCTCGTTCCAGTGTGGACAGCGAGCCGTTCTCGATCGTCAGCGACCAGGCTGTCCAGGCCCGGACCGGGAAGCGGATCCAGCGGATCAGGCCGATCTTCGGCCGTGCCCGGGAGACCAACCCCTGCTCTCGCAGGTACTGGCGGTGGACCAGGGAGGCGTACAGCTCCCACAGCACCATGCCGACGATGCTCATCGTCGCAAACGCGACGGAGGCCTGCGTCGGCTTTCCCCCGGGGCCGCAGTGGTGGGCGTAGTTCATCGCGGCCGCGCCGGACGCGAATACCCACGTCATGATCCGGTAGATGGTTCCGGAGTCGCCCTGCTGCCTGGCCTGGTGGTACATCCAGCCGGTGAAGGCCGTCGTCAGCTCCCACGCAGCGGCGAACCCGAGGGCGAAGACGGTCCACCAGCCGAAGGCCTCCTTGGCGTAGTCGGTCTGGGACCACCAGGCCACTGCCATCGGGGCGAGGATCGGGCCGGCGACGAGGACGCGGCGTGCCTGGTTGCGTACGAGTTCCCGTGCCCACTGGCGTACCTGGCCCAGGCGGTGGGCGAGGGTCGGGCGCCCCTTGGCCTGCTTGTGCTCACGCCGAGCCGTCGATCGCTGCTGACGGCCCTGCTGACGCCTGTCCTTGCGCTCCTGCCGGCGCGCCGTGCGCGAATGGGCCCGCTTCCAGGCGTCTTGGGCTTCGGTGAGCAGCCGGTGGGCCTCTTCCTCCATTTCCTTCGCTGCTGTCTCACGGCTGGTCGCCTGCTCAGATACCTCGGTGGCCCGCTTCTCGGCCGACGCGACGGTCGCGGCCGCGGTCTTGCTCAGCTCCTCGGCATCACGGACGGATCGCTCCCGGTCCGCCCTGATGTCCGCGGCCGCCTGCCGGCGCAGCCCGGCCGCGGCCTCGGCCGCTACCTGGCGGATACGTTTCGCCTCCTCGTCGGCGGCACGCAGGCGGGCACTGGCTTCTTCGGCGTCACGGCGGGCTGAACGCTGAAGCTGCTCGGCCTGGAGCCGGGCACCTGCGAGCTCCTTGCCGGCGCGCTCCTGCGCTGTCTCACACACCGTCCGCGCCTGGGCGGTCGCCTCTTCGACGAGGCGCCTTCCGTCCGCTTCCGCGGCGGTTCGGATGTCGGTTGCTGCGCGACGGGCTGCTTCCTTGGCTGCTTCCGCCTGGGCGGCGGCGTCGGCCGCGACAGCCGAACTGGCCTGCCGGGTGCGCTCCTGGAGCTCATTGGCTCGGTGTTCCGCGTCCTCGCGCACACGGCCAGCCTGTTCCTCGGCAGCTGCCACGAGGGCCTTGGCCTGCGCTGCCGCAGCGGCCTTGGCGTCGCTGGACGTCTCCTTCGCCAGTCCGACGATGTCGGCTGACCGGTCACGTGCGTCGGCGTAGAGGGCCAGGATCTCGAAGGTGTCGACGGCGTCCAGGGCGCCGCTGGGGCTGTCCGCAGGCTGTGGCGGGGGAGCCTGGCGGCGTCGACGACGGGAATTCTTGCTCACCGTCGGACTCCTTCTTCATGTCGTCGCGTGTGCCCGCGACCGGATCGGGCGGGCACCGCGTCGGGGCGGTGGTCGTGGTGGTGGGGCGTTGGCGAGGCGACGGTGGTCTCCGGTCCGCGGTGGAGCTGGCCGACCGTTGCGGTCGCGTGGGCTGCTGCATCTCGTTCAGGTCCTGCGGGTCTGCGGCCCGGGGGTAGTCGAAGAGCGCGCGGTCCAGGTCCTCCTCGTTGGCCATCGGGCTGTCCAACGGCGGGTACGTCGGGCTGCTCATAGGGCGGCCGTCCTGCGTCCGAGGGCGTACAGACGGGCGCACATCCCGTTGTTGTGGGCGTCGGCCTGGTCCTTGTATCCGTAGCGGGCCAGCAGGCTGGCAGCGATGCTCAACTGGCAGGTGGACGGGCGGCGTAGCCGTCCGCTGTGGATTCCACGCTTGTGCTGGCGGCTGCTCTGGTTCTCGGTGGGAGTCATGGCGGCTACTCGCAGAAGTGCTGGAAGGGGTAGTGGCCTCCGTATGAGGCGCAGTAGTACAGCGGTTGCTGCTCGTGTCCGAAGAGGATCGGGACCACGGGGGGTTGTCCTCACTGCGGCGTGGTGGGAGCGCGAGCGCCCGGAACAGGTGGCGTGTGCGAGGTCGTCAGCCGGTTCCGTTCGCGTCGGGGTGGTGCTCGGCCGCCTCGTTCTCCGGCGCAGCCGGGAGGGAGTGCCGGCGGCCCGGGCGGTTGCCGGGGTGAGCCTGCGCCGCTTCGGCGTTGCGGGCGGTTGCGTCCGTGGCCGGCGAAGCGGCCGGCTGGCGGATCCAGTCCTGGTAGGCATCGGCCTCGATGCGGGCCTGGCGCCACAGGACGAGGAGGATGCCGACGAGCGCGGCCGGTGCGGGCTCTGTTCCGGTCTGCGGGATGGGCACGAGGACCATCGGCATCTCGGACTTCGCTTGCAGGGCCTGCACCAGGCGCAGGTTGAGGGCGCGAAGCTGGGCGATCTCGGAGGGGGCGCCGCCATGCGGTGTGGTGTGGTCCGTCATGCGGCCCACCCCGTCGCGCGCCGGTGCTGGCCCTGCAGTTCCTTGAGACGGCTGACCGCGGCCCGGGTGTCGGCGTGGTTCTTGTTCCGGTACTTCGGTTCGACGGAGAGGCCGATGTGGGTGCGGGCCAGGGTCTGGACCTCGCGGGCCGCAGTCAGCCGCTCGGCACGCTGCTCGCCCGGCGCACGGTCTCGGCCGCGAGCCGCGGACAGCCTCATGGTCTCGGCGGCCACGCGGGCCAGCTGGCTCTCCTCGGTGGTTCCGCCGCGTACGGCCAGGTCCCGGGGCTCCTCGGGGTAGCGCAGTGCGAGCTCGAGGCAGGCTGCGGCAATCGGGCAGGGCGCGCAGTACTGGGCGATGGTGCGCTCGCGGCGCTCGCGCCACTCCTCGTCCTGCTCCTCCTCGCGCTGGTAGAAGGCGTTCACGTCGTTCGTGTCGCTGCAGCGCCCGAACTGCCGGACGGCGTCGTTCAGCTGCGGCTCGCGCATCTGGCCGGCGACGGCGTGTCCGTCGGGCCCGGCGAGGTAGCCGGCGCCGGCGAGCTCGGCGACCGGGTAGGAGGAGGCGAGTTCGCGGGCGACATCGTCGGTGAGGCGGATCTGGTCGGTGGCGCCCTGCGTGGGGCGGGCGGCTGTCATGCTGGTCATTGCGTCGTCTGTCCTTCGTGACGGAAAAAGGGAAGGGGCGGCGTGCTCCACCACGGCCTTCGAGGGCTCTATCCCTCGGAGGCCGTTTGCGTGGAACACACAGATTTGGACTCCCTGGGGTACTCCAGGTAGTCCAGATGGTGCATTGCTTTGCGGATCTCGTCAAGAGGCAACCGGCGAAAGCAGTCCAGGCCTGCTCATCCCGGCCCTTGCCCGTGCGGCAGTATGTGCGCATGGCCTTGACCCCAACCGACAGGCGCAGCCTCGCTGACAGCCTGCGTGCCGAGATCTACAGCGGCGAACCCGACCGCTCGCCCGGCACGGTCCTGTCCGGGCGCAAGCTCGCTGAACACCTGGGCTGCGCGCGCAAGACTCTGATCGGGGCCATGGAGATCCTGGAGCAGGAGGGTCTGATCAGGCGGCTCCCCAAGGTCGGCTACATGATCCTGACCCCTGCCGCCGCCTTCGAGGCCCGCATCGACGAGCACGGCCACGTCCACCCCGTCCTCGAGCAGGCCGGCGACACTGTCGAGGTGGTGACCACCGCGGTACAGAAGGCGCCCGACCATGTGGCGGCGGCACTGGGTGTGCCGCCGGAGACGAGCGTGGTGCTGCGGCAGAGCGTCCTGAGCAGGTCCGGTTCCCCCTGGGCGATCCGCGAGATGTACATCCCCCGCGGCATCGCCGACGTCGCCCGGCGTCTCCTGGAGGCGGATCTCGTCGACGAGGCAGCGGTCATGACCGAGGCCGGCCTGGCGGAGACGGCACACCAGCACACCACCTCGGCGCGCCTGGCCACGGACATCGAGTCGGCGCTGCTCAAGTCACGCACCGCCGTGGCGCTTTCGGTCCGCCGGGTGAGCTACAGCGGAGAACAGGCGCGGAGTTGTGATTTCATGAATATTCGCGCAGATAGAGTGGCTTTGACCGATTGGTCCGGTCATGTACCCAACTGTGGTGAGTCTGACGTGAAGTGACCGCTGATCAGCGCGACGCGCGGTCTGTACCGGTCCGCCGACAGGCTGTGCACTTCCGTTGCCGTTGGGGATAGGGTGACCATCGATTGATCTACTGCTAGCCCTGACAACACGATGCCCCCGGACCTTGAGCAAGTCCGAGGGCGTATATCGAGTTCGAGAACCGAGTAAGGCGGTGTCTCGTGGTGGAGCGTACCCGCACCCACACGCAATTGCACAGTCAGCCCGGCTTCCGCGCTGCGTCCAAGACGCCGACGGACCGGGGCTTTTTGCTGTGCGGACACCGCTTTTCGCGCCCATCGCTCATCGCCCTCATCAAGGAGGGCGGCATGTCGTAGAGAGTCCGGGCGGGCGCCCCCTTAGCAGGGAGCGCTCCTCGCCCTTCCGCGCCGGTTCGGAGTTAGCAGCTCCTCTGCCGGCCTTCACCGCTCTCTCGGAGTATCCAGCTCCGTTCGAGCGAAGAGCCAGACCGCTTGGTCTGGATGATCACTGCCTCCCAGCAGCAACGGCCCCGAAAGGCCTCAGGCCCGAAGGCCCTCATTCATCTCTGGAGCGAACCAGAGTGAACGGAGTACATCTTGCAGTACCGCCATGGCTTTTGTCAGCTCAGCAGCCCTCCAAGGGCACCGTTCTCGGCCATTCGCCCCGCAACTGTCACCTCGGCGTCACATGTCGTGACAGCTTTTTCTCCTGATAGGTCAGGTGTGGCCCGTTTGTGCGGTTCTGTGCCGTGGGTGACGGCGGCTCGCAGCCGCAGCCTGCTGACAGCAGCTGATCCGCTGTGCCTGTCGCCGGGCCGCGCCAGCTGAATCCGCCCCCTCGGCCACAGATCCGGACAAGGGGCTCTGCCCCTGCATTCCGCATCTCAGCCAAGGGCTGTTCGCGCTCTGCTGCACGGCACACGCCGACTGTCAGCAGGCGGGCTTCGGCACATCGCGTGCCTTGAACCCCGCCGGGGTCGACACCCCTCTGACCGCAGCCGAGCCCCTGGTCCTATCTGCAAGGCCGTCCTCTCCGCGTCCCGGAGGGGACGGCAACTCGAAGCGCGTCGTCGACGGGTCGTCACCCCGCCGGCTGCGCGCCGGGGGAAGCGTGTCCAGTTCTCTGCTTTTCGCCACAACCGATCCACCCGGTCCGGCAGTGCCGGAGCAGGCCCCGGGAACGGCCTGCCTACCCGGCGGCAACAGGGCCGTACGACGCCAGCGCGTCAAGGTGCCGATGCGCCTGGTGGAATCCGCGCACTACGAGGACGTGGCGCTCACCGTCTACATGAAGATCAAAGCGCTCGGGCAGCGTCCGGAAGGCTGCACCGCGGGAGCGACCGTTCTCGCCTCTTACCTCGGCCTGTCGTGTTCCTCCGTCGAGCGTGGCATCGCGCAGCTGCGCAGGCCGGGACCGGATGGGGTGGTCGAACTTCCCTTCAACCAGCGGCGGTCGCTGCCGGGCGGGTCCGGGACGACAGCCCGGCGTCGGGTGCGCCCGATGCACCGGGACGAACTCTTCATCTGGCTGCCTGTCGCCGCCTGCGAAGACCTGTCCCCGCGGCAACTGCGGGCGTTCGCGGTGCTCTGCTTCGCCCAGGTCCAGCGCATTCCGCTCACCGAGCCAGAGCTCGCCGGCTACCTGCACCACCACTCCGGTGCGCGCGCGGGAGCTGCATTGTCCGTGACGGCCACGGGCAAGGTCATCGACGCGCTCGAGGCTGCAGGCTGGGTAACGGTTCAGCGCCGGGCAGGGGCGCACGGGCGGCATCAGTTCATCGCTCACGACGTCCCCCCGGCGCCGAAGGCCGACGTCTCTTCCGCCGCGGAGGCCGAAGCCGCGGCCGATCCCTCTTCGTCGTTTGATGAGGGATCGGGTCCGCAACTTGGTGAAGGATCGCTCGCGACTAGGGAAGACCAGAGTACTGACCGACCTGATGACGAACGCCGCCTTGTCTCACCCGCCGTAGGCGAAGTACAGGTGGGTAAGGGCGCTTCGGCTGTGGATAACTCGCCCCAGAAGCCTGCGGATGAAGGACTCGGGGCAGGTTTCGCGCTGCGCGCGGGCCAGGAACGAACCGGCTCCCCCACGCAGAACGACCAAGCGCACCGGAATCGCTACGACGGCCCAGCTCTGACACTGCACCCGCGGATCACCGGGGTCCTCGAGCCCGTTCGGGTGCTCTACGAACGCGCCAACACGTTCATGCAGCGGCGGATCGCCCGCGAGGTCGGACGCCAGCTCGATCTCGGATACGAACCCGACCGGCTCCGCCAGCGTCTGAACAACCGCTTCGCGGGTGTGCTGATGTCCGAGATCGGAGACCCCGCCCGGTGGTTGATGGGCGTCGCGCTGCCGCGCTGGGGCTGCGGTCATCAATCCTGCGAGACCGGTGTGATGTGGCCGAGCGGGGAGCGGTGCGCGGCATGCGCCGACGTACTGGCCACGCGGCGGTATCAGCGTCAGCAGGACCGACGGATCGAGCTGGGACTGTGCCTCGATCACGGACTGGGCGGGCCTGGAGCAGCGTGCCCCTGGTGCGCTCCGCCTGTGCCGAGTCGCCCGGTATCCGAGCTTGCTCCGGCGGCGGCCCCGTCCGCTTCGGTCCGCGCGGACTGCCGGACCTGCGGCTGCAGGATCAACTTGGTGGGCCCAGCCCTCGTTGATCGTTTGTGCATGCCGTGCCGGGAGTCGCACTCCCCGAGCGCCGAGGAGCCGGAGAGCGCCGGCCCTTCTGCGCAGTGCATCGGGTGGCGCGGGGAGTCCTGCGATCGGCTGGCGATCCCCACCCGCCCGGTGTGCGCGCGGCACCGGGCAAAGGAACTGAGCGTCGAGGTGGCCGGGTGATCAGGCAGCCGCGCGCGGGGCGGAGCGGGAGGCGCGCACCGGGGTTCGGTCGTGCGCTCTTCGTTCGCCGTCTGGTGCGGTGCCGCGCACGGTGCGCGGCGAAGTGCGCTTGTGTCAGGTGCGAGGTGCGCGCACGGCCGGCAGAGGTGCGCGCACGGCCGGCACGCGCGCGCACCGGATGCCCGGGAAGGGGCGCACCCGGTGCGCGCTGACACGCGCACCGGCCGGGCGCACTTCCTGCTCGGCGTACCGCGCGCACCGACAGATCCAGCGATGCGGACGAGGAGAGGGAAGGCTTCTGGGCTACGGCTCGGCGACGTCCCGATGGTGACTTAACGTCACGTCCGAGGGAATTCCGGAGGGTCTGATCCTGATTCGGAGACGGTGCGACACCCCTTGTCCAGCATCTGAATCGCTCGGCACCCACCCCTTGTCCACCTCCCGGGGTCTCTCCTCCCACCCCTTGTCCACCTCTGCTGCCTGTCGCGTTCTTCCTTGACCAGGTTGGCAACCGGCCGAATCTGCCCCTTGTCCAGCTAGGAAGGCAGCCGGACGGCGGTCGCTCTCCGAACAGCCGCCGGCGCTGCGCGCGCATCCCAGTTCGTCACGTCGTGTTATCAATCAGCGGCGCACTTTCACGCTGTGGCTGCGCTGGCTGTTCGTGCCGCGGTGTGGGACAGGCGGGGTTCCGACCGGTGGGCGCGGGTCATCGTCCGGCACCGTGCGCCTACCGCGCGCGCTTGCGGTGCGCGAGGCGCGCGCACAGATTCCGCACCGCCCTGCACCAACGCGCACTGATGCGCGGCAAGCGCACCGCACCGCGCGCCATGGCCGGGGCCCTGTGCGCGCACGGCGCGCACCCCCTTGTCCACCTCGCGCACTCGTGCGCGCACGTCCACCGCACCGCACCGCGCGCCATCGCCCGGTGCGCGCGCGGCGCGCACCCCCTTGTCCACCTCGCGCACCCGTGCGCGCACGGCCACCGCACCCCTTGTCCGGGTGCGCTCCGCGGCATCCTCCGACCGTGTTCTTCCTTGACCACCGTCGTCCGCGCTCGTGATCAGACCGCGGACAAGAGGGGTCAAAAGATCGTCAGCGGCATCCCCATCGGATGACTAAGGACGGTCACGGATGTCGCACTACAGCAGCCCCCTCAGCACCATTTCCGCCTCGGCTACGGACGAGGGCTCCAGCACCCTGCGGAGCCTGAACGCCGACTGGGCATCCCTCTCCGACGATGTCCGCGCCAGCGACCAGGTCGCCGGCTGGGCGTCCGAGCACCCCCAGTTCGCCGGCGCCCAGACGCCGCAGGACGTGGTCCGGCAGATCTCCGGTCTCTACCGCCGTGGCGCCTGGGAGCAGCACGACCAGTCGATGCTCTTCCTGCTGCAGCGCGCGAAGGAGGCCGGGGCCGATCGCGATCTGGCCTGGCGGACCGCGGCGCGCGTGATGCTGCCGAAGGCCGTGTCCATGGCGAAGACGCAGCAGCACGACGGGATTCTCTGGGACGACATCGTCTCGTCGATGTTCAGCGCCCTGTTCGAGGTCATCGGCACCTACCCGATCGCACGCCGTCCGCGGGGCGTCTTCGCCAACATCGCGATGGACACACTCGTCCTGGCGCAGAAGACCCTGGCCGCCGACTACGACAACCGCTCGGCCCTGCGGGAAATAGGGGACGCGCTGCTGCCGCTGGCCGGCGACCGGTCGGCGGCACTGCTGCCCTCCGAGGACCCGGACCCCGCGACGCAGGCCCAGCTGGCCGACTGCCTCGTGCGCGCTGTCGAACTGGAGCTCGTCAGCCGCGACGAGCCGGAACTCAGTGCCGACGACCCGCGTGCCGAACTGCTCGCCCTGGTGATGTGGGCGGTCGACATCCAGGCGTTGACGATCTCTGACGCCCGGCGGATCTCGAGCTACTACCTCGACGCCTCCTCGACTCCCGGCCACAGCGCCCGCACCCGGCGGTCGATGGGCAACGAGGGAGCGCGCCTGCGGCAGCGGGCCAGCCGCGCCGTCCGCCCGCTGCGCGAGGCCGCGCTCCGTACGACCCGGTCGGCGGCCTGAAGTTTTTTCGCCCCGGCTGTCACACGGCGGCCCAAAAACACACCTCTACGGGCGATCCGCATTCGGCCTCTTCTTCGCCTTCGACCACCCACTTCACGGGAGCACCCCATGACTGCCGCCCGCATCACCGGCCCCGACCGCTCTGCTGACTCGCTCGCGGACGAGGACGAGACCCGCGTCGCCTCGGCCCGCATCACCGCCACCCGCCTGGGGACCGCCCTGGTGCGCGACCCGCTCGACCGCACGGTGCACGAGCAGATGCGCCACTTCCTCGACCACGACTCGGAACCCGCGCTCAAGTCATGGGACGTACTGGTGTCGCGCACCCCCGAGCAGCTGAAGTCGCGCATCGTCGAGCTCCTTACGGCTCGGGCCGAGCGGAGCGTGTCGTGAAGCGATCACGTAGCAAGGCCCGTCGCGCGCAGCGGGAGCGGCTCGAGGACACCACCGTCGACGCCATGGAGCCGGCGCCGGCGCCGGCTGAGCAGGACGACTACGAAGCAACGGATGCCGCCGGGTGGAAGACCAGCACCGCGGGGCTCGCCGGCGTCGCGCGCCTGGCCCGCGTGGCCACGTGGGCACTCATCGCCTCCGGTCCGCTCATCGGAGTCATGGCCCTGCTCGGCTCGTCCGCTCCTGCGCAGAGCGCACCCAAGTCGGCGCCCGAGGTCCAGTCCGGTGCCTCCACGGGGCCTGCCGGGTTCGCGCAGCTGTTCATCGGCGCCTACCTGGAGGCCGGAGAGGGGAGCGAGAAGAACCTGGCCCCGTACTACGCAGGCAGCGTCGCGCTCACACACCCGGCCGGCACCCGCAGTGCCCTGCGCACCCAGGTGATGGAGGCACGCGAGGTCTCCTCCGGCTACTGGTCCGTCACCGTCGCGGTCAATGTCGCGGCGAAGGCCAAGAAGGGCGGCTACAGCGACGCCGGCGTGCAGTACTTCCGCGTCGCCGTGCAATCGACCGGCTCGGGCGACACGACCGGGTACACCGCCGTTTCCCTGCCCGCGCAGGTCGCGGCACCGACTGCGCTCAAGCCCGGGGACCTCGGCTACCCCACCTCCCGCGGCGGCGGAACCTCCGACCCCGCGTCCGACACCGCGGCCTCGTTCCTCACGGCATACGTGGCCGGACAGGGCGAGCTGGACCGCTACACCTCCCCCGGCGTCCGTGTCTCCCCCGTCGTGCCGACCCCGTACGCCTCGATCAAGGTCACCGGCATCCGGGACAACTCCAGCGACAGCGCCTCCACGAAGGTCCCCGGTGACGGCGAGCACCGACGTCTTCTGGTCTCCGTCGACGCCATCGACGTGGACGGCAACAGCTTCCCGCTCACCTACGCGCTCGGCCTGACCTCGCGTGCCGGGCGGTGGGAGGTCTCCTCCCTCGACGACGCCCCGGCCACCGCCGCGACAAGCAAGCCGTCCAGCGCCCCGAAGCCGCCCTCTGCTCCCCCGGCTCCCACCACGCCCAGTGGCTCGGCATCGCCCGCCGGCAGCTGACCCACGTCGCCACCACCGAAAAGAGGAAACGTTCATGCACACGCTCACGGCCGACCCGAACACCGTCGTCCTCGCCGGTGACCTGCTCGACTGGGCCACCCTCAAGACGAACCAGATCGGAACGTTGATCAAGCTGGCCGTCGGCGTGATGGTGCTCGCCGCCGTCGCGACGGCGTACTGGAAGACCAAGTCCTGGGTCGCCACGCTCGTTGCCTTCCTCCTCGGCGCCCTCGTCATGTGGGGCATCGCCAACCTGCCGTCCCTGCAGACAAAGGTCGGCTCGGAGATCGAGGACACGGCCAGCGTCGCCCCGCAGGTGCCCGGCGCCGACGCTGACGTCACGGCGCTGTTGTGAGTGCGTCCGAGGAAGACCTCGTCGGTCACTCCTACACGCGCGCCCGCAGGCACCCGCTCGTCATCGGCAAACTCCCGGGGGCCGGTCGGCTCCCGGGAGGCCCGTACACGATCACCCAGATCGTCACCATGGTCGTCGTCTTCGGCGGCCTGGCCCTGACCCAGACCCTGTGGGCGCACTTCGGCCTCGCGAACATCCTGATCATGATCGCGCTCCCGTGGGGGCTGGCCTGGGTGCTGCGTTACGCGCGCATCGACGGCCGGGACCCGGCGCGCGCTCTGCGCTCCCTGCTCATCTACGCCTCGGCTCCGGCCGGGGGCCGGCTTGCCGGCCATCCGCAGCGACAACCGCGTCCCCAGTGGGCGCGGACCACCTGCACCGTCCGGGTCGCCGGGGACCAGGCCTCCGGCGAGGCAGCTCCCGCGGCGACGCCACGCCTCCAGCCCGCGGCGGTCCGGTTGGAACGCCGGCCGGCCCCGACCATCACGCAGTCGGCCGCATCGGCCGCTGCGGCTCCCTCCGTGCAGGCCGCACCGGCGCGCACCGGCGGCCGCAGCCAGTTGCAGAGCCTCCTCGCCTCGCTCGAGGACCAGCACCCCCGCTCGTAGCGGCGCCTCACCCGCAAAGGACTTCAAGCCATGCGTCTCCCCGTCCGGCACATCAGCGGCCACCTCATCTGGACGACCAACGCCGCCACGTGGGGCGTATGGAAGGTCGACACCGAGAACTACACCCACGCCTCGAAGTCCACCAAGCGCGAGCGCCTCGACGCGCTCGAAGCGCTCTTCAAGTCCTTGCGGGGGGAGGCCCTGCTCCTGAGCTTGTGCCCGCAGGTCGATGCGGCGGCGGTCGTGCAGCGCATGACTGCCGGCGTGGACTGGGACAAGAGCCCGGAGTACGTAGACCTGTCCCTGAAGGTCCTCGACCAACTGGAAGGACTCGAGCTCACCGGCCGCGTCGACTTCCTGGCGATACCCCTGCCGCATCTCGACCTCAAGCAGACCGCCCGGGCCGTCGTCTCCTCCACCCAGGCCGAGGTGATGTCCGCGCTCGGCCTCGCGGTCCCGCCCGTCACCGCAGGCGAGGAATCCGACCGACTGCAGCAGGCGAACCGGATCGCCGCCGCGTGGCCGTCCGGCATCAAGCTCAAGGCCGCCACAGAAGCGGAGATCCTGTGGATCTACGGCCACGCGGCACGCCGCGGACTCGACGAGCCGCTGCTCCCGGAAGAGGGGACACCCCGCAGCCTGCGCGGACGCGGTCACACCGTCGCCGCCCACACCCAGGTCATCCTGGACGAGGGCGGCCGCGGAGGCCAGAGCCGCAAAGGCCCCTCCAACCCGTTCGCCCGCCGCTACGCCAAGGTGACCACCGAACACGGCAGCAGCTACCAGGCGTTCAGCGTCCTGGCAGAGATGCCCGAGTCGTTCCGTTTCCCCGGCTCGGAGTACCTCGCCGCATTGGATGACTTCGGCTTCCCCGTCGACTGGGCGGTCCGGCTGAACATCGAGGCCGGCTCGAAGGCGGAGCCCAAGTCACGCAGGCAGCAGCGGGAACTCGCCCACCAGCGCGGCGAGTACGACGGCGAGACCGCCGGCGTGCCCGCCAGCCTGGACAAGGCCTCCTTCTCACTGGACGAGTACCGCGACCGGCTGACCTCCTCAGCCACGGAGGTCGAGATCCGCGCGTCCGTCGTCACCTGCGTCTGGGGCGCCACACCGGACGAGGCCAACGAGCGGGCCTCGTCCCTGCAGCACCACTTCGGTGGCAACGACTACACCCTCACCCGCCCCGTCGGCGACCAGGTGCCGCTCTTCCACGCCATGCTGCCGGGCACCAAAACCCCCAAGCCGCTCCTCGACTTCACCCAGTACCTGCTGGCCAGGGACTTCGCCATGGCACTCCCCTTCAGCGGCGCCAGCCTCGGCGACGACACCGGCTCGCTGTACGGTCTGCAGCTCTCCGGCGGTGGCGTGCGGCCCGTCCTGATCGACTTCAGCCACGGCCCCCGCGTCAACGCCTCGGCCAGCGCGGCTTTCGTCGGCGAGCTCGGCTCGGGCAAGAGCGTGGGCCTCAAGACGGCGATGTACTCCATCCTGTCCACCGGCCACCGTGCCGGCCACGCCCAGAGCCGTGGTCGCGCCCTCGTCATCGACCGAACCCCGCAGCAGGAATGGACCCGCTTCGCCCTGGCCTGCCCGGGTGAAACGCAGATCATCCGCGTCGACGAAACCGCCGGGGTCTCCCTCGACCCGCTCAGGATCTTCCGCGGCCCGCGCGCCGCACGGTACTGCGAGTCCTTCCTCACCCCACTGCTGGACATCGCCAGCATGTCGGTCGAGGGCGTCACCCTGTCCGAGTCGATTGCGACCACCCGCACGGGCCCGAACCCGTCCATGACCACGCTCATCACCAACCTCGCCCTGCGAGCGAAGACCCCCGACCCGGAAGAGCCGAACGATGCGGCGGTACGCGCGGCCGCCTCCGAGCTCGTCCGCAAGATGCGGGCCTTGGCCAAGAAGGACCTCGGCCGCACCATCTTCGACCCGAGCCTCCCGGTCGTGAGAATCACCAACGCCGACTCGATCGTCTTCGCCGTCGACCGCCTGGGCCTGCCGACCAAGGAGGAGCTCAGTGAGCACCGCCTGCGCAGCCTGGAGGTAGAGAAGAGGTTCGGGTGGCGCCTGATGTACCTGATCACCGCGCTCTGCCGGGAAGTCGCCTTCGCCAACTCCAATGAGTTCACCGGGGTGTTCCTGGACGAGTGCTGGTGGCTCACCTCGTCGGCGGAGGGCTCCAACCTGCTGCTCGAGATCATCGCCGACGGCCGCAAGCACGGTGCGGGCGCCTTCGCGGGCAGCCACGACCCGTACGACATCGGGCCTAAGAACGAGCTCGGCGACAAGATCCGCGCCCTGCTCAGCCACATCTTCGTCTTCCGCCACCGCTCCAAGACCCTCGCCGCCCGGTGCCTGGAGTTCATCGATCTCGACCCCACCGACGAAGAGATGATCAAACTGATCACGGAGAATCTGAGCCCCCTCAACGTCTCCGACGCCGAGCGCGGCCTCCGAGCCGGCGAATGCCTCTACCGCGACCTGCGCAAGCGCATCGCGGGCATGAAGGTGCTCATCCCGGCCGACGACGATGCCGCGGACGCCATCCACACCACCCCCGGCGGCCAGATGGGCGAGGACGAGCCGGCCGTCGAAGTGCCGCTCGAAGGGGCACTGGCATGAAAGCCGACCCCCGCGCCGCGCCACGCCGGCGCGCCCTGCGGATCTGGTTCATCGCTGTGCCCCTGGCACTACTGCTGAGCCTGACCGCCACGGCCGCGTCCGCTGACCCAGTCCCCAATCCGCAGCCCGGCCCTGCACCCACCGCCCCGGACGCCAAGCCGACGCCCAAGCCGACGCCGAAGCCGTCGCCGAATCCAGAGCCGAAGCCGGGCAACGAGAAGGAAGGGGACAAAGCCGACCCGTGCGACCAACTGCCCAAGGGCAGTGCCCAGTACAAGTACTGCAAGGAGGGCGACGACAGCGATGCCGGTGGCGGCAATGACGACAAGCCGGCCGCGAAGCCGAAGCCCGAGGACTCCTACAACCCCATGGAGCCGCGGCCCGGGCTGATGCCTCCTGCCCCGCAGCCCGGGGATGAAGACAGGCCGATCAAGGACCTCACCAAGTCACCTGCGGACGGTTCCAACGGACTGCTGCAGCCCTTCAACGTCAAGGACAAGGACGGCGTCCCGATCTCCGCGTACAGCGTCGACGCGGACACCGGCGACTGGAGCGACATCGATCTCAAGATTTGGAATCTGCTGTCTCAGCTCTTTTTCGGGATCGCCAAGTGGTTTGTCGGATTCGCCAGTTGGCTGATCGACTGGGCGTTGGACTTCGGCCTCGCCAAGATTCTCGTCGAGCCTGCCGACAACATTGCCACCAGCCTGCGGGACCAGGTCATCAACCGCCTGGGCCTTCCTGGTCTCTTCCTGCTCTTCTCGGGTCTGTACGCGGCCTGGCACATCTTGTTCAAGAACCGCAGCCGCGGCTTCGCCGAAGCGGGCATGTCCCTGGTCGTGGCCGCCATCGCCACCACCGTCCTGCTCTCGCCCGCGCAGGTCCTGCTCGGCACTCATGACCGGCCGTCGCCCGGCGGCTCGACCATGCTGCTGAGCGATGAGGGCCTGATCGGCCAGGCCAAAGACCTCTCGCTCGAGGTCAGCGCGGTTGTGCTGTCACAGGACCCTGGGGGCGACGCCAAGCCGGAAGACGTGTCCAAGCCGATCACCGACGCCCTGGTCGACGCCTTCATCGTCAAGCCGACGCAGCTGATGCTCTACGGCAAGACGTTCAAGGACCCCAAGTGCTCGAAGGCGTTCGCCGAAGCGTCACTGGTCAAATACAACTACGAGCAGATGGGCATCGACTTCTTCGAAGCCAATCGAGTCAACCCCACCGGTGCAGCCACCTACTCAGCCCAGCTCAAGAACGCGGGCGAGCACTTCACCAAGGTCTGCAAGGTCGAGGACGGCGACGCGAAGAAGGCGTCCGCCGACATGACTTTCTCGGCCGCCTTCGTCGCTCTCGCAGCGATCATCGTCTCCGTCCTCATGGTGCTGGTCACCGGTACCTTCCTGGTCTCGCAGGGCTGGCTGGCCTTCGAAGCGATGAAGGGCCACTGGGCCCTGGCGGCCGGCATCCTGCCCGGCGGAGGCCGCAGCGTGCTGTGGCGCTGGGTCTCCGCCATCATCAAAGCCATCCTCGGCGTGATCCTCGCCATCTCGTTCCTCGCGATCTTCATCGTCGTCATCGTCGCGCTGCTCGACGCGAACACGGGCGAGATCCTCGCCGTCAAGTTCATCTGCCTCGATCTGGCCGCAGTCGCAGGACTCGTCGGCCAGAAGAAGATCAAGGAGACGGCGAAGCAGGTCAGCGTCAACCTGAACCGGCGCCTGGCCAACGCCCGTGTCGGCGGCAGCCGTCAGAGCGTGTTCAACTCCTTCGGCCGGTACGCCGAGACCGCCCCGGGGGTTAAGCAGCTGTTCGGCGGGGCCCGCGGCGAGGCCCGCAAGGTCACCAAGCCCCTCGGCCAGGCCGGGCGCACCGCCAAGCAGATGTGGATGGGCAAGCCCCAGCGCGGCGGTAAGGCAGGGGGGCGCCTGCGCTCCGCCGCCCGCCTGGCTACCAACGCCGCGGCTGCGGTGGGCACCGGTGGCGCCGCCACCGCGGCGAAGGTCGCCGCCCAGGGTGCCGCCAAGCAGGCCCTTCGCCGTCGGCTCGCCACGGCCGCGGCGAACAAGATGTCTCAGTCCCGCGGCGGGCGCGCCACCCTCATGGCCGGCAAGGGTGCGGCCGCGACCGCACGATTCGGCTGGAAGGCAACGAAGTTCGCGACGCTCGCGACCGTGGGCGCACCGGTCGGGATTCCCCGGGGCATCGCAGCCGCCAAGCGCGGTGGCGCCGCGGCGACCGCACGCGCAGGTGCCGTCAGACGGCAGCTGGCCGCCTCGTCGAGCCGGGCCGGCGCCCGGGTGACTGCCAGGGTCGACAGCGCCTCCGCGTTCCGCCAGGAGTACGCCCGGAATGTGGCGACGGCAGGCCGGTTTGTGGGCCGTCACGCGGCCAGTGCGCAGCTCGGAATGGCTCAGCCGATGGGTGCCGCACCGCGCCCGTCGAACCCTCCCGGTACGCGAGCGGCTGCCAGCGCACCCCCGGTCCCCGGACGGGGCCCGTCATCCGCGACTAGGTCGTCCTCTCCTTCGGCACCGGGGCCGGCATCCATCCCCACGTCGTTGGTGAGTGCCTCCCCGAGTCCCGGCGGGGGCGCTGCGCCGGCCGTGTCGTCGACGCCGCCCGCGCCGTCGGGTCCCCGGGCCGTCCGCAGGGCGACGCGGCCGGCGGGACCACCCCGTCGACGGCCCTGACCCGGCGGGGATGAGCTGCCCCAGCTCATCCCCGCCCTCCGGCCCTTTCCCCCACTTTTCCCGGTCGCGACTGCAGGAGGTGTCGGATGTCCGCGCTCAAGAACCCCAGCACCTGGAAGGTCCCTGTGCTCTTTGCGGCGGCGGCCCTCCTGGCGGTCACCGGAGTTCTGCTCCTGGCCGTCGATCCGGGACGTACCGCTCCGCGCGCCGATCGGCCTGCGCCCTCGGCCCCGCCGGCCGAGCCGTCCACACCGGAGGCCGAGCCGACCAGACCTTCAGCTCCTGCCGCGCAGGACACCACGGCGCCGGACGAGGAACTGTCCGCCTCACAGGCCGTGCCGCCGAAGGCAGCAGAGACAGCACGCAGCTTCGTAACGGCGTGGGCCTCGCACGATGCGCGCCCAGGCCGTGACGCCTCCTTCAGCGACGCCGGCCGCCGTGCGGCGGCCTACGCAACGGACGGCTTCGCCGACCGACTGCGTGACCCCGGAGACCGATCCATCCGGCTGTGGCAGCAGTGGGTCACCGACAAGACACACGTGACCTGCGCCATCGACCGCGTGGCAACACCCGACGGCGCCCCTGCTGCAACCGCGGCACGGGCCTACGTGCGAGTCCTCTACACCTGCACCACCCACTCGGCCGGCCAACAGCCCGCCCGCTCACACGAACAGATCGCGCTCGAACTGCACCACGTGCCCACGGGCGCGTGGCGGGTCGGCGCACTCGTCAACGCCTGAGGAGACCGTGGTGAAGAAGATACTCATGAGCCTCGGGATCACCTGGCTGTGCGTCTGCGCCGTCCTCATCGCCGCCGTGATGGCCGTCGCGACGAAGCTCGGCAGCGACAACACAGGCGACGGCATACAGAACGCCGGGTTCGGCGGTGGCATCTCCAAGGGCGCCAACGTCCCGGAATGGCTGAGGACGCTGATCGACAAGGCCATCAACGACTACGGATGCCCCGAAGTCACACCCGCCCTGCTCGCAGCGCAGCTGTACCAGGAGAGCAAATTCGACCCGAAAATCCAGTCCTTCAAGGAAGTGAACAAGAACGGCAAGATCGTGAAAGTACCGGTCGCCAGCGGCATCTCACAGTTCATCCCCGGGACGTGGAAGAGCCACGGCAAGGACGGTGACAACGACGGCGACAAGGACGTCCTCGACCCCGTCGATGCGGTTCCGGCCGCCGTCGACTACGACTGCGACATCGCCGACGAGGTCAGCGGCGTCCCCGGCGACAAGGCCGACAACATGCTGGCCGCCTACAACGCAGGGCCGTACGCGGTGCAGAAGCACAACGGCATTCCGCCCTATCCGGAGACCCAGAACTACGTCAAGATCATTCGGAGTCTCGCCGAAAAGTGGACCGACGAGCTGACGGAAGGTGCCCCGGTCGCCGCCGGCAGCGGGCGCACCGGCCAAGTAGTGGCCGCGGCGCAGACGGCGCTGAAGACCTACTACCAGTGGGGCGGCAACTGCCGCAGGCCCTTCAGCCTCAAAGAGGGCAACGGCTGCGACTGCTCAAGCCTCATGAAAATGGCATGGGCCAGCGTCGGCGTGAACCTCCCCCGCACTACGTACGACCAGGTCAACAAGGGGACGCGAGTGCGCTCTACCGCCGATCTGCAGCCCGGTGACCTGCTCTTCAGCCGCGGCAGCGCCTCCCGCCCCGAGCATGTCGGCATGTTCATCGGCAACGGTCAGGTCATCGACGCCCCCAAGACCGGGCTCCAGGTGCGGATCAAGCCTCTCTCGTACTGGGAATCCCAGATTCTGATCATGAAACGAGTGGGCTGATCAGTTCCGTTGTAGGTTCCGAATAGAGATGTCGGTGTCCGGCCATCTTGTCGTCGGCATGTCGGCTGCTGGGACAAACCCGCAAGTCGACCGTCCGAGACATCTGTCGGCGCGGCCCGATCGGGCCCTCCTGGCTGAAGAATCCGACAAGTTCGCTGGACGAGTCCGCCGACAAATGTCTCGGACGGTCCCCAAAGACTCAGGTCATCCAGGCGTCAGACGACAAGTCGAACCGGACCCTACACCGTAGGTTCCGATTTCCGCTTGTCTCTGTTGCGGACCGCGTTCTACTCCTGAACCGCGAGTGCGATCGGGTCAAGGCCCGCGAAGTGGTAGTTGAGCCAGCTGGCCAGGACGGACAGGAGGGCCGCGCGCCGTGCGGGCGGATACTGCTGGACCTGAGCCCATGCCTGCTCCGGCTCACCGTTCAGGCTGCTTTGCACGATGCCGGCCGCCAACAGCATCATCGGGTTGCCTGAGGCGTTGCCGACGGAGACGACCTGACTGTCCGGCCGCGTGTCGCCGGCCAGCATCCGGCCTGCGACCTCGAAGGCGGCGCGCAGGACGGCCTCGTCGCCTTTCAACAGGGCGAGGAGCTCGACGGTGTTGGCCGCCCGGCCTGTGACCGGATCCAGAGCCGCCATGCGGCACGGCGCCGGGACTGCGGCGCGCTGCGATGGAAGCACGGCGGCAGCATCGGCGGCTGCGGCCAGCTCGCTCGCCTGCGGGGCAGTCAGATCGGGCATGCCGGACAGCTTAGGTCCCAGCGTCCGCGGCCCGAAGCGAAGTCCCGGAGTTCGCCCCCAGGGGTGACGCCCCCCGCAGGCGGCATCTTCGTGGAGCCGGCCGGCTGCGGCCGAGATCAGAAAGTTCGGCCTGGCATGTCACACGGATCGCCAAAAACACACCTCTATAGGCATCCGCACGCACTCCCTTCGCCCCCCGGAGTTCCGACATGCCTTCTCGCCCCTTGTTCCCCGATGCTTCGTGCTCCGGAGCCGCCCGATGACCACGAACGATGTCATCGACCGTGTGATCGACTTCGGCCAGGAGCTGCCCGCGTACGGCGAGGCCGCCTATGAGTGGATATCCGGCAACGTGTGGCTGCTGTTCCTCGTGCCCGCGGTCTTCATAGCTTTCGCCCTGGTCATCTCCGTGGCGCGCCGGCGCTTCGGTCTCGGCCCGCTGAAGGGCCGGCAGGCCTTCGAGGTTCTGCCGACCACTGGCTTCGACCCCGTGCTCGAGGACGTGCTGCGCTTCGCCAAGCATCTGGCTCAGGCCCAGCGCAGTGTCTCGCGCTGGGCGTTCACCCCGGTACGCGGGACTGCGGTCCGCGTGCGGCTGCTGTCGCAGAACGGGCTGCTGACTATGCGCGTCGAGGGGCCGGCCCGGGCTGCAGAGGTCCTGCGCCACCAGGGCTACCGGCAGTGCGAGATGCGTGCCGTCGGTGCCGCGATGGCCGACGCCGAGCGCCCGGAGATCCGCCTTGGTGTCGGCCTCGACACCGACACCCAGACCGCCCTTGCGGCATGACCCTCGAAGGAAGTCGTGATGAGTAAGAACTCGAAGTCCCCGAAGGGCCACGGACGCGGGCCGCGCAGGCCCAAGCCCCGCAAGGACAAGCCCACGCAGCACTTCGCCCGTGCCGAACTCGCCCTCGCGCTCCCCGACCACCTCGCCCTGCGAGAGGTGCCGCTCAAGCCCGACCCGCTGGAAGCGCTCGCCGCGGCCGTCGCGGACGTGCGCGAGGACCTGGGCGAACGGGCGGACATCGTCTTGGACCTGGTACCGATCTCACCCTCCAAGGTCGGCCGTCGCCGAAGCCGACTGCTGGCGCAGGCGCGCCGCAACCCGAGCAACATGCCCTCGATACCGGGCCTTCCCCAGCAGGGGTCGGGCGGTTCCGGCTTCGGTCAGCTCGCCTCCGTGGGCAGCCAGATCGCCGCGGAGCTGCGCGGTCAGCACGGCGGTGGCGGTCAGCGGCCGGCCCAGCGGCAGCGTATGCCGAACCACACCGACATCAAGGCGGCCATGGGCAAGTTCGGGCCGGGTGCGGATCCCGTTTTCGCTCTGCAGCTGCTGATCCGGACCTGCTCCTCCGACCCGTCGCGGCCGCGGATGCTGCTGGAGCAGATCATGGCAACGCTCGAGGGCTGGGCCGGGGACAACCACCTGCGTCCGGTCGGGCTGAACCTGCTCGTGACGCGGCTTCGGGCGGACTCGAAGCTGTACCGCCGCAGTTTCGACCGGCGATTCACCACCGGGGAGTTCTCCCCGCGCCGGCCCAGCTGGGTGACCGGCGCCGAGCTCGCCGGGCTGCTCAAGCCGGCCACGAAGCACAACATGGCGGCGAACGTTGCCCGTTCCGGCGGCGTGGTGCCCCCGCCGCCGACGAATCTGCCCACCTGGACCGGCCAGCCGGATCTGCTGCCCCTGGGGTGGGTGTCCAAGCCCGGAGGCGGCGAGCGCCTGGCGGGCCTGCCCTTGGCGTACCTCCTGTTCGGCCTCTTCCTGGGAAAGGCCGGCTACGGCAAGACCGAGATGAGCTTGATCCAGGCGATCGCGCTCGCTCACAACGGCCACGGAACCATGTTTTTGGACCCGCACGGTGACGGGTGGCAGCGGGCACGCCCGTATCTCGCGCACCCGCAGATCGCCCCGCGCATGTGGGAGATCGACCTGACCTCGCCGGACCTCGACGCCATGGTCGGCTCCTGGAACCCGCTGTCCATGGAGAACCGCGGGGAATCGGATATCCCCGACATTGTCAACGCGATCGTCACCGGTTTCGCCAGCGCCCTCAACTGGTCCGACAGCGCCGGCCGAGCCAAGACCATCCTCACAAGGTCCGTCGAGACCCTCGCGCGTCTCTCCTGGATCCTCTCGCAGGCAGGCAAGCCGGAGCTGGCACCGACCATCTTCCAGATCCGCACCCTGCTCAACGACGAGGAATGGCGCGAGGCCATCGTGCCGTACCTGCCCAAGACGTTGCGCGACTTCTGGGTGCACACCTACCCGAAATACTCGAACGAGGCGACTCCTGTCGTCACGAACATCATCGAGCGGCTCGACAGCTCCAACAGTCTGAAGGGCTTTCTGGGTTCGTCGCTCAGCACGTACGACATCCGGCGTGCGATGGACACCGGGAAGATCGTCTTCGTGTGCCCGTCGGGCACTGGTGACACCGACCGGATCGTCTCCTGCCTGCTGATCTACGACCTCTTCCGCGCCGGCCTCTCGCGGCGCACCCAGCCCGTGGCGGACCGCAAGGACTTCTACGTGTTCATCGACGAGCTCACCGCGGTGGACGGTGCGAGCAAGGGAACCCTCGCCGCGATCGCCGAGCAGCTTCGGAAGTACAAGGTCAAGCTGCTGGCGATGACGCAGATGTCGCAGCGTCTTTCGCCGACGACGCGGCAGGGGCTGATGCAGAACCTGTCGATCCTGTCGACGACGGCCAGCGACATCGACGAGGCGCAGCTGGTCACGCGCAGGTGGGGCAAGAAGGTCGAAGCCGACACGATCTCGCAGTTGCAGCGCTACCACTACGTCATGTCGGTCACCCTCGACGGCGGGCAGTCCAACCCCTTCCGGGTGCGCGGCGCGAGTGTCGAGGAACTGTACGGCGACTACCTGCGCGAGGACGACGTCGAGGGCCTGGACACGGCGGTGAACAAGAACCTGCGCAGGCGCCGGGTGCGGGACATCCTCGACGATCTCGGCAAGCTCGACACCCGCCTCCGGCTGTTCCTGGCCACGCTCCCGCCCCCGCCGCCGGACGACGAGGACCCGGGCACGGGTCCGGATGAGCCGCCGGTCGACGACGCGGGGCCGGGGCCGTCGGGTGACACCCCTGACCCGCCGGCGGAGCAGGAGCCGGCCCCCGACAACGTCACTTTCCTCATCAAGAACAAGGGGTCACGAGTCGGATGAGCACGCTGACCGATCACGAGCCGCTGCACCGGCCGCAGCGGACCCGCAGCTTCCATGCCGTCGCCAAAACGGCCCTCGACCTGCTCTACCAGCACCGCATCATGACCACGGGCCAGCTTCACCGGCTGCTCACCCCTGCCGCCCGCGGATCCTCCTACCTGCGCAGGCAGCTCGCAGATCTCGAAGAGAGCGGACTTGTCCAGCGTCTTCGGGCCCAGGGCCAGGCCGGTGGAGGTCACCATTTCAACAGGCCCTACGTATGGTTCCTGACGGAGTCGGGCGCGGACGCCGTGGAACAGGCGACAGAGGTGTTCTCCCGCCGCTACCGGGTCACGCCCGAATCAGCGGCCAGCACGCGTCAGGCTCACACTCTGGCCGTCAACGAGGTCGGGTGTGCGTTCGTTGCGCACGCACACCGGCTCGGCCATGACTGCACACCGCTGTCATGGACGCCGGAGGTCGCCCACCGTATCCGCGACGGGCAGCGGAGGTTCGAGGACGACCACGTCATCTCCGACGCCGTCCTGCACTACGTGCACGTCCACCGCCAGGCGCGCACGATGCTGAACCTGTTCATCGAGCTCGACCGGGCCACCATGACCACGGCCGAGCTCGCCAAGAAGGTGTCCGCGTACGGGCGGCTGTACGAGTTCGTGCCCCAGCACCCCGATCGTGCGAAGCGCTCCGCGGCATCGACCCGGCCTGCGTGGCAGCACACCTATCCGGCCTTCCCGCGCCTGCTGATCATCCTGGACGGCGTGCCCGGCCCCACCCTGGCCAAGCGACTCGCCGACCGCACCGAGGACCTGTACACGCTCACGCGGGTCGACCCACGCCTGGCCCGGATCGCCCGTCAGCTCTCGGTCGGAGTCACCACTCTCCAACAGCTGCGCGAGCGCGGGCCGTTCGGGCAGATCTTCACCCCGCTGCTGCGCGGGACGCCCGAAGAGCGGCATCCCCTGACCGACATGCTCCTTCGCCAACCGAGCTCCGCGGCGCCCGCTCGGCACCCGCCGGCTTCGCCCGCACCCCGCTGACCTGCTACGCGACAACCCTCGGGGCCGGGCCACCCCGCCTGACGACCGACCTGTGAAAGGAGGCTCCGCTGATGAGCATCGCTGTTGAAGAATCCCTGGCCCCCACACGCGCGACCGCGGGTCTGGCTAAAGCCCTGGAGAGTTCTGAGCAACTGCGCCAGCGGCGCTTCGAGCTGCTGCCGATGCGCGGCTCGGTCTACACCGACGTGCAGGGGCGCGGCCCCGGACCGAGCACCAGCCCCGAGGGCCTCGCCGACCTGATCACCTCGATCTCGGCCGTCGGGGTTCTCCACCCGGTCCTGGTGGAAGAGCTGCCCGGCCCGGAGGGCCGCGTCCAGCGGCGCCTGGTGATCGGCGAGCGCCGCTACCGGGCCTGCCGCTGGGGTGCGGTCAACCAGCCGGACAACCCCCGGTTCGAGAAGCTGCCCGCAGTCATCTGCCCCGGGCCGATCAGCGATGAGGACCGCCGCACGTGGCAGCTGGTGGAGAACCTGGCGCGGGAGGACCTCCAGCCCGGCGAGCTCGCCAACGCCCTGCTGCTCGAGCGCAGCGCGATCCTGCGCACCCAGCTCGACAACGCCGGCATCGAGGTGAGCGAGGACATCCAGCGGCTCGAAGACCCTGTCGCCCGTTTCGAGGCCCTGGAGAAGCTGCGCGGCAGCGACGCCAACCTGGCCGCACCGTGGAATCTCGTGCTGCGCCGCCTCGGCCTGCAGATCACCTCGCGGCGCGCCCGTGAGGTCGTGGCCGCCTTCCGGACCCTGCCGCGCGAACTGTCCGCGGACATGGACCAGCACCAGGTCGCACTGGCCGCGCGGACGAACTTGGCCCGTCTCAGCCGCGGCCGCCGTGAGGCCGCCTCCGAGCTGTGGCAGGCCGTCAAGCGGCTGGGGCGCACCGATCTGCTCTCGGCGGCCACCCGAGCGCAGGCCACGAACCCGGAGATGCCGGCCGAGATCGCGGTCAGCACCGCGGTCACTGCCCACGAGCAGGCCAACGCGGAACGTGCCGCGACGCTTTCCCGCAGCACTGCCCAGAGGGAGGAAAGCGGGAGCGAGGACTTCGCGGAGTCGGCCGACGGCGAAGCGCAGGAATCGGCTGTCTCCGGCAACGAAGAGGCCGCGTCCCCGAGCGGCCACGCCGGGCCGACAGGACCCCAGAGCTCTTCGCTGGGACTGGCCGCCTCGGACGGCGAGCAGTCCCTGCCAGCCGATGAGTGGGATGAGACCCCTGAGCCTGTCGACCCGCCGGTACTCGCCGCTGCCTTGGAGGGACTGCGCGGCCTCAACGCGCAGCTGGCCGAAGGCCGCAGCCTGCACCGATTCGATGCGGGCTCGCTCCGCATGCTCCTGACCGATCTCCAGCGCCACACCAGCGCCGGCACTGAAAGGACCGTCGCATGACCGTCTCCCTGCCGATGCCCGGAATCGGGCAACCCGCTCCCTCCGCTCCCGCACCCGCGTCCGGGTGCGACTGCAACAACTGCCCGTTCTTCATGGACAACCCTCGGGCCGTCGAACCCGTCTGCTCGGGCTGCACTTCCAGCTGCGAGTACTGCGGCTGCGCGCGCGCCGAGGACCCGGTTCCCGGCAGCGAGCCGGGCCTGGCCTGCACCCGCTGCCCCATCCGCTGCGGCACCCGGCCCGACCGGGATGCCTGGATGAAGGACATCGGCAACACCATGCACTTCACCGGTCTGCGCGTACCGGGCGCGCTCCCCGACCTGCCCCTGTTCACCCCCCAGGTCGACGGGCACGACGTGCGCACGCTCGACGCCCAGCTCGACTGGCCCGCCTACGCGCTCGGGCTGCGCCGGGTCATCAGCCCCAGGACCCACAAGCTGTTCCCGCGCTGGGAGGGCAAGACCGCCCGCCAGTTCCTGGACCTGCGTGGCGAGCAGAAGGCCATCCTCAGCGGGTACGCGGAGGACCCGCTCGTGGAGGCCTACTGGACTCGGCGTAAGGCCGACGGCTTCGCCGACATGCTCGCCGCCCAGGAGTGGGACCTCGTTCTCACGCCGAACGCCAGCATGTACTTCAACCAGCCCCGCGCCGAGAACCTGATCAACATGCGCCGCAACTTGATGCTCGCGCAGGAACTCTCCGCGGCCGGCGTCACCGCGGTCCCCAACATCTACTGGCTGCGGCTGGAGGACCTCGACCGCTACCTCGACTGGCTCGACGAGTCCCCCACGCTCCCGCCCGCCCTCGCCATGAACCTGCAGACCTTCCGCACCCAGGCCGACTGGGAGGAGATGGCGATTCCCGGTCTGACCTACCTGGCCGCCACGCTCCCACCGGACCTGCCCATGGTCCTCACCGGGGCGAGCCGGGCCGACCGCATCGCCACGCTCCAGGCGCTTTTCCCCGGGCGCCTCTACCTGATCAGCCAGAACCCGCTGCAGTACGCCCGTCACGGCGCGGTCATGACGGCGGAGGGACGCGTCGACACCCAGGCCCGCACCGAAGACCTGTTCACCGCCAACGTCCGCTTCTACGCCGGGCTCGCCGACGGGACGATCACCGCACGGAACGGGGCCTGATCATGGGCTCGGGCAGCAGGATCGACCACCAGCACCACCTCGTCGCCACCACCACGGCGGGGCTGACGATCGAGGCCCCGGCCGGTGGCGTCGACCTCATGCCCGAGCGTCAGCGTGACCTCATCGACCAGTGCCTGCAGCTCCAGACCCGCTGGGAGGAGAACAACGGCCAAGCCACGCTCGAGGAATCCATTGAGTACTGGGGCCTGCGTGACCGGCTTCGACACGAGCACGACCTGTGGAACGCGCCCGGCCTCATTGAGGACGTCGAGCGTGAGGACGCCGAAGAGCAGCAGAACCCAGGCTTTCCTCCCCGGGCCAGCGAGCCGCCGGCCAGTGTTCCCGTGCAGCGTGCCGCCGCGCAACTGGTTCTGGACGAGGTCCTGGAGGAGCACCAGACAGCTGCCGCCCTGGCGGTGCAGGCCCGCGACCGGTGGCCCAGTGAGCCGGAGATCAGCTTCGTAGAGGACTTCGAAGCATTCCGTGAGATCCACGATGCCGCCTGGAACCGAGAAGTCCGCGGTGAGGCAGCAGTGCCCTTCCTGCTCGAAGACGCCACAGGAGGCCTGGGGGCCCGCGAGGGAGGGCGCGGCTTCGGAGTGGAGATCGAGTTCGACACCGACGGCGACTATGACGACCGCGACGAGGCCATGCGCGCCATCGGCCGGGACCTGTACGAGGCCGGCCTGGCCCGCGACAGCCGCCAGCACGGCTACCACGCGCAGCAGAACGCGGGGTACACCGACGCCCCCAACGCGTGGCGCCTGGAGGACGACTGCACCGTCGCGGGCGAGATCGTCTCACCGATCCTCTACGACGACCGGCAGTCCTGGCAGAACCTGGCCACGGTCTGCGAGATCGTCCAGCGGCACGGGGGCGGCGCCAGCGAGCGGACCGGCGGGCACGTCCACGTCGGTCTGCACGACTACGACCACGACATCGCCAACCACCACCGGCTGATGCAGATGTACGGCGACTACGAGGACGTCCTGTTCCGGCTCGCGGCCAACCGGAACGCCCCGGACTCCGCACACCGCGGGACGGAGTGGTGCGAGCCCAACCGCGTCCCCTCAGCAGGCTTCCGCTCCCTGCCCGACGTCCGAAGCCGCGCACGACACGGCATGGCCGTCAACCTCACGGCGGCGCGCGGCGAACGCAGCGACCACGGCGAATTTCGACTGTGGGACGGCTCGGTCGATCCCGCCGTCATCCAGACGCAGGTCAATCTCTCCCTGGGCATGGTGGCCGCAGCCGTTCGAGGAGGCCCCTCACATTCCCGGCACAACGAGCCGATGTCGTTGGGGCGCCACCGCCAGGAATGGGGGCCCGACCAGCGGCTTTCCATCCCGGATCTGGAGGCCAACTCCCTCAACTTCCGGCGGTTCACGGACGAGATCTTCAACCGCCGCAGCCAGATGGAGCAGGCCGCTGCGCTCTATGCCGTCACCCGCTGGCAACAGCCCGACTCAGCGGGCTGGTAGCGCCCGCCGCGCAAGTCCGCACACCGCCCCGTCCGCCCAGAGCAACGAAAGGAGCCATCACGATGGGTTCCGGCAGCAGGATCGACCACCAGCACCACCTCGTAGCCACCACCGCGTCGAATGCCACCATCACGGCGTCAGACGAGGAAGCCCACCTGCAGTTGATCAGCCGGGCACTTCAACTTCGCGAACGCCTTGACCTTCTGGGCTTGACCCCCGTCGAGCAGGAGGAGTACGCCCAAGTCCGTCAGCGCCTGCAAGACGAGTACGGGGAGGTCCCGGCGGCATTCGATGAAAACGATGACGAGGACCGCGATTTTCCAGTGCAGGGTGAAAGCTCAAGGCCGGATCTGACGGGCCTGGCATCCCAAGAGGCGATAGATGCTCTCCGTTCGGCGATGAATGGCAACGTGCCGGCACAGCGGGGCAGCTCCACGGAGGGGCACCTCGGCGTTGATGAGCGAGCGGTTCAGCGTGCTGCCGCCCAGCAGGTCCTGGACGAGGTCGCGGCCGAGCACCAGGCGGCCACCGCCCTTCAGGAACAGGCCCGGGAACAGTGGCCGGCGGACCGGCCGGTCAACTACACCGACGACTTCGACGCTTTTCAGCGTGACTTCGAAGCCGCCCGTGACCGTGCGGAACGCGGTGAACAGGTCATCCCGTACATGACGGAGAACGCCACCGGTGGTCTCGGCGCCCGCGAGGGCGGCCGTGGGTTCGGCGTCGAGATCGAGTTCGACATCCAGCCCGGCGTCGACCGACGTACGGCGCTCCGGAACATCGGCCGTGAGATGCACGAAGCGGGTCTGGCCCGCGACAGCCACCAGCACGGGTACCACGCGCAGCAGCAGGCGGGGTACACCGATGCCCCCAACGCGTGGCGTCTGGAGGACGACTGCACCGTCGCGGGCGAGATCGTCTCACCGATCCTCTACGACGAGCCGCAGACCTGGAACAACCTGGCGCAGGTGTGCGAGATCGTCGAACGCAACGGCGGTCGCGCCTCGTTCGGTACAGGCGGTCATGTCCACGTGGGCATGCACGACTATGACCACGACGTCGCCAACCACACCCGGCTCATGCAGACCTACGCTCAGCATGAGGACGTCCTGTACCGGCTCGCCCAGAATCCGTCGTCCGAAGGCAACCGTCACCGCGGCACGCGCTGGTGCCGACCCAACCCCGTTCCGTCCCAGGGGTACACGGCCCTCTCGCAGGTCCAGTCGTACCACGGCATGGCCGTGAACCTGAGCGGGGCAATGCGCGGCGGGCAGAGCGCCCATGGTGAGTTCCGGCTGTGGGACGGCTCGCTCAGCCCCTCGGTGATCCAGACGCAGGTCAAGCTGTCCTTGGGCTTGGCAGCTGCAGCTGTCCGCCAGGACAGCGCCCCTGCCGGTTCACGCATGGCGTTGGGAAGCCACCGGGAGCAGCGCAGCCAAGCCGGTGTCGGACAGCGGCGCCGGCTCTCCGGTGACGATTGGCGCACGAACACCGCCGACTTCCGGCAGATGGTCGACTCGCTTTTCCAGCGCCCCGAGGATAAGGCGCAGGCAACCTCTCTGTTCCAGCAAACTCGCTGGCAGGGCCGCTAATCCATGGGAGATGTCATGACTTTCATCCGTACCCGCAACGCCTCGTCCGCCGCTACGCCGCTGGACCCGCCCACCAAGGAGGACGGGGGCAACTACGTCTTCGAGATGATCTACGACGGGGGGAGCTGGCGCGGCTACGCCGACACCCCGACCGAGCTCGTGGAAGGTCTGATTCCGGAGTACCCCGAACTGGTCAGCCCGAAGGAGAAGGCAGCAGCCCGCATCCGGCTCGCCCTGCGCCTTCAGGTCCAGATGCAGGCGGTGCTCGCGGCATCGGAGGAATTCGGGCAGTGCACACCCGAGCAGCAGCAGGCGATCCTCGCCCCGCGGGACACGCCGCCTGTGGTCAGCCGCTGGGACGCCCCGGTACCGCTCGTCCTGGTGACCACGTTCTACAAGCCGGCTGGTCGGCTGGCCCGGCCCGAGGGGCCGGATGGGGCGCTGGTCTGGATCGAGCCGGATGACGAATGGAGCCTGCTGGTCTCGCTCCACGAGGCCGGCGTGATCCAGGTGGCTGCTGCAGAGGGCGCGCTGCCGCCCAATGTCCGAGGGGAATGACCGTGGGTTCGGGAAGCCGTATAGATCACCAGCACCACAGCGTCGCGCCGACGCGCGGCACCGACACGCTCGTTGCCGAGGCCGCGCCGCTGACCATTGAGGAACGGGCAGAACGCGCCGAGGTTCGCATCATTGACACCAGTGCGGAGGATGCACCTCTTAATCAGTTCTATGTGACCAGCAGTGATGACCACATGGTGTTTCTGCCACGGCGTCCAGACGTCATTCTGGGCCAAGTGACTGACGAGCAGGACGCCCTGGTCCAAGTAGGCGGCAACATCGAAAGTCATCACGTCTACGGTGACGTCCGGGTCACCCGTGGCCCCTCCGGCCAGCCGGAGGTGACGTCAGAGGATCTTCAGTGCTTGTGCCCCGACTTGCACGACGGCGGTGACGCCAGCACGTGCGACCGTCGGGCTGCGATGGCCAACCTGATTCAGGAAACGCTCAGCTCCCGTGGCCACACGGCAGTCGACCGGGCGGCGGCCCAGGAAGTTCTCAACGAGGTCGCCGCCGAGCATGCCGCCTCGATCGCAGCACAGGACCAAGCACGTGCCGAAAGAGCGTCGCAACCCGCGGTGCGCTCCTACTCGGACGACATGGACGCCTTCCAGGAGGCGTACGACCAGGCCCGGGCGCGCAGGAACGCGGGCGAAGCGCTGGTGCCGTACATGACGGAGAACGCCACCGGGGGCCTCGGCGCGCGCGAAAGCGGGCGTGCTTTCGGTGTCGAGATCGAGTTCGACTACCCCCCGTCGATGCCGCAGTCCGAGCGGCAGGCAGCTAACCAGCGGATCGCTCGCGACCTTCACGCCGCCGGCATCGCACCAGACCCGTACATGCACGGCTGGCACGCCTCGGCGCGCGAGGGGTATACCGACGCCCCGAATGCCTGGCGCCTGGAGAGGGACGGGACCGTCGCGGGTGAGATCGTCTCGCCGATCCTGTACGACGAGCCGCAGACCTGGAACAACCTGGCGCAGGTGTGCGAGATCGTCCAGCGCAACGGAGGTATCGCCAGCGCGCGAACTGGTGGTCACGTCCATGTGGCCGTTCCTGACTACGACCACACCGTCGCCAACCACAATCAGCTGATCAACACCGTGGCCGGGTACGAGGACGTCATATACCGAGTCGCCCAGAATCCGGGAGCCGACCGGCACCGTGGCCTGGAGTGGTGCACCCCGAACAGCGAGCCATCACGCCCATACACCTCGGTCTCGTCCGTGCAGAGCTACAACAACAGCCACCACATCGGGCTGAACTTCCAGTCCGTCAGCGGGCGGGAGAGCGATCATGCCGAGTTCCGGATGTGGGACGGCTCGTTGGACCCCGGAACCATCCAGGCGCAGGTCAACGTGTCGCTCGGCCTGACGAACGCGGCTTTGCGAGAGGCCGGAACTACCCCTGCGCCGCCCCCTCAGCGTGTCGGGCATCACCGCCGGGCCCGGGCCGCAGCCGGCCAGCGTGGTCCGCTGACCGGCGAGGCGTGGACCAACACCACGCGCTCGTTCCGCAGCATGGTGGACAGGATCTTCAGCCGGGAGGAGAACCGGGCGCAGGTCGCCGCGCTGTTCGCCGGCACCCGCTGGCACGACGGGCGCTGAACTCCGACAGGGCGAGGGACAGGAAGAAAAAGGGGCCGGGCACCGCATGATGCGGTGCCCGGCCCCTACTTCGGGATCGCTGGGTTCACTTGCTGGGTGAGAGCCACAGCGTCGGCGGAACGGACCGCGAGCGCTGGGGCTCACGGAGCGTCCGGTGGCCGCACACCTCCTCGTCTGCCGCCTGGTCCTTGATGCTGAAGCCCCGGTATGCGACGAGGTGGGCCAGCCGGTCGTCCTTGGCACGCGCCGTGGCGGTGAACTGACGGTCGCCCGCGAGAACTGGCGCGCCCTTGGAGTAGTCCACCATCATCAGCGTTCCCTCCGGCACCATCAGGATCGTCGCGATGGTGACGTCCGCTGCCCGAGCGGCCTTGCGGAACCAGCCCGGGTTGGACGCCCAGTACAGGTTCCCGTCCGTGTCGACAGCGATGGAGAGCGGGCTCACCGCTGTACGTGCCAGCATGACGAGCTGCGGCCAGCGCCGGTCGGTCCACGCCAGCGCGGCTCGGCCCACAGTGGCCTTCAGGACGTCGAGGGTGGGCAGGATGACCCCGCCCGCCTGGTCGAGTGCCTGGTACAGGACCTCGGTGTCAGTGTCACCGGTCGGCCGCTGGAGATCGAACTCCGCCCTGAGCGGCCACGCGTCAACGTCTCCGTTGTGCGTGCCGATGAGCTGACCCACCTGGAGCGGGCTGGAGTTGACCAGCGTGGTCCCACCCTGCGTCTTCCATCGGGTGTGCCCGAGAGCGACGGGTGCCGCGTCGAGGGCGCTCCTGTACGTGGGCTTCCACACGTCACGGAACCGGCCCGGTCCCTTGATGATGCGCCAGCCGCCCGCCGTCACGTCGCGCCGGTTGGTGACCGGGCGCCGGTCGAGCTTCTTGGTCGCGGAGGTGGCGATTGCCAGCCCCGCTGAGTCCTTACCCCGCTCTTCGGCCAACTGGCCGAGGGCAACGCACATGATGGTTGCGCGAGTGGGGTCACAGGTCTGGTTGCGGATAACTCCGAACAGACCGCACATGGTTGTTCCTTACTTCGCCTCGGACGCCCAGAAGGGGCCCGGGTGTACTGCTCAAGCCGTCAGGCCGCGCGGCACGCGGCCTGACGGGTGTTTCGTGATGGGTTGTGCCATCCGCCGCCCGGTATCGGGGTTCATGCGGTGGCGATGCGGACTACCAGGAGTACCCGTACTGGGATTCCGCCTTGACGAAGTCCCCGCCGGGAATCTCCTCGGAGTCGATGAACCAGCGGCGGGACGACTTGCCCGCGAGGTAGACGTACGCCTCGACCGTGCTGCCGTCGTCAAGAGTGACCGTACGAACCTCGCGGTCGTACATGTTGGTGCATCCCTCACCGTGGTAGCCCTCAAGGCGGTCGAGATTACGGAGCACGCCGGGCCACAGCTCGGTGTCGACGTCCATGACCTCACCTACGACGATCCGGTCCTCACGCTGAACAGCGAAGGGGACTCCGCGACCGAAGAGGGTGTAGCCGTTCAGGATCGCCGGGCGCTCCTGAACCGTGGTGCCCTTGAGGATGCCAAAGTAGTTGCCCTGTCCGGCACGGAGCGTGCCGTAGACGAAAACGGGCTTCTGGTCAGTGGTGAACAAGTCGTCCGCCACCTTTCTGCTTAATGCTCGCCGGTCACGTTCTCCGGCGTCGATGACACAACTCTACAGCATCACTTCTGATTAAGCAACTAGCAGATTCAGAGCGCCCACCTCGCGCCCGCCCCACCTCCCCCCGAGTCGATCGAGGCGGCGAACGCCAGGCAGTCGCGACCCTCCCGACCCCACGGGCCGCCCGCCGGGGCGCCCGGACGCCGACCGAGGGTCCACGGCCGACGCGAGCTAGGTGCATCGGCTGGAATATTGCTTAAATGGTTTTACTGACGTACTCTTGAGGTGTCGGTGGGCGTGGCTCATCGTCCGCACGCCACCTCGAAGGAGCCGCTTCGTGCGGCTCAGCCTCCCCCGTCCCCTCCCAGCGCGGCGGAGGCTCCGGGCCCGGGCGTGCCCTTGCCGCCCGGGCCCGTCATTCCTTCCAATAGGCCGTCTTTTACGTGGAGTTGACTATGTCGTTCATCATGAGGACGCGCTCTCTCGCTCAGCTCGACCAAGCAGCGCTCCGCGCGGCTGGGCAGCGGGCCGAAAGCGGTGCCGCAGGCTGCGTCGGTGCAGCGACTACAGCTCCGTACGCTGTCTTCGCCACCACCGACTGCGCACGGCGCATGCTGCGCCGCGTGCTCTGCCTCAAGCGTTGGGTTGCCATCTCCTGCCAGGCCGATGAAGTGCATCCCGTGGCCGAGGGGGCGGTCGGCCAGGCCCTACGGCTGCGGATATCGGGCGGGGACTCTCCCCGCGAGTTTCTCGCCGCGTACGACGAGGACCGGCGCTTCGCCCTCAGTCCCATCGCTCCGTGTCCGCACTGCGCGGCGCAGGTCCCCACGGTGTGCGTCACCAGCCTCGCCGACTACGGCGACTGGCTGCACAGCACCCGTGAACTTGCCGAGTTCCCGCTCTACCGCACGTCGCCCGCCCATCGAGACGACTGCCCGATCCCGCACCAACTGCCCGGCACGCGCCCGTGCAGCTAGCCAGAACCCGCGCCCCCACGTACCCGACCAGATCGAAGTAGCACCGATGCCCTCCCAGACTCCCCAGTCCCAGCCGAGCGCCCAGCCCCCGCAGGCCAAACCGCGCATCACCGTCGTGTCAGTTCCGACTCCCCGCCGGCTCACCGAGAAGGAACAGATCTTCCACGACGGGCTCGCCGAGCACCTGCTGTGGGCACTGCCGGTAGCGATGCTCGAGTTGCACCGCAGGCCTGAATACGCGCTGGAGCAGCATCGAGAGTCCGCCGCCAAAGCGATCGGCAGCCGCGGCGACGCCATCCAGTTCCCGACCAAGAAGCACACCGCGCAGGCCGGCCAGCAACTCGACATCGGCCTCGCCTACCTGGCGCTGATGTCGCCGGACGGCGTCACCAAGTTCGGGGTGCACGCGTGTGCCGCACCTCACGACAACTGCCCGGCCGATGCCCGGGACTCCCACCAGCCGGAAAGCACGACATGAGCGACACCACGACCACCGACAAGACCCGTACGAACACCCAGAAGCCGCGCCGGCTCCTTACTCAGAACAGCCAGCTGCGGGCAGAAGGGATCTTCAACTTTTCACTTCCCGCCTGGGCAGGACGATTCGCGGACGGATCGACGTACAACGCCTGCCCTGAGGCCGGGGCGTGCGCCAAGCTGTGCTACGCCCGAGTTGGAACGTATCGTTTTCCGGTGGTACTGGCCGCACATGAGCGCAATATGTGGATGACGATGTACGCACTCGCCGACTGGGAAGCACAGATGGCCGAGGAGATCCGCCATAAGCGATTCCGGGGAAAATGGATCAGGCTTCACGATTCCGGAGATTTCCATTCGGATGAATACCTTGAGGCGTGGCTTCGCATTATGCGCGACGCACCGGAAGACACCTGGTTCTACTGCTACACGAAATCCGTTTCAATGTTTCGCAGGCTGGTCGAGCCGAATCCACCCAAGAACTTCCTCTGGTGCTACAGCCTGGGCGGGATGGAAGACCATCTACTCGTCCTCGAAGGCGACCGTCCGGACCGTCACGCCGAAGTGTTCCCCAGTGCCGAGGAGGTAGAGGCGGCGGGCTACACCGACCAGACGGAGTCCGATCTACTGTCGGTCCTGAGCGAGTCGCCAAAGGTCGGAATTCCAGCAAATCGGATCCCGGCGCTGCTCAAACGCCAGGGCAGCGAGACCTTCGGCAGCTTGCAGCGGGCGCTGGACAAGAAGATCGCCGAGAAGCGGAAGCGGGCCGCCACGCGCGCCCTCCATCTCGCTTCCTGACTGTCGCGCGACGCCGTCGGTAGCGGGGCCGGCATTTAGTAGTGGGCGAACTCCTGGGGCGGGCCCGGGGAGCACAGGCTCCCCGGGCCCGCCCGCGCGCCGTCGCGTCTGAGCCGGAGCCGCTCTCGAAACGCACCACGAATTGCTTAATTGCACGAATCGCTGTACGTTGTGAGCGTGGTTTCTCCCTGCGTCCTTCCGTCCCACGCGGAAACACAGGGGAAGGGGCCGCTGGCCACGTACAACAGCATCACCCCGCTGGCGCATCACCGCGCCCTGCAGGAAACGATCAGGCCACGCAGGCCCTGGAGCAGATGATGATCCCCGCAAACTCAACCATCAAGCAGACCACCCTCGAGAAGATCGCAAAGCGATACAAGGTGGGTTACTCGACCGCCGCGTCCTGGCCGGACGAGCCGGCCTTCCCGTCCCCCGTCGACCAGGGATGGGGCAGGACCCAGCTGTACGACGAGGCGGCCGTCGATGAGTGGGTCTGGGAGAACAAGCCGGAGGCCTGGGTCAAGGCCCACCCCAAGCAGAAGGACAAGTTGTCGCTGCCTGCCGGCGCCCCGAAGGACCTTATGCCTCTCCAGCGGATCGGAGAGCTCGAAGGCCGTTTCCTCTCCCGCGAGGCCACGCCCGTTGCGACCCTGCGCACCTACATCTCCCGGGGCGTCCTCGCCCGGCCCGACCGGCGTGCCGGCGACGGGGGCCAGCCCAAGGTCGAGCAGGACATGTGGTTCCGTGAGACGGCATACGCCTACATCACCCGCCCGCGCAGCATCCGGCGGAAGGTTCAGAAGGGCGATGGCGAGCCGCGGGAGCCGAGCGCATTCCTGACGCAGTACTTCGAGGAGAACCCGGGCCTGCTCACCCTCGAGAAGATCGCCGAACTCGACGGGAAGGAACACGGTCGCGAGCCGACCGCAATGACTACGCTCAAGATCTACATCTCTCAGGGCAAGCTGGCACGTCCCGACCGCAAGCCGCGGGACGGCAAGACACCTGCGGTCGACGAGCGGATGTGGGAGCCGGCGAGTGTCCTGCCCTTCTTCTGCCGGCCGGCCAGCCGGCGCCGCACGGTGCAGCCCCGAGAGGACCAAGCTGCATCTGTGGAGCCGAGCGCGTTCCTGACGCAGTACTTCGAGGAGAACCCGGGCCTGCTCACCCTCGAGAAGATCGCCGAGCTCGACGGCCGGGAACAGGGCCGCAAGCAGCCGACGGCGGAGTCTTCCCTGAAGGTCTATATCTCGCAGGGCAAACTGGCGCGCGCCGACCGGCTGCCCAACGACGGCAAGACACCCGCGGTCGACGAGCCCATGTGGACGCCGGCCGCCGCCCTGCCGTTCCTCGCGACACCGCGCCAGGCCTCCCGGGGGAAGAGGGATTCCGCGATGCCCGCCGACGGTGAGCTGCGGGAGCCGAGCGCGTCCCTGCAGCGGTACTTCGCAAAGCACCCGGGCCTGCTCAGTCTGGAGACGATCGCCGAGCTCGATGGTCGCGAACTTGGCCGCAAGCCGACGGCGCTGACGACGCTGAGGTCGTACATCTCCCAGGGCAGGCTGGTGCGCGCCGACCGGCTGCCCAATGACGGCAGGACGCCCGCGGTCGACGAGCCCATGTGGACGCCGGCCGCCGCCCTGCCGTACCTGCTGCGCCCTGTCGGCCGCGGTGGCGCTGCAGCGAAGAAGACAGCCGCAGACGGCGACCCGCAGGGTGCCGGCCAGTAGGTTTGCGACCACCCGCCCCTACCTTCAAGGACATCCATGACAAGCAGCCGCATCGACCAAGCGGGAATCAGTGCCCGGTATGGCGTTACGTCCAAGGACGCCACCGCCTGGATCAAGCTGGTCAACTTTCCGGCTGCGGATGACCGTGGACTGCGGGACGTCGCCCGAGTCGACTCCTGGGTGCAGGCCATGCGGCCGCAGTACTGGCCGCCCAAGCCCGAGCCCGAGCCCGATGCTTCCAGTGCCCAGGGTTCATCGCCGGACAAGCCGACGAAGGCCGCCGCCGCTGCACCTGCGGCGGCGCCCGTACTGGTCACCGAGACTCGGGCCGAGATGGCTAAGCGGTTCCGCGTGAGCTACAACACCGCGAGCGCGTGGACGAAGGCCGCGGCGCGGCGAAACACGGATGGCGACGTCGTGGCGAAGGCCTTCCCCGCGCCCGGGCCGGACGGGCAGTGGGACACGAATGCCGTGGACGCATGGGTGCGCTCATTCAGGCCCCGCGTATGGGCGTCATACTCCGGTGGCGAGCCTCAGTTCGCAAAGCCCCTTCCTGAAGGACATCCGAAGGACCTGCTGGATATCGGCGAATACGGTGTCATCCGCGGCAACGCGTTGAGCGGCAAGCCAGCATTGCGGAGCACGATGCAAACCTATTTGCTGCGAAATCAGATTGCGCAACCGGACCGCGTCCCGAAGGACCGAAAGCGCCCCGAGGTATTCGAGCCGATGTGGTTCCGCGAGACGATCTACCGGGAGATCCGCAGGCGCCTCACGCGGGGAATGTCGGAGGTAGACGAATCCTCTGCGAAGGATTAACGGGCGACTTCTGAGTTCCTCACGCGATTACCTCCTTGGGCGGAGGTGTCGGGCTGCACCCAAGATTAGTAGGCGCCCTGGCCTGGATGCTGAAATCTTGGGTGCAGCGGAATTGGCCTTCGGGCTTCCAGCCGATCCTCTGGGCTGTCGTCCGCTACGCGGGCACCTGAGTAGAGCGCGCCCGCGGCGAGCCGGGGCGCGGCGTCGGGGCGGCTGCACAGGTCGGACGTTGGGGATGACCTCGCCCGACCCGGGACTTCAGTACGTCCCGCAGTGCCGCACCTGGCGCGTTCCGAGTCCCTCATGCCGGCCCTCCCTGACAGCTGTTGAGGAGATCCGCCTGGCCCTGACGGAAGTCGGCGTCCCGCACAGCTTCGCACGCAGGGCCACCCCTGGGAGCTGACCTGACCAAGGATGGGACCACCGTCTATATTGCTTAATTGACGCTATGCGTGTAGCTTTGGGTTCCGGGTGAGATTCTTCCACCCGCCAATGGAAACCGCCGAAGTCGCAGCGCCCGACAGCCTCCGAGCCGGACTATCCGGCAACGAAAGCTGTCGGGCGCTGCCCCATCACCAAGGAGATCCGTGATGCAGACGGAGTCTCACCCGCCCGAAGCCGAAGCACTGGAGTTCCTGGAGCTCCTCGAAGGCGCCCCCTTCGCCGCGCCGTACACGAGCCAGGTCATAGACTGGCTCATCCGGGACAGTTCACCGCCTCCAGAGGAATCCGCCGCGTCCCCGGCTGGGCGGGCTGTCGCCACACTGCGGCGCTACGGCGACGGTCACGATCTGGGAGCCGGCGAAATCGCTCAGCGCGTGCGGGACGTCTCGCATGCGATGGCCCTGGCGCAGGCCGATCACTACGCGGCAGACCCAGGAAGCCCATCCGCCTACAGCGCCAGCCGTACCGTTCGCGGACGGGACCTTCGCAAGCTCTGCGTTGTCGTGGGCTGCGGCCGGAGTTTGGCAGGCCCCGGACGCTCGGTTGTGATCGTCGACCACGCTTGCGACCCCATCGTCTTCCGCCCCCTCAACGCCGTGGGCGCCACCAGGCACCGGCCCGCCCGCAAGGGCGCCAAGAACGGCGAGAGGCTCGGGCGAGAGGTGCTGGCGGTACTGGCTCCGCACGTCCGCCTTGCTGATCGGCGATCCTTCGAGGGGAGCGGGGTCTGGGTCGAAGCGCGGCGTGATGCAGTCGAAGTCGGATGGTGGTCACCGGACATGACAGCCGAAACCACACCTGGCCTTCTCGGCCCCTGGGTCACGGGCGGGGTGCGTTCTCTGTGCGCCACGCTCCTTCGCGGTGAAGGTCTGGCCATCTCGCAGGACGACACAGCACTGCTCGTCTCACGTTGAGCCGGAGTCGCCTTCCTGGACGGAACGACCCGCACACTCAGCACTCACATCGCCACCACCTCGGAGCACCTCATGTCTTCTGCCCAGCGTTTCCTCCTCGGTCTGGCCCTGGGCACGGCCGCCGCCGTCATCACCTGGATCGTCACCGGCACCGCCGAGCTCGCGCTCGCGCTGGGGCTGACGGTCCTGTTCCTGGTCTGGCTCGGCAAGTTCATCCTCGACGAACTTCTCTGACTTGGCCATGCCCGCCTCAGCACTGGATCGCACACCTTCATGACCACACCCCGCCCTTCCGCCCGTGCCCACGAACGCCTCATCCAACGGCTCGCCGAACAGGTCGGCGTCCCCGCAGCGGTCTCGTGGGCCCACGCGGCCGCCGTCACACACCACTGCGTCCGGCACCGCCTGGTGTCCGCACCCGAACCACCGAACTCACCCGACTCCGTGCGCCGTGTGCTCACGGAACTGGCCTCTGCCCAACCCGACTTGGCCGGATTCCTCGACCCGCAGATCGTGCCGTTGTGGACGGCACCTCTCTCCATGGATTCCTGGGCAGAGCTACACGATTTCTGGGGCCCCGGAGACCTCCTGGACGACGGGCCGCACCGCGTCGACGGCTACCCGCTCGGCGACGCCTACCAGGCACTCTCCGCGGACGCACGCAAGTCACGAGCCTTGTGCCAGACACCACCGTGGATCGCCAAGCTGCTCCTGGAGCTCTCGCTGGAGCCGGCGACCGACGAGGTCGGGCCGCAAAACGTCCGCATGACCGACCCAGCCTGCGGCACCGGCCACATCCTCCTCCAGGCCTTCCACGACGCACGGGTCTACCGTCGCCGCGGCCGCACGCCCGGGCCCCACCTCGGCCGCGAAGCGTCGATCGAGCGCGCCCTGCAAACCGTCAGCGGCTGCGACCTGGACCCCTACGCCGCACTGCTCGCCAGATACCGACTGCTAGCCACCAGCGCCTCGATCCGTCAGGGCCGTATCGACCAGCTGCCGCGTACCTGGACTGCACAGGTGGCCTGCGCCGACTCACTGCTGGACCGAAACGAGCCGCTGCTCGAACGAGGCCGCTACCACGCGGTCGTCAGCAACCCGCCCTACATCACGGTGGCCGATGCCCAGCAGCGTGATCTGATCCGCAAGGCCTACCCGCGCGTGGCAGCAGGCAAGTTTTCACTGGCCCTGCCGTTCTGCGAGCTCATGTTCTCCCTCGCGACTCCCGGCGGGCACGTGGCTCAGCTGACCTCCAACTCCTTCATGAAAAGGGAGTTCGGTCGCAGGTTCATCGAAGAGTTCCTCCCCGAGTTCGACATGCGGTGGGTAATCGACACTTCGGGTGCGTACATCCCAGGTCACGGCACCCCGACGGTGATTTTGGTACATCGTGTCCGCCCGCCGCAGGGCGACACGGTGATCACGATCCGGGGAGCGAAGGGCGAACCGTTCATCCCAGAGGACCCGGCCCGAGGGAAGGTGTGGACCGCCATCGCCGAAGCAGTCCACACTCGACTTGCCATGGACCGGCTGAAGGACGCCCTCACATCCCTTCACGATGTTGCTTAATTGGATTTAGGCGCGTAGTCTCAATCGAAGTCGCTGGCGCCGACGCGCATGCAGCGGATTTTCCGAAGCCACGCACGGCCGGCGGCGCATGCCCTTGCGTAGCCAGGTATCGCAGCCGAGCGGAACCCCGTTCCACGAGGGACGCACTCGCCTCTGATGGCGTGGCCCCGTCGCCTCCCGGCAGCCCCAACGACCCCTCCCGCCTCTTCCAAGGAGTAGCTCGTGACCGATGACTGTGTCCCCGTCCCGCTCGCCGAGTCTGACTGGCTGGACCGCACGGTGACGGACCTCGACGGCCGGCGGGGCGTGGTACGCCGCGTCTATCAGGTCGGCGCCGTACAGGTAGCGATCCTCACCACCGCCGACCAGTCCCCGGACCTCTGCCCGATCTGGGATATGCCGCTCGACCTACTGGCCCGCGAGGGCCAGAAGGCAGCCTTCCCCGCCTACCGGCAGCAGGTCAGTGAAGTTGGCCGACTCGAATTCCTCGTGCTGTACGGCAAGGCCTCGGAAGCCGAGACCAGTCGATACCGCTCGATGCGCGACCGCCTCGCTCCGTACTCCCAAGCACAGAGCAGCCTTCACGTCGCGCTGATCGGCCAGATCCAGGCTGGTGACCGGGTGGTCGACTACCTCCAGAACTGGCACGGGACGGTCCTCAACCCCGATCCGCTCCCAGAGATGCCCTTCCGCCACACGATGACCGTCCGCCTCGACGAGGCACATCGCGAGGAGAGGTGGCCCGACGGCATCGTCGATCTCTTCACGGTCACCCTCTACCCCACCCTGGGGCTCCTATGAACGTCGCCTAGAAACACGCCCCTTGCGGCAGGTCGTGTCGCAGCCCGTCACGCGGGCACCCCGATCGGGGACTCGGGGACGGCAGCAGTCCTTACCGGCCACGGGATGAACAGCTCAGACCGTGATCGGAACAGCCGCGACGCCAAGGCCCCGCCCTTGTCTTCGCGATCAGCTCTCCGGCCGGCAGGACGACGTATCCGGCATGTGGCATCGCGATCGCCGCCGCGGCATCACCCAGCAACAGAAACCAGGAAGTGAAATGACCAGCGCACCCATCACTCCACACGTCCCGTCCCGGTCCCCAGAGGCAGGCCCCCGAGGGGCAGGCCGCGGCTCCATACGCAAGGCCCTGGACGCCGGCGTCCACCCGGCGACCGGGCTCCCGCTCGCGGCCGGGAGGGACTGCGGGGGCTGCGCCCACCTTCAGCTCAAAGTGCTTGCCGACAAATCTCGGCACATGAAGTGCGGCCTGCTCGCCGGCAAGGGCCGCCGCAACGGCGGCCCCGATCTCCGCAGCGAGACACCGGCATGTCTCGAATTCAAGAGCAGCGTCATTCCCAGCGGGGCGGCACGAACAGACCCTGTTGCATAATTGCTTAATCGAGATTACTTCGGTAATCTTTGAAGGGTCGCTGGGTGTCCCAGCGGCCCTTCACGCTCCACCATGACGAGGTCGTCCTGTGATTCCCCCAGTTACCGCCCCTGGCCGAGGCATATTCTCGCGCCCCGCTCCGGCCCCTTCCACGGCCTTCGCGCTCCCCACCGTCTCCTCACGGCTCCTCGCGCCGACCGATGAGCGCGCCTCGGCCGAACTGATCCCGCTCCTGACCCGCGCCCGCAGCGGCAACGGACCCGAGGGCGAGAATCACCGCTACACACGGGCCGACCTCCGCTCTGCGTCCTCACTGGCGGACCGGATCACCACAGAACTCGAGGCCTCCCACACTGACGCGCTGCGCGCGGCCGGACTGATGGGCCTGGTGCCCATGGTGCTCAGCGAGGACATCGACACCTCGCGCATGCCTCGCCCGCGCGGCGGCCTCCGGGACGAGATGATGATCGGGCGCGCCGAGATGGTCGCCGCTGTCCGGCAGTGGCGTCACCACAAGGTCGCCTACGACGTCGATCCCGATCTCTCGGAAAGCCTGGTCAACATGGAGATCGACACGGAGTTCCCCGGTGAGGTCCTGAGGCAACTTCCGCACCCCGACCCGCTGTTCATGCTGAGGAAACCGGCCGTGATCGTCGATGGTTCCGGCGCTCCCTCGGAGGTTCTGGGTTTCATCGTGGTTGGCCGCCCGGCTGTGCGCGGGGTGTGCAGCACGACCGAGATCACGGACGACAATCCCCTGTACCTGGTGAGCGCACTGGTGCGCCCCGCGCACGGCCAGCTCGGTTCGGTACTGCTGTTCGCCAGCGCGGCCGCAGGGACAACGACGGCACGCAAGATGGTCGACGACAGCGTGAGCATGACCGAACTGGCCGAAGGCGGACCCCGCTCCGCAGCCGCAGCCACGCTCGACTACGTGCGGCGCCTGGCGGTGCTTGCCATCTCGCACATGCTCTACCTGTGCAGCGACCGGCCTGATGTGACGCCGACGGCGTCCGCGACGCCGAATTCCGGGCACCGCATGAGCAACCGTCGCACGACGGTCTACCAGGTGGGTTGGCGGATGGGGCCCGCCATCTCGGCGTTCAACCGGAAGGTCCAGCGGCTGCGTGAGCACACCATCGCGCTCGGCGGCTCTGTGCTGCCCCACATCCGGCGCGGGCATCCGCACACCTTCCTTCACGGGCCGCGCAAGGCCTGGCGAAAGGTCCGGTGGGTTGCCCCCACGCTGGTCAACGCGGCCGCCTTCGGCGAAGACGCGCAAGGGGTGGTCATCCCGGTCCTCTGACCCTCCGCCTCTGAACTGCCCCACCATGCCCTGGCGGCGGAGACCTGAACGGACTCCGCCGCCCTACTGATAAGGCCCCGAACGATGACCATCAGCACCCGACGCCGCGAGCAGCAACCCACGCCCGATCTGACCAGCCAGCGCCGCGACGTGATCGTCAAACTCGCCGACGCCGGCCTCTCAGAAGCGCAGGCCGCCGCAGAAGTGGACGCACTGTGCAAGGCCGCGTGCGCGTGCATCGCTCAGGACCTGGCCGTGCAGGTCACCGCACTGCGAGAGCGGCGGGACGCGGCCGGAGACTGGATCACCCGTGACAGCCTCAGCTACCAGCTCCGCGCACTCGTGAAGGCGTTGGCCACCGCGCTGGGCAACCCGCAGGACACCAAGGCGGCCCACGGATATGTGCTCGACACAGCCAAGAGGAACACAGATATGGGGATTGCTTAATTGGATTTATGCGTGTAGCTTCCCCCGTACGGTCGCACCATGCCGGACGCCTCATTGCAGGCGACCGGAACCGCACGAAGGAGCACGCCCTCATCCCGCCATGGACATCGTCCGCGACGGATTCGTAACTCTCGACTCCCAGCACCCACCTCGGCACCCCTCACCTGCACGGCCCCGGCGAAGAGTTTCCCCGCCGGGGCCGCGCGTGTTGCCCGGCCCTTCATCCGCAGGCCGCCGGCGCCGGCCGACACCAGCCTCCGCAACACCCCCAACAGGAGACCCCTTCCATGACACCGACCACCGCCCCGAACGGCGCCGAGGCCACTGCCCTCATTCATGAGATCGCCGTCGCCCTGGAGGCCGACGGCACCCTCGCCCCCGGCAGCTTCGACGTCGTCATGTCGCACCGGCGGACCCGGCACGCCTTGACGACACTGCTGGACGGCCGGCACGTTGTCCGCATCCTGCCGACATCGACGGCCTTCGAGATCGTGCGGTTCGTCCGGCAGAACGCATCCCGACTGGAAAGCAACGCCCGGCGGCTGGCCGAGCGCGCACCGCTGCACCCCACCAAGCACCTGACCGACGGCTGCAAGCTGACCTGGCTGGGCAACGCCATGCGTCTGCGTCTGGTCGACACTCCCGTAGAAGTGCATCTGCGGCCACAGGCCGAGGGGGCCGATCTGCTCGTCGCCTATCGCGGCGACATCACACGCTTGGGCGCGCAGCCGGTCATCGACTGGTATTGCCGGGCCGGCCTCGACTGGCTGCAGGCTGCGGCACCGGCACACTGGTCTCGACTCCGCACCCGCCGCCAGCTGCCGGCGCTCGCCGTGTGCGATGTCGGCAGCCGCTACGGGGGCGGCTACGCAGAGCGAACTCATCAGCTGACGCTGCACTGGGCGGTCTTCCAGCTTCCCCCCGCCCTCCTGGAGTACGCCCTGGTGCACGAGCTGGTACACGGCACGCGGCCGGGGGGCCGCTCCCACGGCCCGACCTTCCGGGCCCGTCTGCTGCGGGCGCTGCCCGACGCGCCGGCTCGCCACCGCCAGTTCAAGGCGGCATTCCGGGTCCTGTGGATCGGCAACGTCAACTAATTGCTTAATTGGAACTTGGCATGTAGAGTCACGTAACGGTTCGAGGTGGTGCCCAAGATCCGCACAACCCGCGCCAACGACCGAAGTCCGCACATCGCCGCGCTTCAACCCGCGCAACCTCGATATTGAGACACAGCATGAATTCCCAGCCCTCCGGCCGCCGGGACGAGTGGTTCCCCTCGTCGGTCGCACTTGAGGATCTCGGACCGTACCCAGCTGAAGTTCTCGGCTACCGGCACGACGGAATGATCCTTCCCCGCTTCACCGCAGACACCGTTCTCCGCATCGTCGACGACGCCCAGGCCGCGGCGCCGGGCGCGCCGAGGATCCGGTTCACCGACGGGAGCGTCGAAGTCCTCAGCCGCGGCCGTGCGCAGGCTGTCCTCGAACGCTGCGCCCCCGACCCGGCCGGCTGGTATGCCTTCGGCCACGGGTCCTTGTCCTGGCAGGAGCACACCACCACGGACCGCGCAGGCTTCATCCGGGCCCTCGACGAGGCGCAGGCCGGCGGGTACCCGCCCGAAAGCCTCACCGCATGGACGATCGCCTTCGCCGACCACGGCCACCGCATGACGCTGCTCGCCGTCTTCCGCACCCCGCACGAGAACGCCGCCGCCTACGACGCGCTCTACAACGCTCTCTATGCCAGTGGCCTGTCGTCCTACGAGACCACGGCCGCACGCGCCGACGACGCCGAACTCGCCGCGCGACGGCACTTCAACGGCGAGCGCGCGCACGTCGCGCCCGGCGCAGTCGTCTGGCCGACAGTCGCCCCCGCCACGCGGATCCCCGCAGGCCCGCGCTGACACTGCGACACCCGTCGCCCAGGGCGCTACGCCCCTTCCATCAGAACCGCACGAAAGACAGCTCGCTCATGGCACATTCCGACCTGGCCGCCCGCCTCACGGCAGCTCTCAGCCCCGCCCGCCGAACCGCTCCCGCGGCCTCGCACGCCGACAGCACCGAATGCGGCGATCCCGGATGCGCCCGGCACGCTGGGGTCAGCAACTGGCCGCACTTTCCCATTGCCCGGCGCAACGGCGCCGACCTGGGGGAAGCAGTCGCCAACGCCTGGTACAGCAGTTGCGGCAGCAGCCGCATAGACATCCCGGTGGGCGTCGTCGCCGCCCTGGCCCTGTGGCCCACCAAGACCGAGGGCGCGGTCCACGCACGTTCCCTCTCCAGCTACATCGCGGCCCAGCCCCCGCGAGTCCTCGTCAAGGGCTACGCCGACGTGTACGCCGCGACCTGGATGCTGAGGCCCGATCTCATGGACGTTGCCGCACCGATCTTCCGCTGGACGGAGGAAGACCTCGACGAGCAGGAGCTACGCGGCGTCGCCGCCGTCACCCGGGCCGCGCTGCGGGCGGGCGTACTGCACTACACCGGCGACAGTGACCCGCGCTTCCGCACCGACATTGACCTCATGTCGTGGACCATCACGAACGTGCGCCATCACAGTTCCCGCAAGGGCCTGGGCGAGTACCACACCCCTCCGGAGATCACAGATCTGATGGCCAGGATGCTCATGGACGCCACGGAGAACCCGCACGCCGTCAAGAGCGGTGGGCACTCGTTCAACGAACCGACGGCCGGCACCGGCGGCATGTTCCGCTCCGCGGTGCAGGACATGCGCGATCGAGGACTCAACCCGCACGAGCACAGGTGGGTCATGCAGGAGCTCAACCCGATCGCAGCCGCAGGCGCCGCCGTCAACACTGTCGTCTGGGATCTGGGCCCGAAAGCGGTAGTGGTGGTGGGCGACACTCTGGCCGAGGGTGACCTGAGCCGGGAGGCCTACGCCCACCAGCGCGCGATGTTCGCCCACCGCGACACGATCCGGCATGCCACCGCCTTCGCCCTGGCCACGCGGAGCGCCTCCCGGATGCTCAATGCGCTCACTGCGGACCTCGCAGCGTGAGCGGCGCCCCCAAGAGGTCCGGCCTCTCCGAGGGAACGCGTCCAAGGGATCCGACCTGGCTTCCCTCGGCGCATGCCCGAAGGGCCTTTCTGCCCGAACCGCAGGATCAGGCGCAGCGTCTGATCAGTTCCGTTACGGCGCTGTGGCCGTCCGGCTCGTCGCTGGAGGTCCCCCTGGGAACCACGGCGACGCTGGCGCTGCTGCCGCTCGCCGACCCCGCGAGTCCCGAATTCGGCCATGATGTCGCCGTGTTGGAGCCCTCCGACCTGATGGTTGTGCTCCGGCACCTGTGGGGACACCTGTGGCTGGGCCGGCCGTATCTGGTTGAGCGGGCACAACTGCTGTGGCGGTGGCTTGCCGATCCTTCGCCGCAGACCGCCGAAGCCGTGACCGAGCTGACGCATCACCTGTTCAGGGGCGGCATCCTCGAGTTCGGAGCCGACCCCAGGCGCTACCTGGCGACCGACCTGCTGGGCCGGCTGATGCAGCAGCTGAACAGCCGGGGGGAGAAGAGCCGTCGCGGGGCCTTTCACACGCCCGATGTCGTCACGGACCATATGGTCGAGTACTTCACCGACGATCTCGCGCCTGGCACGGTGCTCGGCGAACCAGCGGCCGGGTCGGGCGCCATCTGGCGGGCGCAGGCCCGCCTGCTGCACGACACGAGCCGGGACCCCGCGGTGTACCGGTGGATCGCCGCCGAGGTCGATCCGCTCGCAGCGGCCGTTCTGGGTGCCAACGCTCTTCTGTGGCGGCTGGGACCGGATGTGCTGATCGCCTGCGCCGATGCGCTGGCCGGCGACAGCGGACTGGCGCAGGCACAGCGCGAGCGTGACAGCGCGACGGCCCGCCGCGATGAGGTTCGGAGGAACCCCCCTAACAGTATTGCTTAATTCGATTTATTCGCGTAGCGTGAGGGGTGTGTTCGGGGGTGCAGCCCTCCACACGTCACCCGAACGTGCAGCACTGCCACCGAGCACGTTCGTGAGCCCAGGAAGGCCCCCGATGACCGCCCAGCCCCACTCCGCCGAAGCCCGCTCCATCATCGACCAGATCAAGAGCCTCGGGGACGACAGCGCCCTCTATGGAGTTCTCGATGCAGCCCACCAGCGGCTCACCCGTCGGAACCTCACGCGGCTCGCCCGGCTTCTCGCACCCGTCATTGACGAGGTTCTGGCGAGGGAAGACGCACGCACCAGGCAACTCGTCATCCGCGCAGCTACGTTCACGCCGACGCGCGCCCAGCCGCGTCCGGTCCGATACAGCGTGGACTCGCTGTATCTGCCCCTCGCGGCCCGGAGCGGCCGGGAGTGGCAGGAGAAGCTGACGGTGCCCGCGCCCCTCGCGCAGGAGGCAGACGGCATCCTCCGGATCCCCACTGGCAACGCCCTTGGCGGCCTCCTGCCCGGCGAGGAGCTCTACCTCCAGCTCCCTGAGTAGTCCGTGGGGCCGTGCTCCTGCCCGGCCCCACCCCGGGCAGTCCACTCCGCAGGAGCAGCCGCGTGCGTGTACGAACCAGCCGGAAGAGAGTCCCGATGAAAGATGACCCGAACCGCGATCCTTCCGACGAAGGGACGCCTCCACCCAAGATGCTCATGGTCAGCAGTACCAAGTACCGCATGGTCTTCCGCGCCTGGAGGCGCGCCCAGGACGGCCGCAACCGGCTGGCTGAGGCGTTCGAAAAGCAGAGCGCGGAAAACTACGAGCTCAAGCAGGAACTGGCCCAGTTGCGTAGCCAGCCCGGGACGGAAACGGAAGGCCATCCGCACTGACGCCGTCACACCCCGAGCGGCTGCTGCCTTCACCTCGGCACGCCGCTCCTTCCCCCCGACCCCTCACAGCCCAGCCCCACGGACGGGACCGCCGCAGCAGCGCGGACCAGGCCCGTCTCCTTCACCCACGTAGGACCACATGACTTCCCGTCACACTCTCGTCTGCCTTCCGCCTCTCGACGACCCGCAGCAGTGGGCGGAGGCGATCGACGACGCCGTTGAGCCGTACCCCGACGACATCTACACCTGGAGCGCTTTCGAGCGGTACGACTCCCATTTCGTCACCCGACCGGATGCGAAGCCCGGCCCCGGTGCCCTTGTCCAGAGCCCACGCGCGCGCCAGGTCTCTCCCCTCAGGTGCAGCGGCAGCCGCAGGGACCTCCTGGACTTCGACACGATGCGCGCCGAGCGCGCCGGGCAGGCCTCCCGGCTCTACAGCGCGTGGGAATCGGCCACGGCGACCATGCCCGCCGCCCACCCCCTCAGCGTCTTCCGGCACCGCCATCCCGAGAATCCCTACCGGGCGCGGCAGGAGTTTCACGCCCAACCCCAGCTCCAGGTCCTCGCCGACCTTGGCGCGCCCCCCGCGCAGGGCCGCCACGACGTAACGGATGCTCTGGTCACGCTGGACCAGGAGGCGTTCGTCGAACGCGCCCGACAGCGCGCCGTTCCCGGGGATCTGCTGCTGACGGATGACGGCGTCCTCCACATCAATCCGGCCTTCCTCAACGCCGACGACGACGCCGGGACCGGCAGCGCACGCTACCTGGCCCTGGCGAACAGCTACCTCGACGGGCTTCCCCCCGACTACCTGGTGTTCAGCCTCAACGTCCGCCTCGCTGGATAGACGTCGCCCGCCCGGCCCATGCCGGGCGGGCGACTCCCCCTCCACCTCGACCGTCCACGCCTCGCAAGGACCACCCATGCACATCCGACTGACCACTCCATCCCCGGCCGCCCTCGCCCCCAGACGCGGCCACTGCACACGCTACGAGCGCGACGGCAGCCAATGCCGCCGTCCGACTGATCGGAACGACCAGTGGTGCGGGACGTGCGCAGGATTCCACCGCCCGCATCGCGCAAAGACGACCTCCGGCCAGCAGCAGGGACCTCGTACGCGGCGGCCGGTCGCGCCGATCATTGCCCACACCGAGCCGCTGCCGCTGGACCCGGATGAAGCGCACGACCCGCAACTGCACATCACCCGCTCTGCAATCGAGCAGTACCGTGCAAAGCACGGGAGCGACGCCCCCACGGCGGAAGCCGAGATCCGTTCGCTGCTGGAGAACCTCATCACCGCCGGCGAGCACCAGCGCTTCGAGAACGGCACCTGGCGGCTGCTGGCCCCGGAGGCGTTCGTCCTCCTGCTCTCCGCCGACGCCGCCCGCGTCATCAGTTACAGCACCCCGCACCGCGAAAGGACGTACGCCCAGGTACAAGCCGCTGTACCCAGCCGGAGCCGTAGCCGGGAGAAGGGCTGGGTTCGCGCGCTGCAGGACGACCTGCCGGTGCGCTTCACGAAGCTGGTGCTGCGCCGCTTCGCCCGGGACGTTCTCGGTATCGAGTTCACGCGATCGACGGGCCAGAGTGTCGTCGAAGCCGCGTACGCCCGGAGCCAGCAGGCGCAGCCCGTGCACCCGTCGCACCGTGCAGGACGGTGCCGGGCGACGGACGCGGGCGGGCTGAGGTGGCACTTCGCGTATGAGCCCGGTGAGCGCCCGGTGGTCGTTCATCTGTCCTGGGAACCCGGCCGCGGCCCCGACCTCGCCCCGGCACAGGCGGAGAGCGCATGACGGCCGAGAGGCGTCCGCTGGAGACCTGTCTGCCGCACTTCGCCCGGCACGGCTCCTATCCGCCGCGATGGGGTTGGTTGCCCAAGGTTCACGCCGCTGTCCGGCAGGACCCCCACGTCTTCTCGCGTCCCGACGCGACGGTGCTGCTCGCCGTGGGGTCCTCGATGGTGCCCGCGATGCGGTTCTGGGCGCTGGCGTTCGGCCTCATCGAGCCCGAGGACGAAGGCCGCGGCTCCGGATACATGACCACCGCGCGCGGCCGGTGGCTGCTCGACGAGGACGGCGCCGACACCTGGATTGAAGAGCCGGGGACCCTCTGGCTTCTGCACTGGTGGCTGCTGAGCGCCCGTCCCTGCCGCGTGCCCACGTTCTGGCACCTGTTCGCGAACTGGGGGCTGAGCCGCGTCAGCCGGGCCGAGCTGCGGACCTCCGTGCGGCGGGCAGCAGAGCAAACCGGTTGGAAGGCGCCCAGCGACAACACCCTGGACCGGGACCTGACCGCGCTACTTGCCATGTACGCCCCGCCCATTCCGACCGAACGGGCCCCACGGGTGAGCGTGGAGGAACTCCTGTCCAGTCCATTCCGGGAACTGAACATCCTTACGTTCGACGACGTCGAGGCCGTCGAGGCCGTCTCGGCATACCGCGCGGCGGCCGTGCGGGGCCGGCAGATCCACCTGCAGCGCATCCGCCCCGACGGTGCCCCGGCGGCCATCATGGCCTACGCCTGTCTCGACTACGCCCGAGCCCAAGGGCACACGGGGCCCGGGACCATGTCCCTGGCGGCCCTTGCATCGGCCCCCGGCGGCCCGGGGCGCCTCCTGCTCGCCAACGAGACCCTGGTGCGAAGAGCCATCGAGCGGACCGCCGGCAAGCGCGGGAACAGTCTGGCCATCGTGGAGTCAGCGGACGGGCAGGCCCTGCTGTCGTTCGGCGAGGACCCGCGGGCACTCGCTGCGGGCATCCTCGCCGACCACTACAGCTAATTGCTTAATTGTGGTTACATGTGTAGGGTTGGAGTCGTTGGTGCGGGCGCTGTCCAACCGTCGCCCGCACCTCGCAGTTCGCTGGACCACGAACCCCGGAGCCTCATGGAAACCGCCGATGCCATCACGGAGATGGATGCAGCCCGACAGGCGCTGAAGGACAAGGCCGACACCGCCCTCGAAGCGTTCTGCGCCGTCCTCGCCGGCCTGTACCCCGACGGGCAGTACTTCCGCGTCGACACCAGGGGAATCTTCGACACACACGGCCGACGGGCGGAGGGCCCCTACCGCCAAGGAGAGTCGCGCTTCCCCTCTCGCCTGGTGTTCGACTGGCCCCTCGACCGACTGCCCAAGCGCGTGACCCGGCCGCACCTCGGCAAGCACGCGGACTCCCGAAAGCGGACCCTCGGGGGGCTGTTGAGGCAGATACAGCGTGCCGGGGTGGAGATTCCTTACGGCAGTATCGGCCGCCACTACGTCCAACGGCTCGCCATCCGCTGACAGCCGTTCCCTGTTCCAGAACCGAGTTGGAGTCACCCATGCGAACCCCCTCGCTCTCCGATACCGCCATCGCCCATCTGCGGAAGGCGTCCGTCCACCCGGACGGCCACTTGCCGACGAACGTCAGCAGGAAGCTGCTGAACCTCTTCCTTGAGGAGAAGTACGCATACCGCAACGACAGCGACGGCTTCGTTCGTGAGGGCAAGGAAGCCCTTACGGACCTGACCTCCTCCGGAGCGTCGGCCCAGCCGAGCATCATCACCCTCGAAGGGCGGCGAGCCGCTCTCACAGAGGGGCAGCTCACGGCCCTGGACGAGGGAGTTGAATCCGACGGCCGAATGGCACGGACCGTGCCGTGGCCCACCGCCCACGCGCTGGCCCGTCTGCTGCTCGTCGAGTTCCGCGACGAACTGGGCGAACCGAGCCCTGGTGACGGAATTCCGTACCGGACGGCTCTCGGCAAGGCCGTCACCGAAACCCGCTAGTAGGATTGCGCAATTGAATTTAATGCGGTAAGGGTGCACTGGGCCCCACGAACCCAGCGCGCACCCCCGGCTGACCACTCCCGCGTGCACTGGTCGACAACGGCCCTTACCGCCTTCTCCGGATTCTCCGACACCCGGCCTCCGGGAGCCCCCGTTATGTTTTTCGCGGTCCTGCAAGAGGGCCGCTGGCCTCCGGGCCCGGCATGACTGTGTCCCCCTGTCGAACGGATGACCTGGGGGGTGGTGTCACCGGGCCCGGGAGGTGCCGTCGGAGACGCTGATGAGAGGTCCGGCCGCTGCCCGGTCCGGCGCAATGCCGGACAGCTCGCGGGCAGCAGGTCTGCATAACGTGGATGCGCGCGTACGACACCACTGCCGAGGCCGGCGCCGTCAACTCGTATGGAGAGGTGCGATGTTCGACACCGAAGACGTGGGCGTGTTCCTCGGCCTGGACGTCGGTAAGAGTGCTCACCACGGCCATGGACTCACCCCGGCCGGGAAGAAGGTCTTCGACAAGCAGCTGCCCAACAGCGAGCCGAAGCTGCGGGCCGTGTTCGAGAAACTGACCGCGAAGTTCGGCACCGTTCTGGTGATCGTGGACCAGCCCGCCTCCATCGGCGCTCTCCCGCTGGCCGTGGCCCGGGACGCGGGCTGCCAGGTCGCCTACCTGCCCGGCCTGGCGATGCGCCGGATCGCCGACCTGTATCCGGGCGAGGCGAAGACCGACGCGCGTGACGCGGCGGTGATCGCGGACGCGGCCCGCACCCTGCCGCACACCCTGCGCTCTCTGGAACTGACCGACGAGATCACCGCCGAACTGACCGTCCTGGTGGGCTTCGATCAGGACCTCGCCGCCGAGGCCACCCGCACATCCAACCGGATACGCGGCCTGCTCACCCAGTTCCACCCCAGCCTCGAACGCGTCCTGGGACCACGCCTGGACCACCAGGCCGTCACCTGGCTGCTCGAACGCCACGGATCCCCGGCCGCACTGCGAAAGGCCGGACGCCGCCGCCTCGTCGAACTCATCCGGCCCAAGGCCCCACGCATGGCCACCCGGCTGATCGACGACGTCTTCGACGCACTCGACGAGCAGACCGTCGTCGTGCCAGGGACCGGCACCCTCGACATCGTTGTGCCCTCCCTGGCCCGCTCGCTCGCGGCCGTCCAGGAACAGCGCCGGGCCCTGGAAGCCCAGATCAACACCCTTTTGGAGGCTCACCCTCTTTCCCCGGTCCTGACGTCGATGCCCGGCGTCGGAGTCAGGACCGCCGCAGTCCTGCTGGTCACCGTCGGCGACGGCACCAACTTCCCCACCGCCGCCCACCTCGCTTCCTACGCCGGCCTCGCCCCCACCACGAAATCCTCCGGCACATCGATCCACGGCGAGCACGCACCCCGAGGCGGAAACCGGCAGCTCAAACGCGCCATGTTCCTCTCCGCCTTCGCCTGCATGAACGCCGATCCCGCCTCCCGCGCCTACTACGACAAGCAACGCGCCCGCGGCAAAACCCACACCCAGGCCCTCCTCCGCCTCGCCCGCCAACGCACCAGCGTCCTGTTCGCCATGCTCCGAGACGGCACCTTCTACGAATCCCGAACCCCCACCATCACCCTCGCCGCATAACCAAGACACACAGCACAAATGCGGCAGCACCGCCTTGACGAAGAACATAGAGGCACCCCCCTCTGCGGTGCCCGCGCACCCCGCACACGATCTTCTGTGCAACCGGTCCCCTCCCCGCGTACCGGCCCGGCGCCTGACCCTGATCCGGCAACGGACCGGTCCACCACGCCTCGATTGGCTCTCCATGCTCGCCACCCTCGCTTCGCCCAAGGCCACCCACGACCCGCGGATCGGGCCGCTCGCGCGGCACACACGGTCCGTCCCCGTTCCCTTCACCCGCCCCTTCCGCCCCCACCCCGGCTTCAAGGGCGCGCCACAGGACGCCGAGGCGGAGCGGCTGCTGCACCTCTTCCACGATCACTTCGCCGCCCTCGGGCACGAACTGATGCGCTGTCAACTGGAGTTGCCCGCCGAGCCGCATCCACTGGCCGTCGACCTCCTCGACCTCACGACGCGTCGGCTCATCGTCGGCCGGGGCACCGCCGAGCGCTCGGCGATCCACGAGGCCATCGGCGAGCTCCTCGACCTGAGCGGCCTCTTCCTCGACGCTTTCACCAAGACCCTCCTCCTGCCCCAACTCCCCGATCCCGACCTGGGACCCCTGCTGAAGAATCTGGGCATCACCGTCACCTGGCCCACGCCCGCAGGATGGCGCGACAGCGGAGGCCGTACGGCGTGAACCAGCCCGCCGCCCCCCGGGTCCAGCCCGTGCCCCGTCCCGTGCTCATGGCCGAATTCCGAGCGCTCCTGGCCAGCGGCGTCCTCACCGACCGGGCTGGGGCGCCGCTGGGGGCACCGTGCGGGTGCGGTGGCCTGACCGACGGCTACACCTGCCCTCTGTCCCTCAGATGCCCCAGCTGCGCCGAGCCCGCGGGCCGGCCGTGCCGCAGGCCCAGCGGCCACCAGGCCGCCGAGACGCATGCCCCCCGCCTGCGGGCCGCCGGCTCACTGGACAAGGCCCGCGAGCGCGACGGCGATCCCACGCTGCCCGCGCCGTGGCCCGACCACGACCCCACCGACCAGATCCTTCCGAAAGATCGCACGTGATCACCACCGCACCAGAAACCGCACCGCCCTTCGACTTCTTCCTGGGCGCTCACCACCCGGGATGGCTGGAGACCGCCGACGTCCCGCTGTGCGTCTCCCACGCCCGTCTCTCGGGCCGGCGGTCCCTGCCCCGTGCCCGGCACGGCTGGTTCCTCGACAGCGGCGGATTCAGCGAACTGTCGCTCCACGGCGGATGGCGCCAGTCAGCCCGCGACTACGCCGCCGCGGTGCGCCGGTACCACGACGAGGTGGGCAAACTCCGTGCAGCAGCCCAGCAGGACTGGATGTGCGAATGGGAGGTCCTCCGCAAGACGGGCAAGACGCTCAAGGAACATCTCGCGCTGACCGTGGCGAACTTCGTCGAGCTGAGGTCGATCGCCCCCGACCTGCCGATCATCCCCGTGATCCAGGGGTGGACCTATCCCAGCTACTTCAAGTGCATCGACATGTACGAGAAGGCGGGCGTGGACCTCACCCAAGAACCCCTGGTCGGTGTGGGCAGTATCTGCCGGCGTCCGAGCCTGCACCTTCCCACGATGCTGCTGGCGGACCTCGCGCAGGCCGGCGTCCGGATCCACGCCTTCGGCTTCAAGAAGGCGGGCCTGAGGATCGCGCACAAGAGCGTGGTCTCGGCCGACAGCCTCGCCTGGTCCTACGGAGGCCGCCACGAGCCGGGATGCAGCGACACCCACCAGCACGAGAACAACTGCATGCGGCACGCACTGTGGTGGCGGCGGGACCTGCTCGACCACATCGCCGACGACCAGCGGCGGCAGCGATGACGGGTCCTCTCACGCCGACCGCGGCCGACCGGAGCGCCATGCAGACGGGCGACTCCCGCGGCTTCACCCAACGCTGGCGATACGGCACGCCCACATGGAGACATGTCTCCGAGGGCGGGTTCCGTGCCGACCGGTACGAGGTGACCGGGATCAATGAGGCGGACGCGAAGGCGTTCGTCCAACGGCATCATTACCTGTCCGGATGGCCTGCTGTTCTGCACCGTTTTGGCCTCCTGGACCGGGAAGCCGCGCTCCACGACGACGACATCGCCGTCGACGGCTCACCGCTGGTCGGCGTCCTGGTGCTCGCCGTCCCCATGAACATGCGGGTGCTCACCAACCCCTTCCCGCACCTGGTCCCGCTGCGCGAGAGCGCCGAGATCGCCCGCCTGGTCCTGACGGAGGCCGTCCCCAGCAACGGGGAGAGCTTCTTCACCGCCGCCGCGTTGCGTCGCGTCGCCGCCGACGGGCTGAAGGGCGCCGTCATGTTCAGCGATCCGGTTCCTCGCTGGCGCCTGACCGAGAAAGGCAAAATCATCCAAACACGGGGCCATCTGGGCATCGTGTACCAGTCGTTGTCCGCCGTGTACACGGGCAGAGGCACCGCGCGCACGCTCACCGTCCTCCCGGACGGAACCACGTTGACAGCGCGAGCCCGCTCGAAGCTGCTGCGCCAGGAATCCGGGGCGCTTGGTGTCGCCCGCCGTCTCGAACGGTTGGGCGCACCGCCCCGGCCTGCCGGCCAGCCGCTCGCCGTGTGGCTGGACCACAGTCTCGCGCAGATCGGTGCCGAGCGCCTGCCACACCCGGGAAATCACAGGTACATCCTCCGGGTGGGCCGTACGCGAGCGGAACGGACGCGGACCGTCATCGGGCTCAAACCGCAGCCTTACCCCAAGAACGTCCCTGCCTGACCGGGTGCCCATCACCTCGCGCATGGCCATCCCTGCCCCTCTGACCAGCCCAGGAGCATCCTCATGAACATCACTCCGCTGAACGCCGATCAGCGTGGCCGGATCGCCGACCTGCTCGGCGCCGCAAAGCCCGCACAGGACACCCTGGTTGAAGTGCTCGCCGAGTCTGTCCGTGACTGCGCTCAGCACGATCACGCCTCGCAGCGGGAGGACTGGTACTGCCTGAACCTTCGCTCCTTCTGCGGAGAGCGCATGGGGCCCGTACTGCGCCGGCTGCTGGAGGCGGAGACCGAGGTGGAGCGTCTGACCGCCGAGGTCGGCGAGCTACGCCGAGGCGGCACCCACGCGGTGGGTGCCGCCGTTCGCAGCGTGCACCAGCGGGGGCACGACATCGCGTTGCCGTCGGAGATCATGGAGTTCCTCACCGGCGGGGCGGAGACCGCCGCGGCCGCTCCCTCACGCGCACTGCCTCGTGACAACTTCGAGGTCGTCGTCTCTGCCCCCGGCGCCACCCCTCCCGTCGTCGCCGAAGAGGTCCGCTGCAAGCAGTGCAGCGCCATCACGACGCAGGCCGGGTTCGACGGGCAGGGGTGGACGCTGGACCGCCTCGACCGCATGGCCGACCGACACGAATGCCTTCCCCGGGTAAGCGCCGACGATGGTGCGCGCCCGCAGGCCCTGGTCCCAGAGGAGCCACAAGGGAGTTTCCCCCAGCGGACGTTGGGCCGATGAGCCAGGAAGCTGGCCCCCGCGCTGCACGATGCACTGACCGCGCTCGCGGACAGGACGCCGACGAGCCCCCGCGGGTCCCCGACAGCCGCAACGGGCGAGCCGGCCGGACCGCTTCTGGCTGGGCGCCGAACGCTGAGCGTCCCGGCCTCCCGCGCGCGGTGGCGAAGAATCACACAGGGCCGACGCAACAGAAATTGCTTAATTGAATGTTCTGCTGTAGAGTTGCATCAACGGCAAGCGAGAAGCGGCCGTTCGCACGGGCCGTACCCGGTACCCCCCCCCATCGGGTACGGCCCGTCCAACCACGCAGCGCTGTAGCTCAGTTGGTAGAGCGCGGATCTTATAAGTCCTGGGTCGCTGGGTTCGAGTCCCGCCAGCGCTACTTACGTCCCACCCACCTCCTATGCGATCCGTGAATTCCCGGACCGCCCCGTCACGCCCCGGAGGCGCACCACCCATGCAAATCCCCTACGTCTCGCGGGATGCCGCCACCGGCGGTCTCCTGCACGGCCTCTTCTCGTCCATTAAGGCGGTGGAGTTCGAGGGAATTCTGGAGGACCCCGACGGTCTGGAGCTGACTCCGTACCTCTACTGGGCTCCCCGGGAGCGGATGTGGTTTCTGGCGCACAACAACTGCACGCCCGCACAGCTCGTATACGAGGCCATCGACCCCGAGGCCGCGCGCGCCTGGCTGATCGAACACGAACACCCCGCCGCCGTACGGAAGCACTTCGGATAGTGCTCCCGAAGCGGGCCCGCGCGGCCTCCGCCACCAAGCAGTCGAGGGCCGCCAAGTACCGCCGGATCCGGCACCCCGACAACCGCACCCCGAGACTCGCAGGAGTCCCCTCGGCAGCCATCACATCTGCTGGTGCGGCCAACCGTTCGGGCACCCATGGTCCGGCGCCGAGGAAGGCTCGGCACACCCGCGCCCCTCATGATCACCTTTCTGGAGAACGCCGTGCTGCGCTTCCGCTTCCGCCCCCGCCACGAGGGGGAGGACTTCGACGACTATGAGCAGGCCTTCATGGACGCCTGGAGGAGCTTCTGCTCCCGGCGCGGAATCACCCCCTTCCCGAAGCTCGCCACCGGCGACGCGTACCTGGACGCCTGGAACGCGTCGTGCGAGTACGCCGAGCGCCCCCTGAGCAGGATCGTTCCGCTGCCGCTCCCGGCACGGTTGGGGCAGTTGCGACCTGGGCGGTACCGGTTCCTGGCCGTGAAGTACTGGCGAAAGAACCCGGCCCGGATGTGGTGGCTGGGGCACGTATGGGACGAGGTGCGAGCCGACTGGCGCGGCCCGGCCACCTGAAGTCCCTATTCCGCAGAACCCAACGATTCGAGGAGACAGGCATGACGATGAGCCGCGCCGACGGGCGCACGAACAGGAGCGTGGAGTTCCTCCACGTGACGGCGGAAACCGTCGCTCTCCGCGATCTGCGGTGGTTCTGCGACCACTGGTCGCGCGATTCGAGCTACAGCAGGTGGCGCCGCCTGCCGCCGGCGAGCCTGCTCATCCTGGAGAGCGGGAAGAACTACCCGGAACTCTTCACCGTCAGCGGCGGCCAGCGGGGCCACTTCGGCTACCGGGACGGGCGACGCTTCGTCCGGTGCCACGGCGTGATCATCCCGGCGTCGACCTGCCCCGATGAGACCCTGACCAACTACCCCTTCGAGTACTGGGAGCATGAACCCATGGAGGACGAACTGCCCGTGGATGACGTGGAGAGCGTACGGTTCCCGCTCCCGGAGGAACCTGCCCCGGTGCAGCACACACAACCCAACAGTATTGCTTAATTGAAATTACTTTCGTACAGTTGGGGCGTCGCCCAGGGTGTGAGCCCGCCCCCGCTACGGAAGGTCTGAGATGACCGTCTCCACAACAGCAAGCACCACGGACTTCGGTCTCCCCCGCCCCGGGACGCACCTGGCCGCCTTCAGGATCACCAACGTCGGTTCGGCGCGGCACACCGAGGAGCTGGACCTGACCGTCGACAAGACGGAGGAGACGGGCACCTTCCCCATGAACGCCCCGCACGGCCCGCTTGCCGTCATCGCTGTCGCCGCACTGTTCGGGGCCAACGCGTCCGGGACCTCGACCGTCCTCGGCGCGATGGCGAACATGCGTGCCGCCGTGCTGACCTCCTACATCCGCCGGACTGTTCCCGCCTCACCGGCTCATCGTCCCTTCGCGTTGAGCCCGGACGACGCCGCGGAGCCCAGCACGTACGAGATTGAGCTCGTCCGCGACGGCGAACAGTGGACGTACGGCTTCGCCGTCAGTGCCCGGGGTATCGAGCGGGAGTGGCTGCACAGCGTCACGGCCGCCGACGGACTGCGGACCTGGATCGACCGGGACGCCGCGCGGGCCGACCGGGGTGGCTGCGCCTATCGGTGGCACGGCCTTACGCCAGACTCTGGGCGGCTGGAACACCTCGGCAGCGACCGTAGCCTGACCCTCTCCCTGGGCGGGCTACTCCAGGTCGGCCCCTTCCGGACGGTCTACGACTTCTTCCGCACCGAGCTGCTGTGCATCACTCCCCGCGATGCGCAGCAGCAGGAGCGGGCCCGGGCCCGGCTCGCGGAGTCGGCCGAACTGCGCCGCCGGCTCGGCCCGTTGCTCATGGCTGCCGACCTCGGTGTAGACGCCGTGGAGATAGACCCGGCCGATGGCCAGGTCAAGCTCGCCCACACCGCCGCCGGTGGCCGATCCGTACTGCTGGACTGGGCGATGGAGTCCTCCGGCACCCGCGCCCTGGTGCTCGTCCTGGAACGCGTCCTATGGGCATTGGAGCACGGCAGCGTCCTTCTCATCGACGGCCTCGGAAGCCCACTCCACCCGCTGCTCACTGCCGAGATCACTACGCTCTTCGTCGCCTGGTGGTCCAACGGCCAGCAGGCTCAGCTGCTGTGCACGTCCCACGCGGTCGCCCTTCTCGGCGGTGCGCGCCATGGTCAGAGCCTGGAGCCCCACCATGTGTGGCTCGCCGAGCGGGGCCGGGACGGCTCGACCGAGGTCTACCCCCTCACCGACGCGAAGCCGGGCAGGGATGAGGATCTGGCCGACAGCTACCTCGCTGGGGCCTTCGGCGGCGTACCCGGCATCAGCGAGGGCCGAGTCGGGCGTGCGCTTCTCGCCGCCGGGGCCCTCACCCAGAGCTGAGGCGCTGCGGCCGGGTCCGTCCCGGTCCCAGGTCGCTGGATAGTTCGAGCGCGCGCGAGTGCGCCCTGGCAGACTTTTGACAGCCAGACGGTACGCCACCATCACGATCAAGGAGAGCCCGTGAACCGCCCTTCCTGCGAAGAGCTCGACGAGGCGGAACATGTGCCAGCCGCACCAGCCGGGGCCGAGCCGACGTCCGAGCTGAGCGCGCGGAGCGTCTTGCTGGAACCCGGGAGGGAGCGCGAGCACCGGAAACGTCCCTGCACGAAATGCCCCTGGCTGACCTGCACCGACCTGACCGAGTTCAGCGACGAGGACATGGACATGCTGCGACAGGCCAACGGGCGCCCCGGCGCGGAGGCACCCGTGGACGCGCCCATCGTCGCCTGCCACCGAGACCAGCCCGGCACGGCGCACGCCATGCGGTGGTGCGCCGGATTCCTCGCCGTGGTCGGCGAACAGCACCTTGGCGTCCGTCTCGCACTCGCCTTCGGGGCGCTGCCCCCGCAGGCAGTGCGCCCGCCCGCCAGCTGGCCGCAGCTGTATCGGGACCTCGACGCGCTCATTGCGGCCCGGGCCGAACAACTCGGTCCGCCGGCCTGCGAGGCGGGCACCGACAAGGCCCAATGACTACGCCGACTGCGCTCGATGCGGTCGGCCTACCTGTTCTGGGAGGTACACACCATGACGACCAGTGAGCCCGGCGAACTCCGCATCAAGGAGCTCGAAGAGACTCTGGCGGAAGTCCTGACCCACATCCGGGCGCAGGGGCACCGAAGCTGGGAGCTCAACACCTGTCTCGTAACCAACGAGCAGGTCACCCGATGGGCGAAAGTCGTCGGACTCACCCCGCGGTGGGAAGCCGCCGAGGACGCACGCGCGACAGTAAGCGGTCGGGCCCCAAGCTAGGGTTCACCGTCCCGCTTGCGGGGTTTCGCCCTGAAGGGCGCAGATGGTCGAGTCCCGCGGGTGACAGGGCAGGGCCCGACATTCTTATATTGCATAATTGGAATTACTGATGTATGCTGTACTCATCAGCCGGCCCGAGCCAGAGCGCAACCATCGCCCGCTGCGCACCAACTGGCCGCCGACAACGGAGGATTGCGTTGCCCACGTCGATTGACACCGCTGTTCACTTCCACCCCCCGGGGACTCCCGGGCGGCTGTGTAACAACCACAACCGCCAGCTCCTCGCCGTCAACACGTGCCAGCTCGCCCGGTTCCGCGGCTACGACGACACGATCAGCGACGAGGAGATCATCGCGACCATCACCGAGGTGAAGGGCGGGCGATACCGATACCGGCCCCAGCCCGCGACCTACGAGGCGGTCCGCTCCGGGCTCAAGGCCCCTCTCACCACTGCCGACCGTGCAGATGACCTCAAGGATCGCGTGTTCGCCTCGGTCGACCAGGGCCACCCGGTTCTCGTGTCGGATGACGACGGCAACGAGTTCTACCTCGTTGCCATCCCCGCCACCCCCTGACCCACGCCAACACCCGGAATGGTGCGGGGGGAGGCTGCGCAGCTGCGCAGCCTCCCCCCGCAGCCGTTCACGGAACCGGATCACTCGCACCGCAGGAGTCACCATCTCCAGTCAGTCCTCCGGCACCCCGTCCGACGGGCTCCCCCTCCCTGCCCGCGTCCCCTAGGCCAAATCCGGCCACATCTCCGGGCGCGGACTGATGCAGGGCGAGTGGGCCTGTCGAGCGGATCCCATGCTTTGGCATGATCCCTACTGCAGCCACAATTCAGCCCTCATCAACGGAGTTTGTAATGAAGACCGCCCCTCTGGTCGGCACGTGCGCCGCGGCGCTCCTGGCCTTCGTCCTCACCGGATGCAGCCAGGACGATGCGCCGGGGTCCGCAGGCCCCGCCGGGGCCCCGCGGCAGGCCGCGTCCAGCCCGGCGGGCCTCCCCGACGGGATCGCGCCCCTCGGTACGGAGCAGCAGCTCGCCGACGGCGCGTGGAAGGCGACCGTACGTCCGCTGCAGGCGGCAACCCCGCCGGCCGGCGACTCCGTGCCCGCCGGCTGGTCCGCCGCTCGTATGCAGGTGGACCTCACCAACACCGGCACCGACATCGCTCTGCTGCCCGAGACCGCGGCGACCGTCCGCGTGGGCGAGCTCGGGCTCGCAACAGTGCCGTTCACCGACGAGTCCCTGGCCGGCTTCCCCGAGCCGGACGCCGGCACCAAGGTCAAGCCGGGAGCGACGTTCACCGCCGACCTGGGGGTGGCCGTTCCACCGCAGAGTGCAGGCCAGCGGGCCACCGTCACGCTCGAGGCCACTCAGGCTGGCCTGGCCGAGGCCGACGCCGTGTTCTTCGAGGGGCTCCTGCCTGGCTCCCGGGCCGGCACCGCGCCCACACCCGCGGCCACCGCGGCCGCCGACTCAGCCATCGAGCTCGGCCAGTGGTCGCCGGACGGCGTGAGGGTCTCCCCGCTGCAGCTGGCCGCGGACAAGGGCGGCCGACGTGAGGCGACTCTCGAGCTGTCGGTGCGCAACGCTGACGACGAGCCCCGTTCAGGCATGGGGGTGACGCTGCGGGTCCTGGTCGGCGCCGACCTCGCCACTGCGGACACCGCGTCCGCCGGACTCGGCTACGGGGACGCGCCCATCGCACCGCGCCGCACTGCCACGGAGACCGTCCGCGTCTCGGTGCCCTCGCGTACCGTTCCAGGCGCCGTGACCGTCGAGGCGGAGCAGCGCGGCGCCCGCCTCATCTTCGAGGGGACCCTTAAGTGATCACCACACCGCAGTACGCGGCCGCGGCCCCTCACCGGGCCGAGCAGCGGCACGACGAGGGGCCCCGCCCGAGAGCGTGCGGTGATGACCAGGCCGTCAGCGATCTCGGGAGAGTGAACTCCGTTCTGTTCGGCGTCCAGGCCTCCGCTCAGATCACCGTCAATGTCGACCCGGTGAAGTGGACGCAGGCGTCGGGCACGAAAGCCTCCGAGTCCGCGGTGCGCGCGGACCTGGTCGGTGTGGTGCGGCGGGCCCTGGAGAGCGATGTCGTCCTTACGAAGTCGGGCGCAAGCATCGCGGTGAAGCCGGTCGCGCTCCTCGACAGTGCCCCGGACGTCATCAAGTCGGTGAACGCCGATCTGTTCCAGCGGATACGGGTGTACCCGTTTCCCGCCCACGGGTTCGCTCACGACACCCTCCAACGGCAGATCTCCGCGGGAAAGACAACTGCGTTGAGCTGCGGACGCGGAGGGCGGCTCGTCCGGGCCATCAGCCGGGCGGGCACCGTCGACTTCCCGACTGCCCCAGCGATCTACACCGACCGGCACGGCCGGCTGACCCTGCAGGCGCCCCCGCTCGCCGGGCTCCCTGCGGACGATGCCTGGTTCTACGCACCCGCCGAGGTGGCAGCCCTGCTTCTGTTCCCGCAACTGGCGCTCATCCTCGAAGGCGCCGACGCCGGCGTCATGAGCGGGCTGCGCCAGCTCCTCTCCTGAGCTCCGCCGTTCATGCCCGGACGGCGTGGTCGGCGGGGGGCGCAGTTTGGCAGGGCTGTTCTTGAGTTCACGGCGAGGTCGCAGGTCGGTTGTCCCGTTCCTCGTCGGCGGTTGAGCGTTTTCACCATCTGCTGAAGGTGCGTAGCGCGGGCAGTGGCGGGTTCAGAGACGGAGGGCGTGTATGCCTCTGTCGCTCGCGAAGTACAGCAGCCCATCGGCGGCGAGCGGCGGAGGCCCCGAGGTGCTCTCTCCCGCACTCACGCGCCAGCGGGCCTTGCCGGTGCGGGTGTCGTGGCAGTACCAGTCCTCCAGGTAGCTGATGAACAGGCGATTCCCGGGGGCTGCGTCCGCCGCGTAGGAGGAGTCGGGGCGCTCACTTCGCCAACGCTCATGCCCGGTGCGCGCGGCATACGCTCGCAGCGTCGTGCGGTCCTCGTCGAAGCTGCTGTCCTCGCTCCAGCTCAGATACGCACCGTCCCTGTCAGCGGCGATGGTTGGGCTTTCGTTGAGCGTGGTCGAGAAGGCCGGCGCGGTCCAGCGGCGCTTGCCCGACGTGGCGTCGAAGGCCTGCAGCCGCTGCTCGTCGCCGCTGCCGCGGCCCGGCGCGCTGATATAGACGGTGTCGCCCGACGCCACTGGCACCGAGGCGTGCGCCGCCGGTGCCGTCCAGCGGACGGCACCGGTGCGCGGGTCGTACGCCACCAGCTTCGAGCCGATGCCGACGTTGCCGTTACGCCCGAAGAGCAACCCCTCGGCGAAGGCGTCCAGAGTGCACCGGCCCCCCGGCTTCTCCAGGGGCGCCGACCAGCGGACCACGCCGGTACGTGGGTCGAGCGCCGTCAGGCTCTCATCCGGCGGGGTGACGTACGCAAGGCCGTCACGCACTTCAAGGAGCGAGGCGTAGGCGCGCCACAGCAGGTCCCCGTTCCTCGTGTCGAGTGCGTACAGGACACTGGACGGCGGGTCAGGATCATCGTCATAGGTGAACGGCAGAAAGCTGACCATGGCGACGGAGCCGCTGACCCACACAGCCCCCGCACCGGGCTTGCTCAGGCGGCGTCCTGGGGCCTGGTGCCACATCTGCTCGCCGTCCGCGGTGCGCAGCGCCTGCACGGCGCCGCCGTCCGTAGCGACGAACACGGCCTGCGACGTCACGGCCGGTGCGCCGGGGAGGGCGCCGGCCAACGGCGCGTGCCAGCGCCGGCGGCCGGTGACCGCGTCGATCGCGTACAGCCCGTCCTCCTTCGACCTGACGTAGAGCACGCCGTCGTGATGCACCGGCGGGCCGTCCAGGACCTGGCCAATGCCGTCCTTGTCCGGCAGGACGAAGGTCCACAGCGGCTTGCGGATCGGCGGTTTGGCCTCCTCCGGAGCACCGCCGAGGACGGTGCACGCGGAGGTGGTGATGGCGAGCCCACCCACCGCACCGGTCGCCAACTTCAGGGCCTGGCGGCGGCCGATTTCCTGCTGTCCCCCCGGTGTACGCATCGGGGCAGGCTAAGCGACGGCCGCGGACCGGGGCTACATTCACAGGACGATGCCGGCAGCGCGCTCCCGCCCCGGCAGACGACCGACCGGCGCAGCACGTCGGTCGGCGCCGCCACCCATGCGGCTGGACCAAGCTCCTGCCGGGCCCGAAGCCGACGAGTTCGGTGCCCCGCGGGTGGTGGGCGTGAACGGGAAGTTCGAGTGCTCCGCATGGCCGCTGCAGAACCGGCCTGAGAAAAACGGTGGGGCCCGGTCTGGAGTCGTGCCCATACTGGCGACGACGGAAGCGAGACTCCTATGCCGCAGGTTGACCCGGACGTTCTCGGCGCGCTCATGGAAGCGGCGAAGGATGCCGTCTCCTATGAGGCCATGGCCCTCGTGCTGGCGGCCGCGGACATCGACACGAACACGGCCGTCGAGCAGCGCGCCGCCCTGCTCGCTGCGCTGCGCCTCCGCCTTCCTGGGACCGGGAAGGCACAGGGCTTCACCGGGACGTTCTTCGGCGGCCCGCGCAGGCCTTGGTCTGTGAGTCTGCCCGAGGTCACAGCCGACCAGCTCAAGATCTGGAGCATGTACGCCGATGCCGTGAGCGACCCGTTTGTCCGGGGCCGGCTTCATCATCTGCTGTTGGTCGCAGGACACGGCCACAAGCCCGATCGCGTCCGGGGCGCCGCCTCCGGGTATCTGGGCGCGGCGCCGCTTCTGCTCGCCGCCCCCGAACGTGTCCCCGGGCTGGCACTCGCGACCGAGTGCCTGCGCTGGGCCGGAGAGCTCGCCCGAACCTTCAACCAGTCCGACCTGCGGAAGCACGCCACCGACGGCATGGTCGCTCTGGCGGAACGTGTCCTGGGCGACCCCGAGGACGAACCGAGGGTGGTGGACAGTCTTCTGCAAGGGCTGCGCACCCAGGATTACGACATCACGGGCCTCGCGGAACGCGCCGCGCATCGTTACGCCAGCGATGTGTACGCACAGGTCGACTTCCTCAAGCTGCTGCGGGGAGAAGTGGCATCCGGGCCCCGCCGAACTGACATCGACATCGCGATCGTCAACGCGTTCCTCGACGCCGCCGACGCCGACGTCAACACCGGGTTCCGCCGCCTGCATCTGCTGACCCGGGCCGCGACCGAAGCACGCGATCTGGGCCTGCCGGAGCTGCGGGTGCGTGCTGAGATGGCCCTGCAGCACACTGACCCAAACTCTCTGGGATGGACTCGCATTGGTCGCGAACTCAAGATCCCGCGTGCCCTGTTCGAGATGACGCGCGCGCACATCGACGCCGCCGCAGACTTGCGAGATGCCCTGTGGCGAACCACGGAAGACGTCCATCCGGCGATGCGCGAGCGCGCCGACGACGCCCGCGAGCTGGAGGGACTGCTGCGGATCCCGCGCACGCGCATCAACACCGTGGGGCCTGTCCAGGTCACCCCGCCCGCCGACGCCGACGACGACCACACCGTCGAACTGCAGGTCCGCGTGTTGGACGCCCTCGGAATCCTTACCGCCGATCAGCTCGACCACATCCAGGAGCGTTTCGTACCCGCCGAGGCCGAGCTGATCGCCGCCCTGGCCCACGGCACTGTGCTGCCCGAGCCGCGCGCCCGAACCCTCGCCCACGCTTTCCGGTACTTCTGGCTGGGGGAGTTCGACGCTTCCGCGTGCATCGCCCTGCCCCAGGTCGAGCAGATCCTCAGGCAGCTCCTGCGCCCCCGAGTTCCGATCGTGTCTGTGGCCAAGGGCCAGACACCCGGTACCGTCGACCAGCTGGGCGGGCTCATTCGCAGCATGCCGGCCGCCGGGTATCCCGCGGATTGGAGCCGAGCCCTGGAGCTTCTCCTCATCGACCCCGACCGCGGTATGAACCTGCGCAACAATGTCTGCCACGGCTTGATCGACACCCCACCCAAGCACCGCGTCGCGCTCATCCTCCAGGCAGCGATTTACCTGCTCAGCCACGCCCACGGTTATCGAACGCTCGCGCCGATGGCCCGGCCCGCACCCTAGACGGGTTCCGGGACTGGCGATCTCCCAGTCGCGTACTCACCGGGGACCGGTCCGACCAGGCGGTGGTCGCGACCCCAGAGGGGTCACGTGCGCTCGGGTGGGTTCCGTCGGAACGTGGCCGCCTCCAAGCAGTGGGCCCAGTTCGCCAGCCCGTTCTCGATGCGCGCGAGTGAGAGGTACGAGGTGTGCTGGAGTATCGAGGTGGCTTGGCTCAGCTCACCGGTGGCGACGGCCTCGGCGGCCTTCTGCCAGGCGGTCTGGAACTCCTGCTCCACTGCTGCGTCGACATCGCTGCCGGGCAGGCCTGCCGTCAGGCCGTCCGGCATGTTCAGCAGCGCCCGGGACAGGAGCGCGTCCAGGGCGCGCTCGCTCTCGCTCAGGGACTTGGCCGTTCCGGTCGCCTCCGGAACCTGGTCTACCGGGATGGCGGTGCCGTCAGCTATGGACCGGTCCATGGTGTCGAGCACGTCGGCGATGTCGGGCACGTCGTGGGCGAGGTACCGAATGCGCCCCAGGGCGCGGGCCATGGCCGGCAGCAGGATTTCGGCGCGCTCGCGCTCAGGGTCGGTAGGCACCACAAGCTCCGTCAGGTCGGATCGGCGATTGGGACAAGTGGTAGTCACATTAAGTAGGTTGGCCTGCTGCTGTTCAGAGAATGCGAGCGTGCCGGGCGGTTAGGTGCTGCCTCGAACCGACGCGGTGCCGCAGTCAGGGCTCCGGACGTTGGGAGCCAGACCGCTCATCTCTGGGACATGGGAGGGCCATGCATCGCAGGGCAGCCGTCAGCCACCGGCGGAATTCGCCCCACCTTCACTGCGACGCGTTACGCCGGCCCCACCACCTCGTGAGAGAAACATGCTCCATCGATGTCACACGCCGCCTGATTTCCACACCTCTATGGGCGTTGGAGATCCCCGAAGGAGGCCCAGTGACCACCATGACCGGACCGAGGTCCGTGCAGTCCCTCATCGCTCCGCCACCCATCCGGCGTGTCCGGGAAGTGGCCGTTTTCCGTAACCGCTTCGGCACCCTGTTCAACGACGACGTGATCGCCCCCTCCGGTGCTACCGGCCAGTACCTGCGATGGCAGTGGAACCAGGAGGGTGTCGTAGTCGTGCCCGTCGGCCCTGGCGGATACGCCCTCGTGACCTCCTACCGGTACCCCGTCCACGCCGCGTCCCTGGAGTTCCCGCGGGGCGGCGCCGAGGGCGACGAGGGACTCGCAGCGGCCGCCGCCCGCGAACTACGCGAGGAAACAGGGCTGGTCAGCCAGACCGTCCGCCCGCTGGGTGTCATCCATGCGGACACCGGCATCCTCGCCTCCCCGATCCACGTCTTCGTCGCGCAGGTGGACGCCGCGACGGCGCAGCCCGCCCAGCCCGAAGCCATGGAGTCCCTCACCGAACCCGTCTGGGTCACGCCCGAGGAACTGCCCCGGTGGCTGTCCGAGGGCCGGATCACCTGCGGCGTGACCCTGGCGGCGCTCGCGCTGGTCCAGTCCCGTCACCGCGCACCGGCTGGAGCGCGCGCCGGGACCGTGCCGGTGTAGGTACAGCCCGGGCCCCTCTGACGGCACCGCCGATCAGGTGCTCCGCCCGTGCCCATCACGGGCGGAGCACCCGCGGTCGAAGGCGCCGGTGCGGTGCTGGCGGCGTGATTCAGGCCAGGGCCACCGGTGGCCCGGTGCGCGCCGCCGGCGCAAGCGCCTGCTCTCGGGAGCAGGTCCTCGTCCGGGGCATGCAGATTTCCCCCTCCCGGATGTCACACGGAGGCCGCCGCGCACACCTCTATGCGGTCGGCACGTTCCCGCCAATGCCAAGGAGTCTCGTATGGACAAGTCAGAACACGCCGGACCGGCTCCCGTCCGGCGACTCCGATTCGCTCGCCTGCGCCGGCTGCTGTGGCGCGGAGCCGGCGGGGGAAAGCCGCTCGCCGAGCTGAGCACGGCGCGCGCCGTGTGCCGGGCCATGCTCTTCACGCTGCTGGCCGTCAGTCTCGTCGGCACGCTGCTGACGACGATCTACCTGCCTGCCCCGTGGGGGCGCCTCCTGGTGCTGCCCGCCGCCGTCGGAGCGTTTTGCACGGGCATTGCCGCATGCCTGTATGCGGCCCTTGCCTCGTTCTCCGTCATCGAGGCGGCGCACCGGCGGGCGGCCGCGACGAGTGCCGCGGTGAAGCAGAACGTGGCGCGCCGTAAGCAGGCCCGGACGGCCGCGGCGCCGGAGTGACATCCGTGCTGCTCAGCGGACGTCGGTGCCGTGCACAGACCCGAAGAGTCAAAACGGAAGAACCATCACAAAAGCATCTTGACGGGTATGGAGTCCGGTGTCAGATTCGGGGTGATCACCGCTCAGATTCACGACAGACGGCGGTGGTTGAGAGCTGGTCTGTTACGTGCCGAGGGGGTGTCATATGCGTTCACATGCGTCCGTACTGGCCGCAGCGATCAGGAGCGCGCTGCAGGGGGCCGGGCGCGCCCAGGAAGGACGTGCCGGTGGCCGGTCGCGGGGTGACCGACTTCGCTCCGGTCTCACTGCTGAGCGAACGCACGGCTGCGCAGCTGTCCCGGGAGGGCCTGGCGCAGGCGGCTTCCCGGGACGAGCCCAGCCTGAGCGCGGCACACATCAGCCTGTACGAACTCGGGCGCCGTACCCCCCAGCTGAGCACACTGACGGCACTGGCGAAGGCGCTGCGCGTCGAGGTCCGCGCGCTGCTCGTGCCAGTCGACGCTGCGGATCTGGCCCGTCTGCGGGTCGAGGCCGGGATCCGGCAGCGGGATCTGGCACGGATGCTGGGGCTGCCGCAGGCCCGTTGGTCCCGGACCGAGCGGGGTCTCGCGGCAGCGGAGGCTCCGGTCCTGGCACGGGCGGCCGACGCGCTCCACAGACCGTACGAGGTGGTGGCCCGCTCGGCCGTCCACACACGCCGTACGGCTCTCTCGGCTCCTGCTCCCAGGATGCGCCAGCGCGAAATGACCATGCCGAGGCCCCTGTTGACCACGTACGCTCCTTAGCTCGCACGCGCCCCATCGCGTAGATCCGGTCAGTGCCGGGTGTGCCGCACGGCGCACTTCCACGACCACAATTGAGGGGAATATGCCCATGGCACCGTCTTTCGAGGTAAACGTTCCGAAGACCGTCACGACGCGCGCGGGCGCCACGGCGGCAGGGTTGTGCGCCGTGATGCTCCTGGCGGGCTGCGGCGGCGGTTCGGACGCCCCGGCACGGAAGACGCCGTCCGCCCCGGCTGCCACCAGCACATCGCCCTCGGCCGGCCCGGAGGAGGAGGCCCGGAAGCAGGTGCTGGCCGCCTACCGCGGCATGTGGACGGAGCAGGTCAAGATCTACGGCAGCGGCTCGTTCAAGGGCGCTCAGTTGGAGAAGTACGCCGCCGACAAGGCCTTGGCGAAGGTGCGGGCAGCGGCCTTCTACTACCAGAACAACGACCTGGTGGTGAAGGGCGAGCCGAAGCTGAAGGACGACCCGAAGGTCACGCTCTCGCTGGGCGGCGACTCGAAGAGCGCGACGATCGTCGACTGCGTGGACAGCACTCACTTCGTTCCTCAGAACAGCAAGACGGGCAAGAAGTCCGAGCTCGCCGGCGACAACCGGCGCAAGGTGCAGACCTCCAAGGCTCAGTACGGCAGCGGGAAGTGGATGATCACCGACTCCACCATCGACAAGGGGTCGACATGCTGAGCCTGCGCGGCCGCGGGACTCTCCTCGCGGCCGCCGCAGTTCTCGTGCCGTTCCACTTGGGCCTGACTGCCGGGGTGGCCGCAGCCGACGGCGACAAGCCCGGCGGAGGTGTCGAGTGCCCCGATCTGGTCCCCGACTGCGACCTCAACGCAGGTGGTGGCGGCAGCCAGGACAAGCCTGATAAGCCGGATAAGCCTGGCGGCAAGCCGGGCGGCGGGGGCACCGGGGGCAGCGCGAAGTGCTTCATCGAGTGGGACGACATCGGCGAAGTCCCCTGTCACGACCCCGAAATGGGCTGGTTCAACCCGGCTGGCCAGTGCTACTGGGAGATCCTGGAGCCGCAGCCGGCCAAGGATGCCGCCGACTGGGAGTGGGGCACCGCGGCACCCGGCGACGATGCTGCGCGCGCCAAGGGCAAGGTCTACAACGTGACCTGCCCCGGCGCCGGCCGTGAACTCATGGGCGGCTCCACCTGGAGCCTGAACCCGCCGCCGGGCTTCGGCGGCGGCCCGACAGCCGAGGAACTCGCCCAGGAAGCAATCAAGAAGATGCGGCTCCTGGGCGCCGACATCGGCAGCGCCCCCAAGGCGGGAAAGACCGGCCTGGTCGGCATGCCGGTGTGGATCTGGAACAACAAGACCCCTCGAACCTGGGGCCCGGTGACCGCCAGCGCTTCCGCACCAGGGATCACGGTCACTGCTACCGCCAACGTGAAGAAGATCGCGTACACGATGGGCGACGGCGGCTCCGAGGAGTGCACCACCGCAGGAACGCCGTACGAGAAGCGCTTCGGCGGGCAGCCCAGTCCTGACTGCGGCTACCGCTACACCAAGACGTCCAGTTCCCAGCCGGACAAGGCCTTCACCGTCACGGCCATCACGACCTGGACCGTCCACTGGGCCGGCGGCGGCCAGGAGGGCGACATCACCACTACGCGGGTCGCCGAGCCCGCCCAGATCACCATCGGCGAGGCCCAGGCCGTCGCCAAGCCCTGATGCTCCCGCACCCTGAAGGAAGCCGTCCATGAGCACCGCACCCAGCCCGTCAGCCCCCGACACCACACGACCGGCACCCGCCCCGCAGCCGCTGGTACGCCAACCCGTCGTCCGCCGCCGCAGGTCCAGCTGGATCGCGCTCGGTGTGGCCGTGATCTGTGTATGCGGAGGCGCCGGCGGCTGGCTGTATACGGTGACCAGTCACCGTGAGCCGGTCGTCGCCGTCGCCCGGGATGTGCCGATGGGCGCGGAGCTCAAGGCCGAGGACCTCATCGAGGCGCAGATCGCCACCGACCCGGCGCTCAAGCCGGTGCCGGCCGCGGACCTGAACAAGCTGATCGGGAAGCGCACCACGGTGGGCCTGTCCCGCGGCAGCCTGATGACCCGCTCGTCGGTCACCGACGAGCCGCTGGTCAAAGCCGGTGAGCAGCTCGTGGGGGTGTCGCTGGCGTCCTCACGGCTTCCGGCGACCCGGCTGACTCCCGGGCAGACGGTCAAGGTGATCCACACGCCCAAGGAGTCGGCGACGGGAGCCGCGGGCGACGACAAGACGGCCGGCCAGACTCTGCAGGCCACCGTCATCGAGGTGGGAAGCGCGGACAACAGCGGCGACCGTGTGGTCGATCTCGCGGTCAGCGCGCTCGACGGGATTCGGCTGGCCACCTGGGCCGCCTCCGGCGAGGTTTCCCTGGTGATCGTTCCGGTGGAGGGCTGAGATGACTGTCATCGCGTTCTGCGGCGCCAGCGGCGGGCCCGGCGTCACCGCCACCGCGCTCTCGGCCCTGCTCACGTGGCCTCTGCCGAACGGGCGGCGAGTGGTGCTGGCCGAATGCGACCCCGACGGCGGGTCGGTGGCCGCCGGCTACCTCGAGTCGCGCGTCTTCGGCGACCGCGGCCTGCACCACCTGCAGATCGCCGACCGCCGCGGCCATCTGGAGGAGGTGTTCTGGCAGCAACTGCTCAACCTGTCCGAGCCGGAGGCAGACGCCAACCGGCTGCTGCTCCCCGGGTTGATCAGCCCGGCCCAGGCCGTGGGACTGCACCAGACGTGGCCCCGCCTCAGCCAGTTGTTCAGCGACCTCGAACAGCGCGAACCCGGATACGACCTCCTGGTCGACCTGGGCCGCTCCGGTGCCGCAGGCGCGGCCAGCGCCCTGGCCCGCAGCGCGGACCTGACGCTGGTCGTCGTCCGCGGCACGCTGCGCGCCGCACACGCGGCCAAGCCCCGGGTGGACGCCCTGCGCGCCGCGCTGCAGATGCACGGACGCGACAGCAGCCGCATCGGACTGGTGGTGATCGGCGAAGGACAGTTCCGGCCGCGCGACATCGCCGAGGAGCTGCAGCTGCCGGTCTTCGCAGAGCTGCCCTTCGACGAGAAGACCGCCCGCGTGCTGACCCACGGCGGGGACGGCGGGCGCGGCTTCGCGAACACGCCGCTGATGCGCAAAGCAGCCGAGATGTCCCGCACCCTCCAGGCCCTGGCCGTACAGGAGCAACTGCGCCTGCACGCCCCGGCCGAGCAACAACGCCCCACCACCCTCCTGCGCCGCCTGACCACGAAGGGAGCCACTCATGACACAGCGAGGTAGGCCGCTCTTCCCCGGGCCGGACTCCTCCGGCCACGGGCAGTTCTCTCCCGCCGCCCCGCGCCGCGGCGACTCCACTCCCGCGGCCTCCGGCCCCGTTGTGCTCCCCGGCGCGCCCACGGCTGCGGGGCGCGCGGCGCTGTGGGACTGGGGCACCGTGCGCGCGCTGCGCGACGAGCTCAGCACGCGAATGGCGCCGGAGTACCAGGCCTACAAGGAATCGGCCGGCAAGGAGATGACGGGCGAGGAGGCCGAGCAGCGCGGCTGGGAACTCATCCAGGACCTCGTGGCCCGCTGGGCAGCCGATTTCTCCGCATCTCGGCAGATCTCTCCGACCTCCGCGGACGAAACGGGCCTGGCCCAGGCCCTCTTCGACCTGCAGTTCGCCCACGGCCGGCTCCAGCCCTATCTGGACGACGACAGCGTCGAGAACATCCTCATCAACGGGTGCGACGACGTATGGGTGGACTACGCGAGCCAGCCCAACCGCAAGGTCGCGCCGATCGCCGAGTCCGACGAGGAACTCGTCGAGCTGCTGCAGATGCTCGCCCGGCGCCACGGCGCCGGTGAGCGCAGCCTGTCCAAGGCCTCCCCCACCCTGGCCCTGCGCCTGTCGGACACCTCGCGCCTTCAGGCCCTGACCGAAGTCACCCCGCGCCCCTACGTCGTCATCCGCAAGCAGCGGGTACGTGACGCCAGCCTGGAAAAGCTCGTCGAGTTCGGCACCATCGACGCGAGCCTGATGCACTTCCTTCGCGCCGCGATGGCCGCCCGCAAGAACATCATGATCAGCGGAACGCAGGGGGTGGGGAAGACAACCATGCTCATCGCCCTCGCCCGGGAGATCGACCCCCAGGAGCGGGTCGGCACCCTGGAGACCGAGTACGAGCTCTTTCTCCACGAGGTCGGCCACCTGCAGCAGGTCGTGCCGATGGAGGCGCGGGAGGGCAACGGCGAGCGGGTCGACGGGCGGGACGCCGGTGAGATCGAACTGGCCGACCTGATCGCGCCGTCGCTGCGCATGATGCTGCGCCGCATGATCGTCGGCGAGGTCCGCTCACGGGAGATCGTGCCGATGCTGCAGGCCATGAGCGCCGGCGAGGGCGGCTCGATGTGCACCATCCACGTCAAGCGCGCTGACGCGGTGTTCGCGCGGATCGCCCAGCTGTGCATCCAGCACGGCGGCGGCATGACCCAGGAACTCGCCTACCTCACCTCCGGCATGGCGCTCGACTTCGTCGTACACATCCACATGGACGACCAGACCGAGCACGGCGGACGGAAGGAACGTTTCGTCAACCAAGTCCTGGAAGTCACCAGCGAGTTCAGCGAACTCACCGGGGCCCCGGCCTTCAACCGCATCTTCACCCCGGGTCCCGACGGCCGGGCCGTGCCCACGGGCATCCAGCCGGCCTGCCTCGACGACCTGCTCCGCGCCGGATTCAACCCGGAGTGGCTCTCCACCTACCAGAACATCGGGGCCTGGACGTCCCGACCGAACGGCAAGGTGGCCTGAGCATGGGAATGCTGATCGCCGGATTCGCCACCGCCGGCACTGTGATGGGCCTGCTCCTCCTGATCGCCGGGGTGCGGGGCACCCCCGCACCGACCAGTGCCCGCCCGGTGAAGGTCCGCCAGGCCCGGCCGCCCCGGGCCCGCCGCATCCTGCGCCTTCAGATCGGAGGCGCGGCCGCGGGCGGCATGCTGATCTGGGCCGTCACCGGCTGGCTGCCCTCCGCCTTCATCATGGCCCTCGCCGTGTTCTTCCTGCCCTGGCTGCTCAGCCCCAACAAGAACGCCACCGAGCAGATCGAGCGCCTTGAGGCGCTCGCCCAGTGGACCAAGCGGCTGTCCGACCTGGTGAAGACGGGCATCGGCGTCGAGGACGCGATCGCCACATCGGTGCGCACCGCGCCCAAGCCGATCGAGCGGGAGATCGCCGACCTGGCGGTACGCCTGCACTCGCGGATGGAGCCGCGCGAGGCCCTGACCGCGTTCGCCCGGGCCCTTGGGGATCCGCGGGCCGACCTCGTCGCCGCGGCCCTGCTGCTGCGCATCCGCGACCGCGGCCCGGGCCTGGCCGACGTCCTGTCCGACCTGGGAAGCCGCACCAAGGACATCGTCCGCCGCCGGCGCGACACCGAGGCCGAACGGGCCAAGCACCGCACCACGGTCCGCTGGATCTGTGCCATCACCGTCGTCGTCGTCATCGCCACCTCCTTCAACAAGGAGCAGGTCGCACCGTACGGAACCCCCTTGGGAATGATCGTCATGCTGGTGCTGATGGCCGCGGTCGTCGCTCTGTTCTGGTGGATGAACCGGCTGGGGACCACAGTCACGCTGCCGGGCTTCATGGGCACCGGCGCCCCCGCCGCGCCCTCCGCCCAGCCGGTCGACCAGACGGAGGTGGCCAAGTGACCCCGCTCGCCCTTGCCCTACTCATCGGTGCCGGCATGGGCGCCGGCCTGTTCCTGCTCGTACGCGAGCTCTTCCCGTCCGGCCCCGCCCTCGGACCCGCCCTGGAGCGCCTGCACGGAACCGCCGCCGCTCCCCGGTCCCACACGTCCGGTGACGAGCCCCCTGCCCTGACCCGCGCCGGTGACGCCGTCGCCGAACGGGTGCGTCACCTGCCCGGCATCACCATCCCCGTCAAGAACCTGAACCTCGTCGGCGAATCGGTCGGGGAGCTGTTCGGGGCGAAGCTGCTGCACTTCGCCGTCGGGCTTCTCCTGCCCTCCCTGTTCACGCTGATCGTCGCAATGGCCGGCATCCAGTTCCCCATCATCCTGTCGAGCCTGGTCGGCCTGCTGACCGGCGCAGCAATGTGGTTCGTTCCCGACGCCCAACTCGCCAAGCGCGCCACCCGCGCCCGCGCCGAGGCCACCCAGGCGATCATGGCGTACGCCGAACTCGCCGCCATGGAACGGGTATCCAGCGCCGGCGCCCAGGACACCCTGGAACGGCCCGCCGAAGTCGGCAGCGGCTGGCCCTTCCAGCGCCTGCGCGCCGCCCTGCTGCGCGCCCGCCTCGACCGGGCGCCCGCCTGGGAGGCACTGCGCCAGATCGCCGACGAACTCGACGTACCGGCCGCCGCCGACATCGCCGACATCGTCAGCAGCGCCGGCACCGACGGCGCCGCCATCTACACCACCCTGCGCAGTCGGGCCGAAAGCCTCGCCGACGAACAGGCCGCCGCCGACCAGGCCCGCGCCAACGCCGCCTCCGAAAGCCTCGTAGTGCCCGTGACCCTGCTGTCCATGGTGCTGCTCGTCTTCTTCGGGTTCCCGGCCGTAGCGCGCATCTTCTCCGTCTGAACAGCAAGGGAGCACCACCGTGATCAACGACCTGAACCTGCGCATCGCCGTCACCGCCCACGCCGCCGTGCTCCGTCTCACCACGTCCCTCCACCAGCACCTGGACGAACTGCGTGAGGACGGCGAACGGGGCGACAACAACATCAGCATGATCATGTGGATCGTGGGGGTCGTGGCGTTCGCCGCCATCGCCATTGCCGCGTTCAAGGTCCTGGGCCAGGCCAAGCTCGATGGAATGACGGGGCTGTGATGCCCCGATCTGCGTGGCTGCGCCGCGTGGCGAGAAGGCTGCGCAAGGACGACGGTGACGCGTCACTGGAGGCTCTGATGATCTTTCCGGCGGCACTCCTGATCGCTCTCCTGCTCGCGGAGGCCGGCAACATCTACTACGCCAAGACCCTGGCGACCACCGCCGCACGCGAGGCGATCGCCGGTGCCCGCGGCTACGGCAGCTCCACCGACGAGGGCCTCGCGCGCGCCGACGCGCTGTTCGCCCGGGCCCCGGACAGTCTGCTCAGCCCGCGGGTCAGCGTCACCAGCGGCGCCGAGCGCATCGAGTTCACCGTGACCGGAAAGGCCCAGTCCGTGCTCGGCCTGAACATCACCGTGAGAGAACACGCCACCGGCCCGGTGGAAAGGTGGTCCAACCCGTGAGCGCACCCGTGCGCCGGAAGCTGGCCGACGACGAGGGCCGCATCGCAGTCGAGTTCGTCATGTGGGTGCCGGCCGCCCTGCTGTTCTTCGCGCTGGCCATGGTCGCCGGACGCATCATCACCTCAAGCAACGCGGTCGACGCCGCGGCCGCCGACGCTGCCCGCGAGGCCTCCCTCGCGCGTACCGCGGGCGAGGCCTATCCGCGGGCGAGAGCGGCAGCGCAGTCGGCGTTCGACGACAGCAAGCTGCACTGCTCGAGCACGTCGGTGACCGTCGACACCTCCGGGTTCAGCGCCCCTCTGGGCCAGTACGGGGCGGTCACCGCACGCGTGCGCTGCACCGTGCAACTTGCCGACCTGGGACCCGGTTTCGGCTCCAAGACGGTCGAATCGTCCTTCACCTCCGTCATCGACAGGTACCGCCAGCGATGAACCACCTGCCGCGTCTTCGCACGCTCCTCGCCCCGCTGCGCACCGATCGCGGCTCCCTGTCGCTGTGGTGGATCCTCATGGTGATCCCGCTGCTCATCATGCTCGGAATCACCTACGACCTGGGCGGCAAGCTCCGCGACATCGAGCACGCCGACGCGATCGCCGCCGAGGCGGCGCGCGCCGGGGCACAGGCCATCGACCCCGCCCAGGCGGTCCCCGGCGACGCCGTCGTCCTCGATCCGGGCAGGGCCTCCGCCGAAGCCCGCCGCTACCTGAGTGCCGCCGGAGTGGACGGAACGGTCACCGTCGAAGGCAACGGCACCACCATCACCGTCGACGTCACCACCCAACGCCCCACCGTCTTCCTGCAGATCCTCGGCCAGCCCTCGCTGGACGTCGAAGGCCACGCCTCGTCCGAGCTGCTCCACGGCGTCGGCGCACCTGAGGAGTGAACCCGTCATGACACCCCGCCGTTCCCGCAGCCTCGCCGTCAACCTTCTGCGCGGCCTGGCCAGCCTCCTCGCCCTGCTCACGCTGCTGGTCGGGCTGCCCGCCCTCCTGTGGTTCCTCACCAGCGTGCTGCTGCCCCACGGGGTCTCCCTCGACGAGATCACCGCCCTGATGACGTCCCGCAACCTCGGCGCACCGTTCTTCGCCGTGGTCATGGCGGGCGGCTGGATCGGCTGGGCCGTCTTCGCGCTGTGCACGTTGATGGAGGTCCCCGCCCAGCTGCGCGGCCGGCCGAGCCTGACCATGCCCTCCATGGGCGTCCAACGCCTGGCCGCCACCCTCGTCGGCGGCGTCCTGCTCCTGCTGCCCGCCCAGGCCGCCATGGCCGCACCGTCCAACAGTGCACCCGCGCACGCGCCGGCCGTCTCCGCCGCCACGGCGCCGCAGGCCGCACCCGCCAGCGCACCCCAGTCCGCTCCCGCGGCCCCCACCTCCACCAACTACACCGTCCAGCCCCGGGACAGCCTCACCAAGATCGCCCTGCAGGAACTCGGGGACGCCTCGCGCTGGACGGAAATCGCCCAGGCCAACGACGGCCGCACCATGGCCGACGGCACCACCTTCTCCGCCCGCGGCGTCCTTCAGCCAGGCTGGAAGCTGGACATGCCCAAGGACTGGAAGCAGCAGGACCAGAAAGCGGACCCCTCCGGCGCCCAGCACAGCGAACACACCGTGCGCACCGGCGAAACCCTCTCCAAGATCGCCGAGGACGAACTCGGGGACTCCGCCGATTACATGGACATCGCCCGCCTCAACCAGGGCCACAAGCAGGACGACGGCCGCACGTTCACCGACCCCGACACGATCTTCCCCGGCTGGAAGCTGGCCCTGCCCCAGACCGGCTCCGCCCCCTCCCAGGACAAGCCCGCCGACAAACACCCCACTGATGAACAGGACCCCCAGACAGACCAGGACGCCGACACGAAGGACCCGTCCCGGCAACCCGAACCCCCCGACCACGATGCCGCCGGCTCCGACACCAACCGGGACCCCATGCCCTCCTCCCCCGCCGAGCCTGCCCCCGAGCAGTCCGCCCCCGAGCAGTCCACGCCGGCGGCCGAGCCCGCGCCCCAGGACGACGGCCCGAGCATCGCCGTCACCGCGGCCGCCGTCACGAGCCTGTTCGCCGCCGCCGTCCTGGCCGCGCTCGGCGCGCGCCGAGCCCACCAGCAGCGCCGCCGCCGCCACAAGCGGCGCATCCCGATGCCCGCCAAAAACACGCCCAGCGCCAACCTCGAGCAGGAACTGCGCAACACCTCGTCCGCCGACGGCCTCGACCTGCTCCACCAGGCCCTGCGCACGCTGGCCGCCAACTGCGCCCGAACCGGCCGGCCCCTGCCCGAAATCGAAGCAGCCCGGCTCGATGCCCGCGGCCTCGAACTGCACCTCTCAGCTCCGGCCCCGGCCATCGCCCCTTTCACCGAAAGCGAGTCCAACCCCTCGCTGTGGTGGTGCCCCGGCCGAGGCGCCGCACTGCTGTCCACCGACGAAGCCCGCGACATCAACGCCCCCTACCCGGGGCTGGTCAGCATCGGGGAGACCCCCGATGGCGACCCGGTTCTGGTCAACCTGGAAAGCATCGGTCTCCTCCAACTCCAAGGCAGCACCCAGGATGTGGCCGCGATCATGCTCGGACTGGCGGTCGAGCTCGCCTCCTCCGCGCTCACCGACGACACCTCCCTGCTGCTGTCCGGACTCGGCGCCGAGCTCGAAAACGTCTTCCCCGCCCGCGTCCATCACCATGAAGCCCTCGCAACCGCGCTCGACGAACTGCACGCGCACGACGCCCTCCAGCGCGGCGCCCTGGACACGGCCGGCGCGGACAGCCTGCTCTCCGCCCGCCTGGCCACCGACGGCGGTGACACCTGGACCCCCCAGGTCCTCATGTGCCCGACGGCCCCCACCGGACAGCACGCCGAGGACCTGGCCGACCTGCTCTCCTCCCGCCCACGCACCGCACTCGCCGTGATCACCGCCACCGAGAGCGCCCTGGAGCTACCCGGCACCTGGCTGGTGCCGGCCACCCCCGGCGCCGAAGTCGAACTGCCGGGCCTGGACCTGACCGTCACCCTGCAGCGCCTGGAAGCCGAGGCGTACGCCCCGCTGCTGGAACTGCTGGCCACAGCCAACAGCACCGCCGACGCCCCCGCCCCCGCATGGACCGCAGAACCGAACGGGCCGCTCCCCAACGAACCGGATGGGCCCGACGACTCGGGTCTCACTCCGCAGGCCACCGCCGGCAGCCCGCCGGTGCCACCCGTCCAAGTCCACGTCACCACCACTTCCGCGGGCAACTCCGCCGCAGCTCTGCCCGACCTCAGCGCACTGGCCCCGCAGGCGGCCGGCGACGCTGCCGACGGATTCGCGGACTACGGGCCGGAACCGGACCCCGACGACGGCCTGTCACCGGAGGCCGCCGGCATCGGGATCGACCCGCAGAACGGGCCCGCGATTCTGCAGAGCCCGCCGACGGACGACGACTTCCCGGCCGAAGCGGCTTCGTACCCGTCCGAGGACCCGTGGGCTGCGGAAGAGAACAGCGCCCTGAGCGCCGCCGTCAGCGACCCGGACGCGCCCGCCCCGGTAGTCATGAACAAGCCGACGCTTCCTGATGACCCTGACGGCGAGGCCCCGGTGGACTTCGACGACGTCTTCGCCGAAGTCCTCGACGAGCGGCACGGCCACTCCCCCTTCGACGTACCGCAGGACGTCACCGATTCCGACACCGAAGAACCCGACTCCGCTGACCCCGCCCGCGCCCTTGCCGACGCCGCCGTCGGCGATGGGGAAGAAGACGACGCCTTCGCACCCGTGCCGGCCACCGTGCAGGCTCCGGAACCGCCCCTGGCCCGGGTCACCGCCGTCACCTCCAGCGTGCTCGCCGCGCTGAACACGCCGCCCGACCCACCCGCCGCCCCGCAGATCCGCGTCCTGGGCTCGGTCGACGTGGCCGGAGCCCTCGGCCGCGTCGAGTCCTACCGGCGCAACACACTCACCGAGATCGCAACATGGCTCGTCCTGCACCCCGGCCACGGCCGGCGCGAACTCGACGAAGCAATCTGGCCAGGCCAGCGGATGCTCGCGGGCACCCGGAACGCCCTCATCAGCAAGCTGCGGGCCTGGTTCGGACGCGATCCCCGCCTCCCCGCCGACGCTCCCGACAGCTTCTACCTGCCGCCCATCAACAACGGCGTCTACACGTTCAGCGAGGACGTCACCGCCGACTGGCACCAGTTCAAGGACCTCTACCGCCAGGGCATGCACCGCCAGGGTGAGGGCGCCGACACCGCGCTCGCCCACGCCCTGGCCCTCGTCCGTGGCAGGCCGTTCTCCGGCATCGACCAGAGCCGCTACGTGTGGGCCGAGCACGACATCCAGGAGATGATCTCCGCCACCGTGGACGTCGCCCACGAGCTCGCCGTGCGCCGTACTGCCGCCCGCGACTTCCGGGCCGCGGCGAACGCCGCATCCGTCGGACTGACCTGCGACATCCAGGCCGAACTGCTGTACCGCGACCTGTTCCAGATCTACAGCGAGACCGGCGACCGGGCCGGCATCGAGCGCACCGCCCATCAGCTCAACAGGATCGCGACCGAGACCGGGCTCGACAACTCCCCCGAGACGGTGGCACTTCTCAATTCGCTGCTGGCGGCGGCGAGTGCGTGAGAACCGGTCCAGGATCCGCGGTTTCGTGAGCAATTCCGCGTGAGCACCGTCCGAGCAAATCCGGACGATCATGAGCAGCGGCAACGCTCAGTAGCTGTCAGTTGTCCCGCTGCCACACCTGACGCCCGTCTCGCACCCGGCCACCGTGTCACTCGGCCCGAGCGCCGCCTGACCATCGGCTGGTGACCACCCGGAAAGCGCGCGGCGAGCAGGGACCGCGATCTCTGCGGCAAGCTGTGTGGTCACAAGTATTTGGGGGTCAGGTGGACGCCAACGGCACGGAATCCGTGGTCGACGACCGAGCGGACCGGTCGAGCTCGATCGGCGAACGGGCTGGTGACCTGGTGGCGTGTGTCGTCGTGTGGGGCGCCGCGCTGATGGCTGCGGCGGCGGTGCAGGAGGTGTTCACCTTCCTACCGGGGTTCGTGCCGTGGGGCGGTGAAAGCCCGCGGAGTTTCCTTACGTCGATCGGTGCGGCGGCAGGGCTTGTGGCTACGGCGGTCTTCGCGTCGTTCGGCGCGGGGACGATATCGGTGCGGGTCGCCGGTGGCCGGCTCGTCGACGGCATGGGACTACGGGCGCCGGTGTCGATGCGGCAGACGCTGCGGTGGGCGGCTGTAGGGGCCGCCGCCGCGGTGGCCTTGTGGGCGATGGCGAAGCTCCTGGCTCTCTTTCCGGGCCTGACGTCAGTTCCCGCCGGCGAGGATCCGCGACTCATCGCCGTTGCGCAGACCTCGACGCCGATCCGGTTCATGTACGGGCTCATCGCCCCCGCTCCGCTGGAGGAACTTGCTTTTCGGGGACCTTTGTTGGCGCTGTTGCTGGCCCTCCTCGCGGCGCAGCATCGCGGCAGTTGGACGGGGCGCCGGTGGGTGCGGTGGTCATTGATGGGCACCGCCATCGCGGCTTCGGCGGTTGTGTTCGCGGCCGGGCACACCATCGGGGGGAGCGTCAACGTCGCGCACGCGGTGGCCAACGCGGTGATCACCACGGCTGTCACTCTGTGGCAGCGGTCGCTCTTCCCGGCCATGGCCGCACATGGGCTCTACGATGCGTGGGCCTTCGCTTGGGGATGACGCACTACTGGGCCGTAGAACTCCGACCCGGGAGAGTCGGCCCTCTGGCGACAAGAGGTGTCCGATCAGAGCCGGGGCCGAGCGCAGCCGGTGCCGCTCGTCATCGAAGGCGTCGGGCCCACCCCACGGCAGGCAGAGCGGCGGCCGGCGGCGAGGTGCTGCGGGACTGGCGGGGCCCCACCCTTGACCATCCGGTCCGGCAGCTTCCCGGGGTAAACGCCGCCCAGGCCCGATCGGTGACGGCGGATGCCCGGGCACGGTCGCCATTGCCGATACCGTGCGGTGTCTATGGCGTCACATAGTGGGCGCCGAAATCTGGAGGCACCACCGCATGCTGATTGCTCAGCGCCCCTCGCTGACCGAAGAGGTCGTGGACGAGTTCCGCTCCCGGTTCGCCCTTGAGCCACTGGAACCGGGCTTCGGCTACACGCTCGGCAACTCCCTGCGCCGTACGCTCCTCTCCTCGATCCCGGGTGCGGCCGTCACGTCCATCCGTATCGACGGTGTCCTGCACGAGTTCACCACCGTGCCGGGCGTCAAGGAGGACGTCACCGACCTCATCCTCAACATCAAACAGCTGGACCTTTCTTCGGCGCACGACGAGCCGGTCGTGATGTACCTGCGAAAGCAGGGTCCCGGCCTGGTCACCGCTGCTGACATCGCGCCGCCGGCCGGTGTCGAGGTGCACAACCCGCACCTGGTCCTCGCAACGCTGAACGGCAAGGGCAAGCTCGAGATGGAGCTGACCGTCGAGCGCGGTCGCGGCTATGTCTCCGCCGTCCAGAACAAGCAGGTCGGTCAGGAGATCGGGCGCATCCCGGTCGACTCGATCTACTCGCCCGTTCTCAAGGTCACCTACAAGGTCGAGGCGACCCGAGTCGAGCAGCGCACCGACTTCGACAAGCTCATCGTCGACGTCGAGACCAAGCAGGCCATGCGCCCGCGTGACGCCATGGCGTCTGCCGGCAAGACCCTGGTCGAGCTGTTCGGTCTGGCCCGCGAGCTCAACATCGACGCCGAGGGCATCGACATGGGCCCCTCCCCGATCGATTCCGCCCTGGCCGCCGACATGGCGCTGCCGATCGAGGAGCTCGATCTCAGCGTCCGCTCGTACAACTGCCTCAAGCGCGAGGGCATCCACACGGTCGGTGAGCTCGTGGCCCGCTCCGAGGCCGACCTTCTCGACGTCCGCAACTTCGGTGCGAAGTCGATCGACGAGGTCAAGGCGAAGCTGGCCGGCATGGGCATGGGCCTCAAGGACAGTCCGCCCGGATTCGACCCGATCGCCGCCGCCTTCGGCGACGCGGATGCGAGCTTCGTCGAGACCGAACAGTACTGAACGCTGGGCCGGGTCGGAAGGCGATGCGTCACGCCCGTCATCGGCGTGCAGTGAACCGGTCTCCCGCCCCGAACTGGAGCCGATCTCCACCGAGCTCGCCCGGCATTGGGAGGCGGGCGACCGCTGTATACCCGGCCGTCCAACCGAGAGCGGACGCTCCTCGCCGCCACCACTCCTGGTCCGGTCGCTGATCGCGCGGTGCGGGCGCAGCACCGCACCCCTTTCGCGGGTTTCGGCAGGCACCGCATGTCCGGCACCGACGCACCACTACGCTTGCCGGGTGAGCACTGACGCACCTCTTGGATCCACCCCCGACGAGCCTTCCGATCCGCCGGCGGAGGCTGAGCTCGGAGACTGGGACGACCTTGAGATCGCGGAGGAATGGGAGCGGCTGTGTTCCCCGGCGACGCGCCGTGTCCTGGCGCTGGCGCTGGGCGCGCTGAGCGCCGCAGCCTCTCGCGACGCGGCACTGTTCGGCGACCAGCCGTTCGACACCACTGCGGCCGGTCGTGGTGCGGGATTCCTGGTGCGGTTGCCCCGCTGTACCGACGGCCTGGGCAGCGCCTTTCGCAGCCAGTTCTCCCCGGTCGCCGAGGGACTGCTGGACGATGTGCTCGGCGGCAGGGTTCCGCTGGGGCGCAATCCGGCCGAAGGCCTGCTGATGCACCTGATGATCGAGGAAGCCCGCGCGATCCACCTCCGCGCGGTCACCGACACCGTCTTCCGGGCTCAGTCGGGGCTCACTGACGATGACCTCGATGACTCTGGCCAGTTCGACTGGTCTGCACTGCGCGAGCTGCTGTTCATGGAAGACGATCTTCTGAGTATCTACGGCGGCATCGCTCTGAACCGTGCGAGCGGGCCGGCGCCCTCGCTGATCACCACAGCGGACGCATGGGCCTACCACTACGGCGTTCTTCCCTTCCGGGACAGCAGCGGGTCCTCTCCGCAGGAGCGCTGCGCTGGTACGCCGGTCCTTCTGAGCCTGGTGGAGGGCGACGCCTGGGCGGCACTGAATGAGAGGGCGGGCGATCGCCCACGCGGACCGCGGGCCGACATGCTCTCGCCGGCAGGTGCCTTGCTGTGGGCGGGCGTCGCCGAAGAGCTCGCTGACATCGGCTACCACGAGGCCCTGGAGTGGACGGACGAGCCCTACGTGCCGCTGATCCCGGACGACGAGGACCCCGAGGACATCCTCTTCATGCGTCTGCCCCGCTGCGCCGACCGGCAGGACCAGGCATTCCGGCTCCAAGTGGCCCGGGCGTTCGCGGACTTGGCCGCCGACGTCCGTGCAGGTGCGCTGCCGGTCCCCCGTACGCACGGTGAGGACCTGGCGATAACCATCACCTGCAATCGCGCCGCCGAGCGGGCCGAATCCGCCCAGTGCATGGCCGAGGATCCCTTCGATGCCGAGGAGAGCGAGGAGGACTGGTACGGCATCCCGCTGTCCGCCTTCGCCCGTCTCGCCCCGTCCGAGTTCGACTACTCGATCATGGACGAAACTCTCACCGCAGCCGCGGAGGCCTATCTGCTGTGGGGGGACGAGACGGGTTATGAACACCCCGCTCACGAGGTGAACCAGAAGATGAGTGGGGAGGATCTGCGCCCGGAGAAGTGGTTCGACACCTTCGCCAACGTCCACCCCCGCCCTGCCGGCCGCGGATACCCCGAAAGGGTCTGGGACCGGCTGCCTGCTGCCGCCCGCGACGCCCTACAGCTCCAGGCTCTGCAGCAGGAGATCAGCGACGCCCGCCGTCAGGATCCCGGACCGCAGCCCGATGACCTCGACCGCCCCGCCCGTGACTGCGGATGCGGCTCATCCTGCTGTCCTGGGCCCGGCCCGTGGCACGGCCTTGGCAGCGCTTCCGCGTACGAGCAGCGCGCCCTCGGTGACGTCCGCGCCCGCACCCCCTTCATCGCGGCGATGCGCCAGCGCGTCCTCGTCGAACTGGGCCGCCTCCTGCACAAGAAGAGCGGGCACGCCCAGCTCCTGGACACCGACGAGCCGTTCAAGACGACGGGCTGCCTCGTCCTGAGCGACCGTCCCCCGGTGGCACTTGAACAGCTGCACCGGATTCTTCCCGGTGTCACGGCCCCGGGACGTCGCATGCGGCTGGGAGTCTGCTGGGCCGGTCCCGACGGCCGTCACGAAGAAGCGCAGTGGTACTGCGTCGACGTGACCGGCATTGAGGAGCACTCGGCCGGCCCGAAGGACGAACCATGGCTGCGCGTGGCAGCCGACGAGGTCTTGCAGGCGGGTATGGCCCTGGCCGACATCATCGCCGTGCGACGCGCCGACCCGACCACACCCCTGTCCCCCCTGCCCGCCTGACACCAGCCCCAGGACCCCTCATGCCCCCATCAGCACCGGACCCCCGCCGTGCCGCCCTGACCTCCGCTCTCCTTCCGCTGCTGCGGGCCAGCTGCCCCTCAGATGCAGGCGGATACGGCGGCAGCGTCGAGGTGCGCTTGCCCGACGCCGAGGTGGAAGAACTGGGCGGCGCAGACCTGCTGCGGGCGTCCCTACGCGCTGCGGCGCAGCAGCTGGGTTGGAAGATCGAAACCTACGCCATGACGGGCACGCGACACGGAACGATGTTGGGGGTCATCGACCGCCGCCCGGTTCCGGAGGCCTTCACCACGGTGGTCGCCGCCGACATCGCACGCCGGACGCGTGCCGCTGTCGACCGGGTGGGGCGGCCGGGCAGCCCTGCCCCGCAGCCTTCACCCGTCTGCGACCCGCACATTCCCACGGGAGAGTTCAGGGCCGCCTGCACCACGGCAGGCCTCCGGGCACCCGATCCGGTCTAGTGCTGCTCCGCGAAGTGCCCGCGCAAGCGGGCCCCGGTCGCGGTTCCCATGGAGGGACAGCATCACGGCCCTTCAGGCGGTCGCAGACGTCCTTGGATCGTTCCCGGGAGCCGCCCGTGATCGGTGCTCGCCCTCATCTTCACCCGGCCCAGACCGCTCGCCCAGCTGGGCGTGCGTGTGCAGGGGCGCCTCAGCCTGCGGTGCTGGCCAAGCGACGCATGATCGTCATGAGTTCGTCCGGCGGGGCGATCCTCATCGTCCGGCTTTCCTGGTCGAAGTGCGTGATCGTTGTCAGGGTGCCGGCGCGCCACCAGAACACTCGAGGGGAGAGGCGTCCGGGGCCGTCCTCGTACGCGCCCTGCCCGAACTGCGCCAACGCGTTGGCGGCCTCGGCCACGTGCTGATCGGTGAGCGGATAGAAGACGAGGTTGTGCCGGTTCGGGACAACCAGCAGCGCACCCTCGTCCGGAATCTCGGGGCCGTCGGCGGCCCGCACCGCCTCGTCGAAGACGAGCACCTTGCTGGCCGCGAACACCGACTCCGGGTGGCCGAGGATGTGGAGAATCGCGCCCCCGGGGAGGTCGGCGGTGTCGTAGTTGACCGGCTCGCTGAGCAAATTGGAACGCGCAGCAGCCGCGAGGGTGTCCCACTCGACGAGGGCCACGTCGCGGTCGCTGAGGACGCGCACATTGTCAGGGGCGTCGAGGGCGATGCCCGCCAGGAGGTCCGCGGCCAGCGGTTGCAGATAGCTGAACTGCCCTCGCGCTTCCTCGGGTATCGATTCTTGGGCGACCAGCCTCAGGTACACGCCGCTCAGCGGGTCCGGGGCGCTGCTGGGGTCGATGCGGGCTGACAGGTCGCTCATACGCGATTCCTTGGTTTCGGTAGGTGGTCCGTCGGGCGGCTCACAGGTGGAGCGGCTCACCGATCAGATCACGCAGCCCACGCCGCCGCACCGTCATTCTGCGCAGGCGTGGGGATGATCACAGAATTGTCACCGGCTCGAGATAGCCGCAGGCCAGGGGCCCTCGGCATGATCGAGGGATGTTCGCCAAGCTCCGCCGAAACCGCCGTCCCACCTCTGCCCCCGAGCCGCCCGCCGCGCCCTTTCCCTCTCTTGATGTGCCGGCCGAGGCGTTGGTCGCGGACGGCGAGGTTCTGGCTCGCATTGAGCGTGTCCGGGCGGCGCTCACCAAGGCGGGAGCCCCGGTCTGCGCGTACGCCCCGGAGCCGGACTGGTTCGCGGAGGTCCGCTCGGGCGGACGTCTGGACCTTGGCCCGCAACGGTTGAGCGAGATCTCTGGTCACATCGGGGGCCTGCCCGCACAGTGGATGCTCTCCGAGGAGATTTGCGTAGAGCTCCTGCGCCGGATCGGTACGAACGCCGCTTTGCAGGAGCTGAAGGACGAAGGCATGGACGTGCGGTTCTGTGGCGGCGACCTCACAGGTGTCAACGAAGCGTCCGTACGGGCCTTGGGCGACTACGTGCGCGCGCAGCTCACCGCCCATGAGGAGTCCGGTGGCCGACCGAAGAGCTCCCGCCTCACCTGACCGGATCCTGCCGCGCCTGCGGGAAGGCGCGAAATCGGCCATCAGCTTCCTCGGGCGACTCGGGCCCGCTACCGTGGCTTCATGACGAGGTTCCAGGTCGAGATGAGCGACGAGTCAGGCAGCAGGCTTCAGCGGGCCGCCGCGGCCGAAGGGGTCGACCCCGACACGTTCGCGACCGCCCTCATCGAGGCGAACATGCCCCGGCATCTGTTCCTCACGGGCGCACAGGCGTGCATCGACGAGTTCGGAGAGCCCTTCGCCGTCCGGTTCGGCCCGAGCCGTCCCGGCCGCCAGGTCGCCTGAGCAGAAAGGCCTTCGTGCAGCTCTCGATCGATCGCGGTTGGCTGTTGGAAATCCTCGAGCAGCGCCTCGGTGACCACCCGGACATCTCTGACTGGGGCGCGACAGCCGCGGCCGTGGCCCGGCACAGCGACACGATCATGGATCAGGTCGTCTATCCGGAGCCGCATCACCGGGCGGCCTCCTTGCTGCACAGCCTGCTGCGGGTGCCGGCGCTCGCCCACTCCAACGAAATCTTCGCTCTTTCGGTTGCGTACGGCTTTTTGAACATGTGCGGCCTGACCGTGTCGGCGAAGGCCGACGAGGTGGGCGACCTGGTTGAGGCGACGCTTGCTGGAACGCTGGACGTTCGGCAGATCGCCGCTCGTTTCAAGAACTGGACCACCTGAGCGGCCCCCAGCGGTCCGCTTTGAGAGCGTTTTCCCACACTTCGGATATGCCGCATCTCCGGCTAAATCCGTACGCCGGTCGGCAGGTCTGCAAGGGCCGGGCTCGTGGGACCGCTCATCGCGTAGCTGGGTACATCGGCCCCGGCAGGGGCAAGGCCGGCAGGGAGTTCTTCTCCTCCAGCGAGGTATTGGCGAAGCCGGGGGTGTCGAGAAGGACTGGCGTCCAGCCAGTGGCAGACGGCTGGCAGTCCAGGAGTACCCGCTCACAGCTCTCGCCGGCATCGAGCCCGGCGCCAAGGAGCTGCGACGTCCCGACCTCGAGAACGCTCTTCTTCTCGCCTCCGCGGACGAATGGCGCGACCCGTCCGGGGTGGGGGTGCTGGTCGGTCATAAGGGGCTCCTCGCTCGAGGTCGGTGCCTGTCGGCTGAGCCTATGCTCCCGCACAAGCAGGCAGGCCCGAATCGGCCCACTCTCGTCCCGGTGCTGCGCTGCCCGGCCCGGAGCGAACCGGGGGCGCGCCACCGCCAGTGTCAGTGGCCGCTGCGACAGTGATCTCATGACCGCGACCATGACGGACGTGCGAGAGCGCGACGGCCGGGAACTCGTCGACTTGCTCCGTGTGCCCGTGCGCAACGTTCTCACCGAGCGGGCCGACGGGATCCGGCGCACCTTGCCGCCGCGCCCGTCCGATGCCCGCGGCCGGCACGAGTGGCTCCGCTCCCTCGACGAGAACCAGGCACGACGCGCGGCGCTCCTCGACCGTCTCGATGCGCTGTGTGGCCACCTGTCCGGGCGGCAGGCCCCCGGGTACGCCCCGGTCGATCTGCTGCCTGCGGAAGCGCTGGAGGAAGCCGACGGTTTCACCGGCGAGAGCACTGCTCGGCTCACCGCCGAGTACCGGCGCACGAAGCTGACCGCAGACCCCGAGAGGCGCGCACCCCCGGAGGGCCGGGGCGTTGTCAGTGGTACGCGTTAGCGTGGGTCCCAACGGCTAGTCGCGTACTGCCGTCCGCTGCCGTCACCGGCGCCCACGCCGCTCGGTGACCCAGTTGGCCAAGGTCTCCCGGGGCCCGCGTTGAGGTGTTCTGCCCGGTATGAGTACTGACTGCCGACGGCAGCGTGGGATCGTCGCGCCAGGGAGTACAGCATGCCGAAGAAGCAGTCCACCGCCGCCAAGAAGTCACGACAGGCCGCCCTCCAGGGCGCGAAGTACACCTCAGCTCTTCGCCAACTGCGCAGCCCGCGAACCGCCGCTGCCGTGCTGGCTCCCGGCGAGCGCGGCGCGCTGGCCATGACGATCGGCAGCTGCACCTCGACCGTGCACGGCCTTCGGGACCTGGAGAGCGACCTGTACTGGTCGGGCTGGATCATCGCGGCTGGCCAGAACCCGACGGACCTCTTCCCGGACGGCGGCCGGCTGGAGCTGTCCCGCAGCGAGCGGGGCATGATCGATGATCAGGCTGCGGAAATCTGGGGCACCGTTCCCTTCTCCCAGACCGCCGACTCCTACGGCCGCGCGGTCGCCTGCGCGATCGAGGCTCTCGGCGGGCAGATCGCGGACTGGGATGTTCAGGTCGACGAAGACCGCCGGATCTACATCACGCTCGGCGAGGACTATGCGGACCGCGAAGCCGATGAAGGACAGCCGCGGCGATGGGTGGTCGGGTGGACGGACACCCGCGGGTGGTTCACCTTCCTCGAAGCGGCCCACGGCGAGTCCCTCGGCAGCTGTCTGAATGACCTGGCCTGCCCCCTGATGGCCCTGCCCGGGCAAGTCGCCGCCGAGGTGGCGCACCTGTGGGGCGGGGCGCTGGCGGCCGAGCAACTCCCGGGCCTGGAAGAGCCGAGGAGCGATTGGTGCCCGCCTCACGGCTACGTGCTGGAGCCGCCCGTCACCGGTGACCCGACGGACGTGAACCTGGACCTGGAGCGGTCCCTTGCCGCCTACCTCGCCCACCCGGCCGGCGGCGCGCGGCAGGCCGCGTAGACGCGACACCAGGGTGTGGAGGGGTCGGCACCGGCCGGCATCAACCGGGCGAGGGTGTCGCGAACCTGGGCGCCGGGTCGTAGTTGACGCCGGTGGTGCCGCTGAGCAGGGGTGAAGTCGAGCGCGCAGGTGCATGGTGAATGTCGTCGGGGATGCTGGACTCGGCATGTGTTTTCGGCGCCTCGGCCCAATCCGCTCCGATGACGCCTTCTTCACACGATTTGGTCGCTAGGCTGGCGACAACGCGCCCTGGCCGCCGCGTCCCCCCGTGCATGGCGGCCGGGGCCGTTTTCGTGCCCGCACACCGGGTGATGGCGGGTTGCGGGACAACTCCGGCCGGTACCCCATGGTCGTCATCGGAGCAAACCAGGGGCGGGATCGGGGAGTTGCCTGCGAGGCTGTCTCTCTGAGTCAGCCGGTTCGGGGAACGGACGCACGATGAGCGCCAGGCACGTCACCTCCGCACAGCACCGCCGGGTGGAGTGGAAGGTCCTTGACCGGGCCATGGCCCGGTTCTCGACCGACTCGCTGATCGTGCTCCTCCAGGCAGCGCTCGTTTCACCGGACAGCGCCCGCTTTCATGATCATCTGTTGCTGCTGTTCACCCGCGTTCTGCGCACCCCGGCCCGCGGTGGCATCCCGGCCGGCGCCGCCGACCTGCCCGTACTGGTGGAGGCCTCTGTGCGGGCGGCGCCGGGGCGAGGCGTCGTGACGGACCGGGGTCCGGGGGATGTCCGTGACCGAGTGCGGTTCACCGTGGCCGGGGACCGTCTGCTGGTCCACCCCGGGCAGCTCGCGCACCCCCTGCTGGTTCTGCGCGTCCTGAAGATGACCGCGGTGGCTGTCGACGCGCCTCTGCGCGAGGTTCTCGGATTCGGGGCGGAGGACGTCCTCGAGCTGGTGCTGCGCCTGAGTGACCGGAGCCTCGCCGCGCTCTGCGCTGCCTGGCCGGAGCCCGCGGCCGTCGCGGACAGTGAGGAGGGCCGCGAAGTGTCCTGCCGGGTTACGCCCGCCGAGGTCCGCGCGGCCGCCGCGATCGCCTGCGCGGACCCCGTACAGCTTGTGCAGGCCGCTCGATGCCCGGAGCGCGCCGGGCGGGCACTGCAGTGGCTGACGTGCCGCGTCGAGGATCTGCCACTGCGCTACCACCCCGAGGTGCCGCTGCTCGGGCCGATCGTGGCGGTGACCGCGCACGGACGCTGCCTGCCCGTACCGGCCGGCACCGCGACGGAGGCCGCCGCCCCGGCCGTGGCCCGTCTGCTCACCTGCCTGCCTCCGGCGGGCCTGGAGGCGGCCGAGGAATGCATGCAGGAGCTGACGGTCGCCCGGCTCGCCCAACTGCTGGGCCTGGAAGCCGTTCCCGCCCGGCCGGGGCCGGTGTGCCTGCTCTCCTCGCCGAGCCATCGCTACGACATCGCCGTCGTCAGCGCTCTCGCGGACGGCGCCCTGGCCGGCCGCGTCGAGGAAGGCCGGGCCGCACTCGCCGACGCCGACGTCCCCGCTGGCCGCGGCCGGCTCGTGGTCTACGGCGGCCCACGGTTCCTTGGGCCCGAGCTGATCCGGGACACCCTCTTCCTCCACGTGGAAGAGGTGGCGGAGATCCTGCACGACGCCGAGGGCGACATCGCGGCCCTGGCGCTGTTCGTCCTGGAACTGACCGAGCATCCTGGCGTGCACGGAGTCTTCTACCGTGACGCGCTCGACGCGTGGTCGGCCTGGCACCGCGGCGGGACGCTGCTGGCGCCCAGCCCCGACAGCGACGACGTCGCCATGGTCCCCGAGGCCGTACGCGACGAGGTCTGGGAACGGGCCGCCGCGCGCGCGGGCGTCGACGAGGTCCTGGCCGCCGCCGGACTCCCGCTCGCCGAGGACTTCCGGTTCACACGGCTGAGCGAACCGGAGACGGGCGCATCCGGCGTGTACGCCGATCTTGAGGACGCCACGGCGGCCGGCCCGGTGGTGGTGCTGGCGGCTACTCTCCCGCCGCTGGCGGTCATCGCCGTCCCCTCCCGCGAGCCGGGCGCTGCCCTGGACGCGGCCGGGATCGCCGGACTGGCCAACTCGCTGCGCACCGCGCTCACCACCATCGCGCCGGCCGCCGTCCACGCCGCACTTCCCGGCGGTGCGCCGCTCGTCGTGCAGGTGACCGTTGCACACCAGCCCCACCGGCAGGCGGGCCCGGATGCGGACGCCGCGACGCCCGGCCCTGCCGGAGACGACGCGAGCGGGGACGGCGGTCCGGGGGTGGAGGAGTGGCTGCTGCTGCGAGCGGGGGCGGATCCGGAGGCCGGACGGATCGGCATCGACGTCGACCCGCCGCTGCTCGCTGCGTTCAGCGGCGACGGCCGCCAGGGGCACCGCATCCTGGGCCGGCTCCTGCACCACCTGATCGGGCAGGTCCGCCGCGGCCGCGGTGCCGGACCGGGCACTGACGCGGAAGCCTTCACCGAGGCCTGGGACACCGCGTACCCGGTGCTGCGGGTAGCCGCCGCCACCAACGCGTGGCCCGCCACGGCCCCCGCCTTCACCCTGCCGCACTCCCTGCACATGCACGCCCGAGCCCTGCGCACCGCGGCCGCCGCCGTACGGCGCGCAGGCGTGCCAGCCGGCAGCTGGCGCGGTTCCGACGCCTACCGCCGGGGCGGCCCCGCCGAGCAGCTGCTGCACGCGCTGGAGAGTGAACTCGACGAGCAGGTCCGCGCCTACCAGCCCGCTCTGGTGGGCGAGTTGGCGCGGCAGCTGAACGCCGCCTGGGCTGATCGCACCCGCTCGGACCAGCAGAGCGCGGTGAACCTCGCCGCCCCCTGGGCGGCGAACTGGATAGCCGAGGCCGGGCGGCGCCAGGTCGACGGGGCCAGGGCCACCTCCGCCCTGCACCTGCTGCTGCAGCAGGCACTGGCCGGCCCGCCCGCCGGCGGCCGGCCCGTCGACGTCCTCGCTGTCGCCGAGCTCGTGGCGCTGGCCGAACTTGTGCTGCACAGCGGCATCACCGCGGTCACCGCCGCACGCCGCCTGCACGACCTCCACCTGGAGATCGACCCCAGCGGCGTCTTCACCCTCACCTCCGGCTCAGGCGCCGGCGAAACGGAGACCGTCCCGTCGCAGGACACCGTGAGCAGCGAGCATGTGGGCTTCGACGCCGACGCCTACCACTGTGCCCGGCAGCAGCGCCTGATCGCCCAGGCCGTCGCAGCGAAGCCTGAACTCACCGACGCCGCCTCCGTACTCGCCGCCCCGGCTGCGCGTACCGAGGCCGCCTTCACCGCGCCCGACCTGCCCGCCGGCAGCCAGCTCGCGCAAGCCGATCAGCTGCTTCATCAGCACTGGGGCTGCGGTTTCGCCTCGCTCGGCGCCGTCCTTTCCACCGCAGCCGACTGGGCCACCGGACCGGAGGGAACCGCCGCCGTCACCACCGAGGACCTGGTCGCCGAGAGCGCCGCCTGGTCCGCCCTGCCCGCAGACCATCTGCGCGCGGCCGTTGAACGGCTCAGGCTGCACCCGGGCAACGCCGCCGGCACGGGCCCGCACGCCTACACCGAAGTCGAACGCCGCTCACGGCCCTTGATGCACCCCCTGATTGACGCCGGCCAGACACTGCTCGTGCTGCCCTGGCTCGCCTGCGCCGCCCGCGAGGCGTACGCCGCCTATCTCGACGACGGCCGGCTCCCTCACCCCGACCTTCCCGCCCCGGTCACGCAGGCGCTGCTGCGCCACCGCCAGCAACTCGACCAGCACCTCGAGCGCGAGATCAGCGAGGCGGCCGGAGCCGTCGGGCTGCCGCACCGCTTCCGCCTCCTGGAGAAGACGGCCGCCGCCCTCGGCATCTGTGGCCTGAGCGGAGAGATTGATCTGCTCGTCGCCGATCCGGCGACCGGACGGCTGTGGGTGATCGAGGCGAAGAACCCCACCGGGGCCGTCGCCCCCCACGCGCTGCTCCAGCACATCCAGAAGTTCACGACCCGCTACCGCGACAAGCTTCTGGCCAAGACCGCCACCATCGCCGCCCACCCCCGCCAGGCGGCAGCGGCCTGCGGCGTCAGCGGCGAACAGGACTGGCGCGTCCTGCCCTTGATGGTCACCCGCACCATCGAGCCGGCCGCGTTCCTCGCCGACCCCCGCGTCCCCCACATCAGCGCCGACCGTCTCACCGCGGTGCTGGCCGACCCCGACGACCCCGAGCCCGGCTGGATCCCTGCCACCGAACCGGCCAGCTGACCCGGGATCACCGCGCCACCCGAATGCGGCCCGCAGGGCGGGAGGCGGTGCCCAGGTGATTCCCGCCGGGTGGGTCCCGTTGCAGGGTGCCGCCCGCCGGACGGGCGGCCCCCTGGCGGCCGGGCCCCGGCGCCGGACATGATCAGCCGCATGGGTAGGAGCGCCTGGGACACCGAAGCGAAGAAGACCGTATGGGCCGACGACGACATCGAGGGCTTGCCACCCGGCATGGCCGACGGCCGCTACCGGTGCCGGGTCTGCGGAGAGTGGCTGATCCTCAAGGGCACCCTGCCCGGCGCGAAGGTTCAGCCGTACTTCGCCCATCGCGGTGGAGAAGGCTGCAGCAGGCCGGAGGAAGAGGCCCTGCTCGACGCCGCCGACGAAGTCGTCATCCGCCTCCGCGAGCAGATCCGTGCGCTGGCCGGTATCGCGCACTGCACCACCACTTCTCCCGGAGAGGACCCGGCGGACCCGTCCGGGATGCCCCCCGCGGTCATCGCCCAGTGCGGCACCACCACCGTGATCTTCGAAGCCCCGACACAGAAGCTGCCCGGGGCGGAGGCGATCCGGCGCAGGATTCTGGCGGTGCGCGACGAGCATGGCGGCGCGCAGCACGTGTGGTTCCTCAAACGCGACCTCGCCCAGTTCAACGCGCTCGATGCGCACCCCGTGTGGCTGCGCGGCAAGGACGTCCTGCACGAGCAAGTGGCCCCCAACGAGCAGCAGGAGGCCATCCTCGCGGCCGGCGGCCACGTGTACTGGCTCGATGGGAAAGTGGTCCTCGTCCCCTACGGCATCCGCCGCTTCCAGCACCCGGTCCAGAGCGGGCAGGACTGGACGAACTGGCCGCGGTGGCGCTCCGATCCGCGAGAAGACTGGAGGATCAGCAAGCCGCGCCCCGCACCCGACGCCCACACCTGGGGCTTGGTGCCCATCGCGTTCGCCTCCCTCACGCGCACTCGGGGCACCTTCCGGCCCGCCGACGCGCACCACGTGATGGACGAGATCTACACCGCGCAGGAAAGCCGGTTCCACTGGCGAAACCAGCGCGCCCGCGAGACGTACGCGACCGTGCACGCCCCGCCCCCGGCGGAATCGGGCACCGAGCCCGACCCGGCGCCCGCAAAGGCCCTCCGGACCGAAGATCCCGCTCCGGTGACAGCCTCCTCCGCGTCACACGAGGCGGAGCCCGAGCCGGCGGTCGAATCCGTGCAGACCACGTTGGCAGCACACGAGGCCGGGGGGCCGACGGACACGGTGATCCCACCAGTCCCCGTGCACCCGCCGTTCGTGGCGCCCGCTCCTGCCGCCCAGTCCCCGTTGGTACGGGGATGGCAGCGCCTGTTCGGATTCTCGCGGCGCGGAGGTTCGTGAACCCCGCTGTCCGGCCTGCTCAGCCGACAGGGATGCGGGCCTTGCCGGTCGGCCCTGAACTGGCCGTACGCACATCCGCGTTGTTGGGTAGCCTCTGGCGGATGGTGAGGGAGGGGTAGTCGCAGATGACACAGGCCCGATGGGGGAAGGCGATCGCAGCTCTGCACGCGCAGGGCCGAGCAGTCCGCGCGGCAGATGAGCGTGTCGAGGAGTGCCAAGCGGCGGTCGTAGCGGGTGAAGCGATGAATGTCCGGCTGACCACGGCGGTGGCGCTCTGGCGGCTGTGCGAAGCGGACTACCTTCGCAGTGCCGTCGCGCTGTTGCGCGCGCACCTCTCGAACGGCCGGCCGCCGGTGCGGATGCCGGCCGCTGTGGTGTGGCCGCGTCCACTGCGCCAGGCCTGGAAGGAACGGGCGCAGGACCGCAGCGGTGGTGTGTGGCGGGCACTGCCCGGCCCCAAGCTGCTCGCCCAGGTCGAGGCAGCCGGTTCCGACGTCCTGCTGGACGATGTCGCCGAGGCGATCAGGGCGCTGCAGGCGAGTCTGCGCGGCCGCCGGACTCGCCCCCGCCTCTACGAGGCGTACATCCCGGACCGCTCGTCGCCGCAGTTCGACACCGGCAGGACCGCGCCGACGCTGCCGGGCTTCCCTGACCCCGGGCACTGGGTCAACCAGACCTTCGCCCGCGGGAGCAGCCGGCGCCTACAGCAGGGACGCGGGACAGAACTGCGCCAACTCGAAAGCGATGAACAAGCCGTGCATGAACGAGCGGAGACCTTCGGCACCGTGGTGCTGCGGCTGCTCGAACACCACCATGGTCCCGCGGCCGCGCCGGCAGGACGGCCCGCGCGGCGGGGAGCGGCCCGTTGGATCGGCCGTGAGCAGCAGGCGGTGCCGTCCTTGGCCCGGTGGCCGGAGAAGCTGAGTACGGCCCAGATCGTCACGGTGGGCGGGCTCGGGTGGCTGGTGCTCATGCTCGCCGCCATTCCGTGGTCTGTGGCGGCGAAGGCACGCATCCTCACCGACCATCCGATGCTGTTCCTGTTCGCCTCCTTCGCGGTGGCGGGCCTGGGCGCCGGCGCCGTGTCCCGGTTCGGCCCGCGCCTGATGCGGCTGCCGGGCCTCACCGCTGCGCTACCCGGCGTCGCCGCGGCGGCCGCGGCCTGCGTGGTGATGCAGGTCCAGGGCCCTGTCGCGGGCTACTTCTTCGCGGATGCCCTCGACCGCTTCGAGCGCCAGTTCACCAACGGATGCCTGGCCGCCAGCCCCTATCGGCTCGATGAGATCCAGTCCCAGACCGTGGGCAAGACGCTGGTGGTCCGCCCGATCAGCGGCGACACGACGCTGCGCCTCGAACCGGCCGAGGACGGGGGAACACACCCGCTGCGACCGCAGGACAGCGACACCCGCGCGGTGTTGGAGAAGTACGGCTGCCCCTGAGCTCGCGCGCCGCGCTTGCACCGATCCACTCAAGGAGGCGCCTGCTTGCAGGAGTTCGGCATCGGCTGACACTTTCACCGGATGAGTGCGAACCGCCGGGCCGAGTCCCTTGTCATCGCCGCGCGGTGGAAGGGCTGGGGCCTGTTCCGACCGGCCGGGCACGGGTTGTGGCCCGGGCCGCGGGGCTGAAGTGCTGCCACCCCGAGCAGTACGTTCCGCAACCAGATGGGGAACTACGTGGAGCCGAAGGTGCCGCTGATGGGGAATTGCATGAACGCTCACACTCCATCCCTTGTTCGCGTTCCGTATCTGGCTGCCGCATGCCAGGATCTGCCCATGTTCTCTTTGGGGCGGGACGGCATGCGCGACCTGCAGGCGCGGGCCGAAAACTTGAGCGCGGACGTTGCCGGTGGCCGGTGGAAGCCGAACCGCTTCGAAAAGCGGGCGCTGCGAAAGCTGAGTGGAGAGGACGGCCCCGTGATCCACCGCGAGGCGATCGTCACGATGTTCAACGAGCTGTACGTCGAACGCGGGCCTCGGCAGATCAACAAGATGACGGGGCGGTTGACGGGGCGGTTGACGACGCTGCTGATGGACACGGCGGCGGCGCAGGACCAGCCGTCGATCGCCGTGCTCTCTGACGGGCAGGAAGCGCTGGGCGCGGTCCGTTCTCTCGTCGGAAGCACGGCGTAGCTGTATGAGCACAGGGTGGCTGGTGCTCATAGCCATCGCCGCGGTCGTCGCCGGCTTGTTCCTGGTCGGGATGTACCGGGGCGCCGCGAACCTTGCTCGCTCGCAGACCCGGCAGGACCTGGTCAAACTCGGCACCATCCCGACGATCGCCAAAGCGCTGACGGGCGTGAGCAGTCTGCCGTCGTATGCCTTCATGGCCCCCTTCGCAGAGGGCCGCACCCACTCGTTTGGCTGGCTGTGGTGGCGGATTGAGAAGGACGCAGACGGAGACCCGCGGCAGCACATGGGGTGGGCGCTGACCTACCGCAGAGCCCGCAAGGCCGCCGGCCTTCCGCTCTCGATCCGAGCACACCACACGGAGATCATCCTGGCGCAGGGGCAGGACCCTCCGGCTGACCGCTGACGCAGGCCCTCGCACCGACCGCCTCGTGATCCTCAACGGCTCCGTGTCCCGGCCTGACACCTCGAACTTGCCATCGGAGAGCCTGACCGAAGTGACGGACACCGGCAGTCACAGGCACGTAGCTTGACGGCATGGCAGACATGCGGAATCTGTGGTGGTCGGCTGGGCGAATGGCCTTCAGCATGGCGGAGAACGGCAGTTGGCGAGACGCACGGTGGTCCGACTCCCTGCGCCGCTCGGCAACCCTGCTGGAGCCGGTCTGGCCAAAGCATGACACCGGCGGACCCTTCACGTTCGCGCTTCCCACGATCGCCCTGCTCCTGTACGCGAGCCCGCTCGACAGCGAGCCCGAGCGTGCGCCGGTAGAAGACATAGTGACCGCGCTCGCCCCGCGCCGCGCCGACGGGGACGGACCGTCACTCGAGGACACCATCCGAGCCGGCCTGGCGGAGCGCCATCACGACCTGAGCGATGACTCGAAGCTGTCCGCCCTGGTTCGGTGGCTGACCGCCTACCACGAGCCGGTGACCCACACCGCGAGCGGTTGGGATCTTCCATCACTCGAGCAGACGCCCGGCGGCTCGCTGCTGGACGCGGGGGCGCGGTGGGTGCACCACAGCTTCACGCACCACTACCTTCAGGGCAGCGTGGCCTGACCGCCCGGCGGGCTCACGCGAGGCGGCTCAGTTCGAAGGTGGCGCTGACGGCGCCGTGGTCGGACAGCTCCTTCTCGATCGGCTCCAGGTGCACCTGGTAGTCGACGAGCGTCGGCGCCAGGGCGGGGCTCATGAGGATGAGGTCCTGGCGCCGGGGTACGTCGCCGTCCCCGAACGCGGCAGTCGGGGCCATCCCCTGCCCGGAGGGGTGGCTCGCGTCCAGGAACCCGGCGCGCCCCAGAAGTTCGGTCGCGTCCCGATCGGAGACCTCGCCCTCTCGGGGCAGCCGGAGTTGGCCGTTTTGAGCGTGGGCCGCAAGCTGCGTCCAGTCAGGTTCCGGGTAGCCGAGGCCGATGGCGTTGATGTCGCCGACAACGAGCGACCGGCGGCCGGGGGCGGCCAGCACGCCCAGCGGCGACACCTCCCGCGCGCGGTTGCGCGGATCGAAGGGGTCCAGGTGCAGGTTACGTAGTTCCAGCAGCCCGTCCAGGCCCGGCACGATCAGGTTCGCCCAGCCCATGACGTGGTGGTACCGATCCCGGTCCGTGCCCTGTGCGGCGAGCTGGACGCGACGGCTCAGCATGATCACGGTGTGGAAGCGGTGACCGCTGGTGGTCTCGTTGGCGTAGGCGAGATAGGCGCTGGTCATGCCGAGGGCGTTCAAGGTCTTGTACATGCGCCGGTTCCCCAGGAGGTCCCAGAAGTTGCACTCCTGCAGTGCCAGGACGTCCGCCTCCAGGCTCTTGAGGAACGGGATCTGCCCGTGCCATCGGTCGCCGATGCCGAGGCCGAAGTCGTCGTGGCCGCCGAACAAGGTGTTGAACGTGACGACTCTGAGCGTGGTCATTCCGGCGCTCCCAGCGTGATGGTGGCGAGGTGATCCCATGTCACGGTCTTCGACTCGCTACCCGTCTGGGCGGTGACGTCGACGAGATGAACCGTGCCGATGTGTAGAGGGGCGTGGCTGGGACGGACGCGGCGCAGGATGCGCTGGGCCGCGTCGGAGTCGGCCTCGGCATGGGCGTAGGCGGTCGTCAGGTGCTGCAGCCCCCACTGGTATCGGCACGCCTCATCCCCGAGCGCGGCCCGTGCGCCCGCGCGGGCGGCCGTGTGCAGGGTCGCCAGGTCCTCGTCCGGCGCGAGGTCCGCGATGACCCCGCTGTGATAGGAGAGCAGCGACCCCACGGTGACGGTGAACGGCGCGACGCCGACGAACTGCGCGGACACCTCCTCGACGAGCTTGTCCCGCTGCTCCGGGGTGATCGCGTCGGCCGGGACGCTGATCTGGTCGACCGTGATGTGCAGCCACTTCAACTCCACCGGCGTGATGGGGAATCCGGCTTCCACGAGAGCCTGGTTGGACTCCGTGACCAGGTCGCTGAGTGGCTGGTGTCTTGGGTCGGCCCAGTCCACTTCGACGTACCAGTGCAGGAGCGTCCCGGCTTGCCACGGCTGTGCGCCGGCCTTGAACTCGAACGGCTTCATGGAGTGGAACGGTACGGTCGGCCGCATCACTGAGGCAGAGACTTCGTCCACCTGGCTGGAACTCGCCCCCGGCACGTTACCGGTAGAGCGGGTCCTGCGGGTCGTGGATCTCGAAGGGCCGGTCGGGGACGCGTTCCGTGTGCCGGATCGAGAGCTGCGTGGAGGTCTCGGCCATCACCATCTCCACCATCTGCGGAGGGCGCGGCAGCAGTACGCTGGGCGGACAGCCGGCGGGCAGAGCGCTCTGATCGAGGTTCTCCAGCCACCAGCGCATCCAACCGTAGAGGGCCGACGCGTAGAACTCCGGCTGTCCGCCCTTCGTGTGCACGTGCACGGTGTATCCCACGGGCTGCCACACTGACGGCGGCTGGACCCGCACCCACACCAGCGCGCTGCAGCTGCCGGTGACGGCACCGACCACCAGGACCCCGGGATACCCACGCACCGCCTCCTCGAGGACATCGAAGGCTCCGTTGGGCGACGGGGCGTCGGTGGCGTCCACCACCACGACGGACGCGCTCTCCTTGATCCTCGGCTCGGCGTTCGGCGGCGCCATCAGATGCAGAGCGGGACCATCCTCACCCTCCACGGCCGACAGGTCGCGGGGGATCACGTGGACGCAAAGGTGCTCCGCCGGGGACGAGACCCGAGTCTCCAACATCCACGCCGCCAGCACGGTTCCAGCTGCCTTGCTCATCGATCCCCCTCGTGTGTTCCCAGTTCTTGACCATCGTTCCCGCTTCGACCCGGGAAAGGAACAGGGACACGGGCCATTCCGGCCTGCCGCCCCCCGCGCTCCCTGCCGGTGGCGCCGGGCGGAGTCGGCGGCTACGGAGTCCCATCTCCAGCCCGCCGCCGTGGCCCGCAGATCGGTCGCGGACGGGGAACAGCGCGTCAGCACGCGCTCGCGCGTGGTCCGCACGGATATACGTCGGGCAAGGAGGGTAGGCAGCGCCTTGGCTCAAGCGCCCTTGCAGACCGTGCGTTCGAGCCCGCGTGCGGCCGTGAGTTCGGTAGCGTGCGGGAGCACTGAGCGTGATTCCGCGGGTGAAAGGTGGGGGCATGGAGAGCTTCTTCTCTCCGAAGAGAACGTGGGCGCAGGGCCAATACCTGCACTTCGTGGCGAGGTTGGACGACGCGGCGTACGTGGAGTACACGCAGGCGCACCACGAGCTGCTGGCCGAGTACGGCGACCAGGTGGGGACCGTACCCGCCGAGTGGCTGCACTGGACCGTACTCGGCGTCCATCACGCCCTGACACGGGAGCAGGTGGAGTACGCGGTCGAGCGGGTCCGCACGAAGCTGGCCGACTACGGCGGATACGTGGACGCCGAGCTGGGCCCCGTGTGGCCCGGACCGAGTGCCGTGACCGTCGCGATGTACCCGGAGCCGCCCCTCGCGGCGGTGACCACCAAAGTCCGCGAAGCCATCTCCACTGTCGAGGGCATCAGCCCACGACCGGCTCCGGACCGTGAGTGGCCGCACTCCACACTCGCGTACTACCGCACAGGCGACGTCCATGACGCTCGCTTCAATCGCCGCCTTCGCGAGATCCGGCCGGCCCGCGTCAAGATCAGCATCGACCGCGTCCACGCCGTCTACATGCACCAGGACCTCGACCTCGGGTACTACCGGTGGGATCACCTCGCGGAACTGCCCTTGGGACGCTCCGCGGTCCTGACGGTGCGCGACCGCCTGGACGAGCTGGTCACTCAGGCGGAGCGGGAAGGCAGTAGCTTGTGGGCCGAGGCGTGGCAGCGGGTGCGCTCCGCCCTGGCCCCCGCGTTCGGCGACGAGAAGTTCCGCCCGTCCCACTCCACTCTCGACGTCGGCATCGACAATGTCGAAGCTGCGGGTGCCCTCGCCGTCAGCCTCTACCTGCTGGCCCGTGAACGCTCCGTCTCCGCGGCCGACATCACCCTCCAGGACCTGGAGGAGCTGGCCGGCGAACCGTTCCGATACACCCACCCCCGGTTGCACGAGCAGATTCGCGACCGACTCGGAGCGGTGGGGCACGCGTTGGATGACGCCGACGATCCCGTCATGGTGCGCTGGCGTGCCCTGGGCTACGTCCACGAGGAGCCGATGTACGGGGATCTGGAAGACAGCTCGCTTCGTGCTGGTCACGCGGGCGAGAACGGGCTGCACCGAGTCCTCGCGCCGTTCTACCGCGACCGCATCCGTCTCTGAACGGCGGCGACCGGGTCGCGGCCCACCCCATGGCAGCCGCAGCGGGACGACGAGCGCGTTGCAGAGCGCTGGAATCAGGCACTGCGTGAGGCTGACTCCGAGCTGCTCAGCCAGATCTGCCCAGGCAAGCACGGGCGCCACGGTCGTCTGCTGGTTGGACAAGGGACACGACTGCGGCCCCACACTGAGGGAAGACCGCGGCCGGCAGGCCGGTAGCGTGGCTCGGAAGTGCCCCTGACGATGACTGAACGGGTCTTGCCCGCCAAGCCCTCACCGGCCCGCGGTCAGGAATGCGCGGGCGTCAGCTCTTCACGCACGGAGTAGTCCGCTCCCTCGTCCCGCACGACGATGGGACCGTACTTCCGCTCCAGCTCGACATAGGCGGTGCGGCCTGACCCTGCCTTCTGGTATCCGGCCCACCGGGTGAGGTTCGCGCGGGTGAGTTCGACACCCGCGTCCTGGTGGGCGAGGTAAATCCGTTCGGCCCGCTGGCGCTTACTCTCGTTGTCCGGCGCGGTCCCCAGAGGGATCTCCGGCAGGGGGTCGGCCTGGCTGTCGTCGACTTCGTCGACCTCCCCCTTCTTGTCGGCATCCACGTCCGCGTCACCGTCCTCGGGGTCTTCCTCGGCGTCGTCTTCCTTGTCGTCGTCCACCGCACCAGCGTCACCGGTATCCAAGTCGTCCGCAGGATCCTCGGCTTGCGCGGACGCGGCAGTGTCCTGCGCGGGGGGGTCTTCGCCGGGATGATCGAGGGCCGTCTCCCATTCGGGCCCGATGACGGCCGCCGCAGCCCCTTCCGGTACCTGAGAGCGGGAGCGGTCGGCGGGGCTTTCCGCCGACCGCGCCGGGCCGTGCTCCACAGCGGCCTCAAGGGCCCGGCCGGCGAGCCTCGCCGGGAGACATGCTTCTTCCGGGACGACCTCAGAAGTAGTCGGCCGCCCGGAGGCCGGAACTGGCTCCGCCGCCGGACGGACCGCGTACCCGAGACGGCTCCGGCGCAGCGGCCGGAGCTCGTCGCGCCTGGCCTTCCTCCGCCAACGCCATCCGTACTCGTCGCGCAGCTCCTGGCGGTACTCCAGCTTCCTCTGGAACAGCTCAAGCGCGACTTCGTACGAAGGGATCGTGCTCGGCCAGAGCTTTCGGCTGCGCCAGATCAGCCATGTCGACCACGGGGCAAGCAGCCAGCGCCCCAGGGAGAGTGCGTAGTCCTCTCGCCCCGCGTCGCGAGCCGTCGCGGTGGCGACCGCGTGCCGGACAGCCTCGGTGATCGCGATGAACAACAGTGGGATAGTCGCATGCATGACCGAGGCAAGTATGTCCGGATATGCAGCCATTGCATTGAACGCCACCGTGGCGATGGTGAGCAGCCACGCGATGTGCCGCAGCAGCGGATACCGCAAGTCCACCCAGGTCAGGGCAAGATCGAGGCTCAGCATCACAATAATTCCGATATCTATACCAAGCGGGAATATCAATGCAAACCATCCAAATCCCTTCTCTACCGCTAGATCACGCACGGCGGTGTAGGAGCCGACGAACCCCGTCAACGCAATCAGGAGCGAGCCGAACCCGATGATTCCGAAGGTCACCCGGCGCCCGCGGGTCCAGACGATCCGGCGGCGCCCGTGGTCCCCCGCCGGTGCCGCCCTGCCGAAATCACCGGTCGTCGTCATGGATTCATGCCCCCTTCGTCGTGCCAGTGCGCGCAGCGCCGTCGCCCATAGAGGTGTGCTCAACGGCGACCGTGTGACATTCCGTCCCTCCGCAGTTTTCGGCGAACGCGCTTCCGGATCTGAACGGTAGGAGCGCGGGCCCTCCCCATCCACCGCGTTTCCCCCCGAGACGCACCCTGTGACCTGGTCGTTGTCTTCACCGTCACGCCGATACAGGGTCGAACCGATAGCGCGGCTCCCCTAGGCTCCAAGATCCCGGCATATGCCGGGGATCGAACGACGCCGCCCGGGGGCCGCCGTGATGACCGCGCTGACAACTACCGTCGCCCTGCTCGCCGGCCTCATAGCCGGCACGGCCGCACGGCCCCTGCTGTTCGTCTGGACGGTTCCCGCCCACACACCACTCCGGCGGTCCTGCCCCGCCTGTGACGCACCCCTTCGAGCAGCAGTACCACTCCTCTCCCCGCCTCGCGGCCGATGCTCGGCGTGCCGAACGCCTTGGTCCGCAGACCGCGGCCTCCCCGAGGCAGTGACCGCTTTCGCCTTCGCCCTCATCGCTGCAAGCGGCATGACCGGCTGGACCGCCGCGGCGCACTACTGGGTCGCCGCATGCGGAACGGCGCTGGCTCTGATCGACGCGAAGGTGCACCGGCTCCCCAACGTCATCACCCTCCCGGCCTTCGCCGGGGTCATCGTCCTGCTGGGAGGCGCCGCCGCGAGCGGAGAACAAGGCAGCCTCCTCCGCTCCCTCGCCGCCGCGGCAGCACTGGGGGCCGTCTTCTTCCTCATGACCTTCGGAGGCATCGGACTCGGCGACGTGAAACTCGCCCCCGCCCTCGGGGCCCTGCTCGGCTGGCACAGCTGGAGCATCGTGTTCCTCGGAACCTTCGCGATGTTCGCACTTGGCGCTGTGGTCAACCTCGTACGCGGCCGCATGCGTGGGCGCGTAGCGTTCGGCCCCTACATGATCATCGGAGCACTGGGCGTATCGGTGCTTGCGTCATAGTCGACGGTGAGACCGCCCAGCCCTGCGGTTGTGCCTGGGGCGCGGCGGACCCTGACGCTGCGAGGCTGTCGCAGGTACGCTTCGATCATCCACGGGTACGGCGTACGAGAGCGGCCCGGTTCCCCCCGCATCTGCCGTGGGGGGAACCGGGCCGCTCGTCGTAGGTGAGGTCAGCCGTTAAAGCGTCCGTTGGCGACATCGCAGATGAATCCGGCGAACGAGGCCGGGTTGATCAGCAGCGCAGGGCCGTTAGGGTCCTTCGAGTCACGGACGGCGATGCCCTGGTGTGACTCAACGACGTTGGCGACCTCGACGCACTGGCCTTCCTGAGCGCCGCTGTACGACGACTTGCGCCAGGCGGCGCAAGGCAGGTCCGTGGCCATGAGGGTCTTGGGTGTCACTTGGACTGTCCTTCCAGATACGTGGTGATGAGATCCCGTGATTCGTCCACGGGAAGTGCGATTGCGGCAGCGAGCGCGAAGACGTTCTCCATGTAGGCGATTTCTTCGGGATCTTCGCTGTGGGTGCCGCCCATCGGGTTGTCGACGCTGACGACAGGTACCCACGGGTGCCCGAAGTTCAGAGTCGTGGTTGCCCCGTTGGAGCCGTAGGCCGGGTGCGCGTTGAGCGGGATCACCTGAAGATCCACGTTCGGCTGGTTCGAGGCGTCGATCAGCTTGCGCAACTGGTCACGCATGATGCCGGGGCCCGCTTCGAAGTGCGCGTGAAATGCCGACTCAGGAACGAGCGCGTGCAGCTGGACCGGGTTGTCCTTCCGCGTCAGCACTTCCTGCCGCGAGAGCCTGATCGAGACCAGCATCTCAGCCCGTTCGGGGCTGACGGAGACCGGCATGCCACCAATGATTTCCCGTACGTAGCCGGGCGTCTGGAGCAGGCCGGGTACGACGACCGGATGGTGCGTGCTGATCTTCCTGGCCCGTGCTTCGAGCTGAACGAAGTCGACGAGCGGCTGACTCACGCGGCTTTCGTAAGCCTTCCACCAGCCGTGGTCACCTCCTGCCGGCTCCTCAGCGACCTTCGCGACCTCATTGATCCCCTCCGCGTCGTCGACGCCGAGCTTGGCACAGAGGTCTCGTACCTCGTCACCCGAAATCCGATACAGGCCGCGCTCGATGCGACTCAGTTTCGTGGTGTCCCAGCCCGGCATGAGCTTCGCGGCTTCGCCTGACCGCATTGGCTCGCGCCACCGACGGATCTGGGCGCCAACTCGACGTCGCATGACGGTGGGTGTGGCGCGCTTGGGGGTCTTCGACGACGCGCGCTCACGAGTCGTCGACGCACGATTCTGAGTCATGGACGCAGTGTTGCACGACGGCGACTCATCTGACGATGCCGGACGCATGTTCGCTCTTTCAGGCAATTCTGCCATCGCTGTTGCGAGTTCACCGCTAAAAGGAGCAAGCTGAGTGCAGCAAGGAGCGCGGCGGTACATCTAGTCGCACTCCAGGCATCACGCTGCATTACATCTTGCTGCTTGAACGCGGTCGGGGGCCCCAGACCCGACCGGAATGGCCCGTCCGTGTCCCGTCAGGGCGGAGCCACGCCCCCAACGACGGAGACCCTGCGATGCGAGCGCGAGCGTTACCAACCGAGCCCCGTCCTGACAGGCCGTGGATGGACCTCGACAACAAGCGTCAGCGCCAGTGGCAGCCGACGCTCAGGCCGGCGGCGAACCGCGGCCTGTACCTGCAGCGGTTGCGGGTCTCCAACAACCGCGAATGGTGGGACACCCTGCCGGCCCCGGAGAGCCGTCGTCAGACGCGTTACGTCACATACGCGTTGAACTGCACGAACGGCAGCGCCGACGAGGACCTGAGCGCCCTGCGTCAGTGCGTCGAAGACGCGGAGGGCGCGGTCAGCTACTACGTGACTGACTCGTACGGCACCAACAACCCGAACGACCGGCCGGGCTGGCTCGAGGCGTGCCGCCTGCTGCAGCTCGGCTTCGTCGACGGCATCGCGGTCATGAACCGAGACGTGATCAGCCCTTCGGACGACCACTACGAAGCCGTCGTCCAGTGGATCGGCGGGAGGCCCGCGCTGCTGATGCTCGTCCGCCCAGAGGGCAGTGACTCGCGCCTGTCTCCTGTCACGCCCACGATCCGGGAAGGCTTGTGACCACGCCTCGCGGGCTTTCACGCCCGCCCGCCCGTAGCCCGCACCCCGCCCTGCCTGAGATCAATGCTCTGGACGCGCTGGCCACGGCGCAGGCAGAGAGCCCTGCTGGCAGGCGGTTCAGACGAGGTGCTCGTGTTCAGCAAGGGCCGGGCCCGCGTGCCCTGGCGGCTGTCTCGCTAAGGACGCTCTTCGGAGTCCGCCCAGTAGTTCGTGAGCATTTCGCCGGGCCATGCCGGCTGCGTGACCGGCCCGCGAGGCAGGAACTCCCTGAAGCAGGCCACCAGGTCGATGACGGGGGATCCCTCATCGGCGTCGAGGTCCTCGACGTGCAGGTCCAGCCCGTCCACCCGAAGCAGCCTGGGGTGAGAGATGGCGATGCGGGCGGGGCGCCGGTGGTTGTGGTGCACGAAGGTGCCGGTGGCCGGCCACGCCGGATTGTCCCGCGGGCTTCGAGCGTGCAGGGCCACGTCGGCGGCCGAACCCTCGTGGAAGTGCCAGAGGACCTGAAGGTGGGAGAACTCTTCGATGCCTTGAAGGGTCTCCTGAGGGAAGTCCGGATCCAATCGGATGATCGACACCACTCCACCCTTGTAGTCGTCAAGCCGTCCGGTGTGGCCTCCAACAACCCTGCCGATAACCGGCACATTGATGAACTGCTGCGACACGAGGGCCCCTTCACTCGGGTTGGGGTGCTAGTCCGTTCGGGACGCGGACGAGCTTCGGCCGCGTCAGCCTACGCCGAGCGCTGCGCGTGCTCTGGCGTCGAGTTCGGCGGCTGGGCTTCCCCCTCGCGCTCGGAACGGGCTGAGCGACCGCCTCATTTGAACAATTGTTTCTTTGGCTCGGCCCGACTGCACTCCGGTCATGGCGTCGAGCGCCTGACCCCAGGTGTTGCACGCGGCCTCGAGCTGGCCCTGTTGCACTTGCACGGCGCCCAAGTAGCCGAGGGTCACCGCATGGGTGCGGGCGAATTGGCCGCGACGGGTTCGGACGCTGTGACGGAACTGCTTCTCAGCACCTGGAAGGTCGCCGAGGTCGCGAAGCGCGGCGGCGGTCTCATGGGCGAGGCTGGCCTCGCCGAAGAAGAACACCCGGTGCGGCTCAACATCCGCCGCGTTGGCACGGCCGAGGTCATCTTCAGCCCGCAGCAGCGCGGCGATGGCGGCCTTCTTCTCTCCTGCGGCGGCCAGGCCGCGGGCATGCACCACACCCAGCAGGGACCGCTCCCGCCAGCACGCCTGGGCGTAGCGGCGGCTGGCCAGGGAGGCTTCAGCGAGTCGGACGGCTTGCTGCGGCTTTCCGAGGTCGACTGCTTGATGGGCCATCGCCCGGAGCACGTGGCCGGCCAGGGGTGCGTCTCCGGCCTCTTCTGCGAGCTTGGTGGCTATCGTGAGCCAGCGCTGGGCGAGTGGATGCTCGCCTCCGTCGAAGGCGGTCCAGCCGGACAGGTAGGCGAGCTCGGCAGCCGCCGAGGTCATGCCGCGTCGGATCTCCTCGGTGGGGAACCGGCCGCTCAGCAGTTCCGCGACTTCGGATCGAAGGTAGGCGACGAGGGCCGTGCGCCCGGCACGTCCCCCACGTTTCTGGTCGCGCCTGGAGAAAATGGCGGCCATGTCGCGGACGTCTTCGACGTCCTGAGCCGTCACCGTGTAGTTCGACAGGGGCCTGCGTGTTCGGGCCCGGTCTGCGGCCTGCTCAAACCACTGGTCCTCGGGGAGGGCCAGCGCGGCCACCGAGTAGACCGAGTTGGCCATCAGCTGTCGGCGGTCAATATCCATGTCCGTGCTCCCGAGCGTCACCAGCGTCGTCAGAGTGTCGTCGCTCCACGCCGGCGGCTGCGGCCCGAGCTCGGTGTCTGTCGCCAGTCCGATCTCTACAAGCGTGACGAGGCGTCCGAGCCCGCGGGAGAGCGTCTCGGCCAAGATAAAGGGTGCGCGGCCCTCTACCGGTGCTCCGGCGATCCAGCGGGCGATGTACGGCTGGGCCACGCTCTGCAGCTCGGTCGCGCCGTGCTCGGCGGCGACCGACCTGAAATGGGCAGCCAGTTGCCGCTGCGACAGGCCCAGCTCATGAATGACGGCTTCCAACCGCGTGTTGCGCGTGCGCCCCATGGCGCGCCCCTGTCCCCAAGACGATCTTGTATCACGTGTATCGCGCTGCCGAGCCTGGCGGACTACCCGCTGGTCCGCGAACGCGGTTCTCTCGTGAAGACGATATTCCTCCAACGCCACTGGGGTGCGGGGGAGTCGACGACCTCATCCACACGGGCCCACTCAGCGGCCAGAGCTGATCGCACGCTGGCAAGCGAGGAGAAGCGGCCTATGAACGTGCACTACCTGACGCGGAGGAACCCTGCCCGCTCGGCGGACGGGGCCGCCGTTGAGACGCACGTGGGACCTGTCCTGTCGGATCAAGGAGTGTGTGCGGTGACAGAACATCCTCTCCACCACGTGCTCGGCTCGGACGTGCCTCAGTTCAAGGCCTCGTTCCCCGCAGACCCGGCGGCCATCCCACCCGTACGTCGCAGGTTGCGGACCCTGCTGCAGGAGGACGGCCTGGAGGACGTTGCCGACGACGTCGCCCTGATCTGTCAGGAGCTCATGGCCAACGCGGTCCTGCATGGGTGCCACGGCTTCCCGCCCGGAATCACGCTCACGGTTACCGTGGTGTGGTCCGATGCCCAGCTGCGTGTAGGCGTGCGCGATCCGTCCAGCGTGCGGCCCGAGGAACAGGAGCCCTCCGGGAGCCGGACGAGCGGACGCGGCTTACGGCTCGTTGACGAGCTCTCCGACCGCTGGGGCGTCGAGGCCGACCGCAGCGGCAAGACCGTCTGGACGGAGTTCGACTGTCCCCGGAGGCGAGCCTCGTGAGGGTCCAACCGATGCCCCGCTCCTTGACGCACTGTCCCCAGCCAAGAAACGCGACTTCCGAGAGCGAGCCGCCGAACGCGCCGGGCCTCGTGCCGCCCTCAAATGCCGCGGCGGCCCGTGTCCGCACCGCGCCGACCGGCGCGAGGGAGGAAGCGTTCGGGCACCTGCTGAACCGACTGGATGAGTCAGCCCGGTTCACGGCAGCAGCAGAGGCCGAGGCGACCGAGGCGCTGCTGGAAGACGTCCTGGGCGAGGCGGCCGCTCCGGACCGAGCCCAGATCGCCGCTTGGACGCCAAGGCTTGAAGCCGTCCTCAAGATCCTTTGCGAGAACTCGGGGCGAATCGTCCAACTTCACGGGACCGACGCAAGCGAGGCCGTCCAGCACGGCCTGGCGGTCCTCCAGGAGGTACCGGCAGGCGCACCGGGCTTGGGACGACTTCGACGTCTCGCCCACGGCGTCTCCGTGATCCTCGACCTCGCGGGAGACGCACCGTGAACAAAAACCTTCCGCAACGCCGGACACACCCGCAGCCCTTCAGTCCGCAGCAACATTATGCGCCCGCCGCTGCTCACCCCCTGATCGGAGACAACGTGTTATCCGCACTACGGCCGGCGCTCGGTTGGCGCAGGCGCCCCTCTTCCCCCGCCCTCCCGGCGCAGCGGCCCGTCCCGCCTCTGGGCACCGTGCACGCTGTCGAGGACCTGGTGGAACGGGCTAGGAGGGCGTCCCCTTTTCCCCGCGACGACAACGACGTCACGCTGCTCCTCGTGGGCCTGCGCCGACGGCTCTCCCGCCTGGAGCAGATCCTCGAAGCCACGGCCCCGGACCCGGTCAGGCAGGCACGCAGTATCCGTGAGGAGCCGTTGCCGAAGGACCGCATGCTCCTGGTGATCCTCACCATTCGGCTCGCGGAGATCGCTCACGACCTGATCGATGCGATCCCGGTGAACGCCCGGCTGCGTCGCACGGACGCACCAGATCCCCGCCCCTCCGAAGGCTGGGCAGTGGACGGCAGCCAGACCGCTGCCGACCCCGAACTCGACACGACCGGGATGATCCCCCTCCCCCTGCTAGCCCGTAGGCCGGCACCGGGCCCCGCCCGAACTGGCGTCTCGCACCGCAGGACGAGTCCGGCAGCCGAGTTGGTCAGTGCCGCAGCGGGTTCGCTGGCGGACTGCGGGCCGCCCGCATAGACCCGAGCCCGGCGGCACACGAGCTGCCGGTGCTCGTCCGTGGGCTCCGGCTTCCGACTCTGGGGGACCGCCCGGCACACCGTCGGCCGGATCCCGGAAGCCGACAGCGAGGCAGATCCCCCGTGCTGCCGTCCCGGCTGCCGCGGTTCCCAGACCTCCCCGCGGCAGCCGGTCCACACCCTCCCTTTCGGTTGCCCCCGACCCCTTCGTCCGAGGACTCCATGACCCCCGACATCTCCCCCGCTCAGCCGAGGCGGCCCAGAAAGCGCTGGCTCGTCGTGACCGTGCGCGCCCGGCTGGTGCTGGTCGCGGTCATCACGGTCGCCGCCTTGATCGGCGCGGTCGCGGTGAACGCCTGGCCGGACTGGCAGCGGCAGGACAGCCTGCGACGCGACTCGGCCACCGGCCGCCTCGGAGGAGAAGCAAGCCTGCCGCTCTTCGTGGGCGCGCAGACCGAACGCAAGTTGACCGCGGCGTACCTGGCTCACCCCACGGCCGCGACCAAGGAAGCCCTGGCCAAGCAGCGGCGGCTGACCGACCAAGGCATCGCGAGCTTCAAGACGCTGTCCGGCACCACGCTCAAGACGGACGAGCGACAGCGCTGGGAGTACGTCCAGGACATCTACACGCGACTGGAGAAGCTCCCGCAGACCCGTCAGGGCGTCGACGCCCGTACGGGGACCACGGACGCGGCCACCGGTTACTACACCGACCTCATCGCGCGGATGATCGCCTTCTACCAGGCCCTGTCCGCGATGGACGACGGACCGCTCGCCCTGGAGACCCGCCCGCTCGTCGGTCTGTTCTGGGCCAGTGACGCGCTCGCTCAGCAGGACACCCTGCTAGCCGCGTCCCTGCCGTCCGGCGGGATGAGCTCCGCCCACCGGACCGCGTTCGCCTCCGCCTTCGGCACACAGCGGGTGATGTACGAGCGGTGGATCGCCCCCTACCTGCCCGCGAAGGAGAAGGCGCAGTACGACGCCATCATCAGCAGCGCGGACTGGAAGTCGCTGCTGCGCGCCGAGCAGTCCGTGATCAACGCGCCCGGCGACGGCGGCGCCGACCTGGGGAACATCGCCGCACTGCGGGACTGGGACGGCACGTACGCACGGGTGAGCCAGAAGGTCGCCGCGCTGAATCTGGCCCGCACGCAGGGTCTGCTCGCCCACGGATTTCAGCGGGCGGACGAGATCCGGGCCCAGGTGCTGTGGCTCGTGGGCGCCAGCCTGCTCGCCATCATGGTGATCACCGCGTTGATCATCGGGCTCCTGCGGACCGTGATCCGGCGCTCGCGCCAGGTCAGCGAGCAGGCGATGGCCGTGGCGGAGGAACACCTGCCGGCCATCGTCACGGCTCTGCAGCACGGCCAACCCGCCGACATCTCGATCCTTCCCGACCAACCCCCCCTCGTCGGGGACGAGTTCACCCGTATCGAGAGCGCGGTCCATTCCCTGGCACGCCAGGCCGCCGACTCGGCCCTCACGGTCTCCCAGGAACGTGTCGGCTTCCAGCGGTTCACTGCCATGGCCGCCACCCGGGCCTCGGGCCTCACCCGAAACCTGCTCGCCGACCTGGACACCTTGCAGCAGCGCTACGACTCGGACCGGGAACTGGTCACCGGGCTCTACGCACTGGAGTACACCGCGACCCGCGAGCGGCGCCTGCTCGAGAACCTCCTGGTGCTCTCCGGCGGCTGGCTGGACGAAGGCTCCGACCGCCCCGTGTACATCGCGGACATCGTCATGAGCGCGATAGGCGAGAGCGACGGCATGGGGCGGACCAAGGACGACGTGCGGGCCCAGGCCTGGATCCAGGCCGGCGCGGCGCCCGAGCTCATCCACCTGCTGGCCGAGCTCATCGAGAACGCGGTGAAGTTCTCCCCGAAGGAATTCCCCGTCGTCATCCGCGTATCGGGCACGTCCGCCGGCATCGCCATCGAGGTCGAGGACCGCGGGCAGCCGCTGCAGGCCGAGCACCTCGCTGGGCTCACCGCCCGCCTGGCGTACACCCCGCTGTACCAGGAGCTGACGGAGACGGACCAGTTCGGTCTCTTCGTCGTCGGTCGCCTGGCGCAGCGGATGGGCCTGACGGTGACGCTGCGGGACTCCCCCTTCGGCGGGGTGACGGCCATCGTCCTGGTGCCCTGGACACTGCACACCGTCGCCCCCGAGGATCAGCCGGCCGTCGAACGACCTTCCGCCCCGGTGTCCCACGTCACGGGCAGCGGACTGCAGCTCCGCCAGCGCGCCGTGGCGCTGGAAGCGTCCCCGCCCCGGGCCTCTGCCGCGCCCGCCCCGCAACCAGCGCCGGAGCCGCGGGGCGGCAGCGGACAACTGCCCGAGCGGCTGCCCGGCAGCCACCTCGCCGCCCAGCTCCGCACCGACACACCGGGCTCTTCCGGCCCCCCGGCGCACCCCGCCGCGCCCGCGCCCGTCCTCGACACCGACCTGTTCGACGCTCTCGACGACATCAAGCACACCGACCCAGGAGACCAGCGATGAGCCTGACACAGCACTCGAACACCGTGGAAGTCAAGCAGCGGGGCCAGGCCCCGCAGTTCGACAACCTCCGCGACCAGCTCGCCGCGAGCGTGCCCTCGGCCGTCGGCATGCTGCTGCTGGCCACGGACGGCCTCGCCCGGTGCGCGTACGGACTGCCCGACGGTCAGGACGACACGGTCGCCGCCGCCTCCTCGGGACTGGCCAGCCTCGGCAACGGGATGGCAAAGGCGCTGGAGGGCGGCCACTTCAAGCACCTCAACCTCACCCTGGAGAGGTACCACGTGATCGCTACGGCCTGCGGCGGGGGATCTGTGCTGGTCGTGGTCCTTCCTCTCGACGCCCGTCTCGGAGACGCCGTACGCGAGACGGTCAGGATCGCCTCCGCGTTCCGGCTCCGGATGGACACCGCGCCCCGTGCGGCGGCCGGGAGCTGAGCGGGGTGAGCGGGCATCGCGGGGTCCGTCCCTTCACGTGGACGGCCCCGCGCCTGGCCACGACAGGGGCGGACGACAGCGGGCGGATCGTCATGCAGACGCTGATCCGTACGACGGCCCCGGCGGACCGGATCGCCAGTGTCCCGGAGAAGTGGCAGATGGTCCTGCGACTCGCCGACCGGCCGACCGGGATCGCCGTGGCCGAGATCGCCGCCGTCCTGCGCCTCAAGCTCACCCCCACTTCGGCCCTCATCGCCGAGCTCGAAACCCGGGAACTCGTCACCCACGAAAGCACCCTCGGCGACACCGACCTGGACACCGACCTCCTCATGAGAATCAGGAACGGACTTGAACAGCTCTGAACCCCGCCCGCGCCCGCCCGCGCAGAGCGTGAAGATCCTCGTCGCCGGTGGCTTCGGCGTCGGCAAGACCACGCTGATCGGCGCCATCAGCGAGATCGAGCCGCTGCGCACCGAGGAGCGCCTGAGCCACCTCAGTACCACCGTCGACGACCTGGTGGGCACCCCCGACAAGGTGACCACCACGGTCGCCATGGACTTCGGACGGATCACCCTCGCCACGGACGTGCTGATGCTCTTCGGTACTCCGGGACAGGACCGGTTCTGGTTCATGTGGCCGGACCTCGTCGAAGGCGCCAAGGGTGCGATCGTCCTCGTCGACACCCGCCGGCTGGAAGCCTCCTTCGCCGCGCTCGACTTTTTCGAGCAGTGCGGCGTGCCGTACATCGTCGCCGCGAACTGCTTCGACAACCAGCAGGACTTCAGCAGCGGCGAGATAGCCGCGGCACTCAAGACAGTCGATGAGCACGACATCTGCATGGTCGACGCCCGCGACCGGCACTCCGTGCGCGACGTCCTGCTCGCCGTGATCGACCGGGCGATCTCCCGTTCCCGCACCGCCGCGACCGCCTGACCACCGCTGACGCCCCACGACCGGGAGAGACCATGTCCACCACCGCGCCCACCAGCTCGCTGCCCCTCTTCGACGACCGTGTGCTGGCCGACCCGTACCCCACCTACGAGGCCCTGCGGAACACCGGGCCGGCCGTGCACCTGGAGAAGTACGACGTGTGGGCCATCGCCCGCCACGCCGACCTCGCCGCGATCCTCAAGGCCCCCGACACGTTCGGTTCCGAGGCCGGCATAGCCCTCACCGCCCTAGCCAACCGCCAGATACTCGCCAGCACGGTGCTCGCCTCGGACGGCACCGTCCACACCAAGCTCCGCAGAGTGCTGTCCCAGCAGCTTGCCCCCCGCGCGATGAAGTCCCTGACCCACCGCGTCACCAGCCGGGCCGAACGGCTGGTGGAGACGTACACGGCCTCCGGCCGGTTCGACGCCGTCGGCCTGGCCCGGCACATGGTCTGCGACACGGTGATGGAACTGATGGGCCTGCCCGAAGCCGACCGCGAGCTGATGCTCGACGGCGCGGCCGCCACGTTCGACGTCTTCGGCCCCGCCAACGACCGCTACCAGCAGGCCCTCCCCCTGGCCTCCCGCATGGTCGACATGCTCCACAAACATCTGACCCGTGAGGCGGTCGCCCCCGAGTCGTGGATGGGCGCGATCTTCCAGGCCGTCGACGCCGGACAGATCGAGGAGAGCGATGCCGTTCCGCTCGCCTCCGCGTACACGGCCGCGGGCATCGACACCACCGTCCTGGGCCTGACCGACACCCTCGTCCAGCTCGCCCGGCACCCGGAGCAGTGGCAGCTGCTGCGCCGCGACCCGCTCCGCTGGGCCGCGCCCGCCTTCCACGAATCCCTGCGGCTCGAAGCGCCGATCCAGGGATTCGGCCGACTACTGACGAAGCCCGCCAGCATCGACGGGGTGCACCTGGACGAAGGCGAGCAGGTCTGGCTGCTGTACGGATCCGCCGGCCGCGACCCGCAGCAATGGGGCCACGACGCCGACACCTTCACCATCCAGCGCCCCCGCTCCGATCGACACCTCGCCTTCGGCGGCGGACCTCACCTGTGCGCCGGTATCCCGCTCGCCGAGCTCCAGGCCCGCTCCGTCCTGCGGGCCCTGGCCGCGCACTGCTCCCACCTCACGCTCGACGGCGAACCAGTCCGCGTCCTCAACAACCTCCTGCGCGGCTACAGCTCCGCCCCGATCACCGTCGAGCTCTCCCCCCGTACGTCCGCCTCCGCCGCCAGGACGGCGGAGACCTGCCAGCAAGGGCCCGTGACGTGACCCTCACGCGCAGCACTCCAGCCCTGCCGCCGAGTCCCGTGGTGGCTCCCGGGGTCCGGCAGGTCGGGCCAGGGTGGGAGGTCCTGCTCATGTCCGAACCACTCGGCCGGCTCGTGACCCGCGCCCTCGCGGGGAGACCGGCGAAGGTCGCTGCTCTGGGCTGGGTCTTCGCGCACGCCGGCCAGTGGGGGATTTTCCTGCCCGAGAAGTCCGACGATCCCGCCTGGCCGCCGGACACGACCTACCTCGCGGCAGGCGGGAGCGTCACGCTCCCGCCGTTCAACCGGCGATCGCCCGAGCACGACGGTGCCTTCGGGTGGGTGAGTCTGGACGGCTCCCCGCTCAGCCGAACCCTGCTGCTCCACCCCGTCGTCACCGCTCTCGCCACCGACTTCCCCTGCCACGCCTCTCCCGTTCTGGAGCCCCGCCCATGACCGCCGCCTGCCTGACCGCCTCACCGGCCGACACCGCCGCGCCCGACGCCGACCACCCCGATCGCGACGAACTCGTTCCGCTCGCGGAAGCACTCGACGTTCAGGTGGCCGAAGTCCCCGGCACCGCAGACGCGTTCGAGCACTTCTTCGGCGATCTGTGACCGCACGCCCCCGAACCATCCCCCTACCGCCGACCGACCAGCAAGAAGACTGAGGCGACATGAGCTCCCGATCCGCTTTCCGCGCCCAGCGCGGCATCATGGTGCGCTCCGTACTCCTCCCCGCCCTTCCGATCCCGCCAGCGCCGGACCTGACCCGGCGTACCCCTGCCGAAGCGGATTCCTGGCGGCGCTGGCTGCTCGAAACCTGGAGGATCCCGCAGATCGCGGTCGCCGTCCGGTATGCGAGCCCCGACCTCGCCCGCGACCTCGACGACCTCGCGACGCGGCCGGACGACACGGAAGGGCTGGGGCCGCTCGTGCTGACCCTGCTCAGCTACGTCCTGCGCCTGTCCTACCGGGTCACGCCGTTCGGGTTGTTCGCCGGAGTCGCCGAGGGCCGGTTCGGCGCCGGGGCCGACGTGCGGTGGGGTGAGGACCATCAGAGCCTCACCCGCGCGAACGGGGAATGGCTTGCCGCGGTGGTGCAACAGCTCGAATCGCACCCGCAGGTTCGGCGGCAGCTTCGGATCGCGGCCAACAACGCTCTTCGGTCCCGCGGGGAGCGGCTGGTCCTGCCCTGGCAGCAGCGCGCGCTCGACGCGAAGGGCACGGCCTTGCACGAAGTGGCCGTCATCCGCACCGCGGCGGTCGAGGCCGCCGTACGGATGACGGCCACTCCCCTTCCGTACCGCGACGTGGCCGGCAAGCTCGCCGCCGCGCACCCCGAACTCGGCGTGCGCGGAGCCGAGGAGCTGCTGGACCTGCTGATTGCCCGGCGAATGCTGCTGACCAGCCTCCAGCCCTCGGGCACCGACATCGACGGGCTCGGCCACGTGGTGCGGGAGCTAGCGCGCGCCGTCGTCGCCCCGTCCGGCCCCGCCGCGGAGCTGGTCTCGGTGCTCCCGCAGATCCACGCGCAGATCCGTGCTCTCAACCAGCGGCCTTCGTCGGCTTCGGCTTCGCAGGAGGCGGACCGCAGCCGGGGCACCGTGACGGGGTGGATGCGCCAGGTGGTCGATCAGCCTTCCCCCCTGGCCGTGGACGTCCGGATGGACGCGGACATGACGCTCCCCCGGACGGTGTCGTGGGAGGCCGAGGCGGCGGCCAGCGTGCTGGCCCGCGTCACGCCGGAACCGCACGGCACCCAGGCGTGGATCCGCTACCGCGACCGCTTCCGCACACGGTACGGCGACGGCACCCTGGTACCGCTGCTGGACCTGCTGGATCCGCACACCGGCCTCGGTCTGCCCGAGGACTACCACGGCACCGTGCGGGCCCCGCAGCCCCATACCGTGCGCCGCGATCAACTGCTGGTGGCCCTCGCCCAGCGCGCCGTCGCCCAGGATGAGGACCTCGTCCTCGACGAGGCCCTCATCAAGCAGCTCGCCGGTGACCGGGAGGCCGCGGCCGAGAATGCACCCGCCCATGTGGAGCTGGCCGGCTCCATCCACGCCCCGAGCGTACGGGCGCTAAACGCCGGCGAGTTCTGCTTCCAGGTGCGCCGGGTCGGCCGCGGCTGGGGGCACTTCAGCGGCGGCCGTCTCGCCGCTGCGCTCGCCGGACAGGACGCGCCCAGCGAACTGCTGGGAATGCTGGCCCGCCGGCCGACCACCGTGCACGGGGCACTGCCCGTGCAGCTGTCGTTCCCCGCGCTGCTGCCGCAGGCGATCCACATCACGCACGCGCCGCGCCTGGTCGCGCCGCTCATCTCCCTGTCGGAGTTCCGCGAGGGGGACCCCGATGTCATCGCGCCCGACGACCTCGCGGTGATCTGCGACCAGGAGCGACTGCACCTGGTCTCCCTGTCGCGCGGCAAAGTCCTCGAAGCCGCGATCCCGCACCCGCTCCAGCTCGAATGCCAGACCCCGGCCGTCGCCCGCTTCCTCGACGAGATGCAGCGCGGCCAGAGCCGTCGGCTCATCGGCAGCATCGGCGACCTGTCCGCCTGGGACTGGGGTGCCGCCCGGCACCTGGCGGTCCGCCCCCGGGTCCGCACCGGACGCACCATCCTCAGCCCGGCCACCTGGCGCCTCGCCCACACCAGCCTGCCCGGACCGGGCGCGCCCGTCGAGGAGTGGGAGAAGTCCTTCGCCGCGCTACGCGCGCAGTGGCGACTCCCCCGCCACGTCTACCTGGAGCACTTCGACACACCGCTGCGCCTGGACCTGGGACACCCCGCCCACCGCATGCTGCTGCGCTCGCACCTGGAGCGGCCCCGTTCCGTGGGACAGCTCACGCTCATCGAGGCCGAGCCGCAGGACGCCTACGACTGGTGCGGCGGCCGGCCCCACGAGATCGTCACCTACCTCTCCTCCACCGCACCGCGCCGTCCCGCACCGGCCGTACGGGAAGCCCCGCTGACCGGACGCGCCCAGGCCCACCTACCCGGCGCCTCGGCGTACCTCTCCGCCCGGCTGTCCTGCCAGCCGCAGGTCCGCCACGCCCTGCTCGTCGACCACCTGCCCCAACTCGTCGCCGAACTCCCCGGCTCGATCTGGTGGATCACCCCCCGCGACGAGGACGAGCACCCCCACACCGAACTGACCATCCGCCTCGGTGACCCCTCGAAGGCGGCCGACGCCATGCGCACGCTCGGGGTATGGGCCAGCCACCTGGTCGACACCGGAGTCATCAGCGACATCGCCCTGGTCCCGTACCGGCCGCACGTCGGCCTGTGGGGCAATCGGCAGACGCGGAGGGCGGCGGAAGTGGTCTGGGCGGCCGACTCCGCCGTCCTCGCCCACCAGCACGCCCACCCGAGCACCTTGGCCCCTCAGCCGGTACTCGCGGCTGCAAACCTCGTGGCCATCGTGGCCGGACTCCACCAGGACGTCACGGACGGCATGCGCTGGCTGGCCGCTCAGCCCAAGCCGCGCTCCGCCGACGGCCTCCCCAGGGCGCTGTCGCAGCAGGCGCGCGAACTCATCTTCCCGGGCGACTGGGCCGGACTGCGCCATGCCCCCGCGGGCCGTGTCCTCCTCCAACAGCCCTGGGCACCACGGCACGCGGCCCTAGACGCGCTGCGCACCGCACTCAAGGGGGCGCCGCACGTCGACATGGACGCCGTCCTGCACGCGCTGTTGGCCACGCACCTCCGCCTCGCCGGCGAAACCCCCGACGGCACCGCCTGGCGCCTGGCCCGATCCGTCGCCCTGGCCCGCACACGGCCACGCCGCCAGACGACCTGACCGACCGCACCCCCGTACACGAGCCGCACCACGCCTAAATCGGATGGATATACCACTTATGTCTCAGCGTATCGAGGACTACGCCCTCATCGGCGACCTCCACACCGCCGTCCTGATCAGTAAGACCGGCTCCCTGGACTGGGGCTGCTTCCCGCGCTTCGACTCCTCCGCCGCGTTCGCCGCGATCCTGGGGAACGAGACGCACGGCTCGTGGCAGCTCGGCCCGCTCGGCGACGGGGGAATGCCCGCTCCGGCGACCCACCGCCGTTACGTCGGCGACACGCTGGTCCTGGAGTCGACCTGGGTCACGACGAACGGCACGCTGCGCATCACGGACTTCATGCCGCCCTCCGAGCACCAGGCCCATACCCCACACGTCGTACGTGTTGTCGATGCCGTCAGCGGAAGGGTGGCCGTCCGCTCCCGCCTGCACCCGCGGTTCGACTACGGCCTCGTTCGCCCCCGGATCGTGCCTGTCGGCAAGCGCCACGTGCTGGTCGCCGGCCCGGACGCCCTGTGGCTCGACACGACGGCGCCCACCGCCGTGGTCGACGGCGTCCTTTGCTCAGACTTCACCGTGTCCGAGGGCGACCGGATCACCTTCACCCTCACCTACCGCGACTCCCACCAGGCGCCCCCCGCCGTCATCTCCCCCGAGACAGCACTGGCCAGGACGCTCGCCTACTGGGAGCAGTGGGCGGCCCAGTGCACCTACCGCGGCACGTACCGCGAGGCGGTGATCCGCTCCCTCATCACCCTCAAGGCCCTGACGTACGCCCCCACCGGGGGGATCGTCGCGGCCCCGACGACGTCCCTGCCCGAGGACATCGGCGGATCCCGGAACTGGGACTACCGCTACTGCTGGCTGAGGGACGCAGCCATCACCCTCTCCTCGCTGCTGCGCACCGGCTACCGGGAGGAGGCCCGCGACTGGGCCGCGTGGCTGCTGCGCGCCGTTGCGGGAGACCCCTCCACGCTGCAGATCATGTATGGGATCACCGGCAAGCGGCGCCTGCCGGAATCCGAACTGGCCCACCTGCCGGGCCACTTGGATTCTCGGCCCGTGCGCATCGGGAACGAGGCCGCACACCAGCTCCAGCTGGACGTGTACGGCGAGGTCACCGAGACGCTCGACCGGGCCCGTCAGGCAGGCCTCGGGGTGGACGAGACGGCCGCCGATCTCCAGATCGCCCTGGTCGGATGGCTGGAGGCGCACTGGCACGAGCCGGACGAGGGGATCTGGGAGGTCCGCGGACCGCGCCGGCATTTCGTGCACTCCAAGGTGATGGCGTGGGTCGCCGTCGACCGCACCGTCAAGCTGATCGAGTCCGGAGCGGCGGACGGCCCGCTGGAGCGGTGGCGCGTACTGCGCGACACCATCCACCAGGACGTCTGCGAGAAGGGCTACGACCCCGAGCGGAACACCTTCACACAGTCGTACGGCTCGAAGGAGCTCGACGCCTCGCTGCTGCTGATCCCGCAGATGGGCTTCCTTTCGCCCAAGGACGAGCGCGTGGTCGGCACGATCGAGGCGATCCAGCGCGAGCTGTCAACGGAGGACGGCTTCATCCTCCGTTACCCCACCGAGGGCGACAAGGCGGGCGTGGACGGCCTGAAGGGCGACGAAGGGGCCTTCCTCGCGTGCTCGTTCTGGCTCGCCGACGACCTGGCCATGATCGGCAAGGTCGACGAGGCCCGCCAGCTCTTCGAGAAGCTGCTCGACCTCCGCAACGACGTCGGGCTCCTCGCCGAGGAGTGGAACTCACACCTCCAGCAGCAGGTCGGCAACTTTCCGCAGGCCTTCAGCCATGTCCCCCTGGTCGACACGGCCATCGGACTGGAGGGTGCCTCGGCCACCGGGCCCTCGCCCCGTCACGGCCGCGCCTGCACCCTGAATCCCGCGGGGAGGGACCTGTGACAACTTCGAGCGATCTCACCCTGCGCATCTCGGTGGCGGTGGCAGACCTCCTCCTCGTTTTGCGTGTTCATCTTCCGGGGTTCGGCGCCACCGGGCCGTTCGCCGCATTCCACGACACCTCCTCGGAACGGGTCCGCCAGGTACCTGGGCGGGGCACCCTGACGGCTGCCGGGGGCGCGGTATGAAGGCCGCGCTGGAACCTTCACGCCCTGACAGCGCCGATCAGCGGCTGGCTGTGCTGCGACGCGCACAGTTGGAGACGGCTCTTCGCGGAATCCAGGGGGAGAAGCGGTTCGGTCTCTACGTCCTCGTCACCCCCCGGCAGGATCCCGCTCCTCGCCTCGCTGCCGCGCAGGCCCTCGCGGCGCGGCAGGGGTGGACCGTCGCGCTCCGCACCTTCGACGTCACGGGGCCGTCCGACCCGGCTACGCGGCCGCAGCTCGCCCGACTGCTCGCCGCAGCCCGGCGCCAGGAGATCCACGGCATCCTCACCGCCTCCCGAGTCGACATCAGCGACGACAACCGGGAGTACGCGGCGATGCTCGACCAGATCCGGGCTCTGGGCGGCGGGCTCGCCCTCGCCCGCGAGGAGACCGTCCTGTGACGCCACCGAGAACGCACGGAGCGCCGATGCCGACGCAGGCCCTGAAGCCGAACCCGCCCTCTAGCCGCCTCGACCTCCCCTTCGTCGAGACGGGGAAGAAGCTCACCGGCACCGCGCGAGCCGACTTCGCGACGAAGGTCGTGGCCGCCTACCGCACCGCAGAGCGCAGGGTCACGATCCGCGAGATCTGCGAGGCCACGAACCGCTCCTACGGCGCTATCCACTCCCTCCTGAGCGAGGCCGGGGCCACCAGGCGCGGGCGCCGCACCGGCGCCGCAGGACAGGTGCAATCGTGAACGACCCCCGCCCGCCTGCACCGGGCTATCCCACTCTCGCCGAGGATCTGCTGGGCCGCCAGCTACGCGGCAGGGACTACTGGCGCACGCCGGGCGCCGAACGTCTCGCCATGACGCCGGACGCGCTCGCGGCCCTCGACCGGACCCAGCACGACAACACCGCCGGGCTGAAGCGGATCGTCGAACGGCTAGGACGGTGGCCGGGCCGTAGCGCCGTGGGCGCGGACGCTTGCCAGGCCGCCGTGGACATCGCGGTGCACAGCGACCATGACTCGGCGTTCCAGTGGACGCTGCTGAGCCTGCTCCAGAAGGCCGTGGACATCGGCGACGCCACCAGCGCCCAGCACGCCCACCTGCACGATCGCTGTCTCGTCAACGCCGGGCAGGTCCAGTTGTACGGCACCCAGCACTCGTACCACCCTGACGGTCTCCTGGAACCGCACCCGATCGCCGACCCCGCGCAGCTCGACACCCGCCGGGCCGGCGTGGGCCTGCCGCCGTTCGCCGAGCAGGCCCGCCGTCTGCGCGAGCGGCACGGGCCGGGCGCCTCCATATCCGCTGCCGCCGAGGACGAATCCGCCCCCGTGGCCGAATGACACGCGGCATGACCGCCACCCTCGTCCACTCCTACCAGTCCTGCGACGCACCGCGCCCAACTCCCACGGTGCGACCACGCAGGCTGCCGCCACATACCGCACCTCGAAGATCGTACGAAGAGGAATCCGTGCCCAGCCCAGTCATCGATCACACCGTCAGCAGCGGGCCACAGCTGTGGCCGCACCAGCAGGAGCTGGTCTCCGCAGCTGCCCGCACACTCGCCACCGAGCCCCGGACCACAGGCGTGATGGCGTGCGGTCTCGGCAAGACGCGAGCCGCCTGCGAAGTCGCGTACCTCGTCGCTGCCGACGACCGAGTGTTGATCGTCGCGCCCACCATCGACCTGGTCGGTCAGATCCTTCGCGACTGGAGGGACTACCGAGGTGCTGCCCATCTTGGCCGCGTCGTCGCCGTGTGCTCCGACGACAGTGTCCTCCTGGACCGCGACGGCCAACCGTTGGTGTCTCAGCCGACGATGGTGACCACCGATCCACAGCAGCTCACAGACTTCACCAAGGGCCCCGGCCGGGTGACCGTGGCCTGCACCTATCAGAGCTTGCCTACACTGGCCGCAGCCCATGCTGACCACGGGCTCCCGCCCTGGCGCATGATGATCATCGACGAAGCACACCGCAGTGCTGGAGCCGTCGGAAAGACCTGGGGCATCGTCCACAACGACGTCGCCCTGCCGGCCGAACGCCGCCTGTATCTGACCGCGACCCCGCTGATCACCGGCGAAACCGCCATCAGTATGGACGACCGGAAGATCTACGGGCCCATCTGCAAGAGCATCCCGTTTTCCCGCGGCATCGAGCTGGGCATGCTCGCCGACTACCGCCTCATCGTCGCCGTGGCCACCAGCCGCGAGGTACGGGCGCTCGCTGAGGAAGAGACCCACTTTCGCGTCGGGCGGTCCGCGGTGTCCGCCGCCATGCTGGCCCGGCAGATCGCGGTCCTGCGCGCGGCGCGTGAACACGACATCAGGAACCTGATCACTTTCCACCACCGTGTCACCGACGCCCGGTGGTTCGCCTCGACGCTCCCGGCCGTCGCAGGCCTCCTCGACCCGGACGAACGCCCTGCCGGACCTCTCTGGGCCGGCCACGTCCACGGCGGCCAGTCGGGCCGTGAACGGCGCGAGGTCCTGGAACGGCTCCGTACCCGCGATAGCGGTCTCACGGTGGTCTCCAACGCGCGGGTCCTTACCGAGGGGGTCGACGCGCCGGACGTCGATGGGGTCGCCTTCCTCGATCCCCGCGAGTCGGTCATCGACATCATCCAGGGTCTCGGACGCGCGATGCGCACCGGAGGCCGCACCGACAAGGTCGCGTCCGTGATCGTCCCGCTTCTCCTCGATGACGGCGACGACCCCGAGGAGGCCCTGCTGGGAACGAAATTCGGGCCGGTCCTGCGGGTCTCGCAGGCTCTCCGGGCCACCGATGACACCCTCGGCAGACGGCTCGACAGCGCGCGCTGGGCCCTGGGCGCCCGTGACAACAGCAGTTTGGACCTCGACAGGCGGGACGACTCCGATCCGCACGGAGTCCTCCCCGACTGGCTGAGTATCAGCGGGATTCCCGTGCCACCGGACTTCGCCCGGGCCATCTCCGTACGGATCGTCCGGTCCGCCAGCAGCGGCTGGGCGGAGGGAACCGCTGCCTGCGCCGCCTACCTCAATGCGCACGGCGACCTGGAGCCTCCCCGCGGCTGGACAACTGCGGAGGGACTTCCTCTCTACAGCTGGCTCGAACACCAGAAGGCCCGCCATCGCGACGGCCGGATGACGCCGCAGGAGACCGCTGAACTCGAACGGCTCGGCATCGTCTGGAACAAGAACGACCGCGTCTGGGGACAATTCCTCGCTGACCTCATCACGTTCCGCGAAGAGCACGGACACCTCGACGTTCCCCAGAAACACGAGACACCGGACGGCCGGCCCCTCGGAGTCCAGGTGACCACCCGGCGAACGAACTGGGAGGAACTGGGCGCCGAGCGTCAAGCCGAGCTCCTCGAACTCGGCTTCATCCGCGACCGGATCGAACACTACTGGGCCCAAGGCTTCACGGCCTGGCTCGAGTTCAAGAAGGAACACGGTCACCCTGTCGTCCCGCGCGCCCACACCACCGCCAGCGGAGTGAATCTCGGCCAATGGCGCATCACGCAGCTCCAGAAACTCAGGGCCGGCGACCTGCCGCCAGAACGCGCCAACCGCATCACGGCAAACCAACTCCACCTCAACGGCCGCGAGTTGCACGAACTGCGGCATATACAGGCACTTAGGGACTATCGCCAAGCACACGGACACACAGAGGTTCCCTACGACCACGTCACAACCGACGGGCTGACGCTCGGGAGCTGGCTGGGCAACCAGAGAAGAAACCTGCGCAACAACACCATCAGCGCAGACCTGGCCCGGGAATTCTCCCAGCTTGGCGTACGAGCCGTAGTCCGCAAACTGCCACGACGCGGCTGATACCGAAAACGACACCCCCGGCCCCGATCGAGCCGCACGACGCAGAGCCGCAACCGAAGCCCAGTAGCCGAGCCGAACGCGTCGCAGCCCGAGGCGACAAGCAGAGCCCCGCCGGCTCCTCCGACCGATCCCACCGCACCGAAAGGGAACCCCTTGAGCAGCACCTTCAACTGGCCGAAGCCCGGCACGCGAACGAGCGGAGAGGCCCGGGCCAGGGGCATCAACGAGTACCGGACGCTGTACAGCGGCCACGTCTCGATCCGGACCCTCGCAAAGATGTCCGGACGCTCGTACGGCTACGTGCACGCGTGCCTGGTCGAGGGCGGCGTGAAGCTCAGCCCTCAGGGCGGCAACCACCGTTCCCCTCTTCGCCAGACCGACCCGGGAACGCCCTAGCACACCCCGGCCAGGCGGCACTGGCGTCATCTCCTCGCGGATGTTGCACGTCGGCTGGAATCCCCTGACCTTCGCGGGGCGCCAGGCAGAGTTGGTGATTCTTACACCGTCTCCCATACCGCCTTCTTTGCTTGGCCGACAAATTCTCCCTCGCATAGATAAACCCTAGTTGCCCATATCTTCAGGAATAGCAGAACGTGAACGTGATGACTGATTCACCCGACAGACCAGCCGCACATAAGTTCGTTTTACGCCCGGGTGCACCCAGCCTTCCCGGCGTGCGGCTGGATGCCCGCTGGCGGGTTCCCGTCTACATGGGTCGGCGCCTCCCCAAGGCCCTGGCTCCCTACGCGGCATCCGTATTCTCGTGGGAGTGGATGATCCAGGACGTCTTGAACGGGCGGATGCCACCTCCTGTGGTTGCGCGGGAGCGTCCGCCCCTTCGGGAGTACCAGCACGAACCGGTGAAGCTGATCCAGAATGCCCACGCGTCCCAGGCGCCGGGTTTCCTTCTTGCGTATCCGACGGGTTCGGGCAAAACCGCAATGTGTATATGCGCCACGCATGACCTGCCCGACGTACGTAGGGTGCTGGTGGTCACCAAACTGGATGTCGTCCCGGCTTGGCGGAGAGCGATCAGTTATTTCGGCAGTGGCGGGAAACGCTGGGTGGTGATCAACCCGGAGCAGCTGTGGAGGCTGTTCTTCCACCCGCTGCGGCCCCTCAATTCGTTGCCGGTGGACAAGGCCGCTGAGTTCGCGGCCCAGGGCGGGATCCTCCATTTCCCGTTCGATGTGGTGATCGTCGATGAGTCGCACATGCTTGCCTCTCCCGCCTCGTTGCGGTCCAGGACCGTTCAGCGGCTGCTCCTGCCTGAGCACGGCACCAACCGCCGGCCATGGTTTCTACGTGCCTCGGCGTCCCCCTTCTCCAACCCAGGAGAAACCGCCTATCTGGACGATTTGCTGGCCCACGCTGCCGGCGTGGATGCGCCGGGCGCGCTGAGCCGGGCCGGCTACCAGGAGTGGCTGAGCAGCCTCGGCTTCACCCTGAACACCGACCACACCCGCCGGTGGTTCCACGACCTGAACGGCGACGACGTGAACAAGCTCAACCATCTGTTGTTCTCCAGAGGGGTCGGAACAACGGCGACTGCCGAGGAACTGGGTCTGCCGTCCATGACACGTGAGCTGCGCCCGGTTGAACTCTCTCCTGATGACCAGGTCCAGTACGAGTCCGCGTGGAGCGAGTTCAGGGCCCAGTACGGCCTCGAGGCCGTCGACGACGTACTCGACAGCACGTCGGAGGCCCTGCGCCGCGTGCAGAAGGCATCGCTGCTCAAAGCCCCGAAGGTGGCACAGATCGTTGCGGGCCTCGTAGAGGAGGGCTATCAGGTTGTGGTTCCCGCCTGGTACCTCGACAGTGTGTCCGCGATCGCGCGCCTGACTGCGGCGGCTTTGAAGGCGAGGGGGCTGCCGGACCGGGTGGTGGAGATCACGGGCGCCGACCGACACCTGCGGGAGCGTAAACGGCAGTTGTTCCAGGCAGGCCATGCCCTGGTCGCGGTCACCAACTCGCTGGAAGGCGTGAACTTCCACGCGGGCGAGCGTGGTGGGGCGGGCAATGGGCGTGACGCCACGCAGAGCCCTCGTGCCTGCGTGATCGCCGACGTTCTGACCGGTGGCCGACGCATCTTGCAAGCCGAGGGGCGCACGCACCGCGACGGGCAGCGGTCTCAGACCGTCTATGTGTTCGCGGAGAACACCCTGGAGGAGGAGTGGCTGGCGCGGGTGCTACGGGCCGCAGCCGGAACGCAGGCTCTGGTCCAGTCGCCTCGGGATGCCCAGGATCTGATGGATCTGGCCGCACAGCTGACCGGCGCCGTTGACGGGAGGCCAGGCCAGTGAAGGGCGTATCTACGGCTGTCCGGCCCTCGGCCAGCTTGGCCGTGTTGCCGTTCATCGACGTGGTGTACCCGTCAGGGCAGCTGGCGTTGCTGTCGCTGGCTGGGGTCCTGGAGGAGGCGGAGCGGGTCCGGCTCGCCACGACCGACCCGCTGCTGTGGGCCGCGACGGCCCGGCTGCTGACTGCGGTCGCGTACACGGCAGGGTGCGGACCTTTGGGGCAGGAGGAGTACGCGCAGCGAATCCGTGACGGCATCGATCTGACCGCAGCCAAGTGCTGGGTCGATGATCACGCGGACGACCTGGACATCTTTCATCCGGTGAAGCCCCTGTTCCAGGACGGATCCCTGCACGCGGCAGCCGCCACTCTGCCCGACGCCGGCATCGAGGTGCTGTATCTGGACTTCACTGCAGCGATCCGCCGTCCGTTGCTGTCCGACCACCGGCACCTTCACACCTCCGTGCCCGTGTCTGCCGCGCACGCCGCCGGGTTGCTGCTGGTCCAGCAGATGTGGTGCCCAGGCGGCCGAATATCCGCACGCGAGGCTGTCTACGGAAAGGGTTGTAATCACGGGCGCCGTTCGTTCGCGTCCGGTGGGCTTGTCATCCAGCCGGACGGAACCGTGGCGCAGATGCTTGCGTGGCGGCTGATGCCGCTGCCCAAGGCCGCGCTGGGCAATGCCCGTTGGACCTATCGTCCCCGCCCCGAGCCTTCGACGGCACGAGACATGGCTGAAGAGATCCCGGACGGGGAGACGGACGCGCTGACCTGGCAGCCCCGGCGGGTTCTGCTGCTGCCACAGGCTGACGGCACGGTGGCCCGTGCGATGTTCGCTCAGGGCTGGACGGGCGGCAGGCAAGTCGACCCGGTGACCGGGAATCCAGGCTGCCGGGACCTCCTGACCACGCCTTCAGGGAGCCGTTTGCCGGCGGACGTGGTGACCAGCGAGGAGGACATCGCTCCCCTCGTACACAGCTGGTGGACCGCTCCCCCTTCCAGTTGGGCCCACACCGCACGCAAGACCGCCGATACTGCTGGATTCGCACCCCCGGATGTCCGTGTCACCGGGGCGACCTCCCATTACAAGAAGATCGACTGCACACGGCACGTCTTCCTGCCCGGCACTCTGCTTGCCAATCCCAGAGGAAAGGACGCGGCGGCCTGCGTCCTCGAAGCCCGCAGCCGAAGCACTACCGCCGCGCCCGGCATCGGCTCCGTCCGTCTCCTGGAAGAAGAATTCATGCGCGCGACCGACGAGGAACGAACCCGCCTGCTCGACCGCACATACGAACCCGTCTGCGGCCCTGATCCCGAACCTGACCTCGACGAGACTCTGTTCACCACGGCCGACACACCGCCCGAGGCCAGGCACGACGAAGCAGATCCCGACCCAGTCGGCATCCTGATTCGGAAGCTGGGCGGCTGGGCACTGAGCCCGCACACCCGTGGCCTCATGACCAACCTGGCCTCCTGGGCTGCCGCTCCCTCGGTGACCAACCCGGCCTGTTCACCGGTCACTCGGCTGCTGCCCGACGACCTGCACCAGCCAGGCATGATGACCGCCGCCCTCTTCGCTGTTCACCGCAAAACATCCCAGGCCGGCAGCAGCCCATACGGGAAGGCCCCGCTGGCGCGGCTGATGCGCGCCTTCGGCACCGGCTACGACCGCGGCCCACTGCATCAGCCGACCCGCGCCGCCATGACGGTGATCCTCCGCGCGCGGCGGACAGAGGACCTCCTGCCCCTTCTCCTGCGCCAGATCCGCTACGCCGCCACCCAGGGGCTGACCCCTAACTGGGGAAGCCTCATGCACGACCTCGCCCACTGGGGCCCCGCCACCCAAGAACGCTGGCAGCAGCAGTTCTACACCCGCACTGCCCTGCCCGCCCACGACCGGCAGACCACCACGACCGTGGAAGGGCAGGACGCCGCGTGACGATCCGGGCCACCGACATCACCCCTCTGCCCATACCGGCCCAGGGAGCACCCACCGACATCACCAGCAGCCCCGGGCCCTTCGTGGTGGTGCACTCACTGACCACCGTGGCCGGCGTGAACCTCAACCGGGACATGAGCGACCTGCCCAAGACCCACTGGTACGGCGGGACCGAGCGGATACGGCTCTCCTCCCAGTCCCTGGTCCGAGCCGCCCGCCAGTACATGCGGACCGACGGCAGCCAGCACACCCCCCACGCGATGTCCACGTGGTCCCTTCCCAGCATGGTGGCCAGGCACCTGGAGACGGATCACGGTGTCGATCCCGCCGACGCGGGCCCCGCCGCAGCTCTCGTCGCTGCCGCAACCGGCCTGATCGTCAGTCCGGCCGCTCCCGGCCGGACCAAGGCCGCGGCCTACGTGCCCGAGGACAGCGCGCAGCGGCTCGGCCGGATTCTGATCTCGCACTGGGACGAACTCTCCGAGGCGCGTGACCTAGTGGAGGAGCAGATCGCCGAGGCGCTTCAACCGGCCGGGCAAGGCGCGGCTGCCCGAAAGACGCCGACGCGTCCCATCTCGGCAGCCGGCCTGCCCAGCGGCATGGTCACAGCTGCCCAGGCCGCGCTGGAGCCCGGCACCGTGGAGGAAATCGCCGTGTTCGGCCGCATGCTCGTCGGCCTCCCTCGAGGCGAGGTCATCTCTGCCGCTCACGTCGCCCACGCCCTGGGCGTCGACCCGCTCCACCTGATCACCGACGACTTCACAGGGGGCGACGACTATCAGGACGGCGGCGTGTTCGCCAACACCGGCATGCTCGGCAGCCAGTACCTGGTATCGGGGACCTTCTACCGGCAGGCAGCGCTGGACCGGCGCCAGCTTCGTCGGACGCTCGCGCGGTCCGGGCAGCCGGAAGATGAAGTGGAAGCTCTTGCCCAGAGCGCCGAACGCCGTTGGACACGAGCGATCGTTCACAGCCTCCCCTCGGCCAAACGCTCCCGGACCGGCTCCCCGCCCCGCCCCACGCTGGCCGTGATCGCCACCACCGACGAAGCGCTGACCGCCGCACCGGCCTTCGAAGACGTCATCCACGAGCAGCCCGCAGGCCCTCACGCTGCGGCCCGCCTGGCCAACCATCTCTTCAGCCTCGGCCTGCGCGGTGGAACAGCCCTGTGGCAGTCACCGGCGGGCGCCGCACCTCCCGACCTCCCAGGCGTCCTGGCCCTGAAGGAGTACTGACATGCCCACCGTGCTGCTCCGCCTCGCCGGCCCGATGCAGTCCTACGGGACCTCCTCCCGCTGGGAAGAACGCGCCACCCGTTCACGCCCTACCAAGAGCGCGGTCATCGGTCTGGTCGCCAACGCGCTCGGGCTCAGCGCCGACACCTCACTGGACACCCTCACCGGCATGACCTTCGCTGTTCGTGGCGACCGTCCCGGCCGGCAGATGCGCGACGAGCAGACCGCCGGCGGCGGTCACTTCCCCCCAGCCGATCCGCACAGTCCGAACCCGGAGCCGGACTACGGCGCCCCACGCAATCCCACCCTGACACCCCAAGGAACGCTCCAGGCGAACCGGTGGAAAGACGGCCGCGACACTGTCCTCCTCACCAAGCACTACCTCGCGGACGCCGCGTTCCTCGCCGGACTCAGCACGCACGACGACCAGCTCGCCCACACCATCGACACAGCCCTGCGCCGTCCGGCCCGCCTGCTCTTCTTGGGACGCCACTGCTGCCCGCCCGCCCGGCCCGTGGCCCACGGCGTGACCCCACACGGACCGGAGCACTGGCCCAGCAAGATCCCACTGCTGCCCGAAGCCACCACTGCCCAGCCCACCGTGTGGACCGAAGTACCTCCCATGACCGGCGCGTTGCCCAGCGCCGAGAACCCCGTCAGCTTCACCGCACGCAGCCACACCACCCTGTTCCTGCATGCCTCGACAGTCACACCTCCCACTCCGGAGCCCTGGACATGAACCCCCTCACAACCACCCGGTTCACCACCGTCCGGTCCGCGCTGACCCTCTCCCCCGCGGAGCAGGCCGCGGGCGACGACATACACCAGCTGCACGCACTGGTCCTTGCCGGATTCAGCGCCCCGAATGAGGCCCTGCCCCGCCCCCGAGGCGTTCTGTTCGCCGCGCACCGCGGGGCACCCCAGCAGGACCGACGCACACGACTCCTTGCCGCACAGCCCGAGCGGATTCTTGTCCAAGCACCGACCGTGCCCCGCTGGGAGCCCCTTCTGGCTTCAGGGCGCCTCATCAAGGCCGAGACCTTTCCGGTTGAACACGCCTTCTCTGCTGGAGACATCATCGATATCCAGGTGACCGCCAGCCCGGTCATGCGCAGCTTTCGCACTCGAAAGCGCGTCAGTCTGACAGCCCCCGACGACGCATCCCGCTGGCTGCAGCGCCAACTGGCCCACGGCGGGCTGGAGACGACACTCGATCACATCCGTCCCGGTCAAGGCATCCACGTCACCGGTACACGCGCCCGGTCAGGTGACCGGATCACAGTGGTCTACCGGAACATGACCGCGCGCTGTCGTGTACTTGCCCCAGGTACCCTCAAACAGACCATGGCCCAAGGCCTGGGACCGGCAAAGGCCTACGGATGTGGCCTCCTCCGCGTCAGGCACGTCCCATAAGCCACAACACCCCTCTCCAGCACCTGTATCATTGAGCCGCGCTGGTCTATCCCTCCTCACGGCAGTGAGGCTGAACCATTTCCCGCGAAGACTTTCGCCGGCTACTACCCATATCCCCACATCGGTGGGGCTGCAGAAGCCAAGCAGGGTATGGTCGGCGGCCTTCGCAACCTGGATTCCGGCGCAACGGGTACTGATGCCGTGAGCGCCGCGCTCGCCAGTCTGCGCCGCCTCAATCTCGTTGATCGCGCCGGCGAAATCCTCGACGCGACCGTGTGACTACCCGCCTCCGGTGACAGGTGCGCCTGCTCGCATCAGATACGTCACTGCGATACGTGCGGCAAGCACTCATCCTCCAGACGGCCTTCCGAGCCTCCAGTCACGAAAGACTTCCTAAACACCGCTCGCAGACGGTTGCGTATGCGATGCGGCAAGGACTCATATGCCCCGGTCGTACCGCCAGCCGCCCCGCGCCAGGCCAGGAAGCCGCGCGCATACCTCCGTCTGCACGGCAGCTCCTCACCACGGTCCGTCTGGTGGCAACGCTGCCGGGAAGCAGGGGCCCGTGTGCACCGTGTTGGGAAGCCTTCAAGCCCTTGCTCGGATCAGGCCGCTATGCGGCTGTTCCGTCTGTCCGGATGGGGGCCGGCAGGGTGCGCAGACGCTCGGTGAGTTCGGGTGCCAGGCTGGTCGAGGTGATGAGCAGGCGTTCGAGGCGTGCGAGGCGGCTTCGGGCGGTGGCCCTAAGCCGCGCGGGAGGGATGAGGTTGAGGATGTCCAGTGCGCGTCCGACTGCCTGCTCGGGTGCGTCGCGGGCTTCGGCGAGGGCGAGTACAAGGGTTGCTGCCACCCATCCTGGGGTGTGTTCGGGGGCTGCCGCGATGGAGGTGCGGGCGACCTCGGCTGCACGGTCGTAGCGTTCCAGGGTCAGGTGGGCCTCGGCGACATGCAGGCGATGCTCGGCGCGGTCGTACCCGAAGCGGCCAGGCAGTTCGACGGCGGTCTGCATGATCTCGTCGCTCTCACTGACGGCGTCGTCTGCCTGGCTGGCATGGCCGAGTGCGGCAAGGGTGGGCAAGAGGGCCCAGCCCAGGAGCTGGGCGCGGCGCAGGCCCGGTGGGGCGTGCTGGAGACCGTGCTCGGCGTGGCCGCGTGCGTGGTCCCAGTCGCAGCGGGCCGTGGCGACCATGGACAGAGCTCCACTGGACCATGCGGTGAGGGTGGCATCGCCAGTGGATTCGCCGAAGGCCCCTGCCAGGGTCAGATGGGCCCGCGCCCCGGCGCGGTCGTCCAGGTGGTAGGCCAGGTTCCCGAGAAGCGCCGAGAGCCAGCCGACCTGCCGGCGAAGGCCGCGGGCGGTCTTCTGGTCGGCGGTGGCCACCACGGCCGACAACAGGCTGCGGGTCGCGCGGACTTCCTCGTGAAGGATCGCCGGCGCGTGCTTGCTGTAGTGGAGCGCGTAGTGCTCCACGGCCGCCTCGGCCACGGCCACGAGGGAGGCGGAGCCCTCGGGCGCGTCCAGGACGCCCCACTGGACGGATTCTCGGATGGCGGGCAGCCCGCTCGCGGTCGTCATGGCTTCCTCTCGGCTGGTGCTCGGTTCCTCGTGCTGCCGCTGACCGTAGTGGAGCGGCAGCGGGGCCGCGCACGTACTGCACCACAGGCCGCGCGTCTCAAGGCCGAGCTGCTCGGGGCGGGCCCCGTAGGCCCTGGAGATCATGATGCGGTACTCGGTGCCGGGCTCTGCCTGCTCGTGCTCGTACCGGCACAGCAGGGCCTGCGTCAGCCCCGGCGGCAGCAGGCCGTCCGCCCGGTAGACGGCGGCGACCTCGCGGACCGCCTGGGGCCGGGACCAGCCGAGGGCCAGGCGCCACGCTTCCAGCGCCGTGAGTTCCGGCAGTGCCGACCGAAGAGTGGTGACGATCCGCTCCTGGGTGTGCCCGTTCCTCTGGCACTGGGCACGGATCCGGGATGCCTCCCGCTGGATCTCCGCACGCCTGCCTCGGGTGACTCCCACCGCTGTCCGCCTTCCCCTGTCTCCGCCCAGTTCTTGGCGCCCTTGGCCCATCCTCGTCGGTGGGGACGCACGACGGACATTGCACAGACCAGTCAATGTTTTCGCAGAAGACCGGCAATGACGTCTGACTGGTTGCGGGTGCATCGTGATACGAGACCTGCACCTCAGGGGTCGCCTCCCGGTTGGTTTCAAGCGCCCTGGATTGACGTGGGGACGTATGGCCTGCCGGGCCCCGTGCCCTGTCACTGGCAAGAGCCGGTTCCGCCTCGCTGGGGCTTCATCCTGTCGCTGTCCCGCCTCTGGCTGACACGACGACCGCCGTGCAGGAGCTGCCCCGCAGTCCCTGCTTCATTCGCCGGAGACGATCATGGCTGATGGCACTGCCTCCGCACCCTCGCGGGTTTCCACCGGCGGGGCGTTGGCGCCCCGCCAGGGCCGGCGGAGGCCTGCGAAGCAGTCGAATCCGCAGCTGCAGCAAGCCGCCGAGCGGTCCGGACTCTCGTACGGACAGATCGCCCGGGACCTGAACGAGCTGGCCAGTCAGCGGGGGCACAACCTCGCCACGGACCGGAGCCGAGTGGCGCACTGGGTGCTGGATGGTGAGCAGCCCAAAGCTCCGGTGCCCAATCTCCTCGCGGAGCTGTTCACTGGGTACTTCGGGCTCGGCCGCCCCCTGACCCCTGAAGAACTGGGCTTCCGTTCGACCCGTTCTGCTTCCGGAAGCGGGATCACTCCTGATGCGGTGCGGTCCTACACCCGGTCCGCACGGGCCAGCGACCTCCAACTGGGGGATGTGGAGGATCTCGAGCTGTATGTGGCCCAGTTGTCGGGGACCTACTCCGCTCACGCCCCGAGAGACTTGTGGGAGCAGGCCACTTCGGTCCGGGCCCGTGCCGCGGCACTCCTGACCCAAAGGCGCCACACCCTGCGCGAAGGCCGGGATCTGTCCCATCACGCCGGGATGCTCTCGGTTGTCCTCGCGTGGATCGCTCACGACCTGGGCGAGGGGGAGTTCGTCGACGCGTATTGCAGCGATGCGTGGGAGCAGGGGCAGCAAGCCGGCGCCCTGGAGATCGGCGCCTGGGCGGAGGACGTCCGCTGCACCGACGCTCTCTACGACGGCCGTGACCTCGACGCGCTGGCCGCAGTGACGCGCGGGCTCGCCGTCGCGCCGCAGGGGAGCAGGGTCGCCCTGCGGCTCAGGACTCAACTCGCCCGCGTGTACGCCAAAATGGGACAAGAAGGGCAGTTTGAGGAGGTCATGCGGCGCGTGCGGCAGGACAGCGAGAGGCTGCCGCTTCACAATGCGGGGCTCTTCAGCCTGGACGCCTCGGTGGTCACGTCCTACGCGGCGTCGTCTCTGGTGTGGCTCGGCCGGCACGAGGCGGCCCGGGACTCGGCCCTCGAAGCGATCGAGCGATACCAGGGGATGCCGCTGAGCTTGGGGGCGCCGACGAGGCTGGCTATCGCCCGGCTCGACCTCGCCCTGGCCTTCACCTCGCTCGGCGACCCCGAGGCCGCCATCAGCATGGCGACGGCCGCACTGGCCGAGGGCCGGATCGTCCAATCAGTACGGAGCCGGGCCCGGCACGTCCACCACCGGCTGTCGCTGAGATATCCGGCCGCTGACGGGCTGCCCGAGTTGCAGAAGGCGCTGGACAACCTGTCGGCGCAATAGCTCGCACGACCATCCCTGCAAAGACGAGAACGAGGCAGGACGAGGGCCGGTGCGGGCGTGGCGGTTCAACCGCAACGCCCGCACCCCTGGTGGCGCAACGGCCCGACCCGTCAGATTCGACGGGCCGACGAGGAACTCCCGGCACTGCCCCGTTGCCTCGCCGGCCCCCCTGGGCAAGCGCCGTACGAAGAGAGGAAGCCCTGATGACGCCACCGATACCACTGTCCGGCGAGGGCGATGTCACCGAGTTAGTGCGCGGCGTCTGGGCATCGGCCCTTGACCGCCCCGTCTCCATGAGCGATGACTTCTTCGAACTCGGCGGCGATTCGCTCACCGCGCTCGCCGTCGCCAGTGCCGTCGCCCGAGTGACCGGCAGGATGGTCCCGGACGGGTGGCTGTACCGCCACCCGCGGCTCGCGGACGCGGCCCGCGCTCTGCTGCGGCCCCAGTTCGCCGCCACCGATGCCCCGGTGGCCCTGGAGCGTCTGGGCCGGCATCCGGTTTCCTCCCAGCAGGAGGGGCTGCTGTCCGTCATCGGGCACATCGGCGGGAGCCACCGGTATCAGGTGGCGTACGCGGCCGCGCTGGGGTCGTCGGTGGACCTGGGGCGTCTGCAAGCCGCGTGGGGCCGGATGCCGCAGAGGCATCCGGCCCTCTCCACCCGGCTTGTCCGCACTGCCGACGGTCCGGCGCAGGATGTCCGCGCGGCTCCGCTGCCCCTGGAACTGGTCGCGCCGAGTGGACAGGTTCCGGTCGGCGAGGCTACGGACCGGTGGGCGTCCGACGCGATCCCGCTCGACGGGCCCCTGGTGCGTGTCGGGCTGGTCCAGACGGCAGGCGAGCAGCAGATCGTGCTCGCGGCCCACCAGTTGGTGATGGACCCCTGGTCCTGGGGGCTGCTGCTCGCCGATCTGACCGCGCTGTACGAGAACCCGGACGCCGGGGGCGGGCCGGAGCTGGCGTACAGCGACTACGCCCGCTGGCAGCGCACCCACCTCACCGGCCAGGTGCTCGACCGGCACCTGGATTTCTGGCGGGACCGGGCGGAGGGATTTCCTGCGGCCGGGCTGCGTCTGCCGGGAGCACCGTGTCCGGCCGGTCCGGCTGGCCCTGCCGCGCGGCTGCCCGTTCAGGTTCCGGGCGGACTGGTCGGCGAGCTTGAGGAGCGGGCCAGAGCGATGGGGGCGTCGCTGTTTGAGGTGCTGCTCGGCGTGTTCCACCTTGCGGTCGGCCAGTGGTCGGGCACGGACGATGTTCTGGTCGCCAGTGCCACGGCGAGCCGCACCGTCCCGGGCGTCGAGGACGTCGTGGGCTTCTTCGTCAACGGCCGGTTCACCCGGGCCTGTGTGGCGGCGGGGACCGTGGCGGATGTGGTCAGCCGGGTCAGGCACTCCTGGCGGGCGGCGGACGATCACCGGGAACTCCACCTGGAGAAGACGCTCTTCGACCTGGGCCGCCCGGACATGGCGAACATCAAGTTCTCTCTGAACACCGTTCCCGGGCTCGCGCGTCTGTCGGCCCTGGGCGGCAGACGGCTGCGTGCCGTGCCGGTGGCCGGGACGGCCAGTGCCCGCCGCCACGTGAGCGTGGGACTGACCCGGACCGCCGGTGCGCTGGCCGGAGCGGTGACCTATCGCACCGATGTGACCGACCGCGCCGCGGTGGCCGCTCTGATCGGCGTGTTCGACCAGACCTTGCGCGCGTTCGCCGCGGATCCCGGTCAGCCCGTGGCCTTGCGTCGCCCGTAGTACCGCCGGTCCGCGAGAAGGCGGACCCCCACCCGCCGCCCGTGCGCGGTCCCAGGAGAAGGACAACCCATTGAAGGCTCTCGTGCTGGCCGGCGGGCAAGGATCCCGTCTGAGGCCGCTGACACCCATGCTGCCCAAACCGCTGGCGCCGGTGGCGAACCGCCCGGTCCTCGCCCATGTCCTGGAGCACCTGGACCGCGCTGGCATCAAGGAGACCGGCGTGATCGTCCCAGTCGCCGACCTGACGCTGTACCAGCGGATCATCGGCTCCGACACACCTGTCGGTGCGCCGGTTCGGTGGCTGCCCGAGGCGGCTGCGGCGGGCACCGGTGGATGCCTGCGCCAGCAGGCCGCGTTCTTCGGTGACGAGCCGGTTCTCGTGGTGCCCGCCGACATCGTCTCCTCGGCCGACCTCGCCCGCCTCATCGGCCATCACCGCTCGGTGGGGGCGGCGGTGACCGTTGCCGCCGTCTCGCGGGACGGGGCCCTGTGGGCCGGTGACGTGCTCGTGCCCGACCGGGCGCGGCCGGGCACGGCTGCCGGGTACCACTTCAAGCCGGCCCCCTCCTCCGGCCGGCTGCTGGGGTCGACCGGAGCGTGGGTGGTCGAGCCGGACGTGCTCGACCGGATACCCGCGCACGGCTTCACGGATTTCTCCAGCCACATCCTGCCCGGCCTGCCGGCGCCCGGGATGCCCCTGGGTCTGTTCGACGCGGGCGAGATCTATCTCCGGGACATCGGCACGCCGGCCAAGCTCCTGACCGGCAACCTGGAGGCTGCCGCCGGGAGGACGCCGGCGGCCGTGCCGACGGCGCCCGGCGCCGGAGCCGAGATCGACCCGAGCGCCCACGTCGGCGAGCAGGTCCTGATCGGCGAAGAGGCCCATATCGCCGCGGACGTGCGCCTGAGGGGCCCGGCCGTGATCGGCCCGCACGCCGTGGTCGGCGCCGGGGCCCATGTGGAGAGCGCTCTGGTACTGCCGGGTGCCCACGTCGCCGCTAGGACCCGGGTCGTCGGCGAGGTCGTCGGCGACCCGGGCCGGACACGCGAGGTGCTGCTGCGGCTGGCGGCGCAGCGGTGACCGGCCGGGAGCCGTCCGTCGCCGCGCAGGTCCTGGACTGGTGCGCCCGGACGCCGGACGCCATCGCTGTCTCCCAGGGGGAGCGCCGGTGGACGTACCGGGAGCTGGGGCAGGCTGTGGGCGGCGTCGCCGCCGAGCTTCAGGCGGCCGGTGTGCGCCCGGGGCAGGTCGTCGCGGTCACCGCGCACCGGGGCGTGGCCCAGGCCGCCGCGTGGGTGGCGGTGCTGCTGCACCGAGGTGTCCTGCTCCCCCTCGATCCCGCGCTCCCCCCGGCCGCCCGCACCGGCATGCTCACCCGGGCCGGGGCCCGTGTGGACCTGCTCGCCGGGAACGTCGACGCCCCCGCACACCCCGATGTTCCGGTGCTGCGGGTCTGTGGGCAGCCGCGTGTGTCCCGTCGCAGGGTCGGCCCGGCAGCAGACCCGGGGCCCGTGGAGGCAGGGTATGTGTTCTTCACCTCGGGCAGCACCGGTGTACCGAAAGCGATCCTGGGCCGGCACCGGAGCCTCGCCGCATTCCTGACGTGGCTCCGCTCCGCCCTGGGTGTCACACCGGCCGACCGGATCGCGCACCTGTCCGGGCCCGGTTTCGACGTGTCCCTGCGGGAGGTGTTCCTCCCGCTCACGTCCGGGGCCCGGCTGTGCCTGCCGCTGCCGGGGCCCGTGCCCCCGGGCGCCGTCCTGCCGTGGCTCGCCGAATCCGGCGTCACCCTGGTGCACACGATCCCGACCGTCGCCCGCGCCTGGCTGCGCTTCGCCCCCACCGGGGTGCATCTGCCGCGGCTGAGGACGGTGCTGTTCAGCGGCGAGCCGCTCACCGACACGCTCATCACCCGGTGGCGGACCCAACTCGGCTACCAGGGCGTCATCGTCACTCAGTACGGGCCGACCGAGACCACCCTCATCCGCTGCTGGCACCCGGTCGATCGCCCGGTGCCCGGCATCCAGCCGCTGGGCCGCCCGATCCCCGGCAGCGAGGCGTGGATCGAGGACCCGCCCGGCGTCCCCGCCCCCGCGGGCGCGGTCGGCGAGATCGTCATCCGCACCGCCTACGGCACCAGCGGCTACCTCGGCGAGGAAGCCCTCACGGCTGGCCGGTTCACCTTCGGCCCCGACGGCGAGGTCACCTACCGCACCGGCGATCTCGGCAGCGTCGACGAGCACGGCCTGCTCCACTTCCACGGCCGCACCGACGACCAGATCAAGATCCACGGAGTGCGGTTCCACCTCCACGGCGTGGAAGCGGCCCTCGAAGCCCAGCCCGGCATCGACCAGGCCGCCGTCACGGCCGAACCCGGCGTCGACGGCTCGCCGCCGCGCCTGACCGCGCACCTGCTGCTCTCCGTCGGCCATGACCGGATTCCGGTCGGCCTGCGCGCGGCCCTTCTCGACCACCTTCCGGCGGCGGCCGTTCCCTCCCGGCTGCTGGTCGTGGACGCGCTGCCGCGCACCTTGGCCAGCGGCAAGCTCGACCGCCCCCGCCTCACCACTCCCACACCCTCCGAGCCGCACGGCATCCGGCCCGCGGCCTCCCACCCCAAGGACACCCTCTGATGCGTATCCGTTTCCGGCCCCAGCCGGCCCCGAAGGACCTGACGACCGTCGCGCAGGGCCTGCGCGCCTTCGTCTTCGCCGCCAACAAGCACCCGGGCGGGGCGTCCTCCGCGGTGGAGGCGATCACCGCCCTGTACTTCTCCGGCGCCACCACCCTCGCAGAGCCGGGCCCGGTCCGCGACCGGCTCATCTACTCCAAGGGCCACGCCGCCGCCCCCTGGTACGCCGCGCTGTGGACGCTCGGCGCAATGCCTCAGATGACGTGGCAGGACGCGGCCGGCTTCGGGCAGGTCGGCCACCCGGTGCCCCGGATGCCCGTTCGCGGGAGCGTGCCGGGCGTGGAGATGAGCACCGGCGCGCTCGGCGAGGGCTTGTCCTTCGGGGTCGGTACCGCGCTCGCCGACCGGCGCGACGGCCTCAGTACCCGGACCTTCGTCGTGCTCGGCGACGGCGAGTGCACCGAGGGCCAGGTGTGGGAGGCGGCGATGACCGCGTCCCGCCTCGGCCTGCAGAACCTGGTGGCGCTCGTCGACGCGAACGGCTCCGGCAGCGTGATCAAGCTCGACCGCACGCAGTGGGCGCAGAAGTTCGCCGCGTTCGGCTGGCGCGCGGTGAGCCTGGACGGACACGACATCGACGCCATCACCCAGGAGTTGCTCGCCGAGACGGACCGGCCGACCGCGATCATCCTCAACACCGTCAAGGGCCGGGGCCTGGCCGCCGAGGTCGAGGGCTCCAACACCCTGTCCGCAGAGGTCGAGGAGCAGCACCTGCCCGACTGGGACACCGGCGCGCTGATCGAGGCGGCCCTGGCCGTCATCGACCACCACCACCCCCACGCGGCCCAGGCCCGCGCCTCGTCCGGCACCCTGCTGGCCGCCGCCGCGCCGGTCCGGCCCTCCCGCGCCGAGCTTCTCGGCCTGGTCACCGGGCACCCCGAGGGCGCCGAGGTCGTGGCGAAGAAGGCTCTCGGCGGGGACCTCGCCCAGGAACTCGCCGGGCTGCCCCTGCTGTGGATGGCCCCCGACGCCATCCGCAACTCCGGCCTCCTCGCCCGGATGGAACAGGTCGGGTCCTGGCAGTGGGGTACCCCCGGCGCGGACGTGCTGCAGTGCGCCATCGCCGAGCAGGACGCGGCCTCCCTGGCCGCCGGCGCGACGAGCGCCGGACTGTGGCCGGTGCTGTTCTCCATGGAGGGCTTCTACTGGCGGATGCTCGACCAGATCCGCGAGTCGATCGCCTTCCCCCAGCTGCCCGTTCTGCTGGTGGGCACCTCCGGAGGCCTCGGCGACCCGCTCGGCCCCATGGTGCAGTCCGACGGCTGCCTGGCCGCGCTCGCCGCCATCCCCGGACTGGAACTGCTCGAGGCCGCCGACATCAACACGGCCAAGCTCCTGGCGGCCGAGGCCCTCGCCTCCGGGCGCCCCGCCTACCTGCGCCTGCCGCACGAAGCCGTGCCCGTCCGCCACAGCCTCACCGAACTCGCCACCCGCCCCACCGGCACCGGCGCCTGGACGCTCGCCGACACCGACGCCCCCGACCTCGTCCTGGTGACGGCCGGGGCGCTGCGCGAACGTGCCCTGGAGAGCGCCGAGCAGCTGCACGCCCGCGGCCACACGGTCCGGGTCGTCGAGGTCTTCAGCCCCAGCCGCTTCTCCCGCCTCAACGCGGACCAGCGCGCCCGGTTCCTGCCGCCCGGGGTGCGGGCCGTCAGCATCCACAACGCGCCCAGCAGCGTCCTCGGCTCCCTGCTGGGCGACGGCGGGCTGGCCATCGGCGTCGACACGTACGGCATCGCCGGCTGGCCGCAGACCGCCCTGTACGAGGCGGCCGGCCTGACCACGGACGCGCTCACCGACCGCATCCTCAAGGAGCTGGCGTGACCTCCTCGCACCTCGGTGTGTCCTTCGTCGACCAGGGCCCGATCCTGGTCAGGGCGCACCGGATCGACAACTACGCCGTCCACGTCGACGATGGTCTGCTCACCCGCCCGAGCAGCCTGCTCACCGACGTCCTGGACCGGCTCGACAGCCCCGACGTGGTGATCGCCGTCGACACCGGCGCCGCCGAGCACCACCTCGGCGCCGTCACCGCCGCCGTCCTGTCGACCGGCCGGCCCTTCCAGGTGGTGCCGGTCCCGGCCGGCGAGGCGAGCAAGTCCCCGCGCGGGCTGCGCGACCTGATCGGCGCCCTGCACCGCCACCGTGCCTCCCGCCGCACCCTGCTGCTGGCGGTGGGCGGCGGCATGGTGTGCGACCTGGCCACGACCACGGCCGCCGGGTACATGCGCGGCATCCCCTACGCGCTGCTGCCCACCACGGTCCTCGCCCAGGTCGACGCGGCGATCGGCGGCAAGGGCGGACTCGACGACAACGGCGCGAAGAACCTCCTCGGAGCCTTCCACCACCCCGCGGCCGTCTTCGTCGACCCGTTGCTGACCGGCACGCTGCCCGAGCGGCACGTCCGCAACGGCCTGGCCGAGGTCATCAAGGTGGCGCTCATCGACGACGCGGACCTGGTCAACGTCCTGGAGCAGCACCCCGATCAGCTGCCGACGGGTCAGGCGCTGACCGGGATCGTCCGCGCCGCCATCGCCGCCAAGCTCCGCCTCCTGGCCACCGACCCGTTCGAGCAGGGCGACCTACGGCGGCTGTTGAATTTCGGCCACTGCGTCGGGCACCCCTACGAGGCCGCCACCGGCTACCAGGTCCTGCACGGCGAAGCCGTAGCCGTCGGCATGGCGGTCGCGGCAGCGCACGCCCACCTGACCGGCGTCGCCACCCTGGCCGAACGGGACCGGATCCTCGGCCTCCTGGACGCCTACCGGCTTCCCGCCGCCCTGCCCGAGGCAATGCGGGAACTCACCTGGGAGGGGATGGACACCGTCCGCCGCGTCCGCGGCGGACCGCTCCACCTCGTCCTGCCCCGTACCCCCGGCAACTGCACCGTGACCGACGACATCGACCGCACCTCCTACGACAAGGCCATATCCGAACTGGCGGCCCGCCCATGACCGATCGGTACTGGCTGCTGATCGAGGGCGGCGGGAGCCGCACCTGGGCCGCCCTGGCCACCCGCGACTCCGTCCTCGCCGAGCGGGAGGGGCCCTCGACCAACCCCCGCTCGGTGGGCCACGACCAGGCACACGACACCCTGGCCGAACTGGTCCGCGCACTCCCCCACGGCAAACCGCTGCGGGGAGTCGTCGCCGCCCACGGCGCCGCTTCCACCCGCGCCTGCGCCGACGAGTTCGCCGCCCTCACCCGGCGGGCGCTGGCCACCGCCGGCCACCCGCCCGTCCCGGTGCTGGTCACCAACGACATCGTGCCGCTGCTCCTCGACGGCGACGGCCCGGTGTGCGTGGTGAACTGCGGCACAGGCACCGGGTTCGCCGCCCGCAACGGCGACCGCTGGGCGCGAGCCTCCGGGCTGGAGTGGCTGCTCTCCGACGAAGGCGGCGGTCACGACCTGGCGGCCCGCGCGCTGCGGGCCGTCGTCCGGGCTCTGGACGGCCGCGGCCCCGCCACCGCGCTCATCGACGCCGCCCGCCGGTGGTGCCCGCCGAACCCCGGCGCGGGCGCCTCCCTCGGCGAGACCCTCTTCCACGCCGTACACGGCGATCCCGCCCGCAAGCCGTACGTCGCCTCGTTCGCGCCGTTCGTGCTCGACGCGGCCCGCTCCGGCGATCCGGTGGCGGCCGGGCTCCTCGACGACGCCGCCCGGGAGCTGGCCGAAGGGGCCGAGGCGGTCTGCCGAGCCGTAGGGATAGCCGGCGCGGCCCCGCCCGTCCTCGTCCTGTCCGGTTCCCTTCTCCACTCCGACGCCCTGCGCGAGCGGTTCCTCAGCCGAGCCCGAGCCCAGTTCGGGGACGGTGTCGTTCCCCGGGTGGCCGCAGGCCCGGGGCCCGGCCTGCTGCACCTGCTCGACCTGTGGCGGGACCCGGCGGCGATCGCCGCCCTGGGCCGGGCCATGCCGGTACACGCCGACCCCATCCCGGGGAGCCGGTCATGAGCGCGCAGCGCGCGAACCGCGCCGAGCCGGGGGCCGGCGCGGACCTGTATCTGGAGCGCGTGCTACGCCCGGCCCTCGACACCTGCCGCCAGGACATCGCCCGCTTCCGCGCGGCCCCGGCCCCCGCACGGGACAAGGCCAGCGTCCACGGCGGCCACGAACCCGTTACCGATCTCGACCTCACCCTGCAAGACCGCCTCACCACCGAGCTCGGCCGCGCGTTCCCCGGACTCCCGGTGATCGCCGAGGAGGGCCTAACCGAGATCCCCGAACTACCCGACGACTGCCTGCTCGTGGACCCGCTGGACGGCACCGCACCGTTCCTCGCCGGCAGCAGCGACTACGCGATCGCCATCTGCCTGGTCCGCGACGGCATCCCGGCCCAAGGCGTCATCGACCTGCCCGCCCACGACATCCGGGTCAGCGCGGCACCCGGCCTCCTCCACGTCACCGGCGACGTGACCCGGCTGCCCCACCACGGCCCCCGCACCGTCCTGACCAGCCCCGGCCACGCGGACGCCGTCCAAGCCCGCATGGCCGGCACCGGCTGGTCCATGCATCCGGTCGCCACCGCCAGCGTGAAGATCACCCACGTCGCCCTCGGCCGAGCACCGGCCGCCGTCTACCTGCCCCGGCCCGGCGGCGGCGCCGCGCCGTGGGACTACCCGGCCGCCGCCCTCGCCGTCGCCGCCGCCGGCGGAACCGTTCACGACACCACCGGGAGCGACCTGGCCCGCGCGCGGCCCGCCCGGCTCGACGGCTGGCTCGCCTCACTCCACCCACCCGACGCGGACCTGTCGGCGCTGCTGCGCCCACCGGCCGCTCCCCACCTGTAGAAGGACTCCCTCGATGCGTTCCCTCGCCACCACCACCGACGGCTGGCGCGGCCGTCCCGGCTCCGACTGGGCCGAACCGCAGCTCCTCGCCGCCCTCGACCACTGCGCCGCCCAGGGCGTCCTGGGCGAGCACGTCCTGGTCGGACACGACGCCCGGGCCGGCGCCCGCGAAGTCGCGCACCTCGCCGCCGACCTGCTCGCCCACCACGGGCTGACGACCCACCTCGCTTCGACACCTGGGCCCACGCCCGCGTTCGGAAGCCTCGTGCACCACCGGCCCGACCTGTCCGCAGCCGTCGTCGTCACCGCCAGCCACAACCCGCCCGGATACATCGGCATCAAGGTCCGCGACCGCTCCGGGCACGGCATCGCCTGGCCCCAACCGCCGGTGGACGCCGCCTTCGACCCATGCCTGCTGGAGGTGCGCCACCACCAGCGAACCGACGTCCTCAGCCCCTACGTCGGTGCCGTCGGCGACCCGCTCAGCACAGCCGCCGGAGCCTTCGACGGCGACGTCCTCCTCGACGCCGCCCACGGCGCGGTCGGCGTCCTGACCGAGCTTCTGCCCGGCATCCGGATCCTGCGCGGGCGCCCGCTGCCGTTCTTCGCCGGCCAGAGCCCCGACCCCGTCCCCCGCGTCCACGCCGAACACACCGGCCACGCCCTCCTGGACCAACTCGCCCACCCCGAGCGGGCCCTTCTGGCGATGACCGACGGCGACGGCGACCGGCTCGTGCTGTTCACCCACCGCTCCGGCTACATCCCCAGCGCCGAACAGGCCGCCGCGCTGCTGTACGCGGGACTGCCGGTGCAACGGCTGATCACCACCCACGTCGCCCCCCGCATGGCCCTGCGCGCCGCGAAGCGGGCACAGCGCGGCCTCAAGGTCACCGAGACCAGCGTCGGGTTCAAGCACCTCGTGGCGGCATGGCGCGACCAGCCCATCTCGGCACTGGGACTGGAACCCAACGGCGCCCTCGTCCACGTCACCGGCCCGGACGGCTACTTCGAACGGGACGCCCTCACCGCCCTGACCACCCTCCTGCGCACCTTCACGTCCCTGGAGAACCTGGACGACGCGATCCAGGACGTCCGCCAGGCCCACCCGCACACCCAGCTCGTCCACACCACGCCCGCCCCGCTCACCGACGTGCTGCGCGCTCTTCCCGGCCTGCTGCCCACCTGGCGCGCCGACGTCGCCGGTGAGGTCGCTCACTATGACGACGGCGCGCACGGCCACATCGCCGTGCGCGCCTCCGGCACCGAACCGGGTACCCGTCTCTACATCGAGGCCCCGGCCGGGATAGCCGAGCTGCTCACCCAGAAGCTCGGCGGGCCGACGTTCAGATTGTCTGCTTGAGCAAGCCGGCGGCCACCAGGCCGGCCAGGCCCATGTCCGCGTCGGTCAGCTGACCGCCCAAGACATGGGCCACGTATTCGTCCAGGGGCAGGGTGATCGGCTCCACGAACTCGTCGCCGTCGGGACGGGGCTCGGCGACCTTGCGGCAGCCCTGCGCGAGGACCGCGTAGCGGACGTGGGTGGCGTACGAGGCCAGATAGGTCTGCATGACGACGGTGAGCGACCGGGCCTCGAAGCCGGTCTCCTCCAGCAGTTCCCGGGCCGCGCCGACCTCGACGGGCTCGTCCGGCCCGACCAGACCGCCCGGCAACTCTTTCAGGACCTTCCCCGGGCCGGGGCGGAACTGGGACACGAGCACTCCGTGGCCGTCGTCCGTCAGCGCCACCAGCGCCACGGTCCGCGGGCCCTTGAGGATGTCCCAATCGCCCTCGCGGCCGTCGGGGTAGCGGTAGGTGCGGCATCCGACCTTCAGGAAGCCGGCCGGCTCCGGCCGCTCGCCGACCAGGGCCCATTCCAATGCATCTCGATCAGTCACGATACGCATCCTATTCATCTCGGAGAGTGGCATTACTCGGAAGTGGCGCAGGGCGGGGTGTTGCGGAGTTCGCGCAACGCCCCGCCCTGACCCGGTTCTTGGTTCAGGTCGCGGCGATGACGCCTTGGTCGGCGAGCTGCTGCCGCATGGCGCGGTACTCGTCCATGGTGACCCCCGGCGCGATGTCGGCGCGGTGAGCTCAGCTTCGCCGGGGCCGGTGCGACGCCGCCACGCGTGACGTATGCGCCTTCATCCGCACCTCCGGTGAGCAGCGGCAGTCCGCCTACGCCGAGGTTCTGTGGTCGGCGTTCCGGCAGATCGACCCGCTGCGTGCTTTGCGGTCGTATGCGGCCCGCGAGCGCCGATACGGTTGGTGACATCAGGCCAGATGCGCGGTGCGCGGGTCGGCGAGGATCGTCTCGACCGCTCGCTTCACTGAGCGGTCCTGGTCCTCGTCGTCGCTGTCGACCACGACGCACCGCCAGCTTTGGGCCACGTCCTCGAAGGCTTCCTGGACCCGGACCATCAGGTCCAGGTACGCCTCCCTGCCAGTGCCACGGCCAGCCAGCCCATGGTGCTCCAGCGCCCCCAGGCCGCCGCGCGCGGCAATGAGCCGGTCGTACGCTCGCTGCCGGTCGCACCGCACGAGGACCGGCACGTCCCGGAAGGGGTCGGGGGCGAGGACCATGGTGGCCGACCGGAACGCGGTGACGGCTGCGCGCCCGTGGCGTTCGTTGGGCGCGATCTGGGAGGCGAGCAGGCACAGCTTGGTGACCATCTTCAGCGGGTGGGCCACCTCGATCACCACGGTGCCCCGGTCCAGCTCGGGCCGGACAACGCTGGTGTAGTAGATGAGGCTGCCGGCGATCTCGCTCAAGGCGGCGGCGGTGATGGCCTGCGGGTCGTTGGCACAGATGCGGGCCGCGTTCAGCTTCTGCTCCAAGGCGCTGTCACGGAGGTCTCCCGACGGGCCGGGGAGCAGTTCCCCGAGCGCGTGTCCCTCGTCGGTGTAGGCGAAGGAGTACAGCGCGCGCAACCCCGCGTCGTAGAGCGCCCGGTTGACGTCGGCGACGTGCCCTTGGGTCTGTTCACGCAGATAGTCGCGCCGCGACAGGACGCGCACCTTCCTGTCGGCCGCTGCCAGTTCCTCGCGCAGGGCACGCGCGATGGTGGACTTGCCCGAGCCGTCCACGCCCAGGAACGAGATGGAGGATCCAGGGGTCATCGATATGCCTTCCGGTGTTCGACCAGGGCCCGGACCAGGTCGTCCCGGCTGAAGTCCGGCCAGTGGGTGCGGGTGAACCGCAGCCGCGCGTCGGTGGCGATCCAGCGCAGAATCCGCTGCCGCGCTGCTCACCGGAGGTCCGGATGAGTAGCTCGGGGTCCGGCTAGCCGCAGCTGATGAGCCGGTGGAGGTCTTCTGGCGTGATCCGTTTGGCAGCCTCTCCCGGCGAAATTCCCTCGTCGGCCCAGTCCGCGAGCAGTGATGCGGCGCCCCATCTCGTGGGCGACCACAGTGGCGTTCATGCGCCAGAGCCCTTCTGTGTACACCAGCTGGCGATTCCGTACTCGGTGGATCCGCTGATCCGGACGGACGTGGCCGTGCAGGCATATGCGTCCCGCGGCCACGGCCAGTGCATCCCGGTCAGGTGTTGCGCCGGTAGGGGTGGCGGCGTTGCGGCTGTTGCGCAACAGCCGGAGGCGCAGACCCGGAAGACTCAGGGACACGTTCCCATCGGCCGAAGGACTGCCTGCGTGACGGCGAGATGCGAGGGCCGGGTGACCATGTAGGCGATGGCGTCGGCGATGTCCTCCGCAGTGAGCGCCGCCCGGTCACCGCGCAGCAGGCCGGCGGTCAGCACGGTGTCGACGAGGCCAGGCTCGATGATCGACACCCTCACCGGCCCCTGCCCACGGCGGTGAGGTCGGCGAGCCGCTCGGATCGGTCGGGCCGGGTGGGCAGCCCGCTCACGGTCAGGACGCGTCCGTTCCAGCCGAGGAGGTCGAGCAGGACGCGGGTAGAGGTCTCGGCAACGGCAGCGGTGGCCCGTGTCGAACGCGGCCCAGACCGGCTCCAGAGCCGTCTGGAGGACGGGCCAGTGCGGGTGTTGCGCGGGCATCGCAACACATGAGGATCTAGCGGCGCAACGGCCGCCTCGGGTCGACTGTCCCGCACCCCCGGTTCACGCCACGCTCTCGATGCGTTGGCGGTTGAGGGCCTCTTTCGCCCCTGCGGTACACACGTCGGTGCCGCCTGGAGCATCCTGAAGGGACTCCGCAGATGCAGCAGACATCAATCCTTCCGGTCGTGGCGGCCGACGAGACCGCCGCGCGTGGCGGCCGGACCCGTACGGAACTGGGTCAGCACTTCCTCCGGTCGTCGGAATCCGCCCGCCGCCTCCTGGACCACGTGGACATACCCGCCGACGCCCAGGTGATCGAGGCGGGCGCGGGGCTGGGCACGCTGTCCAACGAGAAGGTCCTGCCGTGCAGGAGCTGATCGCCACCGCCTGCTTCCACTCGGGCCTGTCCGACCACCACACGGTTGTGGTGAGCCTGGACCGCGACACCCTCACCGACACCCCCGTTCACCCGGGCGGCGTGAGGGATGTCCAGGACGCAAGGCCCGCACTTCGCATGCCCCGTTTCCCGCTGGCGCGAATCGCCGCTCCACTCTGCCGCCCCTCGCCACAAGAATGCGCCGAGGAATACGCCTGGTTCCGGGAACGCCTCGCCGAACCGGGCCTCCTCGACTGCGCGGCCGACGCCGTACGGATCTGGGCGGCCCTACGGAACCAGCCCGGATTCCCGCGCCTCCGGCTCGGCCTGTCGGTCCACCGCGACACCTGCCACACAGTCGACTGGGGTCCCCGGCAGCCCTGCGACGACGCGGAGCGCGGCAGATACTTCGGGTACGCGCCGTCCGCCATCGACTCCTTCCTCCGCCGCGGTTGGGCGCCTGACCCGCCGCCGCAGGAGGCGACAACGGTGCTCGCCTCCTCGCGGGGCGAGGAGACCCTCAAGGAGGCGGAGGGGATGCCGCAGTCCCGCGCGCGGGACCAGGTGGAGCTCCTGATCACCGCTGCCGAACTGGCGCGCCGACGGGGAGATTCCGCAGAGCAGGCCCGCCGCCTGCGTGAGCGGCACAGGCCCATCAAGCCCACCGCGCCACGCTGTTGCTCAGCCGTACGTCCAGCGCTGGCCGGTCCCGCGGTACTCCTCTACAGGGATCGCTTGCACACCCGGCCGCATGCGCTCGCGATACAGCACGCCGCCCAGGTGGTCGACCTCGTGGTGGACGAGCCGGGACAGGCCGTGGGTGAACCGCGACAGGTGGGTGGAACCGTCGAGGCTGCTGTGAGCGACGACAATGCTCAGCGGGCGAGGCACGCGTCCTCGGACGTCGAAGAAGCTGAGGCAACCCTCGTACTGCTCGTCCTCGTCCTCGGAGGCCTCGGCGACGAGGGCGTTCAACAGCACGATGGGCTCTGTACCGGCATCGGGTGGGAAGACGACGGCGGCGGCGCGGTCGATCCCGATCTGGGGAGCGGCGATGCCCATGCCCTTACCGAACGTGTGAAGTTGACGGACGCGGCCGACTGCGTCCATCAGCGCGGCGATGACCTCCTGGGCCTCTTCAGCCTCGGTGGGCAGATCGAAGGGACGGGCGGCGCGGGTGAGGACGGGGTCGCCGTCCTGGACGATGCCGGCGTTGGCCATGGCCTGGCTCGCGGACAGGGTGCTCACGGGGTTGTTCTCTTTCTCGTCGGCTGCGTTCTTCAGACGCCATTCGAGGCGGAAGCGGGCGTGCAGGGGCGGGTCGAGGGTGGCCCAGGAGAAGACGCTGTGCTCGCCTCGTTCCGCGCGCCGTGGGGGTGTGCGCAATGGGGCGAAGTCGGCGCTCATGGAAGTCTCGGTTCCCCAGACAGACGGTTCACTGTCTCGGGGGAAAGACAGTTCCACAGCCAGACGCCGGGTAGGCAGTCGCACCGCGCGCTGGAACCAGGGACCCCACTTCTCGGCGCCGACACAGTACGAGTAGGAGATCTCGGCTTCCTGGCCGGGGTAGAGAGGGAAACGGCTCGTTGGGTTCTGGAACTGGAGCCACACCTCCTTGAACGCGTCCCGGTCATGTTTGACGGTCCAGCCCATCGGCTCGTCCGCGCATTGCGCCGTGAGCTGGAGTTCTTCCCAGGTCAGAGGGTTGCGGCGGTAGAGGGCGTTGGACCGTTCCGGTTCGGATGGGTATCGGTCGACGGCAATTCGTACGAGGTAGCGGGTGACGGGCTCGGTGCCGTTGTTGTGCAGGAGCCTGCGCATGCTGAGGTGGAAACGTCCGTCGTCGTAGCGGAGCGCCGCCTCGTCCTCCAGGACCAGCAGGCCGGTACCGGACGGCGGGTCGTTCTGCTCGGCCGCCTGCGGGGAGGCGTCGGTGCGCTGCCATGCCCGCCACAGTGCTCCGCCGGCGTCGAGTTCGGTGTCCGCCCGGCGGGCGAGCTGGGAGCTGCCGTGTTCCCGGCCGGCCTCGAGGTGGCTCACGTACGAGGGGTCGATGTTCAGGCGCTGGGCGAGAGCTGCCTTCGACAGGCCCCGCACGCTGCGCCAGTGCGTGAGTTCCGCAGCGAACGTAGCCCGCTCCTCCCTCTCCAAGGTGGCTTTCCTCTCCGGGAGTTGCTGACGATCGTGAGTGAGCGCTCCTCATGGTCGCCTCATCCTGCCCGGTTGAAGCCCAATGGTGCTAGGCAGCGGCCCCAGCGAACCTCCGTGGTCGTCGGCCTCCAACCGTTGCCACGGCGACCTCATCCGAAGCGCACGTTCCGTGTCACCACGAAGGATGCCCCGTGAAGGTGATCACCCGCTTGGTTCTGCAGACCAGCTGGAGGAGCAGCACGGCCGAGGGACAGAGGCCCACATGAGCCCGAACGGCACCTACTGGATGAACTACGCCATCAGCGTCGCACAAAGGGCGCCCTACCCAGGTCGGCGAGTCGGCGTTGCGCTCGTCTCCGAACACGGCCAGTTGATCTGCTCCACCTTCGAGGGCGAAGTGCACGGCGCGTCCTGGTCCCGCGTTCTGCGGCGCAGGGTCCACGAAATCGGAGTATCCAGCGCGCACAGCGCCTATCTGACGATCAACACCCTGTCGGAGGCCGGATCCTTCGAACTGGCCGAGGTCCTGAACGACATGCGGATCGACAGGGTGTACATCGGTCTGCCGGACCCCGCGCTGACGAGCTACCTCAGCGGCGATCCCGTCACCGAGCAAGGCCACGTACTGCGCTTCCCCGACGAACTCCAGCGCCAGATCCTGGACCAGAACCGAGCCCTCTACACGGCGAGCGGGCAGAGCATCGAGTGCAACCCCCACTACTCCACCCACCGCATCAGTGAAGCCGTCACCGCCAAGCTGTTGTCCATGGGGTTCGCGCTGACCAAGGACGACGTCAACGCGCACCGGGGGAGGACGGCGCTTGCCTCTCTCATCTCCCAAAGGTACGGAACGGAGTTCAAGGAGGCGGATGGCGCCGTGGGCGATGCACTGGCCGCCGCGTTCGACACGAAGTACGGCACCTACGACTACACGTTCGACGCTCGCACCGCCAACGCGGGGTGGGCCGACGACTTCATGTCGATGTACAGCAGGACGTCCACAAGGCCCCTGTCCGCCGTCAACGTCCTCAACGTCGGCGTCGGCGCCGGCCACGAGGCCACGGCCCTGTTCTCCGGCTGCCCTCGAATCACCTTCGCCGATATCGCGGAAAGTGGCCTCGCAAACATACGCGGACGCATTCCCTGCTCGAGAACCGTCGTCTCCAGCGCCGAGGATCTTTCTGCCCTGCCGGACGGCAGTTTCGATCTGTATGTCTCCTTGAGGACATACAACTCGTCATTCTTCGACACGTCCGCAGCGGCCCGAGAAGCGCACAGAGTACTGAAGCCCGGCTCGGTGATTATCGTCTCCGTGGCCAACGGATTTCTGTATACTCAGCGAGGCTGCGTCGTGCCGGGACTGATCCTCCCCGGAACTGAATTCGTCGACCTCTACCGTGGAATGGAAACGGCTAACCTTATTGGCGCGGAGCTCGAATGCGCTGGATTCAAAGATGTTCGAACGCTCCCAACAAGTACCGAGATCTACCTGTCGGCGGTCACCGTCTAACCCTCCACTGCCCGGCCCGTCGCCGACGTCACGTCGGTTCCGCGGGAAGGACGACGGACGGCGTGGGCGGCCGGACGGACTGGAGGACAGCGTGAAGGAAGGGCTTCTGCAAATGAACGGGCGAACAACGGTTGCCGATCGCATCCTGCAGTTCAATGAGGGACTCGCGGGCACGACGCTCGAACTTCCCCCCGGGTTCAGGGTCGTCAACCCTTTCAGCGGCCCGCAGAAGGAGCGCGTCCGCGAGGTGACGACCGCGTTCTACCGCAGGTACTACGCCGACGACAGGCCCCGCCGGCTGGTCCTGGGCAGCTCGCCCGCCCGGCGGGGCACGGCCGTGACCGGGGTCCCGTTCGAAGACGCGAAGCTCCTGGAAAGCGACACGGGAGTCGACATCGCCGACGGCTATGCGGTGAGTCGGCCCTCCGCCGGGTTCCTGCACGACGTCATCGCGCGCTATGGGGGCCGCGAAAAATTCTACGCCGACTTCGTCATGAGCTTCGTGTGCCCGCTCGGCCTGGTGAGAACGAATCCCAAGGGACGGGAGGCCAACTGCAATTACTACGAGAGCAAGAAGCTGATTGAGCCTTTGCGATCCTTCCTCGTGGACTCCCTGGAGCGCCAGCTGGAATTCGGAACCGACACCTCGGTGTGCTACTGCATCGGTAGCGGCGAGAACTTCAAATTCCTCTCGGCGCTAAACGACAGTCAGGGCTACTTCAAGAAGATCGTGCCCTTGGAGCACCCGCGCTTCATCACGCAATACAACGGCGGAAGAAAAGAAGAATTCACCGAGAAGTACCTCAGTGCTCTGCGCGGCGTAGGCGATTAGCGGCGGTGCTCTCCGCAGCGCTTTCCCCGGCCAGCTCCCCGGCTGAGGGCTCCCAACGCGACGGATCGAGAAGAAGGAGAACAGCACAATGGCGTCAGAAGGCAAAATCCTGGTCCACTTCGGCCCGGAACACGCCAGCGTCCACCGCTCCCGGGGCAGCGGACTGCAGCTGCTCACGAGGGAACGGCTTCCGTTCGGAGCCGGCCTCGACGGCGAGGCGTTAGCGGAGCGCGTCGGCGAGTTCTGCGCCGGGCTCAAGGAGTACGCCGAGGCCGTCGACAACAAGAGCACGCGGGTGCACGCCACCGGGGTCTTCCAGCAGCTCCCGCAGCCGGAAGCGGCCGCGCTGGTCAACAGCGTCTACGTCGACACAGGCCTGTACTTCAACATCGTGGGTCCCGAGCTGGAGCGGTTCTACCTGGACACGGCCCTGTCCGCCTGCGGTTCGGACGACATGTTGGAAGGCCTGACCCGGCGGGAGTTCCGGACTGCCGTCGTCTGCGGCAGCTTCCAGCAGTGGCTGGAGCCCATCGAGGGCACCATCGCCCGGCTTCGCGAGACCGGCACCGAGGTGCTCAGCCCCCGCAGCACCAGGATCAAGCCGGAGACCGAGGGCACCAACTTCATCCTCTTCGAGTACCAGGACCAGCTGAAGAACGAACGCGACACGTGGCGGCACAAGTACGTGCACATGGACGCGTTCCGGCAGGCCGACGCTGTCGTCGTGTGCAACCCGGGCGGTCGCATCGGAAGCGGCACCATCTTCGAGCTCGGCTTCATGTCCGCACTCGGCAAGAGGGTCATCTTCACCGAGGAACCCCAGGGCGTGTCCGTCTCCTTCCCCTGCGAGGTGGGCCTGGGCGCCTGAGCCCAACCCGCTGAGGACTGCCGCACCCGACCCGTTCCCGCATCTTTGCCCGGATCAGGTCTCGGTGAACGGTGCAGTCCCCGGAAACAGGTCGCCTGCTCGTCCTCTCTGTCCAACCCGACCCCGCTTCTCGGCTACGAAGATACGGAAAGGACTCCCGCCGGTGGAACCCACAGACATAGCGCGCGACAGGCTGCGAGAGATCGTGGCGTCTGTCCTTGAGGTGGACAAGGAAGCCATCGAGCCTGGTGCCCAGTTCTACGAGGAACTCGGCATGAGCTCCTTGGAAAAGACCGAGGTCGTGGTCGCGGTCGAGCGCGAGTTCGGAGCCCTGTCCGCGCAGGAAGCGGCAGCCTTCACCAGCCTCGACGCCGCGGTGGCCGTGCTCGGCGAGCGGGCGGGGAGCCACCAGGGTGTCGACGTCGATTTGATCGACCGCCTGTTGGCGCGCCATGTCGACGCCGGCCGAGGTGACCGGATCAGCTACCTCGACCCCCAGGCCGGGGCGATCACCTACGCGGGCCTCCTGGAGGCAGCCCGTGGGTACGCAGGCGCCCTAAGCGCCGCCGGAGTACCCGAAGGCGCCCGCGGCCTCCTAGTCGCCGACGACTCCGTGGCGACCGTGGCCGCCGTCCTCGGCCTGTGGTGGCACGGCTGCATCCCCGTGGTGATCAGCCCGGTGCTCACGGACGGCGAAGTCCGCTACATCGCCGCCGACTGTGCCGCCGCGATGGTGCATTTGGACGCAGCTCCCGCGCGCCAGCGCGCCCTGGAGGAGCTGTTCACCACGACCACCCGCTTCGCCGGCGCCGACGTCCGCGCCGGCCTGGCGACGGCCTCGGCCGGCCCCGCACACCGCCCGCAGGAGGCCGGGCTCCCCGCCGCGTGGAGTGCGGGGAGCGAGGCGCTCGTGCAGTACACCTCCGGCAGCACCGGCATGCCCAAGGGGGTGAGGCACTCGGCCGGCGCGATCGCGGCCATGGCCGACGGCGTCGGCACGGTCCTGGCGCTGACGCCCGATGACACCGTGCTGTCCAGCGCCCGCATGTCCTTCGGCTACGGCTTCGGCAGCTCCGTCCTGTGCCCCTTGACGGCCGGCGCCCGCGTCGCGCTCATCAGCGGCACCGTCGACGTCCACTCCCTCACCGCCGCGCTGCAGCACCACCGGCCCACCGTGCTGTTCTCCGTCCCGCGGCTGTACGCGGCGCTGCTGAACGCCTCCGCAACGGAGTTCGCCCCTGGCGGCGTCGAGTCCGTGCGGCTGTGCGTGGCGGCGGGCGAGAACCTGCCCGGTCCGCTCAGCGAGCGGATCCGCGCCGGATTCCAGGCCGAGCTGCTCAACGGCCTCGGCGCGACCGAGGTCCTCTACATCGTCGTCGGCACCCCGCCGAAGGAGGGCCGGTCGGGGACCTTCGGAGTCCCGGTGCCCGGGATCACCGCGACTGTCCGCGCGGCGGACGGCACGCCCGTCGCCGACGGAGAGCAGGGCCGGCTGCACATCGCCGGTCCGACCGTCGCCCTGGGCTACATCGGCCGGCCGGAGGCCGCGGCGGTCACCTTCGCCGACGGCGGCGCCTACACCGGCGACGTGGTACGCCGTGCGCCGGAGGGCACGTTCACTCATCTGTGCCGCGCCGATGACGTGCTCAACCTGGGCGGCTACAAGGTCGTGCCGAGTGAGATCGAGAGCGTCGTCCGCGGTGTCGACGGAGTCCAGGACTGCGTGGTGGTCGGTGGCCGCGACGCCGACGGCCTGGAGCAGGCCGTGGCGTACCTGGTGGCCCGGCCGGGATCCGACGAGGCCGTGGTGCGGCGCGCGGTGAGCGCCGCGATCCGTGGCGGGCTCGCCGCCTTCAAGCGCCCCGCCTGTCTGGAGTTCCTCGACGAGCTCCCGACCACGTCGACCGGCAAGGTGGCCGCCTTCGAGCTGAGGAAGGCGGCAGCCCGATCGTGACCTGGGACATCACGGGCATGGCGGCCGTCGCCAACGTCGGCGCCACCCCCGGGGAGATCTTCGCCGCGCTGTGCGCGGGTCGGGAGAGCCGCCGGCCCTTGATGGCGTTCGACCCGGACAAGTACCGGGCGGCGTACGCCTACGAGATTGACGACCGGCCCGAGGGCGGCGGCGACCTGCCGCGGCGTGCCACCCGCTGGCTGACCACCGTCGTGCGCCAAGCGGCCGACGACGCGGGCCTGGGCGAGGACCTGGCCCAGGTGCCCGTGCTGGTCGGGACGACCATGCGCGAGCAACGCAGCCTCGAACTGTGGTGGCGCGACGGCGCGGACGTCGCTCTTGCGGAGCTGCACTTCGGCACCGCGCTGAAGGCGGCCTTCGGGGCGTCCACCACGTACACCTTCGCCAACGCCTGCTCCGCCTCGCTGTACGCGCTCGGCATGGCCACCGACATGATCGACCTCGGCCTGGCCGACACGGTCGTCGTCGCGGGCACCGACGCTGCCACCGAGGGCGGCTTCGGCACGCTGGACCGGGTGCAGAACGATCTCCCCGACGCGCTGCGCCCCTTCGACGTCACGCACAAGGGCATGCTGATGGGGGAGGGCGCGGCGGCCGTCGTCGTCCAGCGCGCTGGCACCGGAACCGGGCCCGTGCACGCCCGGGTGCGTGGTGTGTCCATGGGCTGCGACGCCCACCACGCCACCGCGCCCGACCCCGGCGGCATCACCCGCGCGGTGCTCGACGCCCACAGACGAGCAGGGGTGCGGGCGAGCGACATCGACCTGGTAATGCTGCACGGCAGCGGCACCCCCCTCAACGACACGACGGAGTCGAGCGTCCTTCGCCAGATCTTCCAGGGCGCGGGTGCGGGTCCGCGGATGACCGCCATCAAGGCGATGACCGGCCACACCCTGGGCGGCTCGGGACTGCTCAGCCTCGTCATGGCGGTGCTCGCCATGAAGGAAGGGACGGTACCCCCGGTCCTGGGGCTGACCGATCCGATCCCGGAGGCCGCGGGGCTGGGCCTGGTGCAGGGCAGCCCCGTCTCCGGTGACCTGGCCATCGCTCAGGTCGACGCGTTCGGCTTCGGAGGGATCAACGCCGTCGCGATCGTGGAGGCGGCTCGATGAACGCGACGAGCACCGCGCGCAGCGGGAGGGGTCCGAACGGTAGGGAGGTCGTCGTCACGGGCATCGGCCTGGCGCTGCCCGGAGTCGGGACGTACGGAGACCTTCTCGGACCGCTGCCGGGGGAAGGCGGCTTCGACCCGGCCACCGGACTGGTCGGACGCGAGCTGCGCCATAAGGACCGCGCGTCCCGGCTCGCCCTGCGCGCGGCCGAGTTCGCTCTCCACGACGCCGGTCTGACCGACGCCGACGCCATGTTCACGGGCGCGGCCGACTCGACCGCCGTTGTGGTCAGCGCCAACTGGGGCAATGCGGACAGCGTTTGTGAAGCCGTCGACACCATCGCCACCGCGGGCGTCACGGGCCTCAGCCCCCTGGGGTTGCCGCAGACGTCCAGCAACGTCATCGCCGGTTGGGTGGCCATCCGCTACCGGCTGCGCGGCCCCAACCTGACCGTCAGCAACGGCGTCACGAGCGGTCTGGACGCCGTGGCCTGGGCCCGGAACCTCATCACGGCCGGCCGCGCCGAGGCCGCCGTCGTCGTCGGCGTCGAGCCAGGCAATCACGTGGTGACGAAGATCCTCGGCGAGCATTCCACCGACGCGGCGGTCGCGGTCGTCCTGGAGCCCGCGGACGCCGCCGCTTCCCGGGGCGCACGGCCCAGCGCCACCATCGCCGGCTACGCACGGAGCCGGAACCTCGCCGAGGCACTGGCCTCCACCGGGGCGACCGAGGGAGGCCCCGTCGGACTGTGGCTCACGGACGGGACGGAATCCGCCGGCGCCGGGGCGGGCCGTCTGCTCGCTGCCACGCGCCGGATCGACCTGGAATCCCAGCTGGGCCCGCTGTCCGGGGCGCTCGGCGTCCTACAGTGCGCCACCGCGGCCGCCCACCTGGCCAGCGGTGCCGCCGGCAACGTCCTGGCCACCGTCGGAGGCCCCCGCCACGACGCGACGGCCGCCCTGCTGCTGACTCCGCCACCGCCAGCCCTTCGCCCGTCCATGCAGGAACGAGGACAACACCCATGACCACGACGAGCGTGACCATCGAAGAGCTCCGCGTCCTGATAGCCGGGACCCTGGAGATCAACCCCGAAGAGGTCACCGACGATGCGCACTTCGCCCACGAGCTCGACATCGACTCGCTGTTGATGCTGGAGATCTCCACCCGCGTGAGTGCGTACGGCGTCCCGGACAACGCGGTGGCCGCCAGCGGCGTCACCACCCTCGCCGAGCTGCACGCGTTCCTCACCTCGAAGCTCACCGGCGAGACCCCGCCCTCTCCGCTCATCCGACCCAGGCCCGTAAGCGACCCAGCGGCACGTCTGTTCCTGCTCCACCACGCCGGCGGCTCGCACCTGCTCTACCGGGGCTGGGCGGAGCACGTCCCCGAGAACTGGGAACTGTGTCTCCTGGAGGCGCCCGGCCGCGGCAGCCTCCAGGCCCTGCCGCTGATCGACGACTGCGAGCAGCTGGTCGACTACTTCCACGCCGCCGTCGCACCCCTGCTCGATCGGCCCTTCGGGTTCTTCGGCCACAGCATGGGCGCCCTGCTCGCCTACCAGCTCACCCAGCGACTCCTCCGCGAGCGGGAACCGCTCCCCGCCTGGCTCGGGGTCTCCGCCTATGGTGCCCCGGGAGGCGACGCAGGCGGCAGCAGCCCTCACCTGATGGCCGACGACGAACTGCGCGCCTGGCTGCGCAGCGGCGGCGGCAGCCCACCGGAGCTCCTCGACAACGACGACGTCTGGAAGAAGTTCGCCCCGGTGTTCCGCAGCGACTTCAAACTCGTGGACACCTGGGCTGCGCCCCGCAGCCCCCAGCCGCTGCCCGTCCCGCTCACGGCGTTCGCGGGCCGCGGCGACACGCTGATCGGCGAGGACCGACTCCTCGCCTGGCAGGCGCTCACGACCGACTTCCGCGGACTCAAGAGGTACGACGGCGGCCACTTCTACCTGCTGGACCATGCGCAGCAGCTCACCGCCGCCATCACGGACGCGATGCGCCCCGCAGCCCCGTGAGCCCGCTCTCACCACCGCGCCGCACGCCAGACGATCTACCCCGACGGGGTGCCGCCTGCGCAGGGCGCGGGGACGGGCGCTCAGGCGGCGGGGTCGACTTCGGGGTGCGTGAACCGCACGGGCCGGCCCAGCGACCGGGCGTAGGCGATCTCGGACCTGGTGCTGTCTCCGATGTAATCACCGACCACGAGCACCTCGTCAGCGAGAAGGATCTTCGACCGGTGCAGCTCGTCGAGCCGAATCTTCAGCGCCTCAGCCTCGACAGGATCGGACCAGAACTCATGCGGCGACTTCAGGTCGCAGCCCGGCTTGACGACGATCCTCCCGGCCTTGGTCTCCCGCACATCGGCCTCGGCCATCTCGGCCATAAAACGGGTGGAGCCGCAGATCGCGACGATACGCGGAAAGTTCAGCCGCTTCTTCGCCTCGGCGAGCTGCTCCGCGGGGGTGATCACTTGCGGGGACGACACTGTTCCTCCTGGTGGTGCTGCCCAAGGGATGCCTGCGGAGACGAGAACGAAGGCGTCCAAGATCGCCTCACGGCGAACCCCGTGCACGCCTGCGCGCCCGCACTCTATGCGACGAGCACCCCCACCCGGTGCCGCGGCGCCCGCCGACCGGCCCTACGCCCCGCCCGTGCGACGCCGAATCGGTCGCCATCGCCGCAAAGAGCCCACTTCGCTTACCGCGACCACCGCCCCGACCAGGCGATTCACCCGGCATCCCGCCGCGGTGCCGACCTGCTCGGCCGATCCCCTGCCAACAGCTGTGCGCGGCGCCGGAGCAGGCTCGGATACCGACCCCACCCGAACGAGGGAAATGCAGATCAGATGACCGCATTGACGCAGGGGCTTCCGCCGACGATCACCTCTGCGGCATACCTGCAGCTGCCGGCCGAGCGCGGCCAGTTCCCCCGGCCCGACCGGCCGCCACATCGAGGTCGCGGCTCAACTCGAGGTGGATGCGGGCAGCAGTCGAGGGCGCGGCCCGGGAGCAGTCCTCCAGAAGCCCAACGTCGCAGCCGAACGGGAGCTCACCCCGGTTCTCCCCACGCTCACCGCGCAGATCGCTCGCCAGGGCGAACGCCTCACTGGCACCCCGCGCCTGCGCCCAGGTCGACCTGACCACCTGCCACCCGCTCACTGACCACGATCGCTGTGCGCTTCGACGAGGAGACCATGTCCACCGCATCTCACCAGCCCTGCCTCGGCAGCCCCACCGAGACGGTCGCTGCGCCTTCCGCACCCGGCGAGCGAGAGCAGATCACGGCGCTCGCCGACACGCTGGTGCTCGAGTACGGACTGCACCCGGCAGAAATCACGCGGATCCCGGAGGGCACCGCGACGGACAACTTCTCCATCGTCGACCAGACGGGCCGACGGCACTTCGGCAAGGTCTATCGCACCCGAAAGAGCTTGGATCGGGACCTGGCGTCGGTCGAACTGTCCGAGTACGCCGCCGACGGGGGCGTCGCCACCGCGCGGGCCGCCCGCACGCGCGAGCACGAACTCATCGCGACCCGCGGCCCCCTGCCGATGTCCCTGTGGTCGTACGTGCCGCACACCGAGACTGCCGAGGGCACCCTGAGGGGTGCACGGTGGGCAGCGGTCGGCGCCGCGATGGGCCGTCTCCACAGCCGACTCGCCACGCACACCGCCGCCGCACCCACCCTGAAACCTGGTGCCGCGGTCTGCGACGTGGCCACCGCCCGCAGCCGCTTCGACAAGCTGATTCTCGCGTACCAGCACAAGCCCACGCTGAGCGAGTTCGAGACGTGGGCACTGCGGGCGGTGCGTGAGCGACACGCCGTCCTGGGGGACGTCGAGCGCTTCCTCTATTCACTTCCACCGCTGACGGTCCAGGTCATGCACGGCGACCTGGCCGGCCCCAACGTCCTGTTAGCAAACGACGTGGTCGCCGCGCTCGTGGACTTCGGACCACCCACACCCGATTACCTCGCCTGGGAGCTCATGCGCCTTGGCTGTGACCCCGCGAGCTTCCAGTCCAACGGCGTCGAGAGGTGGATCATGGGATACACCGACCTCGCCCTCGCCTATCGAGACGCCAACCCGACGGCGCCCGCGGACGACATCCTGTCCTCGCTTCGCGTCGGCTGTGCAGCCATGCTCTGCTCGGCCTTTCCGCTGTCGGCACCCGTGGAACGACCCCACCTCGTCGATGCCGCGCTCGAGTCCTACGCGCGGGCACGGCACGAGGCCGCGCTGACGCTGCTGGAGCAGTTGCCTGTCCTGGAGGCGGCCCTGCGCGATGCTCTTCGCTGAGTCCATGCCCCTCATGGCCGGCGTACTCACGCAACCCGCAGGCCCGGACACCGAACTCCACTGCCGGGGTGTGCTGTAGCAGCAGGGCGCTCCGGGCCGGCCGAGGGCGCGGCCGCCGCGCCCGAGGGAGCGGGGGCGGCCGCGGTGGGACAGGAGGGCGGGGCGACGATCATCTGGTGAGCCGCTCCACCTGAAGCAGCTGGTCGGGGCTGACGTGGATCGCGGCGATGGTGGCGAGCCACTGCATCCACACCGGCTCGATGCCGGGCACAGCTTCGAACTCGGCGTCGGTGACGCGTCCCTGCGCGTAGGCGACCGTGCGGTCTGCCAGCTCCTGCAGGGCGTCGGGGGCGATCCAGCGGACGTTCTTCGTCTCGCGGGCGCTCGGGGTGAGGTCGCCGGTGACGGTGGCCCGGTAGACGGTCCAGTCGTGGCCGGTGCCGCGGGTGCCGGGACGGCGGCGGCATGGGTTGTCCCGCCAGCAGCCGGTGACGCGGGTGAGGCCGGTGACGGTGAGTCCGAGTTCCTCCTCGACCTCGGCGCGGCCTGCGTCCTCGGCACTCCCGTGGTCGTCGATGTGGCCGGCGGCCGGTGCCGTACCGGCCGGGAAAGTGGCGCGATCGAACATCAGGTAGCGGCCCTGGCGGTCGGTAATGACGACGCCGACCGAGGTGTTGTCGCAGGCCTTCATGGTCTCGCTCCTGATGGGTGCTGAACATCGCCGGCGTATCGCGGCACGGCCTGTTCCTCGGAAATCCTGCCAGGGCAGGGAGATTGACGCCGTGCGGAGCCACCGGCTCATGAGTCAGTGAGGATATGCGCCAACTCGTCGACGAGCGCGATGAGCCAGGCACGTTCGGCGCCGTGACGGCCTCGGCGGAAGCCACGCCTTCGGCCGCTGTAGGCGGCCTGTACGGCACTGAGCTGTGCCCAGCGCCGTGCGCGCTCCCGGTCAAGCTCGGCGGCGCTGGTGAAGGCGTCGATGGTGCGGCCGACCGCCCTGGCCAGGTCTCCTTTCTCAGCGAGGACGACCGACCGGGATTTGGTCAGCGTGCCGCAGTCGTACGCCCGGTCGCCTACCCAGCCCTTCGGGTCGGCGGCCAGCCAGGGCTCTCGGGTGGCCGCCAGGATGTTCCGCGCGTTCAGGTCGCCGTGGATGAGGGTGTCCGGCTGGTGGTACGCGAGCTCGCGCACCGTCGCCGTCGCGGCCTGCACCGTCCGGGACGGCAGGGCGTCCGGGAAGTCCTCTGTATCCCGGCGCAGTTGCTCTTCCCACGCGGCGGCCCGGTCTTGGAGCCGGGGCAGTCCGGCGGGGGCGGGGACTGCGAGGCGGCGGCTGACGCTCCCTGCGATCGCCGCCACCTCGTCGCCCTGCCCGGCCTGCGCCAACGTCGTGGGGTGTGCCCGCTCCAGGAGCATGGCGAACCGGTCATCGTCCCGCTCGTGCAGCAGGACCGCTCCGCGCCCGCCCCAGGCCGAGAGCGCGTCCGGCTCGAACCGGTTCTCGGGATGAGGAAAGGACACCTTCAGCACGGCAGCCTCGGTCGTCTTGCGCAGTACCGGGACGACGATCCCGACGCCCCCGTACAGCAGGTCACCGTCCGGCGTGCAGTCCCAGCGCTCGGCCAGCTCGCGCACCATGGCCGGGAGGGCGGAGAGCCATGCCGAGCCGGCGGGGCCTTCGCGGTCCACGGTGACCCGCACGAACGCCTCCGGAGGAATGATCACCGGCGCACCGCCCGGCCGGGGTGCGCGGCGCCGTGCCGGTGCGCTGCTCCTACCGGGCGGCCGGTCACCGCCGTGCCGGCCACTGCTGCTCCAGGAAGTGCCGGAGCTCTGGGGTGGTCGGCGGGAGTTCGTCCAGGGCGCGCACCCACTGGTGGCGATCGTGCTCGGACAAGGTGACTGGGCCCGGCTTCTCCGGCGTGCAGGCGAAGACGAACTGGCGGCTGGTGCGGCCGCGGGAGTTGGTGTAGTCGAAGTGGCCCGCGTAGCGGTCGATGGTGATGGTGAGGCCGGTCTCCTCCACGATCTCGCGGTGGAGGGCGTCGACGATCGACTCGCCCGGCTCGAGCCGGCCGGCCGGGGTCTCCCAGGTGCCGCCGAGGTAGTCGTCCGGGTTGCGGCGGACGACCAGGAGGCGTTCGTCGTGCATGATCAGGCCGCCGGCGACGAGGGTGTGGACTCCGTCGCGGTGGGCCTGGTCTTCGAGTTCGGCGGCGAGACCGCGCAGGGCGGCGTAGCGGGCGAGCGGGCTCATCGGTCGGTCCCCGAGGTCCTTCGGGTCGATGAACGCGAGTGCCCGGCCTTCGGTGAGGGTCAGGGTGCCGGGGTCGCCGTCCCAGGTGCCGCGGAAAACGTAGGTGAGGTGCCCGTCGTAGGCGGTGTGGGTGAACAGGTGCGAGAGGTGCACGGCGGCTTCGTCGAGGCCGACCTCTTCGTGGACCTCGCGCACGATGGTGCCGCGCGGGCCTGCATCGGCGGCCTCTGGCTTGCCGCCGTTGGGTGACCAGGTGTCCGGCCAGCAGGTTCCCGGGCTGTCGTCGCGCAGGTGCATCAGGAGATGCCCGCTCCGGTTGGCGATCAGGGCCAAGGTGCCGTAGCCGTACGGCGGTTGGCGCGGGGTGATGAGCTCCAGGACGCGGTCGGTGTCCTGCCGTGTGGTGGGGTGCAGCGGGGCCCGGTCGAAGTCGTCACGCGGGATGAAGCCGAGCTCGCGGCCTTCGGTGAGGGTCAGCGTGTCGGGGTCGCCGTCCCAGACGCCGTGGAAGACGTGGCGGGGGTAGCGGTCGGTGTGGGTGGAGAACAGGTGCGTCAGCCGGATGTTCTCCAGGCCGGTTTCCTCGCGCAGCTCCCGGCACGCGGTGGCGTGCGGGTCGGGGTCGTCGCGTTCGGCGCCACCGCTCATCGGCGCCCAGGTACCCGGCGCCCAGATGCCCGGTTTGTTGTCGCGCAGGTGCATCAGCACCTTGGTCGTGGCCGGGTCCGTGAGCACGACGAGGGCGCAGTACGTGTCCTCGTCCGCCGGGCGGTCCTCGCCCGGCAGGCCCAGGCTCGCCAGGACCCGGGCGCGCAGGACGGGGTCCCCGAGTTCCGAGGGCGAGCGCCATTGCGCCGCGCCGACCTCTTCGGCCTGCAGGGTCAGGTCGACCGGTCCGCGGGCGCGAAACAGGTAGCGGACGTCGTAGTGCATGTGAGCGGGCTCGTTCTTGTCCGGCCGGGCCGCGATCGTGTGGACGTCGATGTGCACGGGCGTGCCGTCGCCGAACACTTCCAGCTCGGTAACGCCGGTCTCTTCGGCGATCTCGCGCCGGACAGCCTGCCCGAGCGTGCGGTCCGAGTCCTCCAGGTGTCCAGGCTGGATCCAGCGGCCGGAGGCGAGGTGGTGGATGAGCAGAACGTCGTCGGCGTCGTTGATGACGACGCCCGAGGTGGTGACGTGGCCGTCGAACTCCCGCCTGCCAGTCACGTCGGCGCCGGCGGCGAGACGGTCCAGGAGGGGCTGGAGCAGCGACTGTTCGTCGGGGTGCCCGCCCAGGTAGCCGGTGACGAGGTCCTGGAGGTGCGGGGCGGGAATGGTCATGGCTCTCCTGGTGACCTCGTGCGAGGCGCAGCTCCACACCGGGTGCGGCGGGGGACGGCGCGTTCGAACGTAGCGGCCCATCTGCGGGCGCGGGCACGGATCGCGAGAACATCACCCGGGCGTGCACCAGCCGCGTCGAAGGTGCCGATGCTAGCCGCCGTCGGAGCCGCTCAGGGGTGTGACGCTCCGGGTGCTCACCCGGCCGCGAACCAGATCGAGCCACTCTCGCGGGCGCCGGATTCCGGGCCGGCCGGGAAAGTTCAAGAATCCTTTCTCCCAGCATCTCCCCAGTTCAGAGCCCTCCCTTTCGCGGGTGGCGGCTGGCGGCAGGGCGGGCCAGGGATGACCGGATCACGGTGCTGGTGGCCGCGGATTGTCAGTGGCGTGGGCGAAGGTCCGTCCGCAGAGCACAGCCACACCACACCGAAGGAGACGGGTGCCGTCCACGCGTCATGCAATCCGCCGCTCGGGCGACCATCCCGCAGCCTTCCCCGTACGTGTGAATCGAACGAAGCGACAGGAGCCGGCCCAGGCAGACGGCGCTTGCCGTCCGCGTCCCGGCGTCGAACCTTCACTCGACTCGTCGCCCTCGACTGCCCGTAGCGGCCCTGCGATCAGGTCCGTTGTCCGGGTGCTCTACCCCGTTTCCGCAACCGAGGAGAACCCGTGAATCCCGTCCGCTTGGTCACCCTTCACCCTGTTCTTGAGAACCCTCCTGCTGCGGCCGCCGAGGCCCTCGCGCACCGGCGGCCCGTCGACGTCCGCCGCGTCCTGTTCGCCGCAGCATCACGACCGTCATCGGGGTGGGGGGCATGACCAACCCGACCACTTCGCCCCCTGCCCTGCTCACATGGGCCAGCCGGACACTCGGCGCCCGTCCCGCCGTCAAGGACGTCAGCCATCCGCGCGAGAACTCCCGCGTCTGGCGGCTCGACCTACCCGAGGCACTCCGCTTCTACCTGAAGATCTCCCCCAAGGCCGTGATGTACGAGCGCGAGACGCTCGCGCTCCGAAGTGCCGCACCGGCCCTCGGCGCCGACTGTGCGCCGCAGCTGCGCGCCTCGAGCGCGGAGCATCTGGCACTGCTGCTGACCGCCGTCCCGGGACGGCCGCTCAAGCAGCTGGAGCTCTCGCCCGTGGAGGAAGCCCGCGCTCACCGGCACGGCGGCGCCCTGCTGGCTCGCCTCCACGCGGCCGGTGATCTGTCCGGTCCTCGGCGGGCCGAGGCGGAGCAGGCGCTGCAGGCCGCGGCCGAAGGCGCCGACAGGCACCTGGCGGCGGCCGGCGACCGGCTTACCGCGCCGCAGCAGAAGCTCGTGCGCCAGCTGGCCGAGGAACTGCGGAACCTGCCGCCGCTGCCGCTCGCGTACATCCACGGCGACGCGTGGGACCGCAACCTCATGTGGTCGGCCGCACGGCAGCAGGCCGGATGGATCGACTTCGAGCGCTCCCGGGCCGCGACCGCCGTGCAGGACTTCGTGCTGATGGCCTGCTCCACCTGGACCGACCGGCCCGACCTGCGGGCCGCGTGCCTCCAGGGCTACGGCCGCAACCTCACCGTCGAGGAGCAGCACGCCTTGAAATGCCTCGCGGCGATCGACGCGGTGAGCTGCCTGGTCTGGGGACCCAAGCTCGACGACCCCCACGTCACCGCACGCGGACGGCGCACCCTGGACCGGCTGATGGCGGGGGTGTTCGCATGACCACACCGCACAACCGGACCGACTCCCCGACCGTCACCGCAGCACGCGGCGGGGCAGCGTCCCTCCCGGCCGCGCGGACGGGCGCTCCCCAGCCCTCCGCGCCGCCCGAGCTCGACTACAACGGGCGCAAACACCGGCGGGCGATGGACGACGCGAGTCTGTGGGACATGGCCCGCCGCATCCCCGCGGCCCTGACCCAGACGGCCCGCCTGGCCTGGACGGTCGACCGGCGCATGGCACTGACGATCATCGTGTGCCAGCTCCTTTCCGGCCTCGGCACGGCCGTGATGCTCACCGCCGTCTCCCTAGCCCTGCCACAGCTGATGGCCGCCGACCCCCGCGAGGGCCTGGCCCGCGCGTGGCCGTCACTGATCGTCGCCGTCGTCGCGATGGGCACCGGCGCGACCATGTGGATCCTCGCGGACTGGGCGACCCGACGCCTGAACCCCAAGATCGCCTCCGCCGCGGATCTCCAGCTCGTTGACCTCCACATGCGGGCCGAACTCGCCGCGTACGACGCGGAAGGGTTCGGCGACCGGAGCCAGGCCGCGGAGATCGGAGCGCTGCGCGCCGTCGACATCGCCGACGACGCCAAGACCCTCACCAACGGACTCGTCCAGCTAGCCTCCGCAGCCGCGGTCCTCACCTCCCTGCATCCGCTGCTCCTCGGCGTGCTCCTGCTGTCCGTCGTCCCCCGCGGTCTCGGCGGCGTGATCGCCGCGCGGGTCGACTACCGGGTCCACGACCAGACGATCTCGGCCCGCAATGTCCGCGGCATGATGCGCTGGTGGCTGACGACGGCCGAGCTCGCCGACGAGCTTCGAGCCAACACCATGCGCGGCTACCTCCACTTCTGGTACCGCTCCATGTGCGACCGGGTCGAGATGCGCGAGGTTGCCGGGGCCCGCCCGTACCTGCGGATCACGCTGCTGGCCGCCTCCCTCGGCGGCCTGTTCACCCTCGGCATGTGGGCCTCGCTCGCTGGCCTGGTCCTCGCCGGCGCCATGTCGACCGCGATCGCGGGCACTGCGGTCGTCGCCTCACAGACCGCCGGCCGCGCCCTGAATTCGATCATCCGCTACAGCACGGTGATGTTCCACCACGGCCTCTACCTCTCCGACTACTACGAGTTCATCGACGAGGTCCGCGCCATGACCACGGCCCGCGGCACCACACAGGCCAAGGCTCCGCAGCAGATCCGCCTGGAAGGCGCCTCCTACACCTACCCGAGCATGGAGACCGCCGCCGTCCAGCCGATCACGCTCACCCTCAACTGCGGCGAGGTCGTGGCACTGGTCGGGGAGAACGGCGCCGGCAAGTCGACACTGATCCGGATGCTCACCGGGCTAACCGTGCCGTCCCACGGCAAGGTCCTGTGGGACGACACCGACCTCGCCGACGCCGACGCGGAGACGGTGTGGCGGCACGTGGGCCTGGTCCCGCAGAAGAACGGCCACTGGCCGCTGGCCGCACGGGAAAACATCACCTTGGGCCAGCCCCGCGAGCACGGCGACGAGCGGATCTGGGACGCGGTGGAGCGCGTCGGCATGACCAAGGCGCTGCGTGAACTGCCCGATCAGCTCGAGACGTTGCTCGCCCGGTCGGTGTGGGGCGGCCACGAGCTCTCCGGAGGGCAGTGGCAGAGATTGGCATGCGCGCGAGCGATGTACCGGGAGCCGGCCGTGCTCGTCCTGGACGAACCGACCAGCGAGATGGACGCCCGAGGGGAGCACCAGATCTTCCGGGAACTGCGCGCCATGGCTCCGGACCGGATCACCGTGGTGGTCACCCACCGCTTGGACAACGTCAGGATGGCCGACCGGGTCATCGTGCTTGACCAGGGCACTGTCCGGGAGCAGGGCTCCTTCGACGAACTCGTTGCGACCGAGGGGAGTTTGCTCGGCGAGCTGTACGCCCTCGCCCAGGACCGCTGACCGGCGGCCACCAGCAGAGATCAACGCGGGGCCGCGCAACCCGGCGCGGCCCCGCCACTCCCCTGTCGCAAAGGAGCGCCATGCACAGCCCGGAGCCCGAAGCCGTCAACGCCCGAGCCTGGACCACGTACGGGAATCACCACATCCGACGTGGCACCGACGTCCCCGAAGTGGAGCGCATCTCCTGGGGGTTCTGGCCGACCGGGCCCGGCGCCGAGGCGCTCGGCGACCTCACTGGCCTGCGCGTCCTGGACCTGGGCTCCGGTCTGGGCAAGCATGCCGCCCACCTGGTGCGCGAGCACGGCGCCACGGTCGACGCGGTAGAGGCATCCGCCGGCCAGCACGCGCGGGCCCTTGCCCGCTACGGCGATCTGTCGGGCCTCACCCTTATCCATGCCGACGCCGTCAAGTATCTGCAGGGCGCGGAACCTTACGACGTCATCTACTCCATCCACGGCTTCGGCTACATCAACCCCCACCGTCTGCTGCCCGCCGTCCGCCAGGGCCTCAAGCCTGGCGGGCTACTCGCCTTCTCCGTGCTGCACACCAACTCCCACGGCCGCGGCCCCTCGCCGAGCGTCACCCCGCGCACGGAGACCCTCCCGCTCGCCGATGGAGAGAACCAGACCGTCGAGATGTGGGTCCTCACCCCGCAGCAATGGGAGGCCCTCTTGGTCCAGTACGGCCTCAGAATGGAGACGGTCACCTTGATCAATCCCCCGACGCCGGACAACCACGTCTCCTGCCGGCTGTATGCAGCCCGGCGCCCGCAGCGGGTGCCAAACCCGGCATGCGGCGGACACGCCGTGCCGGTCCCCCGGAACGACGATCGAACCGTCGACCGGAAGCCGACCGCGGTCACGGGGGAGGCGACACCTTGGACTCGCTGACGAACGACCCCCGCTTTGCCGCGACGTCGTTTGTGGTGATCGACTTCGAGGGCCTTACCCCCGCAGGACGGCCCGCCGAGCCGATCGAGGTCGCGGCGCTGACGCTGCGCCCCCTGGATGGGCGACTGGTGGAAACCGGCCGGTTCGAGGAGCTGATGCGGCCGCCCGCCGACGTGCCCGTGACCGCGCGGGACGTCCAGCTCAAGGGCATCACCCAGCGGATGCTCACCTCGGCGGCCTCCGCTGCCGAGGTGATGGCGCAGCTCGACGCGCGCCTGACTTCGCCGCCGTACCGGCTGGTCGCCCACCACGCCTCCACGGAAGCCGGGATCGTCGCCCGCCAGGCAGAGCACTGTCCAGTACTCGCCGCGACGCCCCTGCTGGACACGTTGCGTCTGGCCAAAGCCGTCGTACCCGGTCTCGGCTCCTACGGGCTGGACAGCCTGCTCGGCCACTACGGCATCCCCATGCCTGCCGGACGGCACCGGGCAATGCCGGACGTCGAGGTCACCGCCCAGGTGCTGATCCGACTCCTGGACGTCGGGTGCGCGGGTGGCCGGTGGAACACGCTGCTCGAACTGGACGTGGCCGCCGGGTTGCAGCCCACACGGCGACCCGCGGCCCCGGACGCGGAACAGGGCGCCCTGTTCTGACCGGTGGCCCGCCAAAGGGGACGTTGCGCAGCCGGTGCCCCGGAACGACACCCTTCGGGCCGGCCGTGGCGGTCCCCTGCTCACGTGCGTTGGGCAGACCGACGCGAAGAGAGGTAACAGATCGTGCGGGTGTTCATCGCTCCGGACACCGCCGAGGGCACCACGCGGCTGAGGCGAGTGTTCGCGACCGCAGCCCACGAAGTCGATCATTGCGAGGCAACGGAGTACGTCACCCACCTTGGCAGGAGGCCGGCGCCGGGCGGGGCCGTCCTCCAGCAGTCACGGTGAACTGCTGCCGAGGGGCTTGGTCATGGCCCGGTTGACTCGGTGGTCGCGTCCAGCGACGTAGGAGGGACAGGACAGGTAACCGGTGCGGTGGTAGAGGGTCAGGGCGGCGGTGTTGCGCCGTCCGGTCTCCAGCACGATCCGGGTTGCGCTGCGGCTGGCAGCGTGGCGTTCGAGGTGTTCGAGGAGGTACCGGCCGATTCCGTGGCCGCGGGCTTCGCCGGAGACGTACATGCGTTTGATCTCTGCGGTGTGCTCGTCGAGGAGGCGTACTCCTCCGCACCCAACGGCCTCTTCACCGACGTGGGCGATGAGGAACAGGCCGTGGGGCGGGTCGAAGTCCGCCTCGGGGGTGGTGTCCGGGTCGTCGGCGAAGCCGTACAGGCCGAGCTGTTCGGCGCGTAGGGCCTGGGTCAGGCGGCGGGCGTCCGGGTGGTCGTAGGGTGCGGCGGTCACGGAAGGCGCCAGGCGTATCCCGGCCGGGGCGTCGGAGGCGGTGGGCATGGAGGTCATGAAACCGATAGTGCCCTGTCGACGGCGCCGAGCGCACGGGCGCCGTCCGGTGTGCGCATGCGGACGCCGGCGGAGCGGCGGATCCGGCGCAGGAGGTTGCGGCAGCGGATGGACTGCACGTCGGGTACCCAGTCGGCGAGTTGCAGGAGGGTGGCTGCGGTGGCGTCGGGGTCGCGGGCGAGGAGGTGGGCGTGCGCGAGGTGGATGCCGTGCAGGAGGGCGGAGCGGGGGAATCCGCTGGTGGGGCCTTGGTCGGTGAGGGGGGAGAGGAGCGTGGTCGCCTCGGCGAGCAGGCGCCTGGTGTGGGCGGGGTTGGTGGCGGCCAGTTCTACGAGAGCGTGGCCGGCCTCGGCGGATACCTGTTCGGGGGTGAAGTAGTACAGGGAGGGAGGGTCGTCGTCGCGGCGGTGTTCGAGGAGGGTCCGGCAGCGGTCGGTGGCGTCCCGGAAAGCGCTGATGTCGCCGGCCGCGGCGTGGGCGGTGGCCATGCGGCCCCAGGCGCGGGCGCGGGCGAGGGAACTGCTGCGGGCGGTGTGCTCGACGGCAGCTTCGGCGTAGCGCAGGGCGGCGGCGGGCTTGCCGGTCGCGGCGTGCTGGTAGGCCAGCATGCCTAAGACGTTGGCGACCGTGGTGGTGTCGCCGGCGGCTCGGGCGAGGCGGATCGCGAGGAGCTGGTAGCGCTGGGCGGCTGCGTTGAGGTCGGCGTCGAAGGCCATCCACCCGCTGAGCTGGGCCATGCCGCTGGCGGTGGCGAGGAGGCGGGTGCCGACGTCGGTGGTGTAGCTGCTGCTGCGGACCACATCGAGGACGCCGGCGAGCTCGAAGCGCACGTACCTCTGGGACAGGGCTCCGCCTCCGGCGGTGTCGTCCAGCCGCCGCAGGCGGCCGAGGTGCCCTTCGAGGACGTCGACGAACGCGGGCAGGACCTGCTCCTGGGTGCCCGGTGCAGCGGTGCGCAGCGGGCTCTGTCGGGTGGCGTCCCAGACGGCGCTCAGGAGTTGGCTGTCGCCTGCCGTGTGGAGGATGGCCTGCTCTTGCGGGTCGGTAGCGGTCCACGCGGTGGCGGTGGCCAGGACGTCGGCGACCGAGCGGCGGCCGACGAGATCGTCGGTGGCGGTCTTCTCGGCCGTCGCGCCGCCCGCAGCGGGCTCTCCCCAGAGGTCCGCGGCGTTGAGAGGTTCGCCGGTGGCCTCGGTGAGGACGGTGGCCGCGAGCCGGCGCATGGTCGCGGAGCGGGGCCTGGTGCCGTTGAGCCAGGCCCGGCCGGCGGTCAGGTGAAAGGTGGGCTGGCCGGCGGCTTCCAGACGGGGGTTGAGGGCCCGGACGAGATCACGGGGTGTCCACCGGGCTGCCCGGAGGGCGGCGGCCAGGACCTGGTTCAAGGGGGGCGCGGACGCCGACCCGGCGTCCACCGACGTCGCGTCGCGGAGGGTCATCACGCCCGGACGCTACGTCAGATTTAGTGTGTGAGGCGCGAATTCTCGGCTTTTCTCGCTCTCGCCGCGAAATTCTCAACGTTCTCTCCGGTCTCCTCTGCCGCCGCCTCTTCGGGCGCTGTGTGCTGGTGTGCCCGCCGCCGGCCGACCGCGCCGACGGCTTGGCCGGCCTTCATCTGGGCCGTCGCCACCACCTGTCACAACGCGTACGGCCGCCTACCGGCGGCCGGTGCGCGGGAGTTGGAGGACGCCATGCCGCACCGTTTCGAGCCGGGTCCGCAGCGCGAGCGAATCGCGGCGGCGCTCGCGGACTACGTTCGCGAGGGAGGGCCACTGTCGGTGGCGGACGGCTCCGGCGTGATCGGGGAGCTGGAGCAGCGGATCGAGAAGGTCCTGGGCCTGCCGGATCCGCTGTCGTTCTCCTCGGGCACCGCCGGATTGCACGCGGCCTACCTCGCGCTGGACATGCCGCCCGGCTCAGAGGTGATCGGGCCGGTCACCACGTTCCACGCCTCGCTGAGCCCGGCGCTGCACGCCGGACTCAACGCGGTGCTCGTCGACGTGGAGCCGGGCACCGGGAACCTGTGCCCGGCGGCCCTGGAGGCGGCAATCACCCCGCTGACCCGGTGCGTGACGGTGACGCACTACCTGGGGCACCCCGCCGCGATGGAGGAGATCACTCGGATCTGCCGCGAACGGGACCTGCACCTGATCGAGGACATCAGTCACGCCTACCTTTCAATGCTGCACGGGCAGCGGGTGGGGACGTTCGGCGACATCTGCGTCGGCAGCATGCAGGACAAGAAGTCCTGGCCCGCCGGTGAGGGCGGCCTGTTCAGCGCCGCGCGCCCGCAGTGGCGCGAGCGGGCGCTGCTGGCCGGCCACTACCGCGGCCGCGCCCTGCTGCTGAAGGACCCGGGGCTGGCGGCGTTCGGGGAGACCGGGCTCGGGCTGAAGATGCGGATGCACCCGCTGGCCGCGGTGGTGGGTTTGGCCAACGCAGAGGGCCTGGTGGAACGCCTGGCGGCCCGCCGCGCGCTGCTGGAGCGGCTGAGCCTGGGCCTTCAGGGCCTGTCGGGGGTGCGGGCACCGGTGGTGCGGGCCGGCGTCGGCATGGGGGGCTGGTTCTCCTACCGGCCGCAGATCCAGCCCGGCGAGCTGAAGCCGGGGGTGGACGTCGACGCCTACCTGCGACGGCTGCAGGACGCTGGGGTTCCGGCGCACTACCCGTCGGTCGGCTCGCTGGCCGGCATGCCACTGTTCGCGCATCCGGTCCCGCTGCGTGCGGCGGCCGGCACCTGGCGGCCGCGGCGGTGCGGGCCCTTCCGTGGCGAGAGCGCCTACAACGCGGGCCGGATCAGCGTGAGCGTCACCGGCGAGGACACCAAGGAGACGATCGACGCCTACGCCACCGCCTTCGCCGAGGCGTCGCAGGCCCTGGCCCGGCCGGTGGCGGCATGACCGCCCGGGCCGCCGTCCCCACGGCGCCCGCCGAGCCCGGCCGGACGGGCCTCGTACTTCCGGCGCGGCGCCAGCTGTTCGGCTGGTCGCGGGAGATGGCCGCGCAGCGCGGGGAGCTGGAGCGCGGGTGGACGGCGGCGCTCCAGGCCGGCGGCGCGATCAGCCCGCCGTCGGGTGTCGCGGCGGCGCAACATCTGGCAGACGGCGGCGGGTTCCGCCTTACGGCCGCACTGGAGAACCAACTTCCGGCAGCGGCGAGGGCGTTCTTCGACGACCGGGTGGTGCGCGAGGGCTGGGTGTATCTGCGGGGCTTCGGCTACTACGCGGCCGACGCGCAGATGTACCTGCCCGGCCGTGCTCCGGCGCCGGGCCGGAGGTTCGCCGCCGTCCAGCAGCGGTGGCCCCGGTACGCGGAGTTCGCCCGCCCGCTGGCGGAGCCCGCGGCGCGGGAACCGGCTGGGTGGTACGCGTGGTTGGCCTGGCTGGCGTTCCTGGAATCGGCGATGCAGGACGTGTGCACCGCGCGGTGGAGCGCCGCGGTCCTTGGCCACGGCGGGGCGGCCGGGGTGCTGGACGAGGTTCTGGAGGGGCTCGGCGCGCTGCTGGCCGAGGCGGCCTGGAACCGGTGGCAGCCGCAGGGTTGTCCGGCCGGTCCGTGCGAGCCGGCTACCTGGGCGGAGCGGGCCACCGCGTTGAGCTCCGATGCCCGGATCCCGGAGGTCCTGAGCGAGCTGGCGCGGGCGCTTCAGGGGCTCGAGGTCGCGGCGGACGCGGTGCGCGCCGTGCGCGAGGGCGACGTGCTGTGGCAGATCGCGGCGGTTGCCCAGACCCGTTGGCCGGCGCTGGCCGCAGCGCATCCGGGCGCGCCGGTGCTGCTGGTCAGCGAGGCGTTCGGCGCGATGGCCGCGGGCCCGGTGCTTGCCGGGATGCTGCCGGCCGGTCAGCGCGGCCGGGTCCGCCTCGCGCTCGCCCGGGGTTCGGTCCACGAGGAGGAGATGGCCCGGGTCTCGGGCACCGCGTGGCGCACCGGGCGCCTGGAGGCGGACGGGCAGGTGGTGGTGCACCTGGACGACAGCGTGTTCACCGGCCGCACTCACGCCGGACTGCGCAGGGCCCTGACCGGTGTCCCGGCCGCGGTGTACCTAGTGCCGCTGACGCTGGACGTGGGCACGCCCTTCAACCACCCGGAGGAGATCACCGCGCTCGGCCGCGGGGTCGGCGAGCACCTGGCCGGCCTGGAAGCTGCCGTGCGCGCCGTGGGCGGGGCGCTTCCGCCCGCGCCGAGCCTGTGGGCGCGCCGCAAGACTCCCACCCTGGCCCTCGGCGCCGCCGGCGGCGGTCCGGCGGACCGGTGGGAGGAGGCGTTCGCGCGGGTGGCGGGCGGCTCGGACCGGCTGCTGGCGCTGCTGTGGGACCGCTACGCCCCGGAGGTCCGCGATGCCTGACCGCCCGAGCCCGCACACCTCGGCCGAAGTGCCGGTAGACGAGCTGGTGTTCACCGCGGCGGCCGGCCGCCGGGCCCGCATGGTGTCCTGGCTGGCCTACCAGCAGATGGCCGCCGACGTGGCCGGGCAGATCCGCCGGGCCCACCCCGGGGCGGTGACGCTGGTGGGGATCTTGCAGGGCGGGTGGATCACCGCCCAGTCCCTGGCCGATCTCCTGCCCGGCTCGACGGTGCTGGCCGCCGCCGCCCGCCGCCGCGGCGAGCGCACTCACGGCCTGGAGCTGCTCGCCGCGGCCGACGGGCTCCTTGCCCCCGGTACGCCGCCGCCGGGGCAGCCGCTGATCGTGGTGGACGAGGTCGTCGACTCCGGCCGCACCGCCCGATTCTTCCTCGACCACCTCGCCCCGTATGAACCGCAGTTGGCGTGCCTGGCGGCCTCGGACACCGCGGACCCGGCGCCACACTTCACCGCCTGGTCCATGTCCGACCTGCCCGCACTGGTCCTGCCCTGGCGGGTCCTGCGCGACGCCGACCAGACCACCGGGTGCCTGCTGGCTGCCGGCCCCCTGACCACCGCCCAGCTCGACGAGAGGCTGCGTGACCTCGGCCATGACATCGACCCCGACCTCCTTGAGTCCCACCTCGACCATCTCGCCGCCCGCGACCGGCTCCACCGCGACGGGGGCCTCTGGCGCCTTCCCGGCGGGCCGGACGCTCCCTGATCCCGCGATCGTCAGCGGCGTCGAGCGTGTGGCCGCGTTCTACGACGCGGACCCCGAGCGGGAGTGGCAGCGCACCCGTTCCGGCCCCTACCACCGGCTGGAGACCGAGGTCATCCACCAGCAGGTCCTGGCCGGGCTGCGCCCGGGAAGCCGCATCCTCGACATCGGCTCGGGCCCGGGCGTCCACGCCCTTCAACTGGCCCGCCAAGGGCACATGGTCGCCCTGTCCGACCTGTCCGCGAACAGCCTGGACAGCGCCCGCGCCCGCTTCCGCCAGGCCGGTCTGGAAGGGCACCTTCTGGGCACACAGCACGGCCCGGCGCAGCACCTGACGCCGCCCCCGGGCCAGTTCGACGCGGTGCTGATGTTCGGCCCGCTCTACCACCTGCTCGACGACGCAGACGCCGTCGAGGCGGTGCGCCGGGCCGCGACCGCGCTGGCGCCGGGCGGCCGGCTCCACGCGATCTTCCTGACCCGCACCTCGGTACTGCGGGACCTGCTCAAGCGCGGACGCTTCACGGAGATGACCGCCCTGTCCGGCGGCGGATACCTCGACCACGGCCGCTACGAACCGCTGCCGGCGGTGTCGGCCGACGACTACATGCCGCCCACCCGCACCCACCGCCTCACCGAGGCCGAGGACCTGCTGGCCGCGGCCGGACTGGAGGTCACCGACCGGTACTCGCTGGAGGGCGTCGCGGCGTGGATGCGCCCCTACGTCGACCCGTGCGCCGCCGACCAGGCGGCGTTCACCGCGCTGAGCCGCGCGGTGCGGGAGACCACCCAGGTGAGCGAACTCCTCGAAGCGGGCGATCACTTCCTGCTGTCCGCCGCACCGGCCGGACTGCCGCGCCCTCGCCCCCGGTCCCGCACCGAGGCGGGACGGGCGGACGTCGTCGGGCGCCACCGCGGCGTGCTGGCCGGCGCCGACGGCCGCATCACCTTCGCCCCGGCCCTCATCCGCCACCGCGGCCGCCGCCTGCTGGCCGTGACCACCGGCCCGGCCGACGCCCGTACCTACATCCCCCGGCAGCTGCCCGGCCGCGCCCCCGAGCCCTGGTACACCGGTGGCCGCAACCGCATCGTCCTCACCGTCCTGTCCGAGCCAGTCGGGCCGGTGTCCCTGGACGGTGCCCGGCCGCTGCCGGTCCCGGACGGCTGCGACGACGTCACCGGCGTGAGCCTGGTCGTCCACCAGGAGTCGCTGCACGCCTACTTCAGCGCCCGGTCCGACGGCGGAACCTGGTCGATCCACCGCACCGTCAGCCGCGACGGCGGAACCACCTGGGCCGCCCCCAATCTCGCCCTCGCCCCCGCCGCCGAGGACGGGGCGACCGACGGCGAGCACGTGCTGCTGCCGGCCGTGCTGCACCGCGGCGGCGCCTGGTGGATGTGGTACGCCGGACGCGACGGCCACCACCGGCGCATCCACCTGGCCACCTCCACCGACGGAATCGTCTGGCAGCGCCACGGCGTCGTCGTCACCACCGGCCCGGCCGGAGCCCCGGACGCGTACGCCGCCGACTGCCCCGCCGTCGCCCCCGCCCCGGACGGCGGCCTGCTGATGATCTACGGCGCCGGCACCTCCCGCTCGCTGGCCGCCGCGCACTCCCGCGACGGCCTGACCTGGCGACCGCTGGGCACCGTCCTGCACCGCGGCGGCCCCGGCAGCCCGGACTCCCGCTACGCCTTCTACCCCGCGCTGCTGCCCGAGGGCGGCGGCCGGATCCGGCTGCTGTACGCGGGCGAGGACGACCAGGCGCGCTGGACGGTGCTGGACGCCGGACTGCTGGACGCCGCGCTTCTGGGCGAGCGTCCCGCTCCGCTGCCGCTGACCGACGAGATCGCCGCGGCCGTCGACCGCGTCCGCGACGAGGTTCCCGCCTCGTACTGGGACAGCCCGGAGGACTGCCACGCCCCCGCTCCCGCCTACGCCTCCCCCGACGGGACGCTCACCCAGCTGCGGCCGAGCAGCACGCCGGTGTTCGCCGCCCGCACGACCGCGGGCACGGTCGTGGTCAAGCCCGGTCGCGGCCGGGCCTTCGCCGAACGGGAGCACACCGGTCTGCAAGCCCTGGCCCGGCATCTGCCCGTGCCCGCCACCGCGCTGCACTACCGCGGCGAGGACGCGACGCTGGTCTCCCAGGCCGTGGACGGCTCCCCCCTGCGCGACCTGGCCGCCACCGACCCGGGGCGGTTCCTGTCGGTCCTGGGCGAGGTGGCCGCCCGGCTGGTCCACGGCGCCACCGCGACGCTGACCCCCCGCCGGGAGGACGACGTCGACCACTCGCTCCAGACGCCCGCGGTGCTGTCCGGCTGGGTGGAGGACCTCGCCCGCCGGCTGCGTCCCTGGGCGGATCACACGCTGCACCTCAACGGCGCGCCGACGCAGCTCAGCTGCCGCTCGCTCATCCACCTCGCGCGCCGCTCCCTCACCCCGCCCGCCCCGGGCGGCTGGCTGGTCCACGCCACCGGCGACCTCCACCTGGGCAACGTCCTCGTCCACCCGACCGAGCCGCGCTGGTGGGTGATCGACGCCGAGTTCGCCGGCCTGCACGACCTCGACCAGACGCTGGCCAAGCTGGCCGGCTCCTGCCTGAAACACACCGGCCTGCTCGCCGACGCCGCGGTCCGCGAACACCGCGGCGTCCTGGAGGTCACCTGCCCGCTGGCCGATCCGCTGGGCGGACAGCTCCTCGGCACGACCTGGCTGCTGGACCGGTTCGACGGCCTGCCCCTGGACCGGGCCCGGATCCTCGGCCTGCTCATGCCGGACTTGTACTTCCGCCTCACCCGCGACGAGAACGCCCCCACCGCCGCCGAGGGCCTGGCCGCCCTCGCGCTGGCCGCTCGGATGACCGGCCACGGAGCAGCCCAGTGAACCCCCACCCCCACCAGCCGACGCCGCCACTGCCCGCCGTCACCACCGTCCTGTTCGACATCGACAACACCCTGATCCCCACCCGCGCGATCTGGCAGCGCGCCCTGGACGCCGTCGCCGCCCGCCTCGCCGACACTCACCCCGGTGTGAGCGCGGCCGTCATCGCCTCCGCCTACCTGCACACCTCCGACCGACTGTGGAGCGACTACGACCGCGCCCTGGCCCCGCTCGGCTCGCACACCGCCGCCCGCCGCCACGTATGGGAAACCGCTCTGAGCGAGGCCGGGCTCGAACTGAGCGAACGGCAGCTGAACGCCCACGTCGAGGACTTCGCTCACCGGCAGATGCGCACGATCCGCCCTGTCCCCGCCACCGTCGACGCCTTCCGGCGCCTCGCGGAGGTCTACCAGCTCGGCGTCGTCACCAACGGCGACGCCGACCAGCAGCACGCCAAGCTCGAACAGGCCCGCCTCGACCCGTACTTCGAGACCGTGGTGTGCGCGCTGGGCAACGGCCACCGCAAGCCACACCCCGCGCCGTTCCACCGGGCCTGTGACGACCTGGCCGTCCGGCCCGAGCAGTGCCTGTACGTCGGCGACGAGTGGGACACCGACGTCGTTGGCGCCCGCGCCGCCGGTCTGCACCCGGTCTGGATCACCCCCACCGGGCAGCCCCCGCCCGGGTCGGCGCCGACCACCCGCTTCACCAGCCTCGCCTCCTGCCTGACCGTGCTGTGCGACCACGCCGCGCGCCGACCGATCCGCGAAACGGAGCCCACGTGACCACCACGGCTACCACTCTCCCGCCCCCGCCCCGGGCGAACACGGCCCACCCCGCCGACTCCACCCCGCCCGTCTCCGGGAGCGCCGTCGCCTGCGATCTGCTGGGCCTGGTCCGCATCCCCGCCGCCGAGCTGCACCTCGCGGCCAACGCCGGCCTGGACCCCGCCCTGCTGGACACCTTCCTCCCGGCCGCTGGCGGACTCCGGCCCGCGGCGGGCGCGCGCAACATCCGGCTCAGCCGGGGCCCGGCCTACTACCAGCCCCGTACGGCGCTGCCGTCCTGGGCGGCGCTGGGCGAAGCCCTCGGCCGCCTGGACCACCGGGCGCCGGGGCAGGCCCCAGCACTGCGGCACGCGCTGCTCGACAACCTCCACAACCTCGCCGCCGCCGGCGCCTACACCCTGTGGCACGGCCTCACCGACCGCCCCAGCCGCACCGACGATCCGCGCCCGGCCGCGCTGGAACGCCTGCTGGAGACCGCCACCTCCACCGCCGCCGCGCTGCACGGCCACCCCACCGCCGCTCCGTTCGCCCCGCACCCCGACGACCTCGCACTGCTGCACGCCCACGAGGCGGGCTGGCGGACTTTCCGGGAGCTCGACAACCCGGTCAAGATCGGCAACGAGCTGCGCTTCCTCGCCGAACACGTACTGGCACCCCGGCCCGACATCACCGCCGTCCTCGCCCCGCTGTACGGGTCGCTGTCCCTCGCGCTGGCCGCCCAGACCGTCCTTCCCGCCCTGCTCGGCCGACCGGTCGACGTGCACCTGGTCCGCCTTGGGTTCCACGACCAGGGCAACGTCGCCTACCTCGGTGCCGGCGGCACCGTCCGCCACCGCGCCACCGCACCCCGCGCCTACCGCGACCGCCTGACCGCCGCGGCCCGCGACACGACCGTGCTGGTCATCGACGACAACGTGGGCTACGGCGACACGCTACGCGCCAGCCGCCAACTGATCGAGCAGCTCGGCGGTCGGGCCGTCACCCGCAGCGTCGAATCCGCCTGGACCCTCTACCACCGCTCAGGCCGGCACGACATCGCCGACGCCGCCGACCTGCCGAGCCTGCGCCCCAACCTGCACCACAGCATCCAGACCCGCCTGACCGGACACCTGCTGTGCGGCGACACCGCCGCCTACCTGAGCGACGGTGCCCACCGTACGGCGGGCACGCTGCACCGGCAGATGGCCGCCAGCTTCGACCTCGCGGTGAGCACCGGCACCTGGACCACCGCCCAACTGGCCTCCATGCGGGCCGAACTCGTGCACGTCGCCTCCTGGAACGAACCGCCCGTCCCCCGCCCTGCCGCGCTCGCCGCCGCCTGAACCCGGAGGCGCCCACATGCCCACCACCCCCACCCCGGTGACCGCCGCGGCCACCCTGCCCACTGCCGCTCACGCCGGGCCGACCGGCCCGTGGCGGGTGAACGTCGACGTCCGCCACGGCACGGTCACCTCCCTCCCCGGCCTGCCGCCGGGACAGCTGCTCGCCGACCTCCTCGACGACGACGTGCCCACCGCCGTCATCGACCTCGACCGCTCCACCGGCACCAGCACCAGCACCGCGCTGCTGGAGACAGCCGTGCGCCACCACCCCGGCCGGCTGTGGGCCGGCGGCCGTCTGGCCCCGCGCGACCCGGCCGTCCGCCGCCTCCTGGACGCCGGCGCCGCCGGTGTCCTGCTCGGCTCCACCGGCCTACTCCCCGACGGCCGCCTCGACCCGCACGCCTGGCCGGACTTCACCACCCTCGCCGACGCCGGACAACTGATGCTGTCCCTCGACGCCGTGGACGGGCGGATCGTCACCGACGGCTTCACCCGCACCACCAGCGTGACGCTCACCGACGCCCTGGACGCCCTCCTCGACGCCACCGGCGGCACCCAGCCCGTCCTGATCACCGACGCCCGCGCGGCGACCCACCGCACCCCGCCCCCCTGGCAGGTCCTCGACCGCCTCACGGGCCGCCACCCGCGCGCCCACCTGTGGTACGCCGGCGGCCTGTCCGGCTGGGCCGACCTGACGCGCCTCTGGCACGCCGGCTGGGGCGCCGTCGTCGGCCACGCCTACCTCACCGCTCCCCGCGGCTTGCCCGACCCTGAAGGCCGCCTCCACCGCACCCCGCCCACGGAGAACCCGACATGACCCAGCCCGCCCCCGCGCCCGCCCCGACGCCCCACGGTGACCCGTGGTGGATCAGCAACTACCGCGGCACCGGCTACCTGGAGCGCTACGGCAGCCACGACGGCGCCACCACCCGACGCGACGTCGCCTTCCTCACCGCCCGCCTCGCCCTGAAGACCCATCACACGATCCTCGACCTGTGCTGCGCCTTCGCCCGGCACACGGCCGAGCTGACCCGCCGCGGCTACACCCACACCACCGGCGTCGACCTGTCCCAGGACCTCCTCGACCACGCCGCCGCCACCACCGCGGCGGACGGCGAGCGGATCAACCTGCTGCACGCCGACGTCCGCAGCCTTCCCCTAGGAGACCGCTGAAAATCTTGTCGAGGGGTTGTGCGGCCGCAGGCCGGACGGCCCCTTTCGCTATGCGGTGGCCGGGGCGAGATGCCAGATGTTGTTGGTGTGGGTGAGTCCGAGGGTGATCAGTCGGCGGAGGTTGAGAGCGGCGGCGCGGTGGTGGAGCCAGATGTTGTTGGCGATGACGCCCCGGTAAGGGACCCGGCGGTTGCCCTTGGCGACGAGCCAGGCGATGGCGCGTTCGACGGGTGGCCGCCATCGGCGGTACTCGTCCTGCCAGACGGTGTCGGTGGCGGCCTGGGCCCGGGCGGCGGCCAGCAGTTCGTACTGGGGGTGGACGTTGAGGGTGCGTCCGGTTTTGGAGGTGGTGCAACGCGTCCGAAGAGGGCAGCCCGTGCAGACACGCTTGAACTGGGCGGTGCGGGCGCCGTCCGCCTTGATCTGGCCAAGGCCGGCGGTGTGTCCCGCAGGGCAGGTCGCGGTGCCGGCGGCCAGTTCGATCCGGAAGTCGTCGATGGTGAAGCCGCCGGGGACTGCCTGCCGCAGCGGCGGCGGCTTGATCACCAGGGTGTGGCCGTCGGCCTGCAGTTGTGCGCGCAGATCGCCGGTTCCGTAGGCAGAATCGCCGAGCACGGTTAACGCCGTGCCCTCTTCCTCGTCGGCCAGCAGACCGCAGGCGACGGCGGCCTCGTGGTTGTCGGGGCCATAGCCGCTGGTCAGGGCGACGGCGGTGAACAGGCCTGCCTCCGGCTCGAAAGACGCATGCCCTTTGAAGCCGTCCTGGTGACGGCTGCGGTTCTTGTGGATGTGCCGTGCGTCGGGGTCAACGGTGGACACCGTCCGGTCGGCCACTGTGCGCTTGGCGATGCGCCAGCGTCCGTCGCGCCCGTCGGAGTCCTCGGCGGGTTCCACGTCCTGCCCGGCGACCAGGGCCAGCAGGCCGACCGCGTTCGCCGCCTTCTCGCCCAGGTTCTGCTCAGGCAGGTGTCCGAGCAGGTTGAGGGCGTCGGTGACCAGCGCGTCGACCAGCGCGGCGCGGGCCGTCTCGTCGTCCCAGGCGATCCTCGGTTTGCCCGGGTCGCTGTAGTCATGCGCCTGGCAGTGCTCCGCGGCCACTTCCCCGGCGCCGGGGACCTCGCGGATCACCCGGCGGACCGCGGAGATGATCTGGGTGACGGTGTCCTGGGTGGCCACCGCGTCATCGAGCACCGTGGAGTCCAGCGCGCGCCGCTGCTTGCCCTTGAGCACGCCGGTCGCGGCCACGACTTCCTTGACCTTGGTGAAGATCCGCATCGGGTCGGCCGAATGACGCAGGCGGCGCCGGAAGTACGTCAGCAGCGACGGATCAAACGCGGTGTCGTACAGCCCGAGCCCGCACGCGGCCTTCCACCGCAGGTCACACCGCAGTTCCTGGACCGTCTCGAAGTCCGACAGCCCCTGAAGGCTCTGCAGCACCACCGTCGCGGCCAGCACCTGCGGCGGCAGACTCGGACGGCCGTTGGACGACGGATACATGTCCGCGAACATCCCCAGCGGGAACAGCACCTCGCGATGTTCCGCCAGGAACGCGAACGCACTGCCGGCCGGAATCAACTCCCGGCACGTTTCCCACACATCCGGCCCGACCATCTCCCCGGCCCATTCCCCCTGCATGCCTACAAGATTGGCCCCGACTCCACCGAGCCGGGGCCAGAACCCGAGATTTTCAGCAATCTTCTAGACGACGGCTGCGCCGACGCCGTCCTGCTCCTGTTCAACTCCTTCGGCTTCCTCGACACCACCGACGAGGACCTCGGCGTCCTCCGCGAAGCCTTCCGCGTCCTGCGCCCCGGCGGCCGCATGGCCATGGACCACTTCACCCCGCACCCCGACACCACCGGCATAGAAACTCGCACCGTCCGCAGCGACCACGCCGAAACCACCCAGCACGTCACCTGGGCCCCCGCCACGCGCAGACTCAACCGGCACACCACCACCGCCTACGACGACGGCACCACCGACACCAGCCACAGCTCGGTCCGCCTCTACACCCCCGCCGAACTGACCGAACTGCTGCACGCGGCCGGCTTCGTCGTCGACGAGCAGTTCGGCGGCTACGACGCCCGCCCCCTCACCGCCGACAGCAGCCGCCACCTCGTCACCGCGCACCGCCCCTGAACCGCCGCACGCCCAGGACGGCCGTGCGGCGCCAGAAAACAAGGCCGGGCCCGGCCGCTTTCCGCGACCGGGCCCGGCGTCGTTTCCGGGAGGGAGCGTACTCAGATCAGGCGGACCGGGAGCCCGTACCGCTTGGCGAGCTCGGCCTTGATCTCCCCGACCGGGACGGTGCGCTCCATGCGCGGCGAGTACAGCAGCGAGCTGACGATCGCCGCTGACGCACCCGCTTCGGTGAACGCCGCCGCCGCGTGCTCGGCTGAACCGGCGCCGCCCGAGGCGATCACCGGCAGGTTGACCGCCTCGGCGATCCGGCGGGTGATCTCCAGGTCGTAGCCCTCGTGCGTGCCGTCCTGGTCGATGGAGTTGACGCAGATCTCCCCCGCGCCGAGCTCCTCGCCCCGGCGCGCCCACACGATGGCGTCCATACCGGTGGCCTGCCGGGCCCCGTCGATGAACACCTCGTACCCGCTGGGAATCTCGGCCGTGACCGGGACGCGCTTGACCTGCATGGACTGCACGATGCACTGGCGGCCGAACTCGGCCGACCCCTCGGTGATGATCGAGGGATTGCGCACCGCCATCGAGTCCAGACTGATCTTCTCCGCACCGGCGGCCAGCACCGCGTGCATGTCATCCAGCGACCGGATCCCGCCGCCCACCGTCAGCGGCACGAACACCGTCTCGGCGACCTTGCGGATCGTGGCCAGGTCCGCCTGGCGGCGCTGCGCGCTGGCGAGGATGTCGTAGAAGATGATCTCGTCGATGCCGTCCGCGTATACCGACGCAGCGACCTCGGCGGCGTCACCGACGTCGATGTTGTCCTCAAAGCGGCGGGCCTTGGTGACCCTGCCTTCGATGATGTCGAAGCAGGCGATCAGCCGGGTGGTCAGCCCCGTCGTCGTGCTCAGACCGGGCACAGTTCCTCCTGCGGGGTCTTGGCAAACCGCTCGAGGAGATCCAGCCCCAGCGGGCCAGACTTCTCGGTGTGGAACTGGGTGGCCATGATGTTGCCGCGCGCGACGGCAGAGGTGAACGGCAGGCCGTACTCCGTGGTCGCCGCGATGTCCCCAGCGTCTGCGGGGTCGGCGTAATAGCTGTTCACGAAGTAGAAGTGACCCGCTTCCGGCAGGCCGGCCAGGAAGGGATGGGTCGAGGTGCGGTGTACCTGGTTCCACCCCATCTGCGGCACCCGCACGTCGGCACCGTCGAACGCGCGCACTGTCCCGGGCAGCCAGCCCAGACACGTCGCATCCTGCTCCTCACTGGTCTCGAAGAGGACCTGGAGGCCCACGCAGATACCCAGGAACGGCGTGAGGCCCTCAATAACCCGGGCGTGAAGTGCCTCGGGCCATCCGGCCTCGGACAGGTAGGTCATCGTGGTCCCGGCTGATCCGACACCCGGAAGGATGATCCGGTCGATGCCATCCAGTTCCGATGGCGAGGTGAGCAGACGGTTCGGCACACCGAGGAAGTTCAGCGCGTGAACCACGCTCTGGCTGTTTCCGGTGCGGTAGTCGATCACGCCGACCACGGGTCGGTCGTCCTGCATGAACGCCTCAATCTAAGGGCCGCCGAAGGCGCCCCGGTTGAAGTAGCTGGCCGCCGTCACATAGACGGCAAAGGTCACTGTGAGTCTATCGGCGGCCACCAGCCGATGCTGCTTGTTCCGCCCAGGCTCTGCGAGTCAGGACGAAGAACTGTTCTCTTCACCACGCCGACCGGAGCCATCGAGGGAGCAGGCGACGTTGCCGACCAGTGGACGGCCAGTCAACCGGCTGCGCCGTGCTCAGTCTCCGGCACCGGGGGCAGCCAGTACACGCCATTGTCGGAGAAGGACGTGTGGATCGGCACCTCTGCCCCCGCCGCCCGCACCGCCAGCCCTCGCGTCATCGACGGCCACGGCACCCTCTACCACCGCACCCCCATCGCCGAGAACGCCGACACCGACTCCACCCGCTGTACCGGTCCGCTCAACCCGTACGCGGCCTCCAAGTTCGAGCTCGACCAGCAGATGCGCACCCGCCATGCCGCCGGTCTCGACTGGATCGGGCTGCGCTACACCAACGTCTTCGGTCTCGACGAGTCCGACAAGGGCCCCATGGCCTCGATCCTGTCTCAGCTCCTGCGCCAAGCCGCGGGCACCGGGCACATCCGCGTCTTCGCTGACTCCCTCACCGCCGCCCGCGACTACGTCTCCGTCGAGTCCGTCACCACAACCATCCTCCACCTCGCCACCACCCGGCTCCCAGTGTCCGCCGCGGTCTACAACCTCGGCACCAGCTGCGCCGTCTCCTTCGCCGAGATCGCCCAGTGGTGCGCCCGGCTACACCGCGAAGCCACTAGCCAACCGCTGCACGTCGAACTCGTCCCGAATCCCGTGCCCAGCGCCTATCAGTACTTCACCTGCGCGGACATGACCGCACTCGACAAGGCTCTGTCCGACAGGCCGACCGAGCCAGACGCCAGCGTCCAAGCGCGCGCCGCCGAGCTGTTCACGACATTTCGCAGCCGTGCGACAGGGTGAACCTGCCCTGCCAGGCTCGCCTGGGGCCGCTCAACCGCAGCGCCGGAAAGCCGTGTTCCTTGATCGAGACGGCACCCTGACCGAACCCCGCCACTATCCCGCCCGCCCTGACGACCTGGTTCTCCAACCGGACGTCGGCGCGCAACTACGCGCCCTCCAACACGCGGGCTGGGCTCTTATCGTCGTTACCAACCAGAGCGGAGTGGCACGCGGGTTCTTCACCATGACCACCATGGACGCCATGCACGAACGGCTCCGCGCGCTCCTCATCCGCTACGGAGTTCGCCTGGACGGCATCTACGCCTGCCCCCACCATCCCGATGGCACGGTGCCCAGCCACCGCAGGCGCTGCCCGTGCCGGAAGCCTGCGCCCGGCCTGTTCCACCAGGCCGACCATGACCTCCACCTCGACCTCACTCAATCGTGGACTGTCGGCGACTCGCCCTGCGATATTGAGGCAGGCCGAGTGGCCGGAACGCGCACCGCACTCGTCGGTAGACACCCGTACAGCAATGAATCCCGGGGCCTTCACTGCGAGACGACGACCGAGGCACTTCATGTCGTGCTTGGAGCAGACGACAGGGCGAAGTAGGCGGGCGGGAGTCCCACCGTTGGCGCCCGGGCCCCCTTTCGGAGGCGAACCACGCCGCCAGCGCGTACGGTGCGCGACTGGTACTTCCCCGGCCGCACGGCGGGCTTGGAGGAGTCCGTCGCTGCCGGCGCCTCAGCGTCCGCCGGGGCGGCCACGGAATCGCGTCCGTGCTTTTTCAGTGATGCTGGCATCACTGAGGAAAGGTCTCGCTCGAGTCCAGTGCTCGCGCAGCCCAGTTCGCTATCGAGGCGGCTTTCCATTCGGCGGAACGACCGAACCCCCTGCCTTCAGTGAGATGCCATCCAGCAGCCTTCGAGCTTCTTCCGGCAGCTACGAGCTCTTCGGAGGGAGGGGCGGGTATCCCTCCGAGCGTAGAAAGGCATCCAGAACCCAGGTGACCAAGTTCCCGGGAGTGGACTCACTGTCGTTCTCGACGCAGTACCTAGCCAGTCTTTGCTTGAGATCCAACACTTCCGGCACTGCGTAGTTGAGCTGTTCCCTTGGAACTCTGCTACGGCTCAAGAGGTCAGCGGTCTCGGGGTGAATCTTCAACCCCCCTTCGAGAGAACCCGCTTCCTCTTGCACTCGAATCAGCGCTACGAGCTCTTCGGCGCGCCGGAGGAGCGGGGACCTTTGTTCCATCTTGCAGTCCTTCTCTCTACACACCTATAACTAGCAACCTAGCTATAGAAACGGCTAGGGGCCTAGCCGTACGACTAGGCGTAAGCATAGCGATGGAACGACAGGAGCGCCCCTCATCGCGCAAGTGTCGGTGAGGGGCGCTCCTGAAGCGGGAGCACCTAGTACTGCATGACACGCAGCCATCGATCCACGGCCACGGTCACGATGTCCCCAACGGGGACCTTCGTGAGCCGGTTCATCACCCTGTACATGGCCAGCCTCTGGCCAAGCTGGAGAGCTGACGGCGTTTGCCACTTCAGCTGCTCTCGGTCAATGAATCGCTCTTGAAGGGCATCTTCCGCCTGCGCCACGTCCTCAGGCGTCCCCGGACCCACGTAGGTGTTCCACGGGGGGAGCATCTCGTCGGGCGTGGGCTTCCCGCCCCGAAGGAACCAGTCGACAGCGACCGCTACGAGGTCCGCCGGAGGGATGTGGTTTATCCCCGACACAACCTTGAGCACCTCGATGCGGTAGGGGATCTCCAGCTTCTTCGGGACCGAGGCGTTGAGAGTCTCCCGCGTCATGAAGCGCTGGTTCAGTACCTCTTCCGCACGTGGAACGTTGCTTGACGGTGGCACCGCATGGTGGTCCCACATCGCAGCATTGAACGAGACGGCTTGTGCACGGTTCGCGAAAGCCGCGACAACCAGGTCTCCATGGCTGACCGTAGGCGCAGAAGCTGAAACCGTCTGGGCTGCATCCGCTGGTGGCTCGGAGCCCTCGGATGGCCCAGACCCGCCGGTCTGCGCAGGGACTGTGTCCTTGGCAGCCCCCTGAGACCCGTCCTCCTGCGTCGTCGGCGCCCGCTTCGTGGTGCCTGCCGTCATGTCGGGGTGGGGCTCCACAACAGGCTCGACCTTCTTCGGAAGGTGCGAGGCGGGTACCGCAGTGCCCGGTGGCTCGGCCGTCACCGCCGGTTTCTGGTGAAACGGCCGCGGCGCCTCTCGCCGCACTCGCGTTCCCGACGCCGGAGAAGCGGCTGCTGATCCATCAGCGGCAACTTCCGACTTCGCTGTCGACGGGCTCTTTCGCTGGCTGGCAGCCCGCTTGGCTCGGAGGGCACCAATGCCGCCCCCCGGTACCTCCGTCTCTGGGGCTTCCGATTCCTGCTCAGCGGCCATAGTTGTCAACCGCCTTCGCAACAGCGTGCATTTCCTCAACGAAGGACGCGGTCCGTGCCGAAGGGGGGCTCGCGCAGATCGGAGTCCTGGTGCGTCGATTCGGGATCCAGCTGTAGTTGCTGACAGCCGGCCCAACCTGCGCCTTGTACTTCAGCGCCAAACGCTCGAGCTCGTCGAGAGCCCAAGCCGCAGGGCTGCGTCCAATCTTGTAGGGAATCAGCAGGAGCGGGTAGTCCGTGAGGGTACGCAGCAGCCCCTCCAGAGCCCGCAACTCGTCGTCACCGAGCACTACTGGAACCACTGTTACGCGAGCAGCCGCCATCGCACCGTAGGTGGACTCACTGCCGCCAGGGTGGGTGTCGACAACAAGGCGGCGTTCGAGGTCCGCGGCCCAGCGGATCAGCGACTCCGCCACGAGCTGTGCCTTGGGCTGGTTCCGCTCGAAGTCCGTGTGACCAGGGATCAGGTCCGGCTTGCGCCCGCCTCCGGAAAGCGGCTTCGGTGTCCGCCCCGTCCGAAACGCCTCCAGTAGTGGTGCCTTCTGGCGCGTCTCTTCCAGGTATCCCCAGGCACGGGTGACACCGCCCCAGTCCCACTCGAAGTCCGTCAGAACGGCCTGGAGGATGGCCGCCAACTCCTTGGCCGTACGGCTCTTCCCGACTCCGCCCTTGAAGCCAGCCACCGCGATGACGTCAGGTTCCTGAACGGGCGGCACGTAGGGAGCCGAGTTGGCTGCCGCTACACCTGCAGCCAGATCAGCAAGCGCTTCGTTCGTCACGTCTGCCCACCCCCGGTCAGGCGGTTATCGTAGGTGCTCACGACTCTTCTGCTCCTTGCGCTGGTTGAGGGTCGGCTTAGTTGACGCCCATCGGGGGCCACTTCCCCGGTGGGCGTCTTTTGTTGTCCGGCCGACAGAACGCCGACCGCACCGCGTCCATCTTGCCCGAAACGTCACACCCTTCGGATGCGTGGAGCGCGCTGTACGTGACTCTAGAGCAACCAGTGGAGCTGAAGTGGCACTCTGGAGGTCTCGCTTCCGTCTGCGTTCCCCAGCTGTGGGCCCTCGGCGAGCCGCACAGGTACGACCAGTGAGACATCTGGGTGAGCCGCCACCCTCGCCGGTGCCCCAGGCGCACACCTCTCGAGGTCGGGTAACCGCACCCTTTGGGCTGACCCAACCAATGGCCGGAGGCCGAGGCCTGCATCACCGAGCGGGTCCGTACACGTCGTGTACGGGAGACGCTACCAAGGGCGTGGTCGCCTACGGTCCCGCCGGGCCGTTGGAGTGAAGCGCAATTCGAGGTGCCGCAAGGTCCGGAGCGGCGCGGCAGACGGACAGACGAATATCGATAAGTAGACAACATGAGTGCGCAAAGGTGTCATCTAGTGTCGGGCGCCTGCTGGTCAAGCCCGTCCAGCACGGGTATGGAGCGTGGGAGAGCAGTGAACCTGCCGTACCAACGGCGCGTATCCCACAAGTTCGTCCAGCACTCGAAACCGCGAATGGTGACCCACCATCAGCCCCGGTAAGACAGACACACCGTGGGGGTGAATGCGCAGCGGTCTCGCAAACACGTCGTGTATGTTCAAGCCAGGTAGACAGGCCGCAGAACAGGCGGACCTGAAGCATGCCTTCGGCGCGTCCGAGGCCAAGACTGTCGTGAGGGGTATAGATGGGCAGGCCCACGTCTCGTCGCCTCTTGTCAGGTACCCGAGTCAGTGAACTCACGGGGCTGCACGGGGTAACCCTCGGCAAGCTCGTGAGTGAAGGGTTCCTCGAACGGGATCCCGGCTCGCTCAAGTACACCGGCATCGAGCTGGTGGTCGCCCAGGCTCTGGCCCAGCTCCAGACCCGAGCATCGAAGCCGGAGGCGGAGCGCGACCGCAGGGTCATCACGGTGATTCGCCAGGCAATGGCAGCAGGCCACATCGGTGACGCTACCGACGTTGTTGTCGCTGACGATTTCGTACAACTCGCCCACACCCAGGGAGAGCGACTCGATGCGACCGCCGGCCTTCGCGACTACCGCGTCCTCGGGGTGGGTGCCTGGATCGCCGAGTTCAAGCGTCGGGAGCCAGAAGCGTTCGACGTTGACGCCTTGATACCAGCTGCGTAGCCACCGAAGCCAAGGCAGCAGGCCCACTCCCGGGGGCCGAAGCTGATCTTGAGAAGTTCGCGTAGTACCGCCCTTCCGACATGGCGGAGCTACGGGCTCAAATGCTTGGGGCGGGCCCTCCCGAGGCCCGCCCCTACACACATGGGTGGGGTTTCCCCACCAGAAGGGAGCGTTCAGAGAACAGAAACCAAATCACTCGCCGTCGGCCCTCGACCTCGCCAGTCCAGCCGAACGGTTCGCTCAGTACGCCCTCATTGCTCCAGGAGCCACCTTAACCGTGACAGCCACGATTTCACTAGCGGACGCTGAGAGCTTCACTCCCACGGGACCGCCAAACGCAACATTTCGACCAAAAGGTGAAGATCATCTGGGGAACCCAGATGCGGTCCTCGCCTTCGCTCAGGCCCTGTCAGGGACCGGCCGTGGATTCTCCATTAATCCGGACAATACATCTGGGAAGTGGGCGAGTCTCGAGACGCTTGTTGGGAGCAGGACTGCGTTCGCCGTACGCCCACACCCCCGCTTCCTAGTCGTCGACCTGGACGTTGCGGGACTGGACCCCGAAGCCGCTCACCTCCGGCGTTCCGCCTTCGAACGGCTGCGCTGGGCTGCAGACATGGCGGACATTCAGCATGTCCTCGTACTCTCCGGCAGACCAGGGCACAAGCACCTCATCTTGCTCTTCGGGGCCAGCGCCCCATCGGTTCGGGCCGCGGTCGAACGCCAGTGTCGTCACGCCGGTTTGGACATCCGAGCCAAAGGGGTTCGCCCCCCGCTGTCACCTCACCGCTCAGGCTTCCCCTCGACGGTCGCCGGCAGTCGCGAAAGCGCCTTCTCTGTTCTCAGGTCTGGATCACCTGGTCGATCCCAGCTGGCTGCCTTGGCCCGGCATCTGGGCCTAGCAACACTTTCACAGCGCATGGAACGCGTTCTGCGTGAGGGGCACGCGGCAGGCGGGTACGAGAGCCCATCCAACGGTCGCATGGCATTTGCCCTCGCGGCAGTTGGCGCTGGCTATGGCCGTGAATATCTCAAGACAGCCCTCCAGGACCCAACCAACGCCCTCGGAGAAACTTTCCGCGCCAGGATGCCTCGCTGGCAGGACGCAGAGGTCGAGCGACTATGGAGCCTGGCCTTGTCGCGTTCGGATACGTGGGGAGCTCCCCGCATCCGAACGCGGAAGGAGGCTTTGGCCCGCGTTTCTCAGTGGATCGCATCACTTGATTCAGAAGCATGGAGAGGTGTTGCGGGCGGGACCGACAAAGCCGTTTGCGAGGCACTCGGCCGCATCGCCTACAGCCAGGGCGGGGTCGATTTTGCCGCTGGTCTCTCAGTTATCGCCATTGCGGCTGGAGTGTGCGAGGCCACCGCCAGGGCATCGCTGAAACGCATCAAAAGCCGAGGGTTTCTGAGACTCATCGAGACGCACACTGCCACCACTGCTGCCAGATACCGCCTGGAGATGCCGACTTTCTTCTCAGGAACCTCTGACGCTCAATCACTTGAGCCCCCTTGTGGAATCGACACCTCCACGGGAGTACCAACCGGTCTTTCCGATCACGTGGACCTGGGGAGTGACGCTGCTCGCTGGAGAGCGATCGGCAAGCCGGCCATGCTGGCGTGGCGTGTTCTTGATGGCGTCCACGCGGCGCCTGTGGCCTCTATCGCTGCAGCACTCCAGGTTTCGCAGACGGCAGCTCGGCTGCGCTTGCGCAAGTTGCAGCAGCATGGGCTGGCAGAGGTTGTCAATGGACTATGGATCCGCGCCTTCGGTGACCTCGACGTCCTCGCAGCCAAGTTCGGCACTAAGGGAGATCGGGCCCGGCAGGTACAGCGGCTCCTGCAGCATCGAGAAAATCGTCGCACTCTTCGTGAACTCTGGAGTTCCGCCTTCCGATTCTTTGTGCAGCGTGCGCGTACAGAAGGCCCTCCGGAGTCAGAAGCTGATCCACTTCCCGAATGGATCAGTCGGAACGTTCCTCAAAAGGTCATCTCCTCATGGCAGCTAAAAATTCACGTTCGTCAGGGGTAAGTGTCTGTTAGTCAGTAAATACACACACAAAATTTAAGATGATCTGTTGCATGTCTAGCTCGTTGGCCCTAGCCATCGGGCTCGAAGTGCTGCCCGAACTCAGTCCTTTACTCTCGTACCTTGCGCCCACCTTGGCCAGCAACTAGTGAAACTCGATCTGCACCCGTCCCACAGCAACCTCATCATCGAGGTCTAACCCCGAGATGGATAAGGAAAGGTTCTGACTTAGACCCCACCAGTAGCCCCGCGGGGGCGGGGGCGTGAAATAGGGATTGAAGTTGGAACCAGGAGCCTCTTTAGGGAAAGCGACGTTCTTCTTTCTGAGGGATATCTGTCCCTGAAATGGAGTGCCGCAGCCGTGGGGTTTGCTATGGGTACTTCGCGTGAAACGACGCCCATGAAGACGTGGCTCTACTGGTGGCGGCCTACGTAGCGGGAGCTTGCTCGGATGGGTGCTGTACAGGCGAGTGTGACGGCCAACCAGATTGCGCAGCTGAGGGCCAGGGTCGCGGCCACCGGGATCTGCCCGCCGAGGAGTACGACCAGGACCGCCGCGTTCATCAGGCCGGCTGTGGTCCCGGCTTCGTTGCGCGTCTGGTTGTGGCCGGTCAGGCGGGTTGTGATGGCGCCGATCAGTGCGGCGCCTCCGAGTAGTGCGGGGGAGAGGAAGGTGATGGCCGCCAGGACGCTCCACCACGGAGCGGGGGTCCACCACATGAGGTACACGCTGATGATGCCTGTGGCGGTGAAGGCTGCGAGGACGTTGCCGCCCGGTTCGGTGTCCGGCTTGGCGGGCGGTACGCACAGCATCCTCAGGCCGAGGCCGGCGGCTGCGGCCATGCTCGCGACCGCCCACCCGGAGATGTCGGTGAACAGGGACAGCTGTGCCCACAGTCCGGCTGTCCCGGCCAGGGTTGCTGCCCAGGCGCCGCTTGTTGCTGGGGCAGGCCGCGCCGGGGTGGCCGCAGGTAGGCCCGTGTCGCTGGCCGGGCGCGGGCCGGCCGGAGTGGTGGGGCAGGCCGGGGGAGTGGCGATCCATGAGGGGCGCCGCATCGCTGTCTGCGTCTCTGCGTTCCACACTTCGGTTGCCGTAGCGGACCGGGGCCGGATGGCGAGTGCGGCCAGGCGCTGCTCGGCCTCCGCGGCGAGAGGCCGGCTAGCCGGGTCGGCGCGCAGCAGCTGCAGCACCAGTTCCTCGAGGTCTGCGGGGACGTCGGGGCGTGTGCGGCGTACGGGCGCCGGTCGTGCGCCTTCGGTCCAGGCAGTGCCCGGGCCGAATGGCGGCTGGCCGGTGAGCAGTTCGTACAGCACACAGCCGAGGCCGTAGAGGTCACTTCGTCCGTCGGCCGTCTCTCCCCGCAGCTGTTCGGGCGCCATGTAGGAGGGGGTGCCCACCACGGTGCCGGGCAGGGTGAGCGTCTCGTTGCTGGTGCTGAGGTGGGCGATGCCGAAGTCGACGAGTGTGACCACGCCTTGCGAGGAGAGGATCACGTTCGACGGCTTGATGTCCCGGTGGACCACTCCTGCGGTGTGTGCATCCCGCAGCCCTCGCAGGATCTGCCGGCCCCACGACACCACGTTCGCGACGTCGGCCAGGCCGTGGGCGAGCACCGAGTTGAGGGGAGCGCCCTCGAGCAGTTCCATCACCAGGAAGCCGACCCGAGCGCCGTCGAGCATGCCCTCGCCGGCGTCGTGCACGGTCACCACGTGCGCGCTGCGGAGCCGTCCGGCAGCCAGTGCTTCTCGTTCGAACCGTGCGCGTTCTGCCTGGGGTGCGCAGGAGAGGTCGACGACCTTGAGGGCGACCTCTCGGCCCAGGCGGGCGTCGACGGCCCGGTGGACGACGCCCATTCCGCCTGTCCCGAGGACCTCGCGCAGCTCGTAGCGGCCGACCAGCTGCTTGTCCTTCACCATCACGTTCACCTTCCCGGCGACAGCGGTCCCGCGGCGTGGCCGGCGCGGTGACACGAGCCGCCGCGGGGGATGCCTGCACGGCGGCGGCAGCTCCCGACCGCGCGCCGGCGCCCCTTCTTCTGGGGCGCCCGGGCGGGGCCGGACTGTCTCCGCCGCGTCAGTGTTCCAGATAGCCCTCTGCCGCTGGTGCTACGTCTTCCACCGGGGTTCGGCCAGGCACTGGCTGTTGCGCCAACGGTGCGGCCGTCACAGCCTGGCGCCTTCCTTGCGGGCTCGGCCGCGTAGGAGCGGGGGAGAGGGATCAGGGCCGGGGTGGCGGTACGCCCGTCAGCTGTGTGCGGGGAGAGAATGCCCAAGAGGCGCTGCGCGGTGAGCTGCTGGTCTGCTCGCCGGTGTCCGAGCGAGGTGAGGAGTTGCGGTGTCGTATGAATGGCCGTGGACGGTGCGCCACGTCTACAGCGATGCGGATCGTGGGCTGCGGCCCTACCTTCGGTCGATGCACGGGATGCTGGAGCACTACCGCAGTGCCGGCCTGATCCGCGAGCACCTGGACCTGCCGGTCTCGACGGCCGGCGATCTCGTCGGGGCCCTGTCCGGGCCGGGCCCCGACGAGTTGCTGATCGCCGATCTTCACGGAGATGTGGGGCCGGAGGGGGCATGGCTGGGCCCCAGCAGTACCGGCACCTTCGTCCTCCTGGACAGTCTTCCGGCGCGTTCCTGGTCGGCGTCGGCCGTCATCCTGACCAACTGCTACGGGGCGCGCGAGCAGTTCCTCCGTGCTCTGGGCCGTCTGAGCACCGTTCCGGTGGCGGTGGCCGGTCACTTCGAGGTGGCCGCCAAGCGGGACACGACCCCTGTTGCGCTGGGCAAGGCGCTCTTGCAGCACAGTGACGCCGGAGACGCGGGCGGCGCCTTTAGTGCCATGGAGGTGGCGGGGCACAACCTGCGGCTGAGTTCGGCCAAGGCATGGGTCCCTGACCTGATCGAACCCGCGGATGTGGTGAGAGCGGCGTAGCGACCGGCGCGGGGACCCCGCGGAGCGGCACCCGCCCGTGAGGGACCCGTACGCCTGCAGATGCCTGCTCGCGGCCGGAGGATTGCCCTGGTGCGCCGGGGGTGCGCCCGCGCTGTTCTTCTACGGCGGAGGTGGGGTCGCTGTCGTCGCCGGCAGAGCGACAGGGCCGAGCGGAAGTGATCCGCTCGGCCCCGTCGGTGCGTGGGGGGTCAGGCTTCGTCGCGCAGTGCTCCGGGCCATCCGCCGCGCAGGCCGCTGAGTTGGGCTGCGGCGCGCACCGTGGCGGTGACGTAGGCCTCGGGGATCTCACCGAGCTCGGCCTTCTTGAGCAAGAGGACCGAGGCGGTGATGGTGTCGTCCCAGAAGACGGGGGCTGCGCAGCTGTGCCACTGGGCCATGCATTCCTGGTAGCCGAGTGCGTAGCCGCGGTCGCGGATCGTCTGCAGGGAGGAGAGGAGCTCGGCGTCGTCCCTGATGACGCCGGGGCCTACGTGCGGGGGGATCTCCTGCTCGATGACACGCCGCACGAGGCTGTCGCCGAGGTAGGCCAGGATGGTGCGCCCCGAGGCGCCGGTGCGCAGGGAGCGGGTGACGGACAGGACGGCGGCGGTGGTCATGTTGAGCTCTTCGAGGTCGGACTCGCCGACGCCCATTTCGACGCACTGGCGGCCGGGTACCTCTCCCGTGGCGCGGGTGTAGAGGAACGTCAGCCCGTTGTCGGTCTTCTCGTGCAGGCTCGTCAGGACTGCTTTGACCTTGTCGGTCGGCATCTGGGCGCTGTAGGCGTCGTCGATGGCGTTGAAGCCGATGGCCGCGCTGCCCTGTCCGAGTTGCCAGCGGCCGCGGGTCTTGCCCGGGGCGCGGCGGAAGATGCCTTCGTACACGCCGGCCGCGAGGATGCGGCTGACGGTGGCGTCGTTGAGGCCGGCGGCCCGGGCTATCTCGCCTGTGCCGTGGTCGCCAGGGCCGAGATCCTTGAAGGCGAGCTGGACCTGGAAGACCCGCTCGGAAGCGGTAACTCCGCGCACCACGCTGCTCTGTTCAGCCATAGACCATGCTCCCTGTGGGGGTGTGCTCCTCCCGCCGGAGCACGTTACGCGTCATGCGTTGCGGAGCCGGGTCTCCGCGGCAGGTGAAGATCCATCGAATCCTAACGGGAGGGGTCGAGGGAAAGTTTGCCGGTCACGGTGCGGCTGGCCAGGTCACGGTGCGCCTGGGCGGCGTCGCCCAGCGCGTAGGTCCCTCCGTTGATGATCCGCAGCTGGCCCTGCGTGATCATGGTGAAGAGGGACTTCGTGGAGAACGCCTGATGGGTGGCGTCGACGTTCGGCAGCCAGAAGCCGCTGACGGTGAGGGACTTCTTCAGCAGGGTCTGCAGCAGGTCCTCGCTCTTCAGGCTCGGCCAGATCCCGCTGGCGTAGCCGAAGGTGGCCACGCGTCCGTTGCGCTGCATGACGTCGAGCGTGGTGGCGAACAAGCTGGCGCCGGTCATCTCCAGGGCCGCGTTGATGCCGTCGCGGCGGTTGCCGTTGGCTTCCTGCGCGGCGGCATTGATGCGCTGGGCCAGGTCCTCCTCGGTGGAGGAGTCGACGACGGCCTTGGCGCCCAGGTCGAGTGCGAGCTGGCGCTTCTCCTCGGTGCTGGCCATCGCGATGACCTTGGTGCCGTTGGCGGCGGCGAGCTGCACGGCGAGGGAGCCGACACCGCCGGCCGCGGCCGGGATCAGGACGGTCTCGTTCGCCCGGATCTGCAGCTGGGAGAAGAGCAGATGGTAGGCGGTATTGCCCTGGAGGGCGACGGCGATCGCCTGGTCGTCGTCGACGGTGTCGGGGATCTCCCAGTACTGGTTGTTGCGGACTGCCGCCTTCTCCGCGTAGCCGCCGCCCTGTACGAGACCGGCGATGCGGCGTCCGTCCTCGGTCACGCCGACAACTTCATTGCCTGGAATGTACGGCGTTGCTACGGGAGCGAGATAAGTGTCATTTCTGACGTGTACGTCCGCATAGTTCACTCCTGCCCTGGTGACATTTACCAGTGTCCGTGCAGGAGTGACTTTTGGATCCGGTTCATCCGTAAGTTCCAGAACGTCCGGACTGCCGAAAGACTTCATGGTGACGGCGCGCACGGGGCCTCTTTCATGTGCAAAGGGATAAGACCTGTCTTGACAGGTTAGGCCAGGCTTCAAGGGCTTCTCACCTGCGGGGATGTCTCGTGGATCTTTCTCACACGCAACTCGGCCGAATTGGTGGAACCTGGGCAGGTCAGGGCTCCAGCTGTCTCGTCAGCTGCAATTCCCCGGGCCATTCCCATGGGGTGAGAAAGTTGAGAGGTGAACCTTCTCGCTGGGGGATGTAGATGGTTGCTATTTCGCGAAAGCGAGGGAGATAGTGAGTCCACCCGTGGCCGTAGGTGATCATGGAGCTGCGCTAGGTTGACTCTCCGCTGCCTGGAGGGGCCGGTCCGCAGGAGCCTGGGTGGGGCGAAAAATCTCAACGGAACAATCGGGCGCATGTTTGTATGGGGTCTGCGGGTGTGACCTGCAGAAGGGGCGAGGAGGATCTGGTGACCGGGCGGATCGATCGACCGAGATTCGACGGTGGTGCCGGCTGCGAGGCGCGGCACGGCAGCTACGACGAACGCCAGCAGCCCAGAAGCCGGTGGAGCGGAACCCTCGAGCAGTTCGCGATCCAGCGCGAGCGACGGCGCACCGGCCGGGCCATCCGCCGGGACATGGGCCTGTCCGGGGTCCGCGACATCGACGGCCTGGTCAAGGTGGTCTCCGAGCGGCGCCAGAAGCCCATCACCGTCTCCTGCAGGCCGCTTCCCGCGCAGATCAGTGCGGCATGCGGATCCAGCCGTGATTTCGACTTCATCGTGGTCGACGCGCAGTCCAGCAAACTGACGCAGCTCCACGCCACGATGCACGAACTCGGCCATCTCCTGTGGGACGACCCGGACCGAAGGCTCCAGGGCCCCGGGGAGGCGCACCGGCGCATGCCCGAGGAGCTCGTCCGGGAGCTGTTCCCCGGGCTGAAGCCGGAGGCGGTCACGGCGTTCTTCATGCGTTCGCACTACGCCGACCAGCAGGAGCGTCGCGTCGAGATCTTCGCGACCGTCATGCTGGAGAGCCACCTGAGCTTGCGCGGCTCCACCGGGGACTTCCTCAGGTCGACCTTTGCGCACCGGAGGGCCGGTGTCTGACCTGATCACCACGGCCGTCTACCTGCTCATGGCGGTGGTGTTCCTGGTGATCGCCGGCTGGAAGGGGCTGGCCTTCCTTCGCGAGCCCAGCCTCACCCTCGCCCTGATGACGGCCGCCTTCTTCCTCGGCGGCCTCGTCTACGCCATGGCATCGCCGGCCGGCTACCGCTACATCGGCGACGTCTTCAACCAGCCCTGGGCCGCTACTCTGCCGATCTACGTCGGCATCCTGCTCTGCTACGCCGACACCCACATCCTCACGCTGCTGTGGACTCCGGCGAGTAGGGCACCGCGCAAGCGGATCCGTCAGCTCGTCGCCGCCTGGAGCGCCGCCTACGCAGTCGCGATCGCGGCGATGACCCTGACCTTTGTGCACGCCCGGCTCGACGGCCCGGCGGACCCGATGAAGTTCAACACCCAGCAGGCCAACGACCCGGCCGCACTCGCCTTCCTGGCGATCCTGCTGACCGTCCTGTCCTGCGGCACGCTCAACACGTTCCTGCGCGCACGCCGAACCGTCCCGGAGGACCCGAGAATCGCGTATGCCATGCGCTGGTTCGGCGGATCCATGCTCGTCACCTTCGGCTACGTCATCTGCTCCGCGCCCGCCATTACGGCCGCAGCACTGGGGTACCACCAGCTGGAGGGAGTCGGCGTCGCCGGGGCCGGCTTCGGCATCCTCGGCTGCCTGGGCACCTGCTACGGCATGACAGGTGCCGCCGTGACGGCCTGGCTCAAGGAGCGCCGCGATATCCGGCTTCTGCAGCCTCTGTGGGACCTTGTCGTGCGCGACGTCGACCAGAGGTTCGCCTTCAGCCCGGCCAGCGCCGAGCCGCCGCGGTGGGTCAACGTCCGCTTCGGTCTGCACCGGAGGATCATCGAGATCCTCGACGGCATCCGCGAACTGCGTTCCTGGGCCGATGCCGAGGTGGGCCAGACGGTGAGCGATGTCCGGGATGAACGGCTCGCGGGGCGGGACCTGGAGGCGATCAGGACGGCGGCCATCCTGTGGGACGCCGTCGCGCGCTACCAGGCATCCCGGACCCCAGAGTCCTCCGCGCACGACATCGCGATGCCCGGGCCGGCCGCCACCGCGCAGGATCTCCCGGGCGCAGACATCGAAGCCCAGGACGAACGCGACCGTCTCGTCCTGGTCGCCCGCTACCTCAACCACCCGCTTGTGGCCAAGGCCGTGGACCTCGCAGCGCAGCGCCGCAAGGCCGGCCCCGCCGCCCCGGCGCCCACCTGCGGCGCTGCTCCAGAGCGTCGGTAGGGTCACTCGGGCTTCTGCCACGGCGCGCGACCACCGTGCCAGCAGCCAACGGCCGTCAGGCCCGAACGAAGGGGGACACCCGTGCGCCGGGCCGTCGTACTCGGAGGATCTTTCGCGGGGCTTCTCGCAGCCCGGGTTCTCCACGACTTCGCCGAGGAAGTCACCATTGTCGAACCCGACCACGAACGGGCACCTGCCACGCGCTCCGGCGCACCGCACCGCGATCAGCTGCACGCTCTGCTGGCGATGGGCCACGAACAGCTGGAACGCCTCTTCCCCGCCCTGACCGACGAGATGGTCGAAGTCGGCGCGCAGCTGGGCAGCGGAGAGCAGATCCAGTTCTACACCGACGGCAGACTCAAGCCCTCCGTCCCCGACGCACGCATGATCGGCGCCACCCGCACCTTCATCGAAGACCACATCCGCCGACGCGTCCTGGACCTTCCCAGGATCAAGGTCCTGCCGCACCGCTCGACGGGGGTGCGCGTGCACGCCGGCCGGGTGGACACCGTCTCCTACGTCACGGCCGAGGGCCACCGCGACGAACTGCCTGCCGACTTCACCGTGGATGCGATGGGACGCTCCAGCCGGCTGGGCCGGTGGCTGGAGAACGAAGGGTGGCCGGCCCCACGGGTCGAGCGCATGCAGATAGACCTCGGCTACGCCACCGCCCGCTTCCACCGCGGCCACGAGCTGCCCGACACCGTCGTCGCGCACTCGACCCCCGGCCCCGCCAGCAACTACCTGCCGTCCGTGTGCGAGCCCGGGGCCCTGACCGCCGTCGAGAACGACCGGTGGAACGTCGTCCTGGCCGGGTACACCGGCTACCGGCCCACCAGCAACCCTGCCGCCTTCCTCACCCGCATGCGCCGCTGCGTGGCCCCCATCCAGCAGGTCGCCGACCTGTGCGAGATGGACGGCGAACCCACCACCTTCCACGTCCGCGACAGCCGACGCCGCCACTACCAGGACGTGCCCCGACTGCCCGGCGGTCTCGCCGTGGTCGGCGACGCATTCGTCTCGGTCAACCCCATCTACGGGCAAGGGCTCACCCTCAGCGCCCTCCATGCCTCGGCCCTCGACCGCTACCTGCGTACCGGTGCCAGCCCCCACCGGCCGGCGACCGGCTACTTCCGCCGCGCCAACACCGTGGTCAACGCCGCCTGGACGCTGTCGACCACCGCCGACCTCGCCCAGCCGCACGTCACCGGCCCCTACCCGCTCGGCTACCCCGTCGTCCGCTGGGCCGCCGACCGGGTCACCGAAGCCTCCATCGTGGACGCGCAGATCAACCGCACCTTCATGGACGTGCTCCACATGCGCCGCCACCCCCGCGCCCTGACCCACCCCCGCATCCTGCTGCGCACCGCACGCACGCTCGCCACCCGCACCGCTTAGGGAAGTCCCATGCCCACCTGGAAGAACACCCTGCGCGCAGCCGGCATCCTCCGACCCGACCTGTGCGACGACTACACCCAACAGCGCTCCCTGGTGAAGGAGTTCGCCAAGAAGGAGTACCTGGCCGTCCGTCTCCTGCTGCCCGCGGCCCTGCATCCCCCGGTCATCGCCGCAGTCGCCTTCATGCACGCGACCGACGAGCGCATCGACACCGGCGCCGTCAGCGACCGCAAACACGCCCTGACGGAATGGAACGCAGCCACTATCGCGGCCACCGACGGCCCCCATCCCAGCGCCATCGCGACGCTCCGGACGCTCGCGGACGCCGTTCAACGCCACCCCGGCCTGCGCCGACGCATCGACACGTTCCTCAGGGGCGCGCACCTGGAAGTCGACTACACCGGCTTCGCAACAGAGCAGGACCTGCAGACGTATGTGGCCGGATACTCACTGCCTGCCTTCATGCTCACCGCCGGTTTCCTCGCCCCCACGCACCCCGGCGGCGATCAGGCATCCTTCGAGGCCGCCTGCCGGGCGTTGATCGAGTCCATGCAGCGCGCCGACTTCCTCGACGACCTGGCCGAGGATGGGGCCGGCGGCGTGATCGGCATTCCGCACCAGGACCTGGCACGCCACCAGCTCACCATCGCCGACATCGCCCCCGGTGCGCCCCACCCGGTACGGCGCTCGCTCACGGCGCTCGTGCACGAGCAGGCGGACCTGGCGCAGGACCAACTGAACGCCTCGGCCCACCTTCCGCAGCTCGTCGAGCCCGCGGTGCGCCCCTTCGTCACCGCCCTGTGGCAGCTGCAGAACCTGAAGCTGTCCGCGGTCCGCAACAAGGGCGGCAACCTGGTCGACGGGGGAGCGGAGGCACCGATGCCCGCCGTCCTGAAGATTCTGGCGTCTCAGTACTGGATCGCGCGCCGCGCACCGGCGTAGGCACGTACAGGAAAGTCCGGGCCGGGCGGCAGCGGTCAGTTGCCGCGCCGGCGCCACATCTTGGCCGAATGCATCACCATGTCCTTGAAGGACGTGCGCTCGGCCTCGGGGATCCTGCGCATTTCCTCGCCGATCTCGCGGGCCTCGAGAATCTCGGTCGGCGCCGCGCGGCGCTGCGCCTCGGCCTCGTCCAGCGCACTGCGGACAGCCTTCGCCAGGGCATCGTCGCCGACCAGCGGGCTGCCCCCGCGCAGGGACAGGTTGGTGAGTTCGATCCCCTTGAGCTCGGCCATCAACATGACGCCCTCGACCGTGCGGTCCAGCGCACTGACCAGGGCGTCACTGCCGTCACGGGAGAGCCGCCCCGCCGGGACGTCGAAGAACGTCTCCAGCTTGCTCGCTACGTCGAGGCCGGGCTTGCGCGTACCTCGCAGGAGGTTCTGGATGGTGGCCACCGTGACGCCGACGTAGTCGGCGATCTGACCCTGCGTGTAGCGCTTGCCGTCCTCGCGCAACTTGGTCGGCAGGAGGTACTGAAGGCGCTCAGAGAAGGGCAGGTCGATCTCTTCGGCCGCAACGGCCTCGCCGGCGAAGAGACGACGGATGACCTCCTCGGGGAGCGCGGCCCGCTTGGCCACTTCCGGGAAGTCGAGGAGCTCGTCGACCGTCATGCCCAGCTGCTCGATCTGGTTCTTGAGCGTGGCTACCTTCTCGGCGACGTCGTTCACCCCGCCAGTGGCGCCGGATGTTTCCATGGACGGGCGGTCTCCTGCTCGTTGCTCGAAAAGTGCCGTGATCTTGGCGTCAGCACCTTAACCCCGGCGACAGCACTCCACATCACGAAGCCCAGCTTTTGTATGCCTACAGATGCTGCGCGCGCCACAGTACTAACAATTGTTGACATGGCGTCTCGTGTGCAGCATGATCGCTGTCCGTGGCCGAACTGTCCACCCCGGTCCGCCGGGGCGTCAATTTTCGGTCACGCGCTGATACCCGCGAGGCATCAACTGACGACACGTCGCACGTCGGGCCTGGTGGAAATCGGGTCAGGGAGAAGAGATCGGCAAGGCGGATCGGATCCGCCGTGAACGGGCAGGGGGTGCCGCGACCGCATGGCTGCACACACGGGGAGTGAGCGCCGCCAGGCCGCGGTCGTGGGCGAATGCCGTACCAAGCGTGCCCTCATGGACCTCCCTCGTCTCCGGGCCGATAGGGCCTGTTGTGCCCCTTCCCTCAGACGCGCCCGGCACGCAGCCCCACGAGTGGCCGGCTGACATGCGGCGCCTGCACTAGTTCGAGCAAGATCTGCTGAGGCCATCGCGTCCGGGTACGGACCGCAGGGGTGCCTCGGCACGGGGAGGGGGACAACATGAGCCGTTCTGCAGTCATCGCGCACCACGGCGCGACGGGCGGCGCCCAGGTCAGTCGGATCTGGGGGAGGGGCGAGAAGGCCCAGCGGGTCGCCGAGGCCTTCGCCTCGACCACCGGACCCGCTCAGGGCGAGATCCTGATGCGCAGCGTACCGAGGCCGGCCCGGCGCCTGAGCGACGCTCTCGCCGAGAACACCCTCCTGGCTACCGCGCCCTCGTACCTCCCCGGTGCTCCCATCCCCGACGGTGGCGGAGCGGGCGTGGGCCTCTAATCCTCCCGCGGGCAGACAGGGCCGGGCCCCCGCACCCGGCAGCCGCAACCGAAGGATCCTCACCACATCGCAATCTCGCCAGAACAGGCCCGGAGCCGCGGGCCCGCAACGAGGAGAGCACATGCCGACCCTTGGCTCGGTGCCCACCGAACAGCCTGAACTCGAACTCACGTTCGCTTGGCCGCGTTCCGCGGCGCCCCACCAAGCGAAGAAGATCACCGGCCTGACGACCCTTTCCCTGGAAGCGCTGCTGGAGAGCGGGCCGCCGCGCACCCTTCCCGCAGGTGCTCTGGTCCTGGTCACCGGAGCCATCCCGTTCCGGATCCGAGGCCGCGTCGCAGTCGCCCTGGAAGGGCTTCTGCAGCAGATGGCGCTCGACGAGTGCACCGCCCTCGTCGTCTCCGCCGCACAGGGAGTGCACCAGCCCTTCTCCCAGTCGATCCGGGATATGTCCGACCAGATCGACATTCCACTGCTGATCACGCACGCGCCTGCCGCGCAGTGGGCAGGCCTGCACGCCAGCATCCAAAAGCGCCGGCTCGTGGCCGCCGAACGCCGGGCCGCCCAGTTCAACGCCCTCGTCCAGCAGATGCCCGCCCAGCTGGCCGACCCCAAGGCCATGCAGCGCATCGCGGACTGGCTCGCCCGCGCACTCGACGTGCAGGTCCTGGTAAGCGAGCCGGACCGGGTTCTGGCTGCGTCGCCACCCACCGCCGCCGAGCACCTGGTGCAGGCGATCGTCCGCCAGTCGGTCGGGAGCAGCATCGCCGAGTCCCCCTCCACCCCTCACACCCAGCTGATCTCCCTGGCGCCGTCCGCCGGTGCCGACACCTTCCTGGCTGTCGCCCGCCGTACGCCGTTCGAGGAGACCGACCTGCGCCTGCTGCGGCACGTCGCGAAGCTGCTCGGCCTTATCGACCAGGCGCGCCGCGAGTACCGCGCCGCCGCCGAGGCCTCCCACGCCGCCCGCACCGCAGCGGTCGAGCTGCTCCTGGACGGCGAGGTGGACAAGGCGCGCAGGGTGATGGCGAATCTGGCACCCGGCCTGCTCGAGCCCGACACAGCCCGGCTCTTCGTTGTCGAGAGCGAGCCCGCCCGCCGAACCGTCGCCGTGCGGTACTGCGAGACGGCCACGGCCGGCCACGCCCTGGTGATCGCCGACCCCCGTGAACCCGGCCGGATCCTCATCATCCAGCCGGTCCGTCCGGGTGCTGAGCCCGATGAAATCGTGGCTGCCGAACTCGTCCGCCTGGTCTCCGCTCCCGGCCCGGTCACGTCCCTGGGCGGCAGCGGGGTGTACTCCATGTCGATGCTCGCCGAGGCCCGGCACGAGGCGAGCACCGCCCAGCGCTTCGCCCTCTACCAGCCCGACTCCGTCGCCCTGTCCGTCCAGGACACGGACCTGGTCGGCCTGCTCTCACAGCACGAAGCGCAGCGCTGGGCACGTCACCTTCTTGAGCCGCTCATGCAAGACGACCAGTGGGAGCAGCTTCGCGAGACTCTGCTCACGGCCCTCGCCTACCCCTACACGGTGGCCGCCCGCCGCCTGAAACTGCACCGCAACACCGTGACCCGCCGAGTGGCACGCGCTGCAGAACTGCTCGGCATGGACTTCAATGCCATCGGCGACCGCATCGCCGTCGGTCTCGCGCTCGAACTCGTCACCCACCGGGAGCTGCCCGCGGCCCCCCGCGGCGGCGAGGCGCCCACCCTCCGGACTCTGCTCGAAGCTCCGCAGCTCCACGCCTGGGCCGATACCCTGCTGCGCCCTGCCCGCGACGACCGCCGGGACCTGCTGACCACGGCGACGGCCTGGCTCACCTTCGACGCGCACCTTGAGCCGACCGCGCGGGCGCTCGGGTTCTCCGAAGTCACGGTCCGCTCCCACCTCAGGGCTCTGGAAGTCCACACGTCCCGCGACCTCTCGTCCCTGAGCGGCATACGCGACCTGCAGTTCGCCCTGCGCATCGCCACGGGCGAGCCGAACATCACGGACGGCGGCCGCACACTGTGCGCGGCCGCCTGAGCCGGGCCGCGGTTGCCGTATCTCCGCAGCGCTGACGGTGCGCGCCGGATCCGACCGGCCGGCCACGCGCCCCAGTCGTCCTGATGGTCGACGCGGGCGCCTGACACGGTGCCAGTCGGCGAAGGCCCCTGCGGCGAACTCGGGCGGAAACGGGCCCAGTTGGCGTTCGGGACGCGTCCACCCAGGTGACGCAGTGCACGCCCGCGGCGAGCCCTCGGTCAGGCCGCACCGAGTGCGAGGAGCGGAGCCCCGCACCCCGGCCGCACCCGGCGCGCGCACCGAGAGTATTGCGGTCACGATCCCGGCCCTGGTGTACCCAACGCCCCCATAAGTTCTCAGCGTTGTCACGCGGCGGAAGCAGGGGCCCCGGATGACGACCTCACCGGGCGAACGGCTCGCGGCGGCAGCACCCACGCGGCTCCGACTCGCAGAGCTTGAACCGTCAACTACCGTGTTCGGCAGGCGGATTGGGGTGCTTTCTGAAGCATCATCGGGTGGCAATTCTCTGCCAATGGTGGAACCAATGTGCATTACCGCTCGGTCAAAGCTCCTGATAGTGCACCTTGTGACCACGACCGACGCTCATGGTGCACAACCCATAGGTTGTGCCGGTCAGATGGTGCATGTGCTCAATGGTGGTGCTATCCGCATATGCCTAAAGTTGCCAGTGCAAGCCCAGCCGGACCCGCTCTTCGAGGTCGAGCAGGCAACAGCCGAGCAAGACATGGCGTACCAGGCGGCCGCCCCGTACATGGGGAGTGCCGTCGGGCGGCGGGCTCGGAGAACGGGGACGGGGGTCTGCGGCGAGCAGACAAGGTGCGAGCGGCGGGGAGACCGCGGTGAGCACCAGGAGGCGGGGCCGGGGGAGTGGTTGGAGCCACCCCACCCGACACCCGCACTCGCCAGTGCGTGACCAGGCCCTTGTACCGGGCCTGTGCAAAACGACTCTCAGCAGAGTCACCACCAGCAGATCTGAGGAACTACTGGGGCCTTCCACCGGCGTGTTGTCGCACGCCGGCGGAGCTCAGGATAGACCAGCGCGGCCCGCTGCAACAGCGTGGACCCTGGCTTCTCCTGGCATCAAGGCCCCCCGAGCCAGCGGGGCGGACAGCATGATCAGCAGGCACACGAACAACCAGCCGGCGCGACGCATCGCCGTGACGGCGCACAGCGGCCGACACTCCTTTCCGGAGCGGGGCCGCATCCACGAACTCGGCGCTGCTGAGCTCGGCGGTTAGCTCCCGCCGACGCCCGACGGCGCGTCCGAGCCGCTCACGGATTACCAGATCCGTGACTGGCCTCCGCCCGGGGAGGATCTGCTTCCCCTGAGCGAATGCCGCGCGGCAGGAGTGAAGCGGCCTCCCAGCAGCTGCTCCTGCCGCGCGCCGCACCCCTGACGCCCGTCGCCCAGTGCCCGACGTCTTCATCCCGGCGCACGCCCTGCCACCCCGCACCGCAGCAGCGCACAGCCCTCTGCCTTGCCGGGGCCCCGGCCGTGCTGCCTCCTGTGAGCACGCGCGCACCGAACCTCGTTCGGATGCCCGCTGAGGCGGGACGACCGCTTCCCCCTCGCGCCGTGAGGTGCTCCCGCACCGGCGGCTTCCTGTCCATATCTGCGACATAAGGACCCTTATGCAGCTCCGAGCTTCCGCACGCCTGGCTGCCTCCGCAGTTCTCGCGCTTTCGGTGACGGGCGGACTGGCCGTCACTACGGCCCCGGCGGCCAGCGCGGCCCAGATGCCGTCCAAGGGCTCGCTCTACAGGCACGACTGGGGCAAGAAGGTCGCCTCGAAGTCCGGCTGGATCAAGCTGCAGCTCGGCCAGAAGTCACGCAGCGGCCTGGCTAAGGGTTCCACCGGCTGGGTCGCCTCGAAGTACCTGTCCGACTGCGTCCCCATGCAGCTCGACTGACGCACATCTCCTCCCCACCTCTCGCACCCGTGCCGGAGAGATCCGGGACACCCCAGCCCCTTTGGCCCCTCCTGACGAAGGACGCCCCATGAAGCTCCGTGCCCGTACCCCCGCGCGGCTGATCACCTCCGCCGCCATCGCCCTGTCCGCGACCGCCGGACTGGCAGTGGTCACCGCACCGGCCGCACACGCGGTCGGTGAGAACAGCAAGTGCACCGTGAACTGGTCCCACGGCGAGGCCGGCACGGTCTCGAAGAACGGCTGGAACCTGCGGACGGGGCCGACCACCGGCTACGTCAGCCGCGGCGTCCTCTACCGCGGGGACACCGTCAAGCTGCTGTGCAGCCGCGGCAACTGGGACTACACCGAACTTTCCAAGCGCTCGAAGTCCGGGATGGCCAAGGGCACCCGCGGCTGGGTGCGAAGTGACGGCCTCTACCAGCTGGGCGGCTGACCGGCCCCGGCCCCCACACCCACTCGTTCTTCCGGAGGATCATCGCCATGCCCGCGCTCAAGCGCACCGCCGTCACCCTGCTCACTGCCGCCGCGGTCACCGGCGCCACACTCGCCACCGCCACCACAGCCTCCGCGGCGAGCTACCACTGCAAGACCAGCAGCGCCTCCGTCGACAACCCGGCCTACTCCGGCCCGTGGGCGGACAACTACAACTTCGACGTCAAGCTCTGCGCCAAGCGCTCCGGCGGCTACATCTACACCTACGCCAGAGTCGACTTCGAGGGGCCCGTCTCCTACGTCAACATGACCGACACCCTCGATGGCGCCCGCTTCCACCTCCAGACCAAGAAGTCGACCTCCGGCACCGACCCCGTCGTGAAGTCGGCGAACTACACCGGGATCGAGTACAAGCTCGAGCACGGCAACACGGCCGGCAACGGGAGCTACACGACCGGGACGATCAAGTACAAGGCCGGCTCGGGACGCTACCTCGCCGACGGCTACATCCAGCTGGACTGGAACCGCGACGGCCGGGGCTACGGCAACACGTACTTCAGCGCCTCCCCGACCGTGTAGAGCCGCCCAAATCCCCGGCCTGAGAGCGCTCTTCGCTCCGGACCGGCACCAGGCGCAGCCAGGCCCCTCGCTTCCACCCCCCTGGGGCGATCCCCCGTGCCCTCCGGCACGGGCGCGGGCCAGCTGCTCAGGGGGCGTCGTCCGCCCACGACGACGCCCCCATCTCCCCCGTCCGGCGCCCGAACCAGCTGACGCCGGCCGCCCCACCAGGAACGTCTCGCATCCGCCTTCCCTGGAGCGTCTGTGTCAGCCACCACCGTGCCCGCCCCCACCAGCATCGCCCCCTCACCACAGGTTCCGCCGGGCCGGTTCCCGCCCGCGATCTGGGCACTGCTTTTCACCACCCTGATCGCGCGCGCCTTCGGATTCGCCTATCCGTTCCTCAGCTATCACCTCAAGGACCTGGGCTACAGCACCCAGAGCGTCGGACAGGCTCTCTCCGTGTTCGGGATCGGCTGGCTCATCGGCCAGTTGATCACCGGCTGGGCAGCCGACCGGATCGGCCGTCGGCGCACCCTCGTCATTGCCATGCTCGCCTCCGCGGTCTGCCTGCCCCTGATGGCGCAGGCACAGGCGTTCTGGGCGGTGTGCGCGGGAGCGATGGTCGCCGGCATCGTCTACGACGCTCCCCGTCCCGTCGTGTCCGCCGGAATCGCCGACCTGATCACCGACGACGGTCAGCGGGCGGCCGTCAACGGCTGGCGCCACGGGGCGGTGAACATCGGCGCGGCCGTCACCGGAGCCGCAGGCGGCCTCCTGGCCGGACTGCTCGGCTTCACGTCCCTGTTCTACTTCAACGCCGCTGCCTGCGCCGCCTGCGCGCTGATCGCCCACCGCTACCTGGACCGCGATGCCCCAAGGACAGCACGCACCAAGGGGCCGGTTACCCGCACCCCGCTCGGTTCCGCGCTGCGCGACGGACGGCTGTGGCTGCTCTGGGCGGCCAGCGTCGCCGGTCTGACCTGCGCCGCTGGGATGTTCAGCGCGCTGCCCATGCTGATGGAGAACGACGGGCTGTCCGCGGACGCCTACGGGTGGTCGCAGGTCGCCAACGCCGGCGCCGTCGTGGCGCTCACCCCGCTCCTCAACCCGTGGCTGCGCCGCCGTTGCCACGGTCCGGAGCCCACCGTCGGACTCCTCGCCTTCGGGGCTCTTCTCCTGGGGGCCGGCATGGGCGGCGCCGGACTCGCCGACACCACGCTCGGCTACAGCATCGCCGTCGCCGCGGCCGTCCCCGGCGAGATCGTCTTCTTCATCGCCGCCAACGACATCGTCACCAAGATCTCTCCGCTCGATGCCCGCGGCCTGTACGCCGGGATCTGGGGCACGAGCCTCGCCCTCGGAGTGATCATCGCCCCGGTCCTCGCGGCCGCATGCCTGACCTCGGGCGGCGACGGCCTTGCCGCGCTCAGCACGCTCGCCGTCGGCGCCCTGGGGGCGGCCCTGTGCCTGCCCCTCCTCGGGCTCACCCACCGCCGCACGGCCACCGCCGCCCGCCCCCTTCCGGCGCCCGCCGCATCCTGACCGCCGAACCGGAGACCCACCCATGTCCCTGATGACCCTGCGCCCCACCTTCCGCACCGTGACCAGCTCCTGGCACTCCTCGGTCGCCGCTCTCCCCGCCGAACGCCGCCCGGCCACCCCCTTCCACAGCCGCGAGTGGGCCGCCGTGTGGCAGTCGGTACGCACCGAACAGGTCCGTGGCCGCCACCACCTCTTCCTCCAGGACGGCCCGCGTCAGCACCGCATGTCCTTCTACCAGGTCAACGACAGCCCGCTGTGGCGTGCCATGGAAGGTGACGCCGGCGTCAAGCACCCCACCTTCGACGCCGAGGTCCTGTACGCGCCGTCGATCTACGGCGAGTACGGCGGCCTGCCCGGTGCGACCGTGCCGGTCCTGGCCGAAGCAGCCGACCGCGGCCGCGCGCTCGCCCGTGAGCTCGGCACCGAAGCCCTGGTCATCGCGAACATCCCGCCCGCCGAGCGCACTCTGTGGCGCGAAGCCCGCACACCCGACGCCGAAGTCGTCCTCTCCTGGGCCCACCGTGCCCGCGTCGGAGACTCCGTCGAGGAGTTCATCGCGAACTTCCCCTCCAGCCAGACCGGGCGCGAATTCCGCGAGCAGCACCGCCGCGGCACCGACGCCGGCCTCACCCTCAAGATCGCCGGCGGCACCGAACTCCTGCCCCTGTTGCCCGAGTTCACCGCCCAGGCCCGTGCCACCAGCGAACTGCACGGCCCCGCCCTGTACGGGACCGACATACTCGCCCCCCTCACTCGCGTACCCGGCGCCGTCGCACTGCTCGCCGAACACAGCGACGGCACGCTCGCCGGCGGGTTCCTCTGCTTCCGCTACGGCTCGGCGCTCTACCTGTGGGCCACCGCCGTCGACCAGTCCCGCACCGAAGCCCTGCACACCTACGACTGGCTGATGTACGAGAGCGCCCAGTACGCCGTCGCCACCGGCGCGAACGTCCTGGACGCCGGCCGCGGCAACTACGCCTACAAGGCGCGCCTCGGGATGCTCCCCGTCGCCCTCACCTCCGCGGTCTACCTCACCCGCCCCAACCCGCACCTGATCAGCCGCCTCGGCGCGCTGCACGCCGGCCTCAACGAGCACGTGCTGCGCGCCTGGAACAAGGCCTGACCCCTCCTTCGCGTTTTCCCGCGCCGAGCAGTCCCCCCGCTCGGCCACCGGCCCGGCCGCAGGCCAGCGCCGCCCGCCCACGCATGTCAGGACATCACGTGCCCCACGCCTCGCACTCCCCGAAGTCACCGCTGCTCGTCGTCCTGGGAGCCGGCAGCCGTACGTATCGCGGATACGGACTGCAGCACATCGCGGCCCGCTACCCCGTAGCCCTCCTGGACGAGGCGCCCCCCGCATGGGCCGAGGAGCACGTCGCCCTCTCCCGCGCGGTCGACCTGACGGACGGGCAGGCCGTCCGCGAAGCGGTGGAGATGCTCGCCGCCGAACGCGGCGTCGCGGGAGTGCTCACCTACATCGAGAACCACGTCGTGCTCGCCGCCCGGGTTGCGGGCCACTTCGGGCTGCCCGGCACCACCCCGGCATCCGTGGATGCCTGCCGGGACAAGTACCTCAGCCGCTCCCTGCTCGCCGCAGCCGGTGTGCCCTCCGCCCGTTCCTACCTTGTGGCGGACGTCGACACCGCCGTCGAATACGCCCAACTGCTGGGCGGGCCGGTCGTTCTCAAACCGCGCTCCCTGGCCGGCAGCGCCGGCGTCCAGCGCGCCGACACCCCCGAGCAGGTCCGCGCCGCCTTCCAGACAGCCAGGGGAGCCGGCCTGTTCGGCCTGGAGCGTGCGAGCACGTCCGGCGTGCTGATCGAGGAGTACCTGGAGGGCCCCGAAGTCAGCGTCGAGTGCGTGGTCCTGGGCCACGGCACCATGCACATCGCCGCGATCACCCGCAAGTACCTCAGCGACGAACCGTTCTTCCAGGAGACCGGACACCTCGTCGACGGCGCCGACCCGCTCCTTGCCGACCCCCAGATCCGTGCCGTCGCCCAGGCGGCCCTGGAAGCCGTCGGCATCTCAAGCGGCGTCATGCACGTCGAAATGCGCCTGACCCGCGAAGGCCCCCGCATCATCGAGCTCAACGCACGCCTGGGCGGCGACCTCATCCCACACCTGGTTCTCCTGGCCACCGGGCTCAACCTCCCGCAGATCACCGCCGACCTGGCCGTCGGAGCAGACCCCGAGCTGGTGCCCAGCCACAGCCAGAGCGCCGCCGTCCGCTTCCTCTTCGCAGATATAAGCGGCCACGTCACGGCCGTGAACACCGGTGTCTTCGCCCCCTGGCTCGACCGCTTCGAGTGGACTGCCGCCCCCGGCAGCCACGTCACCGCACCGCCGCACGCCACCCTCCACGACCGGACAGCACTCGCCGTCGTGACCGGTGCCGGCCCGGACATCTGCCACCAGCGACTGCACCTGGTCGAGCAGCGCAGCGGCATCCACATCCAGCCCGACACCACCACCAACGCCTGCGTCGCCTGATCCGCAGCGCCCCACCCGACCCACCTTCCGGGAGTACCGCACCATGGCCCTCGCCGCCCCCGCCCCCGCGGCGGCCCCGCCCGCGCACCGAAGCCGCACGGCCGCCGTCGTCGCACCGGCCGACGCCGGCGACCTCTACCTGCCCGCGCTGGCCCGGCACGGCTGGACCTCCGTGGCGGTCACCACCCCCGCCGCCCACCCGCCCGCAGACGGCTACCTCCGACACCTCACCCACCGCGGAGGCCTGCGACGCACCGCCGCCCACCTCGCCAACCTCGGCGTGCAGGCCGTCATCGCAGGATCACCGGCCGGAACTGAACTCGCCGACCGGCTCGCCGACCATCTCCACCTCCCCGGAAACGCTCCCGAGTCCGCCGGCATCCGCCGCGACACCGGCCTCACCGGCGCCGCACTCCTTGACGCGGGGATCACCGCCCCACGCAGTATCCGCACCACCCGCCTGACCGACGCCCTGAACTGGGCCGCGTTCATCCAGGTGAGCGGACTTCTCCTCCAGCACCCGGACCCCGCCCACCAGCACCCCGGCTACTTCTGCCGCACCACCGAAGACATCACCTATGCCTGGCACCGCCTTCAGCACTCCACCAGCCAGCCGCTCGTGCTGCGCGAGCACCTCACCGGGACCCAATACCGCATCCACACCCTGACCGGGCCGGGCCACGACGGCAGCACCGACCACACCATCAGCTCGATCTGGTCCGAGGTCCGCACCCCCGGCCAACAGGTCTGCCGCGCCGACCTGTTGAGCCGCAACGGGCTGCTGGCCCGCGCCCTCGCCCTCTACACGATGCGTGCGCTCACCGCCCTGGGCGTGCGCTACGGCCCGGCCCACGCCACGGTCACCTTCATCCCCGACCGTGGACCTGCCCTGCTGTCCGTGCGCACCGACCCCTACACCGACTTCGCCTCCGACGTGCTGCGCCGGGCCACCGGCCACGACCCCATACGCGACACCGCGCTGCTGCTGACGACCGGCCGCCGCTACGAGAACCCCCCGCAGCGCCAGGCCCACGTCACGAAGGTCGCGCTCCTGCCCCAGCGCGACGGCGCCCTGGACCCCGCCCTGCTGCGCACCATCACCACCCTCCCGACCGTGGCCGTCACCACCGAACTGCACCCCGGCACCCCCGTCCTCCCAGGCCAGATCGCCGGATGGCTCCTCCTGGTCGCCGACGACAGCCGCGCCATCAACCAGGACCACCACGTGATCCGAGCCGCCGAGAACCTCGGCCTGTACGGGAGCCCCGCATGACGTCACCGCCCCTGACCCACGCCTCAGTCCCGGACACCGTGCACCTGCCTCCCGAGCTGCACATCGGGGATGCCCCGGCCGACCCGGCCGCGGACACCGCCCAGCTGCTGGACCTTGCCGGCGCCCTGCGCAGGGAAGCCCCGCGCGTCCTCGGCTTCCCCGGCAACCTCGCCTTCGACTTCTCCGACCTCGCCCCGGCCCTGTCCGTCCTGATCAACAACGTCGGCGACCCGACCAGCCGCGACGCGAGCGACGTCCACACCAAGGCCCACGAACAAGCGGTGGTGCGCTTTTTGGCGCAGACCGCCGGTGCCGACCCCGATGACATCTACGGCTACGTCACCACAGGCGGCACCGAGGGCATCCTCCTGGGGCTGGCCACCGCACGCCGTCACCTTCCCCACGCCCACGTCTACGCCTCCGACCAGGCGCACTACAGCGTGGCCAAGGCCGCAGACCTCCTCGGGCTCACCCTGGTCACGCTGCCCAGCAACGACGACGGCACCCTGGACCCCGAGTCGTTGAAGGTCGCCTCTTTCTTCCACCGCCGTGTACGCGCCTACGGCGGCCGCGGGCCGGGCGCCATCGTCGTGGCCACTATCGGCACCACCATGCGCGGCGCCTACGACGACGTCACCGAACTCCGCAAGTGGGCCGGGTCGGCCGGCGACGTCTACGTCCACGCGGACGCCGCCTCCGGCGGACCGATCGCCGCACATGCACCCTCCGCTCCGCGCTGGGGCTTCGCCCACGGGGCCGACTCGGTCAGCATCAGCGGCCACAAAATCATCGGCGCCCCCGTGCCCTGCGGCGTCGTACTCATCCGCAAGAACCTCGTCGCCGCGCCGACCATCGCGAGCGAGTACACGAACGCCTCCGCGCGGACACTGGGCTGCTCCCGCAGCGGGCTCGCCGCCCTGTTCCTCTGGTCCGCGCTGCGCCGGCTCGGCCACACCGGGCTGCGTGCCCACATCCTGCGCTGCCTGGAAACGGCCCAGTACGCCGTCGACCAGCTCACCCGGGCCGGTGCCCGCCCCACACGTACCACCGACTCCCTCACGGTCTGCATCGACCGCCCCGCCGAGTGGGTCGTCCGCAAATGGCACCTCGCGTGCGAGGGCGACACCGCCCACCTGATCACCGTCGGCCACGTCACGCGCACCGCCATCGACGAGCTCTGCCGCGACCTGCGCACGCCTTGACCAGCCCGCCCGGAACCCACGAGGAAGACCTGCCCATGCCCCTGAGCACACCGAACACCGCTCAGCGCAATGTGATCAACACCTGGCTCGACAACTACATCACGCGCACACACCCCCTGCTCGGCCGCGAGGGCGCCGTCTGCCCCTACGTCCCTGCGGCCCGCCGCCAGGGATCCGTCCAAATCCAGGTCGCCACCACCCTCCCCGCCGGAGACCCGCGCCCCCGGGACCGTTTACTCACCACTCCCGACGCCGCCCGTACCTGGCTGCGATCCGTCTTCGACGCCGCGCTCCAGGAGTTTGAGAACCACCCCTGGCCGCCTCGGGCCCGCCAGCTGAACTCCCTGGTCGTCGTACTCCAGGACCTCGCTCCCGAGCACTGGGGAGGAAATCGACCGCACGCACGCCGAGGTCAAGTCCGAGGTCATGGCGCGCGGCCTGATGGCCGGCCAGTTCCACCCGCGCTGTCCGGCCCCGGCCGCACGCAATCCGGCCTTCCCGGTCAACCGCTCGCCCGTGCCCCTCATCGTCATCCGCCGGATGGCGCGCCACGACCACCTCTTCGCCGAGGACCCCGTGCACATCCGGGCCTACGAACGCCCGCCGTGGCCGGAGCAGCCGGCGGCTCCTGGCTCGTCCCCGCCGCAGCCGCGGCCTGCGCTCTGCTCCTCGCCGTCACCCTGCGCCCCTTCCTCACCCCGGCAGCCGCACCCCGAACGCAGACGTCATGACCACACAGCCCCGCCCCCGAGGCCCGCCGCCCCGCCTGCGGCCTCCCCCCCCACCCACACCCAAAGGAAAGGTCAACATGACCCCCCTGAAGCACATCGGACGCCTCGCGGCGGCCGGCGCCGTCGGTGCCGCCCTGCTCGCCACCAGCGTGGCCATCGCCCCGGCCGCCCAGGCCGCGGACTCCAGCACCGGAAAGATCTCCTGCTCCGCCGCGAAGGTCCGCAAGAACCCCACGAAGAACTCCACCGCCAACGGCATCGCATACCGCGGCGACAAGATCGTCTACGACCAGTTCGCGTACCGGAAGAGCGAAAAGGCCTGGTACACGCGCGGAACGGTCACGCGCAAGAGCGACGGCGCCAAGATTCGCGGCTTCGTGCCCTATGGCTGCGCCAACCCCTACGGCACCAACCCGGCCCCCACGCCGCCCATCCCGAAGTAGGCCCCGGCCGCCCGCGGGCGTGCGACACCTGCGCTTCCCAGCGCACACCGCACGCCCGCACCCGGTCCACACCCTCACCCTCACCGAACAGGAGTCCCACCCCATGCGCATCACCCGCACCGTTGCAGCCTCTGCGGTCGCCGCGACCGTCGCCCTCGGCGGGGCTCTTTCCCTGGCCGCGCCGGCCCAGGCTGCGCCGACCACCCAGTGCAAGACCAGCACCAAGAGCTTCAACCTTCCCGGGAAGCCCGACGTGACGGTCAGCCTCAACATCTGCAGCAAGTACACGGGCACCAGCGGCGGTTACCGCCACTACAAGGCCTGGCTCAACAAGGCCTCCTGGAACGGAACCTCCTGGTTCACGGGCGGCACCCGGTTCAACGGCTTCTCGATCCTCATGTACGCGAACAGCGGCTCGACCTCGAAGAAGAACTGCAGCTACGGCATCTGCGAGCAGCGCGAGATCAGCTCGGAGATCAACAACTCCGAGAGCGGCTCCAGGACCTACCCGACCGGAGCCAGCGGCTACGGCGAGGTCTACGTGACGACCAAGCAGAGGAACTGGAGCGCGGACGCCATCGCCTACTACGACATCACCGACGACGGGAAGAACGGCTACTCCTGGAATCTGGCCAACACCGCCGCGGTGTCCTGACCGCACCGCACAGGCCCGTCCGGTGCCGGGGTGCCGTCCCACCCCGGCACCGGGCTCCTCCCGCCAAGACCGATTGAAGGCCTCTCATGAACCGCACCCGGCAGACCGTCGTCGCCACGCTGATAGCCGGATCCGCCCTCCTCGGCGTGGCCGCCTGCTCCGACAGCGACGGCAACGACACCACCGCAGCCGCGAAGGCCAGCCCCGCCAGCGCCACCTCCAGCAACGCCGCCGCACCGGCCGCATCCACGGCCGAGAACTCTCCGCAGGCCGCCGACGGGCCGGCCGTCGCCCAGCTCAAGGGCGGCAACGGCATCGGCGGACAGGTACACAGCGTCCAGCGCAAAGACGGCATGGTCATGGTGAAGTTCGAAGTCACCAACCGCAGCGACGAGAACTACCTCACCGTCGACTGGCGCGACGGAACCGAGGTGTACACCCTGGCCGGCTCCTCGATCGTCGACCGTGCGCACAAGAAGCGCTACATGGCGCTGGTCGACACGAACGGCCGCTGCCTGTGCAGCGAGCACACTGCCTCTATCGACAAGGGGCAGACCCGGCAGCTCTACGCACAGTTCGAGGCACCGTCCAACGACGTGAAGCAGGTGGATCTCGCTCTGGGCACCCTGAGCGTCGTCACCGTGCCCATCCAGGAGGGCTGACCGGTGCGCTCCCGAACTGCCGTATTCGCAGCGCTGCCCGCCGTCCTCCTCATGTCGTCCGCGCACGCGCACGCGGACGACCGGAAGAACACCGCGGACATCCCGGCCCGCCACTACGACATCGTCTCGCGCGTCGAGAGCCTGGACGGCGCCGAGCGAACCGTGGACCAGGACAAGCGGGTCACCTACGGACTGCAGTCGAAAGTCCTCTTCGCCAAGGACAGCGCCCAGCTCTCCGAGCAGGCCCAGAGCCGCCTGGGCGACATCGCCTCGAAGATCGCCACATCAGGGACCGCCCAGCCGGTCCTGGTCAACGGCTACACCGATGACCTCGGCAGCGCCGAGCACGGGCTGACCCTGTCCCGCAAGCGTGCGGAAGCGGTCCTCCAGGTCCTGGCCAAGGACCCACGCCTGGCGACGATCCGCTTCAAGGCCGCCGGGTACGGCGAAAAGCAGCCGATCGCCGACAACAAGGACGAGAGCGGACGCGTCAAAAACCGGCGCGTAGAGATCGTCGTCACCCGCAGCTGACCAGCCCTCCCCCCCCCCGAGCCACCGGCGCCGACACCGAGTGGCCGCGCGCCCGCCGTCCTCGACACACGCAACGGACCTCGCCATGCCTCTTCCCCTGGAAACACCAGGACCAGCAGCGCACGCCCTCGACCGGATCTTCCACACGGCCCGGTCAGGGCAGCGTGCCGCACTCGCGGTGTACTACCCGGTCGGCTTCCCCGACTTCGAGCAGAGCCTGCACACCCTGCAGGCCCTCGCCCAGTACGCCGACGTCGTCGAGGTCGGGCTGCCGTTCAGCGACCCGATGATGGACGGTCCCACGATCGCGCAGGCCACCCGCCAGGCGCTGACGTCCGGATTCCGGCTGGCGCACCTGTTCACCGCCATCCGTGAGATCCGCGCCAGCTCCCGTGCCGCCGTACTCGTCATGACGTACTGGCAGCCCGTCGCCCACCGCGGCGCGACACGCTTCGCGGCCGAACTGGCCGAAGCCGGCGCCGCGGGAGCGATCATCCCCGACCTCCCCCTCGAAGAAGCCGGCCCCTGGCTCACCGCCGCCCGCCACCACGGCCTCCATACCGTGCCCGTGGTCGCACCCAACGCGAGCGATGAACGCCTTGCCCGAATCTGCACCACCGCGGGCGGCATGATCTATGCCCCGGCCGTCGCCGGCGTCACCGGCCATACGGGTCCTCTCGCCTCGGGCCTTCCCGCCTTCGTCGCCCGGCTGCGCGCCCTCACCGGCCTACCCATCAGCGTGGGCATCGGGGTGTCGAGCGCCGCACAGGCCCACCAGGCCGCCCAGTACGCCGACGGCATCATCGTCGGCTCCGCCCTGATCCGCCACATCCAGAACGCCCCAGGACCCCGCGGGACCCGCGCCGCCCTCGCCCTGGCCCGCGACCTCGCACACGGCGTGCACCGCCTGCCCGCCGCCGCATAGCCCCCGAACCCGTACACCACACAAAGGAGCTCACCGGCGTGCCAACCGCGACCGCACCGAGCCTGCCTCTGGACAAAGAGGTCAGCTCGCCCGCCCCCGGCGCTGCAGCAGGAAGACTGCGCCGCATGGGCCAGGGGCTCGCCCTGCCGATCGCCGCCATGCCCGCAGCCGGTCTCCTGCTGCGCCTGGGCCAGGACGACTTGCTCGGCCGGTTCGACTCCTGGCACCGAGTGGCGGCGATGCTCTCGGCAGCGGGCGGAGCGGTTCCTGGCGATTGCTCCGCTGGCCCACAAGAAGGAGAGCCTGGTGAAGAACTCGGCCCTGCAGATAACCCCCGGCGACTCCGAATCGCTCTACAACAAGACCCCCCGTGCGGTCGTGGTCACCAGCTTCCAGGGCGAGGCCGTCGTCCACCTTCCCCTCCAGGGCAAGCCGGAGATCCTCGACTACCGCTACTCCCTGGTCGATTCCCGGTGACCGTACCCAACTCACCACGATCAAGGGAGACTGCGGTGCCCCTGGCCCTCTCGCTCACCACCGACATCCACGAGACGATCATCGTTCTCCCGGGCGGCGGGATCCACGCCCAGGGCCTGCTGCACGAAGGCCCCGAGCCGGCGGAGAGCCTCATCGAGGATGTATGCAGCCCGCTGCGCACCGCGGCCGCCCAGCAGAGCAGGACCATCCGTCTGAGCATCGGTCATCCCGACGGCCACGTCGAGCAGCACCAGATCGCAGCCGACGGCACGATCCAACCCGCCCATCGTCCGGAGCCGACCGCCAACACCACCGATCCGATCTGGGCCCAGGGCATTCCGGAGGGCACCGATCTCCTGGACACCGTTCGCGCAGCCCATCGGGCCGGACAATGGCGCGCGGCACAGCAAGCCGCCTACCGTGCCACTCAACACCTCGCCGCCCAGTACGGACGCGACCACCCGTACGCGGGCATGGGCGTCGAGCTGCAGGCGTACTTCGCCCTGATGGCCCAGGACCACGCGGCCGCGGCCACCCTCTACACCGAGTCCGCCGTGGCGATCCACCGGCTCGGCGGCCCTCCCTCGCAGAGCCGCCACTGCCTCGCGAGTGCCGTCTCTGCCTGGCTCCACTCCGATCGCGACACCCGTCCCGGCGGCACGGGCTTCGCCCTCGCCCATGCCCTGATCCGCATCACCCCCCGCGACGATGCAGCCCTTGCCGCCCTGCTGCGCCGGCTCTCCAGGGAGCGGTCGTGATGACCGTCTCCGCGCCGCTGCCGCTTGGCTCCCACGCCCCGCGCTACCGGAACGTCACCGGCGGCGGTGGGGTCCGCACGGGACGACCGCGACGCCCCGATCCGCTCACACCGCCGGACACGCTGACGCCACGCTTCACACACGCCGCCGCGCAGCTCCCCCGGATGACTCAGCACGCTCCGAGACCGAGCGCCACTCCCTTCACCGAGCCCGCCGCCGACCTGGTCATCGAGCCGGTCACAGCGTGGCCGACACGCAACAGCAGCTGGCTCAACAGCCCCTTCCGCGTCCCGATGGACCACCTCGCGTGACTACGTCTGCACACATCACACCTTTTCCGGCCCCGACTTCCTCCCGGGAGGACTCCCCATGACCGCTCCAGCCGCGCAGCCCAGCCCCTTCGACCCCGCGTATGCCGGTCAGGATGGGGTTCAAGCGCCCGCCCATCACCCCGGCTGGCAGCCGGCCGTGCCGGCCTGCCGTCTCTGCGGCGCGCAGCCGGCCGCTGCTGTCGCCGTCCGGGCGCACCAGGGACTGCTCCTGATGATGCGATTCCACAAGATCGACGGTCCGTTCTGCCGGTCCTGTGGCACCGCTGTCGTGCGTGAGCTGACGACCAAGACGCTATGGCAGGGATGGTGGTCCCCGTTCTCTCTGGTCTTCTTCAGCCCGTTCACCCTGGTCTGGAACCTTCTCGCCAGCCGCAAGCTCGCTGCCCTGCCGGCACCTGGGCCGCCCGCGCTGGGAGCCGCCCGCGTTCAGGAGGGGAAGCCCGTCCACCGGCGGCCGATGGCGTACGTCGCGATCGTTCCCCTGATCTGGGCGGTGTGGTTCATCACCGGCATGATCACCCACGCGTGAACGCCCGAGCGCGCAGGCCGTACGCATCCTGCCCCTGCTCGAGAACCAGGGACAGAAGCAGGGGCGAGGTGCGGGGCGGTGCCAATTTCGTAGAGAGCGCACGCAAGCGCCAGTGAAGGCGTGGAGGACAGGACAGTGAAGAAGAAGGCGGCGCCCATACCCGGCACGGCGGCGGTGCCCGTCACTGACCCGGGCCTTCCCGAGAGGGCGCAGAAGTTGCTCCACGAGGCGCAGAGGCATCCGTTCCGCTACGCAGGCGGCGAAAGGAGCCCTTTGCGAGCAGCAGTGCCCCAGTTGGTCCGCGGCGCCATTCTGATGGCAGCGGTCGCCCTGATGTGGTGGATCACCGGCAGAGGCCAGGCGCAACCCGACGAAGTACGGGGGGTCTCCGATGTCTTCGACCAGGCCGTGCAGGACCTCTTCGAGACGCTGCACAGCGGGATCGAGGGGGTCTGGTCATTCGGTGCTACCGGAGTGGCCCTGATCGGCGGCATCACGGCGATGGAAACGGCCGGCCGCAACGCGACGTTGCGGGAACTGGCCGAGGCCAGAACGAGGTACGTCCAGCCTTCGGAGCTGGTGGAAGAGGCCCGCACGCTCCTCGCCCGTGCTCAGCAGGCGAAGAAGACCGTCTTCGCCTCCTCCGTCCACCGCTGCGACCTGATTGATCGCCAGCGCAACGAGGCAGCTCTCCCGCGTCAGGAGTGGGAGATCGCCGAGGCGCTCCTTGAATACAGCCGTCTGATGAAGGCGGAACCCGATGATCCCCGGAGCAGCAGGGTCACCGCCGCCCTGCAGCTGCGCCGGAGGTCTCTCAAGACCAGCCTGGACGGAATCGAACGGCGGGTCCTGGCCCTGGAGGCGTACGCCGACGAAGTCTCCAAGGCCGACGATCGCTATCAGGAACTGCAGCAAATACAGCAGCTCACCAAGGGCAGCGAGGACGTACTTGAACTGCTGGCCCGAACCGCACGCGACGATCTCGCCGTGGCGGAGATGGAAGAGATGAACACCGAGGCCGTCGCCGTTGCTGCCACCTTCACCGCCGCCCTGGAATCCGCCAGGGAAGCCGCCGTCATTGCCCTGCCCGTTCCCCCCAAGGCTGCCTGAATCGGGCTGCGCTGATCGTGGTTGCCCACGGCGGAATTGGGGGGGGTGGGCTCGCAGCGAAGCGTGTCGTTGGCCCGGGGGCGGAACAGCTTGCAGGTTCAGCGTCTGGCGCTCATGGCGTGTTCACGCGGTGGGGTCGAAACCCTCAGCTTCATCGACGAGGCACTCCCCGGGAGCCAGCCCCTCGTACGCCATCTGTACGGCGTCCCGGTGACGGTCGACCAGGTATTCGCACGCCCACCAGCCGCCGGCGCACCCGTTGAGCAGGATGTTGATGGCTTCCTGGTCTCCGTCGCCGACGGTGTGCGACTCCTCGATCTCGAGAGTGTCGGCGTCCCAGCGGCCAATCAAGAGCACGGACATGGAATGTTCCTTTCTTCGATGGGGCCAGGCGGCTGGTGACGGCCCGGCCCCACATGCGGCGTGGTCAGAGGCCGACGGAGCGGAGGTACGCGTCGATCCGGGCCGCCTGCTGGGCATCGAGCTCGGCGTCGCTGTCGGCCGGGACGTCCGAGAGCCAGCCGCTGACGGCATCGGCGTCCTCGCCGTAGCACTCGTTCACAACGGCATCGAACGAGGCCTCGGGGTCATCCAGAAGTGTCAGGACGGCGTTCACCGCCAGGTTGTCGATGTCGTCCGCGTGCTGCTCGCGGATCGTCCGGGCGGCGTTGTCGACACCCGCGTTCACGGCGGCCGAGACCTGTGCGCGGCTGTAGTGCATGCCCGCGTACAGGTCCGACGTGTCCTCGACGTCTTCGCCCCTGTCGTCGGCAGCCTGCGCGGCCGCGATCTCAACGTGCCGGGCGTACACATCCGCCCACCGCGCTCCGGTGCTGTCGAGGTAGGTCAGGGCGGCGGCCGTGGCCCAGGTGAAGCGCTCGGCGGTGACGGGGCGGCCCGACTCGTCTGCGGCCATCTCCATCCCCGCTTCGAGTGCGGCGACGATGTCGGGGTGGGTGAAGGTGCTCGTTATGACTGCGGTGCTCACGGTGTTCCTTGATTCGAGTGTCGCGGTGGTGCGTTGTGCCAGGGCCGGCCTGGCATCGTCCGGCCCGGTGCGCGGTCCGGTCCTGCGGCACGCTGGGGCTGTGTGGCTCAGACGAACGTGGGCAGCGCGGAAAGCATGAGGTCGATACCGACCCCGCAGACTCCGGCCCTGACCGGCGTCGTCGGTCCGGTCGGGCCGTTGATGTCGTGGGGCATCACCCAGCCCTGGAGCGGGCCGCCGTCTGCGTCCGAGAACCGGACGAGGCCGTCTTCGTCGGCCTCGACGGTATGGGGGAAGGTCGCGACGATTCGGCGGGCCGCGCCGCCGCAGCCGCGCGGCGGGCGGGACCGGACATGGCCCGGGCCCGGATGCGGAGGGAGGAACGGGGCGAGGAAGCGCTCCAGTGCCCCCAGACCTCCGCTGAAGCTCACCGAGCCGGTGGCCGACGTGCCACGCAGAACGAAGCGCACGGACGCATCGCCGCACTGCCAGGACAGGCCGGTGGCCTCGTCAGCCTGGTCGAACCGCACGGCAGATGTGCCGAGTTCGCGGAGCAGAGCGTCGATCTCGGAGAGGTGCTGGCGTCGGTGCTGCCGTTGCTGAGGGGGCGACAGGCGGATGATGTGGCGGTCGATGCACGGCAGCAGCGAACGCAGCGCTGCTCCGGCGACCGTTGTAGGGGCGCTGCCTGCGACGGCGAGCGAGGTATCGGAGGCGGGCGCCGCAGCGGTCAGCGTCGTGTTGCCACTCTCAGTCAGGAGGATGAGGAAGCGGCGCTGGCCGTTGGCCAGGCGGGCGGCCGGGTAGTCCGGGTGGTCTTGGCGGGCGGCCGTGCGGACGGTCCATTCGTCTTGGTGGCGCTTGGGGAGCAGTGCGGCGACCTCGGCGGCGAGCGAGGTGGAGGCGAGGGGGCTGGTGTCCATGAATCTTCCTTGGTGAGGGACGACCGGAGAGTAGCGAGAGGGCGGCGGGACCAGGACGAGGGATAGGAGGGCAGCCGGGTCGCGGGGGAGATCCAGGAGGACGGTGGTGTCGCCCTGGTCCGCCCGCTCGACCCAGCCGGACGTTGCGATCTCCTCTGCCGCTGCGCGGAGGTCTTCGGCGGTAACGCCGGTGCAGTGGTTGACGCGCTCACAGGTCGGGGAACGGGGTGCCGAGCCCCGGCCTGCGGGCGCACCAGCTGTCAGGCCGACAGGGATGCGAAGGCGGCCTCGGCCTCCTGGACGGCGGTGAGGCGTGCCTGGGCTGCCGATTCCTGTCGGCGGAGTTCGACGACCGCGTCGACGGGAGCCTGGCGCAATTGGTCCACGCGGCTCTTCCCGGCGGCCAGGCGCAGCGCGTCCACATTGCTGTGATCGCGGTAGGCGATGGCGAGCGCCCGGATGGCGGTGCTGATCCATGCGGCGGTGCTCGCGGGTACGGACCGGTCGGGGGCGTCCGCCCGCTGGATGCCGGGGATTGCCGCTGGGAGGGCCGGGGTGAGCGACTGGGTGTCGGTGCAGTTCCAGGAGCCGCGCAAACGGATTCCGTTGACGACCGGCTCGTTCTCCCGGCCCGCACCGACAGGGAGTGGGGTGGTTCCGAGCTGCACGCCTACGCCGCTGGGGAGGGCGTCACGGCTGTACCGGTCGGGGCCGACCGTGAAGTCTCCGCGCACGCGGCCACCGCCCGTCACGGTGTAGGTGATCGTTCCGTCGAGCGCGTTGAGCCGGGGGAGGGCCGTCATGATGCCTGTCGTGCCATCGGCGGGATCGAGGTAGTCGATGTGGACCACGCGCGGCAGTGTGGGAAGCCGGGGTGCGTCGGCCTGGGCAACCGCCTCCAGCTGCTGGAGAAGGGTCCAGTGCGGTGCGATCTGGGCACGGATGGCGTCCAGTTCGCGCTCTGCGGCCTCGCGTGCTGCCTGGGCCGGGATGTCAGGCTGCTGCTGGGCGTGACGTACGGCGGCCCGGATGAGCCCCTCACGGTTCGGCCGGGTGGCCCAGTGGGTGACGACGGCGTGCACGACCTCGGCCAGGTATCGGTGCGTGCTGCGCGGGACGGTGCCCAGCGTTCCGTCCGAGCGGACCCACTGGCCGCGCGCAAAGAGCTGGTCGGGCAGAGCGTCGACCGCGAGCGGGCCGCATTCGCCGCGTACCCGGGTCCGGCGAATCCTGGGCTCGTCTATCCGCTCGGGCTGCGGCTGTGCGGGGTGGTCGCCGTAGACCACCCGGACGTGACAGGCGTCGGATCCGGGGACCGTCTCGGGGACGACGATGAAGCTGCCGCGAACTTCGTCACCGGCGAGCTGATAGCGGGCCTGGCCGGTGAACCGGTCGAACGTCCCGACGGCGGGAACGGCGGCGTCGCGGATGGGGAGCTGGAGCTCGGTGGGGGAGTGGAAGGACAAGGGAGTCTCCTGGATCAGCGTTCGTCCCTCGGGGTGGGGCGGGCCGTTGCAGCGCCCGTGCATTACCGCCCCGAGTGATTCCAACTATACCGAAGTAAAGACAATTAAGCAATTGGATTCTGAGTGTTTCGGTACGGCCCGTATAGTGAGGGCTACCGACGCGGGGTGGAGCAGCTCGGTAGCTCGCTGGGCTCATAACCCAGAGGTCGCAGGTTCAAATCCTGTCCCCGCTACTCATCACTTTGGCCCCGGCGTCCGCGCCGGGGCCAAAGTCGTTCCGGGCCGAAAAAGTCACGCCGTCGATGTCACACGGGCACCCGATTCGACACCTCTATGCGTAAGCGAGCACCCGCTCGGGCCGCTCGGAGCCATGGAGATGCCGTGACCGTCTGCTTCACCACCTACAACCTGCTCGATTTCACCGGCCGTGACGACCGCACCGACCACCTCCGCCAGGCGGTCGCCGAAGCCCGGCCTGACGTGCTCGCGGTCCAGGAGATCGTCGCGGACACGGCCGCCGGCGCGGCTCGTCTGCTGCACCAACTCGCCGACTCCCTCGGCCTGCTGTGCGCGGTCGACGCCCGGGGAACCACCGCCCTCGCCTCGGGTCAGCACCGCTACCACGTGGGGCTCCTCTGGCGTCCGGGCATCACCCCGGTCCCCGGCGCCTGGCGGGCGTTCCAGGGCGGCGACTTCCACCACGCCCTGGCTCGCCTGCAGCTCGACATCGGAGCCCACGAGCCGGTCACATTCGCCAGCTATCACGCAGATCCGTTCCGGCCCGCGCGACGGTTCGACGAGGCCCACCGCGTCGTCGCCGCCCTGACCCGCCCGCCCGGGCCTGCCGCGATCGGCGGCGACTTCAACAGCATCTCCGCCGACCCCACAGCACACGGCGACTACTACGATCCCGACCCCTATGCACATCAGGAGTGGTACGACGATCTGCTCTACCAGGTCGAGTGGAACGACGAACCCGACGCACCGCACCACGCCGACCGGCGCGCCGCACAGGCCCTGCGCCGAGGCGGACTTCTGGACGCGGCAGCGGAGTTCGACGCCCCGTGGCAGCCCACCACCGGTCACTGGCCTGTCGCAGACCCCTTCGGGCCACGCCGCATCGACATGGTCCGCACGACCCGCCACCTGGTGCCCGCGCTGGCCGGCTACCGGGTGCTGCGCACTCCCGCAGCTCTGAACGCATCCGACCACCTGCCGGTCAGCGTCGACCTGGAGCCCGCTCTGATTCACGACGCGTCGGCCGCGGCCGCCACCCGCTCCCGACGGCCCGCACCCGCCGCCAGAAGCTACGGCCCGACAACAAATTCCGTGGGCCCGCACGCGCGCATCGCAGGACCGCTGATCCAGACGGGCAGCATCGGCGACATCCGCCTGCCATGAACACCACCCACTCGCACCGGACTTGACCTGGAGCCGCCATGAAGACCGTCCCCTCGTTGCCCTACTCCACCTCCACCGTCCACCGCCCTTTCGAGCCTCTTGACTCCGGCGCCGTAGACCAGCTGCGTCAGGCCGTTCAGACCCTTCTCGCGGAGGCCGCAACCTTCGACGTCAACAGCCCGATATCCGCCCTGACCCGTTGGCGTGCAACTGCTCTGGTCATCATCCAGTCCCTCTGCACACCCGGTGACATTGCGTGGCAGGTACTGCGCCTCGAAGCACCGTGGTCCCTGACAGACACAGCCGAAGCCGGAGTGCGTGAGCGGGAGCTCGCCGAAGGATGGTCGATCACCTACGGCGTGCTGGAGGGCCTGCTCCCTCTGCTGCCCTCCATGAGCGAAGCGGACTTTGGCCCGGAACTCCCCGAGCCTCGGGGGTTGCTCCCCGTCGGCGAGAGTGATCAGAGCGTCGACTGGGCCAGGGTTTCCTTCCCCGGGCCGCCGGGCAGTGTCGGTCTCACGCTGCTGGGGGCCCCGCAGGTCAGCGGTGCGCGAGGACAGGTCGAATCCAACCGCGCCTCGCGGCTGACCGAGTACGCGATCTGGCTCTACCTCAACCCCGGCACCGACCGCCACGCCATGGACGCTGCGCTGTGGCCGGAGAACACGACGCGGGCCGACAGCCGAAATACAGCCATGAGCCGGCTGCGGGCCTGGCTCGGCGTTGCCCATTTCCCGAAATGGACTCAGGAAACCGGGTACATCCTTGCTCCCTCGGTCACCAGCGACTGGAATCAGTTCTGCAACCTCGCAGACTTCGGCGAGAACAACGACACGCCGACGGGCACGCGATGCCTGCGCGCCGCCCTGCAGCTCGTCGAAGGACCGCCCTTCGCCGATGCCGTCCGCCCGGACTGGTACGCATGGGCAACCCCGTACGTCCAGGAGATGACCGAAGCCATCGTGAGCGCCGCGCGCGAGCTGGCTCACCGGTATCTCAAGGACGGCGACCTGGCGGGTGCCCGGTGGGCCATCAAGCGTGGCTACCAGGCTCTGCCCGGCGGGCTGCAGCAGTTCCGGACCGCGGCCGACGGCGTCACGGACCCCTATTCTGAGGCCGACGGGCTGCGACATCTGGCCGACCAGCTGAAGCACACACCCGCTCCTGTCCCGCAGGCGCACCAGCAATCCCTGCTCGGCTGAGTGCGCCGGCCGCGGAAGCCCACCGATGCCCGTCGCAACGGCCAGCTCCCGCGGGGCTCGGGTGGCTGGTAGCCCACGGGCGCGAGCAGCCCCGGTCGCCCCTCGCGCACCGTTCGCTGGCGGCGCGGCATGCGTTGTCAGTGGTGAATGTCAGGATTGACCGTCCGGTCGGGCCGCCGTACGGCGGCCCGACGATACGAGATACGGAGTTACCGAAATGAACCGCAGTGAACTGGTAGCCGCGCTCTCCGACCGCGCGGAGGTGACCCGCAAGGACGCCGACGGCGTGCTGACCGCCCTCGCCGAGACGGTCGGCGAGATCGTCGCCAAGGGCGACGAGAAGGTCACCATCCCCGGTTTCCTGACCTTCGAGCGCACCGCCCGCGCCGCCCGCGAAGGCCGCAACCCCTCTACCGGGGAGGCCCTGACCATCCCCGCCGGCTTCGGCGTGAAGGTCTCCGCGGGCTCCAAGCTCAAGGATGCCGCCAAGGGCGCGTAGGGCCGCTCGGTCCGGGGCCGGTTGCCGCGTCACCTGCGGGACAACCGGCCCGGCCGCTGCCCGTGAGCGTCACGACTCCTCGACGTGGTGGTCAAGGGGGACCAGCCCGCTCGCGCGCAGGCTTGCGGCGAGACTCTGAGCCTCCGGGCAGGCTTCCGCCTCCATCCCGGAGGGAAGTTCCGGCTGTTCGGGCGTCGCACCTGTGCCGGGCTGGGGCAGAACCCGTGCCTCGGCGATCCTCTCCTCACGCGCGAGTGCGAAGCTGAGCGCATCCTCCTCACCCTCGAACGCGTACTTGCGGACGGTTTTCTCCAACTCACCGAAGAGTCCGGCGCGGCGGGTCATCGTCCGGAAACGCTTCTCCATGCCGAGCAGTTCGCGGGCCATGAGGAACTGCTGCTCGTCGTCACCGCAGACCTCGCGCAGGACACTGATCATCTCCGCCCCGTCGACGAAAGCGGTCTCCTGAGACGGGTCGGGATACGGTTCCCCGGTGGCGGCCTGGTAGATGCCGGGCAGCGAGTCCTCGATCTCGTGCTTGACGTACACCCACTCGTGCCGGATCGCCCGCAGCTCCTCCAGAGTGATCAGCGTCAAATTCCGGACATAGCTCGGCCCATTCGCTCTGATCCACGTCTGCGCCTCCAGCAGCCGGCGCAGCCATTCCTCTCGGGCCTGCTGGAGGTAGGCGCCGTGTACGAGCCGGCCCTTGAAGGGATGCAGCCGCCCGCTCATGCGGCGGAAGTCCCGCAATTCCCGGTCGTCGTCGACGTCCAAGGCGTTGCGCAGCTCCAGCAGCGGCAGCATCCACTCCTTCTCCACGTCATTGCTGATCATGGCGGCCATGGAGCGGTCTTCCGTCACGAGTGTGCAGGTCCAGCAGCCGAACCGGCTGTCGCCGCACGACGGCGTCGTCGAGTCGACGACGAGCGGGCATTCCGCATCCGGCGACGCTCCCTGGTACATCGTCAGCAGGTCCTTGTTGCTGTGGCCCCAAGGGTTCGAGTACTGCATGAGCAGCTGCCACACCTCGTCGCTGGTCAGGTCTTCGACCGGCGAGTACACCAGGGAGTTGGGCAGTGAGGCGTTGGGGCTGAGGCGGTCCCGCACCCGGCGACGCTCGTGCCGTGCCATGGCCCGGGCCCGGGCCCCCGACTCGGCCTTGCGGGTGCCCAGGACCAGGACGGTCTCACCGTGCTCGGCGACCACGGCACGGATGAACGCATTCGAAGGTTTAATCTTCAACCGTTCCGTGCACCACCGGAATTTGGGCCTCGGGGCCGCGTAGCCCCGGCCGATCAGGCACACCCAGAACGAGTCCTCGATCGCCGGCGTCAGCCGGTGCGCCTCGATGGGCAGGCCCTGCTCTTCGGCCGCCCTGCGCATCGCGGCCAGTGAGGCATCCACCCAGGCTGCGACGACGGGGTTCTCCACGCCGGTGTCCGTGCTGATGACGTGGACGACCTTGGTGCGCTCGGCGGCGGGCAGGCCGACGAGCGCCATCCACACGAGCATCAGGCACAGCGTTGAATCCTTGCCGCCGCTGTAGCCGACGACCCAAGGCACGGAGTCAGCGCGATACAGCTCACGGATCTCGTCGAGGATGCCGCGGAGCCACTGCCCCATGCTCCCTCCCGCGAACGGGACGGTGCGCGTGGGGGAGAGGCCCAGGAGTACAGGAGGACGCATACGGAAGCCTTCGTGTAGAAAGCCGGTCGAACCGGCTGCGGTGGCCCGTCCCGCCGGAAGCGAGGCCGGTTCGGACAGGGACGCGGACGGCGCGCCCCTGCCGCAGGAAGCGATCAGTGGTCGTCGTGGATCCTGCGCACGATGGCGGCGGCGGAGGCGCCGAGGGTCTCCAGACTGTCGGAGGTGGACACGTCGGTCAGGACGGTGCGGCTCTCGTCGCGGAGGTTCGCCGAGACGTACAGGTGTCCGTCCTGGACTGCAAGGTTGTACCCGCCGCCGACGTCGTCCCGGTGCTCGATGCACGCGCCGTCGTGCCACTCCCAGGGCTCCGCCGACCAGCCATCGCCGAGCAGCCGGGCGGCGGCGCTCCCGATATCGCTGACGCTGAACCGCGCGGGATCCTGCACGAGGCCCGCTGCCGTGCGCAGCAAGGCGAGCACCGCAGCGGCACCGTGCGCACTCGTGATCTCGATAGACGGCGAGGAGATGTGGCCGTCGTCGCCCGCCCACAGCACCGCGTGGCCGCCGTTCCAGCGGATGTCGGCCACTCCGGGACGGGAGCCGTAGGTGACCGAGGCACCGCCGACCACCTCGGCAGCGAGGGCCGCGAATTCCCGGACCGTTGAGCGGGTCTGCACTGTGCGGGCTTCCAGCTCCGTCACCAGCTTCTTCCAGGCCGGAAGGATCTCCGTGCGGATGGCGTCGGCGACCGCTGCCGGGTCACCTATGGTTCCCGACACCTGCCCGTCGAAGTCCGTGCGCCTGCGCCACACCAGGTCGCCCCGGGATCGGATCTGCACGCGGACCTCGGCGCGCGAACGTATCGGCGAGGTGGTGGAGACACCGAGTTCGATGCCGGGGCCGTCGAGGACGGCGAACGTCGACGAACCGCAGCCTGACGCGCTCCAGCCGGACCCCAGCAACTGGGCGAGCTGGACGGCGTACTGGAGTGCGTAGCGAGCAACGGGCATGGAAGGCTCCTGAAGAAGAGAAGAGAGGTGGTGGGGTGCGGGCACGGGTTAGTTTTGGAACGGGTGCCAGTGGGCCGCCGCTCGGTGCGGGAAGACGGCGGCCACGATCGCGGGCCAGTCCGTTCCGCGGTGCTCACGGGGTGATGCCGGGCGGGCCGTCCAGTCCTGCGCGCCGGTGTCGTCGGCGAGAAACGCCTCACGTAGGCACTCGCCGCACAGGCCGGCGACCGGGGAGGGGTACTGCTGGTCGTCCTCGGCGGGGCGGTCGGGGTGCAGCAGCGCGTGGCGGGACGCCGCTTCGAACAGCATCCGGGGCCAGTTGACGGCCCCGGCTGAGCGTTCGAGGATCGCCGCCGCTCCGTCGCGCATGTCGTAGTAGGCGCTGGTGGGCATGGACTCGTACTGACGGGTCCGGCCGTTCCAGCGCTGGTTGCCGAGGACGTCCTGGGTCAGAACGCGCACGACCGCTTCGCGGTTGGGCATGGGTGACTTTCTGGTGCGGGCCGGTCAGTAGCAGAGCGCGGCGCCGTCGAACCAGGCATGGTCGGGCACCCGCGCGCCGGGGAGGACACCCGAGATGACGGGGCAGGGTGCGAAGGGGACCTCGGCCAGGCGGACTTCGGAGGCGAGCGGCTTCAGTGCCGTGAGCATGTTCAGGAAGTCCTGGCCGATCAACGGGTTCGGACTGGGGAGGTTCATCAGGAGACCGGGGTGCGAGGCGTAGCCGAGCCGCTGGTAGAAGGGCTCCAGCGACGGGCCGTGGATGAGCATCGATAGTCCCCAGCCGGCTTCCCGGTAGCGCCGTTCGGCGCGGCGGATCAGGGCCTTTCCGATGCCTCGCCCGCGGTACTTCGCGTCGACGGCCACCCCCTGGATCATGGTCACGCGATGCACGAGGGCCAGGGTCAGCGGGGATCCTCGGAGTCCCGGGTGCTCCACGAGCCAGTCCGGGGGCCCGGCCAGCAGTGCGCCGACCGGCTTTCCGCGCTGGTCCTCGGCGATGAGGCAGAGGTTGAGGTTGTGGGAGAGCGGGGGTTCGGGAGCCAATCCGAGCATGAGCCGGGCCGAGTGGAAGGGCGAAGGATGATCAGGGTCCGCGTGTCGGATCAGGCTCATGAAGGCCTCACGATCGCGGTGTCCGGCGTCGCGGATGCGGAACGGGGGGCGGGGGCGTCGAGAAGACATACAGGTGGTCCTGAGATGAGGAAGGAGAACGGGCGCCGAGCGCCCTGAAGCGGATACTCGGCGAGCGCCGCATCCGTTGCTCTAACTGTACATGAATAAAAGCAATTAAGCAATACACCTAAGAGTTGTCGGTCGTCCACCGGTCGCCGGTCCGGACGTGGCCGGCGCGCACCCACTTGGCCACGCGGTCGGTGAACTCCGCCCGCGCGAACCCTTGCCCGTCGCGGACGACGAACCCCTCGTCCAACTCGGTGTCCGTCCGGCTCTCGAAGGCTCCAGGCAGAAGGCGGGCGTCTGCGGGGCGGGGGCCCCGCGCGAGCACGGGCACGGTCGGCAGTCCGAGCATGTCTGCCCAGGCCGCCGTCTCGTCCCACGACAGGCAGTCCTCACCCTCCCAGACGGAGAACACCATGAACGGTGGCAGATCCCGCTCGTAGGCGATGGAGTGCGGGACGGTCAGGTCCTCGCCGCACACACGGACGCCCGGCGGGATCGATGGGCACACGGCGCCGGCGAAGGCCCGCATCCGGCTCTGCCACGGCCTGCTGCGCCCTGAGGGGGAATGCCCGTACATTCCGCCCGCGTGAAGAGTCGTGTTGGCTCCGTCCATCTTCATTGTGGTGACGAGTTCGCGGCCCGGCTCGGGAACGAACCGGGGCCAGACGCACCAGACGTCGTCGGCGGTGGCACCCGGAGAGCCCGGCAGATGCGGAGTACGGGGGTAGCGCGGCAGCGGCTCAGTCACGGTAGAGCCCCACGGATGCCGAAGAACCGGGGATCTCGGGGCCGCCCTGTTCGCGGGCGAGGGAGTGCAGCAGTGCGCGGTGGAAGTCGGTGAGATCACCGGTTCGCCACAGTCCGGCCATGCGGCCGGCGCCGAGCACGACGACCGGCCCGCGGAGGGGCTGCGGCGGCACCTGCCGGGTTGCCCGGTGGACCAAGGTGGTGGCCAGTTCGTTGACCGGCAGAATGGCGCCGGGATCGGCGGCGTCCTGCCGGGAGATCACGCACAGGGCCGTCTCACCGTCGGCTGCCGCGAACCGGACGAAGCGCGGGTCGCCGCCCAGTTCGTCGCGCAGTACGGCTTCCTTCAGCGGCCAGGGGCCGGGCACGTGTGTATTGGTGGTGACGGAGTCGGTGTCGATGCGGACTCCGGAGCGAGTGGGTGTCACGGGTGGATCTCCTTGGGTGAAGGGCGGTGCTGGGCATCGGTGGTCGTGGGTGACCAGGTGTCCCGGGTCACCCGGCCGCGCGGTGTGAGCGACCACATCTCGTCGGGCTCCTCGCCGTGCTTCGGGACGGCTTGCGATGCCGTGCGCTTCCAGACGAGCAGACAGGCGGTGGAGTCGGCGTCCGGGAAGTCAGCCATCGGCTTCGCCGACGGCGGCACGGCGTGGTTCACGCCGTCGTAGTAGGTCGGGCCGTGCCGGTGAGCCGCGCGCCACTTGAGGGCCCATTCGGGAATGGCCTGGTTCGGGGCGAACTCCAGCGGGCCGCTTTCGGCCGGCCGCAGCCGACGCGATGGGATGAAGGCGAAATAGACAGTCAAGGGCCTGGAATCTCGTGCGCGGCGTAGTGCCGTGGGTCGGAAGAAGCCAATCTGGCGACGCGGCGGTCAGATCGACGGCATCGCCAACAAGCAGCTGTAGTCACAACCTACTCTATGCAATCCAATTAAGCAATTTGCTTCTCGGTGTCCCCGGCCCTCGCAGCCTGGCATGATCGACACCATGGATGGTCTCGTGATCGCGGCATGTGACGGTGCGTCCAAGGGCAACCCCGGTCCGGCCGCCTGGGCGTGGGTCGTGGCGGACGCTGATGGGTCCCCGGTGCGCTGGGAAGCGGGGCCGCTGGGCATCGGCACCAACAACGTGGCCGAACTGACCGCCCTGCAGAAGCTGCTGGAGTCGACACCGGCCAAGGCGGCGCTCCAGGTGCGCATGGACTCTCAGTACGCGATGAAGGCCGTCACTGTCTGGCTGCCCGGATGGAAGCGAAACGGCTGGAAGACCGCCAGCGGGAAGCCGGTGGCCAACAGGGATCTTGTCGAAAGTATCGACCGTGAACTCCACGGCCGACAAGTCGAATTCGTCTATGTCCCCGCGCATCAGGTCGGCGGAGATCCGCTGAACGCCATCGCGGACCATGCGGCGAGCCAGGCCGCGGTTACCCAGGAGGCAGCCGGAACGGTCCACGGGGCGAAGACGGTTCCCACAGCGCCCCCAGCCGCGCCAGCAGCAGGCCGTGCTGGGAAAGCCACGAGCTCCCGGGCGGCCGGCAGCAGAAAGGCCGGGCGAGGATCCCGGACCATCGCCGCGAAGTTCAACGGCAAGTGCCAGTGCGGCCGCGCCTATGCGGCAGGGAGCCAGATCGCCAAGTCGGCCCGTGGTTGGGGGCACCCGGAGTGCGTGATCAACTGAGGGGCCCCGCACTCCTGCGCTTCCTCAGAACAGGCCCACCTGGCCCGCCTCCGCCAGCTCCTCGCTCCGGGTCCGGGACGCGGGCGAGGTGCCTGCGGGCGCGTGTGGTGCGAGCGCCCGGCGACTGCGCAACTCATCCGCGTTCGCCCGGCGAACCATGACCTCGTGCTCAGCGAGCCCATCGAGGGCCCCCACCGAGTATCCGACGGTGGGCTTCTCCAGATGCGCTCGAAACCGGGCCAGCAACGCCATTCGGTCCGGGCCGTACGCGGCAAGGATGGCAACGACGACTCCGGACGGATGGCGGGTGTCGCGCAGGGTGAAGCCGTCCGGCTGTTGCGCCGCGGGCAGATCCTCCACCTCGTACTGCGACAGCCGTTCGGCACCGAGGCCGGTCAGCGCCTGAGCGACGGTGTGACTCCGGGTGGGACGCACTGCCGCCGTCGCCGGTTGGACCGGCGGCCTGCGAGAGGCCGTCTGGTCGTCGCCGTACGCACCGCCGCCCCCGGGTGACCGGTCCATACCGGACTCACCGGTCTCGACTCCTTGTGGCATGGGCTGTCTCCTCGCGCTGTCAGAGGTTGGCTGGCAGGGGCGGGCCGCCCCTGCCAGCAATGAATCGTGGTGCGGACGTGGCGCTCAAGGCGCGTCGTCAGGGGCACCGCTGGTCTTGGATCCGGGGCAGCCTTCGTGGTCTTCAGTGCAGGCATGCACACCCAGGATCGTGACACCGCCCTCTGCCGTGGCCAGCAGCGCCATGGCCTTTGCCAGGGCTACCCGGGCCGATCTCTGGTGGGTGCCGCCGAACTGCAGATCGTCTCCGTGCGCCGCGATCGTGTCGAGAAGCTCTTCGCGTATGCCGTCGATCTGCTCACGGGATTGTCGGCTCTGCTCCTCGATCGCCAGAGGAACGAGGAAGCACAGGAAGTCGGCAAGGCGGGAGCGAAACAGTGGTCCGGGCAGAAGCGGGCGTACCGCCTCGTCCGAATCCGTCGAGTCAGGCACCCGGATCACCCGGCCGAACACTCCGATCGCGTCACGCGGCATGTTCTGCCTCGCCTTCGCTTTCCTCGGTGACCTGGGTGTCGAGGACCTCAAGCAGCTCGGCGAACCGGGAGTAATCGACGGTGTCCGAGGTGCATGCGTTGTCGAGAATGGCCGGATCGAGGTCCCGGATGTGCCGCTCGATCTGGGTGCGGCTCGGCACGCGGCCCCCGGGTACCTGGAGGGTGAGCTGAACGTCGTGCAGGGTCACCCGCAGGGCCTTCACCTGGACGGTATCGGTGTGGTGGGTCATGTGTGGCTTTCTTGAGAGTGGGGCACCGCAGTCCGGTGCCCCTGATCAGGCGGCGCGCGCCGGCTCGGGCCGCAGCACCGGGGTGAAGCGGGCGTACGGGGCGAAGTCGCTGGCGGTGACGCTGGTCTCGTAGATCGTGGAGCCGACGGCCTCCACCGTGGCGACACCCTTGCGAAGACAGGAGTAGATGCCCTTGAGGAGCGACGTAGCCGATTCGCGGGGCTGGAGTGCCCAGTCCGACTCCGGCCAGCGCGTTTCCACCTCGTATGTGGCAGCCAGCTGGGGAATCGGGGGCATGAGCCCGCTGCTGGTGAGCGTGACCGGCTGCGGCCGGGCCGCGAACCGGGTTCCGTCGAGCGTCCCCCCGCAGCTGTACCAGCCGTTGCCGCTCAGTGCGGCACGGGCCGACGCCATCAGCTGTACCCAGTGCTGCCGCCGGGTGTTGAACCACTCTCCGCCCGTGGGCAGCCGCTCAAGTCCGTCGACGACAGGGCGTACCTCAACGATGTCGGGATCGTCGGGAACGGCGTAGAGCCGTACGCCCGTCGCGGGCTGGGGGCCCTTCAGTACCTGGATGTCGGCCTGGAGAAGAGCGTGAGTCATGCGGTCGACCGTCCCGGTCATCGCGCGGGGGAGGAAGCGCCACCCGATCCCGTCGGGCCCGCACTGCACCGTGAGGATGTGGCCGCTCGCCGTTCCCGAGCACCCGCCGCGTCCCGCGTCGCGCAGATGGAGGCGGAGTGTGTCGAGGACTGTCTCCGCCGCCATGGGACGGCCGCCCCGGAAGGCGCCGTGCTCCTTGCTGAACGGCTGCGCCTCGTATGCCTCGAAGAGGTTGGGCGGCAGTCCTTCGAGGTCGCCGGTCAGTGTCACGGTCAGCGGCACGGAGGGTCGGAGAGGGCGGGAGGGCGTGTAGAGGGCGGACGGAACGCGGACATGCATGAAGATTCTCCGGGAGAGTGTGGCGGGGCGGCGGGAACGGCTGTCCGCCGCGGGTCTGTCTCCGTCCGGCCGGGCTCCGTCAAAGGCGCGTCGGCTCAACGGGCGGGAGAGGAGCGGCATTTCGCCGCTACACACCAACCTACAGAAGTAATTGCAATTATGCAATATCAATTCCGGTGGTTTGACTGACCCGGCACGATCACCCCTGCCTCCCCCGGCCGGCGGTCGGGCAAGTCGGCAGGGAGATACGCGCGCAGGATCCGGCCTCGTCGAACGAACCACCTCCCGGTCGCGGTCACCGACCACCGGTGGGCCTCATCGGCAACTGGCATCTCAGCACACGCCTGGTGGCGCTGTGCCAGCCCCCACGGCCCCAGCGGGCCGGGAGCGCCGAGCAGCAGCCCGTCATCCTCGCCCTCGCACCACAGGTAGGTCACGCCTCCAGCGAGAACCCAGTCACCCGGGCGCAGGACCGCGCCGGGCAGCGCACTGCTGTACGGAACCGGGCCGGGCGCGAAGAAGGGCGCTCCGGCTTCGGCGAGCGATTGCCGCGAGCGGTAAGCGGTGCGTACCTCCTCGTCCGAACCGAAGGGCCGACCGCGCTCGTCGGCCCAGGCACCGTCGCCATCGCGGGTGTACGTCGCGGAACGCAGGGTGAACCGGTCGCCGGTCTCAAGACTGCGTGGCATCGGGGGAAGGAGCAGGGAGTTGGACATGGTTCCTCCAGGGTGAGCCGGCCGCGAAGGGCGTGCGGTGCCGCGGGTTCGTCGCAGAAGCCGGGAAGGCGCAGGCGGCGGCCGTCGAGGTGACGGCCGCCGCGGTGCACCGAGACGGTGGGTGGTGTACGGGTCAGGCGGGCAGCGCGGTGCCATACGGGCGCAGCAGCCTCGGGCCGAAGACGTCCAGGAGGTCCCACTGCTCCGGGTGTGCAGAGTCAGAGAGGAGCATGCACACGGGCTGTTCGGCATCGTTGCCGAAGAACGGGTGCCCGTACAGGTGGAACTGCTCGGGATAGTTGTCGAGGATTAGACCTGCGGCGCGCATCGGCTGCAGGAGGTTCGTCAGGTCATCGCCGGTCCGCGGAAGTCCAGCGGCCCGCCAGACGTGGATGAGCTCGCGGTGGCGGTCCGCGTCGAGCTCTGGAAGAGGGTCGTGGAAGTGGTGAAGGATGCTGCCGTCGGCGGCGCGGATGCTGTGTAGTTCCAGGTCGCGGCCGGTCTCGGCGTCGTAGCTGTCGTTGATGTGGAATACCAGGTAGGCGGCGCCGGGGATCTGGGCCCGCAGCGTGTCGGCGATCAGGAGCGCGAGGCCCTGCGCGTCGTGCTGCTGGTCCTCCTGGGTCCGGCGCCAGGTGATGGGGTCTGCGTAGTGAACGGGCGCACCGCCCAGGGCGTCCCGCAGCCCGCGCACGGCGCGGACCGCCCGCCCTTGGAGAAGGGCGTAGACGACGGGTGCGGCATCACGGTACGCGTCGAGATCGGCGTTCTCGTCAAGGAGCGCCAGGGCGGCCCTGATGTCGTCGGCGAGGTGGCTCGGAGGGCTCGTCGTCATGGTGGTGGAGATCCGTTCGTGCGGTGGCGGGGGAAAGGCCGAGAGGGACGTGGACGTTGAGGGTCAAGGGCGGGGAGCCGGCCGCTGCTCCAGGCGCGCGGAATCGGCACGCGCGTGCTGGGCTGTGTAGCCGGAGTCGCAGTGCGAGTAGCAGTACGCCCCGGCCGGCGCACCGCACCCTTCGCAGCTGTCGTCGAAATCGGAGGGGAGGAAGGGGCGCAGCGGTGTCCCCGCTCGGTCAGGGTGGGTCACTGCTGTGGTTCCGTTCATGCGGGGTGGGGCCGGGCGGCCATGTCGGCGAGGACGTGCGCGGCGAGCCGATGCTCGAACAGCGCTACGACGAGCAGCAGTTGGGTGGTGCTGGCTGCGTAGTCGCGGAAGTGCGTGCTGGTGAGGGCCCTCACGTAGCCCGGCCAGATGCGGTCCGGCCTGCGATCCGGGAGGACTTGGAGATGGTCGGGAAGTGTCTCGCCGTCGGGGCGTACCCAAAGCTGGCTGCTGGGCGATTCCATCTCCTCCTTGGTCCAGCCGCGGTTCTCCAGATAGCTCTCCACCTGGGAGGGCGTCAGTTGGTCGACGGCTGTGCTGTCGAGGAATACGTACTGCTGCAAGAGCAAGGGTGCCTCCGGAGGGCGTGAGGTGTGGTGAGGGGAACGGCGTGCGGGATCAGGCCTTGGTAATGCGGCGTCGGGTGCTCCCCATGCACCCTGCGTGTCGGCAGAAGCGGCTCGCGTCCGCTTTCGAGGCCCAGCTCAACGACGGCTTCGCCAGTCGTCGAGCGAGGCCGCATCCGGCCCAGGGGTCGGGGCCGCTGCGGTAGACGACGGTCCGGTGGAGCTTGCCGCCGGGGGCCGCCTGTGCCTCGCCGACCACCGGGCCGGTGCCGTCCAAGAGGTACGCGGAACTCACTCGTCGTCCTCTTTGGTCTCGCGCCGCCAGGCGCGCTCTTCCCACCGCTTGATCACCCGGCGGGTCTTGCGGCGGCTGTTGCGGCGCCTCTGGCCCCGCATGCCAGCACCCTGGACGTGGGGAAATTCGTCGCGCTCATGGCTGAGGCGCTTGTAGTTCAGGATTGTCAACGAATGATCTCTCGGTTCGTGCGGCCCCGTCGCACCGTGCGGTCGGCGGCCATCGATCCCACGGGTGCGGGCTGGGGTTCCGTGCCCGGCTCCTACGGGATCGGCGAGGGGCGTGGTCGATGCCGCGCCCTGCCTTCTGATCACATCATACATGAAATAAATCAATTAAGCAATTCCTGTTTGGTGGGGAAGGCATTCGGTGAGATCGCACCCGCCCACGCTGCAAGAAACCAGAGCGCCGCATGTCACACGGAGCGCCGTCTGCACACCTCTATGGGCATCACCGGCCATCAGACCAGGGAGACGCGTTGCCCAGCACCTTGACGACCCCGCCCCGTCGTGACAACCCCTTCGACCTCTCCGACACCGTGCCCTCGCTGGACGACCGGACCGCATGGCGCCGTTGGGCCACACGCGAGTCCTACCCCACGGCGATGAGTGAGGTACCCGCGGCTGGCCCGCTCATTCCGGAGGCCAGCGACGCGCAGGCCACCGCCGAGGCGCAGATCATGGCTGCCCTCATCGACGAGTACGGCATGCACCGGCCCTACACCACGGAAGGGCCCTACGGCGTCGTCAGTGTGACGCCCCGGCGGCACGTCCTGAGAATACGAATTTCAAGCAAGCAGCTTCCCCGCTGGTTCCGCGTCCTTACGACGGCGCTCGGCTCCCCCCGATCCACCGGCCTGCCGGTCGAGGTGACGGACGACGGGCTCGCTCTCGCGGTGCTCGGGGCCCGCATCGAGCTCCTGGGCGTCACTGAGGCGCAGTGGCAGAGCGTCGTGGCGAGCACACCCGCAGAAGCTGGCGCACGCCGCCCCCTGGACGAGAGCCTGACCCGGCAGATGTCGGCGACGCTGCGCCGGATCGGCCTGCTGTGGGACGTGGCTGAGCGCTACTCAACTGTCGAACTGCTCCTGGCGGAGCATGCGGGAGCGTCCTATCTGCTGGATGCTTCACCCGGGCCCCACGGCCCCAGCGTGATTCCGCTGTGGACCGCGCTGTCGCTGCCCCTGGAGCTGTGGCCGTGCCCGCCGGCTCCCGCAGTCATCGACGCGCGAGCGGCGGTGCTCGCAGCCGTCAACGCCGCACACCCGTCCCGCGCGGCGACCGACCCGGTGCTGGCTCTCTGCTACCTGGCTGACGTCGAGGCGGCGGAGGCCTCCCTGCGGGCGGCCGAGCATGCTCTGACGGTCGCGCAGTCCGTACTGACCGACCCGACCTACACCTCGGTCTGGGACGGTGGCGGATGGGCCGGCAACTGCCGGCGCCGGGACGGGAGCGAGAAGTTCGTGGCGCACGTGGAGGAATTCCTCCCGCCCGGGACAGAGATCCTGCTCATGGCACCGGAGACCGACATTGTAGAACTCGGACATGTGGTCCTTCGGCCGCATCACACGGAGCTGGGCCCCGAGCGGCTGGTAGGGGATGAGGTCCATGAAGTCCCTCTCTCCTGGGGGACGAGCGCCTACATCGACCTGCTGGACTGGGCGCTGGCCGCGGCAACGAGCCCGCCACCGCGCGAGGTATCACCGGCGCAGCTCAGGGCGGTCGACGACGACGGCGGGCTCCGGGCCGCAGCCAGCCGCGCCGCAGTGCAGATCACCGAGGCGCACGAGGCGATCGAGAGCGCGGCGAAGCACTCGAAGCACCGCCAGCCACACACTCACCGCCTGGTCCAGCAGGTGCGGGTCGCAGCCGACGCCGATCCGAGCTTCCATGACCTAATCCTTGCCGCCCACGAACGCGACGTCCTGAGCATCATTCCGCTGCTCGAATCCCTCACCTACCTCTGGGGAAAGGTGTTCTCCGCCGCCGGCGCGAGCGACGGGCACTGGAACCGAGACGAAGACGGGGAGTTCCCCCACAGCTTCACGGGCACCATCAGCTGCTGGACCGACCTTCCGCCCGCCACCCTCAGCAGCGAGGAGGCCAACACCAGCTCCGTGGACAGCGCGTCGTTCCGCCGCCACCTTGCCGCCCACCGGGCCGCGCTGGACCCCTTCGTCTCCTGTTACCTGGCGGCCGCCGACAGCGCCACCGGAACGCAAGACTTCGAGGACCGCCACCGCGCCGGTGTCGAAGCGCTCCGCCGAGCCGACCTGCCCGCGCTCCAGGCCCTCGACCCGCGGCAGCCTCCCCGCGACAACGGCCGGTTCCTCCGCTTCCTCGCCACCCTGCCGCTGGGCCTGCACGAGCTCGACGCGTGGTTCGACACGGTGTACCCCAGCGGGGAGGCCGCCGCCTGAGCCCGGGGCGGAGCGGGCGAGCCCCGCTCCGCCCCGGGCCACCGCCTCGCACTTCCCCGCCCGTTTCCCCAGGTCCCGACGCTCCTCGGACCCGCCGAAGACCGGGTATCCACCAGTCGGCCAGCCTGGCGAAAGCCCTGTCCGCGAGGCCACTGCCTGGCAAAATGAGCAGCCGGGGAGAATGCACCGGCAACGGTGCTGAGCGAGGAGCAGTGCGTGGGGGCAAAAACGATCAGCGGCAGGTTTTTACTGCTCCCGAACACTCCCCGGACTGGCGGCTTGTCCGAAGTCCGCAAGGCCGTGGACACGACCAGCGAAGAGGGCGACTACGCAGCCGTCAAGCTCCTCAAGCAGCGCGACGACGAAGTCACCCAGATCTTCCTTGAACGGGAGACCGCGGCACTCAGGGCCCTCGACCACCCCCACATCGTGCGAATGCTCGACTCCGGCTGGGATGCCGAGCACGACCGGTACTTCATCGCCCTCGAATGGATCGACGGGAGCCTCAAGGGCGAAATGGCCGAGGGCCGGCCGGTCGCCTGGGCATCCTTTTTCTCCCGCATCGGCAAACCGCTCGCTTCGGCTCTCGCCTACGCGCACGAGCACCAGATCGAGCACCGGGACCTGAAGCCGGGCAACGTCCTGATCGCCGACGACGGCACGGTGAAACTCGCCGACTTCGGCATCGCCAAGATCCTCTCCAAGGCCGTTGTCAGCGACCACACCGTGGCCGGGTACCGCTCCAACCTCTACGCGCCACCGGAACAGGGCGATGCGATCCCCTACGTACGGGACGTATACAGCTTCGCCGTCCTCACGATCCAGGCACTGTCGGGCGGTAAGGCGGCCGACTACCCCGACCTCGCCCCGATCCTCGACGAGCTGGAGCTTGAGACCGAGGTCCGCAACATCCTCCGGTCCTGCATCGACTACGACCCCAAGCTGCGCCCCGCGAACGCGGCCGTACTCGAGTACCAGCTCCTGGAGGCCGAGCAAGTCTGCGGCAGCCGGCAGGCCCGGCGCCGGAACTTCGTGTGGCTGAAGATGACCCGCCGGGCCGCCGAATCCCTCGGCGATGTCTCACAGGACAGCAGCGACATCGACTGGGACCAGGCTCGGTCGGCCGTCCTGGCGGACCTATCCGGCCCGGTCCATGCCGACTACGGCTACAACCAGCAGACCGGCGAGGTCGACAGCGCAACCCTTCGCATCTTCGGGCGCTCCCGCTTCCTGCGTCTGGTCTCCGACGAACACAACCCTGACCGCTGCGTGATCATCTCAGCCGAGGACCGCCCGGAGGAGTGGATGGCCAAACGGCGTGAGCGCTCCGTGCCCGTCGGGCCGGTCCTGACCTGGACCTTCGATGACCCCGGTGAGGACCCCGCCTACGACGGGCTCACCCTCCTGTTGCAGCGCCTCGACACGCATCTCGACCAGCGGGAGAAAGCAGCTCAGGACCGCCAGACCCACAACCTCGGAGACCTCTTCAACGGTTGGCGGCGCCTGCTCGAAGCACGCGAGGAACTCGCCGCCGGCGGACGCCAGCCCCAGGAATACGACCGCGTCGACGGTCACGGCCGCACCCGCGTCTTCCACTTGGCCACGCCGACTGCCACTTCACTGATCGGCGAGGAATGGTCGGTGGCCGCCTACCCCTACAGTCGGCCCGTCGACCGCGGAGAAGTGACCGCCCAGACCGAAGACACCCTCGTCGTCCGCTTCGCCCGCCCCGATGCCGCCCTGCCAGGCCGCGGCGTACTGCTCCCCTTCCTCGGGCCCAGCCAGAGCGCCATCAACCGCCAGCGCGACGCCCTGACCAACGTCGCGGCCGGCCAGAGCGTCAACCCGGCTCTCCGGCAGATCATCGACAACCCGGCCAGCATCACCCACCGGCCGCCCACCGACGTCACCACCTGGTTCCGTGCCGACCTCGACAAGAGCAAGCGCGACGTCGTCGCCCATGCCCTGGGAACCCAGGACCTGCTGCTGGTCGAAGGACCACCGGGCACCGGCAAGACCACCGTCATCGCAGAAATCGTCGAGCAGACCCTCAAACGCGACCCCCACGCCCGCATCCTCATCGTCAGCCAGACCCACATCGCCATCGACAACGCCCTGAAGAAGATCGAGGACGCAGGCATGACCGGCCTCGTCCGCTTGGGCCGCCCGGATGACCCACGCGTTGCCGAGAGCGCCCAGCCCCTCCTCCTCGACCGGCAGGTCAAACGCTGGACCCAGGGCGTACGCACCCGCGCAGAGAAGTACCTCGACGCCGTCGCCGCGGACAACGGGATCGAAGCCCGGCACCTGAAAGCAGCCCTCCTCCTGGAGGAGATCGCCGCTGTCGCCGGCGACCTCGAGCACGTGAGCCGCAAGCTCGACGCCCTTGCCAGCCAACCGGCCCCGGACCGTACTACCTCGGCCCGGGAACTGGGCGAGGAAGTCGTGACCATCCGCGCCCGCCGAGACCAACTCCACGACCAGCGTGCCGATCTGTTCGCCGATGCGCAACGCATGCTTGCCGGGGAACTCACCCTGCGCGAGGATCTCAGCACGGTCGATGCCCGCGATGCAGTCGAAGCTCTCCTGGGACCCGCCGGCCAGGGCCGCGAGCTCATGCGGCTGTTGCGCCTGCAGGGCGAGTGGCTGCAGCGCATCGGCACCGACCAGAACCTGATCACAGCGTTCCTGCGGACCCGCCAGGTCATCGGTGGTACAGCCCTGGGATTCCTCGGCCACCCCGCTGCCCGCGACCTCGAGTTCGATGTGTGCATCTTCGACGAGGCGTCCAAGGCGACCGCCACCGAAGGCCTCGTTCCCCTGGCCAAGGCCAAGCGGTGGGTACTCGTGGGCGACACCAACCAGCTCCCGCCGATCGACGAAGATCTCCTCCGCGACGAGCAGATCATGTGCGACCACCAGCTCATCCCTGACCTGGTGACGACGACCCTGTTCCAGTACCTCGCCAACAACACCGACTTCCCCGTCAAGCACCTGCTGCGCGAGCAGTACCGCATGACGCCGGCCATTGGAAACCTGATCTCCACATGCTTCTACGACGAGAAGCTGCTTTCCCCCAACCACCACAGCCTGCCGGGCTACGACCAGATCAACAGACCCGTCCTGTGGCTCGACACCAGCGAGTTGCCCGGACGGCGTGAGTCGGAGCGCACTGCAGCCGAGACCAGCATTTCCAACCTGCTGGAGTCCAAGCTGGCAGCCAGACGCCTGGAAGTCATCGACCAGGCCATCGACAAGCAGATCATCAAGATCCCCGACGGCCGCCCGTTCGAAGTCCTCGTCATCGCCCCGTACGGACGACAGGTTGAGGAACTCAGCCGCCGTCTGGCCTCCCTCCGGCTCAAGCACATCACCCCCGAGGTCCTGTCCGTCGACGCCGTCCAAGGCCGCGAATGCGACCTGGCAGTCTTCTCGGTCACCCGGAGCAATGCCCGCTCCCAGTTCGGATTCCTCGGCCAGCCGTACTGGCGCCGCATCAACGTCGCCCTCTCCCGCGCCCGCTACGGCCTCATCGTCGTCGGAGACGCCGCCTTCTGCCGCAGCAAACCCGGCGCCCTGCGCGACGTCCTCGACTACATGAGCTCCCACCCCGAGGACTGCGAGATCCGCAATGCCTACCTTTAGCCCCGACAGCCTCCTCGCGGTCCGCTTCCACAACGCCCGCCCCGGCCTCGAACTCGCCGCGATCATCGACGCTGCACTTCCGGTCGCACTGATCACCGCAGACGTCCTGGCCCAGGACCGCAAGCGCCTGGCGCTGCTCGATGAGTTCGTCCTGCGCTTCGTCAACAACAAGGTCCCCAGCGAAACCGCCATCGCGGGGATGCTCGGCCTCTCCGAACGCATGGTCAGCCAGACCGTCGCCGACCACTTCAGCGCGGACAACCTCACCTACGCCCTCCCAGCCCCCAGCCAGCCCGGCATCCGCACACTGCGACTGACCGCCCGCGGCGAACAGACGGCCCGCGAGATGGCCGCCATCACCCCCGTACGAGTCGACCAGCCTGTCGTCTACGACCAGCTCCTGGGCAAGGTGCGCCCCTACGACCGGCACACCGTCATTCCCCGCGGGCAGGCCGAGGAAGCCGGGATGCTGATACTGCCCGCTGTCCACGGAGCGCTGGTGGAGATCGGCGACATCAGCGCTGGCGACATCAACGCCTTGCTGCGCGAACGCGGCAACACCGACCGCGAAGTCCTCCAGGTCCGAGACGTCACCCAGGCCAAGGCCCGGCGAGTCATGCCGGCAAAGCTCCTCGTGTACGCCGACTCGGACCGCACCGACATCCAACTCGGCGTCGTCGTTGACGGGGAACTCAGCCACCATCACGAGATCACTCTGATCGGTCTCGGCGGGGCTGCCTTCCTCGGCATCGTCGTTGAGCCGGCCGCCGAGCGGCCCGCCCTGGAACCCGAACTGGAAGAGGCCCGAGTCGCCCTGCCGGAAGTCACCCAGCAGCGCGCCGAGCAGGCGGCACTGCAACTCGGCTCCGCACCACCCGCGCCGGCCGTCCCCGCCGAGCCCGGCCCCCAGTACGACGAGATCCGGGCCATCGGCGTCTTCGAACATCCCGAATTGCTCGACGACGCTCTCACCCAAGCCCGTCGCAGGCTCCTGATCATCTCACCGTGGATCAAGAATGCGATCGTCACCACGGAGTTCCTCAGCAAACTGGAAAGCCGCCTCACCCGCGGGGTTCGCGTTCACATCGCTTACGGCTACGACGACAGCGATGCCAAGACGGACCAAGGCGCGGTCCGGAAACTCACCAACCTCGCCGCCCGGTACCCCGCCAAGTTCACGTTCAGCCGGCTCAAGAGCACCCACGCCAAGGTCCTCGTCTACGACGACGTCTGGGTCACCACCAGCTTCAACTGGCTCAGCTTCCGAGGAGACCGTGACCGTACCTACCGCATGGAGGAAGGCAGCCTTGTACGCAACCGGCAGATCACCGACACCCAGCACGCCCGATACGTCGAGCTGATCGACCAACAAGGCTGGTAGAACCCTGTCCGACCCCGGAATGTCAGTGGCCACGGCTACGGTCAGCGGCATGACCTCGATACCTTCGGCCACCCCCACCGGCTGGCTGCTGCGCGTCTCCGCGACTTCGGCCCCCGCAGACCCCGAGAACTTCGAACAACAGCGGCAACTTCTGCGGGCCGTAGCCGGGTTCGACCCCAACACCCGCATCTGGACGGCGTACATCGGACAGCTGGACATCCGAGCGCTGGACGTCCTGCAGCAGCTGTACGACGCAGCCCGCCGCTTCAGCACCGAGGTTCATCTCGAACCCGTCGCTGCGCCGTCGACGTGGGAAGGCCCCACGTTTACTGCCGACGGCGACGTAGCCGCTCTCCTTGCAGCGCGAGCTGATCAGGGGCGGGCGCTCGGCCAGCTGCACATCCACTGAGCCCCGGTCGCCACGCGCGGCCCCCGCCAGGGGCAGCGGCTGTGACGTTGGCTCACGCAAGACCTGGCATGCTCACCGGCCCATCGTGTCTGAGGCCGTTGCCTTAGAAGTCATCTCATTTGGCGAGTCGGCGGTAGCAGATGAGGGTGCAGGCGATGCTGGTGAAGGCGAGGAAGTGGTCGGCCTTGCGTTCGTAGCGGCGGTGGAGTCGTCGGCAGCCGGCGAGCCAGGACATGGTGCGTTCGATAGTCCAGCGGTGTCGCCCGAGTCGCTGTGAGGTCTCGATGCCTTTGCGCGCGATGCGGTGCCGGATTCCGCGTCGGGACAGCCATTGCCGCAGGTGGCGGTAGTCGTATCCCTTGTCGGCGTGGAGCTTGCCGGGCCTGCGCCGACGGGGGCCCCGGCGGGAGCGGATGGGTGGTATGCCCTTCACGAGCGGGACCAGGGCCTGGCTGTCGTGGACGTTGGCGCCGGATACTGCGATAGATATGGGCAAACCGGTCCGCTCGGTGATCAGGTGGATCTTCGACCCGTACTTGCCCCGGTCAACAGGATTCGGACCTGTCAGGTCCCCCTTTTCAGGGCCCGCATGTTCACCGAGTCGATCGCGCACCTCGACCAGTCCAGCTCGCCGCGGCACCCGAGTTCGTCGAGGACCAGGCGGTGCAGCTTGGCCCAGACCCGTGCCTTCGTCCACTCGGTGAATCTGCGGTGGGCTGTCGCACCGGACGGACCGAACGACGCCGTGGGCAACTGCTGCCACGTGCAGCCTGACGCGGCCACGAACACGATCGCCGCCAGGACCTCCCGATCACCGTGACGACGCCGACCGCCACCTTGCGGCCGCGACGGCGCCTCCGGCACCACCCGCTGGAACAACTCCCACAACTCGTCCGGCACCAGCCGCTCAACGATTCCCGCCATGGCCAGCAGCCTACCTAGCCAATTGAGATGACTTCTTAGATGGCGGAACCGCCCGAAATCGGGCCTGCGCCGCACTCCAGCTCAGATTCGTCCGCCGCGGCATGTCACACGGAGGACCGTCGCCACACCTCTATGGGCGCAAGGACACACCACCGCGCACCCGAGGACGGCTGTCATGAAGAACGCCATCGCCGAGAGGCGACACACAGATCAGGTCGAGGCTCCGCCTCGCGGAGCTCTGGAGCATCGACGCCAGCCCGTCGCCCGCAGCAACGCCCGCCACGCGTGGGAGAAAGCGCGCGTCCGGCAGCCGCTTGCAGAACGTCGGGCGACCGGGGCGACGGAGCGTGACACCGGGCTCCAGAAGCCGGAACTCTCGTTCTCCGCCGAGTACCGAGAGATCGAATCGCCCAGCCACGTGGCGACGAACTTCGGAGTTCCTTCCGGGACTCTCGTACTCGAGCGGAACTACCGAACGCGCTACCTGGCGGAACCGCATTCCCTCGGAATCGTCCGGTCCTACCTCCTGCGAAACGATATCGCCGCGAACCCGGCACTGCTCGACAGCACTAACGAGCCTTGGCCGGGCGGCACCCAGTCGCAACTTGAAACCGTTGGAATTGAATTCGAGCGAATTACCGAGCGCGTCACGGCACGGGCAGCCAACGCGGAAGAATCCGTAGAGCTGGGCCTTCGCGAACACGAGCCAGTCCTCGTGCTGGAGAAGGTTGCGCGGGACACTGCCGGGATCGTGGTCGAGGTAGCCCATATCGTCCTTCCTGCAGACAGGACAACCCTCGAATTCGTGACCCCGCTTGACCGGTGGTGAAGCAACGGGGATCAGCGCCGCCAGGCAGGCCACGTGGCAGGCATGGTGTCGAGCACCGGAGGAGGGCGGCACATCAAGCGTTGCCGGCCGCGGATGCGGATAGGCGCCAGGTACGAGCGGACTGTCCGGAGTGAGGGGTACCGATCTGCCGCGGGGGCGGCGCCACGGTAGATCAGTACCCTCCGGCGGGCTCGGGGATGTACAGACGCGGGTGGCCAGAGCGCCAGTCGACATTGACGAGTGGGCAGTCGGCATCCAACTGCCAGACGCCAGGCCGATCGTCGTCGGAACGCTGGTAGTGGGCGTCCAGGCGGAGAACCCGGACGACGTCAGGCCGTCCCTGATCGTCTGATCGCAAAAGGTGGAGCACAGGGTGGCGGGCCAGCACGGCGAAGCCGGCCGCGGCAATGTCGTGGCCCCAGCTTGGCGGCACCCAGAGCTGCACGTATACGGGACCGGCGTCACGGGTCGAGTGGGTGAAGCCGCTGTCGGACACTAGATCCGAGGCGGTGGTGGCGAAGCTGACCGCGAAACCAAGGGCCGGGCTGGGCAGACGCGGGTCATCGGGACCGACCTCGACCGGTTCCTCGGGGTCGAGGAAGGTGTTGCGCTCCCGAACGATCTCGCGGACAGCGCTCTCGAGATCGCCGTTTCCGCTGTTCCGCTGCGTAAGGGCGCGACGCATATGCAGGAGAGACGTGGAGGCGAGCGCGGCACCCAGTTCCGCTCGAACCGCGGCGAGTTGAAGCGGGTCGAGTCCAGCGGGCGGCTCCTCTTCGGCATGGGTGTGTTGCTGCACGTGGTCGACCAGGCGGTGCGGGTCGAGTAGAGCCCGGTATCCGCCGTCGACGGGCGGCGGACCGATCTCCGTTGCGACGGCGGTCGCCTGGTCCGCGGCGAGCAGGAGCGCCAGGACAGCGCGCATAGCGGCGGCATGCCGGTGAGCGGCGGAATCCTGTCCTGGGCCGCTGTCGGCCAGACCTGCGAGGTAGGCCCGCGCGGCAGCCGTCAGTGAGACGGCATGGGTGGCAAGGAAGCCGGTGAACGCGGCCGAGTCGACGGCAGCACGGTTTGCGGGCTCGGCGGCGGTGGGGCGGGGAGCCTCCAGATACTGAAGGAGCCCGGCTGCGGCGCTTGCCGCCGTGCCGTCCGGGAGGACGTGAGGCAGAGAAACCCATGACCTGCCGCTGCTGGGGCTGTCTTTCAGGAGCTCGTCACCCCACCACCCAACGACACCGTTCAGCACGTCGCCGAGACTCACGTGCCACACCGGCACCGGGGCGGACGGACGAACCGGGATCAGGAGACGCCCGTCGCGGCGGGCACCTCCTGGGGTGCAGCGCAGCTGCTGCACTGCATGGTCCGCATGCCACTTGGCGAAGCCGACACCGCTGGCTCCACCGCACCCGTATGTGTGGGTCGCCCCGTGAGGTGGAGTCTCGCCGACGTTCCAGGAGGAGCTGCCGGAGACGGACAGGGGGAGCAGCAGGCTCCGGACTGCCGCTCCCGATTCTTCCTTCACTGTGGCCGTGAGCGGGGCGGTAGCACCCGGGAGAGTCTCGACCGCGCGCCAGCGCCCCGGGCCGGCCTCCTGCCACGAGAGTGGTGGAGCCTGCGGCGTTCCTGCTACCTCGGCGAGGACAGCGCTCAGATAGGTCAGCCGCCAGACCAGAGCCGCTCGCAGAGCCGCGTAGCCCGCCGTGCCCCAGGCCGAGGGCGGATCGTCGATGAGCGCCACCAGCTCGAGTTCCGCCGCCGCGCGCAGAGATTCCTGCCGGGCGCCCCGGTCCACAGCGAGCTCGGCGCTCGCTGCCGCATCCGGCTCGCCGCCGTGGGCCTCCACGGCATCGGCCACCGCTTCCAGCACCCACTCGCGCGGCACGATTCCCAGGACCGCGCTGCGCAGGGTCTCGCCATCCAGCTTTTCGGCGTAGCGGCACAGGCTCCGGTGCACCGACCGGGCGGGTGGAGCCAAGGCCTCGACATCGCTGCGCGGTCTCAGCCGGCCGTGCCACACCCAGATCCGCGCGAGTTCTATCCAATCGGGCAGCTGCGGTTCTTCGGCGACCAGGTCCAGCGCGGTGGTCAGCGCTGCCCGTGCCGGGTCACTGTTGAGGCCGGGTTGCCCTGTGAACCGGAGCAGCCCGTCGGCCAGAGCGTCAGGATCGCAGCCGAACGACGCAGCTGCACGATGACGTCGCATATCGGGGAGGACAGACTCGGTCATGCGCACTCCACCTCGACCGTCCAAAGCAAAGAGGCCGAACAGCCACGTCGGCACCACGAGTTGATGCTCTCCCGTGCGTTCATCACCAGGTTATTGTTGCACCGGATCCGAGCCTATTCGGCGGCGGAGCCAGGTCCGGGGAGAGGTGACCGCCTGAAGGTGAATCTCGACGCATCGGGCACGAAAATGATCAAACGTGATCACTTCCCCGCTGCTTCCTGCTCGGCGTCGGCAACGCCGCCCTTCACGGCATCACGGTCCCCTAAAGTCGCAGTGACCAGGGGAGGCGTCGTGGGCAAGGCGAGCAGGGCAAAGCGGAACCGCAGGGGACAGCACCACCACACGGGCCGCACGCTCGGAGAGCCGGACGTCATCCTGCCCAGCAGCGGTGAGCACAGCCTGGCCAGCGGCTACTCCCTGGGCATGTACACCTACGGCAAGCAGCTCGTCTCGGGCCAGATGCCCGAATGGCTCCAGTGGGCCGATCCGCTGGATCTGCTCTTCATTGGACTCTCCTGCGAGCCGGGCTACCTTCCGGAAGACGGCGAGTACGTTCTGGCGAACGGACGCGAGGCGTGGCTCGACAAGCTCCGGCCCACACCCTCGTGGGAGGGCGTCGAGGACCTGGTGCGCCTGATGGTGCGCTTCGCCGCCGAAAGGCAACTGCCTATCGACAGCTCCGACTTCCACCTCCACTTCGCTCAGCGGCTGGCTACCGAGACCACACTGGCCTGCCGCCGCCCACTGCCGGCTGACCTGCGCCCCGCCAGCGCCCTGGCCGACAGCCGGACGATCGCCGAACCCCAGGCCTTCGCCCGTGCCGTGGCAGGCCGTCCGATGGCCGACGGCAGCGAACTGGCCGACCTCCTCCGCCTTGCCGAAGTCGACCTGGACGTTCCCTGGGACACCACCCCCCAAGACGCCCTGCGCCTGGGTATGCGCCGGCTGAGGCGCTGGAGCATGCCGAGCCAGATTGTTCCCGCACTCGCACTGTTCGCTGGGATTCACGGCTTCGACGACCAGGACACTGCCGACTTCCCGGCCTTCGGCGCGCGGGCCTCAGCCTGGCTGACAGGCATCCCTGAGGGCACGCCCTTCGCCGAGCTCGCGGACACGGTCTGCGCAGGGGTGGCCGAGCGACGCGCAGCAGCCGACATCCTGCGCGAGATCCTGGCGATGCCGCAATCAATGCTGCCCGTCCCGGAGGAGGACTGGGCATGGAGGTCATCGGCGGGCCTGGCCGCCGTTCGTGAGGCAACCGCACTGGGCCTGAGCCCGCTGACCCGCCGCGGCCAGATCATCCCGATGGACCCCGTCCAGGACGCGATCATGGCGGCCCTCGAGGACGAGCAGGAGGCGATGGCCCTACGCAGCACTCAACGGGACGCTTTCGGTCGGGCGCTGCCCGACGACGGATGGTTCGCCCAGGCCCGACGCCTGGCCGCGCGGGAGACCGTCGCACCACCGCGCTTCTCCGCCGCAACCGCCTATGCCACGGAGCGCACCGGTCTGATGCCGCCATTTCCCGCCGGATTCCCCGACCCGGAGCATCAAGAGCGGTGGGATCAGGCGGTCGCCGAATACTGCAGAGACCACTCGGGCGCCGATCACGACGCTACCGTCGAAGGCCTGCGCCGAGCGCAGCAGATGCTGGCGTTCGAGACCTTTGTCGCGCACCGCCATCCTCGCCTCGGCCAAGCCGTCGTTGCCGACCTGCAGGCCCAACCGAACAACTGGCGCGCGGACATGCTCGTCACCGGGTTCCCCTGCGACGCAGCGGACGAACTTGCCCAGCCGGCCGTCCGTGCCCGCCTGGATGAACTCGCGCGGGCCTTCGACGTCGCCGCCTCCAGCATCAAGGAGGCAGTCGACTTGGTGGCTGCCAACCCGTCAGGACTGACCTCCTTGGACAGCCAGGAATCCGCGCGCTCCCTGGCGCCCGCCTTCTTCTGCGCCCTCACAGTCGTTCTTCACGCGAACTGACGCCAACGCCCGCTCATGTGGGCCGGAAGGCGGCGTGCCCCGGCGGAACGGCAGAGGTTTTCTGTCCTCTCCGGGGCCAGAAGTATTTCGAGGCGATCTCGCTTCCAGCCGCGGGAAATATAGCCGTACCGCTGATGACCTGCTGGTGCATAGGGTTGGAACTGCAGTCGCAGGCCGAAATGGGGAGAGGCGGCACCAGGTGGAGCTGGAAGAGAACTGGGGCGAACATGCGGCGTGCCGGGCGACCGACCCGGAGGAGCTGTTCGCCGAAGGCGTGGCACAGAACAAGGCCAAAGGGGTCTGCTTCGGCTGCCCCGTTCGTACCGAATGTCTGGCACACGCCCTCGACCAGCGCATCGAACATGGCGTCTGGGGTGGCATGACCGAACGCGAGCGCCGCGCACTGCTGCGCCGGCGTTCCACCGTGACCTCCTGGCGGCGGCTCTTGGACACCGCACGCCAGGAGCACCAAGATCAGGCCCTCGCCGAACTGGGTCGGAAGCGCGGGGCGCCAGCGGACCTCGGCCAGCCGACGCCCATAGCCCTCCGGCCCTCAATGTCCGTTATCGACCCGGCCGCCTGAACGGCAGGACGACCGCGCTCGTTGGAGAACCCGGACGACCGCTGCACAGCGCCTGGTGACTGGCGTGCCACGGGCCGGCGTCCTCCACAACCAACTCCAGCTCAGAGACCGCGCAGGCCCGGCACGTGGCGGTCTGCGTATCCGGGTTGTAGAAGTACAGCGGGCGGGACGCCGGAGCGTACAGCCCTTGGGGGAGACGCTTCTGCCCGGTCATACGACTGATTTCGCGCGGGCACCGCTGATCTCTGTGAGCAGAGCGGCCGCGGCCTCGCCCTTGGCCGCGGCCTTCGTTGACGCCGAGGCCCCCGCGGAGAGCTCGTGGCCGTCGCATGTGGCGTGGGCGGTGCAGGCGAAGACCATCTGGTGGCCGGGCCCCTGGCTGGAGTAGGTGTACGTCAGGCCGCTGATGACCCGGGTCTGCTCGAGCTCGTTCAGTGCAGATACTGGTGACCGGCCCTCAGCGGGCGCGGGTGCCTTTGCGGTCGGTGCCGCCCTCACGGGGGCTGGGGTGGCCGAGTTCTGTGATGGGTCGGGCAACCCGGCCAGCACGGCCAGCAGACTGAGGGCAGCTTGGTGACGTGCTGCCTTCTTGGTCGCCGCCGAACGCTCGGCTCCCGTAATCCGGCCCTCGGCAGATGCCCACGAGGCCCGGGAGGTGAACACCGGGCAATGGGACTGGCCTCCAGCGTCGAGGGTGAACTCCGGCAGCGGCAGCCCGTTGACCTGGGCGTGTACGGACAGCACGGAAACAGCTGCCTCCGGTGCCGCGGTGATGGCCGACATGCAGGCGGTGCGGGCCGGTTCCCAGGCGGGCCCGCCGGCGACGACCAGGACCAACTGCTGCTCCAGCGAGGTGAGCTGGTGGCCGACGGCACGTCGAGCGGTCTCTTCGACGAGTGAGGCCCCCGCGACCTGCTCCTTGCAGCCTCGCTTGAGGACGGCGTGGAAGGCGGAACTGTCGAGTGCTGAGTAGTCGGCCGAACTGGAAGCGGCTGCACTCCGGGCACGCGAGTGCGCGGACGACTTTCGCGATTCGTGCTCGGTCTGCCGGTCCCGACGGGCCCCTTCGGTGAGTGCCTGTGCGACACCCTGGAGTTCGTCCTGCGTGTACGGGGTGTCCGTGCCGTCGAGATGGCTGAAGATGATCCTCTGCACGACCAGGTCCGCGTAGCGTCGCAGAGGCGACGTGCCATGGAGGTATCCGGGGAGGTTCAGACCCCAGTGCCCGCCCATGAAGGGCGCGTACTCGGCTGCTCTGAGCGTCATCAGGGTGCGCTGCTGTAGTGCCTGCAGTCGTGTCTCTGTGCCCGCTGAGAAGGCCAGGTCCAGGTCCTCAAGGAATGTCTCCCTGGGCGGGGTGACCCTGGCCGCGGAGTGGTTGCGGAAGAGCACAGGCAGGTCACGCTCGGCGGCCCAGCCGGCCAGTGCGGTGTTCGCGGCGATCATGCATTCCTGGACGATCTTGTAGGCGACATTCCGCTCGAAGGAAGCAAGTCGCACGACGGTGCCGTCTTCGTCGGTGGCCCACCCGGAGAGGAGGTCGTACAGGGCGAGCGCACCATGTGCCCGGCGGCAGGCGAGGAGCACTTCACTCACCGCAGCGGCTTCCCGCAGCTCCTGGTGCAGCGGATGGTCCGCGTCGTGAACAGCGGACTCGACCTGCGAGTGGTCCATGGCCACAGCGCCGTGAACCGTCGCCCGCTCGACCTCGACGTCTCCCAGGCTGCCGTCGGGGCCGACCTTCATGCGGACCGCCATGGCAGCACACGCGCGACCTTCCGCCAGCGTGCGCCGCTCCTCGACCGGCCGCGGCAGCATCTTGGCTGTACCGCGCCAGCCCCCGTAGGCGGATTCCCGCCGGCGGAACGCCTCACGGTCCACATTGCCTCCCGGAGCGACGCCAGAGGCGACATCCGCGACATAGACCGTGAGCTGCCAGCCATCGCTCGATGGCTGGACGGAAATTGCATCGTCGCGGTCCACCGTGCCCTGGCTGTCGATCATTACGGGAGTAGCGAGGGTGGTGGGTGAATCAGAGACGGATCGAACGCGGGACAACTGGGGGTTCCTTCCTGACTGGGCAGCTTGTCGTAGAGGTCCAGGCAGGGCCCGTACGACAAGGTGTCTTTGCTCATGATGCCGAACGGCCATCGACGGCGGGTCGTAATACGCGACGTTGCTGTACCGGCACGGTCAATTCAGCATGTGCTTGGTGCGTTCCTCCTCACGTCAGGGCCAGGCCGACCGGGCTGGTGTGCTCGGCTGCTGTGTTGCCCACGCCCCGGGGGTGCGGCAGCGGGCTGATCAGCTTGCTGAACTCCGCAACAGCGCCTCGGTTCCTCCGTGTCCGTGTGCACCGACCAGCTTGCGGATCTGGGCCTCCAGGCCCTCGTTGTTGATCTGTGAAGCGCAGTCGTCCGCATCGTCGTGCAACGTTTCGAAGGCGTCGACGAAGCCGAGCTCGGGACAGGCTCCGCTGTTGACGAGGCGGGATGACTCTTCGTGGACGGTGTCGTAGACCAGCTCGTCGACGTCGACGGCTTCCAGACCCAGCTGTCCGGCGAGACGAATCAGGTCCTTGACGCTCTGCGAGTGGTGATCCGGCTTGTCCAGGTGTGATCGGGCATCGCTGGTGGGGTCGGTTGCGTTCAAGGTGTTCTCCTGGTGGATGAGGTCTGACGCAGGTGCCGGGCGGCAGGGGCTTACTGGGCTGGACTTCGAGGCCGGCGCCGAGGGTGGGGAAGGGACTTGCCGTGCCCTGCGGCCGGGGCATGTGTTGCCCGCGTGAGGAACCGGCCTTCCCGGGCGACGGCGTCGTTCCGCAGCCGTGCGGGGCTGCGGCCGCGCCGCGCAGCGGGCCGGGGACTCTGCAGCTGGTAGAGGCTGTGGACGTAGGCGCGGGTCTGCGGCTCCCAGACGCGGCCGAGGATGTGGGCGATCCAGGCAGCTGAGACGACCGGGCTCACGGTGTCGGCGATCAGCTGTGTCTTGTTGCGGATGCCCTCGCCGCGGCCGACGTGGGTCCAAGGGAAACCGGCCCGGAAGCCCACCGCACGGCCCAGGTCGGAGTGGTTGACCTTGAGCCCGTCTTCCTCCCGCGCCCAGCCGTAGGCGGTCCCGGTTACGGTCGTGCCCGGCTCGTCGGCGCGGAAAGTGCCGCCCCCCTTCGGCCGCCCGGTCAGGGGGTTGATGCCGCGCACGCCCCGGGTGGCGACCTTGTGGCCCTTGTCCCAGCCCATGCACGCGGCCCACGTGGTGACAGGGAACGGTTCGCTGGGCCGGTAGTCGATGAAGGGGCGCGAGTAACGCATGGCCACCATGAACGTGCGGTTTTTCTTCGAGGCGGCACCGTAGTCGGCGGCCTCGACGAGGGAGAAATCCGCGTACTCCCACCCGGCCGCGTAGAACTCGGACCGGATGGCCTCGACCACGTACTCGGCGGCCGGGGCCTTGAGCAGGTTGGAGGACTGCTCCATAGCTACCCAGCGGATTCGGCCGTGCCGCGCCTGAAGTGCCAGCGGCCAGATGACCGCTTCCGCCATGAGCCCGGTGCGCTCGTCCTCCAGCGCCGCGAGCGGCGCACGGACCTCTTCCCACGTCTCGCCGGTGGGCGGCGCGTACCCCTCCATGCCGTCCCCGGCATCGTCGACCGTGATGAACCCGGCCGCGACGGCGGCGTAGCCGATGACGTCCTCGACGATCTGCATGGCCTCCTGGGCCAGGCCCGCGAGTTTGCCGCCGGGAGAGAGCGTCTGACACGGCGGCGAGAGGATCACCGCGACCACGTACCGCAGCGCGGGATGCTCGGGAGCCAGGTCCGTGACCGAGGCACAGATCCGCCGGAACCCGGCCGCCCGCGCCGTGGCGCACGCGGCCGGCGAGTTGTCCACGCCCACCATGTCGACCGGCTCGCCCAGCACGTGCTCGATGCCCTCGCACCAACCACCAGAACCAGCAAACAAATTCACGATCCGGATGGGGGCGTCCGGCTCGGGGCTGTAGAGCCACTCGACGGGCCACGGTCCGGCCAGGTCGGCGCGCTCTTCATCGGTCAGGCCGGCGATGTAGGCGTCGCGCTCGGCGTCGTCCAGCAGATCGATGTCGGCCACGTGCAGTCCGAGAGCCGCCCTCACCTTCGCCACGGTGACCCGGGCCTCTTCCACGGTCCAGTACGCCATGTGTGCCTGCGCCCAGATCGCATGGCTCGCCTCCTCCAGTTCCCACCGGCGCACCCAGCCCTCGTCCTCGACCGGCCGGGGCAGACGCCACCGGTGTGCAAGGCCGATGGCTTCGTACGCGTCACGGATCTGCTCCGCATGCGCCTCGGCCGCCGTCAACGCGGACGTGCGTCGGGCGGAGGCAAAGGCGAGCTGTCGTTCTGCCGCAACGAGCGGACACGGCGTGAGTGCTGGGCTGGCGCTTTCGCTGTCCAGGGTGTCGGGGGCTCCGCGGTCAGAACTGCTGTCGGGCACCCGTGCGGAGGCGGGTTCGGCGGGCGAGGCGGGCTGCTGTCACGGGAGCAACGAGGTCCAGGCCGATGGCCGGTGCCGCGGCAGGGGAGAGCATTGCTTTTTTTCTGAGTATTCCGGCACCGACGTTGATCGGTGATGCGGGAAGAACGGGGTGGCTCCGGACGGTCGGGCCCGGCCACCTTCGAATGTCGTCTCCGGCCGTAGCGGGACGCTCGCCCTGCACCTGGAGACCGGGGCGAATCACGGGTCACTGGTCTGGAGGAGGGCCCGGTGGGGCCAGGGGGAACCTGGCCCCGAACCGTGGCGGGGAAGCCCGCTGACCGCAGTAGGAGACACAGCGGGGGGAACCCGCGCGAGGCTCCTCTCAGCGGGGGGAGCCGGTCTTCACGCGCAGCCCGCTGCCCTTGGGGCGCTTGCTCGCAGCGCTGCGCCCGGTCGGCGGGACGGGGCGCTCGCCGCGGACCATCGCGGTGAACGCGGCACCCGGGCTGAACTTGATGTGCTTACGCCTGGGGATCAGGACAGATGCACCGGTCTGCGGGTTGCGTGCGCGGCGGGCCGGAGTGTGGACCGAGTGGAGCCGGCCGAACCCCGTCACGGAGATGTCGTCTCCGTTGAGGACTCGCCGGACCATCGTGTCCAGCACCAGGTCGAGGGCCTCCGCTGCCTGGGCCTTGGGAATGCTGCCGTTGGCTGCGATCTCGTCGATCAGCTGCTGCTTGTTCAAGTAACTTCTCGTTTCCGCTTGTTGAGCCGAGTGCTGGGAAGGGTTCCTCCCCAGCACCAATACTCATACCCTACATGAAATATGTGAATTAAGCAATTATGTTCGGGGTTCTGTCTTGGGCTGGGGGGTGTCGGTGTCGGCTGCGGCGGGCCGGTTGGTCTCGACGCGGAGCGCGACGATGAATGGCCCATTGCCACAAATGCTTGGGGCCGGCGCGGTGGCGGGAGACCGCGATGTCACGCGAGGCGCCGCCGGGGCGGCACGGGGCGACGGGCGCGGGAGCCAGGTCGAGCAGAGCGAGGTGGAGGCGCTCTGCGTCCGTGGGGGCGTTCGGACCCGCTCCGCCCTGGGCGCGGGCGGGGAGGCGGTCGGGCGGTGCGGGGAACTGATCCGGTCCGGTCATCGGGACGGCCTGAACGCGCTGATCACGAGACAGGCGAGACTTTCGCGCAGCTCATCGCGCGATCCCCAGGCCGAGAGTCCCCCTTCGTGGGTTGCCGCTGATGCCAGAAGGGTCGCCAGGGAGCCCGCCAGCGCCCTCGGGTGCGCGGCCGGGGCCGCGTCGGTCCGACGTGCTACGGCATCGACCAGGGGCTGCGCGACGGCACTCAGCAGGTGGTTGCGGGCCTGGACGAACCGCTCGTCGCCCTCCGCTGCCATCGCGTCGATCGCGCCAAGAGCCGCCTTGTGCGTCCTCCAGAAGTCGAACAGGTGGTCAACCGCCTCACGCGCACCGGCCAGCGTGCCGTCCTCTGCGGCGGCAGTGAAGACGTCGTCGAGTACGCGGCCCTGCTGGGCGACATGAATGGCCAGGACCTCAAGGGCGTCCTCGAGAGAGGCGAAGTACTGGTAGAAGGCGGCGGGGGAAGTGCCGGCGGCGCGGGCGATGTCGACGACCTTGATCTCGCGGAACGACCGCGAGTCGAGGAGGGGGGCGAGAGCGTCGACCAGGCGCTGCCGGGTGGCGAGGGCGCGCGGCCCTGCGATGCGGCCGTCAATGGCCACGACGGTACTCGTCGTCCTGGGGTTCATGATGCGTCCTTCACGAATCATCGGACGGAGCGGGACTCAAGTTCCCCCACGCGTCCTTGTCTGCGGGGCCGTCAGGCGGCTGCCGATTGGGAATCTACATGAATAAATATAATTAAGCAACATGCGGGCGGGGTCGCGTCGCCCACGCGACGCGGCCCCGCCCGCAGTGGTCAGCTGAGGTGATCACCCAGCAGCTCGGCGAACGCGTCCGGAGTGAGGACCTCCACGCCCAGCTCCAGCGCCTTGACGGCCTTCGAACTCAGCTTGCCGTCCCCCGCGGCCGCAGCGACGAGGTAGTCGGTCTTGGCGCTCACACTGCTTCCAGCCCGGCCACCCGCCTTTCCGATCAGCGCAGTCATGTCACTGCGGCCCAGGCCATCGAATGGGCCGGTCATCTTGCCGGTGACGACCACGGTCTTCCCGGCCAGCGGCAGCAGACCGGAGGTGACGGAGGCTTCCTCCGGCTCCGTCATGTTGACGCCCGCGGCGATGAGCTTGTCGATGACCGGAGCCTGCTCGGCGATCTGTTCCGCGATCAAAGGTGCCTTCTCCGCGCCGATGCCTTCCACTTCACGCAGCGCCGACGCATCGGCCTCACGGATTTTCTGCATGGTGCGGAAATGTGCCGCGATCCGACGGGACATGCTGCGCCCGGTTCCCGTGACGCCGAGCGCGCAGAAGATCCGGTTGAGCGGCAGCTGCTTGGCCTCCTCGATCTGCTGGACCAGCTTGACGCCCCGCTTGGTGCTGCCGGAGGCCGCACTGAACTGCTCGACCGTGAGGCCGAACAGGTCCCCGATGTCGGCAACCGCGCCGGACGCGACGAGCGCCTCGACGTACTTCCTGCCCAGGCCATCGACATCGAGCTGGTCACGTCCGGCGGCGTACTCGATCAGAGCCGGGAGGCGGCACGCGCTGCCCTTGACGCAGCGCCACCGCTTCTGGCTCTTGTCGATCCCATCGCCGCAGTTCGGGCACTTTTCCGGCAGGGGGATCGGCTCGGCGCCAACCGGCCTCAGGGCCACCACGGGAGCCTCGACCCTCGGGATCACGTCGCCGGCCTTGTGAACGGTGACGGTGTCGCCCAGGCGGAGGTCACGCCGACGGATGTCGGCGGGGTTGTGCAAGGTGGCCCGGGACACGGTGCTTCCATCCACCTCGACGGGCTCCAGCTCGGCGGTCGGCGCGAGCACGCCGGTCCGCCCGACCTCCCATGTGACGCCCTTGAGGACCGTCATGCGTTCCACGGCCGCGAGCTTGTAGGCGATAGCCCAATGGGGAAACCGGCTCCCCACACCGGCAGCGGCCTGCTCAGCCGCGTCGTCGACCTTGACGACCACACCGTCGATCTCGAACGGCAGCAACGCACGCTGCTCGGCGATCTCGTTGACCCGCTGCTGCGCCTCGGCCAGCGTCCTCACCACACGGACTCCGGTCGGTGTGTCCGCGACCGTCTGCACTCCCGCATCGGCGACCGCCTTCAGGATCTCGGTGTGGCTGGCACCGTGGGGCAGGAACGGCGCGCCCGGAAGGTCGATCGCACCGAACGCGACGAAGGTCAGGGGCAGTGAGTACGCGCGGCCCTTGGCTCGCAGTGTGCCGGAGAGTCCGTTGCGTGCATTGGCGAAGGCCTTCGCGCCGTGCGCGAGGCGGACCACGTTGGCGTGCTGAAACTGCTCGCGGGTGAACACCATCTCACCGCGCACTTCGAGGGTCACCGGCTCCGGCAGCTGGACGGGCAGTCCGGCGATGATGTCGTCGGAGCTGATGAGGTGGCTGATGTCTTCGCCGTACCTGCCGTTGCCACGCTGGATGATCTGGGTCAGGCGGCCTTCGCGGTAGCGAGCGGCGATGGCGTTGCCATCGAGCTTGACCTCAACGGCCCAGCCGCCCACTGCCGGGCGGCCCAGTCGCCGATCGACTGAGGCACCCCAGGAGAGGAGTTCCGCCGGGCTGAAGATGTTGTCGAGCGAGAGCAGCTGCGTCGTGTGGGCAACGTCGCCGGCCAGGGCCGCACCTGCACCGACCTTGCCGGTCGGCGAGTCCGCGGCGACGTCCTGCGGGTGGTCCTTCTCCCAGTCCGTGATGGCACGGACAAGCCGGTCGTAGGTCACGTCGTCGAGGAGGCTCTTGCCTTCGCCGTCGCCGTAGTAGTCCTCGGCGGCCGCGACGGCCCGTCGTACGGCCTGCTGGTACTCGTCACGGGTGGACAGTGCCTGATCAGGGGTGAGCGTGGTCATGGAGTGAATCCGTTCGTGTGTGTCTGGCAAAAGAGCGGCGGTGCTGGGTGTGCACCGCGGTCGGAGGGGGCTCCCAGACGGCGGACCGCGAGAGACCGGAGGGGTGGAGCACATCGGGTCAGCGCTGGCTGTCAGGGAGGGGGTCGTTGTCGGGGATGGTGTCGGCGATGTGGGCGAGCTTGACGCGGAGCGTGAGGGACAGAGTGACGTAACCGGGCACCACGTCGGGGTGCTGGGCGTCGAGCAACCACTCCTCCACCAAGGCCAGACGAGCGCGCAACTTCGCTTCCTCTCTGGCGAGATCAGGAGAGACCAGGTTGACGGGAGCGGGTGGCTCAGGGGCTCTGCCCGTGACAGGAGCGAGGACGATCGTGGTGAATCCGATGGGCAGACCAGTCTCGGGGAACCGGCTGGCAAGGATCTCCGCGTCGCGGAGGGCGAGAGCGGCTTCCTGCGGTACGGAGCCCGCCCCGGCCACGGCGGGCTGCTCGGCTTCGACCAGTGCGGTGACCACTGAGTTGAGCAGTTCCGCGATGTACCACAGGTGACCACGGGCGGGATGGGGCACAGAACGCTTTTCGATGACGGCGGCAAGAGCGCCGGCGATCTCGGCTGCGTGCTGTGCGGGTGCACTGTTCACGGATTGTCCTTACGGAATGCGGGGCGACGTGGTGAGAGGGGCGACGCGGTCATCGGCAGGGCTGCGTCAGGCGTGCGCTGAGTGCCCGGGGTCAGGTGATCAGGCCGTTCCTGCCGAAGCGGGCCGAGGGCGGCACATCACACCCCTCGATGAGGCCGCTGACGATGCCCGCCGGGGCCCCCGGGACCTGGGCGATCCGGACCGCGAGGGTGAGCGGCTTCACGGCAGTCTGGTGGCCGGGCATCCTCCGTACCTGCACCCCGTTGGGCAGCGCGACGAGTAGGCAGTCCTGGCCCGCGGTGTAGCCGTGCCGGGTGTAGAAGCGGGTCAGCGCGGACGGGTGCTCCAAGGTCAGTAGCCGCAGCCCTGCGCTGCGGCTGTGCTGCTCCGCCGCGCGCAGCAGTGCGCTGGCGATTCCCTTCCCGCGGTGGTCTGGTGCGACGGCGACGCCGCCGATGTACAGGACGCTGCGCACCAGTTCTCCGCGCAGCGGGTGTGTCTCGGTCCAGTTCGGCGGGCTGGCCATGAGTGCCCCGACGATCCGTCCATCGACGCGGGCGATCAGGCACAGGCAGTCCCCGTGCGTCAGCCGGCCCGGCGGAAACGACAGGGCTACGCCAACCAGGTCGGGAACTGGCTGCCCTGGGTTGACCAGGGACAGGAGGCTGGTGACGGCCTCCAGGTCCCGGTATCGGGCGCGTGCGATGCGCACGGAGGGAGCGGGGCCGCGCTCGGCGGCATGGATGTGCTGCATGGGTTCCGTTCGGGAAAGCGCTGATCCACCGCGAAGAGCTGCGGCAGAGGCCCGGGCGCGAGGAGTGCTGGTGCGCGAGAAGAGCGGAGCGGAGGCGGGATCGGCGAGGAAGGGCGCCGATCGCCCCGATCTATCCTAAGTCTACGTTCTTAAATGCGATTATGCAACATAAATCGCGGGTGTTATCGCTCAGGGGTGGGGTGTTCGCCGTCATGGCGCGGCTGCTGCGCCAGCAGCCAAGCGGGTCCGGACCGCCGCTCGGGAGCGTCGGGGAATGCGAGGTAGAACTCCAGGACTGCCAGATCCCGAGCTATCGGGTCGCCGAAGCGGAACTTGGCGCGTACGAGATCACCTTCGGGTGTCATCCCTGTGATCCGGTCCTCCGCCAGTGTGTACGTATGCGTGAGGCAGACTTCGATGCGGTCGCCGGCCGCGTGCAGCCGCGGGCATACCTGCAGAGCGTAGGCCGCGCACGACAGGTGGAGAGGCGGCTCCAGGTAGTACGCGGCGTTGGTCTCGCCGATGAAGGCGAGCTGCTCCGTGGTCGCGATGTACTTGGTGCAGAGGCCGCACCGTCGTCGGGTCATGAACTCACGCTGCCGGACCGGGCATTGCTCCCCAAAGACCGGCGTTCCGAGTCCTGGCGTGCACCGGCAGGTGATGTGGCCGCCCAGCTCGGGGCTCCTGGTCAGGAGGATCGAGCCGTCGTCGTCCACCCCGTGCCAGGCGATGTTGCCAGGTACGGGCCGCCCCGCGCTGTTGCGGGGCAACTCGGCGACGCGGGGCGGCATGGGGACGGTGCGCCAAGAAGCGCTCATGAGAACTCCAGGGTTGAGAAGGGGATGAAGTCGTCCGGGCGGCCGGAGAGGATCAGAGGAGCCCGAGGGACGGATAGAGCCCTTGGGCGGAGAGGAAGGCGATTCCGTCCGGCCATCGCTGGTCATCGCAGCTGCGCGGCTTTTCGAAGTGGACGATCATCGGGTCCGTGATGTGCGGAAGCGGCTCCGGGCTGGGGTCGAGGAGCGTGCCCTGCCTGCCCTTGTATGTGTCGATCACTCTGTCGCCCACCAAGAGTCGCCCCGTCAGGAAGCGATGGAGGCTGTGTTGGGCTTTTGAGTACGGGGCGAGGCGTTTCAACAGGACGTGATAGCGGTCCTTGACGGCTCCGGAGGTGCCGTTGGACAGCATGTGGAGCCGTAGTCCGTCCATGGTCCGGGACTGCTCCCGATAATCGGGGAACGCTGCGGCGCTGCCATCGCGCGCCAGCAGATCGACGGGTGTGTCCCAGATTGGGCATGCCTCCGAGGTGGAGTCGGTGAGGACGGCGACCTGGACGGGGCCGACTTGGAACACGCGCCGCACCGTTCCGGTGCGGCCGTACGGGTCTGTGGCCGTGCTTCCCAGCCAGTCGGAAGCGGGGAGCGGGGTGACGAAGTCGTCGGCGCTACGCATGCTTTAACTGTACGACAGTAAAACCATTTAAGCAACTATCAAGAGTGCTGTTCGTGGACCCCCGGCTCTGCGAGGCGAGTAGCAGTGCAGGGCGTCGTGGGCTTGGCTCGCGCTCTCCACTGCGCTGAAGGCAAACTCGCCGACACCCAGGGGTGTCTGACGGACAGCGCAGGCCGGTATCAGTGCGCGTGACCTCGTCTACCGTGTCGTGCCATGACGGTCCTCATCATCGGCGGCAGCGGGTTCCTCGGCACGGAGCTGGTGCGCCAGGCGGCAGCGGCGGGTCACTCGACGGCCGCGACCTTCGCCTCCAGGCCCCGCAGTACCCCAGAGACCACGTGGCACGCCCTGGACCTGCGAGACGCCGACCGCGTCGAAGCGGTCGTCGCGGCCGCTGCTCCGAGTCTCATCGTCAACGCGACCAGCGGCTACGCCAATTGGTCCGTCACGGCCGAGGGTCCCATCCGTCTGGCGATGGCCGCGGCAAGGTACGGCTGCCGTCTGGTCCATGTGTCCAGTGACGCTGTCTTCTCCGGCATCAGCCGCGTCCACTACGACGAGACCTGTCTCCCCGACCCCGTGACCCCCTACGGTGCGGCAAAGGCCGCAGCAGAGACCGGCATCGGCCTCCTGGCCCCGGATGCCGTCATCGTCCGCACCTCGCTGATCATCGGCGACACCCGATCCGAGCACGTACGTGCTGTGCACGACCTCGCGGCCGGCACGCGCGACGGCGTCCTGTTCATCGACGATTTTCGCTGCCCGGTACACGTCGAGGATCTGGCCGCAGCGCTGCTAGAACTCGCGTTCTCCGACGCGCACGGCATGCATCATCTCGCGGGTGCCCATGCCGTCAGCCGGCACGAACTCGGCGTCCTTATCGCCCAGCGTGACGGGCTCGACGCCTCCCGCCTGCCTGCGGGCCTGCGGGCCCAGAGCACCTTTCTCGGGGCACTCGACGTCCGCCTCGACAGCCGCGCCACCCAGCTCAAGCTGCGGACCATCTTGCGTGGCGCCCGTCAGTTCCTGACCACGACGGCGTGAGAGCCGAACGACGGGAGAGCGGCAGGGGTGAGGGGGTTGATCGGTGTTGTTCGCACCCTCGGTTGCCGCACTGTTCCTGGCTTCCGGCAGCGCCCGCCTCGACGTCGGCCCGCCGGCCCCGCCCGCCCGCCGCCCCGTCCACGGTCGCGGTCGTCGGCGCGCCCAGCCCGTGCGTCCCGCTGTCCCACGGGAGTGTCTCTCAAACACCCTTCAAAAGATCTTGATTGGTCGTGTCAAGAGAATCCGCTCCTCAAGGCTCTAGGTATGTGAGGGGCGGGACGGACTCGCTCCTCGGTGCGGAGCGGGAGTCATGAACGAGAACGGGCTGAACATTGATGTGGCGGCCGAAGCGTGGATCCGGCGTCGAAGAGGTTGGCCAAGGTGGGTGCTGACTGCGGACTTCTTTGTCCTTTGCTGGATGGGCGACCGGACGTGGATGCACGGGCAGGCCAGGCGCCGAATCAGTAGGGAGTTGGCGGCTGCGCCTGCCTTTCCGCGTATCCGCGGAGTCGCGCGGCGAATGCCGGTTGAGAGTGATGAAGTTCTGGTGACTCGTGGACCTGGGGCTCCGACCGGGCCGCTCAGCTCCGCTCCCGCACCGCTTGACCCGCAGGCATCAGCCGCGGCCGGCAGAGGCGGTCACCAGAGGTCGGCACAGGCGAGGACGTAGCGGTGGTGGAGCGGGTTCCCGCTGCCGCTACGGGAGGGCGTTGCAGCCTCGATAAGAGCCTTGATCACCCCGTCGCGGCTCCCCACCTCGGAACGGACCTGACAGATCATCGGTGAACAGGCAAGATCGGGCGTTATGAACGCTGGAGAGATATCTGAGCATCCGCCGATCTACGGCCGTATGGTCAAGGAGCGCGGCGACGTACTGGCCGAGACGCGGAGAGTCGCCGAGCAGACAAAGCAGCAAGCGCGGAAGGCACTGGACTGGAGCGGCCTGCGGTCAACCCGCGAGCAGAGCACGGAACGGGAAGAGCGCACCTTCTCAGCCTTCGGATGAGTCTCCAGAGGCCTTGCTCGTCCACCTTGCGACCCCATCTAGTCGCCACCACCGGCGTCGGGACGGCGGGGGCAGCGCCGGAGGATCTGGTGCGCGGGGTGGGGCCATCAGGTCCGGAGTCAGGCCCACCCGGTCCGGGTGAACGCAGACCGGTACCTCGTCACGGGTATAGCGGTGACCGTCCCGCTCATTGAACGGCCACGCCGCGCTACTGGGGCGATCAGCCACCATGAACCGATGGCGCGGCAGCCGCAGCGCCGGGCAGATGCCGCAGCAGCGGTGGTCGCAGTCCGGATCGGTGAACGGCCCCTCGGCCCCCGATGCATCAGGCGTATCAGTGGTCACGGTCCTCCACGGGGGCGGTTCGGCAATGCGCTCCGTCCCTTTCCTAGCGCCGGGCGGTTCCATTCGGCCGGACGTTCTGCCTCGGGCTGCGGCGGATACAGCACTCCCTTGCCGGCGGCCAAGTCGACGGCGATGCCCACGGTCACCCACTGCGTGCCGTCGAACTCCTGGATGGCTCGCGGGCGTTCGGATCGACATGGGACCCGCGGTGCGGCCCGTCGGTCAGCGGTACAGTCCGCAGCCGGCCCGTGGCCCAGGCACGCCGTTCGGCACGCTTGCGCGCCCAGTTCCTCAGCGGCTCGTCATCCATGGGGTCAGGATGCCGTATCCGGCACAGATTTCGGGCGTCGAGCGGGAAACACGTCCGAAAGGGAGGTCCGATCGAAACTGTGCACGAATTCGGCATTCACCGATGAGAAGCTCAGTCATTGCGACTACCGGTTGGTGCGGTCTGACGGGACGTTCTGGTCAGCGATGACGCGGAGGTACGCGAGAGCATCGACCTTGCGCGGAATGGGGTCGGAATAGCTTCGACCGCCGTCAGCGGAAACGATCCAGCCGGTATACACCGCCCCGTCGAGACTGGGCGAGTGGCGGTTGGCCTCCGCCAGAACTGGGCTCCCACCCACCCTCGGGGTGCCATCCTCCCAGGCCAGGTTGGTATGCGACCAGAGCAGCGGGCGCGGATCGTTGGCGACGGCGAGGTAGTGGTCGTGGTGCAGCTCCACGATGCGGTACGGCGCGGGCACCCTGGCGGAGCCCACATCGAGCATCTGCCAGGTTTCGACGGCTTGTTCGTCATGAGCCAGCAGCTCGGCGGATTCCTGGGAGCGGAAGAACTCTGCCATCCACGTACGTGCTGCGTCGAGGCTGTCGGTGCGGTGGAAGCGCCGGTGCCAACTACTACTCCATACCCGCAGTCCCGCAGCCGTCAGATGCTCGTCGGCGAACTCGATGAGGACCGGCTGAGGACCGCTGTGGAAGTGGGTGATGCGGAAGACGACCTCGTCTACGACCGCGTACTGGATGTCACGCTGCCCACGGCGGCTGCGACCGGTGATCGGGTTCTTGCGCGTGAGCTTGATGTACTCGGCGAGCATGTTGAGTTCTCCTCGGTGGATGCAAGGCCCCAGTTACGGGGTGGGTCCGGCTGCGGGGGCCTTGGGGAAGTCGTCGGCGGCTGTCCACCACGGATCGGCGCCGGTGCCCTCCTGCGGGCGGATCAGGATGAGGGACTCGGTCTGATTCCGGACGCGCCGGGCGAAGACGTCGAAGAGGCGGCCGTCCTTGTCGCGAATGACCTCGGTGGGATCTGGGTGCGCGGCGGGGTTTTCGTCGAGACCACCTAGCCGCTCGGAACGAATGCGCTCGACGGCGCGATCGACGCCTGCTCGGGTTTTATAGGTGCCTGTACACCACCCAGCGCGGAATAGATCGAATCGTTGGTGATCTCCTTGCGCGGGCCAGTGGCGCCTGGTGACGAGCGGGAGAGGCGAATAGTCAACGTACGACGGGCGGGCGGTCACGGTGGGCCCTCCAAGGGGGTGGTGGGGTGTTGGGCGGCTGTGTTGGGCGGCTCCTCCCAACGACCATAACCCTACGACAGTAAAGACAGTTATGCAATTAATTACGTCCCGGTTGGTCGTCCCTACCCGTGTGTCCCGCGACGGCCGGCAGCGCTCTTCGGCTGCACGTCCCCGCTGACCCGTCAGGACCGAAGCCCGACGTGCTCGCCGCCTGCGCACGGGTGAGGGTGTGCCCATCTACTCAGGACGGCGTCGGCCGGGGCTGAGGCGGGCGCGGCGGTGGTGCTGGGCATGGGTCCTTCCCGGACGGTTCGAGAGGGGGTGAAGGAGTTTCGAGGGTTACCTGCCCACTTCGCTCCCGGTGTTCATGTCGATCGTGAGACGCTCGCCCTGTTCGTCCTCGACATCCAGCACGGGCGGCCATGCGTCCGTGGCGTAGCTCAGTAGCTGTTCGTACGCGAGCCGTACCGCCTCCTGCGGGGTGGACGCATCGAAGTTGCAGTGCCAGGTGACGGAGTAGACGAGCTCCCGAGGCTTCTCAGCGGCCGACTGGGCGCGTTTTACGACGTCGGAAGAGATGACGGCCAGGGGCCGGTTGCGCAAGACGATCGTGCAAGGCTCGCTGTTCTCAGCGGGGGCCAGGCAGATGAAGCGCATCGCGACGCCGGCGACTCGGTCGGGCTCGGCCAGCGTCCAGGTCTCAAGGTCTTGGCACTCCGCACATCCCCCACATGGGCAGTCGACGCCGACTGCGTGCGGATTGGCCAGGTATGGGGCGGGGATGTGCTCGGTCGGTCGGACGCCGGCCCCGTCCGAGAACTTGGCGACCACGAGATCACCGGCGCGCACATCGCTGGCCCGGACGGCCACGGCGTCGTCCAGAGTGAGCCCATGGGGGAGGGGCAGGAAGTCATCGCCGGTCGGCCGGTCGGTGAGGGAGAGTCCGCCAGAGCTGTCAGAAAGGGTCAGGATGCGCATGTCGATTCTTCTTACGGTGTCGGGGGTTCAAGTTGTAACGGGCTGAGTGCACGGCGAGCGAGGGCTCAGCCGAGCGGCTGAACCCCGATGATGGGGTCAGTTGCTTGTGGAAGCGGTCAGACGCTGGGTCCGGCGCTGCACTGTTCCAGGGGCACCACGACGCCGTTGGCGTTGACGTATCTGCCGAAAGCTTTCTCGGCCTCGCTCTGCTCGACCTCGAAGTGTGCGAGGAGGTCCGCCGGGGTCGCCTCCGGGTTCTCCAGGATGTATCGCCGGGCGGCGTTTGCTGCGTATGTACGCGCCATTACCCAGGACTCTTCGAAGATCACCTGGGGACTTCTTCCGGTCAGAGATATATCGTTCATGCCTATTCCTGAGGTACGTGTTGGGTGGGATGGGGCCCTCGGACAATTCATTGTGGGTTTCACCCGCATGGTGTTCCTCGTCGGCCTGCGTGGACGGTGGCTCGTGGGCGGGCGAGGCTGGCGGCCCTTGCCGATTGTGTCCGCTCCGAAAAGCTCACTTCCTTCTGGAAGCGAGGTAAGCATCCAAGAGGTCCCTCATTTCGCGGGCTTTCTCCAAACTCGCTTCCTCGGAGCAGTCGCAGCCGTCGACGTACAGTTTCCCGTTTTCTACCGTGAGGCCGTGACTCGTCTCGGAGACGGCGACCTTGACGGTTTCTCTTCTCGTAAGGGCCTCACGGAACTTCTTGAAGTAGGGCCTGGATGCCATGCGTGGTTCTCTCCGTACTGGTTCAGCGGGGGCCTGTGAAGACGACACTGGGGGCCTCGCCCGTGCGCGGGGGGCACATACCGTAGGGCTGTTGGCAGAGGCCTCGGCAGTGGGTGCAGCCCTCGTTGGGGAGGTGGTTGCACTGCTTGCCGCATGGGTTGCCGGTGCGTTCGCGGACGAGTTCCACCTGGTCGGGCCAGATGCCTCCGTCGACACCGGGGAAGAACAGGAGACCGTCCAACTTGCATGACACGCCGCGGACTTCCCCCTGATGTGCCGGGTGCAAGATGCGGACAGTGTCACCAGCCCTGTATCGGAAGCGTTCCACCTGGTCGGGCCGGAGGCCTTCGCCGACTCCGGCGAAAAACAGGAGGCCGTCCTCCACGTGCGACACGGTGCGGACCTCCCCGTGATGTTGCGGGTGGTGCAAGATGCGGACGGTGTCGCGGGCGACATAGCGCATGGATGGCTCCAAGTGTGAGCCGCTGAGCGGCTGGGGTGGATTCGTTACCCCGGCGGGGCATGTAGAGGAGTCTACCTAAATATTTCCAATTAAGCAACTTAGATGTGTTGTCCTCCGTGCGGCCGCCGCCGGGCCGCCCATCCGCATCCGGAGGGCAGCGCCACAAATTCCGGCCCCAGAAGGTGGTCGATAGGGTCCACCGCATGGGAATCCACTTCACGACCGCTGTCGTTCCCGCGGAACGCTCCGGTGCGGACACTGACAACGCGGTTCTGATCTTCGCGGCTGACACTCAGGACGACATCGCTACTCTGCCGTTGCCGGTGGCGTTGCACGTTCAGGACAACGAGTTGGGGTGCTTCGCTCCGCACGGGCAGATGCTCGGCGCTCCGTTGCGGGTCTCGGACGCGTGGGTTGCCGCGGCCTCGCCGACGGGGTCCTACGATTCTCAGGCCCGGGTGTGCGTGGTGTTGGAGCCTCTGCCCGAAGAAGCCGGGACCTGCCACGTTCCGGTACGCGAGGGTGTGACCGAACAGGGCCTGGCCTCATGGGTAGGGGATGTTGTTGCAGGCCGGTACAAGATGGCCCTCCGGTCGGTGCGAGTCTCGATCGGGAACCCGCTCCAACTAGACGCCGCCCTCGGCGCACCGACGCAGCTCCCCGAGTGGGCGGAGATCACGCACATCCCGTAGTCCGACTAGGGGGACCTGGCCGCGCGCCGGCCGCTACCGCGCGGCCAGGCTCCGCCCCGCGGCCGCCTGCGCCCGCCGTGCCGCCCCGCCCCGTCCCGCCGGGCCGCCTGCGCGCGCCGGGCCGCCGTGGAGCGGGATCGCGGGCTGTCCCGGCGTGTGGGTGCCGTGCTGCGCCCGCCGGACGAGATCTGCGGCGCGGCACCGCCGCTGCACCGGCCCTACTGGCTTCTGCTTTCACTGCGCCACCGTCCTTTCCTCACCTGTCGGGGCCGCTGGGCAGGGCTGACCTACGGCGCGGCATAGGGGGGGGTGGAGGTCGCGCACATCCGGCCCGGCATCATGTGGCAATGGTGAGAGGAGAGCGCGACGCATGCCTGTGACGCAACCGGAGTGGTTCAGTGATCTTGATGCCTGCTGGTCTCCTGCGGTCGGCGAGGATGTGGCCCGGCATGTGGAGCCGGTCGGCATCGACGACCACATCCGCCTGCACGTGCGATGTTCGAGCCCGGCCTGGCGCACCCAGACCCGCCTGCTCGGCACCTCGCTGACCGCCCGCGTCAACGAGCTGCTCGCCCCGAAGACGAAGATCACGGGCATCGTCGTACAGGCAGCCTCCGGTGCCCTGCCTCCGATCATCCGGGATCGATGGCCGGACATCGTGGGCGAGGACCTCGCCGACCAGGTCGAGCCGACCATGCTCGGCGCCCAGGGGCAGGAACTGTGCACACTGGCGGTATCGGCGGAGGCCCGCGACGAGGCCGGCCGGCGCGTCCCCGAGATCCTGGCCCGGATCCGTGAACTGATCGGCGAGGGCTGCGCCATCACCCGCTGGTCGCCGAGCTCGCTGCTGCCGGCCGTGGTGCTCGTCACCGGCTCACCCGAGGTCACCGACCGGCAGGCCGTCGAGGACGTGCTGCTGCAGATCTGGCATGACACGGTTCAGGTTGTGGGGACCGAGCACACCCTGATCCTGGAGCACGGCTGCGAAACGGCGGTCGACCGCTTCGTGAGCGAATGGGTCGGACGCCTGGAACTGCCGGACGATGCGGGCCTGATCTCCGCTCCGATGGCTGCGGACACAGCACACCACTACGACCAGGCCACTCGACCCCGCGACCAGCATTCGACGGCCCGCCACCCTGATCTATGCGTGGCGATCATCCGCCACTCCGGCGAAGTACTGCCGCTGGAGAAGCAGGCGAGCGATGCCGGTATCCCCGTCCAGCGAGTTCTCCTTCCATAGCGGCCGGTCCGCCCCGGCCCGGCCGCCCTCAGGAGGTGGCCGCTCCGCGCACGCCGGGGCGGCCTGTCCCGAAGTCCGCCGGTGTCTCGGTGATGAGGCACTGCCCACCCGGACGACGTCGGGCAGGCTCGCGGCCTCACCTGATACCAGCGCGTCCTGTCACCCCTCCTCGTCGACGCCGGGCAGGACGCGCATACGGCGCTCCACCGCGCCCGCGCCAGCGGCGCCCACAGCGCGAACCGGCTCGTACGGATTCCACAGCGGAGCTTCCCGACGCTGGTCCCGGTCCCAGCGGGGTGCGCCGACCAGCGCCACCACCCGGTTGAGAGGCACCCGGACCGGGCGGTGCTGGCCGCCGGGCTTCAACGCCAGCTCACCCTCGCCGACGTCGTCGAGGGTTCCGTACAGACTCGCCCAGACGCCTTCGCCACCCTCGGGCCCGCACCACGCGTCGACGCGCAGCACATGCCAGCCCAGCCAGGACTTCAGCTCCTTGAGGAGCGCGGTCTCCTCGCTCCCGCCCGGGATCCAGCAGCCGTAGCCCTCGCTCAGCGCGGACGCGGTCTGGTAGGCCCGCTCGTCGGCGTCGCCGCGCTCGAGCCGGTGGCCCGCCGCAGCCCGGGCGCGGCGCTGCTCCGCGACTGCCGCCGGCACCTCGGCCGGTCCGCTGTCGGCGTCCACGGGCAACAGGGGGAAGGCGGTGCGCAGCAGCTTCAGCGCGGCGCTCTGGTCGGTACGGCGGCGGCCGGTGACGGGCCCGCCGGCCACAAACCGGGGCGGGTGGTGCCTGCCCTGGGCGGCCTGCTCCTTCTCCAGCTTGGCGACGATGTGCCCGGGCGCGGCGATGACCGCCGAGTAGGAGGGCCCGGTGGCGTCTCCGATGTCGCTGAAGTAGTCGCGGCGCCGGAACCCGAAGGGGACCAGGCCGAGCACCGGGGAAGCAGCGAGGTAGGCGATGGGGGCGTCCCGGCCGTTCGTGAGCGGCCAGTCGTGGACGAGCAGCAGCCGCGCCGCCATGTGCGCCGACTCAGCCTCGAACTCGGCCTCCAGCCGCGCGCAGGCCTCGGCGATCGCGCGCGGCCACCACACCGCGAGCTCGTGATCCGCCCAGGCCGAGGGGCTGGCGTACCCCTCGCCCCGGGTCTGCGGCTGAGGGAGGCAGGTGACGTCCACGACGCGAGCTCCGGCCAACTCCTTGGACACCGCGTCGTGGACCAGCCCGGCCGTGCGGGCGGCGCCGATCCCGCGCGAGCGGGCCGCCAGCCACACCCCGGACACCAGCGGCCACACATCGACTTCCGGCTGCGACTCGTATCGCTGCGGACGCCGGACGGACTTCCCGGCGACCGCAGCGGTCACCTCGGCCAAGACGCGCCGCTCCGGGCTGCCGGCCGTGCGGCGCACCGCATCACGGGCACCGTTGTAGGCGTCGACCTCCGGACAGTCCGCGGCATATCCGGCCAGGAACTCGACGAAGCCGGCCTCCAACTCCTGGCGGGCCTGCGCCAGCGCCCGGGCGTCCTTGGACAGCTTGCGGTCCCTGCGGGCCCGCTTGAGCCAGGCTTCGAACTGCTCCTCCTGCCCGGGCTGGGGCTGCGCCGCGTAGCGGGCGTAGCCGAGCCAGGTGCGCACCGTCCGGTCCGCGCGGGCGCGCTGGAGAGCCACCGCCTGCTCGGTGGTGAACGCGGCGGCCCGCCACAAGGCGTCCGGCGCGTCCGGAAGGGAGACAGCGCACTTCTTGCAGATCTCGCCGAACACCTCGAACAGTGGGTAGGTGGCGGCGTCCGCCGCGGGCCGGGCGTAGCGGCAGCCGCCGTAGGAGTAGCGCCGCAGGTCGGAGTGGGGGACGTGATACTTCCCGCCGCCACCGCCGGTCAGGGCGACTCGGATAGCGGCGAGCGCGGGCAGCTCCACGCCCAGGATCTCAAGGCCCTTAGCGGAGATGGCAGGAAGGGACTGTGCCACGTCTCAGCCCTCCTGTCCGGCAGCGGAGGGGGAGGGAGCCGTGCCCGAAGCGTCAGCATCCGGGCCACCGCCGGCGGCGGCGATGTGGTGGCGGGCCAGGGCGTCAGCGAACTGGGCGGAGAACTCGACCAGCTCCGGCAGCGTGTAGCTCGACGTGAGGGCCCGCAGCATCATGGAGACCTGGATCTGCGCGAGGTCGGACGCGAACCGGTGCTCACGGGCTCGGTCGAAGGCGACCAGCGCACGTCCCGCGTCCCCCACGGCCACACTGCCACAGGCCCTGGCCCATGCCCGCAGCGTCGCGGGCAACGACGACTCCGGAAACCCGGCCAGAATCGTCATGGTGGGCAGGTCCCACACATCCCGCTGGAAGACCTCCTCGGCGGTGGTGAACCCGTCGGTGAAGTCGACCGCTCCCACCAAGCCCCGCCAGTTCTCCTGGATCTGCTGCTCAAGCTGGTCCAGCGAAGTCCGCCACTCCCCGTGGGTCTCAAGGCCCCGGCCCTGGTTGAAGGACGCGATGCATCCGGCGCCCAGGTAGAGCCATGCCGCCGCGAGGTCCTCGCTCTCCGCCGCCTCGCAGTACGCCGCGAACTCGGCGCGCTCGTCGGCGTCCTCGTTCTGGGCGACCAGGTCGGCGACGAACAGGGCGGTGAACCGGCCGAGCACGGCCAGGGCACGCTCGGCCCAGGGGGCAAATTCCGACAAGGGCACGGGCTCGACGGGCGTCTCCAGCAGGGAGGCGTCGGCAGCGAGGAGGATCTCCACGGCCTGCTCCCGGCCGGCCTTGTCCAAGCCCGCAGGAAGCAAGCCCTTGCGCGCCGCCTCGGCGACCCGCCGCAGCGCCTCCTGGTAGCCGCACCCGCAGGCCCGGTTCAACGCCCGGGCGATCTGCTGCTGGTGGCTGAGGTTGGTCTTCTTCTTCGGTGCCATGACGAACTCCTGCACATCCCTCGCGATGCCGTCCCACCACAGCAGCCGCCAGGGAGCGTACGAGGCGTCAAGGACAAACCGGTACGACCAGTCACATTCGCATCCGAGCGGCCGCTCGATTCACCCTCGACCAGAGGTGGGCCCGGCCGCGGCGCGCACCCGCGAAGTACGCCGCCACGACGATACAGGGCAACGATCGCACCGCGTGCGGTGACGGCCTACACCCCCGGGGGCGCCCGTCAGCGGCGGGCCTCTGCGGCAGCCTTGCGCTTGGCCTCGACCTCGGGCGGCAGCGGGAGAACCGGCGTGGCGGCCGGGTCGGCCGGCCGCTCCTCCTTCAGGCCATCGGGCCCGGTGACCATCGACCAGCGGCTGACTTCGCGGACCTGGTGCGCGGTCCCAGAGCGAGTGACCGGCCCCCGTCGTGTCCGCACTGCCCGTGTCGAACCAGGTGACGATCCACCCGGGTACAGGCAACGCCGTCTCCTTCCGCCGCGCCCGTTCGCCACTGCTGCCCCAGCAGCCTCAAATTCCCATCCTTGTGGACTCTTTGCCGCAGTTCTTCTCCTGCCCGGATAGAGGGCGGGCCGGTCAGGCCCGGTCGACCGACACGAAGGAGAAGGCGATGGCCGAGACGAGGACCGACCGCGCGACGGACGCGCAGACGATCACGGTGGGGATAGCACGGCGGCCGGGCACCGAGCCCCCGTGTGCTGACGGGTACGACGTCCAGCGGCGCGGACGCCGGGTGTGCGCCGCCGTCGTCGACGGGGCGGGCCACGACGAAACCGTCGTCCGCTACGCCCGGGTCACGCCGCCGGTGATCACCCACATCGGCATGACCATGGGCGGTCTGGCCGCGCTGACCACCGCCGGACAGATGGCCCACGCCTACGACGTCCCGCCGCACGCCTCTGCCGTCTACGCCCGCATGGAGCCGGGCCAGCCCACCACGGTCCACTGGATCGGCGACTGCCGCGCCTACGGCTGGGACGGCAAGGTGCTCACCCAGTGGAGCACCGACCAGACCATGGGCCAGTACTTGCGCCGCAACGGCGTGGCCGTGGAGCTCGCGGCTATGGCGGCCGCGCCGGTCTCGACCGGCCCGGGCAGTCACCGGGGCTGATCGGGCTCCGTGGCGGCGAGGAACTCCTCCAGCGCCGCGGCGTCCAGGAGGTCGATCCAGGCCATGCCGTCGGGCAGGGGACCGGTGTCGGCGGCCAGCAGGTCGGCCGCTTCGCCGCCCACGGCGAACACCGCGCGTATCGCCGCCTCGTGTCGCCGACGTAGCGAAAGTTCGCCGGGCCCGGCCGAGGAGAGCCCGGCCAGGTAGGCGCGGGCGGGCGGGGTGAGGAGGACGGCGTGGGAGCGCAGGAAGTCCTCGAACGCGGTGCTGGCCGGGTCAGCGTCGTTGGCCGGATCGCCGAGCTCGGGGCAGGGAAGGGAGCAGTCGTCGAGGAGGATTGCGACGAGTCCGTGTTCCTGGTTCTCGTCCTGGTGCGGCAGGACCCGCCACCCGGCTCCGGGTTCCGGATGGTTCGCCTCGGACCGGTACTCGTCGCATACCGCCTCCAGCAGCGAGCGCAGTCCCAGCACCAGGACGGCGGGGTCGCTCATGGCGAGCGTGTCGGGTTGCCGCGGCACCAGCAGGCGGTAGCGCAGTTGTTGGCGCACGGTCGGTGCCTGCGCCGCGTAGGCGGCGAGGGTCTGCTCCGCGCCGAACCGCGCCGCGGCCGGGCTCGCCTCGCTGCTTCGGGCGTCGGTGTGGAACGCGCCGCCGGCGGAACGCCAGCCCACGCTCCACCGCCAGCACTCGCGGGACGCGGCCGCACCGGTGGAGCCCCACATCGGGTCGTCCCACGAGGTGAAGGGGTGTGGCTCGACGGATTCAGCGGCTACCTGGGCTTCCAGGGGCTGGGGTGCGCCGGGTACGGGCACCCGTGCGGTGAGCCGTTCGCCGTCGGTCTGCCAGTCCAGGGAGGCGGGCGGGAGCGCGGAGACGCGCAGCAGGGCGTCTCCGAGGCCGGCCAGGCGGATCAGGAGGGCCTTGCGGACGGCGCCGTTCTGCTCGGGGGTCCAGTCGTGCGGGTCCACGTGGTCGAACACCTGGAGCAGTTCGGCTTCCCGGGCGCGGCGGCCTCGTGGCGGTGTCGCGGCATCGGGTAGTGGCTCATCGTCGTCCGCCCAGTCCCGGGCGAGGACGGGTTTGTCGTAGGCCAGGGCGACTTCGCCGCGGGTGAGGGCCAAGCCTTCGGCGGCCTCGCGCAGTTCGGCCGCCGACAGGGCCGTAACCAGCGCTGCCAGGTCGTCGACGAGGGTGGCGGCCTGCCACGGTGTCGGCGGCAGCGTGATCGGCAGGGCCGGCCACTTCTCGGCCGTGTCCTGGAGGTCATGGACGTAGAGGCGGACATCGAGCGGGACCTGGTCCAGTGCGGTGAACGCCCGGGCCACTAGCTGCGCCGCGAGGCCGGGACCGGGTGCTGGGCGGCTGCGGAACACGCACACCGCGCCGACCAGCTTCTCCTGGTTGGGGGGAACCCCGAACGCGGTGGCGGCCAGCCCGGTCCGGGACGTGGGTGCCTGCTGGGTCATCGCCGGGGGACTCCTATCGGTCAAGAAAGGGGACAGCAAGGCCGCGGGCGTGAGGATGCCTGGCCAGCCAAGTACCTACAGCGTGACTGCCCACCGGCCGCGGGAGAGCGTGGTCTCTCCGTCCGGTGTGATGGTGACGCGGGCTCCGTTCACGGGCAGCTCCCCGCCGATGATGAGGCGGTCGAGGACATCGGTCAGCAGATCCCACAGGCGGCGGGGGCCGCCTTGGTGGACGGTCGGCAGATCACGGAACTTCTGAGTGCTGGCGCGGGCCCAAGAGCCGTCCGGGTGGGCCATCCACACGGTGCGCCCGCCGCTCTCGTGCTGCTCAGTGCGGTGCTCGATGCCGGGCGCCTCCAGCTCCAGGGTGGCGTGCACGGCCCAGGAGTCCGGGACGTAGGTGAGCGGGTAGCGGCTGACGGACGTCCCCCCGACCTCGTCCGCGGCCTGCCACACCTCGGCGGCCGGTGAGGCGTCGTCGTAGTCGTTGCCGTGGCGGGTGCGCATGAACGTGGCCTGGTCGGAGGCGATGAAGCCGCGAGCGCCGCCATCCGGCGTCTTGTCCGCGACGAGGATCATCGCAGTACCGGTGATGGTGGTGACCAGCCGGCCGCCGGGGCGCAGCGCGGTCAGCCACGATGGGGGGACGGGTCGGACGGAGACGGTGGACACGATGCGGTCGACGTCGCCGGGCAGCGTCTGGGTGATGTCGCAGACGGCGGTGCGCGGGTGCAGGCCGATGCTGGCCAGCCGGTCGGCTGCGGCTTCCACCAGGTAGGGGTCGATGTCCACACTCATCACGAAGTCGTCGCCCAGGCGCCGGCAGGCCAGAGCTGTGCCGTACCCGGTGCCGGTGGTCACCAGGGTGCGGGAGCGGTCACCGAGCATCGCGTGCCGGTACATGGTGGCGATCAGGGTGGGCAGAGTCGAGGACGAGGTCGGCCACCTGCCGTACGGCACCACGGTGCCTGGCTCGACGTGATCGGCATGGTCGGTGCCGATCCGGGTCACGAGGGTCTGATTGCGGTAGGCGGCCTTGAGCCAGGCTTCGGGGTCGTCGGGGCCGTTGCGGGCCGCCCGCCCGTGGGTGTCCCGCTCCCACCAGTTCGGCACGAACAGGTGCCGGGGGGTGGAGGCGATCGGCCCCCACCACGGCGACTCCGGCCGCAGATGCCCGTCGGCAAGACGGCGCGCGTGAGGCTCCCATTCCAGATCCACGTCCCTACAGTCCCTTCGGCGTCCGCTCGCCTGTCCGTGTCAGCCGTCGTCGTCGGCCGGCCCGCAGGGACCGGAGTTGTCCGGTCCGCACGAGCTGTCGTCGTTCGGCGCGCAATCGGGAGGGCAGAGCGCCGCGCCGGCACGGCGCGGAATGCTCGCGGTCACCTCGGCCCACCGGTCACTCGCCAGCACCGACGCCAGACTCGTGTCCTTGACGCTGCCCGCGGTCAGGAACCTCCCCATCTCGCACACCGACACGCTCCCGTTCGGGAGGACGGCCGCCTTCTGGTCCCCGCACCGCCCGCACAGCGACGAGGTCGAGGGCAGCGCGGCGCCTGCGGCGTTGCCGACGGCCCGCACCTCGCTGACGTGCACTTCGTGGACGCCGAGGGCCTGCATCTCGGCGCGGGCCCGCTCGGCGCGCTCGTGATCGCCTCCGTCGAGGACGGCGACCTTCAGCCGGATGCCGCGCCGTACGGCCTCGACGATGTTGCCGCGCGTCGCCTTGTGCGAGCCGTCCCGGCCGGTGACTGCGTCGTGCTCGGCCGGGACAGTGCTGTGGTACGTCGTCGCCAGCCGCACGTTGGGGTGCTCGAGCAGTTGCCAGTGCTCGTCGCGGATCCGCAGCAGGTTGCTGTAGACCCGCACGCGGAGACCGGCGTTGACCGCCCGCTGCAGCATCCGGGCAAAGGCCGGGTGCAGGGTGGGCTCCCCGCCGATCAGTTGGATCTCCTCGGTGCCGAGGCTGGCGGCTTCGTCGATGGTCCGGTTCCAGTCGTCCTCGGTCATGCTGCCGTGGTTCTGCGTCGGCCCGGACTTGGCGTAGCAGAGGGTCGGACAGGTGAGCTGGCAGCGGCCGGTGATCTCCAGGGACAGGAACCGCAGCGTGGTGGGGGCGGCCTCCAGAGCGATCGTCATGACGCGATCGTAGGCCGCGGACCATCAACTTGCCTGCTGTTGCGACTACTTAGGGCTCGTAAAGAATCAACACGTTGGTTTGGTCTCTGTCGTGAGGGCCGCGCCGTGTGCGGTGGCGTGGACGAGGAGTCCTGCCAGGGTGCTGAGGTGTGCTGCTGGGGGCTGGGATGTGTGCGCGTGCTGGTCCATCAGTCGTCGGATCTCGCTGGTGGCGTGGCGGATGGTGTCCTTGCTGACGGCGAAGAGGTGGGCCAGCACGGTGGGTGGCAGAGCGAGGTTTTGTTGCAGCACGGTGGCCAGGACCCGGTCGGTCAGGTCGAGTTTGGCTTTGCGGCCGCCGCCCGCGGCCCGGCGCCGGGTGCCGCCGTCGCGTCGGGTGGCCGGGTCCTGTTTCTGCAGCGCCTGCCAGCCGGGGGTCAGGGTCTCGGTCAGCTCGGTCAGTGCGGTGCAGGTCATACCGGTCAGCACGGGATGTGACAGGGCACCGCGGTCGAAGACTGCCGCCGGCCCGGGCGTCGGCGGCCTGGTGTGGCCTGGCGGGCTGGCGGGGTGGGGGTGCACGGTGTAGTTCCATTCGCCGTGGAAGGCATGCCCGGTGACCGGCACCGCGTTCAGCTCCGCATCGCTGACCTTCACACCGGTGGGATAGGTGCCGGTGTCGAGTTCGGCGTGGACGGTGAGACCGGTGCGGGTGGTGGTCGCGGCGATGGACTGCACGACGACCTCGTGGCTGTTCAGCGGTCTGCCGCGCCAGTTCATGGTGATCGCGGAGAACAGCCGATGCTCCACCTTGTTCCACTTCGATGTGCCCGGCGGCATGTGACAGACCGTGACGGCCAGGCCGGTCCGGGCGGCGAACGCGGCCAGCTCGGTCTTGAAGGCCCGGGTGCGGTAGCCGTTGGAGCCGCCGGCATCGGCAGTGATCAGCAGACGTCTGGCCTGCGGGTAGTCGAGGCGCCCTTGCCCGTTCCACCAACGGCCGATCGATTCGACCGCGAAGGCTGCGGTGTCGTGATCCGTACCGACATTCACCCAGCCGGTGTCCGCCGCCAGATCGTAGATGCCATAAGGCAGGGCCTTGCCCAGTGCATCGCCGGGGAAGTCATGGACGTCAACCCGCACGGGTTCACCGGCCGGCCGCCACTGACGTCCCGCATTCTTGAACTCCCCGACGACTTCCTTCTTCTTCGTGTCCACACTGACCACCGGCTCACCCTCCGCCTGATGGTCCTTGACCTGGTCGTTGATGTACCGGAACTGCGCGTCCCGGTCGGAGTGCTGAGCGCCCTCAAGGGTCTTCGCATTGGCCTGCAGACTGAAACCGTTCTCCCGCAGCAGCCTGCCCACGGTCGGCGCTGACGCGGCATGGCCCTGCCGCGTCAGCTCCCCGGCCAGAGACCGCAGCGACTTGGTCGTCCACCGCAGCGGCGACATCGGATCGCCCCGCTCATCCGGCTCGACCAGCGCCAGCAACGCCGGAACGAGCAGCCGGTCAAGCTTCTCGGCGCTCTTGCGACCGCCGCCGTCCCGGCGGACCCGGCCATCGGGCAGTGGGTCCTCACCGCCCTCCAACTCAAAGACACCCTTCCGCACCGTCGTCTCGCTCACCCCTGCGGCACGCGCGACGGCCCGGACCCCGCCGTGCCCCAGCAGCCGGGCCTCGGCGGCCAGCGCCAGCCGCTGCTGCCGCTCATTCAGATGAGGAACAACACTCCGAATCTCAGGGCAAGTTGGTCACGAACCTCGCTCGATATGCGCATACCACACCAACGACAGGGAGGCCGTGAAGCAACGTGTTGATTCTTTACGAGCCCTTACTTCCGGACGATGTAGGAAGGCCCCACTCAGATGACCGGCTCCAGTCCCATGGAGCGGATGAAGGCCCGGTAGCGGACGATGTCCTCGTCCGGGTTGCCGCCTGCTCCTGGACGGGTGCCACGATGACCAGATTGTCACCGTGCTTAGCAAGGGTTTGGTCAGCGTTTTCGTCCCACGCCAGTGCCAGAGCCGGCCCGTCGAGGCTGAGCGCGATGTACGGCGGCTCCGTGCGTGACTCCGGGCGCGGCCTGCGCGGTTTGCCCACCTTCATGAGGACCATCGGCAACTCCATCTCCTCAAGGCGCAGGGCGGCGCGGACATAATGGGCGCCGACCTCACGTCCACGCTTGTACAACGCCGGGGGCGTCCCCAGGACACGGCCCCCTCGCGCGGCGGAATCCGGGATGGTATAGGCCGCCGGCTGCTCCCGGTGCCGGACCTCGCGCCTCGGCCGACTTCCGTCCCGCCCCTGGCTTAGAAGTCATCTCAATTGGCTAGGTAGGCTGCTGGCCATGGCGGGAATCGTTGAGCGGCTGGTGCCGGACGAGTTGTGGGAGTTGTTCCAGCGGGTGGTGCCGGAGGCGCCGTCGCGGCCGCAAGGTGGCGGTCGGCGTCGTCACGGTGATCGGGAGGTCCTGGCGGCGATCGTGTTCGTGGCCGCGTCAGGCTGCACGTGGCAGCAGTTGCCCACGGCGTCGTTCGGTCCGTCCGGTGCGACAGCCCACCGCAGATTCACCGAGTGGACGAAGGCACGGGTCTGGGCCAAGCTGCACCGCCTGGTCCTCGACGAACTCGGGTGCCGCGGCGAGCTGGACTGGTCGAGGTGCGCGATCGACTCGGTGAACATGCGGGCCCTGAAAAGGGGGACCTGACAGGTCCGAATCCTGTTGACCGGGGCAAGTACGGGTCGAAGATCCACCTGATCACCGAGCGGACCGGTTTGCCCATATCTATCGCAGTATCCGGCGCCAACGTCCACGACAGCCAGGCCCTGGTCCCGCTCGTGAAGGGCATACCACCCATCCGCTCCCGCCGGGGCCCCCGTCGGCGCAGGCCCGGCAAGCTCCACGCCGACAAGGGATACGACTACCGCCACCTGCGGCAATGGCTGTCCCGACGCGGAATCCGGCACCGCATCGCGCGCAAAGGCATCGAGACCTCACAGCGACTCGGGCGACACCGCTGGACTATCGAACGCACCATGTCCTGGCTCGCCGGCTGCCGACGACTCCACCGCCGCTACGAACGCAAGGCCGACCACTTCCTCGCCTTCACCAGCATCGCCTGCACCCTCATCTGCTACCGCCGACTCGCCAAATGAGATGACTTCTTAGCACCTGCCTCTCGCCGGTTGATCAGGCGGCCACCAGGTCGGCCGCCGAGAGGAGCATGTCGAGCTGGAACCCGGCCGTACAGGTCAGGGGAATCGGCTCCGGCCGCAGCGCCTGCTCTGCGGTGACGAGCCACCGTGCGAAGTGGGCTTCGACGCCGGCCCGCGCCGAGGTCCTGGCGGCGTCGGCGCCGAGGGCGAGTTCTGCGTCCAGGGCGCGCAGAACCATGCCGGCGGTGCGCAGCGGGCCGAGGTGCGCGAGGTCCTGGCCGGCTCCCGCCTGCGGGTTGCGCCGGTAGGCAGCGGCCATCAGGGCGTGGATGCCGAGTCTGTCGGTGATGGCGGGCAGGAAGGGGTCGTCCGCGCGGGGCGTCAAGAGCGCGGCGGCCGGCGCGAGGACGGCCGCCGTGTCCTCGAGATGGCGGGCGGCGTCTTCCGCCGGGAAGTCGTGGGGACGGCTGGTCCACATCGGCGTCTCGGTCGCGAAGGCGAGGGCGGCCCCGCGCGCGTGGGCGTGGTGCACGCTGCTGGCGCCGAACGGCCGCCGCCCGCTGTCCGGGGCGGGGGACATCTGCTCGGCGGGCGGGAGAACGTAGACGCCGGGGCCGGGCGAGGCCCACTCGATCGCGTCCGACGGCTCGGCCTCCACCAGCAGCCCGTGGCGGGCGGAGGCCCGCTCCAGGATCGGCACGAGCGCCGGATGAGGCGCGGCGGACAGGCAGAACGTGCCCCCGCTGTCGCTATTGTGAAGGCTGACCAGGCAGTCGGGAGCGGCACGGTCGATGGCGTCGGCGACGGCCTGCCCTTCGGGCAACACGGCGTCGAAGCCCGCGCGGGGCAGGCACCAGTCGGGTTGGTCAGCCTCCGCCTGGCGGAAGAACCGGCGGTGCGTTCCTGGGCGGCCTCCCGCTGGCCGCCGGCGGGCCCTGCGGCTGCCGCCGCTCCGCCCGCGTCGCCCCGTGCTTCCGCCCCGTCCGCGGCTTCCGCTGCTCCGCCTCCGCCCCTCCGCGCGGCTCCGCCGCCGTCTCACCGGCCCCGCTCCCCGCCCGCCACCGCCGCCACTCCCTGCCCGCCCCGCTCCCGTGCTTCCGCCCCTCCGCCGTGCGCCCGTCTCGCTCCCGGGGCCCGCCCCTGGTGCCTGCCGCTGGCTGCCCGCCTGCTCCCGGTGCCTGCCGCTGCTCCGCCCCGCCGCGCCCGCCCCGCTCCCGTGCCGCCCCGCCCCGCCGCGCCGCGCCCCTCCGCCGCGCCGCCGGCCGGCGTGGCGTGGTGTTGGGCTGTTGTCCTGGTGCCTGCTGGTGCCTGCTGGTGTTCGGTGATGTTCGGTGGCGTTTACCGAACATCACCGAACACTGGTGGGCTCGACGACGACCGCCGGTTCCGGACGCCCGGCGCCCGCTGGGGTCTGGGGCTTGTCGAGGGTGTGGTGCTGGTGGTGCTGGGGTCGCGTTGGGGGTCTGCTTGCGGGCTGTGGTGCCGGATGGTGGCCGCCCCCTGGAGCGTGAGGGCCGGGACGCCGTCGGCCGGTTGGCCGGTTCGGTGCCGGGCCGTTGGCGGCTGCTGGTCGTGCGGTGCTGCTCGCCCGAGGTCGCTTCCCGCCGGCCCGGCCGCGCTCTGCCGGGCCGGCGGCCGCCGGGGCCGTGCCTGCTCGTGCTGCTCCGCGCTGTCCGGGCTGGTGTGCTGCTGCGCGGCCTGCGCTCGGCTGTCGGTCCTGGCCGTCGTGCGCGCCGCGTGGTCCGCTGGTGCTGGAGCTGCCGCCGGAGCCCGGGGTGCGGTGCGGTTGCTGCCGTGCGGGGGTGGTGGGGTGTTCGGGTCCGTTCGGTGTCCGGTGCGTGTCCTGGGCCGGGTGTGGTTCGTCGGGCCGGAATTCGGCCGCGGTGCGCGCGGAGGTGAATTCCGCAGCTTTGGCCCGGTGTTACGTGTCGAATTCGAGGGACGTTACGTAACACATTTCGGGCCCGATCCGTTACGCTTTCTGTTACGGGTTATGACGGTGAATAAGTGATGCCGTACTGCGGCTTATTGCTGGCTTTTCGTGAATGCCCGTCAGATTCCTTCGCCGTGGGTCTGGAAATGTATTTTCAGGTGCCATCCGAACCCATCGGTAAGTAATTTGGTGTAGACCACTTGTGATCCGCCGCATTGTGTGTTTATGATGGACCGTCAGAAAGCATCGGCGCCCGGCAAGTTGCGGACCCACTCTTGTTGCTGCCATACTGTAACCACAACAGAGCGGGACCAAGGAGCCCGGAGGGCGACGCGGGGCCCACCGAGAACAACAACGCCAGCCACTGACCAGCGAAAACACACGTCAGAGGCACACAGACCAAACCGGCCAGCACCCCGGACCCCGAAACCGAGACCCGCCGCCGGCCGACAGAGACCCATCGAGAGTAACGAACTCCGGCCCACCGTTCTCCTCGGCGTTGCGGAGCAACGCAACAACATTCCGTCGCGAAGTGACGGCGCGTCATGTTGCCGGG